>NZ_CP072110.1:0-1200000 GCF_017638545.1 Psychrosphaera ytuae
GATAACTTAAAGTCTCGTGTTGATCAGCCTTTAGCGGCGATTTTAACCCTCAATACCATTGCTCACACAGCAGGTGCTGCTGGGGTTGGTGCACAAGCTGCCGATGTGTTTGGCAGTGCGGCGGTTGGTATCGCCTCAGCGATCATGACGTTGCTGGTATTGGTTTTCTCAGAGATCATTCCTAAAACATTAGGCGCTAATCACTGGCGTAAACTTGCACCAGTTGTGTCGTTGATGTTGGTGTGGATGGTGCGTTTACTCAAGCCGTTTGTGTGGATGTCTGACAAAATCACGTTATTGTTTAGCAAAAAACAAGACGACGCTAAATACGTACGCTCAGAGATAGAAGCAATGGCGATGTTTGGCTCTCAAGTGGGGGCGTTACAAAAACAAGAAAGTGAAATCATTCAGGGTCTACTTCAGTTTAGGCATATTCCTCTGCGCAAGGTGATGACACCACGTAATCGTCTGTTTAAAGTCCAAAAAGATATGACGGTAGAAGAATATGGCAAGCAACACGGATCGGTATCTTATTCTAGAGTATTGGTATACAACGAAGACCCCGATGACATCATTGGCTTTGTATTAAAGAGCGACATTATGCTAGCCAATGCACGGCTAGACTCTAACTTCAGAGTGTCAAAGCTGTTAAAAGAAATCTATGTGGTTTCTGAAAATATGTCATTACCAGCGCTCTTTACCAACATGTTGCAACAGCGGTTACACATCAGCTTAGTGATTGATGAGTATGGTGACGTGCAGGGGATTGTGACGTTAGAGGATTTACTTGAAACGTTGTTGCAAGTTCACATCTTTGACGAGAAAGACAACAGCAACCAGGCGCAGCCAGAGGTGTTAAAAAAGTGGCAGCACCTGTTTGATGAAAACGGTCAATTTATCTCAGACGATAATGACGAAAATGACTCAACCTTAGTAGTTGAGCCCAAGAAGGACGAATAAGTCCAACCACATTACAAGTACACACATGAAGCCTAGCCAGAAGGTCTGCATACGGCGTATCAGATTGTTACTGGTTAGGTGAATGTATGCGTGAATGGCTCTAAATAACACAAAAACCCATGCAGCAACCAATCCCACCATACTCTCTGTGCCTGTCGCTATATAAGTTAAACTCGCAACAAAAAACAATACCGGAATTTCAAACTGGTTACTAAAAGAACGTCCCGTTTTGAGAATAGCCTCTGGTACGTCTTCGCCTTGCATTAATAGAAAATATTTTGGATTGATCTTCTTCTCTCTAACGTGACCAAATCTAGCTCTGGCAGTCACAATACCAACGATAAAAATCAAAACAAACATAGCGAACATAGGTAAAAACAACGGAATACTCCTTTTTATTATTTAATTATTGTTTTTTTGCTTTTTCATAAAAGCTTCACGTTGAGCCTGCAAATACTCACGGTATCGCTCAATATGAGGCAAATGACGCAACACTTTACTGTGTGGGTCAAAAATAACAACATCTGTTGGATGAATTTTTATCGATTTGGGGTCGGTAAGGTCATAGGTTTTGATTTCTCCATTTATGCTGACCTCAAGTGGCATAGGAAATGGCTTGTTGTTTTCTACTAGCCAAGAAAGAGTCATTCCAGTTTCCGTTGGTTCTATTATTAATTCAGGTAACGAAGCTTGGAATAGATAGACATCAAAGAACCAGGATAAATCCTTACCAGTGTGATGATTAACTAACGAAATAAATTCGTTAGTATCACTAAATCTAGGGGCAAAGTTGCCAGGCTTAGGATCTGTGGTTCCGTACACGAGTTGCCTTGTTGCGGCAAAAAACGCATCATCACCTATGAGCTCACGTAGCGTATGTAAAATTAACGAACCTTTAGAGTAAATATCACCGCCTGGCCCGGTTTCGCTGTCATATACTTCTTCTACAGACAAAGAGCGATTGGAGACAATCGGGTATTTATTGACTAAATTGACGCGCTGTTTGTAAAGGTGTGCTTTGTAAGCAATGTCACCGTGTAAATACTGGGTGTACAAAGGCTGCATGTAAGTACCAAAACCTTCGTGTAACCACATATGATCCCAGTCATTGTTTGTAAGTTGATTGCCAAACCACTCATGGGCAAATTCGTGATGTAGCAGCCAGTCATAGCCAAATTCGTCTTTGCGATATTTATTGCCATAGGCGTTAATGGTTTGGTGTTCCATGCCAAGATGCGGAGTTTCTACGACGCCCATTTTTTCATTTGCAAAAGGGTAGGGGCCGATGACTTTTTCGAAAAACTCTATCATTGTTGGTATTTCATCAAATAAGGTTTGGGCTTGCTCTTGATTTTCTTTTAGGTGATAAAATTGAATAGGATATTGATTACCGTATAAGCTAGTGTATTGCTCTTCTAATAAGCCATAGGGACCAATATTAAGGGCAATCGCGTAGGTATTGTGAAGACTAGATGTTTGCCAATGATAGGTGGTTAAGTCGCCATTTTTTGTGACACTTTGGAGTACACCATTAGAGGCGGCGACAAGATCGTAAGGCACAGATATACGAATATCCATCTGCGCTACTTCACCGTGAGGTTGATCAATACACGGCCAAAACAAATCACAACCCTCACCCTGAACAGCGGTTGCTATCCAGTGTTTTCCTTGTTCTGTTTGCTTCCAATCAAAGCCACCATCCCAAGGCGCTCTAACGGCTTGTCTGGGCTTGCCATCATACTGAATATCCAAGGTGAACATACCTTGAACTGGTTTGGTCAAGGTAATAACGAGCTCACCATTGGTATTTTGATATTGAGATTTAGATAAAGGCTTACCGTTTAGTTCGATGCCGTTAATATTAAACACACGATCCAAATCTACAGAAAACGTTGAGGTCGGTTTGACTGTCGTTAACGTTAACACAGCGTGGCCTATGATGGCTTTGTGGTCGGGCAAAATTGTAAAGCTCAAATCGGCTTTGGGCATAGATAAACCCGATTGATGTTGAGATAACGGGCCACCACTCTTTAGAGAGTATTCACTTGTTTTACTGGTATCCATTTTAACGGCGTCATTGGCAACTGGTGCTGAGGTCGAGCAACCCATTAAAGTAGTACTCAAAGCGAAAGCTGATATTGCAGTCATTACTGTGCTTAATTTAGATTTAACTGGCATGGTTTCTTCCTTGTGTTGACAATTATTTGCACGTGAAAGTGATTCTTTTGAGCAAGTGCTGAGACAACCACTATACTAAAAACATTAGTTAATTAAATAGGTTAGTTCAACATAGCAAAGGAAGCGAATAAGTAGAAATCCCTAATTTTACAGGGTTTAACGTTCTATATTTTTGAATATTTATATCTTTTAAATCTAATTTACTAATTATAGAGGTCATCGAATAATAAAACTCTTTCGCACTTGAAGTTGCGGCTTTAAGTCTTATGTCTAGTGTATTCAATACAACAAGGAAACAGAATGAGCGTTCAGCTACAATCAGAAGCCATACAAAAGCCTCTCGTTAATCCTTCTATGGCACAGGAGCCTCTAGCTCTTAGTGATATTGTACCTGGATTAGGTCTTGTTGCAGAAGGTGGTGGTCAAAAGGGCGTGTTTACCGCAGGCGTATTAGACAGTTGGTTAGTTGAAGGGTTTAATCCGTTTGAAATTTTGGTAGGGACCTCAGCTGGGGCTCAAAATATTGCGAGTTATTTAAGTAGCCAAACCGGATTTGCGTATTCAGCAATTTCTCATTTAACCATGGACGAACGGTTTTTTAGCTTGATGTCAGGCTTAACCGGTAAAAATGCGTTGAACCTAGACTGGTACTTCAAACAAGTTAAAACACCGACTTATCAACTGGACTTAAATAAGGCTAAAGAGAACGCACAGGGCAGAAAAATTAGATTTGCTACGACCAGTCTAGAAAAAGTACAAACCAAACTACTTAACCCTCAAAAAAGCGGTTGGCTAAAGAGTTTAAAAGCCTCCAGTGCAATTCCTTTATTGTATCGGCCCGGTGTGAAAATTCGAGGTAAAGCTTATATTGACGGTGGTGTTTCCGCCCCTATACCGGTTAAAGAAGCCTATAAATTGGGTGCTGATAAAGTTGTCGTGATCAGAACGTCAAAAACGTCGGATAGCCCAATTACCCAGTTTATCGGAAGGACTCGACCTGTCTTTAACAAAACCAACTGGTACCCAAGGACGCTGACTTGGCTCGACAAACATGAAGCGTCTTATGATGAAGCCCAACGTTTTATTGAGCGCCCTCCAAAGGACTTGAAAGTAGTCGAAATCTATCCACCTAGACCATTGCGAAGTAAGTTGTTAGGTAGTACTGAGGATGATCTAATTGAAGACTATCGAATGGGTTACGAAGTCGGTAAGCAGTTCATATTAAATAGAGAAACCTTATTATAAATCATACTGTTATTTTCAGACTTTGAGTCTGTTTAGTCGATTTGTTTGAGTAAATTCGTTACAGTACAGTCACCGCTAGCTCAAAATTGTGTCTTTGAAGGGGAGATTCATGACGCTTGAAAGCAGTAGCTCACTTATTTTAACTTTTGAACGGACATACTTGGCGGTCTTTTTTAGTTTAGTAGCGGCATTTTACACCGTTCGAATTATTCGCTTGCAAAATACTCTTAAGCAAAAAGTTGTGTTTGCCGGCGCCGCGTATTGTTCGACTTGGTGGAACCATCTGGCGTTTCGCATTTTTAGAGTGGCTATTTGGTTTGTGTGTTTAGCGAGAGCATTTTGGCCTCAAGTTGACGATTATTTGGGGATTTTCAACACTTTGGTTTCTCCAACTCTAACGTCAATTGGCCTTATATTACTCACCGTCGGTTTTATTTTAACTCTAACTATTCACTTTAAATTGGGCGACGTTTGGCGCTCAGGAATTGATAGTACAGCACCGCGGTCATTACTCACTGATGGGTATTATGCGTTTTCTCGTAATCCTATGTATGTGTTTGTGGCCATTGCTCAGTTGGGCTTTTTTATGGTGATCCCGTCTGTCTTTACCCTAGTATGTTTATTTGTAGGCTGGTTAACTTTGTATAACCAAACCGTTCAAGAAGAAAAACATTTATCAACGAAGTTTCCCATTCTTTATCCTAAGTATTGTTCAATGGTGCGGCGCTGGATTTAATTTACGTTGATTATTTTTGCGTATATTCAAAAAAACTGAACACTAACTTCAGTTTATCTTAATTTCCAAATTGGAAATCGTTTCTATAATTCTAAAGGTCGAAACAGAGTAGACTCTTAGGATTATAAAAATGAACAAAAATAAACTATTCAAAACCTCGCTGCTGGCGAGTGCCATGGCCTTTGCATTTTCAAGCGCCACTCTCGCAGAAGAAGCAAAAATCAGTAAGCCAAAAGGCGCTGTCGGAAGTGGTCACGTAGTGGCCAACCAAGCAAAATCTAACTTGTTTTGGTGGCCTGACCAAATTGATCTTTCTCCGTTACGTGATCACGATGCTCGCTCTAACCCACTGGGTGAGGACTTTGATTACAAAAAAGCATTTGCGGAATTAGATTATCAACAACTTAAAAACGACATCAATGCCGTCTTAACTGATTCTCAAGATTGGTGGCCAGCGGATTGGGGTAATTATGGCCCATTCTTTATTCGTATGACTTGGCACGCTGCAGGTACATACCGTACGCTCGACGGTCGTGGTGGAGCTGGTGGTGGTCAACAACGTTTTGACCCACTTAACAGCTGGCCAGATAATGGCAACTTAGACAAAGCGCGTCGTTTGTTATGGCCTGTAAAACAAAAATACGGTGAGCACATCTCTTGGGGTGACCTAATTGTTTTAGCAGGTAATGTCGCTCTTGAAAATATGGGTTTTAAAACCTACGGTTTTGCCGCCGGTCGTGACGACGACTGGGAGCCGGATATGGTTTATTGGGGTCCAGAAGTTGAGATGCTTGCAAGTGACCGTCGTGAAAAAGACGGTAAGCTGAAAAAGCCTTTAGCTGCAGTTCATATGGGATTGATTTATGTAAACCCAGAAGGCCCTGGCGGCAACCCAGATCCACTTGGTTCAGCCAAAAACATTCGTGAATCATTTGCTCGTATGGCGATGAACGACGAAGAAACGCTCGCTTTAACAGCTGGTGGTCACACATTTGGTAAAATGCACGGAGCACACAAACCTGCAGACTGTTTAGAGCGTGAGCCTGGTGCTGCACCGATTGAGCAGCAAGGTTTTGGTTGGAAGAATAACTGTGGTAAAGGCCACTCTGAAGACACGGTAACCAGTGGTCTTGAGGGAGCTTGGACCCAAGCGCCAACACAATGGACGTCTTTGTATTTGTCTAACCTTCTTAACTTTGATTGGAAATTAACGACCAGTCCAGCAGGTGCTAAGCAATGGATTCCTACTGATGAATCAATGCAAAAGGTTGTTCCTGATGCGCACATCAAAGGTAAGTTTAATCCGCCTGTAATGACGACTGCAGACATGGCGTTCAAGTTTGATCCTGAGTATCGCAAGATTGCAGAGCGCTTCTTAAAAGATCCTGAAGCTTATCGTTTAGCGTTTGCTAAAGCATGGTTCAAGCTTACCCACCGTGATATGGGGCCAATTGACAACTATATGGGTGAAGAAGTACCTAAGCAAACTCATATTTGGCAAGACCCAATCGTAAAACCAGACTACAAATTGATTGGTGACAAAGAAATCAAAGAGCTTAAAGAAGAGATCTTAGATTCTGGCTTGACTGTTCAAGAGTTGGTTCGCGTAGCTTGGGGTGCAGCATCTTCATACCGTGATTCGGATATGCGTGGCGGTGCAAACGGTGCTCGTATTGCCTTAGCGCCACAAAAAGACTGGGCGGTTAATAACCCTGCAGAAGTTAAGAAGGTTGTTGATGTACTTAAGAAAATTCAAAAGGACTTCAACGACTCGTTTTTCAGCAGCAAAAAAGTGTCTCTGTCTGACCTAATCGTATTAGGCGGTGCAGCTGCGATTGAAAAAGCAGCCAAAGACGCTGGTTACACTAACGTAACAGTTCCATTTGTACCTGGCCGTGGTGATGCGACGCAAGAACAAACAGATGTGAACTCGTTCTCGATGTTGACGCCACATGCTGATGCATTCCGTAACTATTACGAAAAGGGTTATTACAAGTCGCCGACTGAAGCCCTAATCGACAAAGCAGATCAATTAGCATTAACCGTACCTGAAATGACAGTATTGATTGGTGGTATGCGTAGTTTAGGTGCCAATGCCGATGGCAGTAAGCACGGCGTGTTCACTGACAAGCCTGGTACGTTAAGCAATGATTACTTTGTAAACCTACTCGATATGTCAACTAAATGGCAAAAAGCAGGCGAGGTGTATCAAGGTATTGATCGTCAGTCGGGCAAAGTGAAGTACACAGCGACACCTGTGGACCTTATCTTTGGCTCTTCATCTGAACTTCGTGCTGTTGCAGAGGTATATGCCTTTGACACATCAAAACAACGATTTGTAGAAGACTTTGTTGATGCTTGGGTCAAAGTCATGCAGTTAGATCGTTTTGACCTAAAATAAACGACTGCGATGACAAAGGTTAGGTATTGACGCTTAACCTTTGAAATAAAGTAAGCGAAACAAAAAAAGCGACGACCTTGAATGTAAGGGCGTCGCTTTTTTATTTAATCAACAAATATTTAGAACGTGTAGTTCAACTGCGCACTTAGGATAGTTGCAGATGCATTTTGAGTTGCCTGTAACGTTGAAGTTAGAGGGCCAAATGCGGTTTGCTCATTTACGGCTGCTTCTTTACCAAGGACCTTTACGAAACCAGCATCAATAGTAATTGACTCATCTAGTGTGTAGGTTGCGCCTACGCTGAACCAACGACGGTCAGTGTCTGGGATGCTAATACTGCGGTGCTCGTCTGATACCGCACCTTCATCGTAGGCAACACCTGCACGCAATGTCCACTCTGTATCAAACACATAAGTTGTGCCAACACTGTATTTTTTAGTGTTGTGGAATTTTTCTTCTTTAAGAAGAACGTCGATGCCGTTTTCTAAATTTGCTTCTAATACATCAAAGCTACTCCAGCCAAACCAGTTAATGCTTGCTTGAACAGACAATTGCTCGGTGAATGCATGATTTACTGAAAGTTCAGCTACAGCAGGTAATTCGATGTCGACAGAACCCGGTTGGTTGTAAGGAGCGACAACATCTGAACGCATTTCACCAGATAGGTTTAAATCCACTTCTGCACGGTAGCTAAGACCAACCTGTGTGGCGTCAGTTGGAGACCAGTGAACACCAAGGTTCCAGCCAAATGACCAATCATCACCTTCTACTTTGGCGATACGAGCCAATGGTGGAACAACGCCACCAACGGCACCAGAGATAACCGCTGGAACCGAAGTGCTTAATTCTGCTTCACTGTATACAGCGTTTAGGCCAAGACCAAGACTTAGTGTATCAGACAGCTTGTAAGCGACAGTTGGGTTGATATTGATAGATTTGATTTCAGCGCGGTCACCAAAGTGCAAACCGTTAAAGCTGTCGTCGTAATCTGAAGCTAGGCCATAGTTACTATACATACCTAAACCAACAGACCATTGATCGTTGATTGGACGAGCATAAAAAGCAGCAGGAATGATTGCACTGCCTGCAACGCCTTCTTGGTTGGCATCCAATGTCAGTGTTTGACCTTGGTTAGTTAGTGTAACTGTACCTTCCGAATCGATACCTGGGTCGACATAGCTAATAAAAAGGCTAGAAGTTGCTTTGTCGAACTGAGTGATAGCCGCTGGATTTGAATATAAAACGGTCGCGTTTTCGGCAACAACAGCTTGACCCGCAAACGCACGACCTAAACCATTGGCACTGTGTTCGTTAAGGTAAAAACCAGCCGCTAAAGCAGCTTCAGACATGAACATAGCGCTTAGAGATAAAGCGACGATCGACTTAGTAGGAAGTTGATTTTTTTTCATTGAGTTAACTAACCCTTTTATGTTGATTTTGATGCAATGCCTAATAGACACAGCTTTAAAATTGGATAGCGGATTTTAATAGAGCATATGTCCTAGGAGTAATTAACTTTTTTAGGTGCCCTACATAAAAAAAGTCATAGCCTGTATTAATAAGCATCTAAATGAGGATATAACCCGCAATGTGCAGTAAATATAGTCGCTATGAGCTATTTATGCTGGAGTCATGTATTGAGCGAAGAGGGCAATGATTTCTTGAATGGCAGGTGCAAGGCTTCGTTCTGGTTTGACTAAACAACGGCATTCCCAGACTAAGTCTGATTCAAGCTCAAGTTTAACCAGCTGGTTGGACAGAAATTCGTTGCGAAATAATACCTCAGGGCCAGACGTCACATAATCTGAGTTGAGTACGACACGTTTGGCGATGTCGTAACTTTCGCAGGCGATGGATGGGGTAAAATCCCGATCTTTCATCAACAGTGACGCTTTAAAACTCAGGTTTTTAGGAATGCTCGGGGAGATATTTTTATATTCCATTAACTCACTAAGGTGAACCTTTGTGCGGTGACTCAAAGCGTGTCCACTGCGGACGACCCCAACAAACCGGTTACTGTACTTAAGTGGCGCAACACAATTGTGCGGTACATCTTCTTCACCAAATGTACCAATGGCGACATCTAGGCGACCGTTCATTAAATTTTCTAATAGGGCTTCCGAAGATAAGGTAACGGTAGAGATTTTAAATTTGTATTCTTGCTCGACAAAGTCTAATAAAACTTTTGGCAGGATATCTTGTTCGACAATTGGCCCGACCCCAATAGAAATCATATCTCCCTTTAGGTTGGCCATTAGTGCTAACTCACGTTCTAATTGGGCTAGCTGAGATGTTAGTTTATGGCTTTTTTGGGTGAGTAGCTTTGCCGCTTCGGTGGGCACCATGCCGCCGGTATCTCGATAAAACAGTGCCATTTTCAACTTTTGTTCAAGTCGGCTAATGCGTTTACTCAATGTTGGTTGAGAGATATGTAACTGCTCGGCAGCTTTGGTCATACTGCCAACTTCACTGACAACTTGGACTAAATGAATGTCGCTAATATCAATCATGATAAACGGAACTTACTTACGAAAATTAAAAAGAAATACAACAAAAACCGACACAAACAATTTGCACATGAGTATGCATTAGTACGTTTGCATTCGTTTTTAAATTCAAACGAATGACGTTGGTAATACCGTTGCTAACTATACCATAAAGCCTTTCAACACAGTTTCATTTGATTGTTTAACTGCGCTTGATTTAATCAAAAAAGCGCCGGTATTCGGCGCTTTTGTTATATAACTAACAAGTTGATTAGGATTTGTCTTGATAGCCTTGCTCGTGAATATCAACCATAGCTCGACCAGAAGGGTCGGCATTTGCAGCAAACTTAGCATCCCAAGCCAGAGCTTCAGGGGTAGAGCAAGCTACAGATTTACCACCAGGTACACACTCTGCTGCCGAATCTAACGGGAAGTGCTGTTCAAAGATAGTTCGATAAAAATAACCCTCTTTTGTATCAGGTGTATTGTGTGGGAAGCGATATTCTGCGCTCGCCATCATCTGGTCGGTAATTTGTTCTTCTGCCATGGCGACTAATGAATCAATCCAGTTATAACCAACGCCATCAGAGAATTGCTCTTTTTGACGCCACAAAACATCTTCTGGTAAATAGTCTTTAAAGGCTTCGCGAACTATGTGTTTTTCCATTCGACCGTTGGTACACATTTTTAGCTCTGGATTTAGGCTCATCGCCACGTCTAAAAACGACTTATCTAAGAATGGTACTCGAGCCTCAACACCCCACGCTGACATAGATTTGTTAGCTCGGGCGCAATCAAACATGTGAAGTCGATCAAGTTTGCGAATGGTTTCTTCATGAAACTCTTTTGCGTTTGGCGCTTTATGGAAGTACAGGTAACCCCCAAAGACTTCGTCTGCACCTTCGCCCGACAATACCATTTTGATGCCCATCGCTTTAATCTTACGAGCCATTAGATACATTGGGGTAGAAGCGCGAATTGTCGTTACGTCGTACGTCTCTAAGAAATAAATGACATCGCGTACTGCATCTATGCCTTCTTGAACCGTGTAGTGTAATTCGTGGTGAATAGTACCAATGTGATCGGCGACTTTTTTGGCGGCGATAAGGTCAGGTGAGCCTTTTAAGCCAACCGCAAAGCTGTGCATTTGTGGCCACCACGCTTTGGATTGCCCTTCGTCTTCAACCCGAGTTTGAGCAAACTTTTGCGCAACAGCAGCAATAACCGATGAATCCAAGCCACCTGATAACAGCACCCCATAAGGCACATCTGACATCATATGACTGCGAACGGCGTCCGTCAGTGCGTCGTGAACCAGTTTGGCTCCGGCACTAAAGTCTGCGCTTTGGTCTTTGACGCTGTCATATTCACGCCAATCGCGTTTGTAATACGGGGTAATCTTACCTTCGGAACTTGACCAATAATGCCCAGGCGGGAACTCTGTCACAGTGCGACACACGTCGACCAATGCCTTCATTTCAGAAGCAACATACAACTGACCGTGCATATCGTAGCCATAATACAAAGGAATAATACCGATGTGATCACGAGCGATAAGATAGGTATTGTTGGTTTCGTCGTAAAGAATAAACGCAAACATACCCTCTAGGTGGTCAATAAACTCAACACCCATTTTTTCGTATAAAGGTAGAATAACTTCGCAGTCAGATTGAGTTTGAAACTCGTAGTCAGGGGTTAGCTCTGCTTCTAGTTTTTTGTGATTATAAATTTCGCCATTTACGGCTAAGATGTGATTTCGATTATTATTTATTAGAGGTTGCGCGCCATTCTCTAAATCGACAATAGCCAAACGTTCGTGGGCTAAAATCGCATTATTATTACTCCAAATTCCTGACCAGTCCGGGCCGCGGTGGCGTAATAAACCAGATAATTCTAACGCCTTATGGCGTAACTCAGAGACGTCTGAACTGACGTCTAAAATTCCAAATATTGAACACATAGGTGGTTCACTCCATTTTATTATTTAAATCGAAATCACAGATTCAGGGTTTGTATAGTCGGCGCGACAAAACACTAAACCTTACTTATTTCACAACGACTTTAGAGTCATTGCTCAACTCAGACTGCCATTGTTATTAAATTGGTGCAAGGGATAAAAATTGGATTCTGCTTGATTTTTGGTCAGTTAAAGTTAGGTGGATCGAATTGATACACGACGTCTATTTGATTACAGTAACTGCTTGTTGATTCAGGCTTTGTCGTTGAATGGCACAAAAAAAGATAGATAAGGATTGTTTTGTTAGTAAAAAAAGAGATTACGAAGAGGCGTCGTTGGCGTTTGTTATTAAGCTTTTGTATAGCCTTGATTGCAGTGCTGTATTGGTGGTTCGGACATACTGAATCAATAGGAAATACACAAACAGCGGCATCCACAATAAATACTGAATCGCCAAAGAATAATTTAGTAGTAGCAGAAACATCGGAGGGGAGCGAGCCTAATCCATCTAACCTAGCTAATGAGTCGTTAACAAAAGAACAGCTCACTAAGGTTATGCAACAAGCATTTGAAACTGAAGGGCAATCTTTGGATGAAGATAAGTACCCTTGGGCTCGATGTCTACCGGATGATGTTTTTGAAAGCCAAGAGCAAGTCACTCAAATGCTCCAAGATCGTGATGACTACTTGAGTAGCCTCGAAAACAGTCCAATATTAGACCAGCGTCTTGCATCTGCGCTATTTTCACGAAGGAATTATCAAAACCCCAACATTCCAAAAGAGAGTAAAAATACAGAGCTATCCAGGATCATCAACTACTTGGATGAAAATGCACCGCATCCGTTATTAATCAATAAAGCAATTTTACTTTGCACAAACTTTGCAATTGAGCGTTGTAATGACGAGCTCATAAATGAATTGGTAGCAATGGACAAGCACAATGGACATACTTGGTTCAATGCCATGACATATTGGGCGTCTAAAGATAATGAGGAAGAAGTTTTAAATGCTATCGAAGGGCTGAGTACGTCGGTAGAGTTTAATGATAACCCTGCAAGCTCGATAGAAGTATACGTTAATGCTTTTGACAAAGGAGCGTACAATCAGTCGACTTTTGGTTTTGGTCAAAATTATATTTCTGCCGTTGGTTATACAGCAGCCAACATAATGCGGATATCCCAGTTTTTCAAGTGGTGTGACAAAAACTCTAATAATCCTCACATACTCGAACGTTGCACCGAAGCGGCAAATCAAATCCACCACCGAAGTCAGTCACACCTCACAAAAAGGATTTCGGCGAGAATGCTGCTGCGAAATTATGAAAAAGTAGGTAATGATGACGCTGTTGAACAAATAAAGAAAAGTAGCGCTTTACAAGACCCACCCCTTGATGACAAATATGGGGCCGCTTCAATGATGATCGCTATCGATGAAAAGCTAGGGCGTGTTTACATTGATTATATGAAACAAAATGGTGAGTTAGCAGCAACGATCGGTCTACCGACTCTCGTTGAAGAATTCTACAAGCGTGATAGCAATGTTATTTGTGGCTCAATGTATGAGTTAATGAAAAAGTTTTAATTAAGCGTTTGGTTTCTATCCAGCACCCAACATCTAGGGTTATGCTCGAATCCGAGATGTTTGTAATACTCATTGGCGGCAGGGGCAGCTAAAAGTATTAACTTGCATTGTGGGCCGAGCTGTTGCTGAGTAAGGATTTGTAGATGTTTGCCGATGCCCAATCTTTGATGGCTGGTCAAAACTGCCAAGTCCGATAAATAACACGCGTAATGAAAGTCTGTAACGCTGCGCGCAATACCTACTAAGGTGTCACCTTGCCAAGCACTTATCATCAAATTACTGTTGTTTACCATTCCTGTTATACATTCTAAATCGTTAATCGGGCGGCGTTCGCCCAACGTTGAGCCTTTTAGTAAGTCTAAAAATGTCTGTGCACTGACCGGTGCATTTATTTTGTAATCGATATCCATTGTTGATCCAGTAAAACGTAAAGCTCAAAAATCAAATGTATTAATTAGGAGCGAGTTGAGCGCGCCACTTTCTAAAAATCAACTCGGCAACAAACATTACGATCCCCATGATGGCAAAAGCACTCATTATTGCAATGTAGTTTGAAGGTTGCGACGAGGCAGTCTCAGAAATAGCTGAAATCGTTGCTGAGTTGGAGCTTGTCGTACTGAGTAAAACTGGTAACCGAACCATGACTTCAGCGATAAAGGCTGCGATTAGACCAACGTAACTCCAATACATCAAAGAAAAGTGAGTCATTAGCCAATTTTTTTTGTGGCGCAAAAACATCGGGAAATATAAGCCTAATATCACCGTTGGTAAACTAACGACAATAAATACATGGAATAGGCCTATACCACCTGACATATTGGTAATAGGGATGGCTGTTAGGTTCAGCAAAATCATACTTACGCCGTAGACATAGCCGAGTTGCTTGTGGGTTCTGGTTCCTTTCGTTTTTAATAGAACAATCAGACCAGTAATGAGAGCAATAACAGCAAATATTGTGTGGATGAGTCCGAGCGGGCCATGGATAAATTCGTTCATTTTCACTTCCTGATGTGTTTGCTATTTGTTCACCATAATGTGTTTTGTTTGAGTTTTCTAGTTTTGCTCTCCATCGTTTTGTTACAAACAAAAGTCAAAAAAAAGCCTGCGCTTTTTCAATTGCAGGCTTTTTAGACTTGTTTATATTAGTTCAGCGTTATTTTTGACGCTTAAACTCAGCTGTTTTTGACCATTGTGGCCAGATAGGGCTGTTTGCAACTTGGTGACCTACGTCAAAGAACAGTTGTACGTCTTGCTGTGCACCCGTTAGGTCCCAGCTTTCACGGTACTTGTCACATGGCTGGTGGTAACAACCACGAACAATAAGTTGCATTTTTTTGCGGTAGTTCGCTGTTTCTTCATCCACTGGCGTTACACCACCACCTGCATAAAGGGCAGGAACACCGACTTTTGCAAAGTTAAAGTGATCAGAGCGGTAGTAATAACCCGCTGATGGGTTTTCGCCTACTGCTAAGGTACGATTTTGTTTTTTGGCGGCATTAGCTAAGTAATCATCTAAGTCAGATTTACCAAGGCCTTGTACGTTCACTTCTTTTACTTTACCCAAGACATTCAGGCTGTCCATGTTGATGTTTGCAACCGTATTCTTAAGTGGAATAACAGGGTTTTGAGCATAGTATTTAGAGCCAAGTAGACCTTGTTCTTCTGCTGTAACTGCCAAGAAAGTCACACTGCGCTCTGGCTTTTTACCAAGTGTGGAAAACGCTTGAGCAATTTCCAACATACCAGCGATACCTGTCGCATTATCATGGGCGCCATTGTATATTTGGTCGCCTTTTTTACTCTCATCGACACCAATGTGGTCCCAATGAGCTGAATAGATGATGTGCTCGTCTGGGCGCTCTGAGCCAGGCAAGGTAGCGATAAAGTTGTAGCTGGTCGACTTTTTAACTTTTGATTTAACCGTGACCGATGCAGTCAAATCACCAAGGTCAGCATTCGTTGGTGCTTTCATGGCTTTCTTTTTGAGCTCATCAAAGTCAAGGCCTGCTTGTTTGAACAACTCAACGGCAACATCGCGCTGAATCCAGCCTTCGACATTAACTCGGTCTTTGTTACCGTCTGCTTTAAACAAACCGTATTGTGGACCAGTCCAAGAGTTTTCTACTACTGTCCATGGGTAAGACGCAGGGGCTGTTTCGTGAACTATGATGGCACCAGATGCACCTTGACGGCTTGCTTCTTCATACTTGTATGTCCAACGACCATAGTAAGTCATTGTTGTACCTTGGAATTTGCTGTCATCGCCCGATTCATATCCTGGATCATTGACAAGAATAACGGCCGTTTTGCCTTTCATGTCAATGCCTTCGTAGTCGTTCCAGCCGTATTCTGGGGCATTGATACCGTAACCTACGAATACTAACTCTGAATTTTTAAGTTGTTCTAACTCGCTGCTACGACTCGTACCCATTACCATTTGTTCGCGGTACTTATATTTGTTTCCACCGATCTCTAAAACTTGATCTTCAGAAGCGGTAATTTCTAATAGATCAACGGCTTGTAAGAAGCTATCGCCGTTTCCTGGCACAAAACCATAGTCTTTGAATTGTTTGGTCATGTAATCTAAAAGCAGCTTTTCGCCCGGGCCTGTTGGCAAGCGACCCATGTATTTATCGTCTGCGATTTCTTTGACGTGAGCTTTTAGTTCTGATTCTGTAATTGATTGATACGCCTTGTTAAAGTTGTCTTGGTCAGCGATAACCGGTTGGGCAGCTAACAAAGATAGGGCGGTCAGTTTTTTTATCATTATTCTTTCCCTTTTCGTTTTAAAAGTTGGCTATCGGTGCGGTATGATAGCGGGCAACGCAACGACTATATTCTAAGTCAGGCCGAATTTCGAGAGTAAAGCTCGGTTATGGCTAGGATTTAACCAAGCATCGCACGGGGTTAAATGAAAAAGTTTTCAAGTTACACGCACTGGACGACAGAGTTTGCTGCGCAAGGTTGTTTTGACGACATTAACCAAATGGCTGCCTTTGACGAATGGCAACAATGGCCAAGCTGTAAAGCACTCGATTCGCTTTTGCCGTATGAGGTCACAAACAATAACAACAAGCTCATTCAGTTTGTTGAGCAAAGACCGGATCAAGATTATTCCGCGGTTGATTATGAAACTCAGATTTATGATACAGGCAAAGTCCCGACTCGAAGCCAATCATGGCATGACATCTTTGGTGCATTGGTGTGGAGTATGTTTCCACTGAGTAAAGCCAAAATAAACGAACTTCACGTTAAAGATATTCGCAGTCATGGCGCAGAGACCCGCTCAAAATTACGCAATGCCCTTACTTTGTTTGATGAATGTGGTGTTGTCATTGTCACTAAAAATCAAGACGTTTTAGAACAGCTCCGAAATCACCAATGGGAAGAGGCCTTGTGGCAAAATAGGGAACTATGGCATCAAAAATCTGAGCAAGGTGTCGCTGTATACCAATTCGGTCACGCCAATTACGAAATGTTGACCAAGCCATTTGTCGGATTAACAGGTAAATGGATTTGCGTAGATGCCAGTGCTGAAATTTTGAGTCTGCCTAAAAATGTTCAGTATCGAATTTTAGATCAGAAGCTTAATGCGTTGTTAACAGAAGGGTTGCTGTCTGATAACTCTAAAATGTCTCCGTTACCTCTGCTGGGTGTTCCTGGCTGGCATACAGATAACGAAGATAAAGCCTATTATGAAAATACCGATTATTTTCGACCAAAACGTCAGACGAATGTGAACGAAAAAGACTAGTAAACCGTTCTAATAACGACTAAATTTTATTGAAATGGGTTCGAAATACAGGCTAAGAATGGCCAGTAGCCCTTATCAGTGCCAAAAACAAATACGGAGACACCCATGGAACGTTTATCTCGATTGACTAAACAGTTTTTTCAAACCTCTAAAAGCCGCGTTGCGATTACTGCAATCGGTGCTTCATTCATTGCAGTAACGACCAGTGTGAGTACGTTCGCATCAGAGGCGAACGCGAGTTATCAATTAGACTGGACGTTTTCAACGTCGACGGTTGCGTCGGATTTACATAAGCCTTGGGGTATTGCGGCATTAAACGATGACTTGTTTTTAATTACTGAGCGCGATGGTAAGGTGCGACTTTGGGACAACAAAAACAATACAATGTCACCAGCAGACGAGACGTTTACTGACTTTGTTTTTGAAAGTGGCCAAGGTGGGATGTTGGATGTACTAGCGCATCCTAATTTTGCTGAAAATAACCTGGTCTACCTTACTTATTCAGCTGGCCATCGCCTTAAAAATGCAACTCGCCTTTCAACTGCTGAAGTGGTTTTACAAAAAGACAACAATGGTAAGGTCACCAGTTTTTCTCTCAAAAACAAACGTGATATTTTTACTGCACAGCCGTTTAAAGCTGCGACTTATCATTTTGCCGGTCGTTTAGTCTTTATGCCAGATGGAACTTTAGTGTTTGGTGTAGGTGACGGTTATACCCATATGGACAAAGCACAAACCTTAGACAACCACTTCGGTAAAGTGATTCGAATCAACGATGACGGCAGTGTTCCTGCTGACAACCCGTATGTAGAAATGGCTAAGAAAGACGAAACCATCAAGCCAGAGATTTATTCATATGGACATAGAAACCCGCAAGGCATGTATTATGACGCTAGCCGCAGTGTTTTGTTTTCTAACGAACACGGCCCAAAAGGCGGTGACGAAATTAATATTATCAAACCAGAGTTAAACTACGGTTGGCCTAAGATCACTTACGGAATCGACTACTCAGGCTCAGAGATAACGCCGCATAGCGCTTTACCAGAAATGCAACAGCCTTTGGTAAACTGGACGCCTTCGATCGCGCCTTCTTCTATGCTGGTTTATGAGGGCGATTTATTTCCAGCGCTTAAAGGTAAACTTGTAAATACGTCATTAAAGTTTCAAGAAATTCGTGTCGTAGAGCTTAAGGACAAAGCGAAAGCGGCCAAAAAGCCAGTTCAGCAAGACTATGCAAAAGGTCCCTGGCAGCCAGCTAATCAATGGACGTTTTTTAAAGACCAAGGTGAGCGTTTAAGAGACATAGTCGAAACGGCGTCAGGCCAGTTATTGATTGTCACGGATAGCGGCAAGTTAATTCGATTGGATAAAGCATAACAGTGATTATCCTTATCTGACTTGTTGTGCGGTTTATTGATTGGGATCAAATCAATTTCGTGAAGACTTATCTATTATTAAAGCTCGCTTAGGCGGGCTTTTTTTATAAGGAGAGGGTGATGGAATTAAATTATGACTTTTTAGTATCGTTATTTGGTTGGATGAGTGTTATCAACTTAGTTTGTTTACTGCTTTTTACTTTATTCGTGACGCTGTTAAAGCCTGTGACCCTGACGATTCACACCAAACTTCTAGGCATAAAAGAAGAGCAGCTTGAGCTGCTCTATATAAAGGTTCTTGCTTATTACAAGCTAACCGCCATTGTATTTGTCTTTAGTCCGTATTTAGCGCTAAAAGCAATGGCCGGGTAACTGTTCGCGAGTTATTTGCGAATCGCAACACCTTCTTTAATTAAATAATCTTTTAGTTCTTGAATATCAATAATTTGTTTGTGAAAGACCGACGCTGCTAAAGCACCATCAACGCCAGCTTGTTGGTATGCGTCTTTAAAGTGGACCATTTCTCCAGCACCGCCTGATGCGATAAGCGGTACGTTACAAACTTCGCGGATCTTCTTTAATTGTTCCAAATCATAACCCTGACGCACACCGTCTTGGTTCATACAGTTTAGAACGATCTCTCCTGCGCCTCGTTGTTGCACCTCTTTGACCCAGTCTGCCGTTTTACGACCAGAGTTTAGAGTGCGGCTTTCATCACCGGTAAATTGATAAACTTCGTACTCACCCGTCTCTTTGTTGTAATAAGAGTCAATACCGACAACGACACATTGTTGGCCATAGGTATCGTGCAGTTTAGTAATAAGCTCTGGGTCCATTAAAGCAGGGCTATTAATTGAAATTTTGTCTGCACCCATAGCCAAAATTTCACCCGCCTGATCGACAGTTTTGATGCCGCCAGCAACACAAAATGGAATATCAATAACCTGAGCGATTCGGCTCACCCAGCTCTTGTCTACAACACGTGTGTCACTCGAAGCGGTAATGTCATAAAACACCAATTCATCGGCGCCTTCTTGGGCATAGCGCTCTGCTAACGGTACGATATCACCAATCGTTTCATGGTTGCGAAACTGTACGCCTTTAACAACTTTACCGTCTTTTACGTCTAAACAAGGGATAATGCGTTTCGCTAACATAATGGTTCTCTTCGTTATAAATATAGAATGGAATGAGCTTAAAAAAGCGCTAATGTAGAGTGCTTACTCTATTTGTGTCAAGCGCGAGGCGGTAGTTTAACCTAGTTTTAAATTGGTTGCATACGTAGTCATAGGTTTCCAGGCGAGTTTTGATTTAAAAATATTAAGCCTTTAGTTATGTTAACGGCTAAGTCAAATATCAAGACACCTAGGATAAAATAATGACAATAAAAGATAAATCAGCCAAGTTTATCAAGTTAAGCTTGTCAGCTCTGACTTTTTCACTACTCGCTGCCTGCGGCCAAGGTCCTTCAGATGAAAATGTCGAGAAAACTGAGCAAGGTAAAGCTGTAACCTCAGCAAAACCTCAAACACAGTTTAGTGAGCATTATCTCACTCGTGATGTTCGTGATGATGTCTTTTATTTTGTAATGCCTGACCGTTTTGATAATGGTGATCCGAGTAATGATTTGGGCTCAAAAACGATCAAAGAGAGCTCAGGAGGCTTTGACCCTAAAAGCACCGGTCACTACCACGGCGGTGACATAAAAGGTTTGACTAAGCGTCTAGATTATCTAAAAGAAATGGGTATTTCTGCGATTTGGTTAACGCCTATTTTACGCAACCAAGCTGTGCAAGGTGACTCGTCTGGATACCATGGTTATTGGCCACTGGATTTTACCGAAATTGACCCGCACCTTGGCACAAACGCGGACTTAAAAGAATTTATAGATGAGGCACATGCCAAAAACATCAAGGTGTTTTTTGACATCATTACAAACCACACCGCTGACGTAATTAAATATGAAGAATGTCATGGTGGTGGTAAGCCGATGTTCAGTACATCTAGCCAACTGTGTGAGTATGTGAGCCTTGCAGATAAAGCGGCTGGTAAAGGCTATACACCGTTTATTCCTGAAGGACACGAAAACCTTAAGACACCAGCTTGGTTAAACGACCCTAAGTATTACCACAACCAAGGCGACAGTACTTGGCAGGGAGAGAACTCAGTTTACGGTGACTTTATGGGGTTAGACGATGTTGATACCGACAACCCTGAAGTTGTTAAAGGCATGATTGATATCTTTAACAATCTTATTGCTGAGTTTAAGCCAGATGGCTTCCGTATTGATACAGTAAAACACGTAAATATTGAGTTTTGGCAGGAGTTTACGCCGGCGATAATCGACTTTGCAAAAGAGCAGGGTATTCCTCAATTTTTTGTGTTTGGTGAAGTGTATTCTGGAGATCCGAAGGAACTGAGCTCATTTACGACAACGGGCGATATCCCGTCGGTGTTGGACTTTGCTTTTCAATACCGAACTAAAGATGTATTTGCCTATGGCAAAGGCACAGATAATCTTCAGGACTTGTTTTCAAATGATGTCTTGTATAACGACCACAACAGTTCAGCTGATTACCTAATGAACTTCGTTAGTAACCATGATGTGGGCCGTTTAGGTTATACCTTAGACCAATCGTTACCAGATGCGTCAGAACAAGAGAAGATCCGTCGTGCATTGTTGTCTAACTCTTTAATGTATTTTGGCCGTGGTATTCCAGTTGTGTACTACGGTGACGAGCAAGGCTTTACGGGAGACGGCGGTGATCGTGGTGCACGTGAAGATATGATGCCGTCAGTCACACCAGAGTATAATGACAACAACTTATACGGTACTGATAAAACGACTGCCGATGATAACTTTGACCAAAGTCATCCAATCTACCAAAAGTTGGCAGAGTATGCAGCGGTGTACCATCAGCATGAGGCACTTCGCAAAGGCAAACAAGAAGTCATCCATGCGCAAAGTGAACCTGGTATATTTGCCATCACCCGTACTCTAGAGTCTGGTGAACAATATTACGTGATATACAACTCTGCACTATCCGCACAGACTTTTGAGTTACCAGTTGCGACGGCCGAGTTTGTTTATGGTGACTCTGCCCCTGCTGATAGTCTTAATGGCGCGCAAATCTCTTTACCTCCGTTAAGCCTAGTAATCGCTAAAAAATAGCGGGCGACGTAATTATCGACAAAAAGCGCAGTTTTTCTGCGCTTTTTTTGTTTTTACCTGTAAAAACAGGTACTACCAGTGATTTAACTTTTGTTAAATCCTCTACTATGCTTTCACATTGATGATATTTAAAAGTAAAATACGGCTTTAAATAAATCTCCCAATTCCTTTCCTTATAGGACAACCAAGAGGCAATAATCTGTGAGCCAAGAATCTGTAAAAAGTCCGTTATACATTCATTACGCTGGTCCAGCGTTGATCGAAACGCCACTATTGAACAAAGGTACTGCGTTTTCAAAAGAAGAGCGCACTAACTTTAACCTTATGGGGCTATTACCTCCAAGGTATGAATCGATAGACGAGCAAGTAGAACGTGCCTACATGCAGTATTCAAGTTTCCAAGAGCCTATTAACAAGCACATTTACCTACGTGCTATTCAGGATAGTAATGAGACTTTATTTTTTAAATTGGTGACGCAACACATTGCTGAGATGATGCCAATTATCTATACGCCAACAGTTGGCGACGCTTGTGAAAAATTCTCTGACATTTATCGAAGTAATCGTGGTTTATTCATTTCTTACACTGAGCGTGATCAAATGGATGAGATACTGCGCAACGCGACAAAACACAAAGTAAAAGTGATTGTAGTCACCGACGGTGAACGTATTTTAGGTTTAGGTGACCAAGGTATTGGTGGAATGGGCATTCCTATTGGTAAGTTGTCGTTGTATACGGCGTGTGGTGGTATTTCTCCAGCTTACACTATGCCGATCACACTAGACGTAGGTACCAACAATGAGAAGCTATTAAATGACCCTATGTACATGGGTGAACGTCACAAGCGCATCAGCCAAGAAGAGTACGATAAGTTTGTAGAGCGTTTTATTGTTGCGGCACAAAAGCGCTGGCCTGGTGTGATGATTCAGTTTGAAGATTTTGCTCAGCCTAATGCGATGCCGCTGTTAAATCGCTATCGCGACCGCGTATGTTGTTTTAATGATGACATTCAAGGCACTGCAGCGGTGACTGTGGGTACTTTGTTAGCAGCGTGTCGTAAAAAAGGCACTAAACTTTCCGATCAAACCGTGACGTTTGTCGGTGCTGGCTCAGCAGGGTGTGGCATCGCAGAACAAATCATAATGCAAATGCAAGCCGAAGGTATTTCTGAGTCAGAGGCTCGTTCTAAAGTTTATATGATTGACCGTCTTGGCTTAGTCACTGACGGTATGGAAGGCTTACGTGATTTCCAGCAAGCATTGGCGCATAAACCATCAGAGCTTAGTGACTGGAATATTAACGGGCAATACGCGACGTTGGTCGAAACCATCCAAAACGCTAAGCCAGGCATTTTAATTGGTGTATCAGGTGTTCCTGGCTTGTTTACTGAAGAAGCAATTAAAGCTATGTATGCAGCTGATGCACAGCCAATTGTTTTTCCACTGAGTAACCCAATTAAACAAATCGAAGCGCGTCCAGAGCAGGTTATTGAATGGACAGATGGCAATGCGATTGTTGCAACGGGTAGCCCGTTTGGTGAAGTTGAGTACAAGGGCAAAATGTACGACATTGCTCAGTGTAACAATGCTTATATTTTCCCTGGAATTGGTTTGGGTGTCGTTGCCGTTGGCGCTCGTATTATCTCGGACGAAATGATCATGGCCTCAAGTGAAACACTTGCTGCGTCTTCTCCGTTGGTTAACACAGGTTCTGGTGCATTACTTCCAGAGCTCGTCGACTTGCCAAGTCTAAGTCGTAAAATCGCCTTTAATGTTGCTAAGGTGGCTATGGAGCAGGGCCATGCACTGACTATTTCAGATGAAGAGTTAACTGAGCGAATCGAAAGCAATTACTGGACGGCACAATATCGACCTTACAAGCGAGTAAGTGCATAAGCTAGATTAAGCTAAGTTATTGTTTTATTTAAAGCCAGCATTGCTGGCTTTTTTTATTGGGTTTGAATATATTGGAGAGGATTATATTAATAACCATAAATAAAGGACTATATTATGAAGCGGGTCGCACTTGCTTTGCTCTTACCCATTTTTTCAATATGCGCTGTCATTCCTAACATTGCCCAAGCCAGTAAGGCTGAGCAACACGCTAAAGCTTTCGGCCACTTACCAATGTTTCAATATGCTCAGGTATCCCCTAATGGTGAGCATATAGCGGCGGTGTTTAATGCGCCAGATGGTCCTCAAATTGTCGTAAGCAAGTTTGGCTCTCAAGAGCTTACAGCCATTCTCAAACTTAAAAAGGCCCAAGACAGGATAGATTCCCTTATTTGGGCGAATGACGACCGCGTTATTGTCTCTGCAAGTTATTCTAAATCTGCGTATGGTGATCGGTTCCGAGTTTCTCGTTTGTTTTCGGTAAGTAAATCTGGAAAAGAGTTGCAAGAGCTTAAACCTAAAGAGGTACGTTCGGATCGAATAACTCGAGGTGCTTTGTACAGTGAGCGCGTAATTGCGATACTCAAAGATGACCCTAACCATGTTTTGGTACAGGGTTTTGACGAACGTGACGAGGCGGTTGCGGTTTACAAAGCGAATGTTGATACCGGTGATTTGGACAAAACCTTTATCAATAAGTACCGGGTAAACGCTTGGGTTGCAAATACCCAAGGCGAAGTCGTGTTAGGGGTAGAAATCGATGAATTAAAGCCTGGCTTAAGGCACATTTGGCACAGAGCAACAGAGTCTGCAGAGTGGAAAAGAATTCAATCGATTCAATCATTTGAAGATCACTCTTTCGAACCGGTATTTGTTGATGGCAATAGCTTATATGTTTTGTCTCCTCATGAGCACGGCAGAAAAGCACTGTGGGTGTACAACATTGCGTCGGGTAAATTCGATTCGTTAGTTTATGCACACGAAAAATACGATGTGGCGGATGTAATTGTGGAACCTGGCTCATCTAATATTATCGGTGTTCGATACATGGATGATTATGTGCGCAGCGTGTTCTTTAATGAGACTGATAACAGCGTATTCCAGATCGTTAAAAATAGCTTTAACGGGTTTGAGACATCTATCACCAGTTTAGACACCAATCGCAAAAAGATTTTGGTATCGGCACAAACCAATGTTTCACCGACCAAGTACTTTTGGTTAGATTTGGAGAAAAAGGCAGGTGGTGTTTGGTTTAGTCAATATCCATATTTAGAGGGCAAACGACTTCCTGCGACTCAGAAATACTCATTTACAACTTCTGATGGCGTAGAACTTCATGGCTACATAACGTTGCCAGATGGAGTTGAAAAAGGAAAAGCGCCTTTAGTGGTATTTCCGCATGGCGGGCCATTTGGTGTTCGTGATTACCAATACTTTGACCCTTATGTACAGTACATGGCGAGTCTAGGTTATGCAGTTATGCAGGTTAATTTTAGAGGCTCGGGTGGTTTTGGTAGCAGCTTTGAAAACCAAGGCTATCGCCAGTGGGGCAAACGTATGCAACAAGACGTTTATGAAGCGATTGATTATGTTGCTCAACAACAATTAGCCGACACCAAAAATAGCTGTATGGTTGGTGCGAGCTATGGCGGTTACGTCGCGCTAACTGCATCGTTTCAAAAACCAATGGACTTTAAGTGTATCGTCTCTATCGCAGGCATCGCCAATTTGACTGAGCTGGCTGAGGACGATTATAAGTATAAAAGTTTGCGCGCCTTTATCAGTAAAACCATTGGTAACCCTAGGGACGATAAAGAAAAAGCAGAGATGGATTCGTTATCAGCAATCTATAACTTAGACAAAATAAAGGCTCCTGTACTGCTTATTCATGGTACTTACGACACGCAAGTCAACTTTAGCCAATCTGACAAGTTTTATGATGCTGCTGAAGATGCGGATATTGATATTGAGTACGTCAAAATAAAACACGGCACGCATTATTTTGACGATGGTGATAATCGACAATTAATGTTTAAAGAGTTAGGTGAGTTTTTGGTAGAACACTTGAAATAAAACCTAACCTAACTAAACAAAAAGCGCCGAGAAATTCTCAGGCGCTTTTTTCGTTTAAAGAGATATTTACGCAGTTTAAGCGTGTCTTTCAGAATCGAGAATAAAGTTAAGCGCACCTCTGATGACAGCGACTTGGGCGTCATTACAATTGCGTTCATCTACTTTAGGGCTGTCTGGGTATACCTCGGTTGTGGTTTTGTATTTGGCATCTGTCATGCCCATACACAACCCCAACGGTTTTGCGTCATACTCAATAACCCCAAGTTGCTGAAGTGGAACACCAATTAACTCGTTATTGTCATCGGCTGGGGCAATATGCGTTATTTTTTTGACTTCGTCGATAATAGCCGTTTGGAAGTCAGCTTGTGGATTTTGCGCATCGGCCACTAAATAAAAACCATCAGGGATGTTCCAAGTCTTTTGTACAATTGCGTCTCTTGCTGCGAGCGCAGGGCGAAACTCACTGTTGTCCGTATCGGTAGTCTCGTGTAAGTCGATATGGCAAAGAGGCGATATCTCGTTGGTTTTGAGATATTCCATTAGCAATAGAGATTCTTGCGCTTCAGAGCCTTCATAAAACGAACGATTTGGATCAGCAGCAAACGGATTCCATCGATTGATAGTTTCGTAACCCCAAGGGCTTAAACAGGGAGCAATAACAAAGTTGAACTGCCGAATGTAGTTTTCTGCTTCAGTTAGAGCAAACTGTAATGCACCCTGAACACCACTGGTTTCGTAGCCGTGTACACCACCTGTGATTAAAATAGTTGGGCGTTGGTTATCCCATTGAACGCTTTTGATAACAAAAAGAGGGTAGTTGTCGGCGTCTTTAATAACAGGCAAATCGGCGTAATTGAGCTGACCGTATTGTTCTGTTTCAAAGTAGCTCGGTAACTTAGCTAACTTGGTAACAACCTGTTCTTGGTAAGAACGTCTTACCAATTGTTGCGCGAGCCATTGTTGTTTTTCTTCTGGTCCCCACTTTTTGCCAGGGGTGCCAATCGGATATGCTTGCTCAGTCATTTGGTAAGACTCCTTGTAGAAATGTTATTTTACTTCTTCACCTGCGGCTTGTTTGTCAGCATGGTAACTAGAGCGAACAAATGGGCCAGATGCTGCGTGTTTAAAGCCTAGCTTGTCAGCCTCCGCCTTAAACATATCAAACTCAGCTGGTGGCACGTAGCGCTCAACAGGCAAGTGATGTTTAGAAGGTTGTAGGTATTGGCCGATGGTCAACATGTCGACATTGTGCTCGCGAAGGTCTTTTAATACTTCGATGATTTCATCGTTGTTTTCACCTAGTCCAACCATCAAGCCAGATTTAGTATCCACCTCAGGGTGCATTTCTTTGAATCGCTTCAGTAATTCTAATGACCATTTGTAGTTCGCGCCAGGACGAGCCAAACGATACATACGCGGCGCAGTTTCTAAGTTGTGGTTAAACACATCTGGTGGCGCAGTAGAGAGGATTTCTAACGCTTTATCCATACGACCACGGAAGTCAGGTACCAAAATCTCTACTTTAATGCCTGGGTTGTGCTCGCGAATCGCCTTTACACAATCAGCAAAGTGTTGAGCACCACCGTCGCGCAAATCATCACGGTCGACCGATGTAATTACTACGTACTTGAGGCCCATCTCTTTAATCGTCAGGGCAAGCTTTTCTGGTTCTTGCGCATTAGGTGGAAGAGGGCGTCCATGAGCAACATCGCAAAACGGGCAGCGACGCGTACAAATGTCGCCTAGGATCATAAAGGTCGCCGTACCGTGGTTAAAACACTCAGGTAAGTTAGGGCAAGATGCCTCTTCACACACAGAGCTTAAGCCTTGGCTGCGCATGGCTTTTTTTATGTTATCGATCTTTTCGCTCGACTTAGGTAAGCGAATTTTAAGCCAGTCAGGCTTACGTAACATGGTTTCGCGTTCAGATGGCATGATCTTAACTGGAATGAGGGCCATCTTTTCGGCATCTCTCAGTTTGACACCGGCTTCTAATTTTGACGTTTTAACTGTTGTCATTACGCTCTCTTTTCGTTTAAAAACGGCTTAGGAAGGCCATTTTCATATTTAATTTGGTTCGCGTTTAACTTTTCTGCGATGATTTTTGTTAGTGGTTTTGCGGCTTCGGTGACGGAATTTGGGCCACCTATTTGACTAGTCTGAACCATTTCTAAGCCTGCGTAACCACAAGGGTTAATACGTAAAAAAGGCTCTAAGTCCATATCGACATTCAACGCCAACCCATGGAAGCTACAACCTCGTCGCACTCTTAACCCTAAAGACGCGACTTTGCGTTCGTCAACATATACACCTGGCGCGTCTTTTTTAGCGTACGCTTTAATTTTGTATGCTTGTAAGGTATCGACAATACTTTGCTCTATCAAGGTGACTAGGTCGCGTACACCAATTTTTTTGCGGCGTAGGTTAATTAACAGATAAACCACTAGTTGGCCTGGACCGTGATATGTCACCTGCCCACCTCTATCGACTTTTACGATAGGAATGTCACCAGGGTTTAACAAATGTTCTTCTTTACCCGCTTGGCCTTGAGTAAAAACTGGGTCGTGCTCGACAACCCACAACTCGTCAATTACGTTGTCATCTCGGTTATCAGTGAAGTTTTGCATCGCATGCCAAATTTCTTGGTAGTTACCTGTGTCAATTTGGCGGATGGTCAATTGTTGAGTGAGTTCGGACATTAACGCGTTCTTTTAGTTTGAGTACCGATGCGAAGGTCAGGGCAGGCCTGACCCGTTGTGAAGAATGTGAACTTAGTCGTTATAAAACAACTCTTACGATGTCAATTGCACCAAGTTCATTGTATACCAACTCCATATGCTCTTTACTGGTTACAGTAACCGAAATTGACACAGAGTGATAATTTCCTTTGGCACTTGGTTTAACCTTAGGAGCAAAGTCACCAGGCGCTATCTCTTGAAGTACCTCTACGATTTTTACCGTTAAGTCCTCTTGTGCTAGCCCCATTACTTTAAACGTTTGGCGACATGGGAAGTCTAACAATTCATCAAATTTAGTGTTTTTTACCGTCATTTTAATACCTTACTGAAAGTCTTCCCTAGACTCTTACTTCTAAAACTGGATTATAACTCAAATTTTTTGCGAACGTAGTCGGACATGCGCTTGAACAGACCACCTTCGTTTACTTGATCAAGGGCAACTAATGGATAAGTAGTTACTACGTCTTCTTCAATTTTGATCGTTAGCGTACCAACGACTTCGCCTTTCTTAATTGGGGCTTCTAGCGGTTTATCAAGGGTAAACGACGCAGCTAGCTTTTCACGATAGCCTCTAGGAATGGTGATAGCTGTGCTTTGGTTGATACCCAGACGAACTTGGTCTTTATCACCCATGTATATGCGTTGTTTAGCAAATTCAGTACCTGCTTCGTACGCCGTTAGCGTTTCGTAAAAGCGGAAGCCATAGCTAAGTAACTTTTTGCTTTCAACTTTACGTGCGCGCTGGCTGTTTGCACCCATAACAACTGAGATAAGACGCATGTCGCCTTCAACTGCAGACGCAACTAAAGAGTATCCTGCAGCTTCAGTGTGACCGGTTTTGATACCGTCTACGTTTAAACTTTTGTCCCAAAGTAGGGCGTTACGGTTGATCTGTGAAATGTTGTTGTAGGTAAAATCTTTCTCTTTGTAAATTGCGTATTCTTCTGGAACGTCATTTATCAAAGCTTGACCAAGTAATGCCATGTCACGAGCGGTACTCAAGTGACCTTCAGCGGTTAAGCCATGGCTATTAACAAAGTGTGAATTGGTTAGGCCAATCTGCTCAGCATAAAGGTTCATCAATTGAGCGAATTGCTCTTCACTACCCGCAATGTGCTCTGCCATCGCAACACAAGCGTCATTACCAGATTGGATGATTATGCCGCGGTTTAAGTCAGCAACCGAAACCTCTTTGCCAACTTCAATAAACATTTTTGACGACTCAGGGAAATTTTTGGCCCAAGCATTGCGACTAACGGTAACCATATCAGTTAATGCGATGTTACCTTTTTGAATCTCTTGGCCGATGACATAGCTTGTCATCATTTTGGTCAAACTAGCAGGGTTTAGTGCTTCATCTGCGTTCTTTTCAGCGATGACTTTACCAGTATTGGCATCAATTAAAATGTAAGCTTTGGCATTAACGCTCGGTGGGTTTGGGACTAGCACTTTTGCGTTAGCGACTAATGAAAGAGCGAGGGACGTAATACTAACCAGAGATATAAAAAGTTTTTTCATTGTGTTCCATTCATTCTAATGTTGCTGAGTTAAAATTTAGAGGCGGTATTATCCATATAGGGACACTAAGTGTCCAGTTTAAGGCGCTAATACGCTCTCTATCGCGACAGACTCGTAACCGAACTCTTTTATTTTTTGTAATAGTTCGTTGGCGTCATTTTTTTGCTTAAAAGGACCAAAAACGACTTTGTGTGTATTGTCTTTGGCAAGCACCTTAGCGTCTTGATTTAGCATAAGCGTAAGCCCTTTTAGGGATTCGTTAGCGCTACCTTCATCTGAAAATCCATGCAATGCGACCTGGTATAGACTCTGTTCGGGGATATAAGGTTCCTGATCAGGAATAATTAATTCTACTTTTACTCTCGCCGTGCCTGTATCGTACACGCCAAGTTTAAACGCAGCGGCATATGATAAGTCGATAATACGGTCGCCGTGAAACGGCCCACGATCGTTAACTCTCACAACAGCCGTTTTGTTGTTGGCTAAATTTGTCACTTTCACATAACTCGGTAGTGGCAGAGTTTTGTGGGCAGCTGACATACCAAACATATTGTAAATCTCTCCGTTGGATGTCAGGTGACCGTGAAACTTTTTGCCGTACCAGGATGCAGTCCCTTTTTGACTAAAAGGCTTACGTTCGGTCATTGGCGTATAGCTCTTTCCGAATACTTCGTAAGGGAGGTTGCCGCGACCAATCGGATCGTTAGTGACTTCAGGGTCTTGTTGCTCGAGCAACGTCGGCGGACGTGTAGGAGCGCTGTCGTATTTATCTGCGTAACGACTGTTATTGGCACAGCCAGATAAAAGAAAAGCAAATAACCCAAATGCGGGTAAAAACGAGAGTCGATTATTATTCATTGTTGTTACTCGTCAATAAGTTAAGGTTATTATTGATTACTCGCTAGTAAGCGCTTGTTGGTTGCAATAGCCATTAACATACCAAAGCTCGCCATCAAGGTCACGATAGATGTACCGCCATAGCTCATTAGTGGTAAAGGTACGCCAACTACTGGTAATAAGCCCGAGACCATACCTATGTTAACAAATAGGTAAACAAAAAAGGTTAAGGTCAGGCTACCTGCTAATAACTTAGTAAAACCTTCTTGAGCTCGAACGGCAATCATCATGCCGCGAATAATAATAAATGCATACACAGATAAAAGAAGAAGGACGCCAATAAATCCAAATTCTTCGCTAAATACCGAAAAGATAAAGTCTGTGTGACGTTCGGGTAAAAATTCAAGTTGTGACTGCGTTCCATGTAACCAGCCCTTGCCATCCAAACCGCCAGAGCCTATGGCGATTTTAGATTGAATGATGTGATAACCAGAGCCTAGGGGATCACTTTCGGGATTCAAAAAAGTCAGTACACGTTGTTTTTGGTATCCGTGCATCAGGTAAAACCACAATATAGGTAAAAATGCACCAACGGCACCTGCAACAAACAGTAAAACCCGGACACTTAAGCCACCCAAAAACAATACAAAAAAGCCACTGCTCGCGACAAGTAAAGAAGTACCTAAGTCTGGCTGCTTAGCGATAAGCAAGGTAGGAATCGCGATGAGAACAAAACCGATAAACGTGTTTTTGAGGTTAGGGGGCAAGGTGTATTTACTCAAAAACCACGCTATTGTCATAGGCAATGACAGTTTCATAATTTCTGATGGCTGAAATTTAATAAAGCCAAGGTTTAACCATCTTTGCGCGCCTTTACCCATGTCACCAACCAAAAGGACCGCAACCAACAAACAGACACCTACAACAAAGATATGAGGTGCCCACTTTTGAAAAGTAAAAGGTGATATTTGAGCAACCATAAGCATGACACCTAGACCAATGCCCATGCGGATCATTTGTCTAACAACCATATCCATATTTTGACCGCCTGCACTGTATACAACGCATAAGCTTAAAGACATCAGAGTTAGGATCCCCAATAAAAGAGGTAAATCGATATGAAACCTAAAAAACAAAGAGCTGCGACGTCGTTCGTTGAGGGTCTTAGCCATTTTTATTCTCCTGGGTAGGCACAACGTCTAGGGTTTCATCTATCTCTTCTTCAAGCTGGATAATTTGATCTGAGATTGTGCGCTTATCGGCAAGCCCTAAAGCAAAATACAAGTCCATCATTCGACGCGCGATTGGCGCCGCATTTGAACTACCGCCACCGGCATTCTCCACTGCAACAACAATCACAATGGTCGGGTCATCATATGGAGCGTAACCGACATACATAGCGTTATCTCGCTTTCGTTCGGCGACTTTTTCTTCATCGTATTCTTCGTCTTCAGCCAAACTAAACAGCTGTGCGGTGCCCGTTTTACCAGCGCTTGTGTAGACTGCTCCTGCAAATGCTGTGCGCGCTGTACCCTCTGGTGAGTTAACGGTCTCATAAAGGGCATCTAAAATGACTTGCCAATATCTATCATCGCTAAGTTTAATAGGTGGGCGTTTGGTTATAGGTGTGTTTGTGTATACACCGTTTTCGGTGGTGCCTGTGACTATTTTAGGTTCAATGACCTCGCCCTTGTTTACTAACACGGACGTTGCCATTGCCAATTGAATAGGAGTTGATGTCCAGTATCCTTGGCCGATACCAACAGAGATGGTGTCACCTTGATACCAAGGATTACGAGTGCGCTCTTTTTTCCATTCTCGACTTGGCATGATTGCACGACTTTCTTCGTGAATGTCGACACCGGTGTACTCACCAAAGCCAAATTTTTTACCAAATGGGCTAATTTCATCAATGCCAAGACGGTAAGCCAGATCGTAGTAATAAATGTCACAGGATTGGACTAATGAGTGCTCTAGATCGACCCAGCCGTGACCACCCGGTTTCCAATCTCGGAAGTTACGCTGTGTGTCCACATTAGGAAACTTCCAAAAACCCGGGTCCCAGACCGTTGTACTTGGGGTGACTAACTTTTTGTGTAAGCCTAAAAGTGCAATTTGTGGTTTAACAGTAGATGCAGGTGGGTATTGACCTTGAGTGGCACGGTTGAGCATTGGTTTGTCTTTTGAACTCGTAATTGCACTGTAATCTTTTTGAGAAATACCACTGACAAACAAGTTAGGGTCGTAACTTGGGTTTGAGTACATGGTTAAGATAGCGCCGTCTCTTGGGTCTATCGCGACAATGGCACCGCGTTTGGAGCCCAGTGCGTCTTTTGCTAGTTGTTGCATTTCAACCGCAATAGATAAATGTAGGTCAGTACCTGGTTTTGGCGGAGTCACATTGAGTTGACGTAGGACTCGACTTCGGTGGTTTACTTCTACTTCTTCGTTGCCTGTCGTGCCATGTAACGCTTCTTCGTAAAATCGTTCAATGCCAATTTTACCGATACTACGCGTCGCTGCGTAATTACTCAGTTGTTCCGTTTGTTCTAGGCGATTAAGGTCGCGCTTGTTGATTTTGCCTACGTAGCCAATTACATGAGTCAACACGTCTGAGTAGGGGTAAGTACGGGTGAGACGAGCCTCAATGCCGACCCCCGGAAATCTGTGTTGTTGTACGGAAAAAGCAGCAACTTCTTGGTCGGTTAATTTGGTTTTTAATGGAATGCTTTTAAAACGGCGCTGATATTTGATGGTTTCTTTAAACTGCTCTACTTGTTCACTCGAAATCTCCATGATCTCTTGCAAACCGAGCAAAGTTGCATCCATATCTTTAACAGCTTCAGGGATGATCTCAAGCGAGTAAGCCGGTTCATTCGCGGCCAAAATCTTGCCATTTAAATCGCGAATGACGCCGCGATTGGGGGCAACAGGCTGAACCTTTATGCGGTTCTCATTTGAGCGAGTTTGATAAGTTTGATAACTTTTAATTTGTAAATAAAACATATTTACAATCAAAACACTCATCAAACCAAAAACAACCAACAAAGCAACAATAGAACGTCTGGCAAATAAGTTTGCTTCGGCTGAATGATCTTGTATATGCTGTTTTTGGCGTCGCATTACTACTTAACTACCTTGATTATTCACGGTGATAAGGGTGGTTGTTGTTGAGGCTCCAAGCTCTATACAAGCTTTCGGCGACTACCACGCGAACGAGAGGGTGAGGTAATGTCAGCGCCGAAAGTGACCACTTTTGCTCAGAAGCCTGAATACAAGCAGGTGCAAGCCCTTCAGGGCCGCCTACCAATAAACTGACGTCACGACCGTCCATTTGCCACCCGCTTAGTTGTTTGGCTAAATCGTGCGTAGTCCAAGGTTTACCTGTGACCTCAAGGGTAACGATGCGGTTTGATTTTGGCACCGCTGCGAGCATTTTTTCGCCTTCCTGCTCTAAAATTCGCTTTATGTCAGCGTTTTTTCCGCGTTTTCCAGGAGCGATTTCGATAAGTTCGAATGAGCAGTCTTTAGGGAATCGACGTTGGTATTCTTCAAACCCAGTTGTGATCCAACTGGGCATCTTATTACCTACGGCAACTAATTGAATTTTCATTTAACCGTTCCCTGTTGAAGCTGCTTATTGACCGCTAGAAGATGAGTCAGATTTAGACTCAGCGCTATCTTGCCACAATTTTTCTAGCTGATAAAAGTCACGAGTTGTTTCTTGCATAACGTGAAGAACAACTGGGCCCATATCAACTAATACCCACTCACCTTCAGACATCCCTTCAGAACCCAGTGCTGGATTATCTGAGTGCTTGGCCTCTGACAATACGTGGTCGGCGACAGATTGAACGTGTTTTTTAGAGGTGCCTGAGCAAATTACCATGTAGTCCGTAATGGAAGACGTACCACGAACATCAAATGTTTGAATATCACGGGCTTTCAAGTCGTCAATTTTGTCTAATACAAACTCTAGGATTTGTTGGTTTTCGGTCATAGGTTGCTGGGTGTTAGATTGCAAGATTCTATTTTCTCTTTATTTACTTTAAGTAACCGCTAATTGTAACGCTTGAAGTCAAAGTAGTACAGAGTTTCCGGGCTAGGTGAGTGCCGTTTTACGGCAGGTTTTGTAACTTTTTATCTAGCTGTCCAGTTAAGAAATCTTTGAGCATCACCCAATCGGCAATAAAACTATAAAAGGGGTACGTAAACGTCGCTGGTCGGTTTTTCTCAATAAAGAAGTGACCAACCCAAGCGAAACCGTAACCGATTACAGGAAGTAACCAAAGGTAGATATATTGTTGAGTTATGAGGACAAAAATAATGGTCGCGATGACTAATAAGCTCCCTATGTAGTGCAGAGCACGACAAATTTTGTTTTGGTGTTCTGATAAATAAAAAGGGTAAAACTCAGCAAAACTACTTAGCCTTTTTTCTGTTTCCATTATTTACCTCAATTTTGTACGGATGATTTTTCTCTAAACATCAATGTACCAGAAACTGCACCAATTTGAATCTCTGATAGAGTTTGGTAGTTGTCGTCGTCAAATAACGGTTTGTTTTGCTCTTTTGTTACAAATACGGCAGTCCCCTCAGATAGAGGGTGTTCGTCGACCATAGAGTCAACGGCTTTTATTAGATAATGTCCCAAACCGTGATGTTGATGATCAGGGTGAACCGCGATAAAGGTTAATAAGTGATAGTGCAAATGGGGAATGGCTTCTGCGACTTTGCGCTCTTTTTCTATCATGTTTTTGGTACTGATAAAGCCAGCATTGAGCATCATTTTAAGGCGCCAGTGCCAAAACCGCTCAGGCTCTAAACCTTTCTGGGGTTCAATGAGACACGCGACGCCTAGCAGATGAGTTCCGGAAAATAAGCCAACCATAGGTTGTTGAGTTTGCCAAAATGCACTTAGTTCCTCACGAATGGCACCACGCAATCTGGTTTCGTAATCTTCTTTTTCGGCCTTAAAAATATCTTTAAACACAGGGTCATCGTGGTACGCAACAAATAACAGCGAGGCGGCTAAGTTGATATCCTCGGCTGATAACAAAATGGCTTTGACACCATGTTCTTCGGTTAAGTGCTGGGTAACGTCCATAAAAACCTCACGGCATTGCTTTATTTTTAATCAACTTAGCAAGTTAAATACAAATATCAAAGGGAAATCTGGTAGATAGGCCAAAACCCGTCTATTTTTATATTGAGGTACCTGGCCATAATTGATTTGGAGGCAACATGGACACGTCTAATCACAATTTAACGACTTTATTTGAACAACTTGGTTTAGATGGCACGCGTTCGGGGATATACCACTTTGTAAAAGAACATCGTATTCCGGATGATATGACAATTGACGAAGCGTCGTTTTGGACTGATGCCCAACGCTCATTTTTAAGAGACTCGTTGGATACTGATGGCGACTGGAGTGAAATCGTCGACCAATTAGATGCGATGTTACGAAAGTAGACTGAGCGTCTAGTAGTGTACTCAGTTTTTAATAAAGGCTACGCAGACCTTAGTCTGCGTAGAATTTTTTGTTGAATTTTATCGTTTCACTTCGATTGCCTTGTTGGATATCAATTTCGAAGTTAAAGATTTCTTCGTTACGGTATTGTAGTTGAGCAAGGTAGTAAACGGCTTTTCCTTCAGTGACTCGAGTAAAAGTCAGTTGTTTGGTTTGGCCCAGTAGGTTTTTTGCTTTTCCACTAACATTTACAAATTGAGCCTCTTGGCTGTCTTTGTCCAATACTGAGATGTTTACCACCGCCATGTATCGGCTTCGTTGCAGGTTGTATTGGCTGGCTGTCTCAGGCTTTACAAAGGTGCTTGGGAATGCAATGTAATGAATATCCCAACTTCCTTTTGTAAACTTTTGCTCAGCTTGCACTGCGAATGTTGATGCACATATCAATAAAACAAGAGTGATGTATTTAACTATTTTCATTGTTCTCTCTTTCAGCGTTCAAAAGGCTGGCTTAAAGTATCGCTCTGAGCAAATCGTTGACAAGCAATTGAAAAAATTGCAATCCAATCAAAAACACCAACAAGCTCAAGTCTAAGCCACCCATAGGTGGTATTACTTTACGAATCGGCGCTAGCAGAGGTTCAGTTAATTGATGTAATAACGCTTCAATAGGGTTGTATCCCTGGCTAATCCAACTCAAAATTGCGCGAATAATCGTGACCCAAAACACCAAAGTAAAGACTTCACTGATCACAGTAATAAGCGCCGAAATCATTAAGCCGTAAATTGGTAAGCCTTGACCAAACATAAGCTGTAGAGTTGTTACTTTTGCCATGGCTACAGCAAACACAAGGACAAAGCCTGCGATATCTAAGCCACCAAACCCAGGGATAACTTTGCGCAAAGGAACTAACAGAGGGTTAGTCGCCTTCACGACAAATTGACTGACAGGGTTATAAAAGTCTGCGCGGGCCATTTGTAACCAGACACGCAAAACTACAACCATTAGATAAAGGTCAAATAAGGTCGAAACTAAAAACTGAGTCGCTTGCATATTAGAATTTACTCATCTCTTGAGCACGAGTGACAGCAGCATCGAGGGCTTCGTTCACTGTGTTTTGTAATTGATTTTTGTTGAAGACATTTAACGCTGCCGCGGTTGAACCACCCGGTGAAGTCACGTTTTCACGTAATTGCGCAAAGCTGTTTTCTTTGTCATAGGTCATTTTAGCGGCTCCCATAGCGGTTTCTTGAACCATTAGGTTGGCGATTTCTTCGCTAAAACCAAATTCTTTGGCTTTATTTGCCATAGCTTCCATGAATGCAAAGAAATAAGCCGGACCTGAACCTGACACTGCAGCAAGCTGATCAATATCAGACTCTTTTTCTAACCACACGACGTTACCAACATGTTCGAATAATGCGGTAGCCGTAACTTTGTCTGCCGCTAGTACATCAGGACCAAATGCTTCTTTATCTGTACCCGTGTACAAGCCAGAGATACCATGACCAACCAAAGATGGAGTGTTTGGCATACAACGTATAAATCTTACATTGCCTATGATATCGGTATAACGCTTTACAAGCAGTCCTGCGGCGACGGTGACTACCAGCTTGTCAGAAAAGTCTGCGCCTTTTTCAACTAGGTCAGCCAACACATCAGCCATCATTTGTGGCTTAACACCGAGGATTACCACATCGGCTTTTGCTATTGCGCTTAAATTGTCTAGGTCGGTGACGATGCCAAACTTTGCTTTTAGCTTTGCTTGTTTTTCAGCCGTTCGGTTGGTCGCAATAATCGATTGAGGGTTAACTCCACTGTTAACCATACCACCAATAATAGCGCCAGACATGTTGCCGGCTCCGATGAATGCATAAGTAAGATTATTTTGTTGTGACATTAAAATCCCATTAGTTAGTTGAACGTTTACGATTAGCGCTGACCAAATATAGCTGTGCCTAATCGCACCATAGTACTACCTGCTTGAATCGCTGGTTGCATATCACCTGACATACCCAACGATAAGGTATCTACTGAAGAATATTGTTGTTGCAAACGCAAAAAACAAGCCTGCATCTGCTCAAACTCTTCGATTAATTGTTTATTATCATCATATTGGTCAGGAATTGCCATCAAACCACGCAAATTAAGTTGCGAATAACTGTCAACTTGTTTGGCTAAGGCGTCTACGTCTTGCAACAAAACACCACTTTTAGCCGAAGAGTTTGAGATGTTGACTTGCAATAAAATGTTGAGGGTTTTGTTTAGCTCTAAGGCGTGGTTCTGTAGCCTTTTGGCAATTTTTTCGCGGTCGACACTGTCGACCCAATCTGCTGCTTTGGCAATTATGGCGGTCTTATTGGATTGAATAGGACCAATGAAGTGCCACTCTATATCGCTGTATTCGTTTAGCGACTCTGCTTTTTCTGCCAGTTCTTGAGCATAATTTTCACCAAAAATTCGCTGACCTTGCTGATAGGCGGCTACAATATATTCAACAGGTTTGGTTTTGCTTACCGCCATCAGTTTTACTGAGTCAGTGGGGCGATTGGCTTGTTGTACTGCACTTGAAATTTTCTCGTGGGCAGTGCCTAATCGTTCTGCTATTGTATTGGTAAGTTCTTTTTCTGACATGATTTTTTGTCTTTTTTAACGAATGGGTTAACCATATGGATATTACAGAATTACTCGCATTTAGTGTGCAACATAATGCTTCAGATTTACACCTTTCTGCTGGCACACCGCCTATGATACGTGTAGACGGTGATGTACGTCGAGTCAACATTCCAGCTTTGGACGCAAAAGAAGTCCAGTCCTTGATTTACGACATCATGAACGACAAACAACGCAAAGAATACGAAGAAAACTTAGAAACAGACTTTTCTTTTGCGGTTCCTGACTTGGCTCGATTTCGTGTTAATGCATTTAACATGGATCGCGGTGCTGCAGCGGTATTTCGTACCATTCCATCAGAAGTGTTAAGTCTTGAAGACATCGGCGCTCCTGATATTTTCCGAGAAATTTCAGAAAACCCTCGTGGTTTGGTTTTAGTAACCGGCCCAACAGGCTCTGGTAAATCAACAACGCTTGCGGCGATGATTGACTATATTAATAACCAACGACACGATCATATTTTAACGATTGAAGACCCAATCGAATTTGTTCACCAGAACAAAAATAGCTTAATCAGCCAACGTGAAGTTCATCGCGATACTAAGAGCTTTGAAGCAGCGCTTCGCTCGGCGTTACGTGAAGATCCAGATGTAATTCTCGTTGGTGAATTGCGTGATTTAGAAACAATTCGATTAGCGATGACAGCTGCTGAAACAGGTCACTTAGTGTTTGGCACCTTGCACACCACTTCAGCACCAAAAACCATTGACCGTATTGTTGACGTTTTCCCTGGTGACGAAAAAGATATGGTTCGCTCTATGTTATCCGAGTCATTACGCGCGGTTATTTCACAAACATTGTGTAAGAAAACCGGTGGTGGACGAGTAGCAGCGCATGAGATCATGATTGGTATTCCAGCAATTCGAAACTTGATCCGTGAAGATAAAATTGCGCAGATGTATTCTTCGATTCAAACCGGTGCAGCCCATGGTATGCAGACGATGGACCAGTGCTTGTTAAACCTTATGAACAGAGGATTAATTAGCCGTGACCAAGCATTAGCCAAAGCGCACGATAAGAATGTATTTAGCCAAGGGTTTGGCGGTGGTAGCGGGTTTTAAGGAGTCACCATGGAAAATATAGAACAAGTGTTCGAAAAAATGGTGTTTGAGAAGGCATCTGATTTATTTATCACTGCAAACTTGCCAATCAGCGCCAAAATAAATGGTGAATTAACTCCGTTGGCACCAGAAGTTTTAGACGAAATGGAGGCTGAGCGGCTAGTTCGTAGTTGTATGTCACCTAAACAACAAGACGAATTTGATAAAACCAAAGAATGTAATTTTGCGGTTGCTAACGAACACGGTCGATTTCGTGTGTCTGCGTTTTGGCAACGTGACAAAGTCGGTATGGTGGTTCGTCGTATCGTAACAACCATTCCTGATGTCGATGAGCTTGGCCTACCACCTACATTAAAAGATGTGATCATGGCAAAAAGAGGCCTGTTGCTGTTCGTTGGTGGCACGGGTACTGGTAAGTCGACAAGTTTGGCGGCATTACTCGGTTATCGCAATCGCAACTCGAAAGGTCATATCCTAACGATTGAAGATCCCATCGAGTTTGTACATGAACACAAGCGTTGTATTGTTACTCAACGTGAAGTTGGCATTGATACCCCGTCTTTTGAGTCAGCACTGAAAAGCTCATTACGACAAGCACCAGATGTAATTTTGATTGGTGAGATTCGCTCTCAAGAGATCATGGAATACGCCTTGTCATTTGCCGAAACAGGCCACCTTTGTGTTGCAACGTTACACGCAAATAATGCCAACCAAGCAATTGACCGTATCATGCACTTGGTACCAAAAGAAAAGCACGAAAAGTTAAAATATGATTTAGCACTCAACTTAAGAGCTATTGTTGCCCAACAGTTGATTCAAACCAGTGATGGCATGGGCCGTGTTGCTGCGATTGAGGTTTTATTAAACTCGCCTATGGTTGGTGAGCTCATCAAGAAAGGCGATATCTCGGGTATTAAAGAGGTAATGGCTAAATCTAAAGAGATGGGTATGCAAACCTTCGATCAAGCATTGTTTGAGTTATACCAGCAATCTAAGATCAGTTATGCGGACGCACTACACCATGCAGACTCGCCAAATGACTTACGCTTAATGATTAAGTTACGTAACAATGAACAGACGGGCTCTGGTTTCTTACAGGGTGTGACCGTCGATGGATTGCAAAAGGACGACTAGTCCAAATTAAATTGTTTTCCACATACAAAAAAGCCTCACTTAGTGAGGCTTTTTTAATGGCTTAAATTAAATCATTAAACCGTCTTTTTCATGTCTGCTGTTGCAGAGTTAGTCGCGCTCGCAGAGCCAGCACTTCGACCTGATACATTTACCTGTGCTCGCTGTTCGGCGGCCATGATAGTTGGTGTAGGTCCTTCAGTTTTAGTAGCTGCTGCTGGTTTTGCCATTGGTGCACTTGCAAAGCCAGGTGATGTTAATTCACGTTCAGTTGGCTCATGCAATACAGCTTCAATGGTTTGCTCTACAGGCTCTGGATGGGTGTGGTTTTTTTCAAACTCTTCATCATCACCTGGGTAGCGACTTTCGACTTCGTCAGACTTAGTCTCTACTGTTTCTTCAGATGCAGTTTCAACTTCTGCTTCAGTAGCCTCAGTTGCACTCGCTTCGGTCTCTTTAATTTCTACAGAAGCTTCTTTCTCAACAGCAGTTGCTGTTTCTTCAACCTTAACTTCAGGTTGTTGAGATACTAAGTTCTCTTCAACTTGAGAAGCAGTATCAACAGTGTTTTCAACTGATGACTCAAGTGATGACTCAATTGACACAGGCGCTTCAACCACTGGAGTTGCTTCTACAGTAGGCTCAACTGCAGCAGTTGCTGGTGCAAATAAAGCTTTTAGTGCAGCTCGACGAGTCGTATTGATGACAGTTGCTCGGCTCCACGACTTTTTGTGTGGTGCTTTAACATTAGACGTCTTGTTGCGTTGTCTATTGTTGCGACGACCTTTATTACGGGCACGAGGACCACGCTTGCTACGAGACTTAGGTTTGTCTGTCTGAGCCTCAGTTTTAGCTTCTGTAGCCGCTTCTGCATTTGCTTCAACTTCAGCAACTTGTTGCTCTGCTTGAACATCATTTGCGATGTCTTGAGATTCAACTGATGTTACTTCGGTATTGTCATCGCTTTTTTCGATACGAACTTTTTTGCGATTGTTACGACGCTTGCGGCGCTCTTGAACCTTTTCTTCTTTTGCAACAGTTTGCTGTTCATTCGCATTATCTGCGTTGTCTTGATTGCGCTGCTTGCTGCGGTTCTGGTTGCGGTTACCTTTTGACTTGTTGCGACGATTGTCATTACGAGTCTCTTGGTTGTCATCTCCGTCTACACGCTTGTCGTCTTTGTTGTCCTGACGATTGTCACCGCGTTTATTTTGATTGCGGTTGCGATTGCGGTTTTTGTTGTTGCGACGGTTGTTGCGATCTCCGCGCTCGTTATTACCTTTGCGGCCTTTGCCTTTTTGCTGTGGTTTAGACTCTTCCTCTTCAGATGAGAATAAGCTTGCAATGAAACCAAACACTTTGCCAATAAAGCCTGGCTCTTTATCCGCCTTTGCTTGTTTAGGAGCTGGTGAAGGCGTAGCAGGCGCCGGAGTAGGCGGCATAGCAAAACCTTTAAGAACCGGTTCTTCCACTTCTTTCTTTGGAACAACGACTTCTTTGATGTATTCACTCTGCTCTGGTTCTTTAACCATTTTAAAGCTTGTATCGGCAAGGTCTTCATCGTTGCGAATACGGGTTACTTCGTAGTGTGGTGTGTCTAGGTGAATATTAGGAATAACAACAACACTTACCTTGTTACCGTTTTCGATGCTACGAATTGCTTCGCGTTTTTCGTTAAGTAGGTAAGAAGAAACCGGTACAGGTACTTGAGCTTGAATTTGAGCTGTATTTTCTTTAATTGCTTCTTCTTCGATTAAACGCAAGATAGACAGCGCTAATGACTCGTTTGAGCGAATCGTACCTTGACCATCACAACGTGGACACGTGTGCTGACTCGCATCACCTAACGATGGACGCAGGCGCTGACGAGACATTTCTAACAGGCCAAAACGGCTGATTTTACCGATTTGAACACGGGCACGGTCTTGTTTAACGCTTTCTTTTAAGCGGTTTTCAACATCGCGTTGGTGTTTTGGTGGTGTCATATCGATAAAGTCGATAACCAATAGACCACCTAAATCACGCAGGCGTAATTGACGAGCAATCTCTTCAGCCGCTTCTAAGTTAGTATTTAGAGCTGTTTCTTCGATATCGCCGCCTTTTGTCGCTTTTGACGAGTTGATATCAATTGAAACTAGTGCTTCTGTTGGGTCGATTACAATTGAACCACCTGAAGGCAATCTAACTTCACGTTGGAAGGCAGACTCGATTTGAGATTCAATTTGGTAATGGGTAAATAGTGGTACGTCGCCTTGGTATAGCTTTACACGCTCTAAGAAGTCAGGGCGGAATAGCTCAATGTGACTTTTGGCTTCAGCAAATACTTTGTCGTTGTCGATGATGATTTCACCAACGTCGCGCTTCAAATAGTCGCGGATCGCACGGAAAACAACGTTGCTTTCTTGGTGGATCAAGAACGGAGCAGGGCGGCTGTCAGCGGCTTGTTGAATGGCATCCCAATGCAACAATAACGCGCGAAGATCGTACTCTAGTTCTTCATAAGATTTGCCTACACCAGCTGTACGGACGATTAACCCCATACCTTTTGGTAATTCTAACTTGTTTAACGCCGCTTTTAGCTGAGTGCGCTCTTCACCTTCGATACGGCGAGAGATACCACCAGCACGAGGGTTGTTAGGCATTAATACTAAGTAGCTTCCCGCAACACTGATAAAAGTTGTTAAAGCTGCGCCTTTTTGGCCACGTTCTTCTTTGTCGATTTGAACGATGACTTCTTGGCCTTCTTTAACCACTTCTTTGATGTTAGGACGACCACTGAATTTGTAGTCTTCTGGGAAATAATTGCGGGCGATTTCTTTTAATGGCAGGAAGCCATGGCGTTCGGCGCCATAATCAACGAATGCAGCCTCTAAGCTTGGCTCGACTCGAGTTATGGTTCCTTTGTAGATGTTGGCCTTCTTTTGTTCGTGACCCGGGCTTTCGATGTCCAGATCGTACAAACGCTGACCATCAACCAACGCAACACGCATCTCTTCTTGTTGCGTGGCATTAATTAACATGCGTTTCATGTATGTAGCTCTTCTTTTTTTAGTAGGCCACATTCCATCTGACTAGCGATGCACTTTGAATACACCTCGACACTGTGTAGTTTCTCAACTAGTTGTCTGTCGCATTGCAATCATCTCGACTGTAACTAAAGGTCCTTCAATTCCAAATTTTTAGAATTCTTTTTGTGCCATATCAGTAATCAAAAACGGAAATGGTGGCACTGGTTAAATTAACGCCTCGATTTGACTGGTCTGAACGGTTAAAGAAGAGGGCAATATGTTACTCGCATTACCTTACTTAAGTGGCGTGGAGGTTTGAGGTCTATGTTTTTTTACTCGGCACGTTTGTGTAAATGAAAGATAAACATGCTTGGTTAATTCTGATATCATCGCGGCCTCAAACCCTGCTCCGTTACATGACTCTTACGTTCATTACGTGAGGCAGTTCAATCAGTTGCTTTATAAGCGCCGCTATTATCGGCCTGAAATGGGATTATAGCAACTGAATTAACGAATATTTATTGAAATATTTTCAAAATCTTGGTGAAACCGAACATATGACAGAAAAAGCGATCAACTACCCTAAAGTTCAAATGGTTGAAATTGATGACGTCCACGCCGGACAACGCATAGATAATTTTTTGATCACGCTACTAAAGGGGTGCCCAAAGAGCGTCATTTACAAGATTTTGCGCAAGGGTGAAGTACGAGTAAACAAAGGCAGAATCAAACAAACTTATAAGTTGCAATTGGGCGATGTGGTGCGAGTCCCGCCCGTTCGAGTCAAGGAAGAGTCAGAAGGTGTATCTGCCAAGTTAACGTCTGTGCAAAAACTAGAAGAGGCGATTATTTATGAAGACAAGTCATTGATTGTCATGAATAAGCCTTCTGGCATAGCGGTGCATGGCGGGAGTGGGGTCAGTTTTGGTGTGATTGAAGGGTTGCGTGCGCTTCGACCGAAAGAAAAAATGCTCGAGTTAGTACACCGCTTAGATCGAGATACCTCAGGCATTCTTTTAATCGCGAAAAAACGCTCTGTGCTTGTTTCGTTACATGAGCAGTTGCGTATCAAAACGATGAACAAAGTATATTGGGCCTTGGTCAAAGGCCATTGGTCAGAAAAGCAAAAGTCGGTTCAAGAGCCACTAAAAAAAATTAACACCAAATCGGGTGAACGACTGGTTATCGTTGATCGAGATGAGGGCAAAAAGTCATGCACTTTATTTTCAGTGCTTGCTAACTATGAAAACTGCAGTTTAGTTGAAGCTCGTCCACAAACAGGTCGCACCCATCAAATTCGTGTTCACATGGCTTGTCAGGGGCACGGTATTGCATTTGATGATAAATACGGTGACCGTGAATTTGATAAAACACTTAAGGACACAGGTTTGAATCGCTTGTTTTTACACGCAAGAGAAATTTCGTTCTTCCACCCTCTGTCTGAGACAACGATGCGATTTGAGGCACCGTTACATCCAGAATTAGAGGCGTGTTTAGAAAAGTTGGGTCAATAGGCAATCTAAAGACCTGGACCTCCTTTATTCCTCCATTGTGGTCGTTCTCTACAGACAATGGAGGAACTATCGATTTAGCCTACACATAAATCGTTAGTACCAAGGAGCACTTGTGAACCTCAAAATATCGACTCTCAAATTTATCGGCTTTATTGCCATTTCATCAATGCTATTGGGGTGTGTTTCTGATGACCCAAGAGTGTTGGAACAGACTCAATCAGATTCCAATTCGCCGCCAGTAAGTGATCAAGCCATTTCGGGTCTAGCTGTACCTGATAACCGTTTTAATCAGAACTATCGAGTGTTGATGTTTGGTAATAGTCATGTTGGTGGACTAGATCAGATCATCTCTGTGTTACTAAAAGCTAACGAGCCAACATCTGATGTAGTTGTTAGCAATGTTGGTGGTGGTTTTTTAGATCAACCGCAAAGCATTGCAATGCGTGAAAATGAATTAAAGAAAACAACGTGGACCCACCTGATTTTACAAGGACAAAAATACTCACAGTCAGGGGCAACATTGTATTCGACATCGAGTGCGCAACATTGGATTAGAAGCGCTAAGTCTTTGTCGATAACTCCGATTTTGTTTCCAGAACATCCACAGCGCAACCGGCCCTCTGAGGCGACTTACGTCCAAGGTATCCACCTTCGTATTGCTGATAAAGAAAGCAGTTGCGTTGCGCCTGTAGGTTTGGTTTGGAATCACGTTCAAGCATTGCGACCTGAGCTATACCTTCATGCACCAGACGGTAATCATGCGAGTCCATTGGGTAAACTACTTACGGGTTATGTGTTTTATCAAGTGATTACAGGTCAAGACGCGGCTTTGTTACCTATTATTACCGATTGGTTTGCGTCAGAAGATGAGCAAGCTTGGTTAAAAGAGCAGGTTTCTGAATTCATGTCGAATCACAACAGCTGCCCTTATGAAGACTAGATATTGAATTAGGACTTTTGTTGTAGCTCTAAAATCCGAAATTCAATGTTGTTGAGCATTTGTACCAATTTGATTAGCGGCAAACCAACCAAGCTGTTTGGGTCATCTCCTTGAAGTTTTTCAAATAAACAGATACCCAATGCTTCGCTCTTGAAGCTACCCGCGCAGTTATAAGGTTGTTCGGTACGAAGGTAGTTTTCTATTTCGGTAGACATTAAAGGCTTAAATTTCACATTAAACGGTTCTACAAGTGTTTGAAGCTTTAAAGGATCATTGTCGTCACGTGTGAGGTCAATCACTGTTAAACCAGTTAAGAAGGTTACTGTCTGGTCTGAAAACTTAGTCAGTTGATTAACTGCGTTTTCATGAGAGTGAGGCTTACCTAAAATCTCATCATTAAATACGGCCACCTGATCTGAGCCGATAATAATGGCATTGTTGTGGCGCTCTGCGACTTTTAGGGCTTTACTCTCAGCGAGACGTGCAACTAAATCGGCAGGTAGCTCTCCGTCTAAGGGAGTTTCATCTATTTCGGGTTTATCCGTTATAAAAGAAATGTTTAACTTTTCTAATATGGCTTTTCGAAACGGTGAGGTGGAGCCTAAAACTAAGGTGCGATTTTCGATTGGGTAGGGCATAATAGTGTCGTTTTTAACCTATAATTTGCGCATTAAGTAAACGAATGCGGATTGTTTCCGCTATTTTATATCGTTATTTTTGAATTTTTAAAGGATATAGCGGATTTTCTTTTGACTAAAAGGACCACTCCCTATATTATGCGCGCCCTATGCAAAAGGTTAAAATTCCTCTCTCGATCGCGCCAGCTAAAGCTGCGTTAAAACGAATGACCTATGACGGTATTATCGTCAAAGGTGAATTGTCACGTCTTTCAGAGGTGGCAGAGCTGTTGGACGATCATGTGAATGTATCTATTGAATGTGGCATTGATTCACAGAATTTAGTTGTTATTCAAGGCACTGCGACAGCTAGCTTGGAACTAACTTGTCAGCGCTGTGGGAATGGATTGAATCAAGATGTTAAGTCTGAGTTCGTCTACACACCAATTCGTGACGCTGCCGAGGAAAGCGAAGATCCAATACCTGAAGCATATGAAGAGATTGAATTAAATGAATTCGGTGAAATAAACTTAGTTCATTTAGTTGAAGACGAATTAATGTTGGCGCTGCCTATTGTAGCAATGCATGAACCAGAAGAGTGTTCTTTAACTGACAAAGACATGACATTTGGTGAGTTAGCGCCAGAAGCAACGGAAGAGGAAAAACCTAATCCGTTCGATGTATTAAAGAAACTTAAAACTTAGGAGACGGCAATGGCGGTTCAAAAAAGTAAGAAGTCACGTGCTAGACGTGGCATGCGTCGTTCACATGATGCATTAACTATCGAAAACTTATCTGTAGATCAAACGACTGGTGAAACTCACCGTCGTCACCACATGACTGCAGACGGCTACTACAAAGGCCGTAAAATTAAGTAAGCTGTAAGGCGATTACTTAATTATGCGTGATATCCACATCGCGCTTGATATGATGGGGGGCGACTATGGCCCCCGATCTACTATTCCAGCAGCAATCAAAGCTGTTGAGAAATTCCCCTATTTGCATCTTTACTTGTGCGGACATTCGCAAAGTATTCACACATCTCTAAATAAGCACAACGCTTTGGGTCATCCAAGACTGACTGTCGTGCATTCTGAGCAAGTTGTTAACCAAGATGAACGACCTGATTTAGCATTGCGTCGCAAGCCACAATCCTCTATGCGTAAAGCGTTAGAACTGGTTAAGGACAAAAAGGCCGATGCGTGTGTTTCGGCAGGCAATACAGGCGCCTTGTTAGCAATTGCTAGATATGTGTTAAAAACGTTACCGGCGATAAAGCGTCCCGCGTTAATTTCTAGTTTGCCAACTTATGAAGACGACAAAGTACTGTTGTTGGATCTCGGTGCGAACATTCATCACTGTTCTGACACGCTGTTTCAATTTGCGGTGATGGGTTCTGTGATGGCAAAAGAAGTTGAAGGAATAGAGAATCCACGCATCGCGTTATTAAACGTTGGTGAGGAGGACATTAAAGGTGCAGAGCATTTAAAACACACCGCAGAAAAGTTAATGCGTTGTGAACACATCAATTATGTAGGTTTTGCTGAAGGCAACGATATTTTCGCAGGAAAAGCGGACGTTATCGTTTGTGACGGGTTTGTTGGAAACGTTGCACTTAAGACCATTGAAGGCGTTGCAAAGCTTATCATTTCTAAATTACGAGCAATGAGTGAAGACTCAATTCTCAGTAAAATTCTGATTGGCATACTCATGCCAGGTATCAAAAAATTATTTTCTAAGATGAACCCCGACCACTACAACGGTGCGAGTCTGGTAGGATTGCGCGGAATTGTTGTCAAAAGCCATGGCAATGCATCTGCAAGAGCGTTCTACAGCGCAATAAAAGAGGCAATGAAGGAGTCTCAACGCAATGTCCCTACCAAGATTAAGGACAAAGTTGAGATGATGCTAAGCGACGACGACTAATGGACAGATAGTCATTTCGACTCACAGAGAGGTTTCATGTATTCAAGAATTATCGGTACTGGTAGCTATTTTCCGCCACAGGTCAGAACCAATAAAGATTTAGAAAAAATGGTTGATACCAGCGATGAGTGGATCACTGAACGTACAGGTATAAAAGAACGCCGTATTATGGACAGTTCGGATACGGTATCGAGTATGTCAACCAAAGCAGCCCGCAAAGCATTAGAAATGGCAGGTGTTGACGCCTCTTCGATAGATTTGGTGATTGTTGGTACTACGAGTCATGCTCGTGCATTTCCTAGTGCTGGTTGTGAAGTACAACGTGATTTAGGTATTCCTTCTGGGGTTCCAGCGTTTGATGTGGCTGCTGCATGTTCTGGATTTTGTTATGCATTGAGCATTGCCGATACCTACATCAAAGCAGGAACAGCAAAAAGAGCTTTGGTTATAGGTGCCGACTGTTTGTCACATTTAATGGATCCACAAGATCGCAAAACAATCGTATTGTTTGGTGACGGTGCAGGCGCGGTACTTATTGAAGCAACTGAAGAACCTGGCATTTTATCGACTCACATTCACGCCGATGGTAATGCTTCAGAATTATTAAAGGCAGAGATGCCAGTTCGAGGTAACGAAGCTTCTGTATTTGAAGCTTGGGGCCACATGGAAGGTAACCAAGTGTTCAAAGTTGCGGTGACAAAGTTATCAGAAGTCGTTGAAACAACGTTAAAGCACAACAACATCGAAAAATCAGACGTAGATTGGTTGATTCCTCATCAAGCCAATATGCGGATTATTTCTGCGGTAGCCAAAAAGTTGGACATGAGTTTAGATCAAGTCATCATAAACTTGGACAAATATGGCAATACTTCGGCTGCTACCGTACCTACTGCTTTGGATGAAGGCATTAGAGACGGCAAGATCAAACGCGGTCAAACCTTATTACTCAATGCTTTTGGTGCCGGCTTTACATGGTCGTCAGCACTGATAAAGTATTAATATCTAATAAATATCTGAGATTAAACTGAGATTTAAAATGACAAGAGCTATTGTATTTCCTGGCCAAGGCTCTCAGGCCGTTGGCATGCTTGCGGATCTTTACGAGACATCAGAAACCGTAAAAGACACATTTAAAGAAGCGTCAGAGGCGTTGGGTTATGACGTTTGGGCATTGGTTTCACAAGATGCCGAAGGCAAGTTAAACCAAACCGAGTATACCCAACCTGCTTTATTGACCGCATCAGTGGCAATTTGGCGTGATTACATCGCTAAAGGCGGTGAACGTCCCTCGCTATTGGCCGGCCATAGTCTAGGTGAATATTCAGCGCTCGTATGCGCAGGCGTACTTTCACTTACTGACGCTGTGCGCTTAGTTCAAAAGCGCGGTCAATATATGCAACAAGCTGTGCCAGCTGGTACAGGTGCGATGGCGGCTATTATTGGGTTAGATGACGACTTAGTTAAAAAAGCATGTGATGATGCGGCTCAAGGCGACGTAGTTGCTCCGGTCAACTTTAATTCACCGGGTCAAATAGTTATTGCCGGTCAAAAAGAAGCGGTTGAACGTGCTATGTCATTAGCAAAAGAAGCCGGTGCTAAACGAGCGCTGGCTCTACCTGTTTCTGTACCTTCGCATTGTGCGCTTATGAAGCCAGCAGCAGAGCAATTAGCCAAAGATTTAGAGCAACTCGAATTTAATCCACCTGTCATATCTGTGGTTAACAATGTTGATGTGGCGCAACCACAGGCTCCAGAGTCAATAAAAGAGGCGTTAGTTAAACAACTTTACAGCCCGGTTCGTTGGACCGAAACAATTGTAGAGTTTGGCAAATTAGGTGTGACGGAAGTTATCGAGTTTGGGCCGGGTAAAGTATTAACTGGTCTTGGTAAACGAATCGATAAATCAATGAATTACAGTGCGGCAAATGACGTTGATAGCGTAGCTGCAACGTTAGCGGAATAACAAAGGAAACGCATATGTCTTTATTTAGACTGGATGGCAAAGTAGTACTAGTAACAGGTGCCTCAAGAGGGATCGGTAAAGCGATTGCAGAGCAATTAAAAGCCCAAGGTGCAACCATCGCTGGTACTGCAACATCAGAATCAGGCGCAGCAAAAATCTCTGAATATTTGGGCGATAGCGGCAAAGGTTACGCTTTAAATGTCACAGACGCAGATTCAATTGCTGATACATTAAGCGCAATCAAAGCCGATTTTGGTGATGTCGATATCTTAGTGAATAATGCAGGTATCACACGTGATAATCTGCTAATGAGAATGAAAGATGACGAATGGCAAGACATTATCGATACCAACTTAACGTCTATTTTTAAGTTGAGTAAAGCAGTAATGCGACCTATGATGAAAAAACGTCATGGTCGAATCATTAACATAGGTTCGGTCGTTGGGACTATGGGTAATCCAGGTCAAGCAAACTATGCGGCGGCAAAAGCAGGTGTAATTGGCTTTTCGAAGTCGTTGGCCAAAGAGATCGCCTCGCGCGGGATCACCGTAAACGTAGTCGCACCTGGTTTTATCGACACCGATATGACAAAAGCATTAGACGACAACCAACGCGCTGCTATTAGTGGACAAGTACCAGCAGAGCGATTGGGTGAGCCAGAAGAAATTGCAGCAACGGTTGCGTTTTTGGCAAGTAATGAGGCGGGATACATCACTGGTGAGACAATTCACGTAAATGGTGGTATGTATACCGTATAAACAGCGAAATCACCTTGATTTTGTTGAGATCTGGGTCGAAAATCATACTGAGGTTCGACCACAGCCAGATTTCAAATAATAACTTGAACCCGTCGTAGTCTGTATTTACACTACGACAAATTAAAAAATTTACTTATAAATGAAAAGGAAAAAAACATGAGCATAGAAGATCGCGTAGCTAAGATCGTTGTTGAACAACTAGGCGTAAAAGAAGAAGAAGTAAAAGCTGAAGCTTCTTTCGTAGATGATCTTGGTGCAGATTCTCTTGACACTGTTGAATTAGTAATGGCTCTTGAAGAAGAATTCGATACTGAAATTCCAGACGAAGAAGCTGAAAAGATCACAACAGTTCAATCAGCGATTGATTACATCAAAGCTCACGCTGAATAAGAAACGAATACGAAAGATGGGCAGCGTTAGCTGCCCTTTTTTATTGGTCAAACATAATTGATTTGATGGTAGTAGGGTAAACGGAGAAATAACGTGACGAAACGCAGGGTTGTAGTAACGGGCATGGGGATGTTGTCGCCTTTAGGAAATGACGTAACCAGCACCTGGAATAACTTATTAGCAGGAAAGAGCGGTGCAGAACTCATCACTCATTTCGATACTAGTAATTACGGCACTAAGTTTGCGGCGATGGTAAAAGACATAGATTTGTCAGAGTACATCTCTAAAAAAGACGCCAAAAAAATGGACTTGTTCATCCAATACGGCATTGTTGCTGCGATTCAGGCTATTAAAGATTCAGGTATCGAAATTACTGAAGAAAACGCCGATAGAATTGGTGCAGCAATTGGCTCTGGTATTGGTGGTTTGGGATTAATTGAAGAAAACCACAGCAAACTTGTCGAGTCTGGTCCGAGAAAAATTTCTCCGTTTTTTGTGCCTTCAACCATTATCAATATGGTCGCTGGCCAACTTTCAATTATGTACGGTTTGAAAGGTCCGAATATTTCGATTACCACCGCGTGTACATCAGGTGTTCATAACATTGGTCATGCTGCCCGTATGATTGCGTATGGTGATGCAGACGTTATGGTTGCTGGCGGCGCAGAAAAAGCATCGACAGAGCTAGGTATAGGTGGATTTGGTGCTGCACGAGCACTATCTACTCGTAACGATAACCCTCAGGCAGCGAGTCGTCCATGGGATAAGGATCGTGATGGTTTCATGCTAGGCGATGGTGCAGGTATGATGGTGTTAGAAGAATACGAACAAGCAAAACAGCGTGGTGCCAAGATTTACGCCGAGCTGGTTGGTTTTGGTATGAGCGGCGATGCTTACCATATGACTTCACCACCAGAAGATGGTAATGGTGCAGCACGCTCTATGGCTAATGCGCTAAAAGACGCAGGTGTTAACCCTGAGCAAGTCGGTTATATCAATGCACACGGTACTTCTACCCCTGCAGGTGATGTGGCTGAGACCCAAGCTGTAAAAACCGTGTTTGGTGATGCCGCTAACCGTGTGTTAGTTTCCTCTTCTAAGTCGATGATAGGCCACTTATTAGGTGCCGCTGGTGCAGTAGAGTCTATTGTCACGGTTATGAGCTTAGTCGACCAAAAAGTACATCCAACTATCAACCTGGATAACCCAAGCGAAGGGTGTGATTTGGACTACGTTACCGAAGGTGCACGTGACGTCGCATTGGACTACGCATTGTGTAACTCGTTTGGTTTTGGTGGAACTAACGGTACCTTGTTGTTTAAAAAAATATAGGCCAAACTACTAATTGAATTAGGTTTTACGTAATATTTTTATTAAAGAGAAAACAAAGTCTTTTAGTGAAAAATTTTTAAAAATTTGGTAAAAAAGCTCAATCACAGGATTGGGCTTTTTTTATGACTTTTTGCAGCTTTAACCACCTACTTGAACCAAAGGATGTGTCAGAGTCTTGGTTTCAACAACGCGCCTTTCAGTTTGGTGATGGCCATTTTACGACTGCAAAAGTTGAACAAGGTAAGGTTATTTGGTGGTCGCGTCATTTACAACGACTGCAACAGGCGAATGAAAAACTAGGTATAGCGGATATAGAATGGCAACAGCTAAGCTATGTATGCCAAACCATGAGTAAGCCAATTGAAAATGGTTACATTAAAATTCAGATCAGCCGTGGCGAAGGGGTCCGAGGATATCAAGTAAGCCCAGATATGAAGCCCCTTATTTTTATCACTGCAAACGAACTGGCGCTCTCACCAATAATGGAAGTTAACCAACCAGTTAATGCTGTCGTGTTAAAGACGCAATTGGGTATTAACCCGAGCTTAGCTGGGCTGAAACACACAAATCGCATCGAACAATCTCTTATTCAGCTTGAATTAAACCAATTAGAACAGACAGAAGGCTTAGTGACTGATATTGACGGCTACCTGGTCGAGTCGAGCAAAGGTAATGCTTTTTGGTTACACAATAAGCAGTGGTACACACCAAAGTTAGACCGTGCCGGAATTGATGGAGTATTTAGACAATTTTTGCTGGAGCAAAACCCTCAGATTTTGCCTGTTCGCGTAAAAGTAACAGAGGTAATCGGGGCCTGTGACGCCATGTTTGTTACTAATGCAATTACAGGCATTACGCCGATAACCGAACTGCAATATATCGATGAGCCAGCCCAAACGACAATGAGCCATAAATTAACAGCTAACTTAACAATAGATATGATTTCTCAACTAGGTTTGTCGATGGGAGCGTACAGTGACTAAACAAACTGAGTCAACTCAACGTGGATGGTTAGTTCGAGTCTTAATCGCAACTGTCATTGTTTTGATTGCGGTGAGTGTTGTTGGTTTTCGCCTGTTTGTTGACAGTTACCAACAAAAAGTAGCGATTATAGAACGTCAATTGTTGACGATTAAGCCTGGACAGTCGTTCAATCAAGTATGTCGACAGTTTAAAAACAACCAGTGGATAGAGAATTGTTGGGCTCACAAACTTGTAGGTAAGTTTTCTCCACACCATTTACATGTGAGAGCCGGCAGTTACTGGCTGACCCCAGAAGAGTCAATAAACTCATTTTTAGCTAAGGTTCAGCGTGGTGAAGAAGCGCAATTCAGTTTCACCATAATTGAAGGTGACAACGCGTTCCAAGTCCTGGAAAAAATGAGCAACACACCATATTTGGAGTTTGATACCTTTATCGATAAAAAGGATTTATCAACAACAGCTCAAGCGTTAGGGTGGGATGTGAGTAATATTGAGGGGTATCTCGCTCCGGATACGTACTTTTTTACCAATCAAACCAAAGCATCAGAACTTTTAAGCCGCGCATTTCATACACAACAACAGCGATTAAAAGAAGCGTGGCAAAATCGAAATACCAGTGTCCCGCTGGAAAGTGAATATGAATTGTTAACTCTAGCATCGATCATTGAAAAGGAGTCGTCTGTAAATGGCGAGCGAGGCATCATTGCATCGGTATTTTATAACAGGCTCAACAAAGGCATGCGGCTTCAGACAGACCCCACTGTGATATACGGCGTTTGGCACGAGTATCAAGGTGATATTAAACGGGTACATTTACGCACAAAAACACCGTACAATACGTATCGAATTAATGGGTTACCGCCCACACCGATTGCTAATCCAAGTCGCGAGTCACTTATGGCGGCAGCGAATCCACAATCCAGCGAATATTTTTATTTCGTTGCGTCTGGTCAAGGTGGACATACATTTAGCAAAACGCTCACTGAGCACAACAAGGCATTGCGGGCTTATCTGAAGCAGCAAAAGTCACAAACCGAACAGCAAAACAAGGATTCTAATGAATCGAGGTAAATTCATTGTGGTTGAGGGCTTAGAAGGAGCCGGAAAATCAACCGCCATCGCGCAAATCTCAGCCTATTTACAGTCGCAAGGTATCGAGTTTATTACCACTCGTGAGCCGGGAGGAACTCCACTGGCAGAGCAAATGCGTGCAATTGTAAAATCAGAGACAGATGAGCCACTCACAACGGAAGCTGAATTATTGTTGATGTACGCTGCCCGTGCGCAGTTAGTCGAAAATGTGATTAAGCCAGCGTTAGAGAAAGGTGTTTGGGTGATTGGTGACCGTCACGATTTATCGTCTCTTGCCTATCAAGGCGGCGGCAGACAACTACCTGAGACGCTGTTAATGCCTATTCGCAATGCAGTTCTGCAGGGCTTTGAGCCCGATTTAACACTGTTAATGGACATAGACCCCAAAATTGGTCTGCAAAGAGCGGCTAATCGAGGCGAGTTAGATAGAATCGAACGTATGGAATTAGCATTTTTTGAACGTACCCGCGCCGTTTATTTAACTCACGCCAAAATCAACCCAAGTATAAAAATTATTGATGCGGGGCTGTCTTTAGAACAAGTACAAGGGCAAATAAGTAGCGTGCTTACTAGTTGGTTCAACGACGTCCAGTAAAAGGCGTTACAAATGAATAAACGAACCAATAAACAAAGCGTTCAATTATAGTGACCAGGGTTATACAGGAGTAGGGATTGGAAAATCGATTAGCAGATATTATCAGCGCCTCGTTACAGCAGGGTAAATTACCCCATGCTTTGCTGATCGAAACCTTAGACTTGGCTAAGACTCAAAGTGAGTTACCTGATCTCGTCGCCATGTTATTGTGCGAAACCCCTGATTACTCAGCAAGTAAAGGCTGCGGACATTGTAAGCAGTGTCAATTACTAATGGCGGGTAATCACCCTGACTTTCTGTCGATAGAACCTACTACCAACAGTATTGGTATAGATGAAATCAGAGCGGTAAGTAATAAGTTTACCACTACGGCACAGCTTGCTCAGGCTCAGGTGGTAGTGATACAAAACGCCCAGCTTATGACCGAGAACGCCGCTAATGCATTACTAAAAACACTAGAAGAGCCTAATGCAAAATGTTACCTAGTGTTGGTTAGTGTGGGTTATGTCAAACTGATGCCCACTATTATTAGCCGTTGCCAACAGATTCGTCAGCCAGTACTGAGTAAAGACGCGTTAAAACAAAAATACCCAAACTTACCGGACTATTTGGTGGGCTTTGCGGATCAAAACGAATCCTTGTTGGTCAAAATGGCCGAGCCAGATGAGTTAAATGAATACGTGCGCGTCTACCAAAGCTTTATTACTTGGCTTAAAGGCCAAGAAAGCAGTGCTACATTACTTAGCAATATCGCTTCAAAAGATGAATTAATTGAGTTTTGGGTTTACCTTGTAAGCCGTCGTATCAGACAGGTTTTAATGAAGGGCTATTTACAACCCGCAGAGCAAGCACAAGCACTCATCCACGAATTTAACTTTACCAGACGCCAAGTTAAGGGGCACAATAAAGCGCTCGCACTTACGTCATTAGTGCATCAATTAGAGGGACTCATTCGATGAACAGATTGACCGTTGAAATATTAGATAGCAAGGAGCTGTTTAAGTGTTATATGCCATTTGTCCATGGTGGTGGATTATTTATTAAAACCAACATGCCTCTAAAACTTGGCGAGTCTGTAAGTATTATTTTGACCTTGCCAGATGCGTTAGAGCCTGAGTTGTTTGACTCTGAAGTCATTTGGGTAAACCCACAGGGGGCACAAAATGTTCACCCGCCAGGTGTAGGTGTCTTGCTCAATAACTCAGAAAACAAATTACAAGTTAAAATCGAAAAGCTCATTGGTACGTTATTAAATTCACCAGAACCAACTTACACAATGTAATCGACCACCTTTTAAGTTGTAAATAAGAAGCAGTAAAGATGATTAAACAAAGCATTGGTGCCATATCCCTCGTTGTAAAAGATTATGACGAAGCCATCGATTTTTATGTGAACAAATGTCAATTTGAGTTGTTAGAAGATACAGCGATGCCAGAAGGCAAACGTTGGGTTCGTGTCGCGCCTCAAAATAGCGAGGGCACTGCGCTTCTTCTTGCTAAAGCGGATGGCGAACAGCAACTGAATGCGGTTGGTCAGCAAGCGGGCGGAAGAGTGTGGTTGTTTTTAGAAACCAACGATTTTTATAGAGATTACCAATACATGAAAAATGCAGGTGTTAAATTTAACGAAACACCTCGTGAGGAAGTATATGGTACCGTCGCAGTGTTTGAAGATTTGTACGGAAATAAATGGGATTTAATCCAAACTGCACAAAAAATATAAAACTTTTTTTGCGCTTGAGGTTGAACTAGTTCACTTCTATCCTTAGTAATGTATTACAAGCCAAGTCTTGAAATTTCATACATTTACAGGAGTGAACTATGTCTACACAGTGGAAGTCAGTTGCTAAATTGCAATTGAGTAACCAGACGTATAACGCGATCAGCTTTGACAAGCTCAGCGAACAGTACGACTTAAATCGCCTACCTTATGCCACCAAAATTCTGCTCGAAAACCTCTTGCGGCACGAAGATAAGCCATTTGTAGACGAAGAGGACATCATCGCTCTTGCTAAATGGGATGTGAACTCAGATACAGAGCAAGAAATATCTTTTGTTCCGGCTCGAGTTGTTTTACAAGACTTCACCGGTGTACCAGCGATTGTTGATTTAGCCGCGATGCGCGATGCGATGGCACGACTTGGTGGTGATCCTGAAAAAATTAATCCCTTCAATCCGGTTGAGTTGGTCATTGACCACTCCGTTATGGTGGATCACTTTGCTACTGAAGATGCCCTTGAGAAAAACACTGCAATAGAGGTAGAACGCAACAAAGAGCGGTACCAATTTTTAAAATGGGGCCAAAGTGCGTTTGATAACTTTAAAGTAGTGCCACCAGGCCGTGGTATTGTCCATCAAGTTAACTTGGAATATTTAGCGCGTTGTGTATTTGGCACAGAGCAAAATGGTGAACAGTGGGCTTACCCAGACACCTTAGTTGGTACAGACTCTCACACTACAATGATCAACGGTCTAGGTATTCTTGGATGGGGTGTCGGTGGCATTGAGGCAGAAGCGGCAATGTTAGGGCAGCCTGTTACTATGTTGATCCCGAGAGTCGTTGGTTTCAAGCTAGTAGGCAAATTAAAACCAGGTGTAACTGCTACGGATTTAGTACTGACCATAACTGAGCGATTACGAGAACATGGTGTGGTCGGTAAGTTTGTCGAATTTTATGGTCCAGGTTTGGCCCACTTGACCTTAGCGGACCGAGCAACTATCGCTAATATGGCGCCAGAGTACGGTGCGACCTGCGGCATTTTCCCTCTAGACAAAGAAACGGTTAATTACCTTAATTTAACTGGCCGTGACCAAGCTGATATGGAGCGCGTTGAATCTTATGCTAAACAATTAGGAATTTGGCATGATGAGACGACGCCAGAGGCGGTATATCACGAAAATATTGAGTTTGATTTGTCATCGGTCGAACCCAGTATTGCAGGGCCAAAGCGTCCTCAAGACCGTATCACACTGACCGATGCAGCCAACAAATACAAAGAGTGGCTAGAATTAAATGGAAGTGGAAGTACATCAAACAAGGCAATTACTACCCAATTCAGAGGTCAGGACTTTGAGCTTACAGATGGCTCTGTTGTTATAGCAGCGATCACTAGTTGTACGAATACCTCTAACCCACACGTTCTCGTAGCTGCAGGCCTGCTTGCACGTAATGCAGCTGAAAAAGGCTTAACCACTAAACCTTGGGTCAAAACGTCTCTCGCTCCTGGCTCTCAAGTCGTTACGCAATACCTTGAAAATGCGGGCTTGATGGATGACTTAGAATCACTCGGTTTCAACTTAGTGGGATATGGCTGTACGACTTGTATTGGTAACTCGGGCCCCTTGCCTGATGAGATTAGCGACGCTATTCACAAAGGCGACCTATCTGTGACATCTGTGTTGTCAGGAAACCGTAACTTTGAAGGCCGGATACATGCGGATATAGCGGCGAATTACTTAGCATCGCCTCCTCTCGTGGTGGCATATGCCCTTGCTGGAAATATGAAAATAGACCTAACATCAGAGCCTCTAGGTCATGACAAAAACGGCCAAGCGGTTTATTTAAAAGATATTTGGCCATCAGATGAAGAAATTAAGGACGTTGTAGGACGCTCGATTTCACGTCAGATTTTTGCTGAAAAATACGCCGATGTCTTTAACGGAGATGAGACTTGGAATAGCTTAAGCTCTAAAAAGCAATCTATCTATGATTGGCCAGAGTCGACGTATATAAAACATCCGCCATTTTTTGAAGCTATGGCAGCCAGGGCAGAACAGGTTGCTGCAATCGAAAACGCACGCTGCTTGGTCAAAGTAGGTGACAGTATTACGACCGATCACATTTCTCCTGCAGGCTCTATCGCAGAAGATAGCCCCGCCTCAAAGTACCTTCAACAACAAGGTGTAGAGGTTAAGGACTTCAATTCATATGGTTCTCGGCGCGGCAATCACGAGGTGATGATGCGTGGTACGTTTGCAAACGTCCGCCTTAAAAACGAGCTTGCTCCTGGCACTCAGGGCAGTCACACGCAATATCAACCTTCACAAGAGCCTATGTCTATTTACGACGCAGCGATGAAATACCGTGCTGAAAACACCCCAACTGTAGTAATTGCAGGTAAAGAATACGGTACTGGTTCTTCTCGAGATTGGGCAGCAAAAGGCCCTTCGTTAATGGGAGTTAAAGCGGTATTTGCAGAAAGCTATGAGCGAATTCATCGCTCCAATCTAATTGGAATGGGGATTTTACCACTTCAATTTAAAGAAGGTGAGAGTGCAGAGGGTCATGGCATCACCGGAAAAGAAACGTTTTCTATTCCTGCCGTCAGTGCGGGTCAGAAAGAGGTTCAGGTTGAAGTGAAAACCGATCAACAAACCAAAACTATAGATATGATTATCCGAATTGATACGGCAAATGAATTTGACTACTTTGCCAATGGCGGCATTTTGTCATACGTTATTCGGAATATGCTGGAAACAAAATCGTAAAGGTGGTGCCTTCTCCCACCTTGCTTTGGACATCTATTTCGGCATGGTGATCTTTGAGGATTCCATACGAGATAGACAGTCCAAGGCCGGTGCCTACGCCGACTGGTTTTGTGGTGAAAAACGGAGTAAACAGCTTTTCTAAGTTTTCTTCTGATATACCGCAGCCCTGGTCGGTGATGGCTACTTGTACTTTATCGTCTATGTTCTGGGTTTGAACTGTAATCGTGCCGCCGCTGTCCATCGCGTGTTTGGCGTTAATTAACATGTTAACTATTACCTGTGCAATTTGGCCCGAGCTTCCTTTAATTGGCGCTAAATTATCGTCGAATTTACGGTCAATTGTGCAGTTGTATTTTAACTCATTCCAAACTAAGTTTATCGAATCCTCGATACACTCATTCAAATTAAACGAGGTCAAGTCTGCGGATTCATTGCTATGCGAGAATGACTTAAGGCCTGCAACAATCTCCTGAACTCGTTTTAAACCACCTTTAGAAGCACTCAACAGCTCTTTTAAGTCCTCTTTTATGTAATCGACATCTTCATCATGCCAAATTTGATTGAGTTTATTTTGTGCTTCCTGTTCGGCCAAATTGGGGTAAAGCTCTAAAATATTATTTAGTACCTCTATGTATTCAGCCAGGGTTTCGTAATTACTCAAAATAAACCCAATAGGGTTATTTATTTCATGTGCTACGCCCGCTGCGAGTTGACCGATGGACGCCATTCGCTCTGATTGAACGAGTTGCTTTTGGGCATCATCTAGTTTTTTGTAGGTCTTTTTTAATTCTTTAAAACGGTTGTTCAGATTGACAGTCGCAAGTTGGCGCTGAATAGCGACTGCCAACATTGATCTTGATGATTCTACCGTTTGTAATTTTAAAACGTCTATTTGAGTATGATCAGAATACAAATAGCTAGCAAACCCGCGATTATCATTAATATCGAAAATCGGCACTATGTATATGTACTGAAATTCAGACGATTCGTCAGTAAAGGCGATGACAGGTTGGAGCGTACTCTCGCCTCCTGCATCTTTTACTGCTTCTAATAGGGCGTCTACTTGAAATGATTTGATTAGGGTTTTGATTTTTTCTTTATCAATGTCATTTTGTTGGTATTTATTTTCTAGCTCCATGACAGAGGAAAGTTTCCAGTGGGTTTTTTCGTCCCTTAACTGAAAAAACATACATTGGGCGTTGTTCAAAAACTCACTGCTTCGCCTTAAATATACTTGAACTATGTTATTAACAGAATCTGCATTCCATATATCGGCCGACAATCCGGTCAAAAACGACAACTGTAACTGTTGAAGTTTAGCTTCGTTCATTTGAGTCTGCAGTGATTGGTTAGACTCAAATATCTCTCTAGAACGTTGTTCTAAAAGCGTTTCTGCCATTTTTCTGGCTGCTTTTTCACGCTCTAACGCTTTCTCTAGCGCGGAGACTTTTTGGTTTAAGTCTTTTGTTTCAGTTTCGGCCATTAATTACTCGTCACTTTACTTGTCATTTTATTCATAATTAAAGCGATTTAATTACAATTATCTCGGTTCTTCACAACTGAGTGCCTAAAATAGACTATAGTTCAAGTATATAGCTTTGTTAAATTGTAAGTAGAAGGTATAGCTTTATGGCTGCTAAGCCGTCGATGTTATTGCTTGATGATGAGCCTGAAATATTAAATGCGTTAAAACGACTTTTTCGTAAGGATTTTGTTGTAGACATATTTACGGATGGGCAAGACGCACTCGAGGCTCTTATGTCAAAAGAGTACGCTATTATTATATCGGACATGAGAATGCCGCAGCTTGATGGTGCCGCTTTTTTGGGGCAGGCCAAGCAGGTAGCACCTGATGCCAGTAGGTTGTTACTTACGGGCTATGCGGATATGGAAAGTACGGTGAGAGCGATAAATGAAGGTGAGATTTTTAGTTATGTCAGTAAGCCGTGGGACAATACAGAGTTAAAAGTTTTAGTTAAGAATGCACTCGCGCGCTACGAGTTAATCAAAAAAAATGACGTGTTATCAGGAAAGCTCGTTGCAGCCAATACTAAGCTTACTGAGGCTAATGCAAAACTAGAAGAGCGCATTGCGGCACGAACTGCAGCGTTAAACAAACAAACCATGCGTCTTAAGCAGTCTACGTTAAAACAGCGTAAATTTTTTCGCCAGTTGTTAGACATGATCAGTGTCATTATTGAAGATAGGGCAGGTCATGAAAACGGCCACAGCAAACGCGTAGCAGCACACAGTAAAGTTTTAGCGGAAGAATTGGGCCTCAGTCGTGCCGAAGCTATCAATATCTATTTAACTGGAATGTTACATGAAGTTGGTAAGGTCTCAATTAGCGATGAGTTGTTGGCGACGACAGAAATCGAGCGCAACCCTGAACAGCAGCAGGCTTTTCGTTCTCACGCTGTCGAGGGGGCTAATATATTGTCCCGGTTGCCAAGTTTAAGGGAAGTTGCTACTAACATACGTCATCAATATGAAAACTGGGATGGCTCTGGCTACCCAGATAATTTGAAAAAAGAAGACATTCCACTTGGCTCCCGTATCTTAAAAGTCGTCAGTGACTACGACTATTTGTTATTAGGCCATAAACACGCCCAAAAGTTATCTCCCGATAGAGCTCAGTTTTATCTTAAAGAGGAACGAGGCAAACAATACGATTACAAAATTGTCGATAAATACTTATCACTTCTTGAGCGGCTACCTGAAATTGATGAGCTTGAAGCCGATTATTGTGTGGCGACCTCAAAATTGGAACCTGGAATGATTGTTTCGGCCGATGTCGTTACCCAAAAAGGGAGTATTATGTTGACCAAGGATACTGAGTTAACCCAAGCTGCTATAAACAAACTCAAAGCCTATGAAAAAGATAACGAGTGTTTCTTAACGGTATTTATTTATTGAGATATCTTTAACCGGCGTTTTGTTAAATTACTTACCGCTTCCTCAATAAGTCGGACATCCACTGTTGCGTTAACATCTTTGTTCGATGAAAACGTTTTGTTGGTTAATAACTTGCCATTTTTAAATAACAAAGCATTGTCTTTGTAAACAAATTGGAAATAACCACTACTGTAGTGAGTAACTATGTGGTGGGTATCAAACTCGCTAAAGGGTAGGTCGATTAAATTACGTTTAACGTACTCTTTGCAACCTAGGCCATCGGCAAGATAACTGGCGACGATGTTTTGCGGTGAAAAAGGCGCTTGAGGTATATGTTCAAACCCGACGAGTAATACGTTCGTTCGATAAAATGGCGACTCGTTATCTTCATCGTAAAATACGACGACAAGCTTATCACTGATTTTACTGTCTATAGATTTAGGGTCAAAGTCACCGGCCATTAGTTGCACAGAGAGCAAATCTACACTGAGTTGCTTATTAATGTTCACTTGCTCTTTAAAGTCTTCATAAAGCCCCGGAAGGCCACTTGAAAAATTAAAAATCAACGACGATAAATCACTCGGTACATTCAGTTCTTTGTTAAAGCTAAATTTTAGATTGGAGTTTTTTATCCAAGTTTGAGCGGCCAACTGCTGTTTTATGGGTAACATAACAACATTAAGCTTGGGTTGGTCCTCAAAATCACAAGAGGGCACTTGCGTTGGAATCAATCTGTATTCACTTTCAGATAATACCGCTCGGTTAGACTGAGAAGACTTGTATTCTTGCAGATCTATGAGTTCGTATCTCGCTAACAATGTTTTTGCAGTGAGCGGATAGTGGGCAGGAAACATAGAGCTTTGTTTAGCGATGTCGGAGTTGAGTGTGGCGTCTCCCCATATATGGAAGAAGTGACTCAGAAAAAACGCACCTATTAAACTACTCGCCAAACCATTTTTGTATTTAAAGCTTTGCAGCTGGTGGATTCGTTTCCATGTCAGGTTACTAACCAAAAATTGATAGGCCAAAATAAACACAAACACGGTTAGTACCATCAAGAAGTAAGAATCACCCATCATGGCGACATATACGTCTTCTACTTCACGTATTTGTTTAAAAGAACTGGACGTCAGGTGATAACCTAGCCCTCGATAAGCTAGAACATCCAAGAACAAATAAAGCTGAAATATCGATGCCATAACCGCCGATACACCGCGGATGTGACGTTTATAAGGGAATATAGTGATGACTGGGAATATGGTCAGAATAAAACAGCTAAGGGCCAAAAACGAGAAGTGGCCAACCCATGTTAAAACAAGATACAACCAGCCGGCAAAGGTTTCCGGCATGGTGTAATCGACCATATAAAAGGACGAAAACAGCAACGCTAAGATCAAGTTTGCGAAGGTAAACCAATGACCCCAAGATAATAGGTTAAACGGTTGCTCCGTTTCCCATTGGCTTTTTAGCTTAATGACCATTTATTGTTGTTCTAATCCTTAAATCAATTTAGTGTTTTGCATTCTCCACTGAGTTTAACAGTGCATCGGCAAAACTTTTAGCTATTTGTTGTTTTACCTCAGGTTTTACGTTGTCGTCAATAATATTACTTACTGTATTTCCAAGCGCTATGAGTGCTAGGTCGACAGATACCTTGTTGTTGGCAACAACATCTAACAATTGTTCGACTAAATTATTAATCTCTTCGTTTGAGTATTTTGATATGATTGGCATAAAGAATTCTTGATTTTGGTTCAGTGGCGCCAATATTACCATAATTAACAAGCAGGAAAAATCATGTCGTTAGCAGTAAATCAATTTTCTATCGCCTTTTATGAAAAACAAGCGGATACCGAGTTTTCTACAAAGTGGGCCGTGATGACTGATGACAGTCTGGCCAAGGCAGAAGTGTTTGTCGAACAACTGCATAATGTATACAACGCAAAGCCGAGTAAGAGCTATGCGGCATTTAACGAAGAGAAAAATACGGCATTCTCACAGCGTTTACATACCTATTTAAATCAAGAGATCCCGTTTGACCACTTATCAAAAGACACATTGGGCTTGTTTCAAGCCGAACTTGAAAAGTATGAGTTTGAAGAAACGGGCTATTTACTGTTGATAGATTACGAATACGTGGCGACGCGTTATTTTATGGTTGGTGTGGTGAACTTGTCAGAACATTTTTCTGTTGACTCAGAATTTGGCATTAAGCGCGAGCGTCACTTGGACATTAACAAAATTCAATTGGCCGCACGTATAGACGTGAGCTCATTGCTGCATTCAGCGGATAACTTAAAAACAATCTCGTTTATTAAAGGCAGAGCGGGTCGCCAGGTTAATGACTTTTTTATGGACTTGTTAGGCTGTACAGAAACGATCAACGCCAAAACACAGTCTAAAGAGTTGTTAGGTGCTATCGATGAGTTTATGTCGGCAGAAACATTAGACCCAGAAGAAAAAGCTCAAACACGAGAAAAAGTATTTGAATACTGTAATGAAAAAATAGCTGCAGGTGAAGACGCAAGACTTGAAGAGCTAAACGACACCTTGAGTATGGCGGCTGACAATGAATTCAAAGACTTTATCAGTCAGCAAGATTACAGCTTTGACGATAATGTGACCTTAGATAAATCAACTGTCAGAAAGTTAGTTAAACTCAGTGGTAGTGGCGGAGGTGTCTCTGTTTCTTTTGACCGAATATTATTAGGTGATAGAGTAAATTACGATCCAAACAGAGACGTGCTAACGATTAAGGGCGTACCTACCTCACTTAAAGCGGTACTATTAGATGAATTTGGCTTGGAGTAAGCCAGTAAATTGAACAAGGCAGGCCTACGTGGACTTGAAAACAGAACTGAACCTCAAGAAAAAAGTGGCGACCAAAGTCAGAGAAAAAGCCATTAAAAGAGCAGAGACTCGAATTATGTTAGCGGGGAAAACCCCTACTGACTTTAATGAAGCTCAACTGGAAGTATTGGTCAAAGAGGAAGAAGACAAAATATTTAATAGCTACAAAGAAAAGGGGCTATTGGTATTGGCGTCGTTACTTGGCTTGTCACTTTGGAGCTAAAGCTTTAGTAAGCCTGAGTTAGATTACTTAATAGGAATAGGTATGTTTCAACAAGTGGTTCGCTGGACGTTTATTATAACGATTTGGAAAAAGTATAAAGGACAGTTATTAACGATTATCGGGTACTTGGCTTCTTTGTGGCTGGTATCTATGGTCCATGACGACTATTTAGAGTATGTGTCTGCCGCAGGTGAAGGGAACCAAACCGTTGGTGCTTCGTTTGCAGCTAAATGGCTGGCGTATATTGTCTTTACTGTCATTTTTTATTGGGTTTTTCAGAGAGTTTCTAAGTCAGGTGAAGTTGGTCATCAAGGACTGGGCTTTTTAAGTAAGTTTAGAGGTTTAGGTCGGTCTAACAATAAAGAACAAAGCGGTACTGGCGTCTGGGATGATAAGCAAAAACCAGAGGCAAGTGCGGCACAACAACAATCTAATCCTGAACAGCCAAAAGGCTCCCCTAATAAGGACCCTTTTGCAAATATTAGAAACAAAGAAACGTTGCGCTCGGAAGCAGATCTAATTTTTGAGCTAAAGGGTGAAAAACGAAATACAAAAAAAGGTGCGTAAGCACCTTTTTCACTTTTTGAATCTTAAACTTTCCTTAACTTAAAACTTCATTTCGCTCATTTCTTGGAGCTTTTTAATTCGATCCTTGGTCATATAGATCTGGCACTCTTTTGACATAATCACGGCAGACGTCATGTCCGGCAACATTGCTAAATACTGCCACTGACAAGTGGCCTTTACGTGCTTATTAAAATAGCGCTGTGCCGATTTGTATAAACGAATCGAGTCACCGCTTTTTTCCTTGCTGATTTCTTCGAGTTTTATTTCGACATTGGTTTCCCACGTCATTAATTGACGCTCTACTTGTACAAATGCCGCATCTAAACACAGGGTATAGTCCATTGGGTTTTTGTGTTTTTGTTTACAGTCGGTAATTTCTTTTGAGTCGTAAAAGAAATCCGCAACACTATCAAATGGCAAACAGACTAATACGCAAAAGATTGCGGTAAAAAATGTCGTTTTCAAGAATAACCTCTTTTTGCTGCTTAATAAGAATTAGCTAATTCAAATTTATGGTAATACTTTTTTGTACGGCTTAACCGTTGAGCGCTCGTAAACTCCTGCATCCATGTATGGATCGGCTGCTGCCCATTCTTGCGCCTCTTTTAGAGAGTCAAACTCAGCAATAACTAAAGAACCTGTAAAACCAGCTTCTCCTGGGTTTTCACTGTCGATCGCAGGAAGAGGTCCGGCCACTAATAGGCGACCTTTTTGTTTTAATTCCTGCAATCTAGCAAGGTGCTTTTCACGGGTCGCTAAACGCGTTTCAAGTGAATTGGCCTTGTCTTCTGAGTAAATCATGTAGTACATAGTGCTTCTCGTTATTATAGCTTATAAAGTTTTTTGCGGATCTTGCTTTAATTGACATAAAAATCAAGTCGAATGGGAAGACAGCATAATAATTACTTGGTAGCATGACTGCGTTAATAATAAAAAATAATTATAATAAAGGTCGTATTTATGAGTGCTGATAGAGAGCATTTTTCCTCTAAACTGGGATTTATATTGGCCGCAGCAGGATCTGCGGTAGGTATTGGTAACCTAGTTGGATTTCCTGTCGCTGCGGCAAAAAACGGTGGCGGAGCCTTTCTTCTAATCTACGCAATTTTTGTCGTAATAATCTGTTTACCTGTGATGATGGCCGAGATGGCTGTGGGTCGTCACACCAACAAAGACCCTTTGGGCGCATACACTAAGTTATCGGACAACGACAGCAAGTGGAAACTCGCTGGTTGGTTGGGTGTAATCACGCCATTTATGATTGGTGTGTTTTATCTTGTTATCACTGTTTGGATTTTTGGTTATTTATTTGGTGCCGTTATAGGTGACTTAGAACTTCTGGCTGATCCAAACACCTTCGGTGAGTTTATTACTGGTAAATCTTTGTTTGTGTATATGGCCGTAGTAGCTGCTATTACTGGTGTCATACTCATGAGCGGGGTAAAAGAGGGGATAGAAAAGGCGGCTAAGGTATTGATGCCATCGCTTTTTGTGCTATTGGTTTTACTCGTGATTTACGTGCTTACGCTTGATAATGCCTTTGCTGGCGTATCATTTTACGTTTTACCTGATGTCAGCAAAATTACAGCTAGTGTCATCAGTGGTGCGTTATCACAGGCGTTTTTCTCGCTTAGCTTGGGTATGGGTATTTTGGTCACGTACGGCTCTTACATGAGTAAAAAACAAGACATTCCTGACTCATCTAAATTAGTAGCATTAACAGATACTGGCGTTGCTTTTGTGGCGGGCTTGTTGATTTTGCCGGCTATTTTTAGTTTTGACCCGAATGTAGATACAGCAAACTTATCAGATTCGTCGGTATCACTGATCTTCGTACTACTACCTAAAATTTTCTTGTCGCTCCAAGCGGATGTTGGTTATTTTGGAGCGAGTGCGATAGCGTCATTGTTCTTTTTGTTAGTATTTTTTGCTGCAATTACATCGCTAGTTTCGATTATTGAAGTACCAAACTCAGCTATCATGGGTGAAAAAGACATGTCACGTAAGAAGTCTTTAGCGACACTGGCCGTGATGGTTGTGCTGTTAAGTGTGTTTGCGTCAATGTCATTTGGTATGTCTGAGTTCTTTACTAAGTTTGTCTCTTATGCGGGCGCAGACAAGTCACTGTTTGATGTCATCTATGACGTATTCTACGATACGATTTTACCGTTGAATGGCTTGTTGATTTGTTTATTTGTTATGTTGCGCTGGAAAAAAGCAAACTTTAACAACGAGTTAATGGAAGGCGCGGCACCTGGTAAACATAAGTGGTTACTAAAATATGCTGATTTTGCATTGTCCACGTTTATTCCAGTTATCCTAGCCGTTATCTTTATAAATACAGTGGCTATGAAGTTTTTTGCAGTGAACCTACTGTTCTAAAAACATAATTAAAGCCCATAAAAAAACGCGGTCGTTATTTAAAACAACCGCGTTTTTTGTTTGTTAAGGTGCTCTCAGAGTCGCTCTTACTCTATATAAGTGTCTTCTTCGCCACTGTCATCGTCATCGCCCATAAATACGCCCCAGCCATCAGAATAACCTTTGTGTTTTTCGGCAATGCGTTTGTATTCGAGCTCAAATTCCGAAATAGCTTGGTGCTCAACTTTCATGACTTTTGATACTTGCAGTTCGATTGCATCGGCAGCTTCACCACCGTGTTCGTAGTTACGAGTTTCTACTTTTACAAATGGTTCGTCGTTGTCGATACGCGCCATAAACAACTTCGCGACAGCGTCTGCATCGTCTTCACTGTGAAACAGCGCATAAAAGTCGACAACGTATTCAGGCTCAAAGTCGAAGCCTGCGTCTTTCATCTCTTGTAAAATTTGTCCGGTTTCGTCGTTTGGAAATGTCATAGAATGCCTACTGTCGGTTTAATCGGATTTTGTAAGGTAATTGTGAGTATTGATTGGTTCTAAATGGATTGATATCCAAACCACCACGCCTTGTGTAACGTGCGTAAACCGACAATTTCTGCGGTTGGCAGCTAGCCATAATATCAGTAAAGATACGCTCAACGCACTGCTCGTGAAACTCATTGTGCATTCTAAAAGATATCAGATAACGCAGTAGGGAAGCACGATCAATGGCGTTACCCTCATACTCGATGACAACACTGGCCCAATCCGGCTGGTTGGTGATCAAGCAGTTGGATTTGAGCAAATGACTATTTAATGTTTCTTTTACCAACGAAGTGGCTTGGTCACCACTGGTGCTGGTTCGTAAATAACTTGGATCAAACTCATAATCATCAACATCTATGTCTAAATCATCAATGTTGATGCCAGGCAGAGACGTAACCTGAAAGTGTTCAACTTCATCTACACTAAACAGCTTAACTTCTACAGCCTCACCTGCACATTCTGTCAGGTCCTTTTGCATTGCAGATTGGACGTCAGCCCACGATTCAAAACGAGTTTGGTTAAAACTATTTAAATACAGTTTAAAAGACTTACTCTCTACCAAATTAGGGCTTGTTACTGGAATATAAAACTCCGCAATAGCCACGATTGGTTTACCTTTGCTATTTAACCAACTTACCTCATAACCCGTCCAAAGATCAGTGCCAGTAAATGGCAGGCTATCGCCAAGATTCAAATCATCACGGTTTAGACTCCGTGGTACAGGCTGGAGTAACTCAGGCTGGTATTGGCTGGCATACTCTGTTGTTTTTCCTAATGTAAGGTTGTCGAGTAGACCAGAGTCGTTATAATTTGCAGTCATTACTTAAATTCTTACTAGCTATTTGACGTATATTGTAAATGGCTACCATCAAAAGTGAAATCTAAATGTCAAAAAACACCGATTTAACTCAGGCTTGGACTCAATTTATTCAACAGTGGCTAACTGAAGCAGACCAGGTTGGCTTTCCAGAAATAGAGCCCGATGAAAATTGGCCTTCACCTTGTGAGTTTAGTGAGCATGGCAAAACATATTGGCGCCCAGTGCTTGTGGATGAACACACAGATGTCGCTTTGGGCTTTGCTAATGTAGAAGAAGCTTTAGGAATTACTCTAAATCAGCAATTTATTGAATTTTTTACGCTTTATTTTGCCGATGGGATCAACGCCGTACACGACAAAGGGCCATTGCAGTTTTTACAAGCCTGGTCTCAGTCAGACTTTGAAAGGCTTCAACAAAATGTGATTGGTCATCTGTTAATGAAGCATAAATTAAAACAATCACCTACGTTGTTTTTTGCCGTTACAGATGAAGATGACCTTAACCTAGTTATCGACAATTCAACAGGAGAGGTGTGTTTGGAATATGTCGGAAAGCCACCACATGAGGTGGTGGCACCAGATCTTGCTTCGTTCATCAGAAAGGCTAAGCCTGTTGTAAAGGGTTAATTTTTGTCTCTGGTCAGGCTCTCAACCAACTGAGTGAGCTTTTCTACCTGAGCTTCGAGTATTTCTACCCTTTGAGCCAATTCGCCTTCAGCAGTTGGCTCAGCTCTTAAATTATCGTTTTCTTCGTCAGCCGTATCTGTAACCTTTAAAGTAGGGTTGGCTTGATATTGTTTGATACCAGCAATAATAACAGGTAGTACTTTGGGGCCAGCCATACGCGCTTTGACGAGTGCAACCGTAGGGGACTTTCCCTCACTTTCAAGTTGTTGGCATATTGTAATAATTTCTTGATTGTTCATATCGTATTTTTTGGTTTAATTGGCTAAATGGTTAGGGTTTTTGACCAGTTAAATCTTGTTGTTATTAAAAATTTTCTTTAATATCAAGTGTTTAAATTATGGAATTAAATTTGTATAGTTTAGACCACTCATCTATGAGGCTGATAATAACAAATCCCCTGTATTTATACATGGAACCAAGGAAATACAAAAATGAACAATACATTAAAAGCTGCTTTACTCGTTATCCCACTTTCTTTTTCACTTACGGGCTGCATTATTGTAAATAGCGATGAAGTAGATCCAAATAACTGGTCTTCTTCATCAGATTGGAAAAAGCAGCAAAGAGAAAATAATGAAAAAATTGCGACTTTAGAGCTAGGTGCTACTTACGAGTCTGTAAAGTCGCTTATGGGCACTCCTGATATCAATGAAGCTTTTGAAGATAACGGTAAACCTGTTCAGGTTCTGTTTTATCGCACTAAACACAGACACTCTGACAGTCAAACTACGAAAGACGAGTGCACACCGTTAATTTTTAAAGAAGGTCGTTTGGTGGGTTTTGGTCACAAGGCGTACCAAAAGCTTTAACAGTCAACACCAAGATTTAAGAGATAAAAAAAGTGCGCTGATTTAAGCGCACTTTTTTGTTTTGTTACCTTTTAATTGTTAACTAGCGACCATCTTTTAAGTGGTGAAAGTCAACATCTTCACTCTTAAGGCCTGCATCAGGGTCGTTAAATCGGTCGTAATCAAACTCTTTTTCAGAGGCTGCAACAACACAACTCACCATACAGTCACCCGTTACGTTAACTGCTGTGCGGGTCATATCAAGTAATCGATCAACACCTAGAATCAGTGCGATGCCTTCGACAGGTAGACCAACTTGTTGTAATACCATGGCTAACATTACCAACCCAACACCTGGTACAGCTGCAGTGCCAATCGAGGCTAATGTCGCAGTTAATACAACCATTAAGTAGTCACCAATGGTCAAGTCCACACCAAAGATTTGGGCGATAAATACGGTAGCGACACCTTGCATGATAGCCGTGCCATCCATGTTCAGTGTTGCACCCATAGGCAGGGTGAATGACGCAATAGAGTTTTTCACACCTAATTTTTTAGTAGCTGTCTCCATTGTGACAGGTAGCGTTGCACCAGAACTTGAAGTACTAAATGCAAATAAAGCGGCATCTCGCATTTTCTTGTAAAAAGTAACTGGGTTTAGTCCAGTAAATGTTTTTAACAAAATGGCGTAGACGACCAAGGCATGGGTCAATAATACAGCAATAACGAGTAAGAAGTATTTAACGAGGTTAGTAATTGTCGCAAAGTCTAACGTGGTAAATAATTTAGCCAATAAACAAAAAACGCCGTATGGAGCTAGGTTCATTAGAATAACAACCAGGCGCATGATCACTGCGTTAATATCTTCAAATAAGCTTGTAAGACGCTCACCAGGTTTACCTGCTAACGCCATCGAAACACCGAACAATAAGGCAAAAACGATAACTTGTAACATGTTACCTTCTGCCATTGATTCAATTGGGTTAGTAGGGAACATATTTACGATGACCTGCGCAAATCCAGGTGCCTCTTTTGCGGTATAACTCGCTTCAGTAGACATATTGACGCCTTCACCAGGGGCAATAACCAAAGCTGCCATAATCGCTAATGAGATCGCAATCGCGGTTGTCATTAGATATAAAGCAATCGATTTACCGCCAAGTCGTGCAAGTTTAGAAGTGTCATTCAGGCTACATGTTCCGACTACAAGAGAAACGAAGACCAGTGGCACAACAATCATCTTTAAACTTGCGACAAAGATAGCACCACCAACGTAAAAGACCCCATTTACGAAAAAGTCATTGAATGAAAATTCAGTAAACCCAAGCGGTACTACAAAGTCCCCCGTACCAGCAAATAGCATTTGCAAGATTACGCCAACTGCAATACCGGTAATCATGCCGACTAAAATACGTGCAGTTAGGCCCATCTTTTTATTATCATTTTGAGCTGTCATTGTTAGTTATTCTTATTTTCTGTTTAAAAATCCGCGCCAATCTAACCACAAATTCAAATTAATTTCATCTTTGCTTCGGTGAGTTACAAATTTTTCCTAATTAAATACAGAAAACAATTGAGTAATAATTTGATATTTATTAACTTAGACGTAGATGATGCCGCAATAGTATTAATAGATTAGGGAGATATTGCATGTTACCAACGGCTTTAAAGGGCTCATATAAGAGCTTTATAGTTGGTTTATTGTCGCTGTTCATCGTTGCCTGCGGAGGTGATGGAGCACTGTCAGATGGCGATAACACAGATGGAACAGACGGAACTTCAGGAACGTACACGTTATCTGCATCACTTCAGGATGCTGACGGCAATACGGCAAATCGCCTGTCCGAAGGAACCACACTTACACTACAACTTGAGCTACAGCTCAATAGTGAAGCCCAGTCGGGTCAAACCATAACACTCACAAATAGTTCAGAAGAATACGCCTCGTTATCGTCTACTGTTGTAACGACAGATGCAAATGGTCGAGCAAGTGTACTACTTACCGGTGGTCAAACGGCAGGTGAAGGTCAAATTGAAGTAACAACCGACCTATCAGGTCTAAACGCATTGACCGTACCTTATATTTCACAAGGGGTGCTAACGACCGCGTCATCTTCAGCGGTTTATCTAATTCCGGCATCTACTCCGCAAAGTGAATATCCTAATATTACCAGTAGCACTCTAGATGTTATCTCGGAAGAAACTCCTGCAACTTTATTAGTTAAAGTTGTTGGTGATGATGGTCTGCCCGCAGTAAATCAATTAGTTGATTTCGACCTGTCTAGTGCCGAAGGTCTAGTAGTCAATGTGAGCCTAGATAAACAAAATAGAAAAGATTTAACGGACAATAATGGATTTGCTTGGTTAAACCTTGAAGTGGGTGACATCAGCGGTGCCGCAAAAGTTACGGTTAATTTAGAAGACGAATCTTCCCTGTCAATTAATATTGCGTCTGCTGGTCGTGTCGCGCAGGGTAGCAGTGAAAACACCTATTCAGTTTATTTAATACCTGCTAGCACTCCAGAGAGTGACTACTCGACTATTTCTGGCTCAACAATCACTACGATTTCTGCGTCAACCCCAGGCACAGTACTAATGAGAGTTACGGATGGTGACGGTGCGCCAGTATCTGGGCAGCTAGTGTCACTGCAATTAGACCCTGGTTATGAAGACCTTGCTACTATTGATAATGACTTAGGTACTGATGCAACTGATCAACAGGGCTTTGCTGCTATTGATATCCTAGCAACGGACGTGAGCGGTGCCGGAACAATGTCGGTAACCTTTTTTGGCGGTGCGACCAAAACATTAACGCTAGAGTCATTGGGTGACGGCAACCAAGAAGCAGCAGTTAACATTGGCTCTATAGAGTTACTTGCCAACTCCTTCCAAATGGCTTCGTCTGCGTCAGACGAAATTGATTTAATCGCCTTGGTAAAAGACAACAAAAACAATTTACTCCCTGATGTTCGAGTGAGTTTTGAAGCATCATCTGGTGGTATCGAAGTAATCGATACATTAACCAATAGCAGTGGTGCAGCAACGGCGAAACTAAATACCCTAAACAACCCAGAAATTAGAGATGTCACGGTTAACGCGTTTGTAAACGATCAATCAGCAAGTGTAGTGATTCGAGTTACAGGTACTAGTGTAAAACTTATCGGTAATGCTTCTATTGTTACGGGTGACGCATCAGAAATGAGTGTTGCACTATTGAACTCAGACGGAGAAGGTATTGGTCAGAGACGTATTTTCTTAAATAGTGACAGTGGCAATAGCCTTTTAACCACGACTGGCAGTGCGTTACCAACTACAGATGACGGTACTGGTAATGTTGCTCCTTATGTTATTACTGATGGTACTGGCAATGCTCAGTTCACTTATGTGGCGTCAACCAGCGGTTCTGATACTTTGTCTGCTTATGCGTTAGGCGCAACTATTGATTATCCAATTTCTGTTTCGCCTGATAATTTCGTAATTTCGACAACGACAGAAGAAGTACCACTTAAGGCTGGCGGTGAATTCACCCTAACTTGGGAAAAGAATGGCGCAGGCTTTAGTGGCGATGTTCAACTTTCGTCAACACGTGGTCAAATCGTAGATCTATTTGGCAATCCAATTAGCGGCTCTGTTACGACGGATGCGAGTGGTCAAGTTACGGTACGCTTAGTTTCTACTAATGCGGGCCCGGCGATTTTGACGGCACGTGCGTCTGGTTTAACAGCGACTAAGAATTTCGAATTCATTGCTGAAACAGCACACCAAATTGACCTTCAAGCCTCGCAGCTCTCGATTGGCCCAAATGGTCAAAAGACCACGATTTCAGCCGTTGTTAGAGACAAAGACGGTAACCTAGTTAAAAACCGTCCAGTAAACTTCAATCTGTTTGATGTCAGCGGTGGTTCGATTTTCCCTGCGACGGATGTGACCGATAGTAATGGTTTAGCGACGACCGTTTATACATCAAACACAGTGTCTGCAGCTCAAGGCGTTGCTATCGCTGCTTGTACTGATAAAGAGGGTGCAACGAGCTCTTGTCAAATTACCCGAGAAGACTTTAGTGATGAAGACGCTTCAAACGATACGTTTGGTTGTTCTAATGGCGCCGACGGATGTGTATCTGACAATGTAAAACTAACCGTGGCGGATAGAGAGTTATTCATTGCAGTGGGCACGGGTAATACAATTGACCAAGCCTCTGACCAGGAATACGAAAAACGCTTTTCTATTATTGTGACGGATGCCGACTCTAATCCAGTTGAAGGTGTACAGCTATCTGTATCTGCAATCCCGAGTGTTTATGCTGAAGGTGATTGGGATGTACTTTTAGATGAAGACGGTGAATTTGATTCTTATTACCCGAGAATTACTGGCCTATGCCGCAATGAAGACATTGATGAAGACGGTGTGTTAGATCGTATTGAAGACGTCGATGGCGATGGAGTTCAAGACCTTTACAACGAAGATCTAGACAACGACAACCGTTTAGACTTGGTGAACGAAGACTTAGACTTCGATGGCAACCTTGATGTTAACGAAGACCTGGATAACGACGGCAATTTAGACGTTAATGAAGATATTGATGGCGACGGTCGCTTAGATGTCTTCTATGAGTATGTTGCAGGTGCTTGTGACATTAACGACCCGAATAACGTGGATCTAAACAACGATGGTAACTTAGACGTCGGTGAAGACCGCAATTGTAATGGCGTATTAGATCCAGGCGAAGATGTAGACGGAGATGGCGTCTTAGATTTAACTGAAGATCTTGATGGTGACGGTGATTTAGACGTTAATGAAGATGTCGATCAAGACGGTCGTTTAGACACAATAAACGAAGACTTAGACGCAGATGGTAACTTAGATACGTTCGCATTTTACGATGTTGATGATGGTACCTACGGTCGTGATTTAAACAACAACGGTAACCTAGAAGCCAATGAGATCAATATCCTAGAGGACATCGATAATGATGGAAACCTAGATGTGATTGAGTATGACTACAACGGTGACGGTATTGTTGACCAAGAGGGTATTAACGAAGATTACAACCGCAATGGCTCGTTAGAACCTGGTAATGTTGTGTCTGTTATTGGCAGCTTATTAACGGATGAAAATGGTACAACGTCGGTTGGCTTGCGCTATGCAGAAAGCTTCGGTGCATGGGTCGGTGTTAACCTTGTAGTGAAAGCTAAAGTGGCTGGCACCGAATATCAACGAAGTGTACCTTTGATGTTACCGTTTTCCGCAGAAGACGTAACGGATGAGCAAAACCCACCAACAAGTAACTTGTTTGGTAGTGACGGTAACTGTGCGACCTCATTTTAATTAAGCACAATCCATTAAAAACAAAAAACGCGCCTAGGCGCGTTTTTTATTATCTTGAAAACCAATGTGGGTTAACGCTGGAAGTCGTATACCGAGCCAAGGTTCAAGATCTGTGTTAACTCATCTAATGCAGTACGCGACTCTAAGACTAATTGAGGGTCTTGTAAGTCTTGTTCAGAAAGTTGGTCACGATAGTGTTTTTCAACCCAGCTATTAAGTGTGCCAAATAACTCATCAGACATAAGGACATGTTGGTTTGTTGCGGCGAGCTCTTGTTCGCTCAATGCTACTCGTAAACGCAAGCACGCAGGGCCGCCGCCATTACGCATACTTTGCTTAACATCAAAAAAGTGAACCTTCTTAATAGGTGTGTTTTGAGCAACAAGTTGTTCTAGATAAGCAGAAACAGAATCACTTTCTTTACATTCCATAGGAGCAATGATGGCCATTTCGTTATTGCCAATATCGACAAGCTGAGTGTTGAATAAATAAGTTTTAACCGCCTCATCCACACTCACTTGGTCTGTAGCGACTTTAACAAAGTGCATTTGTTTGTCGTTCATTGCTGAGTATTTAGCATTTAGCTCTGCTAATTTTTCTTCCGTGTTCAAGAAAGCTTGTTCGTGATAGAACAATACGTTCTGGTTGCCTACCGCAATAACGTCGTTGTGGAACACACCTTGGTCAATAACATCAGGGTTTTGTTGTACATATACAACGCCAGAGTCATCAAGTTGATGTAAACGAGCAACGGCTTGACATGCCTCAAAAGTGTGACGAGCAGGAAACTTAACAGGCGCAGGTTTGTTGGCATCAAACGCATAGCGGCCATAGACAAACATTTCGACACCACCACGACCGTAATCATCGCTAAAGCGGGTGTGGTTAGCGGCACCTTCGTCACCAAAGTGATCATTATCTGGTAGGTGTTTGTGATGTGCAAAGTGCTCTTCGCTAGCAAACATGGCTTTTAAAATACGGCCACTTGTTTCAGGCTCTAACGAACGGTGAAACTTATTAGTAAGGTTTGCCGGTGTAAAATGTACTTTTTTGTCCGCTGTGTCTGAGCTTGGCGAAACAGTTGCAGCATTAGCAGTCCACATGCTTGATGCAGAATAAACGGCTCTCAATACTTGCGGAGCTTGTTTGGCTGCTTGTTGGAGAATGTTAGCGTCAGAACCAGAAAAGCCAAGACGACGCAAGGCATTAAGGTCTGGTCGCTCTTGCGGAGCAAGTACACCTTGCTTCAACCCCATGTCGTGAAGGGCTTTCATTTTTTGTAAGCCCTGTAGTGCAGCTGCTTTTGGGTTTGATACGTCTTTTGCGTTTGATAATGATGCGACATTACCTACAGATAACCCAGCATAATTGTGTGTAGGGCCTACAAGACCATCAAAATTTGCTTCAAAGTACTTCATTGATTGACAACTCCTCGACATGACTTTCTGAATGGATTTTTATTCAGAAAAAAAATTCTTATTTTTTTTAAAAAGGTGGGTCACGGTTGACGAAATCTGTCAGTTTGGTAATTTCCGCACCTTAAAAAATTCTAGCGCCGCGGCGACCAAATAAGCTCAATGCCCTGGAATGCCTATAAACACTGCGTTGTAGCGGCTAGAAAACGTTTATATTATACGCAGTTAAGCGCAAAAATCTAAATCTCTAACAGAAATTGATAGCGATTAGTGCTTGAAGTCGAATAGAATCGCATATATATCTTATAAGTTAGTATAAGTACGCAAATAAACCAAAGACACTAAACGTGGCTCATAATGAGGGCGGCGGTTCAGTTTTATAAGTGATTGAGGAATTATGGGAAAATCTCTGGTAATAGTGGAGTCACCAGCAAAAGCAAAGACCATCAACAAATACCTTGGTAAGGATTTTGTGGTTAAATCCAGTGTTGGTCACATTCGTGACTTACCGACGTCTGGTGGTCCTAAAAAAGCGGCAGAACGCACCTCAACCAAAGGCTTATCAGCAGAAGAAAAAGCCAAATTAAAAGCGAAAAAAGACAAAGAGGCCTTAATCGGCCGCATGGGTATCAACCCTGAAAAAGGTTGGGCAGCAAAATATCAAATACTGCCGGGTAAAGAAAAAGTAGTTACAGACCTTAAAAAGCTTGCCAAAGACGCCGACCAAGTTTATCTCGCAACCGATTTGGACCGCGAAGGGGAAGCCATTGCTTGGCACCTGCGGGAAATCATTGGTGGTGACGATAGTAAGTTTAAACGAGTAGTCTTCAACGAGATCACAAAAAGTGCCATTCAGCAGGCGTTTAGTGCACCGAGCGAACTTAATATAGCTCGTGTTAACGCTCAGCAAGCGCGTCGTTTCCTCGACCGAGTGGTTGGTTTTATGGTTTCACCTCTGTTGTGGAAAAAAATCGCTCGTGGTCTTTCTGCAGGTCGTGTTCAGTCAGTTGCCGTACGTTTAGTTGTGGAGCGCGAGCGTGAAATTAAAGCGTTTGTACCTGAAGAGTTCTGGCGTTTACATGCTGACACGCTAACTGCAGATAAAGAATCAATACTGCTAGAAGTCGCGAAACAGTCAGGTAAAACTTTTAGGCCGACAAACAAGGCGGCGATGGATGAAGTTTTAGCACACATTAAATCGCAAACTTTTACTGTTGATAATCGCGAAGACAAGCCGTCCAAAAGCAAACCTTCTGCACCATTTATTACGTCTACCTTACAGCAGGCAGCTAGTACTCGTTTAGGGTTTGGTGTTAAAAAGACCATGATGATGGCTCAGCGTCTATATGAAGCGGGTCATATTACCTACATGCGTACCGACTCAACTAACTTGAGTAGTGAAGCTGTAGGCGCTTGTCGAATGTATATTCAAAGTGAATTTGGTGAAAAGTATCTTCCAGAAAAACCAAATTTATATGGTTCCAAAGAAGGAGCACAAGAGGCTCACGAAGCAATTCGTCCTTCAAGTGTAGGCGTTAAAGCTGAGCAACTTGAGAGTATGGATCGCGATGCCGTTCGTCTTTACGAGCTCATTTGGAATCAGTTTGTTGCCTGTCAAATGGTAGCTGCAGAATACGATGTGACAAACTTAACCGTAAAAGCGGGTGAGTTTGAGCTTAAAGCGAAAGGTCGTGTGTTGCGTTTTGATGGTTGGACTCGTGTTCAACCGGCTGTTAAAAAAGCCAACGACGAAAACCAAGTGTTACCTGACGTTAAAGTAGGCGAAACTCTATCCTTAGAAGAACTTCAACCAAAGCAGCACTTTACTAAGCCTGTTGCTCGTTTTTCAGAAGCAAGTTTGGTTAAAGAGCTTGAAAAACGAGGTATCGGTCGTCCATCTACATACGCATCGATTATCGGAACGATTCAAGACCGCGGTTATGTTCGTTTGGAAAATCGCCGTTTTTATGCAGAAAAAATGGGTGAGATTGTCACCGACCGCTTAGTAGAAAACTTTACTGATTTACTCAATTACGATTTTACTGCACGCATGGAAGGTCGACTCGATGAAGTCGCTGACGGTGATCTTGAGTGGAAAGCCTTGCTTGACGAGTTTTACAAAGACTTTAAAGCCAAGCTTGAAGACGCCTCAAAAGAAGCGGATGAAGGCGGCATGCGTCAGAATTCGCCAGTAGAGACAGATATCGAGTGTGGTAAGTGTGGCCGCAACATGAACATTCGTACTGCGAGTACGGGCGTATTTTTAGGGTGTTCTGGCTATGCTTTGCCACCTAAAGAGCGTTGCACCAATACGATGAATTTGACGTCTGGCGACGAAGCTGAAAATGTTGCCGATGAAGAGCTAGAAACAGAAGCACTGCGTCATATGAAACGTTGTCCAATCTGTTCAACAGCAATGGACAGCTACCTAATTGACGAGGGGCGCAAACTTCACATCTGTGGTAACAACCCTATTTGTGAAGGGTATGTAGTTGAAAAAGGTGCCTTTAAGCTCAAAGGCTACGATGGCCCAATTATCGAATGTGATAAGTGTGGTTCAGACATGGAGTTAAAATCAGGGCGCTTTGGTAAATACTTCGGTTGTACCAACGAAGAATGTAAAAATACTCGTAAGCTGTTGAAAAATGGCGAAGCCGCGCCACCGAAGGAAGATCCAGTTCACTTACCAGAGTTGCCATGTGAAAAATCAGAAGGTTACTTTGTTCTTCGTGATGGAGCTTCGGGTATTTTCATGGCCGCGTCGACGTTCCCTAAATCTCGTGAAACAAGAGCGCCATTTGTTGAAGAGTTAGCGCGTTTTAAAGACCGCATTAGTTCTAAGTTTTATTATTTAGCTGAAGCGCCAGCGGAAGATCCTGATGGTAACAAAGCGAAGGTTAGATACAGTCGTAAAACTAAGCAGCAGTATGTTATGACTGAAAACGATCAAGGCAAGGCAACGGGCTGGAGTGCTTGGTACGAAGACGACAAATGGGTCGTGGATGACAAGCGAAAAGGCAAAACGAGCACCAAAGCAAAGAAGAAATAATACCTAAGTAGATAAAAAAAGGGCCTATTGGTTAATCCATTAGGCCCTTTGTTATTCTTAAAACATGTGATTATTTGAGGTTAACCGTCGCGAGCCAATTTTCAAGCCAAGGTAAGGCTAGAGATTCTGGCTCTAATGTTTCACAAGCATCTATTTTTAACATAGGAACAGGGGCCATCCCTTGTAACTCGTAAAACAGCTCTTCCATTTTTTCACCTGCACCACAGAATGTTTGATAGCTTGAGTCACCTAAAGCAATAACCCCAAATGGCTTTTGGTTTTGTAGCGGCATAGTATCTCGGGCACCAAAATAAAAACCCTCTAAATTACTGGGTAGATCACCTTGACCCGTTGTTGATGTGATAATAAGACAAGCATCCACATCATGAACGTCACTAACCAATGCTGATGCGTTATAAATAGTTGTGTGACCTTTGTCGTGAAGAACTTGTTGAATCGTGTCTGCTAGCGTTTGAGCCGCACCATAAACACTACCCATAATTAATGCGATTTGCGCCATTACGTTTCCTTGATGGTTAAGGGTTGGTTAAGGTTTTATGTATATTTGAATTGTTGAGCAAAGCCAACGGATTAGCAAGTGTTTCGTCTATTGGGGCTGTGATGACCATCGGCTTTTTATTAGTAGGATGAACAAATTCTAATTTTGTCGCGTGAAGGGCAAGTCGGTTTAGGCCAAGCTGTTCACGAGCGAGTTTATTTTGTTTACCGTCACCGTGTTTAGTGTCACCAATAATCGGATGACGAATATGGGCTAAGTGCCTTCTAATTTGATGTTTGCGTCCGGTTTTAGGCTGCAGCTCCATTAGACTGTAACGGGTGGTATCAAAGCGTCCACAGCTAAAAGGCATTTCATAGGTACGCAGGCACTTCATGATGGTTTGGGCTTCTTGCGGGCCTAAGTCTCTATTGGCATCTTTATCTGCAAATTTGTCGAGCTCTCGTGTCAATGGATAGTCCAAATCCAAGTATTCTGGTCCGTAACCTCTGACCAATGCTTGGTAGGTTTTTTGAATTTCACTATTGATAAAATAATCACTGAGAGTGCGAGCAACTTGACTGTTTAACGCAAACAATAATACACCCGACGTAGGGCGGTCCAAGCGATGAACAGGAAACACTCTCTGGCCAATTTGGTCACGAGTGAGTTGGACTGCAAACAGGGTTTCTCTTTTATCAATTTCACTGCGATGGACTAGCAGTCCTGAGGGTTTGTTAATCGCTACTAAGTCGTCGTCTTGATAAAGGACGTCAAGTTGAGGAGCTTCGGTAAAAACTTGATTTCGCATTGTAAACTTCTTGTACAGTGATTCGTTAGAATCAACAAAATAAACGCGTAAAGGATACCACTTCTGTCCCGAACCCCCTATAATTCGGCCATTAAAATTTTAGTTAGGAATGTCTATGTCGAATGCTACCCCCAACAATCCAGTCCCAACACTTGCAGATTTGATGGAGCACGCAAATGCTCAATGGCGTGTGTTTGATTTAGGGCGTCGCATTCAATCAATAAGCAAACAAGAGTTTGCTGCGGTAGAGGCCAACGACAAGCCATATCCTTATCCAATCCAGCAAAAAGCGCGATTTGCTCTGTTATTTTGGGATCAAAACCAAGCAAAAGCAGACGGCATGAAAAACCCATTTATCTGGTTTTTACAATTTGATGTCGATGAGCTGGGCATGCTAAAGCTGCAACAGCGTGACCATTACATTTCATTGGTTATAAAAGAGCTCGGCGGGGCGTTAGCAGGCGATACAGAACAACAAGCAGATAAACTCAACAATCATCCTTACAGCTTTACGCCTGATCAGAATCGCCAAGCTGCGTTTAATGCCCGTGTAAAAGTCGCGTTAAAGCAACCCGCATCTATGTATTACGAGCATGCTCAAGCCTATTTTAATGGCCATTTAGGTACAGATAAGTGGCAAGAGCTGACGGTTCAGGGTATCGCTGATTTTGCTTCAAGAATCGACGTAAAAGACAATCAAACTGCGTTGATCAAAGCATTAGATGATCTAACCGTCCAAACGTTAAGTGTTTTAGGCGCGACGCTTGAACACTACACCATTGGTGTCGCATTGACAGAGAAGTTAATTGAACAACAAAAGGTCGCAATTTCGACGTCGGATCACGAGCAGGTGTTCCACTTGTTAAGGTGCATGGCCGGTAGTGAGTCAAAGGCTCTTGTATTACAACAGCTAAAGCATTTATTGTCGTGTCATGATATTGATGAAGAGAGTTTGTTTTTGATTATTGCAGGGCGTTTTTGGTCTTACTTAAATGACCAAGAATTACTGCATGTGTTTTTTGATAGAGTGGCACAACATCCAAACCAACAGCTTTTCCCTGGTATTTTTGCCGATTTGGTGGCGATTCCTGAAACTCGTCAAACAATGCTAAACCTTTTGCGTGACCCTAACCGAAGCACAGCTGTATCTCGAGCAATTGGAACTTTGTTTGGTCGCTAATTTAATTCCCAAATGGGAGTGGATCGAAAGCCATTAAATAAAGCGCGCCTTTAAAAGGCGCGGATGGCTTCAATGATCGCTTTAATGCCATTTCCTCTAGAAGGACTTAGTTGATCAATAAGTCCTAACCCGTCTAAGTACTCATCTACATTAAATTGCTCGACTTCGTTACGGGTTTTATTGTTGTATGCGGCAAGTACAATAGCGATAAGGCCTTTGACGATTTTGGCGTCAGAGCTTGCTGCTAGTTTTAATCGATCACCTTGCCAAGAGTGTGTCAGCCAAACCTGGCTCTCACAACCTTGTACTTGATATAAATCGTTTTTAAAACTGTCATCCAAAACTGGCAGAGTTTTACCGAGTAACATGATACGTCGGTATTTATTTTGCCATCCTTGCTCAGCACTTAATTGGTTAACAATATCGTCGGCTGTCAGACCCAATTCGTCGGCAAAAATAACGACAGATTGTTGTAACTCGGCTGGTGCAACGTGGTTCATGGCTTAGATATCCAATATTTCAATAGAATGGTTTAGGGCAGAGATAAATCGGTCAACGTCTTCTTGATCGTTATACGCCGCCAAAGAAACGCGAACTGTGCCGTTTATTCCAAGGGCATCCATTAACGGCATTGCACAGTGGTGACCGACACGAACAGCTATGCCTTGCTGGTCGAGGAGGGCACCTAGGTCAGATACTGATTCATCGGCATAGGTAAACGATACAACACCAACATTGTTGATAGGGTCGCCATATATTTTGATACCATCAATGATCTCTAGTTGCGCAACTAAGCCGTGATATAAGGACTGAATACGTTCGTGCTGGGCGTGATACTTTTCAGATTCAATAAAATTAATTGCCGCTTTTAGGGCTATAACTCCGGCAATATTTGGTGTGCCAGTTTCTAAAAGGGCTGGTAGTGGTCGAAATGTGGTTTCTTGTCGGCTGACACGACGGATCATTTCTCCACCCAATTGTACCGGTCTGATCTGCGATTTGATAAAGGGTGCAATATACAAAACACCAATTCCTGTTGGTCCAAACATTTTGTGACCAGAAAAAGCATAAAAATCACAGTTTAACGCTTGAACATCAACCTCGATGTGAGCGATTGCTTGCGCCCCATCAATGAGTACCGTTGCTCCCACGGCCTTTGCCATTTTGGTCATTTGCTCAATGGGATGAATGTTACCAAGCGCGTTAGAAACGTGTTGCATGGCGACAAACTTAGGCTGTTGCTTCATGACTTCGGCGTACTGAGCTAAATCAATGACACCATCTTCGGTCAGTTCGATAAAGTCTATTTCTAAGCCTTTGTTTAATGCAAGCTGTTGCCAAGGGACAAAATTTGCGTGGTGCTCAGAGGCAAGTAATACGATGCGATCACCAGTATTGAGTTGATGTTGAGCCCAACTCATGGCAACCGTGTTTATACTATCGGTCGTGCCTTTAGTCCAAACTATGTCAGAAGGCGTGTACGCATTGATGTGTTTTGCTACGTCTATACGGCTTTGTTCGTAATCATTAGTCGCTTGTTTAGCTGCTCGATAAGAGCCTCGGTGAACATTTACATTATCGGCCTGATAAAATCGGTCAATGGCGTCAATGACCGACTTGGGCTTTTGTGTTGTTGCTGCACTATCTAAATAAACGGTGCTGGGGTTATGTTGAAAAAAAGGAAACTGTTCTTTGAGACTCATTCAATCAAAATTCCAAGTTAACACTCAGTGATGTTTACTGCGAGACCACCACGGGCTGTCTCTTTGTATTTTGACTTCATGTCATTACCGGTATCCCACATTGTTTTAATTACTTTATCGAGGGATACTTTTTGGCCACCACTGCTGCGCAATGCAAGACGGGCTGCATTAATTGCTTTTACTGAGCCCATCGCATTTCGTTCGATGCAGGGTACTTGTACCAAACCACCAACAGGATCACAAGTTAAACCTAAGTTGTGTTCCATTCCGATTTCAGCCGCACACTCAACTTGTTCGACGCTGCCGCCCTGTAATTCAGCCAATCCAGCCGCGGCCATGGAGCAGGCTACACCGACTTCACCTTGGCAACCCACTTCTGCACCAGAAATCGACGCGTTCTTTTTGTAAAGTATGCCGATAGCACCGGCTGTAAGTAAGTATCTTACAATCGCCTGTTCATCTAACTCACGGACAAACTTATGGTAATACATTGCAACAGCCGGAATAATGCCAGCAGCACCGTTAGTCGGAGCAGTGACGACTCGGCCTCCATCGGCGTTTTCTTCGTTAACAGCAAGGGCAAACAAATTAACCCAATCCATGACAGTCAGTGGATCACTAGACTGTTCACAGGACAACTTGCGATACAAACTGGATGCACGACGACGCACTTTTAAACCACCTGGCAAAATACCTTCGGTGCGAATGCCACGTTCAATACACGCTTCCATCACACGCCATAATTGAACAAGCTGTGAACGAACGGTTTTTTCATCTAACCAAACTTTTTCGTTGGCCATCATCAGCGCAGGAATACTCAAGCCATCACGTTGACACATGTCTAACAGCTCTTGACCAGTAGAAAAAGGATATGGCACGTTGGCATCATCCGCTTGCGGAGCTGCCGTTTCTTTTTGCATTTCAAATTCTTCGTGTTTGACAATAAAGCCGCCACCAATTGAGTAATAGGTTTGACTAAACAACAAAGTTTCGCCTTTGTATGCACTAAGTGTCATTCCGTTTGAGTGTAACGGTAGGGTTTTGCGACGATGAAACACAATGGCATTTTTATTAGGGAAACGAATGTCTTTTTTGCCCAACAGGCAAAGAAATTCCGTTTTTTCTATTTGAGCTAATTTGCCGGCTACTGTATCAGGATCAATATTTTCTGGCTCATCGCCTAATAGACCCAAAATTACCGCTTTACCTGAACCATGGCCTACGCCAGTCTGTCCTAACGAACCAAATAATTCAGTTTGAATATAATCTGTGTCATCAAACAGGCCTTGCTCTTCAAGCAATAAACCAAACTGACGCGCGGCACGCATCGGTCCAACTGTGTGTGAACTACTCGGCCCAATGCCGATACTAAACATATCAAAAACACTTAACATAAATCGTTTTCTACTTTGAGAAATAATAGGTAGATTGTAACTCAGATTGAAGGGTTTCACACCCTAGTTACCATGAGAAAAACTTATTTGATATGACGAATGAGTTTTTGCAATATTGCGGCCGTCGCGCCCCATATTACTTTGTCTTGGTACTTTATGAAGTGTACTTTAGAGGGTTTACCTTGCCACTTTGGGGTTAAGAAAAATTGATGCTTTTTTTGGAGTAAATAGTCTAATGGAACCTCAAAAATCTCATCTACTTCACCGTCGTTCGCAATAAATTGTTGCTCGCCGTCGACGAGAGCGACCAGAGGCGACATAGTAAAATGACTAATGGTATGAAATTGAGGTAACCAACCAAGGGGTTTGACTAGACGTGTATCTAAGCCTATTTCTTCTTCTGATTCTCTTAGGGCTGTATCCAAAAGCGTTTTGTCCGTTTCATCGTGTTTTCCTCCGGGAAAGCTTATTTGGCCTGGATGACTGCGTAAATGCGCAGAACGTTTGGTTAACAGGATGTGTAAACCAGCGTCACGCGGAATAACAGGAATTAATACCGCTGCATGACGGGCGTTACCTGAAGGTCCAAATCGGCCATAGTCAGGCTCCCATTCATCTTGAAATGGTCGAAGCATCAATCGACTGGCAAATTCCTCGGGACTCATATAACGCCTAAATAAAATCGTTTAAGTTGACTGACTCAATGGTTTGAGTTGGCTCAATACTGGCAAAATTTTGTGGACTTTATCAAGTGTTTCTTGGTATTCGGATTCACATTGTGAGTCAGCAACCAGACCACCGCCGGCCCAGCAATAAATTTTTTGGTTATGGCAGGCCAAGGTCCGAATAGTAATATTAGTATCCATATCGCCATTTGGTCTGATATAGCCAATTGCACCGCAATACACATTACGCGGATGGGGCTCGAGCTCATGGATAATTTCCATTGCTCTAATTTTTGGCGCACCTGTAATCGAACCACCAGGAAAAGCACCGCGTAACAAATCAATCGACAGAGCACCTGGTTTTAATGTCGCAGTAATGGTACTGACCAAATGATGGACTGCCGGAAAGCTTTCGATAGCAAACAACTTAGGTACATTCACCGAACCGGGAATTGCCACTTTGCTCAAATCATTGCGAAGCAGATCGACAATCATTAAGTTTTCGGCTCGGTCTTTTTCGGCATGAGCAAGGTCATTAGCACTTTCTTGGTCAAGGCTAGGATCAGCACTTCGTGGACGGGTACCTTTTATTGGCTTGGTTTCGATTTGATTATCTTTAACTTGAATAAAACGCTCAGGTGAAACACTCAAAACAGCACCTTGTTCTAAACGGATAAAGCTAGAAAAAGGCGCTTTGTTTGAACGGCGCAACGCTTGATATGCCGTCCATTCACAGCCTTGATAATCGGCATCAAATCGCTGTGCCAAATTAATTTGATAACAATCTCCAGAGCGCAGATATTCTTGTACTCGAGCAAATTTTTCAGCGTACTGTTGTTTGGTCATGTTGGCTCGCCATTCTGACGTCAACCAAAATTCAGATTGCTGTATGGAGGTGGTATTGGCTAACACCTCCAACAGCTCAGTTTCTTGCTGCTTTGTGTGCGCTTCAGAACCAAAACAAAAAAAGTGGTATTTATCACCGTGCTCCGTATGTTCAACAACAAGTCCTTGATCGTAAATGCCAACGGCCATGTCAGGGAGCTTTAATTCAGTGGTTTTGGCTACAGGTAAGCGCTCAAACCGACCGCCAAGTTCGTAGCCCCAATACCCCACAGCACCACCCGAAAAAGGCAAAGTGTGTTGATCTTCTGTTAAATCGCTAGGCAAAAGCTGGCTGAGAGCAGCTTGAATGAGCGTCATCGGATCTGACTCATCAACAAAGGTTTGTGCTTTATTTCGATAATGACAATGAGTCTGAGTGCCAAACGTTGTAAAAAAGGCACTAGCATTCCAAACACAAACCGAAAAGTTATTATTCTCATGGCCAAGGCTGGCAGAGTCCAAATAAATAAAATCAGGTTGGTGTTGTAAATGTTGTAACAACGCGTCGAACTGAGTTGTATCGAGCTCGAGCTGTCGTGAGTATAAAGAGGCCTGCATCATGTATTGGTTGCTTGATTTTTCAACAAAATAAACAGTTTATAAAAACTTTTACTGGATAATTAGTTGGTTTACATTACGGCGCAGAGTATCATTCTTATCACTAAAATTCAGCAATTAGAGAATTTTATAAAAAACGCGCAGTTAACGGCCGTTTTTTGATTAAAATTTGCTAGGCTGAATATAATCAAACACAAACCCATTTCTATAAAACTGGGTCAATAAAAACTATCAACAAAACAGTTTCAGAACAGAGGTCGTTATGACGGTTATTCGCCAACAAGACTTAATCGACAGTATTGCAGATGCACTTCAGTACATGTCGTACTATCACCCACTTGACTATGTTCAAGCGGTTGAAAAAGCCTACCACAAAGAACAAAACCCAGCGGCCAAAGACGCAATGGCGCAAATCCTTATTAACTCAAGAATGTCAGCAGAGGGGCATCGCCCAATCTGTCAGGATACGGGTATTGTAACTTGTTTTGTCAAAATAGGCATGGAAGTTCAGTGGGACAAAACCGATATGACGGTTCAACAAATGGTTGATGAAGGCACACGCAGAGCTTATCTAAACCCAGATAACCCGCTTCGTGCGTCGATTGTTTCAGACCCAAATGGTGCACGTAAAAACACTAAAGACAACACTCCTTCGGTTGTTCACATTGACATGGTTCCGGGTAACCAGGTTGAAGTTATGATTGCGGCAAAAGGCGGCGGTTCAGAAAACAAATCAAAAATGGCAATGTTAAACCCATCTGACGACATCGTAGAATGGGTTACTAAAACTCTGCCGACAATGGGCGCGGGTTGGTGTCCACCTGGCATGTTAGGTATAGGTATTGGTGGTACGGCCGAAAAAGCAGCAGTGATGGCAAAAGAATCTTTAATGGATCCTGTTGATATCCAAGATCTTATTGAAAAAGGTGCAGAAACATCTGACGAGCAACTGCGCTTAGACTTATTAGAAGCAGTGAATGCCTTAGGTATTGGTGCTCAAGGTTTAGGTGGTTTAACAACCGTTGTTGATATTAAAGTTAAATCTGCACCAACACACGCAGCGTCAAAGCCAGTAGTTATGATCCCTAACTGTGCCGCGACCCGTCACGTTCATTTCCACCTTGATGGCAGTGGTCCAGCGAACCTAGTTCCACCTAAATTAGAAGACTGGCCTGAAGTGACATGGGAACTTGGCGAAAACGTTCGCCGTGTTAACGTGGACAACATTACTAAAGAAGAAATCGCAACGTGGAAAGCGGGCGATACAGTATTGTTAAGCGGTAAGATCCTAACTGGTCGTGATGCAGCGCATAAGCGTATCAAAGATATGCTAGACAAGGGCGAAGGTTTACCAGAAGGCGTAGACTTCAATGGTCGTTTTATTTATTACGTAGGTCCTGTTGATGCAGTAGGCGATGAAGTAGTAGGTCCGGCAGGTCCGACTACAGCAACGCGTATGGACAAATTCACAGATCTAATGCTTGAACAAACAGGCTTAGCCGGCATGATTGGTAAAGCCGAACGTGGTCCTGCAACCGTAGATTCAATTGCGAAACACGGCGCAGTTTATCTAATGGCTGTTGGTGGCGCGGCTTATTTAGTATCTAAGGCGATCAAAAAGTCACGTGTTGTTGCATTTGATGACCTAGGTATGGAAGCAATTTACGAATTTGAAGTTGAAGATATGCCAGTATCGGTAGCGGTAGACAGCACAGGTAACAACGTTCATGAAACGGGACCTGCAATGTGGAAAGGTAAAATTGCTGAAATGAAATAGTTATTAATTTCATTGAGTTAATTAAATAAAAAACGTCGACTTTCGGCGTTTTTTTTTGAACTTTATATTATGGTGAACGGTCGTATATTTAAATTTTGTACAATCTTTTAAATATAAATTGGATTAGACTAAGTTCATACACACAAGACAGTTGGAAGTCATGCTAAAGATCAACAATATCGAAAAGTCGTTTTCTAATGGCGACGAGGTGGTAAGAGCCCTAAACGGTGTTACCTTAGAGGTTAAAGAAAACGAGTTTGTCGCCTTTATGGGCAGTTCGGGATCAGGAAAGTCAACGTTAATGAATATTCTGGGGTGTTTGGATGCACCGAGTAATGGAGAATATTTGTTAAATGGTCAAAACGTCGCATCCATGTCCGACGAAGCGTTATCTAAAATTCGCAATGAACACATAGGGTTTATTTTTCAAACCTTTCACTTACTCCCCAAGTTAGATGCCATTGGCAACGTTAAACTACCCATGCGATACAGTGATATTTCAGACGAGGAAGCGACTGAGCGAGCGATACAACTCCTTAAACGAGTGGGGTTAGAACATCGCATGTACCACAAGCCCTTTGAAATGTCGGGCGGTCAACGTCAACGAGTAGCGATTGCTCGAGCGCTAATCAACCAACCCAGCGTTATATTGGCAGATGAGCCGACAGGTAATTTAGACAGCAAAACTTCAGTGGAAATTATGTCACTGCTGACTGAGTTACATCAGCAAGGCCAAACTATTGTTATGGTGACGCATGAAGATGATATTGCCGAATATGCTGAGCGTGTGATCACAATGCGTGATGGCCAAGTCATTTCAGAATCTCAAGCGAGGGTTGCATAGTCATGAAGCAAGTCATTTCAAAAAGCTCCCCTGGCAAATTAAAGCCAGTGACTCAGGCTTTGACATGGATAGGATTAAGCTTAGTTTTACCAACCCTTGCTTTTGCTGAGTCAACCAATACATCCGCTACTAATACATCTACTACAGTATCACCTAGTAACACCGAGCTTGTGATCAGAAACCTTCAACAGCCGTTGTTATTTACTGGGCAGATCTCCTCATCAAAGCAACAACTTGTATCTGCACCCATGACAGATCGCTGGCAAATTCAGGTTCAGTGGATGGCCGAAGAGGGGACGATTGCTAAACAAGGAGATTTGATTGTGCTGTTTGATGCGGGCAGCGTAAAAAATCAGATTCAACAAAATCAAGAACAACTTGCATCACAAAGGCTCCAATTAGAAAAACAAACCGTCGCATTAAAACAAGCAGTCGTGGTGGCGGAAGGAAAACTAGCCATCGCTAAGCTTGAAGTCGAAAAGGCCGAAATCGAGGCGACCATTCAATCGTCTGATGTCAGTAACTATGACAAAGGGCGCTACAAATTAGCGTTAGAAAAGGCTTTGGTACAAAAGATCAAAGCGGAAGAAGAGCTTAAAGTAAAACAAAAAGAGCAATGGGTCGGCTTAGAAAAGCAAAAAATAGAAATTACAAAAATCGAAGAAACACTCGCGCAACTTGAACGTACTTTGGAGCGAACAACAGTTAAAGCGCAAATCGAAGGGCAAGTTAGCTATATGATGCACCCTTGGATGCGCACTAAAATTACGGCAGGAACGACAGTTCAACAATCTATGCAAGTGATGTTAGTTCAGGGTTCAGGTGACTACCTAGTAAAAGCGTGGATACACGAAATTGATGTAAATAAAGTTGCAGAGGGGCAAGCCGCCACGGTTTCTTTAGACGCATATCAAGGTCAAGCATTCGAAGCGACGATTGTTAAAGTAGCAAGCCAATCGGAAGCAAAAACCGAGTGGAGTGATAGCAATTATCACGAAGTCCAACTCAAGTTCACCCAACAGCCTAGCCTCAACCTTTTGCCAGGTATGAGTGCTCGAGTAATGGTTGAGCTCGATTCAGATGTTGCCAGACAGGAGTCCGTACAATGAATCAAAATAAATACCTCAAACTATCGAGCTTATTTTTTGCGATGAGTATAGCGTTGACGGGCTGTAATGAAACTAAACAAGAACAAGTTTCTTCATTTACTGCGGAGCCATTAACAGCTACTGCAACTTTAGTATCGGAAAACACAGTGACGATTTCACCACCTTCGGTGACGACTATGTGGCAATACAAAGTTCAATTTTTGGCAAGTGAAAATCAATCAGTTAAAAAAGGTGACGTCATCGTAAGGTTTGACAGTCAACAGCTAAAAAATAACCTGATGTCCAAACAAAGTCAGTTGAGCGCCGCCTTAAAAGAACAAGAAAAAGAAGGCTTAGAGCAAGAGCAAAAAGAACAGGACTTGCGCTTGGCATTGGCTGAAGCCAAAAAGAACCTCGATAAAGAAAAAAGAAAAGCCGAGATTGTCGATGCGTCAATTTCAGGGATCGAACGCGCCAAACAGCAAAAACAACACAAAATTGCTCAGTTGCAATTTGCTCAGGCGCAGCAAGTCTTAGACAATTTCTTTGAGAGTAAAACAGTAAACACTGACGTCACACAATCAAAAGTGACTAGACTGGAAGCGGACGTAGCCAGAATACAAACGGATATTAAAAAGCTAAATGTACTTGCTCCGAAAGATGGCATTGTGATGTATGTGCCAAATAACGACGGCGAAAAAACAGCGGTGGGTGATAGCGTGTGGCAAGGTCAACAAATTATGACCATACCCTCGCTGGATGACATCGTATTGGAAGCTCAATTTGACGAGCCAGATCTAACAAAAGTAGCGATTGGCCGACCCGTCAAAGTAACGTTAGACGCATATCCTGAATTGCCCTTCACTGGCAAAATTACCTCGCTTGGCCAAGCCTTCAAAAACAAATCAAGACAAAACAAACGCATTGTGTTCGATGCATATATAAGTTTAGGCAATATAGACCCATCAATCATGCGCCCAGGTATGCAAGGTAAAGTAGAGTTGTTAGAAGTGGATGAAACACAAGAACAGCCAGAGATCACACTCGCCCAACTAGTTGAAAAAGGGTCGGATACGTAATGAAAACATTAAACTTTATGAGTACTAAAAAACCTTTAATACTGGCACCTTGGATGTTTGTTTTATCCGTTATTACGGGCTGTTCAGAGCAAGTCGAGTCGACGCCCACGTATCAAGTGGGCCAAACTGATTTGATCATCGAGGTCCCCGCTTTAGGTGAACTCGAAGCCGCAGAAGCTGAGGTCATTTCAAACCCAAGTCAACAGCCGATGACTCTGGCCTGGATGGAACAAGAGTTTATTCACGTCAAAAAAGGTCAAGTTATCGCGAGATTTGACGCAGAAAGTCTGACGTTACAAAAACGCAAAGAGCAACTAGAGATGGAGCTTATTGCTAAAGACATGCAAGGCAAATACGCCGAAAAGTCGCAACAAGAAGCGGAAGTTAACGCAGAAAAAGATTTAGTCAGTGAAGAGTTTGAATTTTCACAAAGTTATTCCATTGACGATCTTAGGATTTATAGTCAATTAGAAATAATAGAGTCGATGGAAAACACTGAGTTTCTCAACGCCAAAGATGAGTTTTTGGATTGGAAAAAAGGCAGTATCAGTGAACAAAGCCAAAGCGCAGTTGATGTTTTAAACATTCGAAAAGAAGGCCATGCTGCGCAAATGAAACGTCACGAAAGCGCTTTAAAACAGCTTGAAGTTGTTGCACCGTTTGATGGCTTGTTGGTGTACACCAGAAATTGGCGCGGTGAAAAACCAGTGTTGGGACAGTCGATATTTCCTGGTAATCCCATCGCCAGGATCCCCAATTTACAAAAAATGCAGGCAAAGTTATATGTCCTTGAAAAGCAAGCGATTGGTTTAGAAGAGGGACAAAATGTGGCCTTGACCTTAGATGCTTTTCCGGACCAAAAGTTTTCAGGAAAAGTAAAGCAGGTGGCTGCGTTTGCTCGTACTATTGAGCGAGGCAACCCAGTGAAATATTACGATGTTACGGTCGAGCTACAGCAGTCTGGCGATAGTGTATTTAGACCCGGTCGTAAATTGTCGGCTAAGGTCAGTGTTAACCGATATAACGAATTAATCAAAGTGCCAATCCAAGCTATTCACAACGAAAACGAACAGAACTTTGTATATAAAAAACAAGGCGATCAGTTTGTAAAACAAGTCGTGCAAACTGGTAACAAAAACCTCTACTTTGTTGAAATTTCGCAGGGCTTGCAGGTCGGAGATAAAATCGCTTTGAGTCAACCCGAACTCAGTAGTAATGGATAAACAACAATGGAAAAGTTAAAACCACTCGTGTTAGATGCAATACACGAACTTGCATCACAAAAACTAAGAACTCTGCTGACGTTGTTAGGGATGATTTTTGGCGTTGGTGCCGTTATCGCAATGTTAAACATTGGTGAAGGAGCCGAAAAAGAAGCGCTAAAACTAATCGACTCCATGGGCGTTCACAATCTCATCATAGAGGGAAAAGAATACCAACGTAACGAACTAAAAGAGATCCGGGAGGAATCTTTGGGTCTAAATATGGCAGACGTTGAAGCGGCTCTACAGACACTACCGTTTGTTACCGGCTATAGCGCAGAAAAGCGGATCAAAACATACGCAGTGTATAGCGACGCCGCTAAGTCTAGTTCTGAGGCCGTAGGGGTGTCAGATAGTTATTTCTCGTTGACTAATGCGGTTTTGGCTGAGGGGCGGTTTTTGACGTCTAGCGACGACTTAAATGTCGCGCAAGTAGCGGTATTGGGATCTGATTCTGCAAGTCAGTTATTTCCAGGCCAATCTGCAGTAGGGCAATTTGTAAAAATCAATCATGTGTGGCTTCAGGTCGTTGGTGTTTTACACCTTCCTAAGCTCAATAAAAATGATTTCCAAGGGGTTAAATTAGGTGGTGACCGCAATCGAATTTTTGTGCCTTTATCCACTAGCATCAAAAAGTTTAACAACGAATATTTGAGCAGTGAATTGGACGTAATTAAACTTGCTGTCGATAAGAACTACGACCCCGTTTTAGCAGCAAAAGCCGTGTCGCAATTACTCAAAGTTCGTCACGGAGAAACGGAGGATTACACCTTGGTGATCCCGTCAGAGCTGTTAGCTCAACAAAAGCAAACCCAGCAAATATTTAACATCGTAATGGCTTGCGTTGCGGGGATTTCATTGTTGGTTGGTGGTATTGGCATCATGAATATCATGCTGGCTAATGTACTTGAGCGAACCAAAGAAATAGGACTGTTAAGAGCGGTCGGTGCGACACAACGTGATATCAAATTACAATTTATAACAGAAAGTTTTGTAATTTCAGTGTTAGGTGGGGTTCTTGGGGTTGTGTTTGGACTCTTACTTTCAGAGGTCATTGGCTATTATTCTCAATGGGCCGTGACGTGGTCTATGTGGGCTATAGTGTTGAGTTTATCAATCTGTATGCTTGTCGGTGTAGCGTTTGGTGCTTTTCCGGCGATTAAAGCATCGAGGTTAAATCCCATTGAAGCGTTACATTCGGACTAGTTAGAACGTAACTAATAAAAAAATATGAAAGGATTTAGATATGGAAGGGGTATTTCAAATTACAGGTTGGGACGAAAACAACTATCAAAATGGACCTGATGAGCAGAAAAAGAGTTTGGCTAAAATAACCCAAAACTATCAAGGTGATTTTGAGGGCACCAGTGAAGTTCAGTACTTAATGTCCTATCAATCATCTGCAGAAGCTGTATTTGTCGGCTTTGAAGTGTTTACTGGCAAGATAGGCCAAGTCTCGGGAAGTGTAACGTTTCAACATACCGGGACATTTAAAAATGGCGTTGCAAGCAGCGAGTTCACTGTAGTTGAAGGCGCAGGTACAGAAGGACTATCGCAATTGACAGGATGTGGACGGTTTGAGTCTGGTGAGCACGGGCAAGCCAAATATCAATTCGATGTATAGTTTAGGGAGGGAATATATGCGCATTCAACGAAGAAGCTTCACCTTGATGATGTTCGCGGCGTTCTCGCTAACAGGCTGTGGTGATGCGAGCGACAATGTAGACTATGAACAAATAGAACAACTGATTAAAAGCAACCAAAGCGAGTGGAGAGCCGCGGGACTCATTGACTACTCGTTCACGTATTCTGTAACACCGGGAGATTGTCCAACCGCCGATGCGCTGCCAAGTGTTGATGTTTATGTAGAAGACGGTGAGGTGAGCCGAGTCTATTACACAGGGACTGATCAACAAACCGAAAATCGATTAGGGCTTACGATTGACGAAGTCTTTCAGCTTCAACTAAGAGAGTTAGCAAGCTTGCCGATACAATTCTCTGAAACTAAATCAAATACTCAATTACCTACCTTTGATATCTCTTTGGGTTATCCACTTCGAGCTTATATTGATCAGAGTTATAATGATTGTGATGCGATGGCAATTAGAGTGTCTAATTTTAATTAGACACTCAGGCTGGGTGTAGGTAAATCAATAATTAAAAGTGAAAGCCGACTTTGAAGTTAATCGCTTGGTCAGATTGCTTCTTGTCAAAAACGTCTTCTTGATAATAAACAATCTCACCGGTCAGTGATAACCATTTGTAAAAATCATGACGATAACCAAAATTGAAGCCACTGATTTGGCTCGTTGCTTCGAATTGATTACCAGTACAATTGTCTGACAAATCGTCACAGGTAAATATTCTGCGATAGAAGTATGATGATAGCTCGTCTTGCTCACTTAATTCTGGAATAACGTTGACATCAATATCACCGCCCCGATAAAAGACACTAGCGAATAATAAGCCTCTGTCATGTGTGCGAAAACCAGCAATTAGAGATACGTCAACCATGTGCTGTTCAACTTCCCAACCCGTATAGTCGTCACTGGCTACTTGGTCTGACTTAAATCTGTAATATCCAGCTGATATGGCCGCTGATATGTTGTGAACAGGAGCAACATCAAAGTGTTCGCCCATAAATTGGTAGACAAACCCCGCACCTTCTACTTCACCAGAGGAGATGAATATTTCACCTCCACCACCAGTAGTCATTCTTGCTTCGATGGATAAGTCGCCATCATTTACGTTCAATTCATCATATCTTGGGGTTATTTCATCTGATTTTGATGCTGCAGCAGCCAAGGTGACTTTAAAAGGCTCTGAATGAATTTCCGGGGTAATGAGGCGTTTGGTGTCATTCTTGACATAGGGTGTTGAGTAACAACCCGAAATAACTAACGGTGAAAGTAAGGCAATGAATACCTTTGGATCTGTTTGAAAAACCATAATAATTCCTTTTAATGTAGATCTATTTTCCAAGTGTTTACTCAGTAATTCATTGGGCGCAGAATACCAGTTTTCACTATTGTGGAAAAACAATAAAAACGTAACAGTTTGTTATTGATACGGTAAATACTGTGATATTGTTGCCTTAGCTGAAAAACAGGAGCTTATAATGAATAGAATTATTGGAATCGTATTACTGGTAGCAGGTATTGCTTTGTTGTTATGGGGTTACGATGTTTATGACTCAGCCAGCGCTCAAGTGACGCGTTTAGTAAATGGCGATACTCCAAAAGAAGCTTGGATTGGCCTAGTCGGTGGCGGAATTTGTGTATTGGTCGGTCTGTTAAAATTAAAGTAGTACCAGATATAAGTATGCAAAAATCATTTTTATCAACTGACAACCAGTTCCAACGCTTTTTACAAGTGTTGGCGTTTGTGTTTTTGGGTTATGGGTTTTATCTTTGGCACAAAGACCAAGAGGGCAGTGGTTTTGCTATCCTAGGTGCCTGTTACAGCTGGTTGTTTTCTTATTACTTTTCAAAAGACTTTCTCGATAGATACAAACCGCAATCGGTTATTCAACGAGTAGGCGACTTACTTATCTTTCGCCAATTTAAAGGTGTAATGAAAGTATCGTCATCAATTGAAGAAGAAATAGAGCTTTCGCGGATATCTACTTTAACGGTCGGTGATAATTATATCAGCGTTATTTTAGATGGTAATGGCAAAGGATTTGACTTTGTACTCAAGGCCAAGCGTGCTGATATTCTTGCTCATATCGAGTCAATAATAACAGAACAAGAAAAAGCTGATATCACCATCAAGAAGATATAAATCCACCTCATTATTGTGATTTTTTTGCCATAAACATGGCCGCTAAAATAATCACACCACCTAGAGTCAAGCGAAGCAAATCTGCTTCGCGATTCCAAATTGCGACATTGACAATTATCCCCGCAGGGATAAGTAAATTATTCATCACTGCTAATTGACCGACTGAGACTATCGTTGCTCCTTTATTCCAAGCAAAATAACCAAGTCCGGATGCAACAACCCCAAGGTAGATCAATACAGACCATTCTGTCGTTGTGGCTGGCAAGCGCTCTGCATTGCCAAATAAAACAAAACTAAGTACAGAAAACGCAAAGGCTCCCAAGAAGAAAAGTCCAAATACATTGTGCTGAGTCAGATTAGAATTTGCGGCTATTAGCCTCTTGTAGAAAACTTGCCCAGAGGCAAAACAAAGGTTGGCACCTTGCACCAAAAACATACCAAATAAATAATCGCTGGTTAAAGTGTCATACCTGATCAGTAAAGCTCCGGCAACAGCAACAAGTGCAGCTGCCAGCGGCGTTGGGTTAAATTGGCGGTCTAATAAGTCTTTGAGTAAGGTAATATAAATCGGCGTCATTATGGTGAACAATAAGACTTCAGGCACCGTTAAATACAAAAATGAGTGGTAATAAAAGCCATACATCAAGCCGAGTTGAATTGCCCCAATACCCAAAAGCCTAATGATCACATCACGCTTGATGTTGGCGATTGAGATAAATGGCAAAAACACAAGACTTGCTAATCCTGCTCTTAATAAAACCGAAAACCAAGGATCGACACCCCTTAGATAAACTCCAATTAAACTAAATGAGAATGCCCACACTAAGGTGACGATAAGTAAATACCACATATAACTACCATGCTGAGTTTTTATTGATATTGTCTAGTGATTGGGGTGAAATAACAATGGTTGAACTAAGACTAAATCTATAAACCACAAAGGATTTGTTATGTTAGAACACGAAAAATTAAATTACGTTGAGTTTGCATCGGTCGACTTGAGCAAAACAAAGGCTTTTTTTGAGCAAGCCTTTAGTTGGAAATTTGAAGATTATGGACCTGAATATACTGCGTTTAACGGACAGGGCTTAGATGGTGGTTTTTTTAAAGCGCCACTGAGTGCGGACACTCGTAACGGCAGTGCTTTGTTAGTGTTTTATAGTAATAACCTAGAGGCGACACAACAAAAAATTGAAGCTGCTGGTGGTGATATCGTAAAGCCTATTTTTAGTTTTCCTGGAGGCAGGCGTTTTCATTTTAAAGAGCCGTGTGGTAACGAGTTTGCGGTTTGGTCAGACTGTTAAGCGACTTACACTCAGATATAAGTCATCAAACACTCAAACTGGTTAAATCTGATTTTTAGTCTAATACTTGTAACTGATTAATATATTTGAATAAGGTAAGTTACATGTTGCGATTTTTGTTAAGTCTTGTTTTGGTTGCTTTGGTGTTTAGTGAGAGCATAAGCGCGAAAACCTATCAATTAGGTGCAATTCAAGGACTTATTGAGCAAGAAGTCGGCAAAAAAATACTACCTAAGGTCTATCAAAGACTTGGATTTAATGTAGAAGTTAAGTCGCTGCCCGCTAACAAAGTCGAAAATCTATTATATTTGGGTTTTATAGACGGCGAAATAATGCGCATCGAAAGTTACGGCGATAATAATGATAGGGTGATTCGCGTTCCTACACCTTATTACCAGTTACAAACTATGGCGTTTGTAAATAAAAATAGAAAAATTCCCATCAAATCTATAAAAGACCTCCAGGGCCTTAAGGTTGCGGTGGTTAAAGGTGTTAAACACACCGAAAACGCCACCAAAGGACTAGAGAGTGTTGTTGCCTTAACCAATACAAAACAAATATTAAAACTTGTCGACAAAGGTCGAGTAGATGTCGCTTTAACAAATACGATTGACGGGCTCGTGGCGATTGAGCGTTTGAGCCTCAATAATGTCGTTTCTTTAGATCAACCATTAGCCACAGAGCCTCTTTATCACTATCTCCACAAATCCAATGAAGCGTTAGTGCCAAAAGTAGACAATCAAATAAAAATGATGAAAGAGTCAGGCGAGCTCGCAGTTTTAATTCGACAAGCAGAGCTCGCTGCAACTGCCGGGTCAAAATAACCGCAATACATCGGCAATTTGAGGCAAGTTAACGTACTTGCCTTGAAATTTGATTTTTGCTGTGTCAAAAGGGTACGGATTTTAACTTTTAATAATAAAAGATAATAAGAAGTACCTACTTATGAAAAAAACGATATTAAGTGCGGCGGTGTGCTCTGCACTTTTCCTTACCGCCTGTGGTGAATCAACTTCACCAACTCAACAAAACCAAGCAACGTCAGCATCAACTCAGTCTACTCAATCCGTTGCGGAGGCATCTAAAGCCGCTAATCAGTTATTTGATGAGATTTTTATGGCGGGTGTTATGCGAAACCCGGTTTATCAAACTTACCTAGGCATTAAGGATGACTACGATAAATGGTTTGATTTGTCAGAGGAAAACGCCGCTAAAGAATTAGAAATCAGCAAACAAAACCTTGCTAAGATAAAGGCAATTGACCCTTCTACTCTAGATGCACAAACTAAGGTGAGTCACACGCTATTTGTGCAAAAGCTAGAAAATGAAATCGCTGATTACAAATGGCGTCATCATTCATACCCAGTTAACCAAATGTTTGGTACTCATTCGCAGATTCCTGCGTTTTTGATCAACCAACACTCAATCGCAAACGAACAAGAAGCCTTGGCTTATATTGCACGTTTAGAAGGCGCTGAGTCGGTTCTTGACCAAGTTGTTGACGCATTAAAAGTACGTGAAGCAAAGGGGATCATCGCTCCTAAGTTTGTGTTTCCACACGTTATTCGTGACTCCAAAAACATCATTGTTGGCGCACCTTTCGACGATGGTGAGCCAAGTACTTTATTGGCTGATTTCACTGGCAAAGTAAACGCATTAGAGTTAAGCCAAGTTAAAAAAGACGAGCTAATCGAAAAGGCCAAAGCGGCATTAGTCAACAACATCAAACCAGGGTATGAGCGTTTGGTATCGTATCTAGAAGAGTTAGAGACTAAAGCGGACACCCGTGATGGTGCTTGGAAGTTTCCTGAGGGCGAGACGTTTTTCAATAACGCATTAGCTCGTACGACAACGACTGATTTAACCGCAGAAGAAATTCACAATATTGGTCTTTCTGAAGTAGCCCGTATTCATGAAGAAATGCGCGCAATCAAAGACAAAGTAAACTTTGATGGCGATCTTGCTGCATTTATGGAATTTATGCGTAATGACGAGCAGTTCTATTATCCGAACACGGCTGAAGGCAAACAAGCATACTTAGACGAAGCGGTACGTGTTATTGAAGACATGAAAGGTCGCCTAGACTCGTTATTCTTAACTAAGCCAAAAGCAGAGTTGAAAGTAAAAGCCGTTGAAGCGTTCCGTGAAAAATCAGCAGGTAAAGCTTTCTATCAGCAACCTGCGCCAGATGGTTCGCGTCCAGGTATTTACTACGCCAACCTTTATGATATGGAAGCGATGCCAACGTATCAGTTGGAAGCACTTGCCTATCACGAAGGTATTCCAGGCCATCACATGCAAATTGCTATCAAACAAGAACTAGAGGGTATTCCAAAGTTCCGCAAGTTTGGTGGTTACACAGCGCATACCGAAGGTTGGGGCTTGTACTCTGAGTTTATTCCAAAAGAAATCGGTCTTTACGAAAACCCGTACTCTGACTTCGGTCGTCTAGCGATGGAATTATGGCGCGCATGTCGTCTAGTTGTTGATACTGGTATCCACGCTAAAAAGTGGACTCGTCAGCAAGGTATAGATTATTACGTGAATAACACGCCTAACGCAGTTTCGGATGCGGTTAAGATGGTAGAACGTCACATTGTAATGCCTTCACAAGCGACAGCGTACAAGATTGGTATGATCAAAATTATCGAATTACGTGAAAAGGCCAAAAAAGCTCTTGGCGACAAGTTTGATATTCGCAAATACCATGATGTTATTTTGAAAAACGGTCCAGTACCGCTAAATGTACTAGAACAGTTTGTTGATGAGTACATTGCTGCAGAACAAGCGTAATTTTAAGTACTCTTGTAAAAATACAAAAGGCCCTTGATGAAGGGCCTTTTTTATAATCTAAAAATTGGAATTAAGCTGCAAGCGCTGAGGCAAGTAGAACCAAAACACCAATGTTGGCAAACAAGCCAATGATATAGAAGTAGCTACGTGGGCTTGGGTTTTTCTCCGTCGCAATGGCGTAATAAAGAACCATATGAATTAAACGGGCGATAGCATAAGTCCAAACTAAGCCAGATAACCAACCTTCATCCGCACCAACAAGCATTGCCAAGATCGCAGGTACAATAAACTGTACTATATTCTCTAGCGAGTTCTGGATTGTTCTGTGGCTTCTAAAAACAAATGATTCGTGACTCAGCTTGTCATCAACAATACCAGGAACATATTGCGTTTGTTTTCGGTGCGCTACAGTTGCAATCATTGCTTGTGCAACAATAGTGACAAAAATAAGCCACATGCCCCAAAGTGTAAAATTGTACGTTTCAAATACGGTACTTAGCGTAGATTCAAACATATTACTTCCCCTTGTTTTAAATGTGTTTAATAACTATATTTTGTTTATAATAGCGAGCAATTCAATTGTGCGCAATTTAAATTGGTTAACCTTGTTATTTAGACCGAGTAACCAGCCCAATACAAATACTGGATGACACATGAAAGATAGTACTCGATGCGATGATGTGGAAGAAAAAAGCTTACAGATAGAAAACCAAGTGTGCTTTTCACTGTATTCTGCAAGTAATGCCCTCATACGCGCGTACAAGCCGTTGTTAAAAGAACTCGACTTAACGTATTTGCAATACATGACGATGATGGTGTTGTGGCAATCTTCGCCGATAACGGTTAAACAAATTGGCGACAAATTACACTTAGACTCAGGCACCTTAACCCCTCTGCTAAAACGTCTACAGGACAAAGGAATGGTCAATAAGGTGCGTTCAGAAAAAGACGAGCGAAAAGTGTTTTTGCATTTGACCGAGCAGGGCATAAAGCTAAAGGCCAAAGCTAAATCAGTACCACACGCTTTGATGTGCAAAGTAAACATGTCGGTCGAGCATGCATTGCAGCTAAAGGCACTTTCTGATTTACTGCTAAAACAATTAACTACATAGACTCCATGCAATGAACAAAACGGATGTGTTTGAGCTGTTAGAACAGCATAAAAATGAAAAAGGCATTACTCATTGGAATAAAATGAGCAACACAGGTGGCTTAACAAGTTTTGGATTGGGGCTGACCACGCAGCGTAAGTTGGCCAAACAAATAGGTCGTAATCGAGAGCTCGCCCAAATACTGTGGCAAACCGACTGTTACGATGCCAAAGTGTTGGGATTATTAATCGATGAGCCCAAATTAATTACCAAAGCACAAGCCGAACAACAAGTACAAGAATTACATGGTGGTATGTTAACTCATGTCTTTTCTTCCTGTGATGCAACGCTTGCAAAGTCGCCAGTTGCATTCGATGTTGCTATTGAGTGGCTTAACAGCGACGATGTCGTCAGGCAAAGTTGTGCTTATGGCTTGGTGTATGAGTTTTCTAAAAAGAAATCCAAACAGTACACAGATGATTTTTTTGAAAACGTACTCGATACAATAGAATCGTCTTATAACAAAGCCTCCAAAAAAGTCTTGTTGGCTATGGGCGGCGCTTTACTTGGTATTGGTAAACGCTCAGTGAACCTTAATCAAAGGGCATTAAAAATAGCGCGATTAATTGGGCCTATAGATTTTAATGAAGAAGGGCAAAGTTGTGATCCACTTAACGTAGAAAAACACCTTATAGCGCCAGCCCTTCAAAAGAAACTTGGTATCTAAAATGAACACTATTAATTTTAATAGCCAAACTGTCATTCCGAGTAAAGTGGTTTGTATTGGTCGCAATTATGTCGACCACATTAAAGAGCTCAACAACGAAATGCCTACCGAGCCTGTGGTGTTTATCAAACCCAACTCAGCCCTTTCTGATGTGCTGTGGACTACACAAGATCCAATTTCAAACCCCAAAGAGCAAATTCATTACGAAGCGGAAATTTGTTTTTTAATTAAAAATAATCAACTCGCCGGTATCGGTGTGGGTTTAGACCTGACCAAGAGACAAGTTCAAACAGAGTTAAAGGCCAAAGGACTACCGTGGGAGCGAGCCAAAGCTTTTGATGGCTCTGCAGTCTTTAGCGAGTTTATCGCATGTGAAGGTAATTTATCTGACTATGAGATGGTATTGACCATTAACAATGAGGTTGCGCAACAAGCCAATGTTGAGTTGATGATCCACAAACCTGAAGCATTAATTTCAGAAGTGTCTCGCTTTATGAGTTTGGCGGATGGCGACATTTTGATGACGGGAACACCTAAAGGGGTTGGTGAAGTCAAAGAAGGTGATGTGTTCCATATTCAACTAACACATAGAGCAACGTCTGTGATCCGCCAAACTTGGCATGCAACATCAAGATCCTAGAGCCAGAAAAATAAACAGGGAGAAGAAGTGGCTAAAATAGAATTTACTCAACAACAAAAAGACACAATTGTAGAGCGATTACAAGACTATATGGGGTCAGAATTGGATGTTGAATTAGGCCAGTTTGATGCGGAGTTTTTATTGGACTTTATCACCAAAGAGCTTGGTGGCCATTTTTATAACAAAGGCATTGAGGACGCGCGTACCGTTTTTGAAAAGCGAGTGCAAAGCATTGATGAGGATTTGTACGCGATAGAGCAGGACGTTACATAGCAAATTCTTAACACCGATAGGGAAGAGCTCTATCCTCTTTCCATTAGCGCTGACTTTTCAGGCCCATGATCGTTAACATGTTCAATCAGTTGTGGAAAAAACTCCAAAAACACCATTTCAAGTTGGCCATAATGACGCTCAATGTCTTCAATGGCCCCTGAAAAGCGATTAGTAAATCGAATTCTTTTTGCGATATTGTCCAAGGCAGTGCCAATACCTGTCGTAGTTTCATACTCCTTAAACCAGTCATTGTTAACCATACTAGTTACAACCCTTTGCATTCTAGCAGGCATATAATCGATACGTTGACGTAAGAGCTGATAGCTTTTGGTTTTAAAGTCTTCTAGTGGTATCTGATTAAACCGCTGCCAGTGCTGAATAAGAAAATGATCAAATACAACGTCTATGGCAATACCAGCAAATCGTTTTCGCTGAGGCGAGAATAACTGCTTAGCTTGGATCACCATCTTATGATTATCAGTAAATCTATCGACGAAATAGTGGTTGTCGAGGCCTCTTTTTACTGTCATTGGTAAATCGTTAGCGATTCTTTTGCCACCAAAATCCCCCAAAAGATTACCAAAGTGTGAATCCGCTGTAGATTGGGCTAGATAAAGATGAGCTAGGTAATTCATGGGAATACCCTTAAATTTTGTGTGACTCTGACCAAATGCGCAGTTGGTCCAAAATACTCAATGCCGTTTTACCAAAGTCGGTGAGTTCATACGTAACTGCAACGGGTCTGTCACTGATCACTTTGCGCACTACCATGCCTTCACTTTCAAGCTCTTTGAGGCGCTGGTCGACCATTTTTTTGCTGGCGCCGCCTAACATACGGGTTAAGTCATTAAATCTTACCGGCTCGTCTTTGAGGTGATAAATAATAGAGCCTTTCCATTTTCCACCAATCAATCGCATGCCTTTTTCTATGGCACAGGGCTCGGTACAAACATTTAAAACTTTTTTTCGCCCCTTACTATCTGTTTTTACAACACTTTCCATCAATACTCCTGATAAATTTACTAGGTTACTAAAAGTATACTAATTGATTGTCGGCAATAGGTTACTAATATATACCACACAAAGATAACACATAGAGACGGAGTTAGAGAACGTTTCTCTGACTTATTTTTATTAGTAATAAATTGGAGTTGCTATATGACTACTACTGATTCAAAAAATGTTTTAATTATTAACGCCCATCAATACTATCCATTTTCAGAGGGTAAGCTAAATGCAGCGTTAATTGATAAGGCGATAACTATCTTTGAACAAAAAGGATATGACACCCGCATCGTGACGATGAGTGACGAATATGACATCGATGAACAATTAGCGTTGCACCAATGGGCGGATATTGTCTTTTTGCAAACACCAGTTAATTGGATGGGTGTGCCTTGGTCCTTCAAAAAATATATGGATGAAGTGTATACCGCAGGCATGGGCGGGGCACTTTGTCATGGCGACGGCCGCTCAGAAGACGCACCAAAGAAAAACTATGGTACAGGTGGCACGTTAACCGACACAAAATACATGATATCCCTAACATTTAATGCACCTGCCGAATCATTTGACGATAAGACTGAGTTTTTTGATGGCAAATCGGTTGATGATTTGATGTTCCCTACGCACATGAACTTTAAGTTCTTTGGTATGAAACCAATGCCAACCTTTGCCAGCTTTGACGTGATGAAAAATGCTGACGTTGAAAACGACTTCAAACGATTTGAAGCGCATATAAACGAGCATTTTTAATCAAAATTGTAAGGAGCTGCTATGAGCATTCAATATACCAATAAGTTGCACCCAGGTGATGACTTTCCGGTTATTGACGCAAAGTTATTAAATGGTGATCAAACAACACTTTCGATTCCTGAAAACGGTTTAGATTGGAAAATGGTGGTTGTTTATAGAGGGCAGCATTGTCCTTTGTGTACTCGATACCTCAATCAACTAGAGAGTGCTAAAGATTTACTTGCACAGGTCGGCGTAGACTTAATTGCTGTCTCTGGTGACAGTAAAGATCAACTTCAAAGTCATATGGAAAAACTCAACGTTAGCTTTCCTATTGCTTATGGTCTTACTGTCGAACAAATGAAAGAGCTCGGTTTGTACATTTCTGATCCGAGGTCCCCAGAGGAGACGGATCACCCGTTTGCTGAACCTGGGCTGTTTGTCGTTAACAGTGAAGGAAAAGTTCATGTTGTGGATATCTCAAACAACCCGTTTGTGCGACCAGAGCTACAGTCATTAATTAATGGCCTAGGGTGGATTCGTAACCCAGACAATAATTATCCAATTCGTGGCATGCACAAGTAGGCTTTAATAAAAACGGGGAATTGATATGGCGCTACAAAACCATCCAATGTGGAGATTACCAAAGCACCACTTAGATCATGAAGGAACGCATGATCACGTGCACTGGGTTGAATTATTTTACGACTTAATCCATGTCGTCATTATATTTTTACTTGGTAACTTTTTAAGTGATCATCTCACAATGGATGGCTTTTGGGCGTTTGCAGGATTGTTTATTGCAGTTTGGTTTGCTTGGGCAGACTCTAGTGTATTTAATTCACTTTATGTCAGCACTGATTTTAAACACCGCTTAATCATGTCCTGCCAAATCGTCACTGCTATGGTGATGGCCGCATCAATTCCTCATGTTTTGAACAAGGGTTGGACGTTTTTTGCTCTCGCTTATGCGGCCAATCGATTAATAACGGCGTATTTGTACTACCGTACAAACAAGCTAGGTGTTGAAGTTACCGTTCTCTCACGTACGGTCAGTCGTAACTTTTTTGGTCTCGCGATTGTATTTGCTGTCAGTGCGTTTTTACCTAAGCCATATAACTTCATCGTATTTGGAGCTGGAATTATTTCAATCCAGTTTTTGTACATGCTACCAAAAATAGGCGTTTTGGAGTGTAAGCGATTTTTACCTAGATTAGGTCACATGTCCGAGCGCTTTGCTTTATTGCTTTTGATTGTCGTAGGAGAGGGGTTCTTTAAGCTAGTCATTACGCTTTCTGAAAAAGGAGTTTATAAAGTCACTCCAGAAGTTTTATTTAACTTCATGTTTGGTGGTATTGCTGTTTTTGTGCAGTGTTGGATTTATTTTGATTTTGTGGGTAACGGCAAACCTAAAAGCCAAGCAAAATGGACTTTAGTCAACTGGTGGTTGGCTCATTTGTTCCTTATGTTATCGGCGGTAATGATGGGTGTTGCACTTGCTGGTGAGGTCAAAGTGGGCTTTTGGGACCCATACCCTCTTAAATATGGTGCGATAGGCTGTATCGGTCTTGCCGCTTATTTACTCTGCTTATTATGGATTCAGGGCAACATCGAAGAGCGAGTAGCACACAAATTTGCGACGGCCAAAGTTCGGTTTTTTGGTGTGTTTTTGGCATTGGTTACTTTAATCGTTTTGCCATTTGTACCAGCTTTAGTCGGTAACTTATTGTGGGGGACGGCGTTGATTTCGCAAATTGCGATTCCATTAACTCAGGCCTACTTTCATTTTTTAAATGAAGAGGCAAAAGAACAACAGATAAAAGCCTAGACTTAGACTTAACGACATAACTCATTCATAATAAAGCTTGTAAAAACAAGCTCTAATAAAATTGAGCGGATAGGGACCAAACAGGAAAATGGATAAAACACACAGCACTCGAAAAAAAGTATACGAAGCGCTTGAACACGGGTTTGATGGTTCGATGCTCAGTAAGCTGTTTAGCGGATTTATCGTAGGATTGATCATCCTAAATGTCTTTGCGATTGTCCTCGAATCCTACAAGCCAATCGGTACAGCGTATAAAACCGAGTTTTACGTTTTTAATGTATTTTCAGTCGTTGTGTTTACTATCGAGTATTTTGTTCGAATTTGGGTGTCGGTTGAATCACCAAAGTGCGATAAAACGACACCTATAAAATCTAGAGTCAAATACTTATTTAAACCTGTCTCACTCATTGATTTGTTAGCCATCGCCCCGTTTTATTTATCGTTTATATTTACTATCGACCTCAGATATCTTCGAATGTTGAGAATGCTTAGGCTATTAAAGTTAACGCATTACTTCAAAGGGTTACGGTTATTTATCGATGTTCTAAAAAAAGAATTGCCTAGTATTGGTGCTGCTATTTTCATAATGGGAGTTTTGGTAATACTCTCAGCAAGTGTGATGTACAGTCTAGAAAACGACGCACAACCCGAGGTGTTTGACAGTATTCCAAGCGCTATTTGGTGGTCGGTTGTCACCATGACAACCGTGGGATACGGCGATGTGACACCGGTTACCTTCTTAGGTAAATTTATTGCTATTTTTATCATGTTATTGGGGGTTGGAATTGTTGCATTGCCAGCGGCCATGTTAGCGGCCAAGTTTGGTGATGAACTCAGAACGAGAAGAGAATTATTAGAACAGGAAATAAATGCGGCATTAGAAGATGGAGTCATCACCTCAGAAGAGCAGTCCACAATCGAAAAACTATCCCAGTCGATAGGCATATCCGCAGATGAATTAGAGCAAGCGATATTAAACTACAACAAAAATACTACTTGCTCCGTCACGTGTGACAGCTGTGGAAAAGTACTCAATGTCAATATAGATAAAGCATAGAGCCCTTTAATATTTGCAACCAAGACGTTCTTGTAAGTACGTTTTAAATCAGTTCACTAATTCTCGAATGGCTGCGGCAATAGCCTTTATATTGGTCGAGTATTTTACTGCCCAGGGTGTTTGCATTCCGCCACCATCTGAGTAAAAATCAAATTCTTTTTTAACCACTTTTGAGGGCAAAGCTTACGAAAAGTAAGCGACTCAAGCAATGGCGCAAATTATGTCAAATGCGCTAGGAAGTACAAAGGAGCGTACATTGAAAACAATTGAAAATATAGATAAAAAAGAACCACTTGCTATTGGTGGTTGGTTAATCATAGTTGCCATCGGTGTTGTGTTGTCGCCGGTAAGGCAGTTTTTTTACATTGGTACTAACTACCCAGCGTTTTTTACCAACGGTACATGGGACGCGTTAACACTACCTAGTAGCGACGCTTATATTCCATATTTTGGGACTTTTTTTATTAGCGAGATCTTAATCAATCTTATGATGGCGATCGCTGGGATTTATCTTATATATCTATTCTTTAACAAAAAAAGTAATCTCCCTAAGTGGTACTTTGGGCTGGCACTTGTTTCTACCATACTAATCATTATCAATGCTTATGTTGCTTCTCTGTTAGTGCCTGGTTTAGAGGCCTTTGACTCGGAGACAATGAAAGAAATTGCCCGCAGTGTCGTGCCGTTAATAATATGGTCTCCCTATTTAATATATTCTCAAAGGTCTAAAGACACCTTTGTTAACTAAATACACGTTTAAAGAAACAGACTGGCTAGTCTAGGTTTCTAAAAAATAAGGATATTTCAATGCAATCTTGTCAGCGACTTTTCACTGCGATATTACTCTTCTTAAGTGTTTCTAATGTGCTAGCACAAGAGGCATTGCTTCAGAATGTTTCGTTGAATTCTAAAATTCTCGGTGAGCAGCGTGAAATAGCGGTACAGCTTCCCAAGTCTTATTTTGAAAAGACCGATCAAACATATCCACTTATCCTTAGGTTGGATGGCGCCACAAACATGCCAAGAGAGTCCTCCATTTTAAATACCTTATTTGAGGCGGGTTCGGCACCAGAGGTGATTTTGGTCGCCATTGAAAACACGGACAGACTCAGGGATTTGGCGCCTTACGTGAATGAAGATCCAAGAGGGCCACTAGGTCAAGGCGGAGGCGCTGATAAGTTTTTAAACTTTATTGAAAGCGAGCTGCTTCCCCGCTTAAAAGACCAATACAGAATTGGGGATTTTAAAGTTATAGCAGGAGCATCCGTTGCTGGATTATTTGCACTGCATACCTTAAGAACCAAACCACACTTGTTTGATGCACACATCGCATATAGCCCAGCAGTATGGTGGGGCGAACACAAAACCGCCAAAGCGTTAACTAAGTTCATGTCTGATACAAAAGAGCTCAGCAGCTATTTGTATATGAATATGGGGTCAGAACATATACAAATGCGCCAAGTTTATGATGATATGCTGGCAGATATTCTGCGTAACAAACCCAAGAATTTGGAGTTAGTAACCGACTTTTTTCCTGATGTTCCGCACGGATTGACGTCGGTAGCAGGCTTGTTCAATGCATATCACAACCTATTCTTACCGTTAGTTATGCCTTACCCAGAACTTAAAGACGGTGTAAGTTCGATTAAAAATTACTACAAGCGCGTGTCTGAGCAACGTGGCTACTCGATCAACGCTGAAGAGTGGGTCATGCGAGAACTAGGGTATTTTTTAGTTAGAAATGAAGACTTTAAAAATGCCATTGAGGTGTTTAAATACAACATAGAGTTATACCCTGAAATGGCGAGCGCCTACAATGGCTTGGCCTACGCGTACGAACAAAATAAGCAATACAAAGAGTCATTAAAACAGGTAAATACCTCATTGAAGCTGTCAAAAGAGGGGGACGACGGTTACGACGTCTACGTCAATCGACAGCAGCGACTACTTAGCCAAATAAAGCAAAGTAACTAGTAATTAATTTATGACGCTTGTTTTATCCTTTGGTGTTTTAGTTTAACGATTTCACTATTTCTACAATGTAAATTTTTTAAAGGTAATGTGACAAAGGATAGCCAGTGCAAATTGAAACCCCCAGGTTGATTTTAAGGCCACTTAATGAAAATGATTGGAAGCTTTTTAAGGGGCTTCATCAATCAAGTGAAGTGATCAAATATGTCAGCGACCCTTTTACCGAATCAGCAATTAAAGACCGTTTTGATGCTCGCTTAGGTGGATGGAAAAAGACCGTTAATCAATGGTTAACGTTAACAATAATAGAAAAAGCAACTGAGAAAAAAATTGGCGTAACTGGTTTTTATCCTGAGTGGGAACCTTATCAACAAGCTGAACTTGGCTTTTTGCTAAGTCCAGAGTTTCAAGGCAAAGGCTTCGGTAAAGAGTCTACCATAGCAGTTATTGAATATGCCTTTGACCAATGTAACTTTCATAAAGTAATCGCAACCGTCACAGAAGGTAACACCCCATCATTTAATTTACTAAAAGCCTTGGGTTTTACTCATGAGGGGACAATTAGGGATAACTTTAAATTAGGTGGTCATTGGCGGAATGATTTAAAGCTAGGGCTTTTAAATCATGAATACGCTGTTGAAAAACAGTTAAGGTCAAAGCAGAGCTAAAGGGCTGTTGAAGTAACTTGATGGGTGTTAGTATAAAGCTCTTATAATATCTAAGGAAATCAATCATATGGAAATGCTATTAAGTGTAACGCTAATATTGCTAGTCGTTGCGGTTTGGTTTGTGCCACTAGTTTTATTATTAATGTCGGATAGAACTTCAGGTTTTCGAAAAGTTTTATGGGTACTGGCGTTTTTATTCATTTCGTGGTTCGCGTGGGTAGCGTATATTTTACTAGTACCTAAACGTGAGCCTGCAAGGTGAGCTTTTAGAACTCAAAGGGTTAACTAGTAGACGTTCATTGAATGAGTCTTTTTAGTCTGCTTCAGACAAGGAGCGGACGGTGGTGTGCCTTTCCTATGGGGACTGGTGCTCGCAATTAGCAGTCGTTAGGACTAACGAATGTCAGTTTAAGAGCTTTGCGAAAACAGACCTTCAGCCAACTAATTTATGGACAAAGACGAGCTATGTCCTCTGAAATATGACGTCCTTATCATCCACAGGTTTTATAATATGTGGTAAACCAGACCGACAATATGGCTTTTTAGGTGTAGTAGGTCATGTCTGCTCTTACCGTTTCGTTGAGTAGGATTGGACTTTATCTGATAGAAAGCTATGAGCAAGGAATGGACATTTACATTATCGAAATGTGAGTTGTTTTTTCGTACCTTCTTTAAATATTCACTGTCTACGCTCTAACTTGTCTATTTGGGAAGTTTTCTTGAGGATTCCAAAAGTTTAGCATTTTTTTCTTGGTTTGCAGTAACTCCGTCGGTTCGAGCCGTAGAAAAAACATTCCATATTTTGTCCTCTAAAGATTGTAGTCTTTCTTTTAAATATTGATTTTCTTGTCGTAAGAGGCTTAATTCCTGCGCAAGCTTTGTGTCATTATTTATCAATTTTTTAATGTAAGATGAGTTGTTATTGATTTTTCTATTTATTGATTCAAGCGAGTCATGTAGATGAGTATAGAATTCCCCTTTTTTAAAGAAGTCTTTTACTTTCCCGATCATAGTTCCCCCCCGATTTTCGAAGAGTGATGAAAAATAGAATCAAACCCCGCTTGTAGAGAATTTAGCTCAACATTAGTTGACTCTAATTCATCATTAAGACTGGCAGTAAACTCTTTCATTCTAGACATGGCCATTTCGTAGTCCATGTCCTCAATCGAACATATTACAGGCTTTTCTTTTCGTTTTTCGATTTTCAGCTCAACTACCGATTGCCCTGACTCATTTACATGTGAGGAAGCAAGCAACTCATATAATTGTTGCATAGAGCAACTCGCTAATATTTCGTTCGTCATTTCCAAAATATCGGATTCAGACAAATTAAAACCTGACTCTACCTTGGTATATAAAGAATCGATTTTATTAGGATCTAGCTTTTTTCCTTCTAGAGCCTTTAAAAGCTCAGGTGCACTTAATTGAACAAATCCGCTTAATTCTTGAGACATTTCATCTCCTAATTTTGTTGCTACTTTCACATTGCTTCACAACGTACTTGGGCTTGTAGATAAAAGCCACTGACATACATAACCAATCATTAGCTGACTTCTTTATCACATCATAGTATTTGTGAAATTATACTTGCACAAAAATTGCTCACTTTAAAGAAGTAACGACAGCTTTTTATCCAAAACGACTTTCTTTTAGAGTATGCGCTTAAAGTAAGAATATTTCTTAACAAGAACCAGTCATAACTACTAACTGAATATTCAACCAAAGAGATCCGAAAATTGCCCAATGGTTCAGTCGGAACTGCAGGTTTTGATAAAAACCTAAAAATCATATGAGACATATTAAGTTGGGACTTAATTATTTTACGTCTTGAGATTACTCTCGCTTTCATCGTTAAAATATATGGCTTTCGCACGTTCTGTTATTTTGTTCAAAGTAACATTGTTTTTTGATTCTTTTTCTACCAAATCGTTTTCTTTTAACTTGGTTGTTCTCCATCCAACTAATTGATGCGACTTATCGATTAAAGCTGAAACTTCGCCAGCCCTCATTTCTCTGCCTTCAGATTTCAATATTTCCAATATATCTAGTTCCACCTCTTCCAGTTTTAGATCTTCGTTTAGATTTTGAAGTTCCTTTATATAATCATCAGATAGAGAGGTGACTTTACAACGACCTTGTTTGCACTCTTTACAAAGCCAGTCAAAATATTCAATTTTTTCTTTCTCTTCGATAGGATAAGTGGCGCCGCAGCTATCACATTTTATTGTCTGTGTGGACGCCAGAAACTGATGAACGACTCCATTATATGAAAAGCACCGTTGTACAAAGTAACTTCTGTCATCACGTCTTCCTTTTGGATAGCCCCAAGCTAAGCGTTCATCCTCGCATAAACCATAATTCAAACAGTAGACGGAGACATCATTTCCTGATTTATCTCTCATTTCATGGTATTTGGTTAATAAAAAATTTAACTCAAGAGAGGCCAGCATAGGTTCTAATGTTGGGTATACTGTAAAGTGGCTAACAGGTGGGTTAGACAGCCCTTCAAAGTATTTACCTCCAACTTCTCCGGTAGATATCTTTGTCTTTAGCGATTTAGATTCATTCGTTAACTTTTTCAAGAGCAGTTTTTGATTATATCTATCAAGCTTGCGACTGAATGGTTCGGTTGCGTACCTATTCTTCCTGTCGAAATATTGAAAAAGAACGTTCTCATAGTATTTTCGTGAAGCCAATCGTATGCTTTGCAATGTGATTTTTTCGTTCCTAGAAACCTGATCAAGATAACAACTGTGGAGTATATGCCCCATCAATCGAGGGACATTAAATGAGACCTGAAATAGCAAAATATAATAATCTTTTATATCTGCTACCGATGAAAAATAGTCCTCTGGTCTAATGCCAAACGCCAAAAACCTGTTTTCGATTAGCCTTCTTGTGTAATCAATAGCTTTCTGTTCCATGGTTTGCACATCAGAGCTTTTATAAAGGTGATAAAAGTCTAAATTTAATATATCAATTTTACTTGGATCTATGTTTCCGTAATAAGCTCGACCGGGGTAAGCTGCAACTTTAAGCTTTATCTTTTCATCGCTCGTATTATTCAATGGCGCCAAAATAACATCCACAAATAACCTCTGTTCAATCCACGTTAACTCAGAAAAATCATCGAAAAAAATCACTAGACTAGAAAAAGAAAGCTCATTTAACAGGTCAGTTAGTTTTTTAATCAATTCTTGATATGGAAAAGTACGAAGCACTGCCTTGGAATATTTCTCATATACTTCATCATCGTCTAATATTTCTTCGACATCTTCAGTTTTTAGCCCTGCTTTAATCGATGCTTTACTTATTGACGCTTCACCAGCTAATTCTGCGTTATCTTTCCGTTTTAGACCTTCCTGATGTCTTTTTTTTACTTCCTTTTCAATAGTTTGAAGGATGGGCAATTCCGCATTATGTAAAACTCCACTCCTAGCTCTTTCTTTAAGCAAATCGATTTCAGATTTTAATTCTTCATACTTGTAATGACGACCCAAAAATCGATCAATGATGGATGTTTTCTTACATATACTATCTAACTCATCAATGAGCTTTGTGAATATCTCAATCAAAAAAGCTTTTCTTAGTATGTGTGGTTGAATTATTTCTAATACAACCTCTCTATTTTCGGAAAAGTTGGATAAAACACTGGACGTCTGGGACGTTTCATTAATTGACTTAACATCAAGATATATAGATAACGAATCTTGTTTTTTCCTTAGCTCTGATTGAGCCCGTGAAATAATCGTACTCTTACCAGTACCTTTTCGACCAAATAGAAAAGTTGTATTTCCCGACAAAACTGTTTCGAGCACAGCCTCTCCTTCAAGAGGATCTACATAAACCTTATCAACGGGTTTTTGGCCAAGCTCGTTTTCAAATTCTTTTAGTTCAGCTCGCTGAAACTTTCTGAGTGACTCGGCAACTCTTGCAAACTTTTTCTTGTCCATTTTATTCCTTGGTTTAAAAATTATTTCGAACTTGATAAAGACCTAACTCTATTATGTATACGGCTCAGTAAAACCCGCCAAACTACAACAAATTAGTTTATTGGAAATAATATAAATTTCAAAGCGTTAAAAAGTATTAGATGAATGAACTTTCCAACTGATTTTAGGCAAACTTCATCAATATCCGTATTTCAGTTAACCTTTCGGAGCTAACTAGCTTTTTGGTATAAATGAGTTAGCGGAACGTCCGTTTTGTATATTTTAACCAATAGAGTTAAATGATTGTGAGCGTCTCTTGAACGTACGAATCGGCTCCACAAAAATGCTAGAAGCTGTCAATTGAGCCATAGTCTTTTGAGATGTGAGTTAACTAAAAAAACATCCGTACTGATCTTTGGCGACCACTTTAAATACCTGCTCAATAGTTTTAACTTGTGGTTTCGGTTCATAGCCATGCCACCTTAAATCGCGGCGCATCCAATATATCTTCCATTCTCCCTGACTTCGAACAAATGTAGATTTAGCTATATCAAAGTTATGATATTCAGATGGACTATCCCAACGTGGGCGCGTTTCAAAGATAAAAATAGATTGTTTTTCTAGACGCCACCCAATATCCAATCGATTTCTGATATTTGGCGGTGGACGGTGTTCGTTTAAAAAAGTTTCAGCTATCTTTTCTATTTTCTTTGTTTCGAATTCATTAAAAGCCATAAATCTCTCTCGTCAAAGCAGTCATATTAAGCTTCAAAAAGAAGCAAAAAAATAATGCTTATACTTTAGCGACGTGCGAGAAGGAGGAAACGGTTTTTGTCTTCCTTAATTGACTTGCCATGCTTTTGCTACCAAAATATATTAAATATTGGTATAGGAGGTTGTGATGGCGAAAAATACAAGTGTTACATTAGGTGAGCATTTTGACTCATTTATTAGCCAGCAGTTAGAGTCTGGCAGGTATGGTTCTGCAAGTGAAGTGATAAGAGCTGGGTTACGAGCCTTAGAAGATCAGGAATTAAAAATGAATAATCTAAGGAACATGTTAATTGAGGGAGAGAACAGTGGCGTCGCTGATTATTCATATGATTCTCTCTTAAATGATTTGGATAAAGAAAATCATTAATATGAAGTTTCATTTATCTAAAAAAGTTCATTCAGATTTAATGAAAATAGGTCGTTACACGCAACTTAACTGGGGCCAAGAGCAGAGAAATAACTATTTAAAGTTACTGGATAGCGCATTTCATCAAATTGCAGAGAAACCAGAACTAGGTTATGTCTGCGATTACATCAGAGAAGGTTATAGAAAGCGGCCTCAAGGCAGCCATGTCATTTATTACAAAGTTTTTGGAAAGGAAGAGGTCGTAATTATTCGAGTTCTCCATAAAAGCATGGATGTAAAGCGAGCCCTCTAAAAACAAAATAATTTATTAATGAAATCTCAAAGTAACATCGGTTTCCTAGGCAGTACTAGGCTCTTTGTTTTCATTAGAATTCGAACGGCTGATTACGCGTTTTCCAGATTTAACTCCCACTCCTATTGGGAGTCCGCTGCACGTACTCAGCCGAACTTCACAAAAGTGCCAGTAGGTGACATTCGTAGATCCCACTAAGTCAGCAAGAATCGCCTAAGATGTTGTTCGTGACGCATAACGTGCAATATAAAAACCTTGTTTCTATCAATTTTATAAAATACTCGACATCGCTTTATTACTAGTTCCCTGTAATTAAGGGTCGGTATTTCCAAAGGGATTTCTCCAGGTTCGGGGTGTTCTTCTTACCTTTCTACTTTACTAAATAAAGTTTGAACTAGTTTTTTTCGCAGCAACCAAAATAGACACTGCAATGTATTCAGCAATTTCATCAAGCTCATTAAGAGCGGGTTGCGTCCAAACTATTTCAGCAATTTATTCATTTGCTCTTTAGCCTGCCTTTTTAAGGTTGTAACTAATTCAACTTTCATAATCGAACTCTTAACAGGTTTAAGTGGCACTATAGCATCACTGACAGCGAAACTTTCAACTGTATAGCCTAACGCTCCGCTTAGGGACAGATTATTGCTGGCTAAAATAACAAGAGAAGCGGAGGGAGCCAGCAATGATTTATCCCAACGAATGCAGTGAGCAAACTACAGCGGCTTGTTATGTGAATCAGTTACATGCCAATTTTGTTTGTTGTTTACAAGCGTTTTGAGCTTGTTCAGTTGACTCTCCGCCCATACAAAAATCCAACCTTAATGTTCTTTTTTCTGACTGAGTTTCTCCAACCGTTGAAGCTGGGACCCATTTCCATTTTTTTAACATCTTTCTGGAAGCTTTACCAAGTTGCTTTTTTGGCACAGACTTTAAGATCTCAATATTCTCAGTCTCTCCTGAATCTGAAACATTAAAAGACAAAACAGCACATCCTCTTATTCCTGATCTAGCAAGTTCGACTGGGTATTTAGGAGTGTTTTGATTTGCACGCTCCCAAATATACTCACTTTTAGGTGTGACATCTGTAACCTGTACATCAGCATAAATATTCTTCGCTTCACTACTTGTAGATACACTGATAAGCACAAAAGTAATTAGGGCTAATAAATTTTTCATAAACACTCCATTGTCAATTTAATTCACATGAAAGTTCTTTATTATGAACTAATACTAACACCAGCTTCCGCTGAAAAACTAGGTACTTTGATTTCTCTTTAAATCGAACCTCCCTTTTCACGGTTTTACAATCTCGTAATCATTGCTCCTGGATGGCCAATTTACGTAATCCTTTGCTTTATGTCCGCAACGTATCAACTGCCACCTATGCCGCCAAACAAACCCCCAAAAATTGCAAAAATACTCTACACCGTACCGCTTTTTTATCTGAAAAAAGAGCTAACCTATGTCTGTCTCGTTAAGGCGCTGAAGAAGTGACAAAATCCTTGTTTTTGATGCTTTTATATGACTTTAATGGGCAGCGAAGAAAAACCTCAAACAAGACTTAACCTCCGACTTTTACAATAAGGACATTTCATGAAAAACATTTTACTGCTTGTGCTGTTGTCACTTTCAGCTTCGGGTTGGGCGGTTGATATTAAAACATTAAATCCAGTCGAAACGATCGAAGTTAAGCCGGAGGGGTTTAAGTCTTCTTTAAAATACAACGTGACTCTCCCACAAAATTATCAACAAGGGCAGGGCAAACGCTATTTTGTTTTGTTTGATCTGCACCCCAGAATCCAACCACTAATCAGTGGTATGCATGACTGGTTAAGTCACAATGGTGAGTGGCCCTGGCTTAAAACGATAGTGGTAACGCCCGCAGGCTATAACGCTGAATTCGCTGCGGAATTAGAGAATTTAGTGGCTGATCCAAGTAACCAAAGGCTTTTGGATATTATCGAGCACGGGGTATTGAAGCAGGTAGATAAAAAATACCGAACTAACGGCTTCAGAATATACAGTGGCTTTATGAGTAATGGCGCAATTGGTCTGTATGCGCTTTTAAATAGGCCGAGTATGTTCGATGCCTACTTTATAAGTAGCCCAACTTTGAATAATGACTTTGGTCGTGTGTTGTCTGACGCTCCGACAAAACTTATGGCCGAGTACGACAAGATGAAATTTTTATATATGACCATTGGCGATCATAATTATGAAAAAGCTCACGTCGCGTCTTTTAAAGAATTTGAAGGGGCTCTATCAAAACACAATAACTCACAACTAACTTGGCATTCTAATAACCAGGATGAACATTATTATATGTCTCGCCCAGTTGTAACCATACTAGAAGGCATAGAGACCTTGTTTAATGATATTCACGAGGATTTAGCGCCAGATTCAGAGATCTCTAAGCGCGGTGTAGATGCCATCATTGCCTATTACAATGACCTTTCAAAACATAAATATGGCTTTGAGATCTCCGCAGAAGGCTCGCTTAAATCGCTGGCAAAATCAATCGCCACCCGCAGTCCCAGTGAAGCGATGGCGATTTACACTAAGGTGACAGAACTGTATCCAGACTCTGCCTATGCGCATGCTTCTTTAGCGAAAGCGTTAGCTGAGCAGGGCAAGATTGAACAAGCGATACAGGTTCAGTCGGTTGCAGTCGAAAAGTCTAAATTTATGAATCCATGGCATCAAAATAAGCACCAACAATACCTCGATGAGTATAAGAGTAGGTTGAAGCCTTAATGGACTAAAAATAAAGAGCTCAATGGGGGCCTTATTGAGCTTGGAGTCCTGTCATACATTGGCGGTCATTTATATCGCAAATCGTTCCAAGCACTTTAGTGTTAGTTGGCGAGACCTCTTTGTTTATTAGGTTTGAGACAAAGTCTTTTAACAATTCTGTATGAGTCAAGGCCACTGTTTCTATGTGGTTTAACTTGTCGTAGTTATGTAACTTAATGTGTGATGAATCAACCTGCCTCCAATCTTTAGCTGAAGTTACTCTATCGTTTGTTGACGCGTAGACAAAGGTTGGAATACGTGAGTGCTTTGTTTTAGTGACAAGGTCGGTGTCGTCAGCGGAAAGGTTGGAGTTGGTATAAATAAGTTGAACGGCTTCCTCCACAGTTTCATCAGAAATAAAGGTCGAATATAGTTTGTCTTTGTGAATTATGTCCCATAAAGCAAGCGTCGAGTCGTGGAAGTCGGTCATAGGTGCAATAAGATGTAGGCGAGTTTCTATGGTATATATTGATGATGTTTGAGCTGAGACAGCTTGAGCGGCGAGTGCACCCATAGAAAAACCAATTAAGTGCACTTGGCTTGGTTGCTTTTGTTCAATTAAAGAAATGACTGGCGACACAAAGTCCAAGCCGAATTTAAAAGGTACGGACATATCGGCACTTTGAAACACGATCACTTCAGCGCCAGTGATATGTTTAATCCACTGTTGGTGAAGTGCGACGATTTCAGTTGGTTGATTAAAGCCAGGAAAAACCAAAATTAAACTGCTTGGGTCATGTGATATAGGAGTGTCTTCTTTGGTTGATTTAAAATGCCAAACTTGTTCGTTGAGCTTAAATTGGTAAGAAGATGAACTGGAGCTGACTTCCTTAAGTTGTTGACCTTTGATGCAATAACCGAGGTCGTCACAAAACTCAGTTTTTGAGATTAGGGCGTCAATATTTCCCGAAAATTGATTGTCTTTTGGCGCTGTAATTTTATCAGCAATAAATTGAGCGCAACCAGTGAGTGACAAGCAAAATAAAACAACAATACAAACCTTCATCGAAACACCTCTCATTCCATTGAACAGCGTTTTACTGTCCATAATCCGTAATATTAGAATTACATAGCGACGAATATAGAACAAGCGCTTAACGAAACGCCTGTTCTTTTGTTTGTGTTACTGTTGCATAAAGGTCATTGCATAGCCTGAACTACTGTTGTCATTCTCATCTAATACCACCATTAGCTCGCCACTCTCTTCGTCTAATGTCAGGGTATCGGTGGCTAATATCACTTCGCTACTGCCTTCGCGCGCAACGGCGTACACGGTATAGGTGTTATTCAAAAGGGTTAGGGTACGTTCACTTCCAAACGTGGTGTATTGACTGTATTCCGCGGTTTCTATTACTTCATCACTTCGGACGTAATAAAGCGTTATAGAATTAAAGTCATCGTTATCAATTAAATTAACGGCGGTGATTTGGTGATCGTAAATACTGTCTCTAAGACTGTTAGTGACCTGCAAAGAACGAATGTGAACTTCGGTTTCATCAATAATTCCGTCGCCGTCTTCATCGACATTACCGTCATTGTCTTCGTCGACTGCAACTTCTTCTAAGTATAAAAACAAAGTGCGTTTTATATTTTCTGGTAAGGTTAAAAGGTGGTTGGTTTGTAATTGGCTTTGTTGTTCGGTACTAACAATATCCACACTGTAATCACCATTTGGTGCGGTCATGGTTGTCGACATGCCACCATAGGGAAGCTGAGTGAGGTCAAACTTTTCTTTTAATCCGGTTAGGGAGACATCAATGTTGGTCTGATAGTTTGGGAGTTGCTCATGGGTTTCAATACCGTTGTATATCTTAAATTGCGATTGTGCGTTTTTGTCGTTGTACTGATAAACGATGGATGAGTTGGCCATCCAATCTAATACAAAAGGAGACTCTCCGGCACCTTGGTTGTTTCTAATTGAAAGAAGATATTGGGTCGCACTGGAATAGGAGAGTTCTTCAGAGGTAAACAGGACGCTGTTTTGGCCAGCTTCTGTTAAGTAAATAGTGTAATCGTCTTGACTGAGTTTTAGGTTAGCGGACAGATCTGAATAATCGACCGTCGTTATAAGCTCGGCTTCGTTAAATGTCTCGTTGGATTTAGAAATATACACGTCAACCGATGGAATCTCCGACTCCGAAGCCATATTCAACAGGCGCAAATTAAATAAGTCGTTATCATTATCGTCCTCTTGTTCCTCTTCAGACAGGACTGGAATGTTATACATAAATACACGAGGCGTTTCGATGTCTTCAGATAGGACGACTAATGTCGTACTGTCGGTTTGAGCCTTAACGGTATCTTCATAAATAACCACTAAATCGTCGCGGTCGTAAGAGTCAGAGTCTTGCCAAGCCAATTCTATAAAGTACTCGCCATTGTCTAATTCGACCGAGCCTGTAACTGAGCCATAGCGAATGCCGCTTACCGTGATTTCGACATCATCTGTGTCACTGCTATTGAGATCATCGTCAATTGTCATAAATACTGCAGGTGAATTAGGTGAGGCATTATAAAACTTAATCATACCTGTACCTGACTCATCGTCTGAGCTGCACGCCATTAATCCCAATGCGGCAAGGCCAACGGAAAATGTTTTTATTGTTATAGAAGGGGAAAGTGTATTTTGAGACATTGTCTACTCCGATTTAGTGATTGTCACTGCGTAGAGCGGTCAAAGCCAAATTAGTTTCTAATCTCGGAGTAGAATTACGTTGTTTTACAAAAGCTGTGATTTGTCGAGCAAATCTTTATACAACTTTACAGAACTATCATTGAAAACCTGAGTCATCCAACAAGTCTTTTGATTCAGCTGCAGCACGGGCCAAGTCATCAACTAGCTCGTTTTCTGGATGCCCACTGTGGCCTTTTACCCAATGCCATTTTATGTCATGTTGTTGAACCGCTGTATCGAGTTGCTTCCACAAATCTACGTTTTTGACGGGTTGTTTGGACGCGGTTTTCCAGCCGTTCTTTTTCCAGTTTTTGATCCACTTAGTGATGCCGTCTTTTACATAGTTACTGTCGGTTGTGATATCGACCTTGCAAGGCTGGCTTAACGCTGACAATCCTTTAATAACCGCTAACAGCTCCATGCGGTTGTTGGTGGTGTTTTTGTAGCCTTGGCTCATTTCTTTTTTGTGGCCGTTGTACGTTAAAAGTGCTCCGTAGCCTCCAGGGCCAGGGTTACCTAAGCAAGAACCGTCGGTAAAAAGCTGCACTGATTTCATAAACTCATTGTCCTAATGGGTGATTTTGCATTTAATAACAGAGTATACTCTAACTAACTTAAGCAATTAATACAGTTTCTCATGGCAAAACGACAAATCATTATGGATACCGAAACAACAGGTATCGATCCGCGAGACGGCCACCGCATTATCGAAATAGGTTGTATCGAAATGGTCAACCGCCGTCTGACCGGGAATAATTTCCACGTTTATATAAATCCATTAAGAGAAATTGAAGACGAGGCAATTGGCGTCCACGGTATTACCAATGAGTTTTTGCGCGACAAACCTTTGTTCAAAGATATAGCTGACGAGTTTTTTGACTATATTAGAGGCGCAGAGCTTGTCATCCATAACGCGCCGTTTGATATCGGCCATATGGACAATGAGTTTGGAATTTTGTGGCAAGATTGGACTCAGACTGCAGATTTTTGTGCCGTGGTCGATACACTAGTGATGGCTAGGGATAAACACCCAGGCCAAAAGAACAGCTTGGACGCCTTGTGTCGTCGTTACGAAATTGATAATTCGCATCGTATGTTGCACGGAGCTTTGCTCGACTCCGAAATTTTAGCCGATGTATACTTGCGCATGACAGGTGGACAAGTGGCGATGGATTTGGCACATCAGTTAAAGTCACAAGGTCAAGGTAGTGAAGGAGCAGAAATCGTACCGCGCAATTTAAAAGTTGTGATGGCCAGCGATGACGAACTCCAAGCCCATGAGGGGCGGTTAGATATAATTGAAAAAGAGGGTGGATCTCCACTGTGGCGTACTTCTCAGACAGAATAACAGCAATAAAAACTAACTTTTCAGAATACGTTTTTTCTAATCCGATAACGAAAAGAAAACATCAAACCAAGGTGTTTGTGGCGTCCACCTTAGTTGCGGCGTCGTTGGTTAGCTCTCTTTCTTTCTCTTCTCATGCTGGTCTTGGCATTCCCAAAGTCGTTGACCCGACTTCAGCGCAAACCCAAGCCAAACTCGAAATGCTCAAAAACTTCGAGGGCAAAAATCAAATAAAATTACTCAACAATCGGTTTCGTATTGATTACGAAGTGGATGAAATCCTCATTCTATTGATCCGTAAACACGGTGCGCCGCCAGCGATACTTGTACGCCCAGATGGTTCAAAGTTGTATTACACCGATATGGAAACCTCTGAGGTTAAGTGGCATGCAGATATCAGCTATGACCTAATAAGGTTGCGCAATCCAATGCCAGGGCCATGGCAGGCGTTGGGTAAAATACAAGATGACAGCAAAATCATGGTGCTGTCTGATGTTCAATTAGAAGTAGAAACTCTGCCAAATATTGTTTTTCAATCGGAGCGCGTTAAAGCCAAAGCGAAGATCTTGAATGCAGGTTCGATGATCAAAGACCCAGCCATCCGAGATGTGGTGAGCTTAAAAGCCTACTTATATTCTACCAATGAGGCCGAGCAACCAAACTTTGGTGCCAGTATTTATCAATTAGGTGAATTTTATGACGATGGCCGTTTGCTTGATGAACGGCCTAGAGACGGTGAATTTACGGTTCAGTATGATTTTAATTGCGAAGTGGGCAATTGGACCCCAACGTTTCGTGCTCAGGCTGAATTATTTACCCGAGAAATCATTCACGATCCCATCACTGTTTTACCCAACCCGATCAGTTTTGATGTAGATGTTGCTGCACCAGATGAAAAATATCACTTGGTAAAAGTGAGCGTGAACGATGAATTTTTAGATGATGGCTCATTGATTTTTCAAGGTACGATTACGTTCCCTAACATGGAGCAAGAGACGTTTCACTTTAACCAAGGTCAAACTCGCGAGCTAAACGTCTTCCAAAACGAGTTTGGTTTATTTGAGATTAAAGCTGAAGTGTTTGGTAAGGATAAAACCGGTAGGGAGTTTATGCTGTCGTCGCCGGCGTTTACGTTTATTACTGAGCCACCAGAAATCGTGGTACCAGAACAAGCTGATACGGACTCAATCGATACCACCGAAGTAGGGGATTCAACCTCATCGCCTGTAGAGACGATTGCACCAGAGAAAGAACCTGAGCCTGAATCCGTTAATATTGCATTGATAATTACCCTTAATATTATTTTGTTATTGGCCGGTTTACTTATTATTTGGGTGGTAATACTTAATAAACCTATTCCAAATCCATTTAAAAACTTAAAGTTGAAGAAAAAAGTTAAAACTGAAGAATCAGAAGCACCTGAAAATAAAGAAAAAGCGGACAAAAAAGCGTCAAAATCGGAAGGTTCTGATGATATTTTAGACCTTTCTTTGCCAGATGATTAGAAACTAGGCAAAAGAACATCTTTTTTAAAAAAAGTGGTTGACGGTTGTGAAATCAAACTTTAATATTCGCGCCGTTGTTTAGGGAAACAGACAACAAAGCGAATCAATTGGAGCGGTAGTTCAGTTGGTTAGAATACCGGCCTGTCACGCCGGGGGTCGCGAGTTCGAGTCTCGTCCGTTCCGCCAATCGCTTTGAGTCAGTAACCCAAACAATATAAGTTAAGCTGGAGCGGTAGTTCAGTTGGTTAGAATACCGGCCTGTCACGCCGGGGGTCGCGAGTTCGAGTCTCGTCCGTTCCGCCACTTAACTTAAGACTAAAGGCTGGAGCGGTAGTTCAGTTGGTTAGAATACCGGCCTGTCACGCCGGGGGTCGCGAGTTCGAGTCTCGTCCGTTCCGCCAATCTTTAGTCTTACATTTCTAAAAGTTTATGTGTCTAGCATAAATGCTTAGGTCAAAGCGGAGCGGTAGTTCAGTTGGTTAGAATACCGGCCTGTCACGCCGGGGGTCGCGAGTTCGAGTCTCGTCCGTTCCGCCACTTTGACTCTTCAATTAAATGACAAATCCCAACTTAAAATCTCATTCAAAAGAACATTTATCAGTTGTCTAACTTGCTTTGATTTATCGTCTTTATTAATTTGATCTTCCTTTATCGGTTTAACACCTTTTTTATTTTGTCTTTTCTCGATGAAACTAGTGAAAAACCTGCGGTTTAACGAAATTTAGTTGTCTACAACCCACAAATTTTCAATTATGCTATACCTAGAAAAATCGATTGATAAAACAATAATAAAGGGGACATCGTTATGCGTAAGATCGCATTCAGTGCGACCTTGATCGCTTCTGCCGTTTTAGCCGGTTGCACCGGTCTAGAAGCACAAGATCCAAAAGTAGAAATTAATCCAAATCCATACCCAAGTACTTATCAACCAATGGAACAATTAACGGTTCTGGTGAAAGGTGCGACAGTTTTGACGGGTACGGGTGAACGTTTAGATAACGCCGACGTGCTTGTTGTAAATGGCAAAGTATCTGCGGTGGGCGAAAACATTGAACACGGCAGTGCGACGGTAATCGACGGCGCTGGCAAATGGGTAACACCGGGTCTTATCGATGTTCACTCTCATTTAGGTGTTTATCCATCACCAAGCGTTGAATCTCACAGTGATGGTAATGAAATGACTGCGCCGGTGACTGCAGAAGTTTGGTCGGAGCATTCGGTATGGCCTCAAGACCCGGGTTTTGAAACTGCACGTGCGGGTGGTATCACTACATTACAACTTCTTCCTGGTTCGGCGAACCTTATCGGTGGTCGTGGTGTAACACTTAAAAACGTATCATCACACACGATGCAAGGCATGAAGTTTCCTGATGCGCCTTACGGCTTAAAAATGGCCTGTGGTGAAAACCCTAAACGCGTATATGGCAGCAAGAGCATCGCTCCTTCAACTCGTATGGGTAACATGGCTGGTTATCGCCAAGCCTTTGCTGAAGCAACTGAATACAAGCGTGCATGGGATAAATACGAGCGCGACTATGCGGCAGGTAAAAACCCTGAAGCACCAGCTCGTGATTTGACATTAGATACGTTAAAAGGCGTCCTTGACGGTGACATCTTGATCCATAACCACTGCTATAAAGCAGAAGAAATGGCAATGATGATTGACCTTGGTAAAGAGTTTAACTACCACTCAGGTACGTTCCACCACGCTATTGAAGCTTACAAAATTGGTGACTTGTTAGCTGAAAATGGTAACTGTGCAGCAATGTGGCCGGATTGGTGGGGTTTCAAAATGGAAGCCTATGACATGATCCTAGAAAATGTCGCTGTCGTTGATTCTTTCAAAAACTCTTGTGCTGTTGTTCACTCTGATTCGGGCACAACGATTCAGCGTCTAAACCAAGAAGCCGCAAAAGTGATGTATCGTGCCAACGAAAACGGCTTTGATATAACAGAAGAGCAAGCAATTACTTGGATCACATATAACGCCGCTAAATCGCTAGGTATTCAAGACAAAACAGGTTCATTAGAAAAAGGCAAAGCTGCTGACTTTGTCATTTGGAATCAAAGCCCATTCAGCTCTTATGCAAAAGCTGAACAGGTATATGTTGATGGTGCCAAAGTCTATGATGCTAACGATGATACGTACAAAGCGAAAAGTGACTTTTTGCTAGGTCAGAAATAAGGAGCGAATAATGAAAATGTTAAAACTATCTCTGCTTGCAGCAGCATTAACCACAAGTTTCGCGACTTTAGCTGACTCAGTTGCTATCACTAATACAACAGTTTACACAGGCACAGAGCAAGGTGTAATCAGTAATGCTAATGTGGTTATCGAAGACGGTAAAATTGTTTCAATCAACCCTGCCGAACTAAATGTTGACTCAACGGTTGACGGTCAAGGCCGAATCTTAACAGCGGGCTTTATTTCGACGGGCAGCCAACTAGGCTTGGTTGAAGTCGGTGCGGTTTCTGCATCTCGTGATATGAGTGCTAAAAAGGGCGGTATTACGTTTGATCCATCTTTAGCGTTTAACCCAGATAGCAGCTTGATCCCGTTTTCTCGCAAAGGTGGTATCACCCATAGTGTGGTTGCGCCTCGTGGTGCTGAAGGCATTTGGGCGGGTCAGATCTTTGTTGCAGACTTGTCGGGTGAATATGACAGCGTAGTTGACACAAAAGTTGCTACCTTAGCTTACTTTGGTTCTGAGCGCAGCGGTTCTCGTGCTTCAGCACTGGCGAGTCTAGAGTCTAAGTTGAAAGATCATCAAGCGGCATTAGAAAAAGCCAGCAAAAAAGATGATAAAGACGACAAAAAAGAGCCAAGTGCAGAAGAACAAATCCTTACTGACTTGTTAAACGGGTCAAAGCCACTTGTTGCTTATGCTCAACGTGCAACCGATATTTTACACCTGCTTAAAATGAAAGAAGAGTTTGGTTTGAACCTAGTTCTTTCAAGTGCGGCAGATGCGGTACGTGTCAAAGAGGAAGTTGCGGCAGCCGGTGTACCTGTGATCATGCAAGCGATAGACAATTTACCAGAGAGTTTTGATTCATTAGAAAACGCATTGACCAATGCGGCAGAGTTAGAACAAGCCGGTGTTAAGTTGCTATTGACTCATACGGATACGCATTTAATTTACAACCTTCGTACTGATGTAGGCATTGCCATTGCCAATGGTTTGTCACGTGAAACTGCCCTTGCTTCAGTTACCAAAAACGTTGCCGAAACGTTTGGTATTGAAGGTGGTGTTGTAGCGGAAGGTCAACCCGCAAACCTAGTGTTGTGGAGTGGTGACCCGTTTGAGATCAGTTCAAAGGTCGAAAATATTTGGATTGATGGCGAAGAAGTTTCAACAGAGTCACGTCAAGATAAACTACGTGACCGCTATACGTCTAAAGAAAACAAGCCTCGTGGTTACATAAAGTAATCAACAGGTTAATAAAGTTAAATATAGAAAGGTCAGCTATGCTGGCCTTTTTTATTGTCTGTTTTGTTATATAGACTAGGGGTTTTAGTTATATAAGTTATACCTAATATATATAATATTAGTATTTTCTAATGTATAGTGCGCAATATGATCAAATACCAAAAGTAAAGGTAGAAGAGTTGTGATTGATTCGAGCATTAAACGCTGTGTCGCATTGAGTTTAGAAAAAGCGCACATTATATATTGGGTTATGGCGGTTATTGCGGTGGTCGCTATGCTGCAATTTCCTCGTATCGAAATAGATACCGACCCAGAAAACATGTTACCTGCGTATAACCCACAAAGGGTATTCCACAATCAAACCAAACAAGAGTTTGGCTTGTATGACGCGATAGTGGTTGGCGCGGTAGCCGACAGCCAGACTCAACCAACTGGCCTTTTTACACCTAATGAGTTAACCAATATCAAGTCTGTTACAGATTATATCTTAACGATTGATGGGGTCATTGGACACGAAGTCATGTCGTTGTCGGAAGTGGATAACATTACCCAACAAACACTTGAAAGTGGCGATAAGGCGATTCGTTTTAACTGGTTAATGAAACAAGCACCAGAGCAAGAATCACAGGCACAAGAAGTCCTTAAACACGTTAAAAACTTACCTCTACTGAACGAAACTTTAGCGGCCGAAAACGGCAACGCTGTAGCTATTTATGTGCCTATCGTTGATAAAAACCAGAGTTATGCGATATCGCAGTTAATTCAGGACAAAATTAATACCTTAGACAGTAAAGCGCAGTGGCATATTACTGGTTTACCGGTTGCAGAAGACCAATTTGGTTATGAAATGTTTGTCCAAATGGGCATTTCTGCGCCACTAGCGGGCCTTGCTATTTTTATCTTGTTGTTTTTGATGTTCCGTTCATGGAGCTACATCACTGCGGCTATGGTTGTTGCTATGTTTACCGTTGTGGTGACGATGGGCTTGTTAATTGGTATGGGCTTTACTGTTCATATTATGTCCTCGATGATCGCGATTTTCTTAATGCCAATCGCAGTAGTTGACTCAGTACACATAATGTCAGAATTTGCGGATCGCTTTAAAGAAGGTCAGGATAAACGCGAAGTAGCAAAAGATGTTGTTTCAGAGCTATTTACTCCGATGTTATTTACCTCAGTAACATCGACAATAGGCTTTTTGTCACTGTTGTTGACTCCTATTCCACCGGTGCAGATCTTTGGTGCCTTTATTGGTTTTGGCATTATTTTAGCCTTTATAACGACGATTTTATTCGTACCTGCTTATTTATCACGCTTGAGTGATGAGACACTTATTGCACTACAAAAAACGCATCAAGCGCAATTGGAGTCTAAGTCTGGACTGAACAAGTTGGTCAGCGTTATAGGCCGTATAGCAAACAAACGTCAGGTATTACATATCATTTTGTTTGTTGGTGTATTTGCATGGTCATTAGTTGGTATCGGTAAAATCGAAATTAACGACAATCCGGTACGTTGGTTTAAAGAAAGTCACCCAATTCGTATTGCCGATAAGGCGTTAAATAATGAGTTTGCAGGTACTTATAACGCGTATTTAGTGATGACGGACACGACAACGAGACCAGATTTAAAAATGCTGTTTACCGGCGACAATATGGGCTCTTCTATTCCAGCATCACTTAAAGAATGGGCTGCAAAACAAGCTTCTCGATTTGACAAGGTAAGTGGTAGTGAAGGCGAGGCTGTACCAAGTCTTTCTGAGCTTACATTTGCGATTGAAGATCAGCTGTTTGTGGTTGAAGACGAAGACGCGATTAAATGGCTCGAGAATACCTTAGCCAAGTTAGAAGCGGTGGCAAAAGCTGAAAAGCGTTTTGTTCAACCTGAAGTACTTGGTTATATGGAGTCATTGCAAAACCACATGGCACAAAGTGGCTTAGTAGGTAAAACTAACGCTCTGACCGATGTCGTAAAGGTTGTTAATCGAGAGTTGAAGTCAGGCGAAGCAAAAGACTATGAGTTGCCAACTACCGCCAATGGCGTCGCTCAGACGTTGATTCAATACCAGTCATCACACCGACCGAATGATCTGTGGCACTTTGTGACGCCAGATTATAAAAAGGCGCTAATTTGGACCCAATTAACCAGTGGTGATAATCAACACATGACAGCGGTTATCGAGTTGGTCGAACAGTTTGTGGCCGACAACCCACTGCCTCAAGGTATTGAAGTGAATTGGGCGGGTAAAGCGTATATCAACGTGATTTGGCAAGAGCAAATGGTCGCAGGGATGTTAGACAGTTTGTTAAGCGCATTTGTAATTGTGTTTATTATGATGGTTTTGTTGTTCCGCTCGGTTGTATTTGGGGTGTTAGCAATGTTACCCCTGTCACTCACCATCAGCTTTATTTATGGTTTGATTGGTTGGATTGGCAAAGACTATGACATGCCAATTGCGGTATTGTCGGCGTTAACCTTAGGTTTGTCGGTTGATTTTGCAATTCACTTTTTGGAGAGGGCAAGGGCAACCTTCACCAAAACCCAGTCAATTCAGCAAACTATGTCTATTATGTTTGAAGAGCCAGCGAATGCGATTACCAAAAATGCCTTAGTTGTTGCTCTTGGCTTTACTCCATTGTTATTTGCTCCTCTTGTCCCTTATGTCACTGTGGGCGTGTTCTTAGCGAGCATCATGGTGGTCTCGGCAATGGTTACTTTAATCATGCTTCCGGCGCTTATGACGATTTTAAAGGGCTTGGTTTTTGGTAAAACAGCCAATGCCAATAATTCCAACAGCGCGAACTAATTACAAACAGGAGAATTACCATGTTAGATGTATTTAAAGGTTTAAAAGTTGCCACCAAACTGACTTCTGCTTTGTTTATGACAGCGATGTTAGGCATGTCGAGTCAGGTCATCGCAAACGAGGCAGAAACAGCGCAAAGTATCATTAAAAAAGCGGAGCTTGCTGCGTATTACGCAGGTAACGACGGCAAAAGCCAAGCTCGAATGTTGATTGTTGACAGTCAAGATCGCAAGCAGATGCGTCAATTTACAATCTTAAAGAAGGACGTGAAAGATGGCGGCGATCAAAAGATGTTGGTGTTCTTTTCTCGCCCAACTGACGTTAGTGGCATGGTATTTCGTGTAGAAAAACACAACGGCCAAGGTCAAGAAGACGACCGTTGGTTGTATTTGCCTGGGTTGGACTTGGTTAAACGCATAAGTGCCGGTGACAAGCGAACATCTTTTGTCGGGTCACATTTCTTTTATGAAGATGTTTCGGGCCGTGCAACCTCTGAAGATACCTTTGAATTGTTGGAGCAAACGGACAGTGCATATATCTTAAGTGCAAAGCCCAAAGACCCATCAAGCGTTGAGTTTAGCCGCTATCGAGTCTCTATAGATAAAAAAACGTTTTTGCCAATGGAAATTCGATTTTTTGATGCCAAAGACAACGAAACTCGTCGTGTTGAGAGTCTAGAAGTAGAAACGATTCAAGGTTTTCCGACGGTAACAAAATCTAAAGTAACGGATTTAGTCGGTGGTGGTTACACCTTAATGGAATTTCGTGGCATTGAATATAACTTAGGCCTTCCGGACGACCTATTCACCGAACGAAGCTTGCGTACGCCGCCATTAGAGTGGTTAAGAAAGTAAAAGCTCAGAGGTTTAACAATGAAATTAAATCGTATGGTGGCAAGTCCAGTGTGGTTAGCAGGGTTGATTACTTTGTTGTCACCATTGACGGTGATGCCAAGCTACGCCGCTGATAGCCAGACAAAGAGCAGCCAGTCCAATAACAAAGACAAAAAAGATTCCGAAAGCGTATGGGATGAATCCATGGGCGATAGTTGGGGAGACGAGTGGGACGAGCCTAAAAGTTTTTGGCAAAGTTTCACTGGTTTTGCCGAATTAAGTTACGGTCAGCGCCTACAGACTGACCCGCTAATCAACGAAAAACAGACGCTAAACGAAGCGAGACTCCAAGTTAAAAACCAGTGGTTGCTCGACTCGTCGACCGTAAACATTCGAGCTCACGGTTTTTATGATGGCGTAAAAAGTCAGTGGCGAGGCCAAATAAGAGAGTTGAATTGGCAAGGCAAGGTCAGTGATAACTGGGACCTCAAAGTGGGCCAACAAGTCTTAACATGGGGTACTGGCGACTATGTATTTGTTAACGATTTATTTGCTAAAGATTGGCAAAGCTTTTTTGCAGGTCGTGACGATGAATACTTAAAGGCACCTCAATTAGGGGTAAAAGCGTCAGGCTACTTCGACAAATTTAGTGTCGACCTGGTCTATTCCCCTAGTTTTACCGCGGATACTTACATAGATGGTAGCGTGTTTTCTTATTACAACTATCAACCGGGAGCGATGGATGTTGGCCAGTTTGAACCGTCATCACCTGAAAGCGCGATTCGGATTAAAATAAATCAGGACCAAACAGAATACGCATTTTATGGGTATTCGGGTTTTGAAAAGTCGCCACTGAGTGCACAAGTAATACAAGGGCAAGAAGGCCAGCTCATTGGCTTTGCTCCTTATTTTGCGCCACTTAATGTGATTGGAGCGAGTGTCCGAATGCCTGCGGCAGTTGGCTTATTTAACGCCGAAGTGGGTCACTACAATACGTCAGATAGCGACGGACAAAACCCATTGGTCAGTAATGATCAATGGAAGGTGTTAGTCGGATACGAACAAGAGTTAATGCCAAACGTTACTGGTTCTTTACAGTGGCTTTATGAGTATATTTTGGACCGTGAAGTAGGTGAGTCTAATCAACAGCACCGCAGCACAGTTACAGCACAAGTGCGAGTAACCGCTATCCAAAATAAGCTCAACGTCCAGTTTTTTAATTTTTATTCTCCGTCAGATAAAGACGGATATGCTCGGGTCCGTGTCAACTACAAGATCACAGACACGTGGCAAGTCAGTGGTGGCTTAAATCATTTTTGGGGTGACCAACCAGATTCATTTTTTGGACAATTTGAAGATGCATCAAATGCATTTGTCTCAGCCCGATTTTATTTTTAAACAATGAATTTATAACAAGAGGTAATTATTATGTCATTAGAACGCGCAGTTGCTGCATTTGCGGGGTTTATGGTTCTGCTATCAGTAGCATTAACTTATTTTGTGCACCCTAACTTTATGTGGTTTACGGTGTTTGTTGGAGCAAATTTGTTTCAGCAGAGCTTTACTGGATTTTGCCCAGCGGCCATCGTCATGAAAAAGCTAGGTATTAAAACAGAACGTGAACTCGCTCTGAATAACTAACATCCTATAGACTAGCTAGTTTACCGGCAAGAAGTTGCTCGCTGTTAGCCTTTACTGGCGCAGCGAGCGCTTTTTCTAAATATAACTTCGCGTCGTTGCGTTTGCCCAAAGAATAACTCGCCTTAGCTAACGCTAAATATACATCATCTAAATATCGCGCTTTGTCTTCTGCTCGCTTGAACAACTGAAGTGCACGTGAATATTCCTCTCGATCGTAAGCGTCATAACCTAATTGAAGCCATTGATATGGGTTGCTGTCCTTAATGTTGAGCAGCTTAGCGTCAACTTTAGCGAGCATTGCTTCATTTCCTTGTCGCTCAAGCAGCACTTTGTAGTTAGAAAGAAGGTTAATGGAGTCGGGAAAGTAGTTAAAACCATATTCATATAAGGCTAAGGCTTTTTGGGCGTAACCCAAGCGCTTCAATATAACCGCATGTTGGTTGATGTTTTCTGGGTTGTCTGGGGCTAATTCTAAGGCTTTACGAGAGTACGCATAGGCTTCAATCAGCTTATTTTCCGTTAGGTAAGTTGCGCTAAGATTACTGTAAAACAACGAATCAAAATGCGCCCATGTAATAGGCTCAGCAGGAATATCTGTATCTGCGCGGTAATAATCTATGTAGATATACTTGGTCCACGGCTCTATGGCATTGTCTGATAGGTTTTCTTTTGATTTAAATAGCACCGTCCTTATGTGTTGCGCGGTTATAATGATGTCATTGCTACGTGTATAAATAGGCGCTCTGATCACTTTTCTATGGAGGTAACGAACACCCGCGAGGCGTGCCAGGGCCGAGGTTAAAATAGCCAAAGAAACACAGTCTCCCGTTTTACTTGCCATTGCCTCAGACGCCGTTTTTGTCGTTCCTGAATAACTAAAGCTCTCCATGTACTCAGTTAAAAAGTTAGCAAGACGTTGATGATCATCTATGTGCTGTTTGGCTGGATCTTTAAAATAGGTCAGAAATTCTCTTTCTTGTTTTGGGGTGAGTTTATAAATTCGATTAGGAGAAATTGTTCGAGTAGAAAGGCCATCTACTTCCCATTCTGGAAGAGGGGGAAGCACTTCGCCTCGTGCATTTGTTTGCACATTTGAAGCACAGCCAGCGAGAAAAACAGAAAGGCAACATCCTAGAATTACAGATTTAAAAACAGTCATAACGCCTCCAGAGATGCCAGCACACCTAATTTGTATAACATTTAACCTACTCTTAAATATAGGTCGTTACAAGGCTTTATTCCAGATACTAAAAAGCCACCAACGGTTTGTATTCGTCGATGGCTTTGTACAATAAGTGCGTTAAAGCGTTTTAAGCGTAAAGTGCAATCGCGTCTTTTAACTCAAATTTTCCTTCGAGTAATGAGCGACCCAAGATCACACCACTAGGTGTTTCGTTGGCATCACCTGAGCCCAATAAATTAGGCTTTAGCTCTTCGATATCAGCTAAGCTACTGATACCACCTGATGCTTGCCAACTGATCTCTGGATATTCAGCTGCCAGTGATTTGTAAAGCGCTTGGTTTGGTCCCTGTAACGTACCGTCTTTACTGATGTCAGTACATAATACGTGCTTAAGGCCAACCGTTTGGAACTTGGCAACAATAGACTCCAAGGTAACGCCAGAGTCTTCTTGCCAACCGTGAGTCGCAATGAACTTTTGGCCCTGATCGTTAATATTTACGTCAAGGGCAAGGACGATTTTTTCGGCACCGTATTTTTCTACCCAAGACATAACGAGCTCAGGGTTAGAAACGGCCAATGAGCCAACGACAACACGACTTACACCAATTTCGAATAAATCGATAATGTCTTGTTCGGTACGTATACCACCGCCTGCTTGAAACTCCATAACGCCCAGTTCAACCATCTTACTGATAAGGCTAAGTTGGCGTTTTGATGTGTCTTTTGCACCTGTTAAATCAACGATGTGTAACCATTTGGCACCGGCTTCAGCGTATTCTTTGACAAGTTCGACAGGGTCGATTTTGTACTCGGTTTTTTGTCCGTAATCACCTTGATAAAGGCGAACCACCGAACCTTCAATTAAATCAATTGCTGGAATGATCATGGTATTTCCTATAATTCGACAAAATTCTTTAACAACTGTGCACCGGCTTTACCACTGCGCTCTGGGTGGAACTGCACCCCGTAAAAATTGTTGTGGTAAATTGCAGCTGAAAAACCCATTCCGTATTCACATTTGGCTAGTGTGTACTCTGATAGAGGAGCACAGAAGCTATGAACAAAATAGAAATGTGCACCTTCTTCGATGTTTTTAAATAATGGGTGAGGGTTATCTAACGTTACTTGGTTCCAACCCATGTGAGGTAAAACTAATTCGCCAACTTCCATGCGTTCGATTTGAGTTGGGATAAGGCCCAAACAATCTACTAAGTCCGTTTTAGACGCAACTAAGTGCGAACCTGGCTTTTCGTTTGAAGTATTTGCCATGAGTTGCATGCCTAAGCAAATGCCCAAAACAGGCTGAGTCAGTGATTGAATTACACCGACGAGATCTTTTTGGCGGATGCTATCCATAGCGGCAAACGCAGAACCAACACCCGGTAACAATACCTTATCTGCCGCTTTGATTACAGCAGGGTCATCAGACACAGTGACCTCAACACCCAGGCGCTCAAAAGCGCACTGGACAGAGTAAATATTGGCGCAACCTGTGTTTACAATGACGACTTTTGTAGTCTGTGTCATGTTACAAGGCTCCTTTTGTCGATGGTAATACATCGCCTTCTACTTTGATGGCCGCACGCAACGCTCGCCCAAACACTTTAAATAAGCTTTCTACTTGGTGATGTGCATTGCCCTTCGACGTGCTTAGGTGCAATGTTAGCCCCATAGATTGCGCAAGTGAGAAGAAGAAGTGCTCGACCATTTGGGTAGACATTTCACCGACACGAGCGTCGGTAAATTCAGCGTTGAATACTAAGTAAGGACGACCTGAGATATCGAGTGTCGCTTCGGCTTTACACTCGTCCATAGGCAATACAAAACCAAAACGGCCGATGCCGCGCTTGTCGCCTAACGCTTCTTTTAATGCTTGTCCTAACGCTAGTGCCGTATCTTCTACAGAGTGGTGATCATCGATGTGTAGGTCGCCATCGGTCGTTAAATCGAGATAAAAGCCACCGTGTGAGGCAATTTGGTCTAACATGTGGTCAAAAAAGCCAATGCCTGTCTGGATGTTTGATTTTTCTGTGCTGTCCAAATCAACAAATACTTTGATGTCTGTCTCTGACGTTGTACGACGTACTTCTGCTTGACGGCGGTTGTCTTTTTGCTCAGCTAAAAACTTTTCGATGGCTAGCCAGTTCATTTTATCTGGTGAGTATTGGATACCAACGATACCCATGTTTTCCGCAAGCTGAATATCGGTAATTCGATCACCAATCACATAAGAGTCAGTAAAGTCGATTTTACCGCCTTGCAGATAGTCCTTAACCAAACCAAGTTTGGGTTTGCGACAGCTACAGTCTTCGTGATCGAAGTGTGGACAAATCAACACGTCATCAAACTTGACGCCTTGTGATTCAAAAAATGCCATCATTTTGTCATGAGGCAAATCAAAGTCTGCCTGCGGGAACGAGTCAGTACCCAAGCCGTCTTGGTTTGACACCATTACTAATTTGTAACCTTTGGCTTGAAGGCGAGTTAAAACTGGCACCACCATAGGTTCAAATACGAGCTTTTCTAGTGTATCCAATTGCTTGTCTACTGCGGGCTCTTCTACCAAGGTGCCGTCACGATCAATAAATAAAATGGGTTGTTGTTTGCTCATAATAATTCTTCTGTATTTCCGTGGCGTTTAAGAGCCGGCTGTAAGGTTTTGATTAATTTGATTAAATAACTCGGTCACGGCGTTCATTTCAGATTCACTGCCGATGGTGACACGAATAGTATTGTTCAACATTAATTGCTTTGATTGATTGCGCAATAGGATATGTGCATCGACAAAGGTTTGCATGACAGAGGTCGCATCTAATTGTTCGTTCAACTTAATTAACACAAAGTTAGTTTTAGATGGATAAACTGTTTCTGCCAGTGCCCACTGTGAGGCTTTGGCAATAAAACTATCACGGCGTTGATTAAGCTCGGTAACCTTATCCTTCATCCACGCTAAGCCGTCTTGTGAAAGGGCTTGCGTAGCCATTTGTGCTACCGGAGCTGGAATAGGGTAAGGGGCGATGACTTTTTTCAAAGCGTCAATAATGTCGCTTGAAGCAAGGGTAAAGCCACAACGAAGACCGGCAAGTGCAAATGCTTTTGACAGTGTGCGCAAAATAACGAGGTTGTTATATTTAGCTAATAAGTCCGTGACATTAGCGTCGTAACAAAACTCAATATATGCTTCGTCTGCAACTACAATGGCTTGGTTCTGAAGCGAGTCTAAAACTGTTTCTAAATCAGTCTTGCTCATCAGATCACCGGTTGGGTTGTTCGGTGAGCAAATAAATACGATCTGAGCGTTTTGTGCCTGATTTAATACCATATCCACATCAAGTTGCATGTCTTGCTTTAATGGTGCCTTTAAAACGTTAACGTTTGCCGTCTCCGCTGAGATAGCGTACATGCCGTAAGTCGGAGGACAAATAACGATATTTTGGCCCGGAGCACAAAAGGTCCTAATTAAAAGCTCAATACCTTCGTCAGCGCCTCGAGTTGCTAGCACTTGTGAAGGCTTTACGTTTGCGTATTGTGCGTATGCATTAATAAGTGGCTCAGGCTGAAAGTCTGGGTAGCGGTTGTACAAACTAGGATCCGCAGATACATCAGGGCTATATGGGTTTTCATTGGCGTTTAACCAAAGTGTGCCAGTACCATCGATGTCATCAGAACTCGACATACTGAACAGCCTACGAGCAGACTCGTAAGGAGCCAATGCTTTTAGCTCTTCGCGGATCAATTTATCGACCAGGGGATTAGAATTGACGTTTGACATAATAAAGTCGTTTCCTTGTTCTCGAGTTCGGATTATTAGCTAGATTTATCGTTGTTTCGCAAAGCATCAAGTCGCAAACCGACGGCGTTTTTGTGCGCGTCCAAACGCTCAGCTGCTGCTAAAGTCATGATTGCCGGACCAATGGCTTGAATACCAGCCGGCGTCAACTCTTGAACCGTAAACTTGCGCGTAAAGTCACCCAAATTTAGCGAACTCAACGTCTTTGAATAGCCATAGGTTGGCAATACGTGGTTAGTACCACTTGCATAATCGCCCGCACTCTCAGGTGTGTAAGCCCCTAAGAAAATTGACGCAGCGTTATCCAATGAATTTAGCCAATCACGCGCATTATTAAACTGCACGATTAAATGTTCAGGTGCGTATTCATTACTCACTTCAACAGCTTGCTCTAGAGTTTCGGTCAAAATAAAGCGACTATTTGCTAGGGCCTTTTTGGCTATGTCAGCACGAGGTAGAATACTTAATTGTGTTTCAATAGCGGTTTTTGTTGCACTGATTAATTCTTCAGAATCAGACACCAAAATAACCTGAGAGTCAGGGCCGTGTTCAGCTTGAGACAATAAATCTGCGGCAACAAAAGCCGGATTTGCGTTACTATCAGCCAAAACCAAAACTTCTGATGGTCCAGCTGGCATATCAATCGCAGCACCGTTTGGATCTTGAGCTACTTGCTGTTTAGCTTCGGTCACAAAGCTGTTGCCTGGGCCGTAAATTTTATTTACAGGAGCGATGGACTCAGTGCCAAAGGCTAGGGCGGCAATCGCTTGTGCGCCACCAGTTCGATAAATTTCAGTAATTCCACAAAGCTTAGCGGCATAGAGAATCTCTGGTGTAATACCACCTTCGTTACCAGGCGTCGTATCAGGCGGAGTACAAAGCACTACTCGTTTACACCCGGCAATTTGCGCTGGTACACCTAACATCAATACCGTTGATGGCAATGGCGCACTGCCACCAGGAATATACAAACCAACGTCGCTTATAGCTTTAGTTTTGAGTTCACATACGACACCAGGCGTTGTCTCAACAGTGATGTCGCTTTGCACTTGTGCTTCGTGAAAACGTTTAATTTGGCCATATGCTAATTCAATGGCTGCTTTTTCCGCTTCACCAATCGTAGCAATAATTGCTTTCGCTTGCTGCTGAGGCAATGCTACTTGTTCTAGCTTGAGGCCATCAAACTGCTCCGTTAAAGAGAGCAGTGCGGCATCACCTTCAGTTTTTACTCGCTCTATGATCGCAGAGACAGTATCGGCAAGACCTTTTTTGTTGGTCATTGCCGGTCTAGCTAATGCCTCGCGCTGTAGCTCTGGGGTTAATTGTTGCCAAATAATCACGTTAAAAACCTCGCAATTAGCCCATCATTTTTTCGATAGGCATAACTAAAATCGAACTACAACCTAACTCTTTAAGCTGTTCCATTGTCTCCCAAAATAGGTTTTCTGGGCTTACAACGTGAATTGCGGCTAGTTCACTGTTTTCAGACAGAGGTAATACGGTTGGATCTTCAGCTCCAGGCAATAATCGTTTAACTTCTTCGAGTTTTGAAATTGGTGCGTGTAGCATTATGTACTTTGACTCTTTTGCCTGCATGACACCATTGATACGAGGAATTAGGGTATTGATCAATTCCTGCTTTTCTTGGCTAAGCTCCTTAGCTTGTTGAATTAATACGGCTTTAGAAACGAAGATCTCGGTCGCTTCTTCAAGGCCGTTAGCCTCTAGCGTTGCACCTGTCGAAACAAGGTCACAAATTGCTTCGGCGATGCCTGCACGCGGAGCAACCTCTACTGAACCTGTGAGCATGACAGGCTGAGCATTGATGTTATTTTCGTTTAAAAAGCGCTTAAGAAGGTAAGGGTAGGTCGTTGCAATCTTTGTATTTTGTAAAGACTCTAGACCTTGGTAATTAAACTCATTAGGTACTGCAATCGATAAACGACATCCACCGTACTCTAAGCGTTTAAGCGTTTTGTATTCGGCTGGCTCTCCTGCTGCTTGGCGCTCAAGCATTTTTTCTTCTAGCTCATTTTCTCCAATAAAACCTAGATCTGCGATACCGTCCATAACTAGACCTGGAATATCATCATCGCGCACAAGTAACAAATCAATGGGTAGGTTAGTTGAGTGAGCAATCAACAAACGGTCGCGAATAGAGAGTTTTACGCCGATGGCTTTTAATAGCTTAATCGATTCGTTGCTTAAGCGGCCTTTCTTTTGTACCGCAATGCGAAGTCTGTTTTTGTCAGTCATGTTCATTCCTAAAAATAAATTTTAAACCCTAATACGAAAAAACCCCGGAGGTTATATAAGACCTCCGGGGTTCACAAATTCGTGCTTGGAGGACTTACAATAGCCTCCAGCGAAATTAGCCGAAAACTATTTCGTTGGTACGTGATGATGCTTCCAAGATTTTGATACGTATGTCGTGTTCATTTGTTTTCTAAAGTTAAGTTGCTAATTTCAAAATTGATGCGCTTAACCTAAACCCTGTTCGAAATAAAATCAACCTTCAACTTATAACTATCTGTGAAAAATATTAAACAATTTGCATAACGGTCGATAACTGGTTAATAATTGTACTAATTGATAAAGGATAGTCATAAGGAGGGCTGATCATGGTAGATATTTTGTATAACGCAATTCAACGGCCGATAGCAAACGAGCCAGACAAAAGAGACATATACCACGTTGATAGAACACATAAAGATGCGGGTGTTAAGCGTATTGATGAAGATGACCCAAACCAGCACGGTAAGGGCCAACAAGCATTTCAACAAGAGCAAGAAGAAACGGAAAAGCCAGTTACAAACGAAGCTGACCTAACACCTAAAAAGAAAGGCAAAGGCGCTTATGTTGATGAAAAGGGCAACAAACGCTTGGATTTTTATGTGTAACAACCATTATGGCGTACTCTTCTAGTTTACTCTTTGCTAATTGCTGTTCCTTCACACACCATGGCCGCCCAACAGTTATTAATTAGTGGGGCACCATTACAGCTAACCTCTTTCACAGCAATGGCGTTTAATGAAGCTGCTTTAATAATAAGCGTATCTAGCGCTTTCTTTTCATCACCGTATAAACGCGTACCTGGTTGACCTGAGCAGTCCGCAGCACTAATTTTTGCAATTTCTTGGTGTTGATAATCTGGTTGTTGGCCAATTTTGTAGACTTTGATAGATGAAAGCTTACGGCTTTGCTCTGCCGTAAGGGTTGGTGCTCCAGCAACACATCCACTTAAAGTGATAACCGAGAGAAGAGTGACAAATAATTTCATTTTTAATCCTTTAATAAATATTTTTGTGTGAGTTTAAGGTTTTCCAAGACACAAAAGCAATATTGAACTTAGTCTGATGTTTTCAGTGTAGGAAAAGTAAGTAAATAAAGTAGCAAGATAACTCCCGCAACAGGTACTAGAATCATCAGTTGCCACCAAGGGCTGAGCCCGGCGTCTCGTAGTCGTTTGGTACTCGTTGAAAGCCAAGGAAGAAACAATACTAGCGATGTGATTTGAAATAACAACGGGCCAGTCGTCAAACTAATTAACTTAGCCAATGCCAATGTCAGTATGATGAATAACGCAAACCAAAAAAAGTGCTCTCTTGCAATTGTACCGCTGAAGTCATAACAATTTATAACACTGCGTTTAATAACATTAACGGGGTAGTCGAGTGCCTCTTTCTCCTCAGTTAATAGATACGAGCTAGGTACTTCGAAAGCACTTGCCAGTGCTCTAAGAGATTCATTAGAGGCTTTACCTCCTTTCTCTAGCCGTTGAATAGTACGAATATTCAGACCTGCGATTGTGGCTAATTGGTCTTGCGACCAATTTTTATCGATTCTGAGTTTATGTAATTTATCCTGGTTGATATACATGTTCGATTCCATAAAGCCTAACTTTTCTAAATTATCGTACACAGTCCATTTGTTTGAGTAGGACACGATTACGTCATTGTTACGACTTAAATAAGACAAGTGATACTAAGGATTATATTTTTGTTTCACAGCGACTAGCCAGACTTCTTTCTTAACTGCTTAACGATTTTTTCTGAAATCAGTACGACAGTAGACCGCCAGTTTACGTCAAAACCCGCCATATATACGCCAGCAAACGTCGTTACTGTGTTTGATATGGGTGTCATTGATCATTTAGGTTGTGACCCAAGTCGATATAAGCGACTAAATAACCGTATTCCTTATCTGTAATTAGATCTTTATTATGCATCGATTTGGCTAATTCAAAGCTCCAGATTTGTCCCTTTGGAGCCTCGGGTACAGATAAATCTAATGCTAAAAGACGTTGATCGACAACGGTGTGACCTTGTTTTACAGCTTGTTTGGCACAGTAACTAAGAACATATTCAACAGCGTACTTATCAACACTGGGCTGCCAGCTGTATTCGGTTTCACAGGCAAATTTAGTTTCACCTCTGGCATTTATATATTCTAGCTTACCTGTTGAGCATCCAACGAGGGTAGTGGCTATTAAAGTAGTTATGAATAGCTTCAAGTAAGCACCTATCGTTCTTTTTGTTTTATGTTATTGACCAGATACATCGAAAGTATTTTCGGTGCCAGGTTTATCAAGGGGGCGATGACCATAGTTGTTTTTAACATAGTCACTGTTAAAGTCTGCTTTTAGTGCGAGTGACTTGGTAAAAGTGCGTTTGGCTTTTTCAGTATCACCCTTTGATAAATAAGCAAAGGCTAAGCTGTCATAAACTTGCGGTGCTTTCGGAAATAAGGATACTAAATACTCAAACACATCAAAGGCCGAATCCCATGATTGTGTTTTGAGCAACTCCATACCAAGTTCATTCAGCGTTCTACCAATGAAACGGTCATAGCCATTGTCTTTGTAAGCTTTTTGAAATTGATTTTTGAATTTGACGCGACCTTGGTTTTGATAAAAGTCATAGGCAAAGTTTTTTTCAAGTTGTCTAACTGGTGCGTATTTGCCGGTTTTGATGAAGGATAAAATACGACCAGAAATGCGCTCTGCGATAAGATTGTCACTGTTGGCCAAAACTACCACTTGGTAACCCATGGTTAAGTCCACTTCGACCGCTGAACTTATTCCACGCCCACCGCCATATGAACCCCAGTGTGGGCCATCCATCGCAAATGACTGACGGTTCAATGCCAATGTATTGGTCAGTAGGGTATTTGAATAAAATAGGGCGCGGTAAAACTTGTGAAGGTCGGTTACGTTTGATTCCAATCCTCCGTCGGGACCTGGATGCTCGTTAACGCCAACATATTGTAATGAGCTATCGTAAAGGTAGGTGTAACGAGTAGATTGATGCTGGTGGTCGTGAATTGGGGTCAGCGTAGTAGAAGACATTTTTGCACGGTCAAAAATATTCTCTTGTAAAAGGCGCCCAAAGGGTTTACCTGATACCTTTTCTAGAATGATACCAAGAACAACATACCCATAATTTGAGTAATTGCGCTCAGTGCCGGGTACAAACAAAAGTGGGTGATCAATCAATAACGCTAGCTTTTTCTCTAGAGTGTCAAAAACCATCGGGTTTTGTCGATATTCAGCAACAAATATATCTCTAAGCCCCGATCTGTGGTCGAGCAAGTGCTGGATCGTAATATGTTGTGCGTCGTCTTGTTGAAAGCCTAAATCAAATTGACTCAACTTGTCTTCTAGAGAGAGTTTGCCTAATTCAACCTGCTGTAAAATAAGCACTTTGGTAAAGTCTTTCATGATGGAGCCAAGATTGAAGCGAGTTTGTATGCTATTGGGAATCGCTTGATTCATGTTTTGGTAACCATAGGCTGCAGAAAACACTTCATTGTTATCTTTGGTGATTAAGATACTGCCTGAAAACCAGCCTAGTTGGTGATACTGAGAAGCAATATCTTGAGCTGTATTTATAATGTCTTGTTGATTTGGAACAGAACTTTGGGCATGGGCCACTTTGTTAAAAGAAACGTACAAACAAGTTAGCAGTAGAATAAAGCGAAGCATAGTTTCGACACTCCTTTGTCAAAGCGTTGCAATGGTTATATTGCAAACCTTGATTATTTGCAAGTCAGGGTTATTTGCAATTGAATCTCGACTGCTGAGCAGAAGTAGATAAGAAATTCAGTAAACAAAAGCAGAGTATGTTTATTACACACTCCGCCCTTAAGTACTCTTAAAAACTATCGAGGTTGCATTCTGATCGCGCCATCCAAACGAATAGTTTCGCCGTTGATGTAAGCGTTACTAGCGATATGGCCAACGAGGTCAGCAAATTCTTTAGGTAAACCCATACGTTTAGGAAATTGAATGTTTGCTACTAGGCTTTCTTGAACGTTCTCTGGCATGCCAAGTAACATAGGTGTGCCCATAATACCTGGAGCAACCGCATTTACACGGATACCTGTCTTAGCTAAGTCGCGTGCCATCGGCAGGCTTAATGCAATTATACCGCCCTTACTTGCTGCATATGCGGATTGGCCCATTTGACCTTCGTATCCGGCAACAGAAGCAGTATTGATTATTACACCGCGCTCTAAGGCCTCACCCATAGGCTCGTTTTTTGCCATTTGCTCGGCGACTTTAGAAGCTACGTTAAAGCTACCAATTAAGTTGATATTGATTGCTGTACTGAATTTACTCAGCGGCATTGCATTGCCTTCTCGGTCGAGTACCTTAGCGGCTGGAGCTATGCCTGCACAGTTAACCAAAATGTGAATGGCTCCAAATTGCGCCATCACTTGGTCTACTGCTGAAGCAACGCTTTCTTCATTTGTCACATCAACCGTTTGAAAGAGAGTTTTATCAGCGCCTAATTCTGCAACAAGTGAGTTGCCTGCTTCTTCATTTAAGTCAAAGATAGCAACTTTAACACCTTGTGCTACAAGTCCATCAACCGTGGCTCGACCCAAACCCGAGGCACCACCTGTAACGACGGCTACTTTATTATTTAATTCCATGATTATGACCCTGTTATAGTTCTTTTAATAATTCGCGAGCAATGACAATTTTTTGAACCTCGCTCGTACCTTCATAAATCGTAGTGATCCTTACATCACGCGCCATTCGCTCGACAGGATATTCACTGATGTAACCGTAACCACCTAACATTTGAATCGCATCGTAACAAGCCTCGTTGGCTTTTTCGGTAGCAAATAGCTTAGCCATGGAAGCTTGTTTAGCAAATGGTAAACCTTGTTCTTTAAGTGATGCTGCTTGCATCAATAACAAACGAGCCGCCTCTAAATCAGTGTAACGCTCGGCAAGTTTCCATTGTAAACCTTGAAAGTTAATTAATGGCTGACCAAATTGCTCACGTTCAGCTAGGTATTGACGGGCATAATCCATTGCAGCTTCAGCGATACCTAATGCTAGTGAGCCAATCCCAATGCGCCCACCTGCTAATTCTGTGACTGCTACTTTAAACCCTTCGTTCTCATTGCCCATTAGAGCCGTAGCCGGAATACGGCAGTCTTCAAACCGCACCTCATTGGTGGCTGACGCTTTTTGTCCCATTTTGTGCTCGGCTGGGGAGATGATTAAACCAGGTGTGCCATTTTCAACTAAAAAGCACGAAATGCCTTTGCCTTTCTTGGCGTTTTTGTCGGTGACAGCCCAAACCACAAACACGCCCGCGTATTCAGCGCTGGTAATAAACATTTTGCTGCCGTTTAAAATATATTCATCGCCATCGCGTACTGCAGTAGTTTTCATACCGGCTGGGTCACTACCTGCACCTGCTTCAGTTAAACAAAAGCCGGCTGCTGGATATTCACCTGAACAAATTTTTGGCAGGTAATGTTGTTTTTGACTCTCGTTACCAACCGCTTGAATCACCTCTGCAACCATATTGGTCACTGAAGTGGTGACGGCTGTTGATGCGCAGCCTTTGGCTAATTCTCTTATCGCTAATGAAAAAGCGACGGGGCCAACTTCGCTACCGCCATAATCAGCGTCTGCGTTGAGTCCCATAAAACCCAGCTCGGCTAACTGCTTAAGGTTGCGTAACAAAATCTCACGGTTGCCGGTTTTATCAAGTTCGGCTGCGTTAGGTGCCAGTTCGTTTTCAGCAAACTGTCTTGCTGTATCCTGAATGAGCTGTTGCTCTTCGGTCAAAGAAAAATTCATTTATTTCTGTGTCCTACGTAATGTGTAGCCCTGTTGAGGCAATATTCTTTTTGTCGTCGACATTCGTTTGTAATAGGGATGTCGCAGTAGGCTAATGTGCCTTAATTTGTTGTAAATTCAAAATCACACCGTAATAAAGGCGGGGTGTGGATGTAATATAATTTTTACTGTGTAATTAAGGGCGTGATAAAATACCACTTCGCTCATTGATAAAGGGGATAAGGCGAGTTTATGTCTAAGATTTATGTATTACACGAGAATAACGAGTGGACTGTGCATTTGGAGCGCCGTTTACAAGAGTTAGGACTGCCTTATGAAATGTGGCATTTAGATCAAGGAACTGTGGATCTTTCTGCGATCCCTCCAGAAGGTGTATTTTACAATCGTATTAGCGCCTCCTCTCATACTCGCGATCACCGTTTTGCCCCAGAGTTTACTGAAGCGGTATTAGCATGGTTAGAACGTCATGGACGAACCGTAATTAATGGTAGTCGTGCATTGCGCTTAGAAGTGAGTAAAGCCAATCAATACATGGCGTTAAATGCCGCAGGTATTCCGACTCCCAAAACGATTGCTGCGTTAGGCAAAGCGCAACTTATTGAAGCGGCGCGAAGCTTGAACATGACACCATTTATCACCAAACACAATCGAGCAGGTAAAGGGCAGGGTGTATACCTGTTTGACTCGGTTGAAGAGTTAGAAACTTACGTTAATAGTACCGGCTTTGACGAGCCTGTTGATGGCATCACTCTTGTGCAACAGTACATCAAAGCTCCTGAGCCTTATATTGTCAGACATGAGTTTATTGGCGGTAAATTTATCTATGGTGTGAAAGTGGATACGTCCAAAGGTTTCGAGCTTTGCCCAGCGGATGTTTGTTCTATTGAAGATCAGTTTTGTCCGACCAACTCAAGTGCACCAACACAAGGTGTAGGGCCGAAGTTTGAAATCCTAAAAGATTATAAGCCTGACTTTATCGAGATGATGGAAGCGTTTTTGGCTGACAACAATATTCAGGTTGCTGGTATTGAGGTCATTACAGATGATGCTGGCCGCTATTATGCTTATGACGTAAACACAAATACTAACTACAATTCAGATGCAGAAGCGATCGCTCAGCAGTTTGGGATGTTAGAGTTGGCTAAATATTTGGGCGGCTTGTTGTAATACAGACACGTTAATTTCTAGAAATAGTTAAAGAAGAGATCTCGTTTGCAGATCTCTTTTTTTATTTTTTTATACGAAAATTTGCATACAAAAAATCATCAGCAGTATCAACTCTGATTCAGAAATCGAATTTATTTAAGATGTTGTTTTGAAATCTATAAAGAGAGGATAAGTAGAAAGTGGTGGGCGGTACTGGGCTCGAACCAGTGACCCTCGCCTTGTAAGGGCGATGCTCTCCCAACTGAGCTAACCGCCCACTTTCTAGAGGAGATGTTTTGATTGGTGGGCGGTACTGGGCTCGAACCAGTGACCCTCGCCTTGTAAGGGCGATGCTCTCCCAACTGAGCTAACCGCCCAATCAAAACTATCTAACAAAACTGGAACACTTAAAGTAAGTGGTGGGCGGTACTGGGCTCGAACCAGTGACCCTCGCCTTGTAAGGGCGATGCTCTCCCAACTGAGCTAACCGCCCAGCTTTGTTAACTTGAACCCCGTTGCTGCTCAAGTGGGGCGTATTATAGGGTGCCCTGATTTAGAGTCAACACTAATTTTTAAAAAATATGACCTTTCGGTTAAAACTCAAACAAAGTGTCCAAAAAACGCCTTTTTTGATTGAAATATCAACTGATTTTTATCAGCTGTGAGATAAATTTCCATTCTTTTTCTGTTACAGGTTGAATAGAAAGACGTCCTTGTTTTACCAAAACCATTTCTGCTAACTCTGGTAGTGATTTAATCTTAGACAACGACAAAAAGGATTTTGCGTGTTGGTCGTACTTCAAATCTACAGAAAACCATTTTGGCTGGTCAGGATGTGATTTTGGATCGTGATATTTACTCTCTGGATCAAATTGCAATGGATCTGGATAGGGTGCAGAAACCACCTTAGCGGAACCAGCTACACCTACATTTTTACAACTAGAGTGATAAAACAACACCAGGTCACCTTCTTTTATTTGATCGCGGATTAGGTTTCTTGCTTGATAGTTGCGAATTCCATCCCAGCGACCAGTCTGATTTGGCTCCGCTTTTAAGTCATCGATGCTATATTCATCAGGTTCTGATTTAAATAACCAATATTGCATTTTAAGTCCCTCACGTTTTTCTATAGAATAGCGTGCAATTAATACTGATAACACTAAATGGAAAGATAAATGAGCGTTGTTACTCGTTTTGCCCCAAGTCCAACGGGCTATTTACACGTAGGTGGTGCACGTACTGCACTATATTCATGGTTATACGCTAAGCGTCATAACGGCAAATTCATTTTACGTATAGAAGATACCGATTTAGAACGCTCAACTCCAGAAGCTGTGCAAGCTATTTTAGATGGCATGTCATGGTTAGGTATGGAAGGCGATGGTGAAGTGTTCTATCAAACAAAGCGTTTTGATACTTACAAAAAATATGTTCAACAATTGTTAGACGATGGCAAAGCGTATAAATGCTATTGTTCTAAGGAACGTTTAGAGACTCTTCGCGAAGAACAAGAGAAAAATGGCGAGCGTACAAAGTACGATGGCAAATGTCGTGATTTGTCTGCTGCCGAGCAGCCAGCTGATGCACCTTATGTAATCCGATTTAAAAACCCTTTAGATGGTGCCGTTGAATTTAAAGATGCGATCCGCGGAGACATGAGTATCGCAAACGAAGAAATGGATGATTTGATCATTCAACGTACAGACGGTACACCAACTTATAACTTCTGTGTGGTGATTGACGATTGGGAAATGGGTATGACCCACGTTATTCGTGGTGAAGATCACTTATTGAACACGCCTCGTCAAATTAACATCTTCAAAGCACTGGGTGCTGAAGTACCTCAGTATGCTCACTGCTCGATGATTTTGGGTGACGATGGTAAAAAGCTATCTAAGCGTCACGGTGCTGTAAGTGTTATGCAATACCGCGATGATGGTTACTTACCTCAAGCTGTTATTAATTATTTGGTTCGTTTGGGTTGGTCACATGGCGATCAAGAGATCTTTACTCAACAAGAATTATTCGATTTATTCGATATCAATGATATTAATAACTCTGCGTCTGCGTTTAACACTGAAAAGTTAAACTGGATGAACCAACAATATATGAAGCTATTACCAGCTGAAGAAGTAGCAAAACACTTAGTTTGGCACTTCGAACAAGCGGGTATTGATGTTACAAATGGTCCTAAATTAGAAGCTATCGTTGAAATTCAGGCTGAAAGGGTCAAAACATTAAAAGAAATGGCTGAGATCAGTACATATTTCTATCAAGATTTTGAAAGCCTAGATGAAAAAGCGGCGAAAAAACATTTGCGCCCGGTCGCTAAAGAGCCATTGCAAGTTGTTCGTCAAAAACTAGCGGACGTAGCGACTTGGCAAGGTGCTGATATCCAAGCGGCCATCAATGCAACAGCTGAAGAGCTGGAAGTTGGCATGGGTAAAGTTGGTATGCCTTTACGTGTAGCAGCTACGGGTAGCGGTAATTCACCATCTCTAGATGTAACGTTAGAACTTTTACCTAAAGAAAAAGTACTAAGCCGTATTGATAATGCTATTGCGTTTATTGAAGAACGAGAAGCAGGGCAGTAGGGCACATTTAGTTTATTGTTAATTAAACTAAAATAACTAAAGCCGAAGTTTTCTTCGGCTTTTTTATTGGAACTTGATGGTTTTTTATCAAAGTTTGTTTATTTTTGACCATTGTGTAAAAAAAATGACCAAACAACCTAAACTTGGGTATTTTTCTTTAAATAATGGTTGACGAAAATAAAGTGAGTGCATAGAATGCGCCCCGCAGTTGAGGCAAACAGCCACTCTGTTGAGACACCTTGAGGGGCTATAGCTCAGCTGGGAGAGCGCTACACTGGCAGTGTAGAGGTCAGCGGTTCGATCCCGCTTAGCTCCACCATCTTGTCTCAATTTATAAGTCTTAGTGCTCCCATCGTCTAGAGGCCTAGGACACCGCCCTTTCACGGCGGTAACAGGGGTTCGAATCCCCTTGGGAGTACCACTTATAAAACTGCAATAATTTTAAATGTCCTTGCTCCCATCGTCTAGAGGCCTAGGACACCGCCCTTTCACGGCGGTAACAGGGGTTCGAATCCCCTTGGGAGTACCATTTAAAATAACTTGATTGTCCTGTGCTCCCATCGTCTAGAGGCCTAGGACACCGCCCTTTCACGGCGGTAACAGGGGTTCGAATCCCCTTGGGAGTACCATCAATCAAACGTTTAGATTTAAGTCTTAGTGCTCCCATCGTCTAGAGGCCTAGGACACCGCCCTTTCACGGCGGTAACAGGGGTTCGAATCCCCTTGGGAGTACCACTTAAATTCAAATATCTACAAAGTTCTTAGTGCTCCCATCGTCTAGAGGCCTAGGACACCGCCCTTTCACGGCGGTAACAGGGGTTCGAATCCCCTTGGGAGTACCAACTTTCTCTCCACACAATCATCTCGATTACAAAATTAACATTTTATTTCTACGTTATTATTAGATTTTGAATTAGTTTATTGACTCTCTTTGTCATCAAATAATGAGTTTAACTATGAAGAAGTTATATTTATTGTCTTTTGTTGTGCTTTTAAGTGGCTGTTCTATTTTTGCAGAAGTAGCGCTACAAGGTGCTTTGGAAAATCGTAACAACAGCACGATAAAGTCTGACCTTCGCTGTTATTCGCTGCGAGCCAGCTGTCAAGCACCTGATTATTACAGTGAATGGTACACGCCTGAAGGTGAATTGATGTGCCAATGTGAGTATTACGAGGAATGGAACTAAGCTCAAAGAATACTACAGGCGACACAATTTATTCTGTCGCCTAGGTCGCGAGATAAAAGTTATTCGCTGACCAAACCTTCGATTACGCTTTTCATTTCATCGCGAATAATAATTTGCGCACTCACGTTTGGGTGAATGCCATCTCGCATCATGTAATTGGGGTTAGTAGCGACTTTTTCCATGAAAAAAGGCAACAAAGGAATGTCAAATCGCTTTGCTAATTTGCCATAAGTCCCTTCAAACATACTTGTATAACGCTTGCCGTAATTAGGTGGGATCCTGACTTGCATTAGTGCGACGTTTACTTCACTCGCTTGAGCAGCCTTGATCATTTGGGTTAGATTTGAATTTAGGGTATTAATTGGAAACCCGCGCAAGCCATCGTTGCCGCCTAATTCGATAATAATCCAGTCATCTTTATCTAAGTTGTGGCGCTTTAGCACTTGTTCGATACGGGCTACACCACCACCGGTTGTTTCGCCACTGATGCTCTCATTGATCAACTTAATAGGAGTGTTTTCTGTAACAAAAGTTTGCTGCAACAAATAAGGCCAGCTTTGTTCGGTCTTCATACCATACCCCGCGCTGACGCTATCACCATACATCACGACTTTGGTTTCTGCGTGCGCTAGACTCATCGAAAAGCATAAAAACAACGTAATAGTTATAAACAGTGAGCTTGTCATATTTAACAAGTTTCTTTTAGTATGTAAAAACAATGCCATGGTAGGACCTTAACTACATGAATAAAACATCTCAGCCTGCACTTGTTGCAAACAAAGTCAGTAAAACAGTTGTACTAAATAATCAGTCTTCTAACAACGACTCAGAAGAAAGATCGATCACAATCTTAAGCGAAATTGATTTGTCGATCGAGGATGGCGAGACGGTTGCGATTGTTGGCGCGTCCGGTTCGGGTAAATCGACCTTATTAGGTTTGTTGGCAGGACTGGATTTACCAAGTAAGGGCAAAATCGAATTTTATGGTAAAGCGCTTCAGGTACTAGATGAAGAAGAGCGCGCGGCGATTCGCCGTTCTGATATTGGTTTTATTTTTCAACAATTTTTATTGGTTCCCAGCTTAACGGCACTCGAAAATGTCATGTTACCGGCAGAATTGTCGGATAACAGTACATTGCGCTCAGAAGCGAGACGTAAGGCGAAAGAGTGGCTAGACAAGGTGGGACTGTCGCACCGCTTAGACCACTTCCCAAATCAATTGTCGGGAGGAGAGCAACAGCGCGTTGCTATCGCCAGGGCGTTTATTACAGAGCCTAAACTCTTATTCGCTGATGAACCATCAGCAAACTTAGACACTGTGAATGGTCACCTTGTGGAAGATTTATTGTTTGAGCTCAATCAAACCGCTAATACTACCTTGGTCCTGGTTACGCATGATCCAGCACTTGCTAAACGCTGCCAAAGAACTCTAGAAATAAAAGATGGCCAGCTCATCGAAACTACGGCAACAAAACCAAAGCTAGCAGAAGTAACCAGTATCGAAAGGGCTAAACGCGATGCCAAATAAGTTTTTTACTATGCTTGGATTATCGTTGCGACTTTTCCGACGTGAATTTGGTCGTGGCGAACTCACTATTATTGCTTTGTCGATAATTCTTGCCGTGTCGTCAGTGATGGCGCTCAGTAGTATTACTAACCGCATAGAGCAATCTATTTTACTGAAAAGCGCTGAGTTTTTAGGAGCTGATCGCGATTTAGTCAGCTCTCGGCCAATTGATACTAATTACATAGATTACGCTAAACAACAAAATCTACAGACTGATCAGCACGTCTATTTTCAGTCTATGGCGTTTGCCAATGACAAACTGAACTTAGCCGTCATCAAGGCGGTGACTCAATCATACCCACTTCGCGGTACCTTGTTAGTGGCTGACTTGGAAGACCCATTGTCTGTTACTGAACAAAACGGTCCATTGCCTGGCACAGTGATAATGAGTCAGCGTTTGTACTACATGTTGGATAAGCCAAAAGAAGTCGAAATAGGTGAGGCGACGTTAAAGGTTGCTGGAATTATTGATAGTGAGCCTGATGCGCCATTTCAGGTTTTTAGCGCTGGTACTCGTATTATTATGAGCATGGAAGATGTCGCAGCAACGAACATAGTTCAACCTGGTAGCCGTATCACCTACGCTTATTTATACGCAGGTGAAGAACAGGCACTCAAAGAATTTGAATCTTGGATTAAACCGCAACTAACCAAACACGAACGTTTTAGAGGGGTTAAAGAAGGTGCTAGTGGTATTCAGCGCTCTCTAGAGCGAGCCGAAAGCTTCCTGATGATAGCAGGTGTATTGGGCGTTATTTTGGCTGCGACGGCGGTTGCTGTTTCTGCTCGTCTATACAGTCAACGCCACTTAGATTCGATTGCAATTATGAAAACCCTTGGCGCAAGTGTTTCTCAGGTACAGGTTGTTTATTTATGTCAATTACTGGTCATCGCTATCGTTAGCGTTATCGGTGGCCTTGTATTGGGTGGAATAATGCAGTGGGGAGCGATTACAGCGCTCTCAGAATATTTACCAAATGACATACCTGCGCTTGGTTTAGAGCCATTTTTAGTTGCTACAGTGACTGGTTTTGTGTGTGCTTTGATGTTTTCGATTCCTTCGTTATTAAAGCTATTTAGAGTACCACCGTTAAGAGTGTTGCGCCGTACCCTAGGTGATGGAGTGACGACATCGATAATGGCGCAAGCAATAATGGCGCTAACGACTATCGCACTAGTTTGGTTTTATAGCCAAAACTGGAAACTAACCGCCATAGTGACAGGTACAGGTGTATTGTTATCAGTTCTTATTGTCGTCACCTCAAGGGGGATTATTAGTTTAACCCGAGGTGCAGCGAGTCGTACTAACGGAGGTGCGTTAAAACTAGCACTCGCTTCGTTAAAACGACGCTCAAAGGAAAACACATCACAAATTATTGGCTTTACCTTGGCGATAATGTTGATGCTGGTGCTGTACACACTCAAAAACTCATTAATCGAAGAGTGGCAAGAGCAATTACCAGATGGTACGCCTAATCACTTCGTGGTAAACATTTCTGAGCCAGAATTACCTGTTGTCAAAGGAATGTTTGAAAAACAGGGGATCACGGTAGAGCAGTTTTATCCGATAATTCGAGGTCGAATCACTCAGATTAACGATGAGGTATTAAAACAGCCTAAGCGCGGTGAAGACCAAGAAGATGGTGCAAAACGCAAAGGTAAAGCTGAACTTAACGAAGAACAAGGTACGAGCACGGATGACCAAGAGCAAGAAGGACAACGGATTGGTATTGGCCGTGAGCTTAATTTAACCTTTACCGAAACTTTTCCAGATAACAATGAAATCATTCAGGGTGAGTGGATGGTGCCTAATAAGGCTAAACAAGTTTCAGTAGAAGAGGGCGTTGCAGAGCGCCTAAAACTCAAACTCGGTGATACCTTGTATTTCGTTATTGGTGCTCAAACTGTATCCGCTGAGGTAACAAGCATTCGAAAAGTAGACTGGAATAGCTTACAGCCAAACTTTTTTATGATCTTTAGTAACGATGTCATAGCAGACTTTCCTGCGACCTACATTACGTCGTTTTACTTACCTAAAGAAGAAAAGTTGTGGATCAATGAATTGGTTACACGGATACCGACCTTAAGTATCATTGACGTTGACGCTATGTTGACTCAAATTAAGTCGACAATAAATCAAGTGTCCATAGCTATCCAGTTTGTTTTATTAATCGTCGTGATTGCTGCGACTTTAGTGCTGTTAGCGCAAGTCCAGAGCTCTTTAGACGAGCGACGTAAAGAGACGGTAATTTTCCGTACGATAGGAGCGAAGGGGTCGATGATTAGAAATGCAATAACCCTTGAGTTTCTGAGTTTAGGAGCGGTAGCAGGCTTTATCGCGGCATTGGTTGCAGAGTCAAGTTTAGTCGCTATTCAGCATTTTATGTTTGATATGACTTGGCGGCCACATTGGGATTTATGGTTGATAGGGCCTTTATCTGGCGCGATGTTTGTTGCGATAGTAGGCTCAATAAGTACGCGCTCTTTAATGAAAATTACGCCTTCAGAACTGATCCGGCAGTTAGCATAAGTTATCCAAAACACAAAAAAGCGCTTTGACAGCGCTTTTTTCATTTTAGCAATACAATCTATTAAGATTTTAATAACTCGTTGGCTACGTCACCAATGCCTTTATCACGTAACGGCTTAGACAGCTCAGCACGTTTTGCATCTACCAAGCTAATACCCTCAACGACTAAATCATAGGCTCGCCACTCGTTGGTTTTGGTGTTTTTACGTAGTTTAAATACCATAGACAGCGGTTTGGCGCCTGGTTGCTCGAGTTCAGTACGGATAGCCACGGTTTTTTTGCCGCTGACATCGCGTTCTTGCTCGTAGTTAATTTTTTGGTTGTTGTATTGAATCAACGCAGAAGAGTATGTTTCTACCAAAATTTTACGCATCGCGTCTACGAATAAGTCGCGTTCTTCACGGGTAGACTGCTTGAGTTGCGGGCCCAATATCTTGTACGAAGCAAAACGAATATCAACAAATGGAATCAACTGTTCTTCAACAATCATTTTCATTCTTTGCTTTTCTTGTTCTTTGTCTGCTAATGATTTTGCGTCGGCAACTGATTTAAATACGACTTTTGCTAGGTCTTCAACAATGACATAAGGCGAATTGGTTAGCTCTATCTGTTCAATTTGTTGCTGATACTTCAAGGCCAATTCTTTGTCATTGTCTAAAGATACTGCATAGCTAGGAACCAATAACAAAAGTGAAGCGAGGGCGACTGATACTCTTAACATAATCAAAGTCCTTTAATTTATAATGGTCAGAAGTATAATACCGACCGTTCGGTATGTAAACCCAAAGCCGCTATAATCAAGTGCTATATATGTAAACTATTAGCACTATCAGACCATGAGTTTAGACCTGTTTTAACATTGTTGCGTTGATCTTGGGGAGATATACGGACGACAATGGTTTTTTTATTACTTTAAATGCGAGATAATTGCAGAAATTGTCGAATCATTAACTTTTAATTGAGGTACCTATGCGTTTTGTTGATTCCCATTGTCACTTAGATCGAATCGATTTAGAAAAAGAAGGGATGAGCTTTGCAGCCATGATGGAAAAAGCGAAACAAAACAGTGTCGAGCACTTTTTATGTGTGGCTATTTCAATGGACCAATTTCCTGAAATGGTAAAAAAGGCACAAGCATATGAGAACGTTTCATTTTCTTGTGGCGTTCACCCATTACACGTGGATGAAGACAAGCAATTTACGCTAGATGACCTACCCAAATTAGCATCGGATGATAAAGTTGTGGCGATTGGTGAAACGGGCTTGGATTATTATTATTCAAAAGATTCCATTGCCGCTCAGCAAGCTTCTTTTGCTCGTCATATAGAGGTAGGAAATGAGCTGAATAAGCCAATTATTGTTCATACAAGAGACGCCAGAGAGGATACCATTGCGATCATGCGCGAAAATAACGCAGAGAAGTGTCGTGGCGTCTTGCATTGCTTTACAGAAAGTTGGGAAATGGCCAAGCAAGCTATGGATCAAAACTTTTTTATTTCAATTTCGGGTATCGTTACTTTTAAAAACGCTGTTGAGTTACAGGACGTTGTCCGCAAAATGCCATTGGACCGTTTATTAATAGAAACAGATTCTCCTTATCTTGCACCTGTCCCGTTTCGTGGAAAACAAAATCAGCCTGCTTATGTCAAGCACGTCGCAGAGTTTATTGCGGAGTTAAAAGGTGTTTCTTTAGAAAAAGTAGCAGAACAAACTACTGCCAATTTCCAAGACTTATTCAGTCACGCCTCGGTATAAGATAATGATGAGTTTTTTGCCTAAAAACACATAGAGTTTAATAGGCAAAAAAAAGCCCAGAACTAGTCCTGATCTGGGCGAGGGGAATGGCTCCGTTAAGAGCCGTGCGCTAAACCTTGTCTCGCAATCCACTTTGATATACATCTTTGTTTCAAGGCTTTTACCAAGGTAGTGTATATAAAGTGACTGGGTGACATCTAAATATCAGCTTAGTAGAAGACATTTTTGAAATAAAGCGTTGGTTGTCTTTTTTTTAACCAATTTGGGTTGTCAGTTCGATAACAATTACACTTCGGCTAGGATCAGTTTTAAACCGCTTGTTTACTGGTTTTCCTCAGGTTATTAACAGGTTTTTTACAGTATCGACTGTAAATTAATCTGTACAAAAGTGTGCATTTTTAAAACATCGACCAAATTTTATTTGCAGCTGGACCTAAAATAGTTTTTCTATTTTTTACTACCCTTATTTCCGCACAAATAGGTGTTGAATCTTTTTCTATTTGAAAACTAACAAAATCTTCCGTTAAAGCTTTAGACCACATGTTTTTTATAATGGGACCCCAACCCAGCTGAGCGTGTATTGCGGCAACACAAGTTTGATAACCGTTGACTTTAAGCAGACTTCGACCAATTGGTTTCATCAAAACGTCTTTGTTCAAATCAATGGCAAAATCACTCGGCACGACTTGTGGTAATTTTGATAACACACTTTGATCAATGTCGTTTGCATCGGTTACGTTAACCTGAGCTAATAACGACCGGTGAATACAAAATGAAATTTCTAAGTTCGATACATGTTTTGACTCGAAGTCTCCCTCGGCGGCAAATGTAGGCAACCATGGTGTAAACGCCAATTGAACTTCTTCTTTATTAAGGCGCTGAAAACTTTTTAATTGAGTCTCAGAATGTAACTTAAATTGCGTATTTGGAAAGGACGACTGAACTTCTTTGAGTGATGACAAAAGCGGGTCGACATTAGCCGAATCTTCGATACTGATCACAACTTCGTGTTCTTCTCCTCTTTTTAAACTGTCGGAATAGCTGTTAAGTTGATTTATCTGGTCTACTATTAGCTTACATTTTTGATAATAAATTTGTCCCTTTTCAGTGAGTTCGAGACGGTATCCATTCCTATTAAACAGAGTTATACCAACCGTTTCTTCTAGTCTTTTAATAGTCATACTGATGGCCGGCTGGGATTTATTTAGCACCGTTGAAGCAGCGCTGATAGAGCCAGCTTCAACAACGTGAATTAAAGTTAAAACTTGATCAATTTTCATGGCGGTATCATCGTAAATAAGTTAACAAAATGTTAACTAGTTTTTAAAATAATATAAATATCATTTAATGTAATTCTGCGTACAATAACTGATAGTCGATAAATAGTAGGAACTTTCAATGGTTTACAGATTTGGTAAAAGTTTGTCATGGATTTTAATAGTCGCAATGTGGTCAGTATTATCGGGGTGCACGGAGCCAAGGTCCGAGTCGGTTGATGAAGAGACTATCCGGCCTGCTAAATTAGCGAAGGTCGTGTCCGCATCTGGTGAATCTATCAAAACCTTTCCAGCAACTGTGGAGCCTTCTTTGTATGCTCATTTAGCCTTTAGAGTTAATGGCGAAATCGTTAAGTTACCTGTTGTAGCAGGTGACAGTGTAAAGAAGGGCCAAATGCTGGCGCAATTAGACGATAAAGATTTTGTAGTTCAACAGAAGCAAGCAAAAGCTAAATTTGATTTAACGGCTTCTCAGTTCAAACGTGCTCAAACCTTAATTAAAGAAAAATTAATTTCATCGGCTGAGTTTGATCAGCTTAAAGCAGAGCTAGATATTGCTGAGGCACAACTCGACGCTGCAAATAATAATTTGGAATATTCTCAGCTAAAAGCTCCTTTTGATGGTGTGGTTACCAATATCAACGTGGAAGCGTTTGAGTTTGTTCAAGCTAAACAGCCAATTATGGACATTCAAGGCCGCTCTAATATAGATGTTGCTATTCAAGTACCTGAACAGCTTATGGTACGCCTGCCAAAGTCAGATAAAACTGAGGCTTATAAACCCAATTTAATCTTTGATGCCAACCCCAACAAAAAATATCAAGTAACCCTCAAAGAGCACGATATTTCTCCAAATCCTGCAACAAAAAGTTATCAAGTTGTGTTTTCGTTACCTACCCCAGAGGACATAAATTTGTTACCTGGTATGACAGGTACTTTAGAGGTCGAACTAAACAAGCTACTCAATAACGATACAAGTTTATTACAAGTACCTATTGCGTCAGTTTTTGTACCAAATCGTTTAGCAGACTCAAAACAAAAGTATGTCTACAAAATAGATGAAAATAACCGCACCCAACTTGTGGCGGTGGAAGTCGTCGATACCAAACAAAAAGGTCTTATCATTAAACCATTACAAAGTGGAACCTTGGCTGCCGGTGATAAAGTGGTGGCAGCGGGCGCTCACTTGATACCAGAGGACACAGAAGTGTCTGAGTGGGTTCAGGAGCGAGGACTGTAGTATGTCTCAAGGGTTTGATATTGCTAATTACTTCGTTAGACAAAAAACGACCTCGTGGTTATTCGCGTTTTTGTTGTTGTTTGGCGGTGTAGTTTCTTATTTTCAGTTGGGCCAACTAGAGGATCCCGAGTTTGTTCTTAAACAAGCGATAGTAGTGACTCAATATCCGGGGGCCTCGCCTGTGCAAGTCGAGGAAGAGGTTACCCATCCCTTAGAAAATGAAATTCAAAAACTAACATATGTCGACAACGTAAAGTCGATAACTAGTGCTGGTGTGTCACAAATCATGGTTGAAATGAAGTCGACTTACCGGAAGACGGAATTACGCCAAATCTGGGATGAACTCAGAAGAAAAATAAATGACTACGCTCCTCAATTACCTGCAGGCACTACGACCCCAATCGTCAGAGACGACTTTGGTGATGTATTCGGAGTATTACTTGCGGTGACTGGTGAAGGGTTTAACAACGACGAGCTAAACGATTACGTAGACTATATTAGACGTGAATTAGTCTTAGTTGATGGCATTGGCAAGGTGACTGTAGTTGGTTCTGAACAAGAACAAGTCATTATCGAAATGTCGCAGAATAAGATGGTTTCATTAGGGATCTCGACCGGATACTTGTATCAGTTGTTGTCGCAACAAAATGTCGTAAGCAACGCTGGCTTTGTGAGAGTAGGCGATGAGCAAATTCGTTTTCATCCCACGGGTGAATTCTCTTCAGTTCAAGAATTGGGAGATTTAGTGATAAGTCCGCCGGGTCAGTCGAAACGAATCGTGTTGGCCGATGTCGCTAATATTTATCGCGACTTTGACAAAACTCCAAGTCATATTGTGAGACATAACGGCGAGCCGGCAATTTATATTGGCTTGTCTTTCGCGTCAGGCTCTAATGTTGTTGATGTTGGTCAAAGAGTTTCGGCAAAGCTCGCAACGCTCGATCAACAGCGCCCGTACGGAATGTTCATCCATACGGTTTACAACCAACCCAAAGAAGTAGACGAATCGGTAGCGGGTTTTATTCAGAGTTTGGCTGAAGCGGTAATTATCGTCATTGTTATTTTGTTGTTATTCATGGGTTTTAAAACTGGGGTATTAATCGGCGGTATATTATTACTGACGGTGTTGGGTACCTTTATTTTCATGAATTTACTCGATATTCAATTACACCGTGTTTCGCTTGGCGCCTTAATTATTGCGCTAGGTATGCTGGTTGATAATGCCATTGTCATTGTAGAAGGGATATTGGTTAACCTAAAACGCAAAATGTCTCGAGCCGAGGCCGCGAGTTTGATTGTTCGGCAAACCAAGTGGCCACTATTAGCGGCTACGTTTATCGCTATCATTGCCTTTGCGCCTATTGGCTTATCACCAGATGCCACTGGTGAATTTGCTGGCTCATTGTTTTACGTTTTACTGATCTCTTTGTTATTAAGTTGGTTCACTGCGATAACTATCACTCCTTTTTATGCAAGTTTAATGTTTAAAGACAGTGTTAGTTCTACCCAAGAAAACGATGAAAGTGACAGTACTGATCCTTATGCTGGAAGTTTGTATCAAAGGTACAAACAAATACTCGTTTTTACTTTGCGATATCCTAAGTCAACCATGGTATTTATGTTGGCTCTGTTTTTAGTTGCAGGTTATGGCTTTGGTAAAGTGAAGCAGTCATTTTTTCCAGCTTCAAATTTACCTATGTTTTATGTTGAATATCGACTTCCACAAGGGAGTGATATTAGAGCGACCGCCGAGACTGGGGCTGAATTAGAATCGTACATGTTAAAGCAGGAACAGGTCGAGTTTGTGTCTAATACGATTGGTCGTGGTGCCGCTCGATTTATGTTGACCTATAACATGGAGCTAAATTACAGCAACTACGGACAATTGATTATTAGGGTAAAAGGTAAAGAGGACTTAGTGCCAACGATGGCTCAAGTTCGTCGTTATATTCATCGTCAATATCCGGACGTAGAAGCAAAAACCTTACGTGTTGAGATTGGTCCTGCAACCGCGTCTAAAATCGAAGCTCGATTTTCTGGTTCTGATCCTGAAGTACTGCGTCAATTGAGTGCTAAGGCCAAAGAAATTTTGCGTGCCGAACCAGATGCGATGAATATAACCGACAACTGGAAAAACCAAACAAAAGTCATGCGCCCAGTGTTTGATGCTGTAGCTGCTAGAGAAGTAGGGATCACTAAGTCTGCGGTGGATGACTTACTGTTAACTAACTTTGTAGGAAAAACCGTAGGCGTTTATCGAGATGGTACAGAACGATTACCAATTGTTGTTCGGATGCCAGAACAACAGCGTGAAGTCATCGACTCGATTGATGACTTACAGATTTATTCTCCGGTTTTAAATCAATACTTGCCGCTATCAAAGGTGGTCTCTGAGTTCAAAATGGAATTTGAAGATCCAATCATTAACCGACGAGACCGCAAGAGAACCTTAACGGTAATGGCAGACCACGATGTTTTATCAGATAAAACAGCGGCCCAATTGTTTGCAAAAGTGAAACCAAAAATTGAGGCGATTCCGCTACCAGATGGTTATGAGCTCAGTTGGGGTGGGGAATACGAGGCTAGTAAAAAAGCCCAAAAGCCGATATTCTCAGCGCTGCCTATTGGATTTGGGCTGATGTTTATCATAACCATTTTGTTGTTTAATTCGATGAAGCTAGCGACTGTGATCTGGACAACGGTGCCTCTTGCGATAATTGGTGTGTCGTTTGGGTTCTTAACGACAGGTATTGCGTTTGGTTTTATGAGCTTATTGGGATTACTGAGTTTATCAGGAATGCTGATTAAAAATGGTATCGTATTAGTTGAGCAAATTGAAATAGAGAAGTCAGAAGGCGCCGAGTTTTATGATGCAATTGTCAACGCTGCAATTAGTCGTGTAAGACCAGTTTCTATGGCAGCCATTACGACCGTATTAGGAATGGCGCCATTGCTTACTGACGACTTCTTTAAGAGTATGGCCGTGGTGATCATGTTTGGACTGGGTTTTGCGACTGTATTAACTCTTATTGTTGTGCCTGTGATGTATTATTTACTAATGCGTTCGAAGCAGGGCGCTGTCATTAATGAGTAATCACCTGAAATTGATGTAAACAAAAAGCCACTGACGAGTGGCTTTTTTATTGAATTTTATTGAATATTTAAGGCTAAAAGCTATTCGACATTAAGCCTCAGATATTACTTTAGACGCTAAAGTTTTACCGCGTATAAACATCCGAGCGGTGCGGTCTGTTAATTTTAACAGCAACACATATGCAAGTGGCACAAACAAGAGACTCATTACTGTTGAGAATACTAAACCACCTATAATAGCAACCGCCATAGGCGCGTATTCTGGGCTTCCGTTGCCACCAATACTCGCATCGCCCATCGCAAGAGGAAGTAAACCTAACACAGTTGTTGCTACAGTCATCAGGATAGGTCTAAAACGCGAAGTACTGCCCTCGATTATTGCTTCGTAAAGTGTAACGCCTTGTTCTCTGAGTTGATTGATTTTATCGATAAGCACTATGCCGTTGTTTACCACTATGCCCATCAGGATTAATATCCCAATCATTACCATCATCCCCATGTCTGTACCTGTCAGGAGCAAGGCCCAAAAGGTTCCAGAGATCGAAAACAACAGGCTAGTGATAACCGCAGTAGGTAAGATCAAGCTCTCGAATAATGCAGCCATTACTATATAAATCATCACTAATGCCAAAGCCATATTGACTAACATGACGTTTTCGGCCTCTTTAGCGCGTTCGAAGGAGCCTGTTAAACTCCATTTATAACCAGCAGGTAACGTAAGCTGGTTCATCACTGCAGTGATCTGCTTTTCTGCTTGCTCGAGAGTGAAGTCCTCACCTAAGTTTGCACCTATATTAAGGTTTGTTTCTCTGAAATAACGGTAAATCTGGTTAAGCCTAGGGGTAACTTTTAGTTCAGCAAGTTGTTCTAAACGGTAATCAACACCATTTTTACTGATAATAATAAGTGACTTAAAGCGCTCGAGGTTATGACGTATATCATCATCAAATCTCAACCTAACCTGAATTTCACCTTGAACAGGATCTCGGTAGGTACGTAGGTTCATGCCTCGTAAAGCTGTTGCAGCAGCTTGTGCGACAGAGGTGCTATCTAAACCGAAGCGTTGAACTTTATCGCGGTCAATGATGATTTGAATTTCTTTTTGCTCGCCCGTTATTTCAGATTTAACGTCTTCTAAACCTTCTATTTTGGACAACATTGGAATAGTTTGGTCGGCTATCTCCATTAATACTTCTGTTGAAGGACCGGCTAGGCTTACTCGCAATCCACCGCCATTTCCAGAATTCCAACCAAAAGTCGGTTTAGCACCCACGATTTGTGGCCAATTTTTCTCAATGTCGTTTTTGATTTGAATGAAATCTCGGTTAAGGTTTTCATTCATGTTCAAAGTAGACTGAGCAAAGCCACTGCGGTAATAACTATAGACACTTTCAAATTCGAATCTGTCTTTATTGGCATAAAGGAACTTCTCCATGATGTCGACTTTGCGTTCTACTTCTTCAATGCTTGGATTGCCCTCAATGTTGTAATTAATAAACATTCGGCTCTTAGACACTCCCCCATTTTCGTTGGACTCAACAAAGGTCATCGGGACGAGCAATGAAAGAAACAGCGCTAAGCCAATGAAGAACGATTTTTTCTGGTGCTTCATAACCCAGCTTAATGTCTTGCGATAAGTCTCTTGACCCTTACTTGCAGATGGGTTCTTTGGTAATGATTTTATTTTACTTGTGAGTAATGGAATAAGAGTTTGTGATATCAACAATGAAGCAAAAAGTGAAATACAAATCGAAATTGCCACATGCTCAAGGAAAATGGTGACGTCGATTTTTTTACCAATTATATTGGGTAAAAACACGATTGCAGTGGTACATGTTCCCGCAATTACTGCAAGTGATACGTTAGATACACCTTTGATTGTCGCTTTTTCTATATCATCAGAATGTTGACGTTCGTTATAAATCGACTCAGTAACAACGACCGCATTATCAACTAACATACCTACCGCTAACATTAGCCCCATTAGCGAAAGAATATTGAGGCTATACCCCATTAAGTACATAGCCCCAAGCGTGATACAAATTGCAACAGGAACTGATGCCACTACGATTAATGTCGTTGGTAAATGACGCAAAAATAAGTATAAAACGGCTATCGAAAGCGCAGCCCCAATCAAACCCGCTTCTAGTAGATTTGACAGCGATGATGTCACGTCCTTTGCCGTGTTTTGCATCACAAACAAGTTAATGCCGTTAAACTGAGGATTGGACTTGGCCTGTTCAACCACCTTTAAAACACCTGCGGCCACTGAAACTAAATTAGCACTCGACTCCTTCATTACGTCCATGCCAATTGCATAGGTCTGATTTAGGTGACGACCATCTTCTCGCTCAGGTAGCTCATATTTAATCTCGGCAACATCACCTAATAATATATGTTGATTGATCGGTGCGTTGATGACGTCCTCTACCGACTTAAACTCGCCATTAGGAGTAACTAAAATCTTGCCCTCTGCAGAGTTTAGATAGCCTGCAGACTGACTAAAATTCATACCGCGTAGCTTTGTAAGTATCTCAGACACAGTTAGCTTATGACTTGCAAGGCGAGCCTCGTCTAGACGGATAACTATTTCTCGTTTGTTGACCCCGTACATAGTGACTTGGGATACTCCTGGAACACGCTCTATTTGTCTGCGTAATTGACGGTCCAATAGGTCATAGGCGAATGAGAGGTCGCGGTCTGAGGAAATTCTTAAATTAAGAACTGGCATATCACTAGTATTGAACTGAAACACAAACAGTCGCTCGACGTCATCAGGTAACTGATCCCGAATCGCATCAATTTTTTCTCTGGCTTCAATGGATTTTGAACTGATGTTTTCACCCCAATTGAAACTCAGACCAATATTTGCTCCTGATTCACTGGACCAAGATTGGGCTTTTTGAACACCTGAAATGGTTGCGAGTGCCTCTTCAATGGGTTTGGTTATCTGACGTTCGACCTCGGCTGGTGTAGCATTAGGGTATGGAACATTAACGAATATTTCGGGAATTTCGATACCTGGAAATAGCTCTAGGGGCAGTAATCGGCTCGAAATACTGCCTAATAGAAGCAAGGATATAAAAACTATGGTAACCGTAATGGGGCGATGCAATGAAAATTTTGCCATTGCACCAACACCTGTTTCTTGATTGTGTGTTTGTTTTTCCATTGGGGGCTCTCCTTAGCTCTCTACTGTACTTAGTTCTGGTGTAGCTTGCTCTGGCTTTGCTTTTTCTGGAGTAGTTTCTGGTGTAAATACCTTTTGATCGAGCAAGGCATACAGGCAAGGAATGAACAGCAGAGTCAAAACTGTCGCGTACAATAAGCCAAATATTACTGTCAGAGCCATCGGAGTGCGCATTTCTGCGCCATCACCGCTGCCAATAACAAGAGGTAACAGACCCAGAGTAGTCGTCAATGTAGTCATGACAATAGGGCGCAGTCTACTCTTGGCACTTGACTGAATCGCGTCTAGTTTCTCAACTCCTTGGGCACGTAATTGATTAATTCTGTCTATTAACACAATTGCGTTATTAACCACTATACCGGCCAACATAATTAATCCTATGAATACAACTACGCTCAAGTTAGTACCTGTTAAATACAGGCCATAAACTGAACCAGCACCTGCAAGTGGTACAGTAAATAGGATTAAAAGAGGGTGTAATAAAGATTCGAATTGTGACGCCATTACGATATAAACCATGAATACCGCAAGGGCCAATGCAAACATTAGGCTATCGAATGAGCGTTCCATATCTTCATTTTGGCCATCGATACTCCAAGTTATGTTGAGCGGAAGGTTGCTTTGAACAATAATCTGCTCGACCTCTTTTACTGCAGTAGAAAGGTCATCAGTTAGAACATTAACGTCGATAATGGCAACGCGCTCTTGTTGTAAACGATTAATTTCACTTGGGCCCGTCGTAATTGTAATGTCAGCGACATCTTCTAGTGTAACGGCTTGATTAGCATCTGGATTAATTATTAGTTGGCCTAAGGCGTTTACCGAGTTTCGATGTTCTTCCTCAGTACGAACAAGAATATCTACTTTTCGGTCACCTATACTGAGTTTTGTCGCGACTGTGCCACCAACTTGTGTGGCAACAACGTCCGATACAGTTGCTGCCGTTAACCCCAATTGTGCTAAGCGAGTGTGATTAAAATCTAAAGCTACCTCAGGATTACCAGATTTTAAGGTCGGATTAATGTCAGTTAACAAATCTGATTCGTTAAAACGATTTACTAATCGTTCACTGTAGGTTGCAAGAGTGTCTAACTCATAACTCGACAGGATTACTTGAATTGGTGCTTTAAAGGTCAACAATTGGGGTCTGTCTATTTTACTCGTAAAGCCCGGCATGGTGGCCATTTTTTCACGTAATAGAGAAATTACCGATTGCTCATCAAGCTTTGACGAACCTTTGTTGAGTACCACGTTTAGGCGGCCCCAATTGTCACCACTCTGGCCTGGAGAGGCATTCATCAATGATCCCGTACCAATCACACTGTAGGTTTTTTCAACAGCAGGATGGTCAGTGATATGTGATGATAACTTAGTTAATGTTTGTTCAGTAACGTCGAGTTTAGTACCCGTCGGCATTAGGATATCGACATAAAATTCTCCTTGTGCCATTGGTGGCAATAACTCACTGCCTAATTGTTTGGCTAAAGGAATACTACCTAACGATAGCAGCGTGATTGAAAAAATCACGGCTAGAGGAGTTTTGATGACTCGTGCCAAAAAGCGGTTATAACTGTTAGCTAATTTGTCGTAACCCCAATTAAAGCCAAACGCAATAGGTTGAAAGAACACACCGGCTGCTTTCAACAATCCGCGAACCACCACTTTGCCTATTGTTACGATTGATAATGGTAGCCAATAGAAGACAAGCAAAAAGAGTTTGCGAACAGGCCAAGTCAGATACCAAAAGAACAAGGATAATCTGTGAGTTGGCTTCCCTGATTTTTCTCTTGGAGCGACTTCAGGACTGAATTCCATTTCACGGCGTTCTCGTGAGGCCAACATTGGGATGAGTGTCAGCGAAACAATAAGAGACGCTAACAGAGCGAAGGTAATGGCTAGGGCTTGGTCACTAAATAATTGACCAGCGATACCTTCAACAAAGGCTAGTGGAAAAAACACAGCCATTGTTGTTAACGTTGACGCTGTTACTGCCATCGCAACTTCTTTGGTGCCTAATAACGCTGCCAGCTTTGGCGCTGCACCTTGCTCTTTGTGTCGAGCGATGTTTTCCAATACAACAATTGCACTGTCTACTAACAAACCTATAGCCAGAGCGATACCACCCAAACTCATTATGTTAAGTGAGATTCCATTGGCATTCATAAAGTTAAACGTTGCGATTACCGATACCGGGATAGAAAGCGAAACGATAAACGTTGTCCAGCTGTTGCGAAGGAACAAAAACAATACAAACATCGCCAATAAACCGCCGATGACTCCGGCAGTTTTAACTTCGGAAACGGCCGACTCGATAAATTGGGCCTGGTCATAAACAGCAGTTAATTTTAGGCCCTCAGGCAAACGTTTGTTTATAGGTTTTAGCTGCGCCTGAACTAATTGACTTACTTTTACACTATTTGCATCACCTTCTTTATAAAGGGCAATTTCGATGCTTTCTTCGCCGTTAATCTGAGTTATAGAGTCGCGCTCTTTGTGACTGTCTGTCACAGTGGCGACATCAGACAATCGGACTATGTTCAGCTGATTTTGTTTAATGATTAAATCGCGGATTTCATCGAGATTTTGGAATTGATTGATAGTTCTAACAAAGTAATCTTGGCTTACATCTTTTACTCGACCGCCCGCCATATTGATATTTTCCTGGCGTAAACGGTTAAGCACATGCTGTAAGGTGATTTGGTGATGATTGAGTTTGAATGGATCGATTTCGACATGGATCTCTTGTTCGAGACCACCACCGACTTGTACAGAAGCAACACCCGTAGTCGACTCTAAGTTGCGTTTAATTTGTTCTTCGGCAAATATACGAACTTGCTTTAAGTTCATAGTCTCGGAGTTATTCGTTAATGCAAATCGCATGATCGGGTCTAAACTCGGGTTAAAGCGCAACAATACGGGCTTTTTTATATCCAGTGGTAACTGAATAATATCGAGCTTTTCTCGCACGTTCAGGCTCGCCATGTCCATATCGGTTCCCCAATTGAACTCCAAAACCACATCTGATTGACCAGCTTTAGATATGGAATGAACCTGACGAACATTTTTCACAACACCAACAGCTTCCTCTATTGGCTTGCTGATCAGCATCTCTACTTCTTGCGGAGCTGCACCATCATAATCTGTGCGAATTGTTAGAGTAGGGTATGACAAGTCTGGTAATAGGTTTACTGCAAGTCGGCTTAACGAGACTAAACCAAATAACATGACGGCTAAAACAAACATCCAAATCGTGACCGGACGTTTAATGGCGACTTCGACTAGTTTCATAGTGTTTTCCTTGTCTCAACGATTAGTTATTTTCTACGATAGTAACGTCGGCTTTGTCTTTTAAATTGTTATGGCCCGCAATGATTAATGTCGAGTTGTCTTCTAAACCTGACAAAACTTCAATCATTCCTTGGTGTTGATAGCCCATGGTTATGTCGGTTTTAACCGCTTTACCATCAATAACTTGATAAACCATATGGTTGTTGTCGAGTGAAAGGACTGCATTTGACGGAGCAACCAGCGCATCTTTGTGTAAGCCTAATTGAATGTTCACTTCAGCGAACATACCTGGCTTTAACTCACCTTGACTATTATCGACTTGAACCACGACTTTAAACGTTCCGTTATTAGCGTCGATAACCGGGCTAATACGTGCGATACGTGCGTCAAAGGTCTTATTGTTTAGGGCTGAAAGCGAGAGCTGAACCGGTTGGTCCAATTTAATATCTTTAAAACGGCTTTCAGGAATGAACAACACGCCCTCAAGTTTGTCTTGAGCTACGATATGGTAAAGGTTTTGGTGTTGGTACTGGTGGACAAGATTTCCCACTTTGGCGTAGCGTTTTGAAACAAAACCACTAATTGGTGCGACTATTTTTGTTTCATTAACATCCAATTGCGCGAGCTCTGTAGAAGCCTCAAGTGACTCGAGTCGCCATTGGAGTTTTTCGAGCTGGTCGGCACTGACAAGGTTCTTACTTTTAGCTGCGTTAATACGGTCAAGTTCACTTTTAACCTGACGTAAATCGGCTTCGCGCTGTTGAAGGACGAGTTGATACCGGTCACTGTCTAATTCGGCTAATACTTGTCCTTTGCGAACGTAATCACCTTCTTCGGCGTATATTTTTTCGATTAAGCCTTGGACCTTACTGATCACGTCTGCTTCAGCTGGGCTTTCTAGCGTGGCATTAGATGCATAGTAGTTGGCAATGTCTTGACGTTGTAAACTCGTAACGGCAACAGGTACTTTAATAACTTCTTCCTGCTTTTTTTCGCTATCAACGGAAGCGGTCGCTTCTTCACAACCAGAAATATTGAGTAAGCCAACAACTGTTAGGGCAATAAGAGACACTTTGGTAAGAGGGTGCAAGCGGTCAGTTTTCATTTTAATATTCCATTTATAAATTTTTTACTTAAGTGGCAAGACCAATGCCAATATTAATTTACTTTATTTTCAGTAACTTATTTCATTTCAATAAAGGTTCTATTTCAATAATTACGAAAAAGTTAATATTTTCACTAATAATTGGCCGATTTCATCAAGCGCAGCAAGCACGAATAAACTTCTGGTTAACAGGCATAAAAAAAGCGGCTATAAAGCCGCTTTAATAATAGTACAAGGCTAAAATTAGCGCTTGTCTGCTGGTACGTAATCGCGTTGTGCTTCACCTGTGTAAAGCTGACGAGGACGACCAATTTTTTGGCCTTCTTCGCTAAGCATTTCGTCCCAATGGCTAATCCAACCAACAGTACGAGACATCGCGAAGATAACTGTAAACATGCTTGTTGGGATACCAATAGCTTTAAGAATGATACCTGAGTAGAAGTCTACATTCGGGTATAGCTTCTTCTCTACGAAGTACGGGTCTTCTAAAGCGATGCGCTCAAGTTCCATAGCAACATCTAGTAGAGGATCTTTAATGTTTAGTGCTTCTAGAACTTCGTGACATGTGTCGCGCATAACTTTTGCACGAGGGTCGAAGTTTTTGTAAACACGGTGACCGAAGCCCATTAGTCGGAACGGGTCAGATTTGTCTTTTGCACGTGCAACAAATTCTGGAATACGATCAACAGAACCAATTTTCTTCAACATGTTTAAACATGCTTCGTTTGCACCACCGTGCGCTGGGCCCCATAGTGAAGCGATACCAGCTGCGATACACGCATAAGGGTTAGCACCTGAAGAACCAGCTAAACGAACTGTAGACGTTGAAGCATTTTGCTCGTGGTCAGCGTGAAGCATGAAGATCTTGTCCATTGCCGAAGCAAGAACAGGGTTAACTTTATACTCTTCTGCTGGTACAGAGAACATCATGTGTAAGAAGTTTTCTGAGTACGACAAGTTGTTGCGAGGGTAAACAAATGGTTGACCGATGCTGTACTTGTACGCCATCGCTGCAATCGTAGGCAACTTCGCTACTAAGCGATATGCACTGCGCTTACGTTGCTCTGGATCTGTGATATCTAAGTCATCGTGATAGAAGCTTGATAATGCGCCAGTTACACCACAAAGCATTGCCATTGGGTGTGCGTCAACAACGAAACCTTGGAAGAAGGTCGCAATTTTTTCGTGAACCATCGTGTGGTGTGTGATTGTTTCTTCGAATTCAGCTAACTTTTCTGCACTTGGTAGTTCACCGTGAAGTAGCAGGTAGCTAAGTTCTAAGTAAGATGATTCATTGGCTAATTGTTCAATTGGGTAGCCACGGTGTAAAAGAATACCTTTAGCACCGTCAATGAACGTGATCTTAGATTGACATGAAGCAGTGGCCAAAAAACCTGGATCATATGTAAATACGCCTTGCGCACCTAAAGTACGTACGTCGATAACATCGTTACCAGCTGTACCAGACATCATTGGTAAGTCGAATGGTTCTTGCCCTGTGACTTGAACTGTGGCCTTTTTATCTGCCATGCATGTTCTCCTCATATATAGTAGTTGGACTCATCTTTTTTATTGCTCTTCAGTATAGAAGAAAATAAAAGAGAGTAAGCGTAAGTCATTTAAAAAATCACGACATTGTAACTCTAAAGTAGAGTAAAAAGTCAATTTAATTGCACAAATGTTTAATTTTTATTCACTATACGTGTCGAAGTGGTCAAAAAGTCAACTTTAACACGTTAAATTTAAACAGAAATTGATATATCTCAAATCGCTATATATACTGCGACTACTGCACACGTATGCAGTAAGCCTTTGGTGAGCTTGGACATAAATAAACAAAGAAATTTTAAAGCTCAACAAATCCATCGGTGTAATACATCGGTATACTCTAAAAAAACAACAGCTCTGATAGGCATGTAATCGTGAAAAAACAAAGACCTGTAAATCTAGATCTGACAACTATCTCAATGCCAGCTACGGCAAATGCGTCGATTCTACACCGCATAACGGGTGTTGCTATGTTCTTCGCACTCATATTTGTAATCGTAGTATGGGCCATTTCTCTACAATCTGCTGAAAGCTTTGAGTTCGCAAAAGAACTAATCCAAGGTGTATTCGGTAAAATTGTTGCAATTGGTACTCTGGCAGCACTTTCATATCACATCATTGGCGGTTTACGTCACATGGTTATGGATATGGGTCACTGGGAAGAACTTCAGTCAGGTAACCTTAGTGCTAAATTAGCAATCGCTATTTGGTTAGTAACAGTAATTTTAGCAGGAGTATGGATATGGTAATCAATCAAGCTTCTTTAAAGCGAGACGGTGTACAAGATTACGTATCGTTGCGTGCAACTGCGTTGATTATGACCGCGTACACGTTTTTCATTTTATATGTCTTTTTAACAACGCCAGAAATGACCTACGAAATTTGGTCAGGTCTGTTTGCAAACCTCGGTGTGAAAATCTTTACCTTCATTACATTATTATGTATCTGGGTCCACACTCGTATCGGTTTATGGCAAGTACTAACAGACTACGTTAAAAACACAGCAACTCGCACAGTATTGACTTTTATCCTTAATACTATTGGTCTTGCGTATGTTGTAGCTGGCTTATTTATTCTGTGGGGTGTCTAGTGAGTATATCTGTTCAAGAATTTGATGCCGTAGTAATCGGCGCAGGTGGCGCGGGTATGCGTGCTGCATTGCAAATTGCTGAATCAGGGCAGTCTTGTGCTTTGATTTCAAAAGTTTTCCCAACTCGTTCACACACTGTTTCTGCACAGGGTGGTATTACCGTTGCCTTAGGTAACGCCCACGAAGATAACTGGGAATTCCACATGTACGACACCGTTAAAGGTTCTGATTACATCGGTGACCAAGACGCAATTGAGTACATGTGTAAAACAGGTCCTGAAGCAATTTTAGAAATGGAGAACAAAGGTTTACCTTTCTCGCGTTTCGAAAACGGTAAAGTTTACCAACGTCCATTCGGTGGTCAGTCTAAGAACTTTGGTGGTGAACAAGCTGCACGTACCGCTGCAGCAGCTGACCGTACAGGCCACGCTCTTTTACACTTGTTATACCAACAAAATGTTAAAAACAAGACGACTGTATACAGCGAATGGTACGCATTAGACCTGGTTAAGAACCAAGACGGTGCTGTTATCGGTTGTACGGCAATCGACATCGAGTCTGGTGAGGTTGTTTTCTTTAAAGCTCGTGCAACTGTGCTAGCAACAGGTGGTGCAGGTCGTATTTTCGCGTCTACTACCAACGCACACATTAACACTGGTGACGGTGTTGGTATGGCGGCTCGTGCAGGTGTTGCTCTTCAAGATATGGAAATGTGGCAGTTCCACCCAACGGGTATTGCTGGTGCAGGTACCTTAGTTACTGAAGGTTGTCGTGGTGAAGGTGGTTACCTTCTAAATAAAGACGGCGAACGTTTCATGGAACGCTACGCGCCTAACGCGAAAGACCTTGCTGGTCGTGACGTTGTTGCACGTGCAATGATGACAGAAATCCGCGAAGGTCGTGGTTGTGACGGTCCACATGGCCCACACATCAAGCTGAAACTAGACCACTTAGGTCGTGAAACGCTTGAGTCACGCTTACCAGGTGTTTGTGAATTGTCTAAGACATTTGCTCACGTACACCCAGCTGACGAACCAATTCCAGTAATCCCAACATGTCACTACATGATGGGTGGTGTTCCTACTAATGTTAATGGTCAAGCATTAACAAAAGCGGAAGACGGCTCATTCAAAGAAGTTGAAGGTTTATTCGCAGTAGGTGAAATTGCATGTGTATCTGTACACGGTGCTAACCGCCTAGGTGGTAACTCACTTCTTGACTTAGTTGTATTTGGTCGTGCTGCTGGCCTATACCTTGAAAAATACCTTGGTGAAGGTGGTGGTGCTACTAACTACTCAAAAGATGACGCGGAAGAAGCAATGCAACGTTACAACCGCTGGGAGTCTACTAAGCAAGGTGAAGATCCGGTTCAAATTAAGAAAGACCTACAAAACTGCATGCAATTAAACTTCTCTGTATTCCGTACAGGTGAAGCGATGGCAGAAGGTCTATCTGAACTTAAAGAAATTCGTGAGCGCTTAAAACACGCTAAACTTTCTGATAACTCTTCTGAGTTTAATACACAACGTATCGAGTGTTTAGAACTTGATAACTTGATGGAAACTGCATACGCAACAGCGGTAGCTGCAAACTTCCGTACAGAAAGCCGTGGTGCTCACAGCCGTGAAGATTACTTAGAGCGTGACGATGAAAATTGGTTATGTCACAGTATCTATGATCCTACGACGGAAGAAATGAGTAAACGTGACGTAAACATGTCACCTAACCACCGTGAAGCGTTCCCGCCAAAAGCGCGAACTTACTAAGAAGGTATGTAACGCATTATGAAAACGTTGAATTTCTCTATATACCGTTATAACCCGGACGTTGACGACAAGCCGTACATGAAGGACTACCAACTTCAAGTTGAGGAAGGTCAAGACATGATGGTGTTGGACGCTCTTAACCTAATTAAAGAGCAAGACCCTACATTATCTTACCGCCGCTCTTGTCGTGAGGGTGTTTGTGGCTCTGACGGCATGAACATGAACGGTAAAAATGGTCTAGCGTGTATTACGCCATTATCGGCATTGGGTAGCGACAAAATTGTTGTTCGTCCACTACCAGGTCTTCCAGTAGTACGAGACCTTGTAATTGACATGACTCAGTTCTACACTCAATACGAAAAAGTAAAACCGTATTTAATTAATGATGACAAACAACCACCTGCGCGTGAACACCTTCAATCAATTGAAGACCGCGATAAGCTTGATGGACTTTACGAGTGTATCTTGTGTGCGTGTTGTTCGACATCATGTCCGTCGTTCTGGTGGAACCCGGACAAGTTTATTGGTCCTGCAGGCCTTCTTCACGCTTACCGATTCCTAATCGATAGCCGTGATACTGCGACTGAAGAACGATTAGCTGATTTAGACGACGCATTCAGTGTGTTCCGTTGCCACGGCATCATGAACTGTGTGAATGTTTGTCCTAAAGGCTTAAACCCGACCAAAGCGATTGGTCACATTAAATCAATGTTATTGCAGAGGTCAGTTTAATCTTGGCAGAAAGTCCAGTGGTTAATCTTTAACAAAAAAGAGTCGTTTCATTTACTTGGAAGGGCTCTTTTTTATTTTAAATTTATGTAAAATATAGTCTTAACGACTTACAAGGATATATATCTAATGCACGAAGGTGTTATGCAAACTTGGCTAGAAAGCTCCCATCTTTCAGCTAACAGCATGGTATATGTTGAGCAGATGTACGAACTGTACTTAGATGACCCTACATCTGTCTCTGACGAGTGGCGTGAAATCTTTGACCACCTCCCTAAAGTAGAAGGGGTATCGGTTGAGACTAAACACTCTGAAGTGCGCGACCTGTTTGCTCAACTAGCCAAAACTAAAGACCGCACAGTGGTATCTGCAGCCGACGAAGCTGATGCCAAACAAGTAAAAGTATTACAACTTATTAATGCTTTCCGATTCCGCGGACATCAGAACGCCAATTTAGACCCGCTTGGGCTTTGGCAGCGTGAAAAAGTTCGTGAGTTGACATTAGAGCATCACGAGCTATCGGACGTTGATAAGAGCAAAGAATTTAATGTCGGTTCGTTTGCGATCGGAAAAGACAAAATGCCGTTAGGCGAGCTTTTCGATGCACTTACACAAACGTATTGCGGCTCTATCGGTGCAGAATACATGCACATTACCGATACTGATGAAAAGCGTTGGATTCAAAATCGCTTAGAGTCAATCAAGAGTACGCCTCAATTTGATACAAAGATCAAAAAACGAATCTTAAAAGGCCTAGTTGCGGCAGACGGTCTTGAAAAATACTTAGGCGCAAAATTCCCTGGTGCTAAACGCTTTTCATTAGAAGGTGGTGATGCGCTGGTACCGATGATTAAAGAAATCATTCACAGCGCTGGTACTTCTGGTCAAAAAGAAGTCGTTATTGGTATGGCACACCGTGGTCGTTTGAACGTTCTTGTTAACGTATTAGGCAAAAAATCTGGTGAGCTTTTTGAAGAGTTCGGTGGCAAAGTCGACCCGTCTTTATTAGCTGGTGACGTTAAGTATCACCAAGGTTACTCTTCAGACTTCGCTACAGAAGGTGGCAACGTTCATTTGGCGTTGGCATTTAACCCTTCTCACTTAGAAATCGTAAACCCTGTGGTTATGGGATCTGTTCGTGCACGTTTAGACCGTCGCGACTGTGATACGGGTTCTAAAGCCTTACCGATCACGATTCATGGTGACTCTGCGATTGCGGGTCAAGGTGTTGTACAAGAGACGTTTAACATGTCTCAAACTCGTGCATACAAAGTTGGTGGTACGGTTCGAATCGTTGTAAACAACCAAGTTGGTTTTACTACGTCTAACCAAGAAGATACGCGTTCGACAGAATACTGTACTGATATTGCTAAAATGGTTCAGGCACCGATTTTCCACGTGAATGCCGATGATCCAGAAGCGGTTGCGTTAGTGTCACAAATCGCTGTTGATTACCGCAACACGTTCCGTCGTGATGTTGTGATTGACCTAGTTTGTTACCGTCGTCATGGCCACAACGAAGCTGATGAGCCAAACGCAACGCAACCTTTGATGTATCAAAAAATCAAAAAGCATCCAGTACCTCGTCAGTTGTACATCGACCGTCTAGTAAAAGAAGGTGTGTTGTCAGATGATGAAGCTAAAACGCTAATGGATGAATATCGCGCTATTCTAGACCAAGGTGAGTGTACCGTAGAAGAATGGCGTCCAATGACTGAGCATTCTGTAGATTGGTCACCATATTTAGGCCATGACTGGGATATCGAGTACGATAAAGCAGTTGCAGTTGAAAAGTTAAAAGAACTCGGTGATAAAATCACTACTTACCCTGACCATGTTAAGCCACATTCTCGTGTTAAAAAGCAATACGATGAACGCGTTAAAATGCTTAATGGTGAAAAGTTGTTAGACTGGGGTACGGCTGAAACATTAGCTTATGCAGATCTAGTTGAACGCGGAACCAATGTTCGTTTGACAGGTCAAGACTCTGGCCGTGGCACTTTCTTCCACCGTCACGCTGTAATTCACAGCCAAGATGATGCGGCGACGTACACACCATTAGAAAATATCAAAGAAGGCCAGGGCCGCTTTGAAATTTATGATGCAGTATTGTCAGAAGTGGGCGTGCTAGCCTTTGAATATGGTTACGCGACGGCTGAGCCAGATTCTCTTGTTATTTGGGAAGCGCAATTTGGTGACTTCGCCAACGTAGCTCAAGTTGTCATCGACCAATTCATTAGCTCTGGTGAGCAAAAGTGGGGCCGCTTATGTGGTTTGACTATGTTGTTACCTCACGGTTACGAAGGTCAAGGCCCTGAGCACTCTTCTGCGCGTTTAGAGCGATTTTTACAGCTTTGTGCTGACCACAATATGCAAGTTTGTGTGCCTTCAACGCCGGCTCAGGTATTTAACATGATCCGTCGTCAAGCAATTCGTCCGATGCGTCGTCCTCTTGTGGTAATGACGCCTAAGTCTCTATTGCGTCATCCACTTGCCGTTTCTTCTTTAGAAGAATTAGCGGAAGGTACGTACCACAATGTGATCGACGAAATTGATGACATCGAAGCTAAAGACGTTAAGCGCGTTGTGTTCTGTTCAGGTAAAGTTTATTACGACCTACTGGACAAGCGTCGTAAAGACGAGCAAACAGACGTGGCAATTGTTCGTGTTGAGCAGCTTTATCCATTCCCACATGCAGAAATGGACAAAGTAATCGAAAAGTACAAGCACGTAAAAGACTTCGTTTGGTGTCAAGAAGAACCTCAGAACCAAGGTGCTTGGTACTGTAGTCAACACCATTTCTGGAACTCGATTCCAACTGGGGCAAATCTAACTTATGCGGGCCGTAAAGCATCAGCTTCGCCAGCGGTAGGTTATGCATCTGTCCATGCCAAAGAACAACAAGCGTTGGTTAACGACGCATTAACGATTAAATAATCTCAAGGATTAATCATGACTACTGAAATTAAAGTTCCAGTATTACCAGAATCAGTTGCTGACGCATCAGTGGCCACTTGGCACGTTAAGGTTGGTGACAAAGTATCTCGCGATCAAAACCTAGTAGACATCGAGACAGACAAAGTTGTACTTGAAGTAGTTTCACCAGAAGACGGTGTTATTACAGAAATTCTTGAAGATGAAGGTGCGACTGTATTAGGCGAACAAGTAATCGCACGAGTAGGTGCAGCTGACGCAGCTCCTGCAGAAGCTAGCTCAGACACTGGTTCTGAAAAGAAAGAATCTGCGTCTAACGACAGTGGTGAAAAACAAGTGGTAAAAATCAAAGTTCCAGTTCTTCCTGAGTCAGTTGCTGATGCAACTATCGCAACTTGGCACGTGTCAGAAGGTGACAGTGTTGAACGCGATCAAAACTTAGTTGATATCGAAACTGACAAAGTTGTTCTAGAAGTTGTTGCGCCAGAATCAGGTGTAATCTCTAAGATTATGAATCCAGAAGGTGACACTGTTCTTGGTGAACAAGACATCGCAGAAATCACTGCTGGCGGCTCAGCTGCTCCAGCCGCGAAAACAGAAGAAGCGCCGGCGGAATCTGGTGATGAAGTAATGTCTCCGTCTGTTCGTCGTCTGGTTAAAGAAAAAGGCCTTGACGCTAGCAAGATCAAAGGTACTGGCAAAAACGGTAAAATCACAAAAGAAGACGTAGAGGCGTTTGAAAAGCAAGGCGCTAGCGCTCCTGCACCTAAGCAAGCTGCATCTTCAACTCCTGCTCCGGCAGCACCTGTTGGTGAACGTACACAAAAACGCGTTCCAATGACTCGTCTTCGTAAAACAATCGCGAACCGTTTGTTAGAAGCGAAAAACTCAACGGCTATGTTAACTACATTTAACGAAATTAACATGAAGCCAATTATGGATCTTCGCAAGCAATACAAAGACGTATTTGAAGAGCGTCACGGTGCTCGTCTAGGCTTTATGTCGTTCTATGTTAAAGCTGTTGTTGAAGCGCTTAAGCGTTTCCCTGCGGTAAACGCATCTATCGATGGTGACGACATTGTTTACCACAACTACTTTGACGTAAGTATTGCGGTTTCTACTCCTCGTGGTCTTGTAACACCAGTATTACGTGATTGCGATAAGATGAATTTTGCAGAAATCGAAAACGGCATTCGCGAGTTAGCGATCAAAGGTCGTGATGGCAAATTGACGGTTGAAGAAATGCAAGGCGGTAACTTCACTATCACTAATGGTGGTGTTTTCGGTTCGTTGCTTTCTACACCGATCATTAACCTGCCGCAAACAGCAATCTTGGGTATGCACAAAATTCAAGATCGCCCAATGGCGGTAGACGGTAAGGTTGAAATCTTACCAATGATGTACTTAGCTCTTTCTTATGACCACCGTTTAATCGATGGTAAAGAGTCAGTTGGTTTCCTTGTAACAGTTAAAGAGTTACTAGAAGACCCTGCGCGTTTATTACTAGACATCTAATTTTAGATAATAGTCCTAAACGTCGATTAAATATGGCAATTGAAGGCATTTATTAATGCCTTTTATTGCACTAATTGAGGGGATATTTATAATAGCCCCGCATGTTAAATTGGGCTGCATAGAAGTTGCAGCCTTTTACTTATAATAGAGATGGATAGAACATCATGAACTTGCATGAATATCAGGGTAAACAGTTGTTTGCTCAATACGGGCTTCCTGTATCTAAAGGCATCGCTGCCGAAACTCCAGCAGAAGCGGCTGCAGCAGCAGACCAAATCGGTGGAAACGAGTTTGTAGTTAAAGCACAGGTTCACGCCGGTGGCCGTGGTAAAGCGGGCGGTGTTAAGCTTGTTAAGACTAAAGACGAAATCAAAGCATTCGCAGAAAAGTGGTTAGGTGAGCGTTTAGTTACTTACCAAACAGACGAAAACGGCCAACCAGTTAGCCGTATCTTAGTTGAGACATGCACAGACATCGCACAAGAATTATACCTTGGTGCGGTAGTAGACCGTTCGAGCCGTCGTATCGTATTTATGGCGTCTACTGAAGGTGGTGTTGAGATTGAGAAAGTTGCAGAAGAAACTCCAGAAAAGATCTTAAAAGCAACTATCGACCCACTAGTTGGTGCTCAACCTTATCAAGGCCGTGACTTAGCGTTCAAGCTTGGTCTAGAAGGCAAGCAAGTTTCTCAGTTCGTTAAGATCTTCTTAGGTCTTGCAAAAATGTTTAAAGAGAAAGACGTTGAACTTATCGAAGTTAACCCATTAGTAATCACTCCAGCTGGTGACTTACACTGTCTTGACGCTAAAGTAGCGATCGACAGCAACGCGGTTTACCGTCACCCAGACATCAAAGAAATGCACGATCCTTCTCAAGAAGACGCGCGTGAAGCAGATGCAGCGAAGTGGGAACTAAACTACGTTGCACTAGACGGTAACGTTGGTTGTATGGTTAACGGTGCAGGCCTTGCAATGGGTACAATGGACATCGTTAACTTAAACGGCGGTAGCCCAGCTAACTTCCTAGATGTAGGTGGTGGCGCAACTAAAGAACGTGTTGCAGAAGCATTTAAGATCATCCTTTCTGACGACAATGTAAAAGCTGTTCTAGTAAACATCTTCGGTGGTATCGTTCGTTGTGACATGATCGCAGAAGGTATTATCGGTGCGGTTAAAGAAGTAGGCGTAAACGTACCTGTAGTTGTACGTTTAGAAGGTACAAACGCTGAAAAAGGTCGTGAAGTACTAGCAAATTCTGACGTAGACATCATCGCAGCAGAAAGCCTACAAAGCGCTGCTGAATTAGTTGTTAAAGCTGCAGAGGGCAAATAATGAGCATTTTAATTAACAAAGATACAAAAGTAATCTGTCAAGGTTTCACTGGTGCTCAAGGTACTTTCCACTCTGAGCAAGCAATTGCATACGGCACTAACATGGTTGGTGGTGTTACTCCAGGTAAAGGTGGTCAAACTCACCTAGGTCTACCTGTATTTAACACAGTAGCTGAAGCAGTAGCAGAAACAGGTGCTGACGCGTCTGTAATCTACGTACCTGCAGCATTCTGTAAAGATTCAATCTTAGAAGCGGCTAACTCTGGTATCAAACTTATCGTTTGTATTACTGAAGGTATCCCTACTTTAGACATGTTAGATGCTAAAGTTCGTTGTGACGAGCTAGGTGTTCGCCTAATTGGCCCTAACTGTCCAGGTGTAATCACTCCAGGTGAATGTAAGATCGGTATCATGCCTGGTCACATCCACAAGCCAGGTCGTGTAGGTATCGTATCTCGTTCAGGTACTTTGACGTACGAAGCGGTAAAACAAACTACAGACGCTGGTTTCGGTCAGTCTACGTGTGTTGGTATCGGTGGTGACCCGATCCCAGGTACAAACTTCATCGACGTTTTAGAAATGTTCGAAAAGGACCCTAAAACTGAAGCTATCGTAATGATCGGTGAAATCGGTGGTACGGCAGAAGAAGAAGCTGCTGCATACATCAAAGAAAACGTAACTAAACCTGTTGTTTCTTACATTGCTGGTGTTACTGCACCTGCTGGTAAGCGTATGGGTCACGCTGGTGCGATTATCTCTGGTGGTAAAGGTACTGCTGATGACAAATTCGCAGCGTTAGAAGCAGCTGGTGTTAAAACAGTTCGCTCTCTTGCTGACATCGGTAAAGCACTAGCTGAGAAAACTGGCTGGTAATTACTGATTGTTTACAATTAAGTGTAAACAACAAATATCACGAAAAGGCTAGGGCAATTTGCTCTAGCTTTTTTTTTGATATTAGATTCACAGAATCAAAGTATAAAAAAACCTGAATCATAGGAATCAGGTTTCTTATTAGGTTGATTTGTCGTTCTGGATTAGAACTTGTAAACACCTTTCAGGTAGTAGAAGCCACCATTGATACCAATAGGTGAAGTTACTGGGTATTTCGCGCCAGCAATTTCATTGTCCCACTGAGTATTTTCGTCAGGTGTTTCATCAAATGCGTTCTTCGCACCAACAATTAGTTCGAAGTTTTCATTGATGTCATAACCCGCTTCTAAGTCAACTGTGAACTCGGCAGAGATATCTTCAATCGGTAGACCTGAGTCTAAGTGATCTTCATAGATGTCTGCAAAGTAGTTAACACGAGCCATTAAACGCCAGCCGTCATTTTGGTGGTTAGTTGTAAAGCTCCAACGGTGCTTAGGTAAGTTTTCTTCAATCATACGTACACGTTCTGCAGAGATGTTCTCAGAGTGCTGAGTTACCTCTGTTTCAGTCCAGTTGTACGCTAAAGAGTACTTGTTCTCACCGCCCATGAAGTCCTGAGAGTAGTTAGCTACAACGTCAACACCTTTAGTATCAGTGTCAAAGTCGTTAGTGAAGTAACTTACTTCAGTAAAGCTAGATGCGTCTTGAACACCTTGTGCTAGAAGCGTGTCGATGTCGTCTTGAGTTAGCTTGATACCAGAAACGGTAGCGATACGATCTGTTACTTCAATGTTGAAGTAGTCAACTGTAACGAATAAACCGTTGTCAAACTCACCGACAAAACCGAAGCTGATTGATTCAGACTCTTCAGGTTGTAGTGGCTGACCACCTTTTAATACCGCAACAGGATTTGTTGGAGGTAATGTCGCACGGTCGATAAGTTTGCCGTCTGTACCGAACGCTGTTGTTACGTTACGAACGTTTGATTGACCAATCGTAGGTGCTTTAAAGCCAGTACTAAATGCACCACGTAGCGCCATAGTGTCATTTAACTGGTAGCGACCTGCTAGTTTACCTTTTGTTGTGTTACCGAAGTCAGAGAAGTCTTCGAAACGCAATGCTGCAGATAGCATTAGATCATCATTAACCATGTACTCTAGGTCAGTGTAGATTGCAAAGCTACGACGGTCTGCTTTACCAGCACTCTTCGCTGATAAACCAGGGAAGCCGTTAGAACCAATACCAAAGCCTTGTGATGCTAAAGGACCGATTTCCCATGACTTATAGTCACCTGCGATACTTTCGTACGACTCGTGACGGAACTCAACACCACCGGCAACGTTTAACGTGCCGTCGTTGAAGTTGTCGTAGTATTTAGAAAGGTCTAGGTTAAGAGACTGTTCTGATTGAATGTATTTACCAGGCTTAAATTCAGTTGGCGTATCTGGACCTAAGCTAGGGTTGATCGTGTTACGTATCATGAAGTCAACTTCGTTTGAACCAGCGTAGAAGCTGATGTCATAGTTTAACTCGTCAACGAATAGGTCTGTTTCACCTTTTGTACCTAAAGCGATCGCAGAGTCTACGATTTTACCGCCGAACTTAGGTGTGAAGCCACCAGGGAACATTTCGTTAAACGCAAAACAATCTGGGTTGTTAGCTACTTCATTGATGTAACGTGAGTTTTGTAGAACGTTGCTACCTACTTGGATATCGGTAGGGCAGTTACCACTCATATCACCTGTTAAATCACCAACAAGTAATAATTGGTTGCCATCATCATCCGTACCACCGTCGTTAACACCGCCACGGTTATGTGGGTTACGGAAGTAGAAACCGCCTTCAACTTCACGCTCTGCGTAGTTGATAAACATATAAGCTTCTGCGTCTTTGTTTAGCTGTAGGCCAAAGTTACCAAATAGCTTAATGTCGTCTTTGATTTCTGGGTTACCCCAAACTTGAGCTGGGTCAGCGACAAAGTTGTTACCTGCTGCAATAAGTGCTGCTGCGTCATCGCGTTGCACACTGCGGCTCGTTGGGTCTGCTTCTTTGAATTCGAAAGAGAAGTTTGCGTAGCCTTCAGATGTTAGCGGTAAACCAACGTTACCAGCGTACTGAATTGTATCGCCATCACCTTCGTAGTGAGAGCCATATTTAACTTCAAACTGACCGCCTTCTTGGTCGTCTTTCAGTACAAAGTTAATTACGCCAGCAATTGCATCTGAACCGTACTGTGCGGCAGCACCATCACGAAGTACTTCTACTTGCTTAATCGCGATTGAAGGAATGACTGATAAGTCAGGTCCTTGCGCACCATCAGACAAACCACCACCTAAGAAAGTGATAACGGCTGAGCGGTGACGACGTTTACCATTAACTAATACTAAGGTGTGGTCAGCAGCCATACCACGTAAGTTCGCAGGGCGAACTAGGGTGGATGCGTCATTGATAGGCTGTTCATTTACGTTAAAAGAAGGTACTGATGTTTGTAACATCGATACCATATCTGTCGAACCTTGCTTGTTGAATTCTTCAGAGCTGATTACATCAACTGGTACTGGAGAATCACCGATAGAGCGAGGCGCTGCTCGCGAACCGACAACTGCAATCTTTTCAATGTCTTTTTCTGCGGCGGTCTCATTCGCTACAGCAAGAGATGGGGAAAGAACACCAACAGAAAGGCTCGAAAGCAAAGAGTACTTTAATACTCTCGAAATTGGTTTTAATTTAAACATGTTTGGTCCCTTTAAATTATTCTTATGAATCACCATAATTTTTTTTATATTGGTGATATTTCTAACCTACAGGGAAAATATTTTTTTTGCTAGGGATCAAGGTGATGATTTGGATAAAAAAAAACCAAAAAACGCATGTTTTTCGTTATTTTTAGATATACAAATGTATATTTATAAGAGATTTTGGTTTTAACTGCATTGAACGAACACAAAAAAAGCAGACGAGTGTCTGCTTTTTTTTACGAGGTTGTACCAGTTGAAGCTTACTTACCACCGCGCTTGATGATTTCTTGTGCAATTATGTCGGCAACCTCATGGGTGGGTTTGTTTTCTTGAGCAGAACGCTCAAAAATTGTCATCAGGGTGTCGTAAATTTCTTCAACTTTACGAGTTGCCTTTTGTTCGCTGTAACCCTCTGGATCTTGCTCAAAGAAGATGTTAATGATGCCACCGGCGTTTATGGCGTAATCAGGGGCATAAAGGATACCTTTTTCCATTAGTGCATTACCGTGCTTAGGTTCTTTTAATTGGTTGTTGGCACAGCCAGCAACTATAGAAACCTTCAACTGTGGAATGGTTTGATCATTAATAGTGGCACCTAAAGCACAAGGCGCGTATACATCTGCTTCAACGGCATATATATCATTCAGACCGACGGCCTGCGCTTGATACTCTGTACAGGCTTTGTCGATTGCGTCTTGGTTGATGTCGGTAACGATCAGCTTTCCGCCTTCAGCGTGTAAACGTTCACACAAATACATACCAACTGAGCCTAAGCCTTGGATTGCAAAGGTTAAGCCCTGTAAGTTGTCTTTGCCTAGCTTGTGTTTAACAGCAGCTTTGATACCCAAATATGTTCCGTATGCAGTAAATGGTGCAGGGTTACCACTTTTACCTTCGAGACCCACTACAAACTCTGTTTCTTTATGAGCATGCATGATGTCTCCGGTCGTTATGTTAACGTCCTCTGCAGAGTAATAGGTGCCATTTAGGTTGTTGAGAGCACGACCAAATGCACGGAATAGAGCTTCTGATTTTAGTTTTTTAGGATCGCCAATAATAACGGCTTTACCACCACCAAAATTTAATCCAGCCAGAGCATTTTTGTAAGTCATTCCCTTTGACAGGCGCAATACGTCGACAAGCGCTTCTTCATCATTGTCGTAATTCCAAAAGCGACAACCGCCAACAGCCGGTCCACAGTTTGTATTGTGTACGGCAATTATTGCTCTTAAGCCTGTAGCTTCGTCATTACAAAAAACTACTTGCTCGTGATTATCGAATTCTGGTTGAGAAAAAACGGCCAAAGTTAGGTCCTCTATGTAACTAAATATTTTGCCGAGACTCTATCAGTTTCGCGGTTTTGTACCTAACTATTTCTGTGCACAACCACTGGTTTGACCTCTTTTCTTTGTAAATAAAAATTGGCCATGTGGTATTAGAAAATTAACTAAAGATTTTACTGTTGAAAGGGAAGGAAGGTCGGCCATTCCAAGTTGGCCTTAATGGGAGAACTCTAACTTGTTATAAACTGCTTAGTGTAGGATTGTAGTTGATATTTTGAATAGTTCTATGTCACACATTAAGGGCTGTTTGGCGATACCGGCTTCCATATAAACACTACCTATAGGAATAAACCCTTGGTTCCGATATTTTCGAACTTCGTCTAATAGAGAATCGAAATAGACCTTTTTTAGACCTCGTTCTTTCGCAATATTCAGCAGCCCGTTGATGACCGTTTTACCCACTTCCTTTTTGCGATATTGCATTAGGACAGCGACCCGGCTTATCTTGCCATCTCGACTTAAGCGACCAGTCGCGATCGCTTTGCCAGTGGGGTCTCTTACTAAAATATGTTCGCTTTCGTTATCGTCACCATCAAATTCTTGCTCTTCAGAAAATCGGTATTCATAAATAAATACTTGTTCTCTAATCGAACGGATTTCTGAAGAGTAATTACACCACTTTACCTTGTTGCTCTTGTAGCTCATTGTTACTCACTAATATACCAGTACCCTGTATTTATAAGTGTAGTCAATAGAGTGATATTTTCTAATTGTACTAAGGAACTTTTTAGTTCTTTACTAGTCATTGTTTCTTGCTTAGATAAGATTTCGATGAGATTCAATTGATTAGGTGCAAGCGAAAAGTACATGCCGTTACAAAAAAATTGTAATGACTGTTCTGTGATGCGATAGGAGGTTTGTAAGCCTAACACTTTGTTCAGTTGTACGTGCTCAGATTGTAAGGTTTGTAACAATTGTGATTCGCTCCACTCGTGTTCACTTGGAACAATATCTAACTCTCGAGTTGGCTCGGTTAAAAATTGATGAGCAAAATGTTCAAACCTACCAGACTCTATACTTTCTAGCATAAATTGCTTGAGAGCATCTATATCTTGTCCAGGTATGGCACCTTTAAGTCTTGATGGGTTAGAGTTGACTTGGGTTGAAAATCTGTTTTTTCCCAATTCATTTTCAAAAATATAATCTGCAAACGACGTTAACAGTTCGGTTTGGCTTGGTGCTCTAAATCCAATCGAATAGCTCATAGCATCTTCTAATGTTTCGCCACAATGCGGACTAAAAGGCGGGATATATAAAAGATCACCTGGCTCTAGTATTTCGTCGATTATGGCGTCAAAGCTATCTACTTGTAACAAGTCGGTTACCGTTTCTTTTTGTTGTAAAGTCTTATCTACCGCACCAACTTGCCAATGACGACGCCCTTGGCCTTGTAATATAAATACGTTGTACTGGTCTAAATGAGCACCCACGCCACCACCTTGGCTCGAAAACGAAACCATGACGTCGTCTATTTGCCATTGTGGCAAAAAGGATACTAGTTTGCGCAGTTCGTGAACTTCAGGAATCCAACGGTCAACACCTTGAACGAGTAACGACCATTGGCGCTCAGGTAAGTCGCCATAATCGGAAAAAGGACCATGCTTTACATTCCAACCTTGGTCACAACGAACGATTCGAGACTCTACAACTTCTTCCATGGCTAAACCCGCCAGGTCATTAGCGTCAATCGGATCGTCAAAATTTGTGACTGCTGCTTTTAGTACGACGGGTTTTTTATTCCAGTATTCGGTAATAAACGTCTGTTGAGAAAGGTTCGTCCAGTTGATATTCATAATTTTGTTACGCACGTGTTGATGAGTTTGAAGAGACAAAAAAGCCAGTGCAATAGGGCACTGGCTTACAATATAGAAAAGTTTAGACTAGTTTAGGTAGTCGATGAATTTTTCTGCGTCGCCAATATAATTAGCAGGTGTCATTGTTTTTAACTCGGCTTTTACTGTGTCTGGTAATTCTAAGCCGTCAATGAACTCAGCCATAACGGTCTGGTTTACTTTTTTACCGCGAGTTAACTCTTTAAGTTTTTCATATGGCTTTTCGATACCGTATCGACGCATAACCGTTTGAATTGGTTCAGCTAATAGTTCCCAGTTGTCGTCTAACTCGTCTAATAAGCTTTGCTCGTTAACTTCTAATTTACTGATACCTTTAAGTGTAGCTTGGTAAGCAATGATAGAGTGAGCAACACCTACACCTAACGTTCTTAGTACAGTTGAGTCAGTTAGGTCACGCTGCCAGCGAGAAACAGGTAATTTAGCAGCTAAGTGATCAAAGATTGCGTTGGCAATGCCTAAGTTACCTTCAGAGTTTTCGAAGTCAATTGGATTAACTTTATGAGGCATGGTTGACGAGCCAATCTCACCTGCAACGGTTTTTTGCTTGAAGTGACCAAGTGCAATATAAGCCCATACGTCACGGTCAAAGTCTAAAAGGATTGTGTTGAAGCGAGCCATTGCATCAAACAATTCTGCAATATAATCGTGTGGCTCGATTTGCGTCGTAAACGCATTCCAGCTTAGACCAAGAGACGTAACGAACTCTTCTGAATGCTGATGCCAGTTGTGTTCTGGGTATGCAGAGATGTGAGCATTGTAGTTACCAACGGCGCCGTTGATTTTACCCAAGATTTCCACATTCGCAATTTGTTGACGCTGACGCTGAAGACGCACGTAAACGTTTGCCATTTCTTTACCCATTGTCGATGGCGTTGCTGGTTGACCATGTGTACGACACATCATTGGAATAGACTTGTACTCAATTGCTAAGCGCTTAAGTTCAGCTAATAGTTTGTCACAATAAGGCAATACAACTTCATCACGTGCAGCTGTTAACATCAGACCATGTGATAGGTTGTTGATGTCTTCAGAGGTACATGCAAAGTGAATAAATTCGTTAATGGCCGTTAGTTCAGCATTGTCAGATACCTTCTCTTTTAAAAAGTATTCAACTGCTTTTACGTCGTGGTTCGTTGTGCGTTCGATTTCTTTAATACGCTCTGCGTCATTTTCTGAAAAGTTATCGACGATGCTGTTAAGAAGGGCATTTGCCTGCTCTGAAAACTCTGGGACTTCTGTGATTGCTGGAGTTGCAGCTAATTTTTGTAACCAGCGAACTTCAACCACGACGCGGAATTTAATTAAACCAAATTCGCTAAAGATAGAACGTAGTTTGCTCGCTTTACTTCCGTAACGTCCATCGACTGGAGAAATTGCTGTAAGAGCAGAGAGTTGCATGAGTGACCTCTTAACTAATTAGTGATAATTCTTTGTTAAATGAAATTGCGTTTCTTAAAATCGTGTTTCGACCAAATATAAATTGGCGACGTTTGCCACCGTATTGTCGCCATAAAACTGCCGCTCGAACGCCTGTCAATAATAGAGCTCGAACTAAGTTTTGAACACTCGGTTGCTTTAATACGGCGGGCGAGCCAATGACTTTTATCTTTTGTCCAATTGGACTGATGATTTGGCTGTATGCATCGGCGTAATTGTCAATAATACTTGGCGAAGTTAACTCGAAGTGGTCTAAACGACGTTGTACGTCTTCGATAAACTGACTCAACTGGCTGGCGACTTGTTGTGACGCCATAACTTTTTTGGTCAGTGACATTATGCCTGCTAAATAACGAGTCACTTCTACGTCTTTTGCCGTGGCTTGACCGCTTAACTGATGGACGAGTAGGGCACTGCCTCTCTCGAGTTTTGATAAGTCTGGGTAAACATCTTCAATGCAATTAGGGTCTGTTTGTAAAACCCCTTCCATCAAAACTTTGAGGGCGTCATAGTCAATCGACTGACCTTTAGCCGCTTCTTGGATCATCAATGCGGCTTGACAGATCGCGGCCATGGCAATGGTTTGGTTACGGGCGTTGTCGTTCATCTTAAGCTGCGCTTATCGAATATATTGTTCAATGATGCCGCCACCTAAACATACATCACCGTCATAAAATACCGCTGATTGTCCTGGTGTAACTGCGCGCTGAGGCTCGTCGAATAGCACTCTGATGGTGTCGTTCTCTAAATCATGCACAACAGAACAAGGGATGTCTTCTTGGCGGTAACGAGTCTTGACAGTTAAGCGACATGCATCTTGAGGACCTTTACCATCGATCCAAGTTAGTTGTTTCGCAACGAGGCCGTTAGAAAACAGTAAAGGGTGGTTTTTACCTTGACCCACAATTAAAACGTTACGCTCAACGTCTTTATCGACCACAAACCAAGGCTGATCATTAAAATCTTTGAGACCGCCAATTAACAAACCTTTTCGTTGACCAAGAGTATGGTACATCAAACCTTCGTGTTGGCCGATGACTTCGCCTTCAGGCGTTTCAATATTACCCGGTTGAGCTGGTAAGTACTTTTGTAAAAAGTCTTTAAACTTGCGCTCACCGATAAAACAGATACCCGTTGAGTCTTTTTTGTCAGCGGTAATTAGACCTTGTTCTTCAGCTATGCGTCTAACTTCTGGCTTTTCTAACTCACCAACGGGAAATAACGTTTGCGCGATTTGCTTTTCGCCAATTGCGTACAAGAAATAAGACTGATCTTTATTGTTGTCTAAGCCACGAAGCATTTTAGGGTTTGCTTCGTTGGTGCGACGAACGTAATGACCCGTTGCTATGTAATCGGCACCAAGGATTTCGGCAGAAAACTGTAAAAAAGCTTTAAACTTAATTTCTTTGTTACACATAATGTCTGGGTTAGGCGTGCGGCCCGCTTTGTATTCAGCTAAAAAGTGCTCAAACACATTATCCCAGTACTCTGCAGCAAAGTTTACTGTGTGTAACTCGATCCCCAATTTGTCACAGACCGCTTGCGCGTCTTTTAAATCTTCCGCCGCCGCACAGTACTCATCATCATCGTCTTCTTCCCAGTTTTTCATGAAAAGGCCTTCTACTTGGTAGCCTTGTTGTTTCAACAAGTAAGCAGAGACTGAAGAGTCGACACCACCAGACATACCAATGATGACTTTTGTATTTGCGTTTTCGGACGTAATTTCTGACATATAAATGGAAATCTACCTAGGGAGTTAAAATTTGCGCGGATTCTAACACAACAAAGCGCCCTTGAGTACGGCTCGGCGACCTTTTTAGCATTATTTTTGAGTATAAATTAGAACCTGCTAATTGACCCATTAAACTTTGTTATCCAAGTTCAATAATGCGGTATTCACCATTTGGAATATCATCGATAGTCCAATTACCCACTCGGTAACGTACTAAACGCAATGTTGGGTGACCTATGTGTGCGGTCATTCGCCTGACTTGACGGTTTTTGCCTTCCGAAATGGTGATTTCAAGCCAAGTCGTCGGGATATTTTTACGCTCTCTGATTGGCGGATTTCGAGGCCATAATATAGCGGGTTCTTCAATAGCCTTGATTTTAGCTGGTTTAGTTAAGCCGTCTTTTAGTTCCACTCCGTCACGTAGTGCTTGTAGTGCAGTCTCGTCTGGTACACCTTCGACTTGAACCCAATAACACTTAGTCGTTTTGTGCTGGGGACTGGCAATTTTGTTTTGTAACGCACCGTTATTGGTCAAAACTAATAAGCCTTCACTGTCTCTATCGAGCCTGCCTGCAGGGTAAACGCCAGGGATCGGTATATAATCTTTGAGTGTCTTACGACCCTGTTCATCAGTGAATTGGGTCAGGACATCAAAAGGTTTGTTAAACAAAACGACTTGAGTAGGACCTTGTTGTTTTTTGATCGCACGGTTTGGTTTGTTTCGTTGCTCTGCAGGTCGACGGGCACTGGTTTTTTTAAAGCCTTTGGCTGAATTGTTGTTTTTTTGTCTATGCCTTGGTGCTGGCTTAGGTGATTGGCTATTTTTTTTTACGGTTTTCATGACGCTATTATATACAAAGGTCTTTAAAAAAGGGCTGGTATTTTATAGTATGCACACCCAAAATTCAGACTTATATTCAGATTTCGTTGTCTATACTATAGCGACGAACAACTCACTGCACATGTAGGGAACCTAAATGACATCAAAAATCATCTATACAAAAACAGATGAAGCGCCGGCTCTGGCGACCTATTCATTTTTACCGATTGTTGAAGCGTTCAGTAAAACAGCTGGTATTGACGTTGAAACACGTGATATTTCGTTAGCAGCTCGTATCATCGCGAACCTTAACGAATTTTTGCCAGAAAACCAACGTGTATCTGACGACCTTGCATACTTAGGTCAGTTGGCTAAAACGCCAGAAGCAAACATCATCAAGCTTCCTAACATTTCAGCGTCAATCCCTCAGTTAAAAGCAGCAATCAAAGAGCTTCAAGCTCAAGGTGTTGAGCTTCCTGAGTTCCCGGAAGAGCCAGCAAACGAGCAAGAAGAAGCGATTAAAGCGGCATACGCAAAAGTATTAGGCTCAGCGGTAAACCCAGTTTTACGTGAAGGTAACTCTGACCGTCGCGCTCCAGGTGCTGTTAAGCAATACGCTAAGAAAAACCCTCATTCAATGGGTGAGTGGAAAAAAGACTCTAAGTCTCACGTTGCACACATGGAACAAGGCGACTTCTTCGCAAGTGAAAAATCAACAACTATCGCAAAAGACGGCAGCTTAAAGATTGAGTTTGTTGGTGAAGATGGCTCATCAAATGTATTAAAAGAATCTGTACCTGTATTAGCAGGTGAGATTGTTGACGCGACGTTCATGAGCGTTGCCGAATTACAAAAATTCTTAGCCAAAGAAATCGTTGATGCAAAAGAGCAGGGCGTATTGTTCTCAGCTCACTTAAAAGCAACAATGATGAAAGTATCAGACCCAATCATCTTTGGTCACATTGTTAAGGCGTTCTACAAAGACGTATTTACAAAACACGCTGCGACATTCCAAGAGATTGGCGTTGACGTACGCAACGGTCTTGGTGATGTTTACGCAAAAATCGAAAAGCTAGATACGGCTAAGCAAGAAGAAATCAAAGCGGACATCATGGCGGTTTATGAAACTGCACCGGATATCGCAATGGTTGACTCTGATCGTGGTATCACAAACTTACACGTTCCTTCAGACGTAATCATCGATGCATCTATGCCAGCAGCTATCCGTACTTCTGGTCAAATGTGGAATGCTGAAGGCAAACAACAAGACATGAAAGCGGTTATTCCAGATCGTTGTTATGCAGGTGTTTACCAAGAAACTATTTCTTTCTGTAAAGAAAATGGCGCATTCGATCCAGCAACTATGGGTACTGTTCCTAACGTTGGTCTTATGGCTCAAAAAGCAGAAGAGTACGGTTCACACGACAAGACGTTTGAAATCCCAGCAAACGGTGCTGTTAAAGTAACAGACCAAGATGGCAATGTTGTTTTCGAACACACTGTTGAAGCGGGTGACATCTACCGTATGTGTCAAGTTAAAGACGCACCTATCCGTGACTGGGTTAAACTAGCGGTTAACCGTTCTCGTCTATCTGGCATGCCAGCGGTATTCTGGTTAAACGAAGCTCGTGCACACGACGCTGAGTTAATCAAAAAAGTGAACGAGTACTTAAAAGAACACGACACTGATGGTTTAGACCTACGCATTTTGGCGCCAGTAGAAGCGACTCGTTTCTCACTAGAGCGTATGAAGCGTGGTGAAGACACAATCTCCGTTACTGGTAACGTATTACGTGACTACCTAACTGACTTATTCCCAATTCTAGAACTTGGTACGTCAGCAAAAATGCTATCAATCGTTCCTCTAATGAACGGCGGTGGCTTATTTGAGACTGGTGCGGGTGGTTCAGCGCCTAAGCACGTACAACAGTTCGAAAAAGAAAACCACTTACGTTGGGATTCACTAGGTGAGTTCTTAGCGTTAGCGGCTTCTTACGAGCATTTAGCGAACACTGTTGGTAACGAAAAAGCACGTGTATTATCAGTAACACTTGATAAAGCAACGGCTAAGTTCCTTGATAACAACAAGTCACCATCACGTCGTGTAAACGAACTTGATAACCGTGGTTCTCACTTCTACCTAGCAATGTACTGGGCACAAGAACTAGCGGCTCAGAATGACGACGCTGAACTTAAAGGTCAGTTCGCTGAACTAGCTGAAGTTATGACAGCTAATGAAGACGTTATCGTGAACGAGCTTAACAGCGCTCAAGGCACATCAATGGACATCGGTGGTTACTACCGTCCATCAGATGAAAAAGGATTTGCAGCGATGCGTCCTAGCAATACATTTAACAATGCATTAGCAAAACTAGGTTAATAAGCGAATAGCGTTTAGTTAACTGATTTTAAAGAAAATAAAAGCACCGTTTAAACGGTGCTTTTTTTATGTTTGTCATCAAGGTAATTGATTAGGGTTGATAATACGTTGCTGCACCTGGACCCACTGGCATGTTAAAGACAAACACCCAAATATAAAATAGGATGGTCCAACCCACGATGAAAATCAGCGAGTAAGGCAGCATCATTGCTATTAAGGTACCCATTCCTAAGTCCTTCTGGTATCTGGCCGCCATAGCTAATATCAAGCCAAAATAACTCATCATAGGTGCAATGACGTTAGTCACTGAATCACCGACACGATAAGCCGCTTGGATAACCTCTGGGGCAAAACCAATTAACATCAACATAGGCACAAAAATAGGTGCAGTAACTGCCCATTGCGCTGACGCACTACCAAGAGATAAGTTAACCAAGCCACACATCAATATGAAGATAACAAACACTTCAGGGCCGTTTAGGCCAAGTGCCTGAAGCGTTGCAGCACCTTTAACCGCTAATACAGTACCTAGGTTGGTCCACTTAAAAAATGCAACAAACTGCGCAGCAAAGAAAACCAAGGTGATGTACAAGCCCAAGGTGTTCATACTTTTAGCCATTGCAGCAATTACGTCTCGGTCATTATTCATAGTGCCAACGATTTTGCCGTAAACAAAACCCGGAATCGCAAACGTTATGAAAATAAAGGCGACTATACCCTTTAAGAAAGGAGAGCCAGCGACTTTGCCTGTTTCTGGGTCACGTAAAATGCCATTTTCTGGTACGACCGTTAACGCCAAAATGCCACATACAATAGCAAAAGCTAGACCTGCCATTTTTAATGCATATTTTTCTTTGGCTGTCGGTGGTTGCATCAACTGTGGCTCAAGCTCAACCGACGCATTTTTGGGGTCAAATTTACCGAGGCGAGGCTCAACAATTTTTTCTGTGACGAATGTGCCCATGATCGCAATGACAAACGTAGAAATAAACATAAAGTACCAGTTTACTTCTGGGCCAACGACATAATCTGGGTCGATCATATGCGCAGCGGCTTCGGTAATTCCAGACAACAGAGGGTCAACAGTTCCCATTAGAAGGTTAGCACTGTACCCCGCAGAAACTCCGGCAAAGGCTGCGGCTAAACCAGCAAGTGGGTGTCGGCCAAGTGAATGAAAGATCATTGCTGCAAGTGGAATAAGGACAACATAGCCTAGTTCTGCTGCAGTATTAGATACAATACCTGCAAATACGATGGCAAATGTTACGCCGCGTTTAGAGGCATTGAGTACGATAGAGCGCATAGCTGTCGCCAGTAAGCCACTGTGTTCTGCAACAGCAACGCCTAAAAGCGCAACCAACACCGTACCCAGTGGCGCAAAACCAGTAAAGTTAGTGACCAAACTTGTTACAATGCGTTGTAACCCTTCGGCATTCATTAATGAAACGACCTCAATCATGCCATCTGGTGCTCGTCCTTTGGCATCTAATGGACGAGGGTCCGCGACAGAAATTTCAAAAAAGCCCAAAATGCCACTTAAAACCACGATAAAAACGGCTAACATGGCAAACAATGTAACTGGATGGGGAAGTAGGTTTCCTAACCATTCGACAGTGGCCAAAAACCGAGAAAAAGCCCCGTTATTCAACTTGTCCTGTTGTGCGATAGAGTTTGAGTTGTTATTCAATTTTTCTTCTCACTAAGATGCTGTTTTACCCAATGGCTAAATCAAGAGTCTTCAATTCTTAATTTACCCTTTTGAGAACTGCAGATTATTAATTAACAAGCTGATCCTTACCTGTTGACGCTTCAATGTCAAAAATAGTTAGCGCTTTTCAAGTAATTTGATCGTTAGCAACTAAATTTACTGTTATGTTTAAATTTTTAAAAGTTTTGAATTTAAAAGCTAAGTGCGCTAACTGAGGTTGTTAAAATGAAATCATTAGGATCTAACAATTTAAAAATTGGACTGACATCATTAGTAAGTTTGAGTTTATTTCTTTCCGTTAATATTCAAGCGAGCGATATTAACAAAGAGTCTACTAAGCTCGATTACCAAGATATCTTTAATTTTGAATACGCGGCAAATCCATTGGTAATGCCTTCGCAAGACAAAGTCGTATACGAGCGTCGCAGCATGGATATTATGACGGACAGTATTCGTCGTAATTTGTGGATGGTGTCACTTGATGGCAAAAGCCATTTGCCGTTACTTTCGGATTCTAACAATCACTTTAGTCCAGTGTTTTCCCCTGATGGATCAAAACTCGCTTATTTATCGAGTAAAGAAGGCAAGGTACAAATTTATTTAAGAGACATGCAAACGGGTCTTACGACACGTGTCACGGATGTTGAAATGACGCCTTCAGGGTTGAGCTTTTCACCCGATGGCCAACAGCTTGCGTTCTCAATGTTTACACCGCTTAAATCTAAGCCTCTATTTAGCTTAAATTTTAAACCAAAAGACGCGAAGTGGGCTGACAATGCACAATATATCGATGATACCTTGTTCCAACGTGATGGCGCAGGAATGAATCGTCCGGGAAATATGCAAGTGTATGTCGTTCCTGCTATCGGTGGTACACCACGTCAGATCACTCAAGGTGAGTACGACTACGCAGGACAATTAGCTTGGACAAAAGACGGCAAGTCTATTCTTGTTTCTGCCAACACTCGAGAAGACAGAGACTTTGATATTTTTAATACCGATATTTTTGCGATTGATATTAAAACTAAGCGGTCTACTCAATTGACTAACGAAAGTGGCCCAGAAGGCAACCCGCTGGTCAGTCCAAATGGTAAGTCGGTTGCGTTCGTTGGCTTTGATGACAATGGTAAGTCAAACCAAATCACGTCACTTTATGTGATGGATATTGATGGTAAGAACATCCGTAATCTGACACCAAAACTGGATAGGTCGGTAGGTAATGTCCAGTGGGCAAACAACGGTAAAGGCTTGTACTTCAGTTATGACAACGAAGGAAAAAAGTACGTTGCATTTTCGACGTTATCGGGTGACTTAAAAATACTGACGGACAACCTAGGTGGCATGAGCCTAGGTCGCCCTTATACCTCGGGTCAGTTTGATGTGACTAATGACGGTCAAGTCGTCTATACCCAGTCGCTAGGAAATCGTCCGGCAGAACTCGCTGTGACGACAAGAAAGGGCAAGCGCCAATTAACTGATCTCAATGGTGATGTGTTTGATCATAAGGTGTTAAAGCAACCAGAGTTACTTACCGTAAAAAGCTCGGTTGATGGACGTAAATTAAATGCGTGGATTGTTACACCTCCAGATTTTGACCCAAACAAAAAATACCCTTTGATATTAGAAATCCACGGAGGACCACATACGGCTTACGGCCCTGGGTTTTCATCTGAAGTTCAATTGTTTGCAGCCGCTGGCTACGTCGTAGTTTATGGCAACCCACGTGGCTCAACTTCTCGCGGTGCTGACTTTGCAAACCTAATTGATAAAAACTACCCATCCGAAGACTACAACGACTTAATGGATATGGTAGATGGCGTAATCAAAAAAGGTTATATCGACGAATCAAACTTGTTTGTGACAGGTGGCTCAGGTGGTGGCGTGTTAACGGCATGGATTATCGGTAATACCGACCGATTTAAAGCTGCTGTTGTGGCTAAGCCTGTAATTAATTGGACGAGCATGATAGGTACATCTGATATTTACACCTTTATGAGTCGGTATTGGTTTACTGACTTGCCTTGGAATGACTACGAGCAATACTGGAAACGCTCGCCATTGTCGTTAGTGGGCAATGTGAAAACACCCACTATGGTATTAACTGGCGAGCTGGACGTGCGCACGCCTATGAGTGAAAGTGAACAATACTATGGTGCGTTGCGACTTGAAGGTGTCGAAAGTTCACTGGTTCGCATTCAAGGTGCTTATCATGGTATTGCGGCTAAACCATCTAATTTAGCTCGCAAGGTAGGTAATATTTTGGCTTGGTTTGATAAATACAAAAACGAAGCTAAATAGAATAATTACAATTCTCAACGGCCCTCGAATTTACTTATGATCAAATATCAAATTCAGGGCCGTTTTTGTATCTGTTGTACCACTTCTTTGGTTACGACGAGCAGCTATAATGTGATACACCGCCAGCAAATAAATACTGCTGAGGTCGCAAGGTATAATATTTCTCATTTTGCGCTGCCGTACCTTCCTTATAAGGGGTAGCGAATAGCTCCTGTAACTCGTGAATCAATCCATATTGGCCGTTTTCTGCGTTTTGATAAGCAGGTACGACGCGCCATTCACGCCAAGTGTATTTAGGATTCACTTTCTGCATATTTTGTTTGATGATGTCACACTGGTGGTCGTTTAATTCGCTTAGCTTAATAGCTTGTTGCCATTTGGCTAACCAAGTATTCCACCTATCGAGTAAATCCTCTGGTGGCTGTCGGTAGAAGCTGTTATCTAAGTCGCTCAATTCATTTGGAAGGCTGGACAACTCTCTGAAGAAAATCGTGTAGTCCACACCTGTATTTGCCATTAGAGTAATTAGTTCTACAAACAAATCGGTATCGTATTTGGCAAGGCCAAGTTTTTGTGCCCACATGGCGTTGAGCTGCTGTTCCATATTGTTAGAAAAGTTATCTTCGATAACTTCTAACGCTTGTAATGAGTCGTTTGAGGCTTCTGCGTCGACATTTAAACCCTCTAACAACACTCTCAAGCTTTTACAGAACATTTCGTAGTTTTTTTGGGCTGCCGCAGGCTGATTAAAAAATGAAAAATGTCGACCGCCGCCAGTCCAAGGCTGAAACGCTGGTTCGAACAACTCACAAAAGCCAAACGGGCCATAATCAAGGGTAAAACCACCTGCCGCGCAGTTGTCGCTATTAAAATTACCTTGGCAAAAGCCAACTCGTAGCCAATTGCTAACTAGGTTAATGAGTCGTGATTGGAAGTGTTTGGCAAGCTCAACAACTTGTTCGGTCAACGGTAAGCTTAGATCGATGTCGTTCGAATATTCTCTGGTAATAAGGTGTTCGACAATCTGTTGTAGCTCATGATGAGCCGTTGGGTGCTCATTACTTCTCGCTCGACGAGCAAATAGTTCTATTTGACCAACACGAATAAATGACGGAGCGACACGAGTCGAAATGGCGACAGGGTTCGAAACCATGATTTCTGGGTCAGTGGACTGTGAGTCCGGGTAATACCAAGGTCGGTCAACACGCTCGGACAATGAAGTATATAAGGTCAAAGAACGCGAGGTTGGCACTCCCAAAGCATGCATCAATTCTTGCGCCAAAAACTCCCGGACACTTGAGCGCAAAACGGCTCTTCCATCAGCGCCACGACAATAGGGCGTTGGACCTGCGCCCTTGAGTTGCATTTCCCAGCGCTTGTCATTCAAAACGGCTTCGACCACCGAAATCGCACGACCGTCACCATAACCGTTGCCAGTATGGAAAGGGCATTGCTGAACATACTCAGTGCCATAAATTGAAAGGGCATAACCGGTTGCCCAGCCCGTTGATTTCATTGTATCGGGCAGCGAAGTCATATCGCCTGAAAAAAGTCGGATAAAACCTTCATCTGTTGCCAACGAGTCATCTAAACCTAGCTCTTTGAAGAATGTTTCACTGTGAGTAATGTATTGAGGCGAGGCGATAGGTGTTGGTTTTACTGGTACATAATGACCTGAAAAGACTTGTCTTGCTCTGTGATCCCGACCATCTGGTGTTGCTTGCGGGTCGGCATTTAACAATCGAATATAGGAATAGTCACTGTGTTCGCCTAACTGATCTAGGGTAGTAATATTTGAAGACTGAGATCGAATTGTATCTGCTGGCATAGACATATGGCCTTTTTGTATTAGAGGTGCGAGTGTATCAAAATAATTTTAAAAGATAGAGCGAGCGCTAAGGATTAGAAAGTAAATCAATTGAAGGCAATAAAAAAAGGTCGCCATTGGCGACCTTTTTACGACGTTAATTCAAATTAGAATTTAACATTTAAGCCAGTGAAGATACGACGACCTACGATGTCGTAAATTGGGTTAATTGTGTAACCCGGTGCTAGCTTGTCAAATGCGTTACGAACACCGAAGTCTACGCGAACATTATCATTAATGATGTAGTTTGCAGAGAAGTCATGTGTAACGATTGAAGGAACCCAAGAAGGATTTGTGTCTTCTGGAGAACCGCCGTTAGGAGATACGTCATAAGTTACAGAACGGTCGATTGAACGAACAGTCCAGTTAACTAGTAGATCGTCTAAACGGTAGTTAGTTGTTAAACGTACTTGTAAGCTAGGGTCACCCACTTCGCCATCTTCAACGTTGATTTCGTCTGGACGGTCTTGGAATTCAAATTGTTCTAGCTCTAGTAACTTAGATACGAATAACTTAACAGATAACTCACCTGGAAGTTCAAAGTCAGCTAAATCTGTAGAGTAGTTGATCTCTGATTCAACACCACGAACGTTTAACGCCGCTGCGTTAAGGAAACCAGAACGTACTAACTCAACGTCGTAAGTTGTTGGGTTACGGTCTACTGCAGAACAGTATAACTCATCTGGACCGCCAGTTGCGTCAACACAGTTGTCCGCGATGTCTTGCGCTGCTACTTCGATGATCGCATCTTCGATTTCGATGTCGTAGAAGTCAACAGTGAACGTGAAGTTTTCGATTGACTCAGGTGTCCAAACGATACCTACTGTTTTTGACATTGAAGTCTCAGAGAACAGCTCTGGGTTACCACCAGAAATTAGGTTTACAGAAACGTTATCGTTTGCTTCGAAACCTTCAGGAATACCTAACGCACGACAGTTTGCTGCACGATCTGGATCTTCGTTGATGTTGTCTGCGTCACATGGATCAGATACACGAGCGAAACCAGGAGATTGTGGGCTGAATGCTTCACTTAGGTTAGGAGCACGTACCGCTTCACCAATTGTCGCACGGATGCGAACGTCTTTAATTGGCGCATACATTAAACCAACTTTCCAAGCATCTGCTTCACCAGCGTGAGAGTAGTCTGCTGTACGGTATGCTGCATCTAATGTTAACTCATGTGCAAAGTCTACATCAGCAAGTAGTGGTAAGCTGATTTCAACGAAGCTTTCCGTTACGTCGTAGTCACCGAACTCATCTGGAGTTGCTGCGCCTAATAACGCACCAGATTTAGTTAGTTCGTCAGTGATTGTTGAGTAAGTCTCTTCACGGTATTCAAAACCTGCAGCGAGACCAATTGGACCGCCTTGAAGGTTTAAGAACTCGCTTGTATCTGTCGAGATTGAACCACCAACGATTTCTTGAGTGATTTGGTCTTGACGAGTTACGTTAGCAGAAACCCAGTCTCTCGCTTCTTGAGAAGCTTGACGGAAACCAAACGGGTTGTAAGCAACACAGCTACCAGCCGCTACAGAACCTGCAGTTGGGTCAGCACACACTGCTTCACCTGTGTCAGGGTCAATTACAGAGTTAACCGCTGCTGCGAAGTTTTCTGGGATTAGGTCGTTTTCGGTAACACGGATGTTGTTAGACTCGCCGTATACATAGAAAAGTTCCCAGTCGAAGTTAGTGTCACTTAGAGTGAAGTAACCATCAAAGCCTGCTACTGCACGGAATAACTCACGTTCGTTATCTGCTGAACGGTTACCTAGCTCATCAAAGAACTTAGCCATAGAAACGTTGCCAGTTCCGCCTAAACGAGCACGAGCTTCGTCAGATAGGAAAGCATTGTTTGCAACGTCAATTGAGATGTTACCGAAGCGGAAGCTTGGTTGGAACTGCTGCTGAACTTCAGCAGAGTTGTATTTGAAGTCACCGAAGAAGCGAACTTGATCAGTGATCTCGTAGTTCATTGTACTACCTACGTAGAAACGTTGAACTGCTGGATAGATGTTTTCGTAGTCTTCAGTGAAGAAGCCTGTCTTACAATCAGCCGGTAATTGACCAAATGCAAAGCTGTTTGTCGCTGTACGCTCACACTGCTCGATTACGTTACCAGTCTCGTCAAACGTGAAACGGTCACCGCCAAATGGGTTGATTACACCAAAACGGTTGATCATTTCTGAACCAACGTAAGGTACGCGTAAACGGTCAAAGATACCGTCTTCTTCGCCAGTGTCTTCAGGGTTTACAATCGTACCCCAGTTTTTCAACTGACGGATGTCTGCAGACATAGTTTCTTCAATACGCTCAACACCAGCGAAAAACGTCACGTTACCGCGGTCGCTTGAGGTACCACCTACGATGCTTACAGTGTGGTTACGCGCTGCTACACCTTCAGTAGAGTCACTTGCAGTCGCGTTAAGTTCTAGACCTTCGTAGTCACTCTTAAGGATAACGTTGATTACACCTGTAACCGCGTCAGAACCGTAAATCGCAGATGCACCACCAGTGATGATCTCGATACGTTCAATAAGAACTGCTGGGATAGTCGAAAGGTCAACTGTAGAAGAACCTGGAGAACCCGCTACGTGACGTTTACCGTTTACTAGAACCAAAGAACGCTTCGCACCTAAACGACGTAAGTCAGCAGAACTTGAACCTGCTAAAGCGTTGCTTCCCGCGTTACCCGATAGAGTGTTTGTTGCACCAATAGCTGGTAACTCTGCAAGAACACTACCAAGGTCAGGTGTACCAAATCGAGCGATTTCAGCTTGGCCTAAAACAAGTACTGGCGTAGGAGAAGAAAGTTCGGTTTTAGCGATACGAGAACCGGTTACGGTGATTTTTTCTACGTCTTCTTTAGCCATCTCTTCTGCAAGAACACCTTGCGCAGTAAAAGAGAGACCTGTTACTAAGGCTAGATTAATAGCCTTACTCACTAGAGATCTTTTTTTCATACATCATTCCTGTGGAATTTATAATTCCGACATTGTTGTTATTGTTTGTTGTTATTTTTTACGGCAGAGTTGGTTTTGATCAAATGCCGACCGTAAAGAAATCACAATTTACCGTACGGATCAAGTATGGATCCGGATTATTCTTCGATAAAGTAACGAGAGAGCGTAAATATTTGTTTAAATTATGCTCGCTTGGTGGTTAGTACTTTTTGGCGAGTTTGTTTCGTCTGTCTGATTTATTGTTTAATGATTAGAAAGTTATTGCACTTTGTAAGCGTAGAACATACATTTACCTCAAATTAAATAGAGGTATAAAAATGAAAAAAATTACTCTTTTCACTTTATTGTTGTCCCTTGGCCTAAGTGCTGTAAAAGTAAACGCTGAGCAAAGTCAAAGTTACAAATTAATCACAGTGTCTACTTATTTAAACTTTTACTTAATGAATTTAAACGCTTGTGAAGATTTTCATCCTTCGACTCGCGCAGAAGCATATAAGGCAGAAGGGCAGTTATACCCTTTCTTTGAACGCTTGGATGCTAAAGTTAAGGCTTTAGATATCAATGCAGATGACAAAAAGGCAATCAAGAACACAGTGACGGCTCGTCGTGCAAAGCTTAATAAACAAATTGCCGATGGTGAGTTTACTCTTGAGCACTGCAAAGCCGTGATTGGTTTGGTAAATGAAGGTTTAGACGAGACATTATTGTCTTCAATCAAATAGCATTTGGTTGTTTTGACAGTGTGTCAGGACGCACGTTAAAGTGCGTCCAAATTATGTAGTACCCATTCCGCTCTTTCTAACACCTCTTGTTTTTCCATATCTGAGCGTTTATCCCAATTTTTATAAACCATTGCATTTCTTGGGTTATTACCAAACTTTTCTTGGTGTTGTGTCATAAAGTGCCAGTACAGGCTGTTGAACGGACAACTATCGTTACTGGTTTTTTGTTTTACGTCATAATGGCAGTCACTGCAGTAGTCCGTCATTTTTTGAATGTAATTGCCACTAGAGGCATAGGCTTTGGAGCCGACAATGCCGCCGTCGGCAAATTGACTCATACCTCGTGTATTTGGCATTTCTACCCACTCAATGGCATCGATATAAATACCTAAGTACCATAAGTCGACTTGGTCCGGATCTGCACCAATTAAAAGTGCGAAGTTACCTGTCACCATTAGTCGCTGGATATGGTGCGCATAGGCATATTCTAAGCTCTGAGATATTGCATTGCTCAAGCAATTCATCTTAGTCTTACCTGTCCAGTAAAAATCGGGTAGAGGACGCGAAGCCTCTAATGCATTTTTGGTTTTGTAGTCCGGCATATTTAACCAATAAATCCCTCTTACAAACTCCCTCCATCCTAATATCTGTCGCACAAAACCTTCTATTTGTTCGATCGAAATTGTGCTGCTGTTTTGGCGATATGCCTCTATGGCATGGTTAACAACTTGGGCCGGTGAAACGATTTTGCTATTTAGCGCAAAGGATATCCGTGAGTGATACAAAGACCACTGTTTATCCGGGAGCTTAGCTGTCATAGCATCTTGGAATTCACCGAATTTTGGTAAACAGTATTTGCAAAAGAAGTTCAATAATTCACGTGTTTGAGTTCGAGTTACTGGCCAAAGTAAAGTATCTCCTCCTGTGCCCATGGTTTTTATTTTATGGCGTTGGATCCTTTTATTAATATCACTGACGTCATTACTAAATAACAATGGACTAGGAACGGCCTTGAGATCGTCTTTTTTGAGTTTGTTGCGATTGCTGGAGTCGTAGTTCCATTTACCACCTTCAGGCTCACCTTCATCCATCAATACATTAAATTGACTTCGTAGCTTGCGATAAAAAGCTTCAAGGCGATGCCCAGTGTCTTTTTTGAAATATTTTGATAGTTCATCATGTCGCAAATAAAAATGCTCTGTATCGACGCATGATTTATCGCAATTAATGGTCATATTTTTGAGCTGCTCAGACAGTCGATATTCATCGGGCTGTTGATAACAAAATTGTTTAGGTAAATATTGATCAATCAGTTGATTGACCATATCGGGTAAGTCTGCGTATTTTTCAGTATCATCAAGTGTTAGATAAAGTACGTGGTGGCCAGCTTCTTTTAATGCACTGGCGAATTTCTCCATTGCAAGGAAAAACGCTTGGACTTTCTGAATGTGATGGGTGACATATTCTTGTTCTTGCTTGAGCTCTGCAATGACATACAACACTTTGGTGTCTTTGGTTTTGTACCAAGAGTGAGCCGCATTGAGTTGGTCACCTAAAACTAGCCTTATTTCGTCATACGAAGGATTCATTTTGCTCTCCGGCAACGCTCAGAACAGTATTTAACTTCTTCCCAACAACGGGCCCATTTTTTACGCCAAGTGAAAGGCAAACCGCAGGTTTTACATACTTTAGACGGGAGATGTTGTTTTTTCATCTTATGCGCTACTTCTTTTAAACCATGATTGAATTTTGTGACCTAGAAAACAAACTAAGATACGGGCCAGTCGACGATATCGACATTATCTAATGTATTTTGACTAGCTTTTTGATCTTGGCCGTTCCACTTATTGATAAATTCGCCGTCAGGATCATAGGTTGCGGTTTGCTTGTCGAGGTTAAACCGACGACTGCCTCGAGGATCAAACCCGACGCCCGCCAAATATTGCCAATTTCCCCAGTTAGCGGCCACGTCGTAATCAGTTAATTGTTGTTCGAAATAAGCGGCCCCATACCGCCAGTCTAATTGCAGCTCGTGTATTAAACAGCTGGCGACGATTTGCCTTGCTCTATTTGACATGTAGCCGGTTGCATTTAGTTGTTTCATGGCTGCATTGACAATGGGGTAAGGTGTGTGGCCTTGACACCATTTGGCAAACCTTTGTGGGTAAAAAGACGTAAGTGGCCCTTGTTCTTTAATCCCACCAAACTTAAAAAGTTTGCTTTTGATCGCTAAGGCCTGCCATTGAAAGTATTCGCGCCACAAAAGCTCAAACTTAATCCAATAGGTTGAATCATTGGCGCCGTGCTGTTGTTCGTATAAGCATACTTCTGTCCAAATTCGACGGGCCGAAACACAGCCATTAGCAAGCCATGCGCTAAATTTCGTCGAAGAGGGCCAATCATCTAACGCATTGCGAGTTTGTTTGTATGACTGTGGCGCGGATGATTCAAAATACTCTTGCAGGTGGGCTAAACCTGCAGATTCTCCTCCTTCAAAAACCATAGTACGCTTTAGCTCTTCAGCGTGGCGACCGTTGTCAATGAACATTTGCTCAACGTCTGGCAGAGTTATAAACAGGTTAAACTGTTGCTGAAAGTACTTATTTAGACTTTGTGTTTCGGGTTTAAGCCTTTTTTGTATTTCTGATTTATTAAGAACAGGCAGTACCGCTTGAGACTTTAAAAAGAAAAGGGAATCCAAATCCAACTGTTCGACCTTTCTTCTGAATTTCGAAAAGCTGTTAGGCAAGTCACTTACGGCAAAAGGTAAGTCTTTTGAATTAAATAATGTAAAACCTTGGTGGGTTTCGAAAGTAATTTCGTTTGATGGGTGACGCTCTTCATTACGTCGCGCTAATCGCTTGCTGATTGATTGGTTAGTGTTTTGCTCGTACGTGCCGATGGCTCGCTGAGTGTGTATTTTCAGCGGCGCTGGCTTTTCACCTTCGCTAATTTGAAGCGCCAGGTTCATTATTCCCTCTGTCGGTGTGTCAACGACAAAGTGGAACTTGACGCCTTGTTTGATGATACTTGATGCAAGATTTTGTAACGACTGCAGTAAAAAAAGCAGCCGAAAAGGACCAATGCCCCGGCTATTAAAATTAGTTGGTTTGAGAAGCTGAGGATCAAAGACATACGCACATTGTAACGTCACGTCGCCATTTTGATGTTGTTCTAGCAAGGATTGAAGTTGTGGGTTGTCGTTAACCCTAAGATCGTTGGTAAATATATAAAGCGCGTCTGCCATAAGAATTGTGTCCCGTTTGCTTATGGCAGTTATACGAAGGAGAGGAAATTTGGTTTACTTGGCTTTTCCCTCAAATTGCGCTTTTTCTTGTTCTTTGAGCTCTTTGATCTTTGGCAAGGCTAAGCCCATCTCACGACCACGGTAACGCGCAAAATAGGTATTACCAATAAATGCTAGGGTCAATAAAACAAGTTCTATTACGATAAAAAGTTTATTACCTTCAAACGTCCAAATTGCGGTTAACCCATGTAAATAGCACCACATAATGACAAAGTTACTCCATGCATAGGTATATGGATTTCCTTGAACTAACCCTTTAACCGCAAACAACAAGGGGAACCAAAACAGGGTAAGAGTTATGTAACCCAGCGAGTTGTCTGTCGGGTTAAGTGCAAGTATTAAAATCGGCATGTACACGACTAGGCCTAAATAGCCAATTAGGCCTGTCACTTGGAGCTTTTTGACGAATTTAGCCATGGGCGCCGTTTTGTAATCGGCGCTCGTCGCCTGATGTTTTTGCATAGTATGTTTACTTCCTAAAATAGCGTTAATCGCTTTAGCGATTTAATAACTGTACGGTTTGTGCCAGTCTTTTGCCCAATGCAAACGCTAAGTTTTTTTCGTGTGGGGTTAAATCATGGTCGTTGTTGAGGCCAGCAACGTGTGTTGCGCCATATGGCGTTCCACCGCTTGTTGTGGTGTGCAACTCAGGCTCAGAATAGGGAATGCCAAGTAACATCATGCCATGATGTAATAAAGGTAATGACATTGATAATAATGTACTCTCATTACCTCCGTGCAGGCTAGAACTAGAAGAAAAGACGACGGCTGGTTTGCCAATCAAATCACCGGATAACCATTGAGTCGATGTGCTTTCCCAAAACGCCTTAAGTGGGCTGGCCATCATTCCAAAATGACAAGGGCTTCCCATTGCAAGTCCTGCACAGTTTTTTAAATCCTCGATCGTTACTTGTGGATACATTGAGTCCGATTGACGCTCTGCTTGCTCGCAACTGCGCACTTTAGCTTCGAGTCCGGTACTCTCAATGCCCTTACGGATCTGCAAAGCAAGCTGTTCTACCGAACCATGTCTTGAGTGATACAGAACGAGGATATATGGAGTGGTCATTAAATAATGTCCAACACGTTTTCTGGCGGACGGCCAATTACTGCTTTGTCACCATTAATGACAATAGGACGTTCGATCAATTTTGGCGTCGCGACCATGATGTCTAGCAGTTGTTGTTCCGTCAGACTTTCGTCATTGGCACCCGTTTCTTTGTATTCGGCTTCTTTTTTGCGAAATAGGTCACGAGTGTCAATGCCTAGTTTTGTGATTATGCTTTTTAATTCAGCAGCACTTGGCGGAGTTTTTAAGTACTCAATGACTTCTGGCTCTATGCCTTTTTCTTGCAATAGCTGCAATGTTTGACGGCTTTTAGAACAACGTGGATTGTGTAAAATTGAAATCGACATTTATAGGTTTTTCCTTAAGTCTTGTACATAATCGAGACGCTTGCGATATTGGCGTTTCATTGCTTGTAAGCGGCTGATTTCAGTATTGTCATTTTTGCCAAGAAAGCTCATCGCATTGTCGGTAAAAGTTATAGCTTCGCCATATCTTGCCATCAACGCATAAAGCTCGGCTTTAGTGCTGTTGTATTTTGCCATATTTTTAGCTTGTTTGTAGGCCTCTGTCAGTAATTGAGTCCCCAAAAAGTCTTTTGGTTTGGCTAACAGGTAATATTCTAATAGTTCGATAGCCTCTTTTTGACGTTCGGCTTCGAGATATGTGTTTGCTAAATTGAGTGTCACGATCGAATTGTTAGGCTTGATTTTGTAGGCTTGCTTAAGTGCTTTTATAGCAGGCTCATAATCTTTTTGTGCGACTTTAAGATCAGTGTAGGTGTCGAGTAAAAATAAGTTTTGTGGTGCTTGTAGGTTTAACTCGCTCCATAGTTCTTCCGCTTCCGCATAGCGTTTAGAGTCGACCAGCCTGAGCAGTTTTTCGTATTGAAAAGCGAATTTTTTAGTGTTTGAAGATTTTGAAATTTTACTATCAAGTGCCGTAAACACATCCGTTTTGGTTTCACCGTCAGCTCTACTGTTATTAACGTCAACAAATCGGGCGTTTACACGAGCTTTGATTAATAAAAAGTCCAAATTGTCACTGAAAAACCTTCGTTCGTATTGCAGAGCTCGCAAGCGTGCATCGGTAATCCTCGAGTCTGGCACTGGGTGAGTTTGTAAAAACGGCGGTAATGTCGTGCGGTAGCGCGACTGCTCTTGGAGTTTACTAAAGAACTCCGCCGAGGCATTAGGATCATAGCCAGCCTCTGCCAAAATTTGCATACCAATTCGGTCGGCCTCTTGCTCATTACCTCTGGTGTAGTTAATCATCATTTGTTGACTACCAGCTTGAGTCGCAAACATACCTGCCATAACGGCATGAGGACTTACCGCTGCTAGTAATATAGCGCCAATAAGGCCTGCAAACGTCAGCGGTGCTGCATTACTGGCAGCTTCTTTTCGCCGAGCAATGTGACGTTGTGTTACGTGGGCAATTTCATGGCTCAGAACTGACGCCAACTGACTCTCGGTATCAGCGTGATAAATCAAACCTGTTTGAATACCGATATGGCCACCGTAAAACGCGAATGCATTTATTGTTGGCTCATTTACCACAAAAAAAGTAAACGGGAATTTTACGTCGGCAGTGTGAGTGATTAATCGATTACCGAGGTCGTTAATGTATTCTTTGATCAGGGGGTCATGAGTAACGTTTGCACTGCCTTGAAATTGCTCGTAAATTATTTCTCCGAGGCGTTTTTCTTTTTCTATGCTCAAGACGGTGAGGGCAGAAGAGCCTAAATTTGGTAATTCATTGTCGTTAGCCATTGAATAGGCACTAGAGACACAAGCGGTCGCACAGAGTGCCCCAAAAGCTAAGTTTTTTAATACAGATCGCATAGATTCCTTTAACCGTTTTTTTGTAATTGGCCTGACAAAATAGCCTCTTCAGGCTTGAGCTCTGGATGACGTTCTTGGCGTTTGAAGGCTTGATCAATACTGAGACCACGAATTTCATTAACGATGAGTTCTTGTTGCAACATACTTATCATTCTGTTGACGACATTGTGGGCGTGAATGATCAGCGCCATATCTGCGTCGTCGCCCTTATTGAGAGTAAACGCAATGAATTTGTGTAGCTCTGGGATCCTGACTAGCTTTTTCATTTGGCTAGGGTCCCAGCGTTTAAATTCGAGTTGTGGGTCGCCTTCTCGATAATCATCTACCAGCAAGTTATTGACGTAAGGAAAAGCTAAAAGTTCATAACCATTCTTATTAAATACGTGGTACAGACAAATTTTAGGCGGTCTAATGGGTTCGATGGCGTGCTCTGGAAGAGTCCGGTCAGCGGTATCGGCTATACCGAGTAGGTCATAGTTCCAATTTTTGCGGTCTACTAACTTTTTAAACGCATTATCAAAACCATAGTGAATAAAACCTTCGGCATCGGCAATAGCTTTACCCACCAATTGGAAGAAAGCAGGGATTTCACCCCAGTTTATCTTTTTTTTAAACGCATTTATGTCCTTTATCTCTGCGTCATCAGGTAAACCGTATTGTTCTGGATACAAACCCATAATTACTTTCTCTTAACCACTTTTAAGTCGAGTTGTTCGGTGTACAATGACTATAGCTTACAAGTATATGCTGAAAGAGAGAACCCTATTGGCAGAGGTATTTCAATTTGATGCGATTGGATTGCGTTGTCCACTTGCTTTTGTGCTATTAAAAAAACATCTGTTAAATCACTCAACACAGAAATTCCTGTTAGATGACAAGGTTACGCTTTATAATTTTAAGCAGTACATGGAAAAACAACATATTGATTTTGATGTATTCGAACACACATCTTTTTATGAAATCACGATTAAGACGACACCAACCCACGGAAGCTAACTATGTTTGAAGTGATTAAACAGTGGTACCACAAGAATTTTTCTGATCCCAACGCCGTTACTTTGTTAATGGTAGTTGTGTTGACTATTTTAATGTTTGCATGGGTCGGAAAGTTAATGACCCCGGTCATTGTCGCTGCTGTGTTTGCGTTTTTACTAGACTGGCCAGTTAAACATGTAAGCCGTTTAGGTTTAAGCCGAAATGTCAGTACATCCATTGTTATAACGGCTTTTGTAGGGGCATTGACGACAGTAATTGTGATGGTAATCCCGGTTATTTGGCAACAAAGTATTTCGTTGGTAAAAGAATTACCCGAGATGATGCAGTATGTGCAGGAATTTATTCAAACTATCCCTGACAAATATCCAAACATAGATCCGCTGCTAGTCGAAAAACTGATGGGTAACGTTGATAATAAATTGGTGACGTTCTTAGAAGACTTTTTACAGACGGTAATGACCTCAGTTACAGACTTAGTTGCAATTCTTATTTACCTTATATTAGTGCCGTTAATGGTGTTCTTTATGTTGAAGGACAAAGCTGCGTTGTATGCAGGCTTTGACCGGATTTTACCGACAGAGCGAACCTTGATTACTCAAGTAGCGGTCGAAATGAACCAACAAATCATCAACTATATACGCGGTAAAATGTTGGAAATTTTAATTGTCGGCGTAGCGAGTTATGTAGCATTTGTCATAATGGATTTGCGCTTTGCGGCGGTATTAGGGCTGCTGGTGGGTCTATCAGTATTAATTCCTTACATCGGAGCGGCGGTTGTCACTATTCCTGTTGCGGTTGTGGCGTTATTCCAATTTGGTTTAACCCCTGACTTTTATTATGTGATCATTGCTTACGGTATTATTCAGGCTTTAGATGGTAACGTGTTAGTTCCTCTCCTATTTTCTGAGGCCGTTGACTTAAACCCGGTTTACATAATTATTGCGGTACTATTTTTTGGTGGCTTGTTTGGCTTTTGGGGTGTGTTTTTTGCGATACCTTTGGCTTCTCTAGTCAAAGCGCTGATTAATGCTTGGTCAGTAAAGCAAATCCCCGAATCTAGAGAACAAGAGCAACAAGCGTCTAATTAAGATTGATTGCAACTCACCCAGCGTAAATATCAAATAAAGGTCTCGAATGAGACCTTTTTATTTGAGTAAATTTTGTGTTTATTAACTTTCTAATTCAGCCAATACATCTAAGACCACTTGGTGGTGGTCTTTAGTTTTAAATTTATTAAAGAAGTGTTTGATTGTACCGTCTTGGCCAACCAAAAATGTTAAGCGGTGAATACCGTCATATTCTTTACCCATAAACTTTTTAAGTCCCCACACACCAAACTCGTCTGCTACTTTGTGGTCTTCATCTGATAATAGCGGGAAGTTTAGTTCGTCACGCTCAGTAAATTTGGTTAAGCGCTTTACCGCATCAGGGCTAATGCCTACTGCGATTGTATTGAACTTGGCTAGGTCTTCTTTTACATCACGTAGATTTTGAGCTTGAACGGTACAGCCAGGCGTCATGGCTTTAGGGTAAAAATAAACCAAAACTTGATGCTGTTTAAGCTGTTCAGCTAGATCAAATGTCTCTCCGTTTTGGTCTAATAGTTTAAACATGGGCGCTTTATCGCCAGCTTGAAGCGTATTCATGTTTGCTCCTTTTTGTTATTCGTTGTTTTCGATTGTAATAGGGTTAATTGAGCAACTCATCTGATACTTTTCGCACATTTTGCTCAATGAAGGTTCTACTTGCTCGAGAGTGAGTACGTCCGGCAGGCATACTTCGATTTGTGCTGATTGGTAGGTTCCTGAAGATTTTTCAGTGATGTTCGACTTCAGACTCGTAATGTCGATGCCTTGTTCAGCAAGGTGTGAAGTGAATTCGCGGATGGTACCTGCTTTGTCTGGGCCTTCGATATGAATAAGGTATTGTTGAAAATGCTCTTCTACATGGCGCTTGTGCGTACGCTTGATCATAGTCAACAGGTTAAGCTCCATAGCGAGCTGCGGCAACTGACTCTCTAACCTCAATAGATCAGTATGACCACCTTCTAACAGCATAATGATCGAAAATTCGTTGGCAAAAATCGCCATCTTACTGTCTACGACGTTACAGTCGCATTGATAGACAAGGCCAGTAAGTTCACTTACGAGACCTGTTTTATTTTGGCCAATGGCCGTAATAACAAGGTATTGAGGGGCAGTATTAACCGTTGACATGATATCCAAATCTATACTTCTTATTCTGTGTCGGCCGATTAGTTTAACATAAGCGCATAAAAACACATCATATCGGGTTAAACATACTTGTGTATTGATATACAGCTAAGTAACATAGGTCCGCTTAGTCGTGGAGGAAGTATGAGTTTAAAAGAGAAGTTTTCAGGTAGTTTTGTGGCTTTAATCACCCCAATGTCAGAACAGGGTGAGATTGATTTTGACGCCTTGTCAAAATTGATTGAGTGGCACATCGAAAACGGAACCAATGGCCTGGTTATTTTGGGTACAACAGCAGAAACTGTAACCTTAACCGAACAAGAAAAATGGGCCGTGTTAACTCATGCCATTAAAATTAATGATGGTCGCCTACCTATTATTGTTGGTAACGGATCTAACTGTACCGCAACGACGATAGCAACGACTAAAAAGTACAACGAATTAGCCATTGACGGCTACTTAACCGTGACGCCGTATTACAACAAGCCTAACCAGCGTGGCACGGTCGCACATTTTAAGGCCGTCGCTGAGGCAACCGATAAACCTATTATTTTGTACAACGTACCTGGCCGCACTAACCTAGATTTAAGCAATGACTCTGTTATCACCCTCATGGCGATAAAAAATATTGTCGGGATTAAAGATGCTACAGGTGACTTAGATCGCGTCGGTGTATTCAAGCAAGCAAGTGATGAGTTTGTTTTGTTAAGTGGTGATGATGCCACATCCAGAGAGTTTGTTCGTCTTGGCGGTCACGGCACCATTTCGGTAACAGCGAATGTAGCTCCGCACTTCGTTGCAGAAATGATCACTGCAGCGCGAAAAGGGGATTCAACTTTAGCAAGCAGTGTCGATAGTAAAATCGAAGCGTTACACAAAGATTTGTTTATCGAGCCAAACCCAGTACCAGCTAAGTTTGCCTTAAAAGAATTGGGCCTTATCTCAAGTGACTTTGTTCGATTGCCTCTGGTTGAATTGGAACCAAATAGTAAAAACGTTATCAAACAAGCGCTACAACCTATTAAATAAAATTATAAAAAAGGAAGATGTAAGTGAGTTATTTTAAACCGGCTTTAGTCCTAACCGCGGCCTCGCTGATGGCAGGATGTGCAAACTTTTCTCCTTTGTTTGCCGATGATTTGGTCGAAGATGCGCCGGAACAAACCACCGCAGAACTTGTTGTTCCTGAACAGTATACAAACCCTAATAAGTCTTCAGAGTTCCACCTTTATGATGGGAGTCATGAGGCAAAAAGAGCAACACAGTTGACATCACCATCGAGCATTTTGTTGATTTTCCAAGGCAGTTGGATCAACAAAGACGATCCTCACCCGTACAAACTGATTGTTGAAAAACCACAATACCTTGACGATTTAGAAGCTTTTATTTCACTTTCTGTTGAAGAATTGATGGCAGGTCGTGAGTATAAATATACAAAGACAGGCAACAAATACCGTGTAGAAGCCATTAAACGCAAAGAAACCGGTTTTTGGTTTTGGTCGGGTAATGTCGACGTAGAAAAGTTTGTATTTGACCTTACAGTTGATATGAAACCGCACGGTCGCACGGCTGAAGTTTACATCGACCCTATCCGTTACGAAGTTTTAAAGCGCGGTGAAGCGCCAGATTTGTCAGCGCAAGTGAGAACTGACCAATTAGCGGTAGAGATGATGAATCAATTTTCTATCGAAATGAGTTTCCAAGAGCGACTAAAAGTCCAAAAAGATAACGTTTCTCAGCAAGTAACTCTAACAGTTGGCAAAAACTCGGCAGGCGAAGACGTAATTACTAGCCAAAGAGAAATTCGCACTGTATTTAGAGAGTTTGAAGACGTCATTTCAGCGTTAGGTTTTGACATCGAAGACGAAGACGACAAGTTGTATAGCTATACCGTTAAATACGATAAAAACAATACGTCGTTTATGTCATTCTTTGAGTCTGAATACGCACGTAAGTTGGATTTACCAAAAGGCGTATATGAAGTAGTGTTTATGTCAAGTGTTGACGGTGTTCATGTCGCCTTCACTGATGAAACAGGTCAAGCTCTGCCAAAAGAGCAAGTCCAAGCTATTTATGACCTTGCAATAAAATATGCAAATGAAGAAAAATTAGACCTCTAACATTTTTTGAGTGATGAGGTTTACAACGCCGCTTTTCAAAGCGGCGTTGTTGTGTTTAATTATTATTTTTATGACGATGAATAAAGGAAAATCATGCCTTCGTTAAATCGGATCATTCTTATCAACACCCATATGACAGGCGTTGTTGAACTTAATTTGGACGGTCATACCAACATTTGTGGTACAAACGCGTCAGGAAAAACGACATTACAACGTCTTATTCCTGTGTTTTATGGTGAGTATCCAAGTCGTGTAGTACCTGCCACCCGTGACTCGTTTGAAAAGTGGTACCTGCCACAGCTAAACAGTTACATCATTTATGAGTACAAGCGTGGTGATGAGAATGAAGACGCAACTGATGCGACGATTTGCCAGGTAGTGTTAACCTCGAGTGGTAAAGGTGTTGACTATAGAATCATCAATAAGTCATTTAGTATTGAAGACTACCTAACCTCGACCGTAACGGGAGAGCAGCATGCGATAGCGCCAACGGAATTGGTCAAAAACATCAAGCGTGACGGCGTACTTTGCACTCGTAAACTTAACACCAAAGAATTTAAAGCGGTGATTCAAAATGATCGTTCGATTTTAGGTAGTTCTCGCGATTTGACCGGTTTTGCTCGTTTATTTAGTTTGTGTGAACACAACAAAAACCTGCGCCACATAGAAAAGCTTGCCAAAGCAGTACACAGCAAAGAAGGCAAAATGGAAACCATCAAGGCGATGGTGGCAGCAATTCTTGAGGAAGATGGAATTACGCCGGGCGAAACAAAGCTGAGCCCAACTAAAATCGATGAATGGATCAGAGAGTGCAAATTAATCAAAGGCTTTGATGAAATTAGGCCAGAATACGTCAAACTAGAACAAGCACACTCTGATTTTAATCAAATTAACCATCGCCTAGCAGAGTTGAAACACCAGCTAGGGCTTGATATCAGTCGTCTTGCAGCCGATAAAGTAGAATTAGAAGCGCTTATAGAGCAAGCCAAGTTTGATTTAAATCACATCGAGCAAACGTGGGCAGAACAACGTGATGGGTTAAACCAGAGTTATTCTGCGGCCAAATCCGACGTCGACAACTACGAGTCAAAACTTGATAAAGTCGAAGAGGAATACGACAAGTGGCAAGACAAAAACATCGATACGCTTAAAGACAATCTAGAACAGCTACCTCGTTGGCAAAGTGAGTTATCTAGCGCTGAGTCTCGATTGACTTTACTTACCGATCAGCACCAAGACATCGAATCTCGTTTTAATAAACAACTGCTTGATATCAAAGAACGTAACGAGCAAGAGCGCGAAGCGTATGCAGGACAAAAAGACGAGTTAAAAGAACGTAGAATTGAGCATCTAGCCGCACAAAACAGCCAACTCAGTGAGTTATCTTCTCGCTTTGCCCAAGAGCGTTCAGCGCTAGAAGGTGACTTTAAAGGCCAGCAGTTCGAAATAGAAGCCGATATTAAACAACTCTCAACATTGCTACAAAGCGTGGGTTATACCCAGCAAGAACAACAGCAATTAGACATGTTAGAGAGTGCAATTATAGAAGCAACTGAACTAGAGGACGTCGCACGTTCAAAACTACGTCAAGCCAATGATGATTTACATGCTTTAAAAACGAAGCGTCAAAACGTTGATGCGGCTTTACAACAGGCGCGTAAAAAAGTTTCAGAAAAACAACAGCGTGTTACTGATGTGAACGCCATGTTGTATCCAGGTCAAGGTTCTCTTTTGGAGTTCTTAAGACTGGAGCAGCCTGGTTGGGAAGAAAACTTAGGCAAAGTGATCAATCCGGCTTTGTTAAATCGCACCGATTTAAATCCAACAGTTTCAGAGCAAGGCAGTACATCGTTTTCTGGCGTTGAATTAGACTTGGCGAAATTAACGATTGATGAGTCCTGTGCTAATGAAAGCGAGTTACAAGACTTGTTGTCTGAAGCCGAGGCGCAATTAGAATTAGCCATGGCTGAGCAAGACGATATCGAAGCCCAGTTGATGGAGCTGAGCTCGCAGGTTCGCAACGCCGAATTGTCATTGGCAAAGGCACAAACCGAAACCAACAATACAGAAGCCAACCGTAAGCGAGCAACTCAAGATAAAGCAGAAGCTAATCAAGAGTTTCAAAATGCGTTGCGCGAGCGTAAACAGCATTATCAAAAGCAAGTTGCGAAACGCCAAAGTGATTTGGCAACCCTTCAGTCTCAACGAGATGAGGCAGTTGAGGACCTTCTCGACCAGCAGCGCGAAGCTGAGATGGAATTAAAAACCCACTGGCAAACTCTGATCAACGAAGTTGAGCAACAAATTGCCCAAGTTGAAAGTCATTTGGCTCAATGTCAAAGCCAGTTAAAAACGGAAATAAAACAGCTTGATAAATGGCAACAAGACGAACTTGCCAATCGCGGTGTAGATATTGATGACATCGGTTCATTAAAGAAAAAGATCACGCAACTCAAAGACGCGATTAAAAACACCGAAAAAGACCGCCACTTAGTCCTTGAATTTAACGTGTGGTACCAAACCAATTACGTTGATCAAAAAGTTAATTGGCAAAATCAATTAGCCCAAGCCAAGCAACTAGAAAGTCAGAGCAAACGTGAGTTAGACAAAGGTTTAGCGCAATACAAACAGAGCTCTACAGCGAATAAACAACGCTTAGCTGAGTCTGAAAAATCACTTAAATCAACGTTAGAGCAAGAGCAACAAGCGCAATTAGTGATCGCTCAACTGAAAAAGCTTAAATTAACAGAAGTAAGTGTCTCAGCAGACTCTGGTAAAACAGCGCAACGAATCAGTGAAGCGTCAAGCTTAATGGCGCAACGCGAAGATTGTCACAATGCAATTCGTCATTACATAGAGCGATTTGACCAAAAGATTGCAGCACAAAGTGGTACTGGTTTTTATGATGCTTGGGAGCGTTCGCGCGAAGCGTGCAGTCGAATCGACGAAGAGGGCAATCGTCAGTTAGACCCAGTGCGTCTTGTACCAGAGTTGGATCAGCTCATTAATGGCTTAGTGCCTCAAAAGCTCAACAGTATCCGAGAGCAAGGTCGAATCTTTGGTTTGGCATTGTCGGAATACTACAAAATATTAAAAGACATAGAGCAACACATCGGCCAGCAAAGTAGTCGTATTAGTAAAGAAGTAGATGAAGAACTGTTCCTAGATGGAGTCAGTGACTCGGCCGTAGTGATCCGTTCAAAAGTCAGTGAATTAGAGTTTTGGCCTGATTTGCAGAAATTCAATGAGCTTTACAATGAATGGATTAGCAATGGCGCCCATACGCTTCCAGACGAGGAGTACGCATATAGCATGCGCCGCGTCATTGATATATTAGGCCGCGCGGCATTATCTGGCGGTATTAGCAAACTACTGGACATTGAGTTACACATTAAAGAAAGTGGCCGAGACCTTGTGATCCGCACTGACCGACAACTCAATGAGTCGTCGAGCCACGGCATGGCATATTTGATTTTATGTAAGTTCTTGTTGGCCTTCACTCGATTGTTACGTGGTGACAGTAAAGCCATTATTCACTGGCCGATAGACGAATTAGGCACGCTACATCAAACCAACATCAAGAAGATTTTTGATGCCTGTCAAAACAACCAAATACATGTAGTAGGCGCGTTCCCGAACCCTGAATCTGAAGTACTAACCTTGTTCAAAAACCGCTACTTGATTGATAAACAAAAACGACAATTACAAGTGGTTGAACCTAAAGTAAGTGCAATTTCGACGCGCATCAGCGAACGATTAAAACAGTCAGAGGCCAAGGGCCAAACATCTCAAGTTGCTGAGGAGGTATCGGCATGAACAGCCCATTAGGTCGAGTATTAGAGTCTTTGTTATCGGGTCAGTTTATTTGCCAAACCACTGATGAAGATAGCTATCGTTTTTTGAAGTCTTCTGAAAATCAACAGCAAGTTGAGGCTCAGTTGGCAATTATGAATCGACGTTTAGCAACGGCTGCAGAAGAACAAGTGTTTTTTGCTGCGTACGCAGATATCGGTGAAAGCGAACGTGACCAGTTATCTAAGCAGTTTGAAGATATTTCTAATCACTTGATGCCGCTAGTTGAGTGGATGTTATTAGTGCAAGAGGCACTCAACAAAGACCTCAGTCTAAGCCAAGGCATGAATCTGCGCTTAGCCGAGTTACAAACTGTCATTGAAGACACGCCAGCCTATGCAGAGCAACTAAATAAGATTTCGCGATATGCGATGTTTGGCTCTAAGGCTGCAGAGCTAGATGCTCAGCTAAAACTTGTGTTTAAACGTTTGGTTGAATTGGGCTACTTAGTTCGTCCAAACCAAGATAAACAGATTTATACAGTAACGGGCAAGATTGACTACCTGTTTGATGTCATTAAATTTATTGATGAAACTGAGCAACTGTCGCTGGCTCAACAGGCAGAAGATGCCATGTCACAAACCAACCTTATATAACGGGCTTGTGTCATGAATCATAATTTACAAAAGGCTGGCGCTACATTACTCAATGCATTGAGCCGGCACTCTGATTTAGTTATGCAAGCCTATTTTTCAGGTGCTATTGACGAGTCAGAATATTCACCCAAGGTCATTAAAAGTCTAATTGACTTGAAGATCATGTGGCGCCCCGAAAACGAGCGCGGCTTGCGCTTGCGTCCTGCCTTGAGAACCTTGTTAGAAGAAAGTTTGCAAGATGAGTCTAACCGTCAAATTGACGCGAATATCGGTTCGAGCTTAGCGTCTCTGTCTACCTTAGCAGAGCATTATAAAGAATCGCTTAGTCATGGTCGTTATCACGAAGCCGAAAGTCACTTGTCGGACTTAACAGAGCGTGTATATAGCTTGACTGATATGCTTGCGACCAATGTTCGTTTGATTTGGCAGAGGATCAGCAACGAATTTGGATATGTGTCGACGGTTGATGCCAAGATACGTGAAAATGAGCTGGCACAAAGTCAAGTGTCAGAACTTCTAAACCAATTGTCTTTGTTCCAGTTTGATCAGTTGTCATTGATTGCGGGCAGCCATCGCGAATTGAGAACCTTGTTGGTTGTCACATTACAGAGCAGTTTTGCGCATTGTACCCAGGAGCTCAGTCTTGCCCAGAGTAAACTGATTGATTTATTGGGCAGATTTAGGGAATTCAAAGGCCGTACACGTTTATTAAAGGGCTTTGTTTTACACATGGAACAAAAGCCTGATTTTGCGCCGCAAAATTACAGTAAACTGAGTCAAGTCCCGAGTTTGTTTAACGTGAGCGGAGCTGTGATAAAGCCAGCGAGCATTGATGTAAATCGGGTAGAACAAGAGCATGAATTGTTATCGCTCGTCCAGTCAATGAAGCACATTAATCGCAATAAACAAGCGGTGCGGTCAGTATCGAACACCGGCCCTTTGATAATGCAAGACAGCGTTGCCGTCGCGTTAGAAGAGAGCCGATTAAAAGCTGCCGTTGAGACGTTTTTCTGTGATGTGATTGACGCGGGTCAAAACGTAACGGCGTTGGACTATTATGAACAAAAAGGCTTGGATTTTGATAAAGAGGTGTGGTTATACCAAATTATTGGTGGATATCATGGCTTAACAGAACAAGATAAAGCGTACTTTGCGGTAGAAACCATAGGTGAGCCGGACCCACAATTTACTGGTAACTATGTAATCCGAGATATTGAGCTCGGCCTTCGTTAATTAAAACCCTTCGTTAAGCACAAGAGTAGGCGCCTATAGAATTTCAATATATCGAATTCTTCAGGCGCTTTGTTTTTTTAGTCTCGCAATTAATTCAGTTGGTCAAACGTGATACGCGGCGTATCAGATTGGCCGTATCGAATTGTTGGGCTACAAAACAGCAGTCTTTTTGACGTAACTTTACCCGTGTCTACTAAGGCCTGTTTTACATTGTCTGCTCGGGTTTGAGCAAGGTCGAGAAGATGACTTACTTGACTTGTGTTGATTGTTTTTGCAGTCGGAGCCTCTGCATCAGATGTAAGTTCAAGATCAGAAACTGTGCTAATAGGGCATAACTTAATAGACACTGAGTCGTGCTTCTCAAGGACTAAGGCTAATTGTTCGATGATGTCTTGCTGAGATTCAGTTAGGTTCACTTGTTTAGCCTCAAATGCCAAATCGTTAAATCGTAACTTTAGAATATGTTTACTGGCGCTTAGGGCAAAACTAACCACGTTAGCATAAGGAACAAACGTATTAATTAAGTAATCTTTTGCGGCAGCCATGGTTGCACGTTTAACAATTAGGCTCATAAATCCACTAAAACCCACAGAAGGGTTGTTTAAGTCACCAGAAAAGGGCACCGACAAATCTACATTACCGTCCCCGTCTTTTAACATACTAAGTGCATAGTTAAACGAAATTGCGCCGGTACTGATAGAGCTCTCTTCACCTTGATTTGAAATTGCTGTCAAATCTATAGAGCGGATCAACAAATCCGCATTACCGTCTATTTTTTCATTTTTTACATTGGCGGTGATATTGCTGTCTAGCTGACCACTGTTGATATGGTATCCCAGGGCACCACTGATATACGGTGAAATCGCTGATAAGTCTACTTCGTCCAAGGTAACTTGCACATCATGGCTAGGGTCTTGAGTAAATGGCTTACTTTGGCTACTCACGTTAATCTTTGCGTATTTGTTATTAGTCGCATTGAGGTTAAAGGTAGTTGTTTGATCCGGTTTTTCAGAATCTAAATTTTGTAAACCGATATGACTTATCTCAATTAACGAGCGATAAATAGGAGAGACGCTCATATCGACAGTATTAACAGAAATTGGACCTACATTGGCCATTTCGTTAATTCTTAGGCCAAAGGCCGGTATCGTTGCTTCTGGAGTATTTTTAGTTGAATTTTCAGACGCATTTTCAGGCGCACTTTCAGGCTTAGCTTCTGTTACAGGCTGTGGTTGTTCACTTGGGTTACTTTTGTCAGCTTGGTCGGCTGGCTGCTCATTTTTTGTCTCGGGGGTATTTAACTGAGCGCCAGGAATATACAAGTTGGCGAGTTGCTTTGTATCGTTGATAAGGAGGTTGTTCGTAGACTTTCCGACTTGGATTAAATCAACGCCAATTGCGCTATCTGATGCAACGAGATTCGACATTACTAGCTTTTCGAGAGTAGACAAAGTTGGTTTGTTTTCGTCAAGGTGTTTCATGACGGTTAACTGGTCGAGTCGAAACTCTTTGGTTGTAAGATTATAAATTGGCGTTGCCTGGCAAGGACCTTGTTCAAACATGATTTGAGCAGGGAGAAGGGCGGCACTTTCTAAATTCACTAATTCGACGGTTTTGTCATTATTGTTGACCAATAACTGTTCTAAATTTGTTGAAAGCTCTGCGGTAAGTTTAGTTGAGGCTGATTCATTGACCGGTGTTGTTAATTCCAATGCCTTGATACCAAGGAGTAAATTACCTAAAGATATCGCTAGGTCACTTGAAGCATCGTTTAGTTTTACATTGGCCAAGTTAATATCAATAGTTTGCTCGTTTTTAATTTGAATGACTTGCTCAGTAAACTCTACTTCCGGTTGTAACGATAATTCTAAGTCGGCACCAAAGGATAAAGGCAATGGCTCCGTGACTTGGTTGTTATTGTCAAAAACAGTTTCCGCACGGGATATAGTGTTTTGGGTTTGTAAATCTGCAGTTAGCTCAAAACCCATACTCTGAGGTTGTTTCAGTGCGTCTAGTTGTAACTCAAAATTTAATAAGCTAAGGGAATTCAACAGAACTTTGTGTGATTGTTTGGGTAACTCAGCGGTGACATTTATATCAGAAAGTTGGAGGTTGTTTACTGATATTTTTAGGGGCTGAGGCTCAGAAGTGGCTTGTTGTTTAACTTGTATCTCTTCAGTGCTACTCGCCAAATTAGCGGTAGACCAACCGTTGAGTTTCCAAGCGCCAGGGTTCGCTTGGTCTTGGCTGATTGCGGTGGATAAGCCAGTAAGCTCAAATCGGTTTACTTTTATGTGGTTGTTAAACAGCGGGATCAAATCAAATTCGACCAGCAGTTTTTCCATCGATAATAAGGTTTTTGCTTGTTCGTGCAAAAGCGCAAAGTCAGTAATTTTGAGAGAGTTTTCAAATGGATCATAACTGACATGAGTCTTTTCACTCAGTGTTAGTTGCTGCGGTTCGAATAGAGTTTTGACTGCATAACGGCTAATAGCACCAGTGAGACTAAATAGTGTAATTACACTTAGAACAACAAAACCTACGATAAATAATACGATAGCGCGCTTCATTTTCCCTCCCCTGTAAATGAGCCTTAAACTTAGCATTTATTTGAACTTTTTGGCATGGCAAATTGGTTAACGAACGAATTTATTTGCTCAATGACTATTTGTTGTTAATGGTTAAAGTATATACTCTACCTTTCGGTTATTTGATATAGGAATCAACAAGGGTATGCCTGTCTCTTTGGCTTTTTTGGTGGTTGTTTTGGTTTGGTCCACGACCCCGCTGGGTATTGTGTGGAGCAGTGAATCGATTCCGCCGACAGTGTCATTATTTTTGCGAATGACGATAGCGTCTTTTTTTGGATTGCTGTTAATGAGGCTTTTAAAAATAAAGTTAGATTTGCGCCCTAGAGCGATTCAAGTTTATCTGTACTCAAGTCTATCTTTGTCCGTTGGTATGTTGTTTTGCTACTTTGCAGCTCAATATATCTCTTCTGGTTTAATGGCTTTAAGCTTTGGTTTAGCACCAATTTTATCAGGTCTTTTTGCACAAAAAATGTTAGCGGAAGCTAAGTTTACCAAAACCAAAAAGAGGTCCTTGTTGATCGCACTTTCAGGATTAGGTTTGGTGTGTAGTGAAAATTTAATGATAAATGACGGTGCGGTTTGGGGTTTTACCTTCATTTTTATCGGTGTCATTTTGTTTAGCTTAAGCAGTGTCTTGGTCAAAGGTGTACAAATTGACTTGCATCCGTTATCGACGACAGTGGGTAGTTTGACAATTTCGTTACCCGTTTATCTTTTGGCTTGGTGGGTATTGGATGGGCAAATTCATTATGAACAATGGCAGCCTAGGGCAATTGGGGCAGTAATTTACATGGGAGTGTTTGCTTCTTTGTTGGGTTTTTTAGCGTATTTTTATATTTTGCAAAAGTTAGAGGCGAGCACGGTGGCACTGGTTACTATGATGACCCCAGTGGTTTCTATGACATTGGGCATATTACTCAATGGTGAGCGTTTTTCTATGTCTTTATTAGTGGGCGGTATTTTAATCATGGCTGGATTAGGGGTATTTCAATTTGGTAATCGGTGGTTAGAGCGACGTCGAGCGCTTAAAATAGCAAAATAAATTGAGCATTTATTAGTAACTTACAAACTAACTTTGATCTGTGTCTATTTTTTAAGGTTTTTTTTTGGATTCGAAGGGAATCTCGCATATAATTCGCGCCACTTAAAGTATTGATGTTGGATTAAATGATGTTACCAATTGTAGATTTTAACGCTGATAATGCAGCGGAAGAGTTTGTAAAGTCTCTTCATGAAACGGGTTTTGGTGTTTTAAAGAACCACCCATTACAAAAAGACATGCTTGAATCAATTTATAAAAATTGGGCAGGCTTTTTTGCTGATGAGAAAAAACACGACTTCAAATTTAATGTAGAAACTCAAGACGGCTTTTTCCCAGACACAGTAAGTGAAACTGCAAAGGGCGCAGACAAAAAAGACATTAAAGAGTACTACCACTACTACCCGTGGGGCCAGTGCCCAGAGGAACTTCGAGAAGAAATCCACGCTTACTACGAGCAAGCGACGGCATTTGCATCGACTTTATTAGATTGGGTTGAGCAACACTCTCCAGCAGAAGTATCTGTAAACTACAAAGAAGCGCTGTCTTCTATGATCAAAAACAGCGAACAAATTTTGTTGCGTATTCTTCACTATCCACCGATTACAGGTGATGAAGAAGTCGGCGCTATCCGTGCGGCAGCACATGGCGACATTAACTTACTTACGGTTTTACCGGCAGCAAACGCAAGTGGCTTGCAGGTTCTTAAGAAAGACGGCGAGTGGTTAGACGTACCTGGTGACTTTGGCTGTTTGATTGTTAACATTGGTGACATGCTTCAAGAAGCGTCTGGTGGTTACTTCCCATCGACGATTCACCGAGTAATTAACCCTGAAGGTGCGGACCGTACTAAGTCTCGTATTTCATTGCCACTATTCTTACACCCACGTCCAGATGTTGTTTTATCTGACCGTTATACAGCGGGTGAATACCTTGACGAACGTTTACGTGAGTTAGGCGTAAAATAATAGCTTTGTGCTAGCAGTCGTCAAACACTGCATATAAAAAAGCGGTTATTACCTTATTGGGATAACCGCTTTTTTTGTTTTGGTGACTAGGTTGAATAGCCACCTGATTTAACTAGTTACTACCAACCACATTGGCGATTTGCATTTTGCTCATCTAACCACGTTTTTAATGGTGCAAAGTAATCGATAACAGCCGTTGCATCCATATCACGAGAACCCGTCATTGCCTCTAGTGCATCTTGCCAAGGTTTACTTGTACCCATTTCTAACATTGCATTAAGTTTCTTACCTACTTCTTTATTGTTGTAGATAGAGCAGCGGTGTAATGGGCCTGTTTCACCTGCGATGTTGCACAGCTCACGATGGAATTGGAACTGTAAAATGTGCGCTAGGAAATAGCGTGAATAAGGTGTGTTTGCTGGAATATGGTATTTAGCACCTGGATCAAAGTCGTTTTCTGTACGTAAAACAGGGGCTTTAACACCTTGATACTGTTCACGTAACTTCCACCAACCTTCGTTGTATTGATCTGGTTTTAGTTCGCCACTAAACACCTGCCAGCGCCACTTATCAACCATTAAACCAAACGGCAAAAACGCAACCTTGTCCATCGCCATGCGCATTAAGAATGGTAAATCACCAGACGCATCCGGTTCTTGTTCAATTAAGCCAATCTCTTTAAGGTACTTTGGTGTAATTGATAACGCAACGGTGTCGCCAATTGCTTCGTGGAAGCCATCATTTGCACTACCGCGATATAGCAGTGGCTGTACTTGATTATATGCACGCTGATAGAAGTTGTGGCCTAACTCATGGTGAATAACATTGAATTCTTCGCCAGTTGTTTGGATACACATTTTGATTCGGTAGTCCGTTTCAGACATATCCCAAGCACTTGCGTGACAAACTGCATCATGGTCCACAGGCTTTTCGAACATAGAACGGGTCCAAAATGTCTCTGGAAGAGGTTCAAATCCTAGAGATGTAAAAAATGATTCAGCTTGCTCAACCATTTTCACCGGGGTGTAATCGTTTTCTAGTAACTTTTCTGTTACGTCAATGCCGCTGCCACCCTCTGGTGCAACTAGGTCATATACGTTACCCCAAGTTTGGGCCCACATATTTCCTAATAAATGAGCTGGGATTTCACCTTGTACTGGTGCTACTTCATCACCGTATTTATCGTTTAATTTTGCGCGAACATGACAATGTAGGGCATCGTATAAAGGTTTAACTTGATCCCAAACTCGGTCCATTTCAGCCGCAAAGGCATCTGGGTCCATGTCGTATTTAGAACGCCACATTGCGCCTACATCTTTAAATCCTAAATCTTGTGCACCTTGGTTTGCGATTTCAACCAGTCTTACGTATTTGTCTTTCATCGCTGGTGACACCTTACGCCAATCAACCCACGCATTGAGTAACTCTTCTGGATCGTCGGATGTCGATAAAGTACGAGATAGTTTGATTAAGTCGTATTTTTTACCGTCGGCGGCTTCACCAGAGCCGTATATTGCGGAAAGTTTTGATTCGATTTGAGCTAATTCGGCAGCTAGATCTGGTGCATCAGCTGGCGCTGGTAAAGTTAGACCTAAGCGCAACATATCTAGTTTGCGTTTGGTGTCGTAATCGAGGTCTAAGTCTTTAAATTTAGCCGCACCGTTCGCAAACTCAATACCAATAAGTTTTAGCTCTTCACTAGATTTTGCTTCTAGATACTGAGTATCTTCCGTGATGAATGTCTGTGAAACCCAAGCGACTTTGGCTGCATATTCGTATTGCTCAGCAAATGTTTTTTCTGCTTTGGCGATAAACGCTTTTGCGTCTTCTGCGGTTAATTTTTGTTGTACTGGAGCACTTGTTGTTTTTGAGCTGGTTGCACTCTCATCACCACATGCTGTTAATCCTAACGTTAGGGCACTGGCAACAAAAATACTGGTCGTCGATTTGATGAACGTCATAACCATCCTTTCTTATTGTTTATTTTGATTTATTGTTATTTTTTGGGCTGGTTAGACTGCGCTTGAAAAAACTTAGCCCTGTAACCAACCGTTATAAAATCAGAGTATCGAAGGTGTTGTGAAATGGCAAACAGCAAGCCACTATTTTTAGTCTATTTATTGGTTTAGCTGAGCAGAAATAGCGGTATACATTTCATCGGTTTTACGAATGGTACGAATAGTTCTAAAAAACTCATTTGCCTCAGGATAAGCCATTTTGAGATAAACCATCCACTGTTTAACCCGGTTTGAATAATAAAGTCCCTTATCTCCTTCGATTTCATATTTTGAATAGGTAAGTAGAAGAGCCAACACTTGATTCCAAGGTATTTTGTTTGACTGGCCTTTGATCCAAGCGGCAAGATTAGGCACTGCCAACGCACCTCGGCCTAGCATGATATTTTCACATTGTGATTGCTCTTGGCATTGCTTGGCCTGTTGTGGGTTCCAGATTTCACCGTTGGCAATCAGTGGGGTTTGCACGTGTTGTTTAATTAAAGCGATATGTTCCCAATAGGCTGGCGGTTTATAACCTTCGACCTTGGTTCTTGCATGAATTGCTATTTCATCGATGCCGCCAGCTTCTAGCGCTTGTGCGTTTTCTATAGCTAGGGTTTTATCCTCAAATCCTAAGCGCATTTTAGCGGTGACCGGGAGATGTTTAGGCACCGCTTGACGAACGGATTTGGCGATTGCGTATAAGGTTTCAGGCTCTTTGAGAAGGACCGCACCGCCTTTGCTTTTGTTAACGGCTTTGGCAGGGCAACCAAAATTTAGGTCAATACCTTGGCTTCCCAAGTCTGTTGCAACTACCGCGTTTTCCGCTAACCAGTGAGGGTCTTGCCCGAGTAACTGAATCCTTACCGGAGTGCCATTGGGTGTGACTGATCCTGACTTTAATTCGGGACAATATCGATGAAAGACTCTTTCAGGCAGTTTTTGATCAACAATACGAATAAACTCGGTCATACATAAATCGATACCACCAAGCTCTGTGAGCATATGGCGCATGAGATGGTCGATAACGCCTTCCATCGGCGCTAGAGTGATTCGCATTATATGGGAGCCTTGTACTACAAAAAACGGCGGCAATTATAAGTCTAGCTGGATAAAACTACCAGAACCTCGGGGTTGAAAATAGATAATTGATCCCAACTGATGGGTTACTTGTATGCTAATACGCTATTGCGTTTGATTTAAGGCTCAATTACTGAGCGAAACGACTAGCGCTAACTAATCAAAACAAAGGGCAGAATATGGAATATCTTCATACTATGGTTCGAGTCAGTGACTTAGAAGCCTCAATGCATTTTTATTGTGACTTGTTAGGTTTGAAAGAGGTCCATCGAATGGACAGTGAAAAGGGGCGCTTTACTTTGGTTTATTTAGCGGCTCCAGGGCAATACGAAGAAGCGAAAAAAACAAAAACTCCTACACTTGAGTTAACTTACAACTGGGACCCTGAAACTTATACAGGTGGTCGTAATTTTGGTCATTTGGCTTATCGAGTCGATGATATTTATCAGCTTTGCCAAAAGCTACAAGACAATGGGATTACGATTAATCGTCCACCTCGTGACGGCCACATGGCTTTTGTTCGTTCACCCGACGGGATAAGCATTGAGTTATTGCAAAAGGGTGAAGCGTTAGAAAAACAAGAGCCTTGGGCATCAATGGAAAATACAGGAAGTTGGTAAGACTTAGCTCAAACTTTAGCTAACCATTTTGAACTATATGTTCACATTGCCAACAAAATTCAAAGCTGCCGTCATTCGTTTCTCCGCAATGACGGCATAACCACTCGGGCTTGTCAGCTCGCATCGCTTGCTCGGTTTCTCGACAGGTTTGTTGAGCTTGTTCGAGTTGGTCTTCGTTAACGACCCAGAGTTCTGGCCAAGCTTCGGTAAAGGGCAATTCCCCAACCGCACCAAAAATGTACTCGTTTTTAACGAAGTGTTGAATGCCAACTCGATTTAACGCTTCTTTGAACGCCTGTAACTCTAGGTGATTATTACAGGTAAAAATTCGTTTCATGCACTACCTTTATCGTTGAAAAGCTTGTTTTTTAACTATGAAACATTTAGCGATAATATGCCATGAAAGTTCGATAAATAAACAAAAACAGTTGATGCGGATTGGCGCAGAAATCTTTATAATACACGCCGAATTTTTTTGAGAGAGCCTAATATGCAATTGTTTGTTAATGACCTTACCGTAATTGATTTTTCGTACCTGTGCACACAGCGTGGCATGGTAGGGGAAAGTTGGATCGTAGATCTGACACTACACGGTGAGCTAGACGAACAGAATATGGTTCTTGATTTTGGTAAAGTCAAAAAGCAAGTTAAACGCATTATTGATGACACCGTTGATCACAAGTTAGTCGTGCCATCTGAATACAATCAATCTCATGTGACGCACATCGATGGCACTGACTACATCAAGGTCGAATTTGTTGATGAGCAAGGCCGTAAGATACATATTTCAAGTCCTGAAGATGCCTACTGCTTTATCGATGCTACTAAAGTTGAGATGGACAATGTCATTGCTCATTTAGCCTCAGTTATCAAGCCGCAGCTGCCTGAAAATGTAAAAAAGGTCGAGTTGTCTTTGCGAACAGAAGAGATCAATGGCTTTTTCTATCACTACACGCATGGTTTAAAGAAGCACGACGGTAATTGCCAACGTATCGCTCATGGGCACCGCTCAAAGATCCAAGTTTTTGAAAATGGTATGAAGTCGCCACGCATCGAAAAGATGTTAGCAACTCAGTGGCAGGATATTTACATCGCAACGCTAGAAGACCAGGTAGAAGCAACGGATTTGGAGTTTATTGAAAAGACGAATAGCCAAGTTGCGTTTAAGTACGAGTCTTCTCAAGGGCATTTTGAGCTCGCTATGGAAACCTCAGCGGTTTACGTTATGCCGGTGGACACAACTGTAGAATTAATTGCACAATACCTAGCAGACAAACTCAAACAACAAAACCCAGATAATGACTACAAGGTGGTAGCGTATGAAGGTGTTGCAAAAGGTGCAATCGCGTTTTCTTAAAAGTTTTAGTTTTGCGGGTACCGCTAGTGTATCCGCCTCACTCGTTTTGGGGCTAGTTACAGCCCTAAGTCTAAAAAGTGTTTCGGCCTTCGCTGCTGATACAGCTCAGACTCAAACTCAATCCTCACCTGTTATTCATCAATCCTCAGCAATAACGATAAAAGGTCACGCTACTCAAGGCGGAATGATCGTAGGTCATGCTACCAAAGCCATTGAAAAAGTGTCTATCGATGGCGTAAAAGTACCCGTACACCCTAACCAGTTAGTGTTTGTGTTTGGGTTTGGTCGTGATGCCGAAGCAAACTCCGAATTAGTTATTCAATACGCAGATTCAACAGAGCTTCAGTTGCCGATGAATGTTTTACAGCGTGATTATAAGATAGACCGGGTGAATGGCGTAGCGCAAAAGTATGTGTCTCCGCCTGCCTCCGTTACGCAGCGCACTAAGCGCGAAGCCGCTGCAGTTTATGAGGCAAGGCAAAAGATGACATTTAGAACCGACTTTATGACGGCTATTTTAAAACCTGCAGAAGGGCGGATCAGTGGTGTTTATGGTTCGCAACGAGTATTTAATGGCGTACCTAAAAGGCCGCATTTTGGTTTAGACATTGCAGCTCCTACGGGAACAAAAGTAAACGCACCATGGTCTGGTAAAGTGGTGTTTGCTGACCCTGATCTTTATTACTCAGGTGGTACGTTAATTATTGACCACGGCATGGGAATCACTTCGACCTATATTCATTTAAGTAAATTAGATGTCAAAGTAGGAGATGAAATTGAGCAAGGTCAAAAAATTGCAGAAATAGGGGAAACCGGAAGGGTAACCGGACCACATTTAGACTGGCGATTAAATTGGTTTAATCGCCGTCTAGATCCAGGTTTGCTATTGCCTTAACACAATTTTGGGTTACGAATTAAGCCAGGTTTTGGCTTTGTCTTCGTGTTTGAGTCGTAACTGTGCGACGAAGGCAGGGCTTGGTTTTAATTCTAAGTGTGCACACATTAGGCTATCTTTTCTAAAATAATGAATTTGATTTCCGTCTTTTCGCTGCACTTTCTTAAACCAACTTTCGACGTCTGTTGCCGGTAGCTTTATTTGGTTAAAGGCGACCAACTGGTCTCCGACTGCGATGCCCGCGCGCTCTGCAGGACTGTTGTTTAACACCTGTTTAACTGTGTGCAAACCATTTTCCAGCGCTAACGTAGCACCTAGCCAAAATTCAGGTTGTTCAGGGTTGTATTCAGAAGCACCATCTATGAACCATTGATTTGGTTTGGATTGTGGAAAGTAATTTAAGTCGATGCCAACTTCGGCAAGCATGTTTGATAAATCAATTCGAGACGCCCGATATAAAAGCTCTTTAAAAGTCTCAAAGTCGGCTTTACTGAGGTAAGTCTCAAACAGCGATTCAAGTTCTGCTTGAGTAGTACCAATGCCATTCGCGCCCCATTGTTGCCAAGCTTCATTCATCAAATGGGCTAATGTTTTTTGTCCGGCACTGTGTTGTCGAATCGATAAATCTGCAAAACAAGCAATAAGCGCGCCTTTGCTATAATAACTGGTAATTTGGTCAGGTGCCGTATGGTCTTGTTGATAAAATTTAGTCCAACTAAAGTAACTGCTTTCTGTTACAGATTGTCTTGTTTCACCGTTACCTCTGCGAACCCGCGTCAAAGTTTTAGCAAGGGTGTTTAAATAGGTTTGTGGCGAGATAGTATTGGTTGCAACGAGGCTATAATCATCGAAGTAAGAAGTCATGCCTTCATAAAACCACAATTGTTCTGTGTATACTTCGCGATTCAGGTCAAACGGAATAAACTCTTTCGGTTTAAGGCGTTTAACATTCCATGTGTGAAAATATTCGTGGCTACAAAGGCTTAAGAACGTTTCATAACCGTCTGTCATTGGCTGTGAATCTTTAATAATGTCATAGCGGCTGCAAACCAGTGCGGTGCTATTTAAATGTTCTAATCCACCAAAGCCACTGTCGGTGATCATCGTTAAAAACAAATACTGGTCTACATCCGATGGTAAGCCACCAAAAACGTTGGCTTGAAATTCACAAATAGGTTTTAGGTCATTTACGACCCTTGATAAGTCTCCAAAGTGCTGACCTGCAGTGATCATATAGTGAGGTACTTGTTCGACTTCAAATTTAGCAATGTCCAGTTTTCCCATTAAAATTGGGTAGTCAGTAAAGTCGATGTAGCTCGTCGCTTGATAATTACCCCAACTGAAAAGCTCGGTATCTTTGGTTCTGGTTAAGCCAACCGCAGGTACCCAATGTTGGGCAACATAATGGCTTGGTTTGACAATAGTCACTAGGCAAGTCTCGTCTTTGTGAGAGTCGACTTGATAACAACTGCTGGCAGGATTAATAAAACCATATTGCTGATCTAAATATGCCTTTCGCACACTCAAATCAAATGCGTAATAGTGATAACTTACGGTGATGGTTTTGTTGTTGTGTTCTATTGAATAGCTAGACTTAGACGTTGGTGTGCAAAGAAGTGGACCATCTTGGTCTTGCGCAGTGAAATCCAGAACGTGTTTGGCGAAGTCTCGGATCATGTAACTGCCAGGTAACCAGTTTGGCAAAGACAAATTTACGGGCTCTGAAGATTTGGGTTGGAACTCTATTTGGATTCCGAACAAATGTTGAAGTGGATCAACAACGGAAATCGTATATTTGACATCTGACATGAAAACTCACCTATATCGTCTATTTTTAAAACAGTTAGCCAATATAAATGCAGTATTCATATGGGTTACTAACTGAATCGGTTTATACTTAAAAAAACCAATTAATATAGAGTGATCTTATGGAATATTCTGAAAAAGTCCAAGCAAGAATCAATTATGCAACGGCCTACACAACCAAAACCGTGTTTCCAGGTCGTACCAATCATCACAATACCCTTTTTGGTGGTGAAGCTTTGGCTTGGATGGATGAAATTGCATTTGTCAGTGCAACGCGTTTTTGCCGCAAACCATTGGTTACTATTTCTTCCAACCGAGTTGATTTTAAAGAGCCAATTCCAGAAGGGACGATAGTGGAATTGGTCGCTAGTATTGCCAATATTGGTCGTACAAGTATTGTTGTCGAGGTAAATGTCTTTGTCGAGGGTATGTACCAAGATGATAAACACAAAGCCATCAGTGGTTCATTTAAATTTGTTGCGCTAGATGAAGATCGCAAGCCCACTCCTGTTTTAGCGGGCATTGAATTATAAGAATTGAACTCTCACCTCGTTGGTGGTTATATTGGCAACACAATAATAATAACTATCAATGGGGTGAACAATGAAACCACTACAAACTTGGTTGGATGAATATGGCGAAAGCCACCAAAATCACACCAACAAATTGATCCACTATTTATGTGTTCCTGCAATATTCATGACGGTGATTGGGTTATTGTGGTCCATTCCATTTCCTATTGAAACGGGCCTATCCTGGGTAAATTGGTCAACCGCTTTACTCGCGCCAGCATTGTTATTTTATTTTTCCTTATCATTAGTGCTAGGACTGGGAATGTTACTGTTTTCAGCTATCTGTGTTGCCTTTTTAATGTGGTGGCAAGCCAACATGCCTGTGTCAGTTCTATTTATGTCTGTTGCCGTGTTTGTTATCGCTTGGATATTGCAGTTCATAGGTCATAAGATTGAGGGAAAAAAGCCGTCGTTTTTTAAAGATGTTCAGTTTTTATTAATTGGTCCTGCATGGATTTTCTGTCACTTTGTTCCGACAGAAAAAACCAAAAGAGCCGCACATTAGTACAAACAATTTATGCGACAAACGGACCCTAAGTCGGGTTCGTTTAACTTATTTAATCCTTTTATCTCCTTATAATGTCCTGTATTAGGCTGCCGTAATTACGAGGCGAATTCGTTTGAATGTTCAAAAGTTGCTCGACGAGCGAAACCAATTTTTTTGGGTGTTACATATTGGTGGATGGATAGGTTTTGCGTTAGTCCACTACATTGGCTCGTTTGTTAATGACATGCGTGACGCTTATATCTTCATTATCATATCCAATGCATACCTAGGCGCTATGTTGACCTTGCCATTGCGATACCTTTACCGCCGTGTTTGGGATATGTCGCCAATGTGGCTAGTCATTACTATCCTGACAGCGTCCTATTTTGTCGGTACGTTATGGGGTGTCTTACAAAATTACAGTTTTTTTGAGTTTTATCGATTTGGTTATACTCCATCCGATTGGCTTGGGTATTTTCGAAATACACTAGGTAGTTTTTATATTGTCTTGTGTTGGAGTGGTTTGTATTTCGGTATTAAGTATTACCAAATGCTTGAAAAAGAGCGACAAAAAGCTCTTAAAGCCGCTAATATGGCAAACCAAGCACAATTAAAAATGTTGCGTTACCAGCTGAATCCCCATTTTTTGTTTAACACGTTAAATGCAATTTCTACTCTGATAATGTGTGAGGAAAATAAAACAGCGAATGGGATGGTCAGTAAATTAAGTGACTTCTTGCGCTATTCACTGCACACAGATCCAATTAAAAAGGTTGCCTTAAAACAGGAAATTAAAGCGCTATCTCTCTATTTAGAGATAGAGAAGATAAGGTTTGAAGATCGCCTTAGCGTGGAGTGGAATGTCACTGAAGATGCCGAGCAGGCGTTAGTGCCAAGTTTGTTGTTACAACCACTTATCGAAAACTCGATTAAGTATGCTATTGCGACAATGGATGACGGTGGTGTGATTTCGATCAGTGCCAAAACATTTGGTCATGATTTGTTATTAGAAGTAAAAGACAATGGTCCAGGCCTAGAAACAAGTCAAAAGGCAAGTAAAGCGAATAAAGTAAATGGAGTAGGAGTAGGTATCGCAAATACTCGAGAACGACTTCTCACTCTTTATGACGATCACAGTTTTGTGTTGTCGTCTGTCGAACCAACAGGTTTAAAGGTCAACATACGGATTCCGCTGGAATTTGATACGGAGTAGGCGATTCAGAACATGCAAAATACAATTAGAACAATTATTGTCGATGATGAACCATTAGCGCGTAAGGGTTTGTCGATGCGCTTGAATAAGTTTGAGCAGATCGCCGTCGTCGAACAGTGCAAAAATGGCCAACAAGCAATAGAGCAAATTGAAGCGTTGAAGCCAGATTTAGTATTTTTAGATATTCAAATGCCGGGAATGACTGGATTTGAAGTATTAAAAAACCTGCAAGAAGCATCGATTAAAATGCCCAAAATTGTATTTGTAACTGCATATGACCAATATGCGTTGCAAGCGTTTGAAGTACATGCAATTGATTATCTGCTCAAGCCGGTTGATGAAGACCGCCTCAAAGAGTGTATTGAAAAAGTGCTGGCGCAATTTGGTGGCAGTGCCGACAATGACCAACAAATGAAACTGGTCAACATGATGGCAGAAATTACCGGAGCAGACTCTGATTCTATTTTGGATAGCCTGGCCAAAGGCGAGCCCATTTCGGTATCGGACTATCGCGATTATATTTCTGTGAAAGACGTTGGTGAAACTACTCGTATTTCTGTACACGATGTATTGTGGGTTGATGCAGCGGGTGATTACATGTGTGTTCATTGCAAAGATGGCGAAACCCATATATTACGTAAAACGATGAAACAACTCGAAACCGAATTAAACCCGAAATTATTCGTTCGAGTCCACCGTTCCGTTTTGGTTAAGAACGATGCGGTCAAAAAAGTTCTGACCTTGAGTAACGGTGAATATGTGATTCAATTAAACAACGAACACGAGATAAGGGTGAGCCGAAGCTACCGCGAAAAAGTCCGTTCTTTGTTTCTCTGATTAAAATCGAGTTATTTGTGACCGAAAAACACTCAATTAGGGTCTGTCCTGTCGATTAAATGCTGTCTATGGCTTTAAATTTAAGGTCAGAAAGAGTAAGTTAGCAGGCTGAATTTTTAAACCAGTAACTTTCAATGGGTCTAAGCTTGGATAAAAAAGAGTTTTACCGCGAAATCGTCATGCAAGCGTCAGCTTTGTGTGATGGCGAGCCTAATCGAATTGCAAATTTAGCGAATATCAGTGCTATATTATTTGACCGTCTAGAAGACATTAACTGGGCCGGTTTTTATCTTATGGCTGATAATTTAGCCGGAGATGGTAAAGAGTTAGTTCTTGGGCCATTCCAGGGTAAACCCGCTTGCGTAAGAATTCCGGTCGGGCGCGGAGTCTGTGGAACGGCTGTTGCAGAAAATAAAACACAATTGGTTGAAGACGTTCATGCGTTTGAAGGTCACATAGCGTGTGATGCAGCAAGCAACTCAGAAGTAGTAGTGCCGATCGAAGTTAACGGTCAAGTTGTCGCTGTTTTGGATATTGACAGTCCATCACTAGCTAGGTTTGACCAAGAAGACGCTAGCGGCCTTGAGCTGTTGGTGGATATGATCCAAACTAACTGGTAATTCAATGAAAGAGCTGGTTGATGTTCGCGACTTTTTAGTCGGTATCGAAATAGTCGGTGATTGGGATGGCGAGGAAGAAGAGGTCGTTGAGCGAATCAACGAGCTTATTTATATTGCATACGGAATGCTCCCAGATCACGCAGACCAGTTTATGGCTGAGCAATTGTTTGACGAGTTATGGGAAGCCGTTGCCGGTCAAGATTTTATAATCGAAAACGAATTAGATGAACTTGAGAGCTGGGTTACCAGTTTTGTTCGCGAAAAATTAGATGAAATAGAGAACGATTGATGCAATCTCAACAAAAAACAGATTTAAAAGTAGTAATAGAGTTTTTAGCCACTAAGTTTCCTAGTAGCTTCAGCATAAAAGGCGAAGCAAAGCCATTAAAAATTGGTATTTTTGCGGACATTGCAGAACGTATTACTGAAGAAGATCCAGTGTCAAAGACACAAGTTCGTCATGCGTTACGTCGCTACACCAATAGTTGGAGATATCTAGAGGCGGTTAAAAAAGGCGGCATGCGAGTTGACCTTGACGGTAATGATGTCGAAGAATTAACGGCTGAACACGTTGAGCACGCAACGACTCAATTGGCTGAAAGCAAGGCTAAATTTGACGAAAAGCGCAAAGCGAATAGCAAAAAAGACGCACCAAAGCGTCCAGCTAAATCAGTTAAAAACCCTCCAAAGCGAAAAGCAAAACCTGCTCCAACTAAAGCCAAAGAAGAACAGCCAGCAAAAGAACTCGTTTCAAATGAAGACTTTTCTGTGGGCAAATCCGTATTAGTTAAGCTAGGTATGAAACCAATGGCCGCGACGATTGTCGAAACCTCAAAAGATGAAGTTTCTGTTCAATTGTCTTCAGGAATGGTCATGAAGGTAACAAAGGACAGTATTTTTAAAGCATAGGAGCTTATATGCAGACAGTTAAGCACGTATTTACCAGCTCAATCATTGCAACCGCTTTATTCTCGGCTCTTGTTTGGGCTGACAGTAAAGACGCAAATCTCGATGATTTTGTCGTACCGGATTTGGCACAGGAATCCCAACACAAGGTCGCTTCAAAGAGAATTACAGCTTGGTTTTCGCGCTCTCATTATAAAAAAGTGAAGCTGAACGACGATCTGTCTGCAAAAGTTTATGACCGATTTTTAAGAAACTTAGATTACAACAAAAGTTTATTTTTAAAGTCGGATATCGAAAAATTCGACAAATACAAATTCCAGTTTGATGAAGGCATTAGCCTAGGCCAACTGGGCTTTGCATTTGATCTATACGAAGAGTCGCTGACTCGTCGTGTAGAACGTTATCGCCAAGCGATAAAGTGGTTGGAAACGCCTTTTGATTTTACTAAAAAAGAGGTCTTTTATTACGACCGTGAAGACGCTGACTGGGCAAGCAAAACCGAAGAGCTTGATGAATATTGGCGTCAAAAATTAAAGTACGATGCGTTAAATCTAAAGCTAGCAGGCAAAGATGAAGCGGGTATCAAAGAAACGTTAACAAAGCGTTATACCAATACCATAAGACGACTGACTCAAACGCAAAATGAAGATGCCTTTCAGCTGGTGATGAATTCTTTTGCTCGCAGTATTGAAGCACATACTTCTTACCTTTCACCTCGTCGTGCAGATCGATTCAAAGTTGAGATGAATCTTGAACTTGAGGGAATTGGTGCGGTTCTGCAACCAGTAGACGAATTTACCGTAATTAGAAGCTTAGTACCTGGTGGCCCAGCAGATAAAACGAACCAGCTTAAGCCAGAAGATAAAATTATCGGTGTCGCTCAAGGCGAAGATGATTTTGTTGATATCGTTGGCTGGCGTTTAGATGACGTAATCGAATTGATCAAAGGCAAAAAAGGCACAGAAGTTCGACTGCAAGTTGTTCGTGGCGAAAACATTTCTGGAAATTCAAAACAAGTTTCTATTATTCGCGACAAGGTCCGCTTAGAAGACCGTGCAGCTGATTCTCAAGTATTTGAATCTAAAATTGGTGAGTTGAATGCTAAAGTGGGTGTGGTAACCATACCTAGTTTTTACAACAACTTATCAGAAGACGTTAAAAAACAAGTCAAAAAGCTAAAAGATCAAAACATTGAAGGCCTCATTATCGACCTTCGCGGCAACGGCGGTGGCTCATTGTCTGAAGCTTCGTTATTAACCGGCTTATTTATCGATAAAGGCCCTGTTGTCCAAATTCGAAATAGCGTTGGTAATATTAGCCAACGTGGTGATTATGACGGCAAGACTTATTATGACGGCCCGTTAACAGTGTTAGTCGACCGATATAGTGCGTCAGCGTCTGAGATTTTCGCTGCGGCGTTACAAGACTACGGAAGAGCACTAGTAGTGGGTGAGCAAACCTTTGGCAAGGGTACAGTGCAAGAGCACCGTGGCATAGGCCGTGCCTTTGATAGTTTCGATAACAAGCTAGGTTCAATTCAATTTACAGTTGCCAAGTTTTATCGTATTGATGGCGGAAGTACACAAAACAAAGGCGTCGTTCCAGACATTTTATTCCCTTCTGCAATCGATGCGTCTGAATGGGGTGAAAGCCAGGAAGAAAACGCATTGCCTTGGGATAATATTCGTCCAGCACGCTATAAGCCATTGGCGACAATTTCTAGTCAGATTAAACGACTTGATGAGCGTCATAAGGCTCGAATTAGTAAAGAGCCAGAGTTTAATTACTTAAATGACGATATCGTCGAGTACAAAGAGCAAAAAGATCAGAACTTTGTTTCTTTAAATGAAGCTGAGCGCATAGCTGAACGCGATGAAGGCAAAGCGAAGCGACTAAAACGAGTTAATGAACGTTTAGCTCGGTTAGGACTTGAGCCAGTTTCGTCATTAGAAGATGATTTGCCAGAAGTATTAGAAGAACTAGATCCGTTTTTAGAAGAAACTGCCCGAATTGTGGCTGATTTGATTGAAACGGGTCAATTTGCGTTAGTTTCAAAATAGCTTACGCAACACAAGTAGTAAGAGAGTGCGCTGAAAGCAGCCCTAGGCTGCTTTTTTGCTAAATATAAAAATAATAAAATAATAACAACAATGTATAGGGGGACGCATGACAACCAGCGTTGATCATGGTCAATGGTCAAGTAGACTCGCGTTTATTTTGGCGGCGACTGGCTCTGCAGTAGGGCTGGGTAATATTTGGAAATTTCCATACATCATGGGCGAAAACGGCGGTGGCGCTTTTGTTATCGTTTACCTCCTTTGTATCTTATCAATCGGTATTCCAGTCATGATGGCTGAGGTTTTGATTGGCCGTCGCGGTCGACAAAGCCCTGGAAACTCAGTGCGTACACTCGCATTGGAAGCTTGTGCAAATACCAAGTGGAGTGTCGTAGGCTGGGTAGGAATTTTAGCTGGTTTTCTAATCCTTTCTTTTTATGCAGTAATTGCAGGTTGGGCGGTTTCTTATATTTTCGAAGCTGGTTCTGGTAGCTTTGTTGGTGCATCTCCTGAAAAAATCCAAGGTATTTTCAACGATTTACTTGCTAGTCCTGGAAAATTAGTTGCTTGGACGACAGTAGTCTTGGGTATCACCGGCATTATCGTGGGCAAGGGTTTAAAAGATGGCTTAGAAAAAGCCGTGACCTACTTGATGCCTTCGATGTTTGTGTTGTTGTTAATCATTGCCGGTTATGCCGCAATTAACGGTGACTTTGGTGCAACGATTCAATTTATGTTCTACCCAGACTTTTCAAAACTAACTTATTCAGGTGTTTTGATTGCGTTAGGGCATGCATTTTTTACATTGAGCTTAGCGTCAGGCGCAATGATGATTTATGGTGCTTACCTTCCACAGAAAACCAGTATTTCTCAGAGTGTAATGGCAATTGCCATCGCTGATACAGTCATTGCATTGATTGCAGGTATAGCCATTTATCCTATTGTGTTTGGTAATGGCTTAGAAGCGACGGCGGGGCCAGGTTTGGTGTTCGTAAGTTTGCCTATTGCCTTTGGCCAAATGTGGGGTGGTACGATATTTGGTACTATTTTCTTCGTAATGTTGGGCTTTGCTGCGTTTACCTCTGCCATAGCTATGGTTGAGTCGGCAGTCGCTTGGTTAGTCGAAAGGTTAGCATTAGAACGTGGTAAAGCGGCTTTAATTGCAGTGTTGAGTCTTTGGTTAGTCAGTATGCTGACGGTATTCTCATTTACCGGAGCAGAGTGGGCAAAACTCGATTTTGTGTTTGTTGGTAAACACGTCAACAACTACTTTGAGCTAATCGATCACCTGACTGCAGATGTGTTGTTACCTCTAGGCGGTTTGGCGACAGCAATTTTTGTTGCCTGGGTAATGAAACGAGATGTGGTACAAGAAGAACTAAATTTATCTGACGGTAAGTTTGGTATTTGGTACGTGACACTTCGCTGGTTTACACCAATCGCTATTTTATTCGTATTTCTTAACTTGATAGGTATCGTTAGCTTTGGCGGCTAACGATTACTTTTTTTGAGGGTCTTCAGTTGAAAACTACACAACAACCATCTTTCTTGGACGCCTTGATTCCGCTTATATTCTTGGTATTACTGTTGGCTGCTTCGGTAGCCTTGTACGGCGGAGATAGCTCATATGGTCCAAACCAAATCGTTTTATTATTAGCAACGGGTGTTGCATGTTTAATAGGTCTTAAAAACGGCTACAAATGGCAACAATTAGAAGATGCTATGGTCCATGGTATTTCGGTTTCAATGGGCGCCATCTTTATTTTATTAGCGGTAGGTTCGTTGATTGGTACATGGCTACTTGCGGGTACGGTGCCAACACTTATTTATTATGGTTTACAAATATTAAGTCCTGACTGGTTCTATGCCGCTGCGTGTTTATTAAGCGCAATTGTTGCTATGAGTATTGGTTCATCTTGGACGACTGCCGCGACGGTAGGTGTCGCGTTAATGGGCATTGCAACTGGTATTGGTATGTCGCCAGCCATTGCAGCAGGCGCAGTGGTGTCAGGGGCTTACTTTGGTGACAAAATCAGTCCTCTATCAGAAACTACAAACTTAGCCCCAGCCGTTTCGGGAAGTGATTTGTTTGATCATATTCGTCACATGTTGTGGACGACGGTTCCGGCTTTTGTAATTGCACTTGTTTTGTTTACCATAATGGGCTTTACAGAAGACAGTAGTGCACAAGAGGTGAGCATTGGCTCGGTACAAGAGACAATATTAGCGACATACAATATTTCCCTGATTCATTTGTTACCTCTGGTTGTTTTAGTTGTAATGGCAATCAAAAAAGTACCAGCATTCCCTGCCATTTTTATCGGTGCAATCATTGGTGCCGTATGGGGCATGGTGTTCCAGCCTGAGTTATTGGCTCGTGTTGCCGGTGGTAGTTCTTTTGTTGAAGTAATCTCAGTTGTTTGGCAAGCCATGTTTGATGGCTTTAGCGTAACCACTGGCGATGAAAATATGGATAAACTACTGAGTGGTGGTGGTATGTCTAGCATGCTTAATACTACTTGGTTAATCATGACCGCTTTAATGTTTGGTGCGGTAATGGAAAAGCTAGGCTTATTAGCTGTGTTTGTAAAAAGCATATTATCAGCTGCGAAATCGTCAGGGTCGCTCGTTACAGCGACGATAGGAACTGCATTTGGTATTAATGTTGTAACAGCTGACCAATATATGTCATTGGTGATGACTGGACGCATGTATCGCGAAGAGTACGAACGCAGAGGGTTAGATAACGTTAATCTTTCTCGTGCATTGGAAGATGGCGGTACAATAACAAGTCCACTGATCCCTTGGAACACATGTGGTGCATATATGGCTGGGGTATTGTTGATTAGCCCGTTAGAGTTTTGGCCGTATGCATTTTTTAACCTAATAAATATTGTGTTAGCGATTTTATTTGCCTACCTTGGTATTAAGGTACTTAAAAAGCAGCCAGCATAATTAACTGTCTAAACGAGCAACGGACTATGAGAATAGTCCGTTTTTATTTGTTATCTGTGAAGGTTTATCTATGACAGACTCAGTTTCCACTACAGCAAATCAAGCAAAATATCGAGCTGATTATACGCCTCCGGCTTTTTTGATCCCCACGACAAATTTAGAAGTCAAATTAGACCCAGAGCAAACCCAAGTAAAAGCCTCACTAGTCGTTGAAAAAAACGGTGTCCATAACAACTCACTCGAACTAGATGCAGAGGTCGAGAAGGTTGTACAAATCGAAATCGATGGCGAGGGCCTCAGCCCTGATGAGTTTGTTTATGAAAATGGTAAACTTACGATCAACAGAGCGTTCGAAAAAGCACAGGTCGTTATAGTTTCAGAAATCAATCCCAAAGCGAACACAGCTTTAGAGGGGCTTTATTTGTCTGCTGGTGCATATTGCACCCAATGTGAAGCGGAAGGGTTTAGACGAATTTCACCGTTTTTAGACCGTCCTGATGTTCTTTCAATTTATACAGTAACCATAATTGCAGATGAGGAGCAGTATCCTCATATTTTAGCGAACGGTAATTTAATCGCTAAACAAAAAGATCATAAAACGGGTTTAACTTCTGTTACATGGAATGATCCATTTCCGAAACCAAGTTATTTGTTTGCTATGGTAGCCGGGAATTTTGATCTGTTAAAAGATACCTATACGACGATAAGTGGTCGTGAAGTATCGTTAGAAATATACGTAGATAAGGGTAACCTGCATTTGTCCGATCATGCGATGGAATCACTGAAAAAGTCCATGCAGTGGGATGAGGCGAAGTATGGTTTAGAATACGACTTAGATACTTATATGATTGTTGCAGTTGACTTTTTCAACATGGGCGCAATGGAAAATAAAGGACTGAATATTTTCAATAGTAAGTATGTTTTAGCGGATGAAAAAACCGCAACGGATACTGATTACCATGGTGTTGAGTCGGTAATAGCTCACGAGTATTTTCACAATTGGACGGGTAATCGAGTTACCTGTCGCGATTGGTTTCAATTGAGTTTGAAAGAAGGTTTAACCGTCTTTCGAGACCAACAGTTCAGTGCCGACATGGGTAACCCCGTCCTAGAGCGGATCAGCCATGCTCGAGTGATGAGGACCATGCAGTTTGCTGAAGATGCTGGCCCTATGTCGCATCCGATAAGACCCGATAAAGTTATCGAAATGAATAACTTTTACACTGTAACTGTTTATGACAAAGGGGCTGAAGTCATTCGTATGATGCACAGTCTTCTCGGAGAGTCAGGGTTCCGCAAAGGGATGGATTTGTATTTTAAGCGACATGATGGTCAAGCAGTGACATGCGATGATTTTGTGTCTGCCATGGCTGATGCTAACAATAAAGATTTAAGTAAATTCTCTCGTTGGTATAGCCAATCAGGTACGCCAGAGTTAACCATACAAGAGACCAAAACAGGATCTGTTTATACTGTCGAATTTAGTCAGCGTATTTATGGGAGAGATGACGCGTATAAAGCATTAACGATTCCTGTCAAATATGAAGTCCTAAATAAACACACAGGTCAGCAAGTGGAACGAGGCGTATTTGTGCTAGAAGAGCACAAAGGTAAATTAGAAATCAAAACTGACCAAGACGTCGTGACTGTACTCTTTGAAGACTTTTCTTCACCAGTAAAAGTAAAACGTTCGTTACCTTTAAGTGATATTAAACTAATCATCAATAATGCCAGTGATGCGTTTTGTCGATGGGATATGTTACAAACGTTGTGGCAAATGGTCGCTAAAGAGGGTAAAGCAGATGGTGAAGCTGGCCGTACGTTGGTCAACTGTTTAATTGATATTGTCTTAAAACAAGAGTTAGATCCAGCCATTCGCGCTGAGCTACTGACTATTCCTTCATTCCAAAGTCTTGCTGAAGCTTTTGATGAAATTAACGTAGACGCTATCTTAAAGACAAGAACATTAATTCCAAGTCTAGTAACAGAACAGACTCAACAGGCAATTAGAAATGAACTTGCTGAAATGGGGCCTGTAAATAATGATTACAACAAAGAAAATGTTGCCCAACGTTCGTTGAAAGCAAGCTTATTAAACCTCCTATCTTTTAGCGATGGTGAAGAAGTTAAGAGTATTTTGAGAAGTGTGTATGACAATGCTCCGAATATGACAGAGCGAGTAAGCGCACTAAACGCGTCATTAAATTTAGGTGACGCTTTGGTTCAAGATTTATTGAACCAAATGCACAAGAGCTTTAGCCAACAGCCATTAGTGTTTGATAAAATTTGTCAAATAGCTGCATCGTACAATGGTGACGAGGTTTATCAAATGATGGAGTATTGGGCGTCTCAAGAAGAATTTGATCCATCTAATCCTAATCGAATCCGATCTTTGTACGGTGCATTTGTGATGAGAAATCCAGCACAGTTCCACGCATTGTCGGGTAAGGGATATTTGTTTTTAGAGAGACTATTAACCGATGTAGACGCCAAAAATCCACAATTAGCGGCCCGTCTAATCGATCCTTTACTGAGTTATCAACGATATGATGAGCAAAGGGTAGCGCTTATGAAAGGCGTGTTGCTGAGACTTTCAAGTACGGAGCTATCAAAAGATTTATACGAAAAAGTGCATTCTGCACTGGCAAATTAATGGAATAAGGTCGTGGGCTACAAAGTATTTCGTTTTGCGATCAATTTGTCTGCGCGTGAGTGCCAAGAGTATTATCAAGGTCATTATACTTCGTTAAAAGTAATGTCAGATGTTGGAAAAACAGTAATGTTTCCAGCAAGGCATATAAGGCCGTTTATGACAAACTCGGGCGTTCGTGGAATTTTTAAGCTGTATCTTGATGAGCAGAACAAATTTATAAAATTAGAAAAACAGTAATAAAAAAGTAATGGAAGTAACAATTTTAGTTGAGAGTAATTGCACTTAGGTCTTGCGTGCCATTATAAATGGTGTAATTATTAGATTAATTCTGCTCATCCGATGAGCTTAATTTCCTCAAATAAAATAAAAAAATTAAACCTAAGGGGACAGGGGAGAAACATATGAGTAAAGGGGAACGTAAAATTGCGCTCAAGCCTTTAGCACTTAGTGTGGCTAGTGCTTTATTGGCAATGGGAGCAGTCGGGGCGAATGCCGCTAGCTTTAAAGTAGGGAATTTTGATGTCACATTCGACTCGACGTTTTCTGCAGGTGCAGCGTACCGTATTGAAGACCGCGATTTTAATAAACACATTGGTAAGTCAAATAACCAATTATTTGACTGGGCTGGTTACAAAGGTTATGCACCTTTATATGCAAATACCGATGTTTGGGCGCAACAGGGTTCATACTCAACAAACGGTGATTTAAGTAACCTGAACTACGATTCAGGTGAAGCTTTTTCTGAAGTTTTAAAAGGCTTTCATGAATTAAATGTTCGCGGTGACAACTACGGTGCCGTAGTTAGCTTCATGTACTACAAAGATTTTGCTGCTGAAGGTATCGGTCACAAAAACCCGGTAACAGGCAAATCTTACGATGTTTGTCGTGATGAAGAAGCCAAAGAATTAGTTTGTGAAGACTTTCGTGTTTTAGACGCATATTTATATGCTGACTTCGATTTTAACGACGGTGCAAACCCAGTATCTATTCGTGTTGGTGAGCAAGTTTTATCTTGGGGTGAGAGTACACTAATTCCTCACGGTATCAACGTAAGCCCTGTTGATATTGCGCGTTTACGTGCACCTGGCGCAGACTTAAAAGAAGCGTTTATTCCGGTTGGTATGGTATGGGCGAACGTGGGTCTAAGTGAAGCATTCTCATTAGAAGCGTTTTATCAATACGAATGGCAAGAAACGTATCTTCCGGCTCCAGGGTCTTACTTTTCAAGTAATGACTTCGCTGGTGAAGGTGGTCAACACAACAACATCCAACTTAACTTTGCATCAAACCCAGATTTAGATCGCGATGGTTTGATGGCAGGCCTAAATGAAATCGGCACAATGCTTGGCGGCGGAATGGTCGACCAAACTACAGCTGCCAACATGTATCTAAGTTACGCAACTAAGTTTGCGATTCGCAATAATGAAGGCGATCAGTTTGCAAGTGACAGCGGCCAGTACGGTTTAAAACTAGGTTGGTTTGCGGAAGATCTTAACTACACTGAGTTTGGTTTTTACTACATCAACTATCACAGCCGTCGTCCGTTGATTTCTGGTGTTGCGTCAGACTTCAGTCAAGCAGCAATTGGTGCGGACTTACAAAACATCGCGTTGTCACAAGCAAACGGTGGTTTGTCGGTTGAACAGTTCAATAACTTAAATGCATTTACTAAAGGTATCATCGTATTCCCTGAAGACATCAAGCTATACGGCTTCAGCTTCAATACGACAATTGGTACTACCGCGGTTTCTGGTGAGATCTCTTACCGTCAAGACGAACCGTTCCAAATCGATGACGCTGAGTTATTGTTTGCTGCAATGCCACAACAGTTAGCTAATGCTGGTATTCGTGGCGAATTAGACGGCTTATCTCAATACGGCCGTACTCAAGTAGAAGGTTGTGATATTCAATCTCCTGAGTTAGGTCAAACTGCAGATGGTTTCTGTCGTTTTGATACATTACAAGCACAGGCAACGGCTATTCACTCGTTCGGTCCAAGTTTTGGTATGGATAACTTCAATGCTGTATTTGAAGTAGGTTACATCCAAGTTAAAGACTTGCCAGACCCAGAAGTACTAGCATTCAATGCGCCAGGTACAGCACGTAGTATCCAAGGTTACGACGACGTTGCGGCAGGTGTATTAAACGGAGTTCAAAACGGTGTTGCTGATCAAGTATTCCCAACTGAAGATGCGTGGGGCTACCGCTTGATTTTAGCCGGTGAAATTAACCGTGTAATGGGTTCATTTAACGTTAAACCACGTTTTACGTTCTCTCACGATGTTGATGGTGTTACACCTGACCCATTGTATTTGTTCATTGAAGACAAAAAGTCAGCTAGCTTAGCGGTAGAAGTAGATTATCAAAGCAGCTTCTCTTTTGGTTTCTCGTATAACACTTTCTATGGCGGTGTAAACAATTCAAACACCCAAGAAGATCGTGATTATGTGTCTTTCAATGTTAAGTATTCGCTGTAAGGATAAAAAGATGAAAAAGATTACTCTATTATCTTCAGTTGTTGCATTGGCGTTTGCCTCTGCAGCAGCTAATGCCAAAGTTGCGCCGGCGGAAGCGGCGAAACTAGGTAAAGAGCTAACGCCATACGGTGCCGTTATGGGTGCCAATGCAGATGGTTCTATTCCGGCTTGGAAGGGCGGTATTACTGCACCTCCAGCTGGCTACACAATTGGTATGCACCACCCGGACCCGTTTTCTGGTGACAAGGTGTTATTCACAATTACTAACGCAAACAAAGCGCAATATGCAGAGCATTTAACGCCTGGTTTGATTAAAATGTTCGAAACGTACCCTGATACATACAAAATGAACGTTTACCAAACTCGTCGTACAGCCTCGTTCCCTCAACACGTTTACGATGCAACTATTGCAAATGCATCACGTGCAGAGTTAGTGGAAGGTGGTAACGGCATTACTGGTGCTGCTATTGGTGTTCCTTTCCCTATTCCACAAAACGGTTTAGAAGCTATCTGGAACCACATTCTTCGCTATCGCGGTGAGCAAACTACTCGTAACGGTGGTCAAGCTGTTCCTACTGCTGACGGTGACTTTACCTATATCGGTTTTGATGAAGCGATTGCAATTGAATACTCTAAAAAAGGTGCGACACCTGAAGAGCTTGAAGAGAGCAACATTTTATTCCGCTTTAAGCAAAACGTAACTGAACCAGCTCGTCTGGCTGGTACAGCGTTATTAGTTCACGAAACAATGGACCAGGTTAAAAAGCCTCGTCAAGCTTGGACATATAACTCAGGTCAACGTCGTGTTCGTCGTGCACCAAACGTAGCATATGACGCACCGGGAACAGCATCTGATGGTCTGCGTACTACCGATGATTTCGATATGTACAACGGCGCTCCAGATCGTTACAACTGGGAGCTTAAAGGGAAAAAAGAAGTTTATATTCCTTACAACAGCTACAAGTTACACAGTGATTCATTAAAGTATACTGACATCATCAAGCCTGGTCACATTAACAGCGACTTAGTACGTTGGGAAAAACACCGTGTTTGGGTTGTAGAAGCAACATTAAAAGATGGCATCAGCCATGTTTACAAAAAGCGTACCTTCTACATTGATGAAGACAGCTGGCAAATCCATATCGCTGATCTGTATGACAACCGTGATGAACTTTATCGCGTTGGTGTAGCATACGGTATCAACTATTATGAAGTTCCGACACACTGGAGTACATTAGATGCATATTATGATCTAAACTCAAGACGCTATATCGCGATTGGTTTAGACAATGAGCAAGAAATGTATGATTTCCAAACTGAACAAAATGCTAGCGATTTCACACCTGCGGCACTGCGTCGCGCAAATCGCTAAACACTGTAAAAACGGTTGGCTCTGCCAACCGTTTTCTCACTCCTCTATTCAACCTCTAAACAAAGTTACATTGAGTTACATGACAAACCTTTTGCACTTTCCGACGTTATTATTAAGCTCTATTTTGAGCCTATCCGTTGTAGCAGAGACAGGTCCTCAACCGATACCAGCTATCCAAAGTGACCTAGCTAAACAGCGCCTTTTAACCGATATCACTCTAATTAATGACAAGGTTGTCACCGTGGGCGAACGCGGTCATATTTTGATCTCTTCTGACGGTGAAACATGGCAGCAGGCAAACGTTCCAGTAAGTGTATTATTGACTTCAGTTGCATTTGTATCTGAAACGACAGGGTATGCCGTTGGCCATGATGCTGTTATTTTAAAAACCACCGATGGTGGTCAAAATTGGACATTAGTAAATTATCAGCCTGAATTAGACCGACCATTGTTGTCTGTGTCTGGGGCGGCTGACCAAATTGTTGCAGTCGGTGCTTATGGACTGTATTACGAAAGTAGAGACGGCGGTGAAACTTGGACAAGTCTCTTCCAAGATGAGTTATTAAGAGAAGACGACCGACTGTATTTACAAGACATTAAAGAATTTGAACCAGAAAATTACGAGCGCGAGCGCCAATACTTACTGCCACATTTTAATGATTTATTAATTAAAGGTGACACTTGGTATATGGCAGGAGAGGCTGGCTTTTTGGCAAAAAGCAGCAATCAAGGTAAAGATTGGCAGCGTCTCGAAATTGATTATTACGGCTCTTTTTTCGCAGTAGAAAAAGCAAAAAGCGATGAGCAACAATTGATAGTTGCAGGCCTTCGAGGCAACTTGTTTGTCGAACAAGGCGAAGATTGGTCTGGTGAAATATTGCCTGGTAAAGCGACATTGAATGATGTGTTGCTGAATAACGAACAGATGTTTTTGTTTGGCAATTCGGGCAATCTTTATATGGGTAAGGTAAACCAAGCGTTAAAACACCATATTTTTGATGATGGTAAAGCGGTTATGTCTGGTGTTGTTTTAAAAGATAAATTAGTTTTAGCGACAGAAGCTGGCGTTAAAACGATGTTAATTTCTGAAATAAAGTAAAAAGAGACGCACATGTTTATCCAATCTCTCGAAAATTTCTTATTTAGACAGCGTTTGTTGGTCATTGCACTTTTTGCAATTTTGACCGCAGTGCTAGGTTATCAGGCTTCTAACATTCAGTTGGATGCCTCTTTTAACAAAAACATCCCATTAAAACACGAGTACATGCAGACATATGTGCAGTACAGTGAAGAATTTGGTGGTGCAAACACCGTTTATATTTCAGTGTGTGATCGCGACGGTGATATTTTTAATCCGCACTTCTTTGATACTTTGAAGAAAGTTCATGATCAGTTGTTCTTTATCCCAGGGGTTAACCGTACGCTTGTTAACTCCTTATATTCTCCAAGCACTCGATTTATAGAGGTTGTAGAAGATGGATTTGCTGGCGGTCCGGTTATTCCTGCTGATTTCCAAGCAGACGAGCAGGGCTTGGCACAAGTCAAACAAAACATTGAAAAAGCCGGTATCGTTGGTCGAAGTGTATCTGATGATTACTCTTGTGCAATGGTTTCGAGCCAACTGTTAGAAGTAAACCCAGAAACGGGTGAAAACCTTGATAGCATTGCGTTAGCTAATAAGTTAGAAAAAGAAATTCGCGGTCAGTTTGAAGACGATAAAATATCGATTCATATAATCGGATTCGCAAAAATGATCGGCGATGTTGCTGCGGGTGCAAAAGATGTACTCGTCTTTTTTGCGATTGCCATTGCGATTACAAGTTTAATGGTTTGGTTTTTCTGCCGCTCGGTAATGTTAACTGTTTTGCCGATTGTCTGTTCTTTAATGGCCGTAATTTGGCAGCTGGGTATGTTAAATACGATGGGCTTCGGTTTAGACCCAATGTCGATTTTGGTGCCGTTTTTGGTATTCGCAATCGGTGTCAGTCATGGCGTGCAAATGATCAACTCGATTGGTAAGCGCGTTCACGAGGGCATGACAGCAAAAGAAGCGAGTTGCGCAAGTTTTGTTAAATTATTGATCCCAGGTGGTATCGCATTATTGTCAGATACTGTGGGCTTTTTAACCTTGCTCAACATTGAAATCGGAATTATCCGTGAGTTGGCAATTACAGCAAGTGTTGGTGTTGCGGTTATTATATTTACTAACCTATTCTTAATGCCTGTATTAGCATCTTACATTGACTTTGAAAACAAGTTTAAAGCGCAACCTGAAGACTCCCATGATCATATTTGGCGAGCGATGTCGTCGTTGACAAAGCCTAAAGTCGCATCAGTGGTAATTGCTATAACGGTTGTGTTGTACGCGTTTGGTTTTGTTAAAAGCCAAGACATGAAAATAGGTGACATGCAAGCTGGTGCACCGAGCCTTCATGCTGATTCTCGCTATAATCAAGATACGTTTTTGATCACCGACAGGTATGCGATTTCAACAGATATTCTAAAAGTTATCGTCGAAACCAAAGAAAGCGGCTGTACTTATCACTCTGTGATGGACCAGATAGACCGCTTCCAATGGCGACTGGAAAATGTTGAGGGAGTGCAATCAGCCGTCAGCCTTAGCTCAGTGGCCAAAGTGGTTAACACTGGTTTTAACGAAGGTAACTTAAATTGGCGCACGCTTCCTCGCAACTCAACGTCATTAGTTCAATCTACTGCACGTATAGAAACGAGTACGGGCCTGTTGAATAGAGACTGTAGCGTAATGCCAATTATTCTGTTTTTGGAAGATCACAAAGCAGAAACTATCGAGCGTATTGTTGACGAAGTCAAAAAAGCTCGTGAAGAGATGCAAAATGACGAAGTGACATTCCGTTTGGCTTCGGGCTCTGCGGGTGTAATGGCTGCAACGAATGAAGCGGTAGAAGCGGCTCAAATTCCAATGTTGTGGTACGTTTATGGAGCCGTTATTGCACTTTGTTTATTAAGCTTCAGATCAGTAAAAGCAACGATATCAGTTGTTTTACCACTGTTTGTTGTTTCGACTTTAGCACAAGCGTTAATGACATCATTAGAGATTGGTTTGACTGTTTCGACATTACCAGTAATTGCTTTAGGAGTTGGTATAGGCGTTGATTACGGTATTTACATTCTTTCTACTATGGTTGAGTCATTACGAAATGGCCACAGCTTAAGAACGTCTTATTTTAACGCTCTTAAAGAGCGCGGTAGTGCGGTGTTGTTTACTGGCTTGACTCTGGCGATTGGGGTAAGTACTTGGGTGTTCTCGGCACTTAAATTCCAAGTCGATATGGGTATATTGTTGACCTTTATGTTCTTAGTTAACATGTTAGGCGCAATTTTAGTCCTTCCTGCGCTTGCTAGCTTCCTTTGGCGCAAACAAAATACAGCGGATTAAAAAATAATTTATCTAGCTGATATTGCATAAATAATTAAAAAAGCGACGTTTTGTCGCTTTTTTATTTATTGGTGCTGCATATCTTGTTATTCAACAGATCCGAACAGTGATCCTAATGCGAACACATTGAAAAATTTCGTTTTAATTAACGCTAGATTAGGGCTACACTTGTTGGGTAAAAAAATATAACAAATATCAGCATTTAATAGTTATAAGGAAACTGTAATGACCTTGTTACGTAATTCCTCATCTGTCATTCTTAAAAATGTCTCAAAGCTTATCGAAGACAAACTGCCGACAGAGCGCCAAACACATGTAGAGCAGTTTGCGTCTATTCTTTATGAAAATATCTCCAAACAAGACCTAGAACAAAAGGTTGATGTTGAATTGTACGGCGCCGCTTTGAGCTTGTTCAATGCGTTTAATGAGGCTCATTCTGATCAACCTTTTATCAAGGTATACAATCCAGAATTAGGAAAGCACGGTTGGGAATCTGAGAACACGATAGTTCAGATTGTTGTTAATGATTTACCGTTTTTAGTTGATTCAGTTCGAATGGCATTGAATCGCTTAAATATAACGTCTCATTTACTTATCCATACACCGGTTAAAGTAAACAGAGATAAATCAGGTGCCGTTGTGTCATTCTTAGACGTTAAGTCTTCAGAAAAATCGACGCATACTCAGACGGTGTTTTTAATTGAAGTTGACCGTCAAACTGACACTAAAGCAATCAAAGCCTTATCTACCGAACTGAAGTCAGTATTAGAAGACGTAAGTATTGCGGTAGACGATTGGAAACCGGTACAGAAAAAACTCAATGAGTGCATTGAGGAAGCGAAAAAGTCAAAAGTTGCCGATCAAAAGAGTTTAAAGACTAATATTGCCTTTTTAGAGTGGCTTGCTAACCACAACTTCACACTGATGGGATATCGCGAATACAAGGTCACTCCAGTAGAAGGTGATATGGAAATAGCCCCGGTTGAAGGCACTGGGTTAGGTTTATTAAAGCATCGTGAAGAGCAAAGCAGAATGATGTCGAGCTTTTCAAATGCGGCTCGTCAAGAAGCATTGTCAGATAACATTTTGGTTGTTACAAAAACGGGCTCGCGCTCTCGTGTACACCGCCCAGCATACATGGACCACGTAGGTATTAAAATCTTTGATAAGAGCGGCAAAGTGGTGGGCGAACACCGATTTATCGGTCTTTATGGTGCAGCGTTTTACAATGCAAGTGTGCAATCTATTCCTATGTTAAGTGAAAAGATTGAAAGAATTACCGAAAAAAGCTCATTTGCGAAAGGCAGTCACGCGTACAAAGCACTGATGAATGTGTTGGAAACATATCCACGTGACGAATTGATTCAAGCGAGTGAACAGCATTTAACAGAAGTAGCCTTAGGCGTATTGCAAATGCAAGAACGCGATATGACTAAGTTATTCATTCGAAAAGATATTTTTGGTCGCTTTTATTCTTGTATGGTGTTTGTTCGTCGTGAGCGATACAACACCGCGTTGCGCCGCGAAACACAGCGCGTACTACAGCAAGCAATGAACAGCGAAGGTGAAGTCGAATTCACCACTTTCTTCTCAGAATCACCATTGGCCCGAACTCATTACATAGTTCGAGCGACTGACCAGGATGTAGAACTTAACGTGAAAGACATCGAAAATAATTTAATTGAAGCGGCGCGTACATGGGATGACAAACTATCTAGTGCGTTAATTACAAACTTCGGCGGTGTGAAAGGTAAAGCATTAGCGGCTAAATACGCAAATGCGTTTCCTTCGTCTTATAAGGACCAAGTTTTACCGTCAACAGCTACTGTTGATATCAGCCACTTAGAGAAGCTAAGTGATGACAACAAGTTGAGCATGTTGTTTTATCGCCCTCAAGAAGAAAGTGATAAAAATGCCGTCCGTTTGAGTCTGTTCCACAAAGACGAACCTATCCATTTATCAGACGTGTTGCCAATTTTAGAAAACTTTGGTCTACGCGTTATTGGTGAAACACCATATCAAGTTAAGACAGAAGTAGGCACGAGCTGGGTGATGGACTTCACCATGCGCTTAACTAATGGTGACAACTCTGACTTTGAAACCACTCAAGAGTTGTTCCAGACTGCATTTGATGCGGTTTGGAAAAACAACCTTGAAAACGATGGGTTTAACCGTCTAATTCTTGGTGCAAAGTTGAGCGGAAGAGAAGCATCAGTTATCCGTTCTTACGCTAAATATATGCGTCAAATTGGTGTGACGTTCTCACAAACGTACATCGAATCTACGTTTGATCGCTATCCAAAGATTGCTGCCCAGCTTGTTCAGTTGTTTACTCTTAAGTTCAAGCCGAGAAAAGCCAACGAGAAAAAATACGATAAGCTCAAAGAAAAAGTACTTCTTGAGTTAGATAACGTTGCAAACCTTGATGACGACCGAATCATTCGCTTATACATTACATTAATGGACGCGACCCTTCGCACCAACTTTTATCAAGCGGCGGAAGATGGTTCTGACAAGCCTTATATATCGTTTAAATTACTTCCGGAGCAAATTCCTGAGGTCCCACTGCCGCGCCCTAAATTCGAAATTTTTGTATACAGCCCGCGTATCGAGGGTGTGCATTTACGTGGCGGTAAAGTCGCTCGTGGTGGTTTACGTTGGTCTGACCGTATGGAAGATTTCCGTACAGAGGTACTAGGTCTAGTTAAAGCGCAACAAGTAAAGAATACGGTAATCGTTCCTAATGGTTCAAAAGGAGGGTTTGTTTGTAAACAACTGCCTACGACTGGTGGACGTGATGCGTTTTTCCTTGAAGGGCAAGAATGCTACAAGATCTTTATTCGCGGCTTGCTAGACGTTACAGATAATATTGTTCATGGTGAAGTTGTGCCTCCGAAAGATGTGGTACGTCACGATGAGGACGATACATACTTAGTTGTTGCGGCGGACAAAGGTACGGCAACCTTCTCCGACATAGCAAATGCGATATCAGAAGAATACAACTTCTGGCTAGGCGATGCGTTTGCGTCTGGTGGTAGTGTCGGTTATGACCACAAGAAAATGGGTATTACAGCTCGTGGTGCTTGGGAGTCAGTTAAACGTCACTTCCGTGAAATGGGTATCGATTGTCAAACGACAGACTTTACTTGTGTGGCAATTGGCGACATGGCAGGTGACGTTTTTGGTAATGGTATGCTGTTATCAAAACACACTCGCTTACAAGTTGCGTTTAACCACATGCATATTTTTGTCGATCCAAACCCAGATGCTGCAGCGTCATATAAAGAACGCAAGCGCATGTTTGAATTACCGCGTTCTTCTTGGGAAGATTACGACAAGTCGTTAATTTCTGAAGGCGGCGGCATCTTCTCACGCAGTGCTAAATCCATTACATTGACGCCAGAAATCAAAAAAATGTTAGGCACCAAAAAAGTAAGTCTAACGCCGAATGAGTTCATCAAAGCGGTTCTTAAGATGCCGGTAGATTTGATTTGGAACGGTGGTATCGGTACCTACGTCAAAGCAACGTCTGAAACCGATGCGTTAGTTGGTGATAGAGCAAATGACGCTGTTCGAGTTAATGGTTGCGAGTTAAAAGCCAAGATGTTTGGTGAAGGTGGTAACTTAGGCTTAACTCAATTGGGCCGTATTGAGTTTGCTCAAAACGGTGGCCGAATTAATACCGACTTCGTTGACAACGTAGGTGGTGTTGATTGTTCGGATAACGAAGTTAACATCAAGATTCTGCTTAACCAGTTGGTAAACGAAGGCGAGTTAACGAAAAAGCATCGTGACCAATTGTTATACGATATGACAGATGACGTTTCTAAAATCGTTATTAAAGACTGTTATCGTCAAACTCACACAATTTCGATTACCGAATTAAAAGGTGTGAGCTTATTAAAAGAACAACTGCGCTTTATCCATGAGTTAGAAAAAGCAGGTAAATTAGATCGTGACCTTGAGTTTCTTCCTAACGATGAAGAAATTGCAGAGCGCCAAGCTAAGGGCATGGGTTTCACTCGACCTGAGTTATCAGTATTAGTTGCTTATGGCAAAATGATCTTGAAAGAGCAGTTTGCTATAGACGAAATTAATGACAATCCATACTACACGCCGTTGTTAATTGGGGCATTCCCTCCGCAATTACAAAAGAAATACGCAGAACAAATTCAACAGCATCCACTGCGCAAAGAAATCATTGCAACCAAACTTGCCAATGAAGTCGTCAACGACATGGGTTTGAATTACGTTATTCGTATGAAAGAAGAAACGGGTGCGACTGTAGATGAAGTATTAACCTGTTATATGATGGCAAGGGAAGTATTTGGTCTTAAAGACGTATGGCAACAAATCGAAGCGTTAGACAATAAAGTTCCTGCTATTGTTCAAACTGAGATGCTTCATCAGATCCGCCGTACTGTGCGTCGTGCTTCTCGCTGGTTCTTGCGTCATCGCAACAAACAAATGGACTTGGCGCAAACAATTGAGCATTACAAAGCTAACTTCGACAAGATCACTACACACATTGGTGAATACTTAGTTGAGAAAGAAAAAGCGCAGTTGGACGCGGCTCAAAAAGGTTTTGAAAAAGAAGGTGTTCCAGCAGATATTGCTGCTTATGTGGCTCAATTATCCTCGATATTCTCAGTTATGGATATCACCGATGTTGCGTCAGTAACTGGCCGTAAGGTTGAACAAGTTGCTTCATTGTACTTCAAACTTGGTTCTGACCTTGGCCTGCACTGGTTCCTTGACCAAATTACCAATCAACCAGTTGGTAACCATTGGCAAGCGCTGGCTCGTGCAAGTTATCGCGAAGAGCTTGATTGGCAACAACGAGCACTTACTGGTGCAGTTCTTAACTTTGATTCATCAAGCAAAGACATTGATGTTATGTACGATGAATGGCGTCAAGCCTTTGACCACATCTTAGGTCGCTGGGAGCACATGATCGCTGAATTCAAGACAACTGAGAGTCACGAGTTTGCCAAGTTCTCTGTAGCACTTAGAGAGTTGATGTTGTTGAGTCACCACTGTGAAACAGCGGTTTAAATAAACCGTCAACTCGCATAAAATACGCCCCGTATCGTCGGGGCGTTTTTGTATCCGGTCGCAAATAAAAAGGATCAGTCTATGTTTTTCGAATTAGCCAAAAAGTTTATGTTTAGTAAAGACCCAGAGTGGGCACATGACTTTGCACTGGATAATTTAAGCCGTTTTGCAAACACACCATTGAGTTATGCTTGGAAGCAGACTGTCCCGAATAAGCCGGTAGAAGTATTGGGTATTAAATTTCCTAATCCCGTTGGTCTTGCGGCAGGATTAGATAAAAATGGGCGATGCATTGATGGCTTTGGCCAAATGGGTTTTGGCTTTATTGAAATTGGTACCATTACTCCGTTAGCGCAGCCAGGTAACGAAAAGCCTCGAATTTTTCGTATTCCAGAAAAAAACGCCATCATAAACCGTATGGGTTTTAATAATGGCGGGGTTGATACATTAGTTGAAAATGTTAAGCGCGCAAAATACAACGGCGTATTAGGCATTAATATAGGCAAAAACAAAGATACACCTAATGAAAAAGGGCATGAAGATTACGTAATTTGTATGCATAAAGTGTATGAATATGCAGATTACATTACAGTTAATATCTCTTCTCCGAATACTCCAGGGCTGCGGGATCTTCAATTTGGGGAGTCGCTAACAACCTTGCTGTCAGCGGTAAAAGAAGCGCAGACAGAATTGTCAAACACCCACAAAAAATACGTTCCGGTCTTAGTAAAAATCGCCCCTGATATGGATAAAGTAGCGATTGAGCAAGTGGTTGATTGTATTACCTCACAGGGAATGGATGGCATCATTGCAACGAATACAACGTTGAGCAGAGAAGCGGTAAAAGGACTTGAACACGCAGACGAAATGGGTGGTCTAAGTGGCGATCCAGTACGTGAAATGAGCACTGAAGTGATTCGAACGATTCGAACAATCAACAAAGACATTCCAATCATTGGGGTAGGTGGTATTAGTAGCGCAGCCGCAGCGAAAGAAAAGTTAGAAGCAGGCGCGAATCTAGTCCAAATATACTCTAACTTTATTTATCAAGGACCTAAGTTAATAAAAGATATAGTTGAAGGTCTATAAGAGTTGACACGAGATCCTGCCCTTAATATTCTGCTGTATAACAAACAGACAATTAACAGGGCAGGCGGTTTTGGCTGTAACCAATAATGTAGATTGGCATTGGTTAATAGAAGAAAGTGGGTTATTAACCCTACAACTAACAGAGCAGTTTTTGTTTCAAACACCTTTTAAACAAACAGAGCTCACTTCTAATTGTCAAAGTGGCAGCTGCTTCACAACCTCGGATGCGTTTGTTTATAGTTTGCACCGTGATAAATTTGCACCACTTCCGATCAGTGAAGAGCATGCTTTTACTCTAGCGGTGTGCGCAACCATTTCAACCAATTATCTCAAGCCAATGGCCAACAAGAGTTGGTATTTTAAAGAGGCTTCTAGCGATTTAAGTAAGCCGGTCCACGTTGGCGATTGGGTTAGCTTGAATACCTCAGAAGAAGCCATATATTTAGTATTAAACACAGACACAACGGCCTCAGACGTAATGCTTGTTAGTAAGTCACACCGAATAGATGAACAGCGGCAATTCAAAATGGGTAAGCCAGTGCGGGTTCACAACGACAGACTGAGCCCCGTGTATTATGAATTACAGGAGCATCAATTGTGAGTAGAGTAGTAATTTTAGTGGCAGACGGCCTTGGAATAGGTAGCTCCGCCGATGCTGATGCGTTTGGAGATACCGGCGCAAATACCTTGTTTCATATATTTCAGCATATGAAATCAGAACACAACCATATCTTACAAATTTCAAATTTGGCCAAATTAGGTTTGGTAAAGGCGTGTGAACAAGCCAAAAATATTAGTTTTGATGGCTTTGCAAATCACCAAGTTGAAGGCGCTTATGGACACATGCAAGAGCTTTCAACTGGCAAAGACACACCGAGTGGCCATTGGGAAATGGCGGGTGTGCCAGTCTTATTTGAATGGGGTTACTTTAAAGATAAAACTAATAGCTTCCCACCAGAATTTATCGATGAATTAGTCAAAAGGACAGGTGTGCCAGGTATCTTAGCGAACCGCCATGCTCCAGGCACGGACGTGTTGCGTTGGCATGGTGAGGAACATATTAAAACTGGTATGCCAATTTGTTATACCAGTGCCGATAGCGTTTTTCAGGTTGCAGCACATGAAGAACACTTTGGCCTTGATAAGTTATATGAGTTTTGTGAAATTGCTCGAGAGTTACTTGATGAATATAACATTGGTCGTGTTATAGCTCGTCCGTTTTTAGGTGACAGTGAAGATAATTTTAAGCGCACTGGCAATCGTCGTGATTATTCTGTATTGCCACCTTCGCCAACGGTACTTCAACGCAATACTGAAGCGGGAAATAAGGTGATTAGCATCGGTAAAATTTCTGATATTTATGCTCATCAGGGTATTACAGAAAAGTACAAGGCCACAGGCTTAGAGGAATTGATTGACACAACACTGGTGCAAATGAATACAGCTGATGACAAAAGTATTATATTTACTAATCTAGTGAACTTTGACCAAGACTATGGACACCGTAGAGATATCAAAGGCTATGCTGAGGCACTAGAATACTTTGACACTCGAATTCCAGAAGTGTTAGCTGCACTGCGTGATGATGATGTTTTATTCATTACCGCCGACCACGGTTGTGACCCAAGCTGGCCTGGAACAGACCATACTAGAGAATACGTCCCGATCATTGCTTATAAAAATGGCATGGCAGAGGTCAATTTAGGACTAAGAGATACGTTTGCCGATATGGGACAAACTATTTCAGACTTGTTGAATGTTCAATCTTGCGAGTATGGGACTAGTTTTGCAGGACAATTAAAGTAATTTCATTTAAACCTTAGGAGAGAGCAATGAAAAGTGTGTTTAACCCTTTATTTGGTGGTTCAAAATCGATAGTAACATTGACTCTCTTTTTGTTGTTGGTAGTAGGCTTTTTTGTTATTGATAACTCAGCTGAGGCCTCTTCTGTCAATTCAGAGGCAACAAAGCATAGTGGCCGTCATATCAGTGTGATTGGTCATGGTGAAGTCACAACCGAACCAGATCGAGCAACCATCAATCTATCAGTCGATGCGACTGAAAAGACCAGCTTAGCAGCCAAAAACGCAGTTGATGAAAATGTTAATCGCTATATTGATGGTTTGTTAGCCTTGGGTATAGAGAGGGACGCTATCGTAGCCTCTGTTATTTATACTCAACCACAATACGAATACCAGGCTAATGGACCTCGTACGTTGGCAGGCTATCGTGCTATTCGCCAGTTGTCCGTTAATTTAAAAGATTTGTCGATGATGAATGATGTAATGGATTTGTCATTAAAAGAACAGATAAACCAAATCAATGGTATCGAATTAACGTCTTCTAAAAGCGATGAACTCAAACGCCGTGCAACGCTTCTTGCGACTGCTAACGCGAAACAGCAGGGTGAGTGGTTAGCCAATGCATTTGGGGCGCAACTAGGAGCTATTTTTTCTATAGATGCAGTCGAACCGACAAACTTTGAAGGCATGGTTGCCCAGCCCAATGCGACTATGATGAGAATGGAAGCGTCAAAAAGAGGAAATGGTCAATACATTCACGAAGACCTAGTCTTTTCTTCGACTGTCAAAGCTGTCTTTGACTTAAAGGTAAAAGATTAATTATTAATGAAAAATCAAATTACCCCTTGAAAATATCAAATTGATCGATATACCTATTGTATGAGTAGTATTAAATGAATTAAGAGAGTTAACACTCATTTTTTATGCTCTGAGGAGACATTCTTAAACTTGCAATCAAGGAGAAATTAATGACTGACATTAATATCGGAATCAATGCAGAAGACAGAAGTAAAGTTGCGGAAGGGTTAAAACGCTTATTGGCTGACTCTTATACCTTATATCTACAAACTCACAACTTTCACTGGAATGTAACAGGGCCTCAATTTAGACAGTTACACTTAATGTTTGAAGAACAGTACACAGACTTGGCTCTGGCTGTCGATGATATAGCTGAACGCATCCGTACCTTAGATTTTGTTGCGCCAGGTACTTATAAAGAGTTTTCTAGGTTGAGTTCAATTGAAGAAACAGAAGGCGTTCCGGCGGCAGGGGTAATGGTTGATATTTTAACTAAGAGCAACGAACAAGTAGTCAAGACAGCTCGTGATGTGTTAAAACTAGCCCAAGAAGCAGATGACGAATCAACAGCAGCCTTAGTCGGCGATCGAATGAGAATTCACGAGAAGAATTCGTGGATGTTACGTGCCACACGTGACTAATTGATATTTTGTTGATTTGATAAGTATTAGTATTAGGCGGCTTTAGTCGCCTATTTTTTTAACTTTTTGAAAAGTTAATCAGGAGAAGGTAATTGGACCGTTTTTTTAAGATCAGGCCTTCGCATATGACAAGTAGTGTGCTTTTACTGTCGCTATTAAGCGGCTTTGCGCATGGAGCATCATCCGATGAAACAAGTAGTTCAAAACAGCAAACATTCCAGCCATTTTCCTATGTTTCCCAAACCATTACGGGAGCGCATGACGCAGGTCAATTGATCCACATCGATAGAACTCAAAGCGGTGGGTTTTCGGCAATGTGGGCGAGTGATGATTGCCAACAATTTTTGTTTGTATCTGATTACAGCCAAGTACCTGAGGACGAACTTGCTTTGCAACCTGTCCGGCGCTCAATGTGGTACCAAACCCTCAATACGTTTGACCCAAAAGGCCACTTAAGAAGTATGACTGTTACGCAATCAGGTGCTCTTAAAGCGTTGGACGGGACAACACTTAAAGGCGCCGCCGAATCTATATTTTGGAATGGTGACGGTTATGTAGTGTCCTTTGATGATACTGGAGATCTTTGGTTATATCCAAGTAAAACACCATTTGGAAACATATTTGAAGTGACTCCGACAATTTACAAGCAACAAGCTTCATCGGGACTGGACAATGATGGACTAGAAACAATTGCTAAATTGAAAGACGGCACAATAATTTCCATCTGGGAAAAAACAAAACGTGATGAATTAACTGCGACCATGAACATCATAGAAAAAGACAGTAAGCAGTCATCATGGACTTTACAAGCGGTTAGTAATCCAAAAGACGCTACCGTGTTAGAGGATGGTACATTAGTAATACTTGAGAAAGATTGGTTAAGAGAGAAAGGGTCTCGATTGAGATTCTCGTTATTAGCTGAGCCAAACTATAGCAATTGGCAAGTGGATCAAATCGTGAACACCAAAAACGTGTTTGATTTAACCGCTATCGACTACGATAACTTTGAGGGGATGGCGTCCTGTACTATTGATAACAAAGAGCGGATTTTTATAGTTTCTGACGACAATGGTGACTGGCCAAAACGTCATTTCGAAGACAAAAACATTCCCCGCCAAAAAACACTATTACTGTCATTTCAGGTTCAGGATCTAATTAATTCCACTAAGCTATCACCGTAGGCCGCTATTTTGTTTAATTGACTTTAAAAATGGCGGCTATTTAAGTAGCATCGTCGACTTTCATAAAAACAATAATCCAAATGTGAGTACGATGGCGCAATTATACTTTTATTATTCGGCAATGAATGCTGGAAAATCTACGACTTTGTTACAGTCTTCTTTTAACTACAAAGAGCGTGGCATGGAGCCCCAAATTTATACCGCTGCCATTGATAATCGATACGAAGTTGGAAAAGTTACCTCGCGTATAGGTCTGGAAGCACCTGCTCGTATATTTAATAACGAAACAGATTTAAAAGCCGATGTATTAGACTTGTTAAAAGAAAAAAAAGTCGATTGTATTTTGGTTGATGAGTCTCAGTTTTTATCAAAACAACAAGTCGATCAACTAACTCAAGTTGTTGATGAATTAAAAATTCCAGTCCTGTGTTACGGATTACGAACCGACTTTTTGGGCGAGCTATTTGAAGGCGCACAGTACCTATTGGCCTGGGCAGACAAATTAATTGAATTGAAAACCGTGTGTCACTGTGGTCGAAAAGCAAATATGGTGTTGCGCACAGATGAAAATGGCAAAGCCATTGCCGACGGTGACCAAGTTCAAATTGGTGGAAATGACAGGTATGTATCAATGTGCCGCAAACACTACAAGCAAGCCCTTAAAAACGAGCAATAGGAACAAAGAGTAGTGATATCTCCAAGCTATGATTTACAACAACAGCTTTCTTTCATTACAGAGCTGGACAAGTTAAAAGCCGTAAAACGCAAAGCGTTGATCAAATGTGATGATAATCGATATGAAAACAGTGCTGAGCACAGTTGGCATATTGCAATGGCTGCACAGGTTTTACACCCGTATGCAGAAGAGCCCGTCAACCTTGCAAGAGTTACCCAAATGTTATTAATCCATGACATTGTCGAAATCGATGCTGGTGACACATTTGCATTTGCGGAAGAAGCAGGCTTGGCTGCGCAAGAAGCCAAGGAAGAGGCCGCAGCTAATCGAATTTTTGGCTTATTACCTAAACAACAGTTTGGGTACTTGAAGTCGCTATTTCGAGAGTTTGAAGAATGTAGCAGCGCGGACGGCCGCTTTGCTAAAGCCATAGACAGAATTTTACCTCTCATCCAAAACATGCAAAATGACGGAGGCAGTTGGGCACAACACAAAGTAAAACGTTCAGCTGTACTAGCGCGCAATCAATATTTAGAAGGATTGGCTCCGGCTCTGTGGGAGTTTGTTCAAAGTCAAATTGACCAGGCAACGGAAAACGGCTGGTTATTAAACGAGTAAAATTATCCGTTGGTCTGATTGAAATTTGCACCGGGACCAAGACGTTGATATGTTGAATAAAACAACAATAAATCCACGGTCTCGGTATGTCGCTCTTAAAAATAAAATCTAATTATCGCTTTTCGTCTTTGGCCACATTGGCATTGGTTTTGGGTTTTAATAGCTTTGCTATTCAAGCCAAAAAATGGACGGATCAAGAACTCGAACAATTCACATCTACTCAATCGATCGCTGAAATACAAGACGCCTACCTTAAAGGTGAGCTGAGCGTATCTAGATTGACTCAATTTTATTTAGATAAGATTAAACGAGAAGATCACAAATACAATTCTGTAATAGCGTTAAATCCAAACGTTTTAACTGTAGCGGAGAACCAAGATAAGGCATTGGCACAATACAATAAACAGAATATCCCTGCTTTGTTTGGCGTGCCAATTCTTCTCAAAGATAACATTGAGAGTTTTGAGCTTCCTACAACGGCGGGGTCACTTGCGTTAATAAATAACAACACAAAACGCGATGCAACCCTCACCGCAAATTTACGAAAAAATGGCGCCTTGATTCTTGGCAAAACCAATCTTAGCGAATGGGCTAACTTTCGTTCAGAACGTTCATCGAGTGGTTGGTCTGCAGTAGGTGGCCAAACGAAAAACCCACATGATGTCAGTAGAACTCCTTGTGGCTCGAGCTCTGGTTCGGGGGCTGCGGTTGCTGCAAATTTGGCAATAGCGGCAATAGGTACAGAAACAAATGGTTCAATAACTTGTCCAGCTGCAGTTAATGGCGTTGTAGGGGTTAAGCCAACGGTTGGGTTGGTGAGCCGTTTTGGTGTTGTGCCCATCTCGCCCTCACAAGATACAGCGGGACCTATGACCAAAAACGTTGCAGACGCCAAACGTATATTGTTTGCAATGCAAGGCATGGACACCAAAGATATAGAAACGACACAAAGTGGGCTAAAGAAAGTATCAAAAGTAGCTGCGCCTGTTCCACTAGAGGGTTTGCGATTAGGCGTTGTTTATTCTTCTGCCGAACAACACGAACAAGTGGCGGATATCATGAAACAAGCCCAACTATTGTTAAAGCAACATGGAGTAGAGTTAGTTATCGATTTGAAATTTGAGAGTTACGATGGTTTTTGGGCCGATTCCTACACGCAACTACTTCGCGAGTTTAAAACCTCAATAAATCACTACTTTTCTTCTTTACCAAGCGATATACCTAATGAATTAAATAGCTTAACTCTTGAGGGGTTAATCGAATTCAACCAACAAAATGCTGAACGGGAAATGCCATTTTTTCAGCAAGAAATATTCGTTAAGTCTCAGGCAACAGAAGGGATGAACACGCAAAGATACAAAAACCTGAAATCTAAGTTAAAGCGGGTTACCGGTAAAGAAAATATTGATGCCTTGTTGAAAAAGCACAAGCTTGACGCTTTGATTGCAGTAACTAGAGGCCCTGCATGGAAGATTGATAAAATAAACGGTGATCATAGCAATGGTGGTGTGTCGAGCTTTTCAGCTATTTCAGGATACCCGCATATAACAATACCAATGGCTAAACTACATAGCTTACCTATAGGCATTTCTGTGATGACAGGTTTTGCTGATGATGAAAAAGCTCTCAACATTGCGGCATCTTTAGAAACTGTTTTACAAAAATAGAAATAGATAGGCTCACTATGTAAATAGTAGTGAGCTTGTTTTTTTTTAAAGTAGGGGAACTTTTTCAAAATATTATTCTTAGTCGAAAATTAGTGTATTCATGTTTTTTAACAATAAGTTACACGTTTGTGTTTGTTTCGTTCTGTTTCTAAATGTTACATTTTTATTATTTTTTGTTGTGATATTTCTCGAACTGATGCTAGAATGTCGTTCCAACCGTACAGTAGCAAGGTTTCGAAAGCTACTCGTCTGTATTTCTCAAAAAGCATAGATTTTTTACCTACCACCTTAATTGGATGGTATTTTTTTGTGCGCGCGATTTATACCTTCGAGAGTAATTCAAACCGCTAGCTGGTTCTTGGTTGGGCGTTCCAAACGAGCAACTAAGGTTTATGTTTTAGCAATTATTGTCTCTACTAAGGAACAAAAATGAATTTAAATAATGGTTCGAGCGCACGTGTGCGAACTTTAAACCCTGTAGCAGCAGCTATGGCGTTTGCATTAACGACATCGGCATTTGTGGCACCTTCTTACGCGGAAGAAACTGAAGCGAAAAAAGAAGAGTCAAAAATGGAAGCGATCACAGTTACTGCAACTAAGCGCTCCCAAGTTATTTATGAAGTGCCAATCGCAATGAGTGCTTTTAGCGGCGACGCATTGGCAGAGCAAGGCATTACTGGCATTACAGATGTTGGTAAATTTGTTCCTAACCTAAACATCACTGGCTTTTCAGCAGGCCACACTTCATCAGCAAACCCATTCATTCGTGGTATCGGTCTACAAGACCACCTAATCACAACCGATCCTGGCGTAAGTATTTACGTTGACGGAGTATATTTAGGTCGTCAAGTTGGTCAAAACTGGAATCTAAACAACATTGACCGAATTGAAGTGTTACGTGGTCCTCAAGGTACTTTGTACGGCCGTAACTCAATCGGTGGTGCAATCAATATTATCACTAAGCAACCAAATGCTCGTCCAGAAACAAAAGTGACGGCGGAAGTAGGGACTCGTGGTCGCTTAAAGGGTGATGTTTTTGTTAACCGTGAAATTTCAGAAGACGTAGCATTTAACTTCAACGCTGGTTACAACCGTCGTGATGGTTTAGGTGAGTTTATCAACCTTCCTGAAGCGAAATGGGATGTGGGTGAGAGTGAAGAATACTATGGTCGTTTTTCACTTAAAGTTAATGCAAGTGATGACTTGAGCTTTGTTGTTACTGCTGATGCAAACAATGGTGAAGGTGGTTTACGTCCTTACACAGTGAAGATTGACGAAGTTCCAAACGGTGCATATTACACAGGCATGCGTTTTGGTTCTCCAACACCGTCAGGTCCTTTGCGTAATTCAGATGTTGCTGCAGACCCATATGATAATGCGACTGGCACAATTGAAGTGACGGAAGTAACAAACAAAGCAAGTGGTTTGTCTTTCACAGCTGATTACAACATTAACGCTGATTTAGGCGCAAAATTCATCATTAGTAACCGTACGTCGGAATACAAAGCTGGCTTGGATGATGATGGTACTATTTACGATATGGACCAATACCCAGAACGTGGTGAAGCAGACCAAACGTCAGTTGAATTACAATTAAATGGTTTTATTGGTGAAGTAGATTTTGTATCAGGTTTATACTGGTTTAGTGAAGAAGGTAAAAACCGCCAAGGTGAAGACTCGAGCTTCAACGGCGGACCAAACACTCTACAACTTGATCAAGAAACAACAAGCCGCGCTATTTTCGTTAACCTAGGTTATGACCTTACTGACGAACTTCGCGTTTCTGGTGGCCTTCGTCACACAACTGATGAAAAAGAAGCGACAGCGTTTGTTGGTCAATCTTCAGGTCCAGCATTTGCTTCTGATAAATGGGATCAAGTATCTTTCGATTTATCAGCAAACTACACTATGGACAACGGTTTGAATGTATATACGAGCATTCAAAGTGGTTACCAAGGTGGTCAGTTCCCAGCACGTCCATACTGTTTGTTCGGTAACCCAGAGTGTTTTGTTGCTTCTGACAACATCACAGCGGTTAACTACGAAGTGGGCTTAAAAGGTCAGGTAACAAGTGACTTCAACATGAGTGTTGCATTCTTCAACACTGAGTATGAAGATTTACCATACCAAGTAAACACAGTAACTGACTCAGGTTTCGATACTAAGAACCTTATCGTTGAACAAACGTCTCGTGGTATCGAATGGGAAAGCACATGGTTGGTTACAGATAATCTAACCCTTCACACAAGTGCTGGATATATTGACGTAGACGTAGAAGAGCAAAACGGTGTTAAACCTGTTGCACCATTAACTCCAGAATTAACAGCGTCAATCAGCCCGTCTTATGAGTTCGAACTAGAAAATGGCGCGTTAATCAATACTCGAGTAGACTTCTCTTACCGTGATGACATGTATGGCGAGCCTAGCTCAGACCCTGCACGAATGACAGTGGTAGAAGCACGTACTCTAGTAAACCTAGATGTGTCATACTCACCGGCTAATGCTGATTGGACTGTGTCTTTCTACGGTCGAAATATCACAGATGAACGTTATGACGATGCACGTCTTAACACAGGTGACTACTTGTTAGTTATTAAGAGCAACGACGCTAGCGAGTTTGGTGTACGTTACTCAGCTTCATTCTAATGTAGAATGTTGTAGTAAATCGATAAAGCGCCTTAGGGCGCTTTTTTTATTTATAACTTAAGGCTTACCAATCGAACTCTATCAAAATAAGTAAATTCGGTTTTATAACATTCTCTTCATGCTGGTCTATATTTAGTTTATTAGTCGACCTTTTTACTAAATTAGGTACTTGTATCGTCACGATGTTAGGAGTTGTGAAAAGATGATAGAACCCAGATTACCAGCTGATGAAAAAGCGCGCCTAGAGGCCCTTCATGCATTACAGATATTGGATAGCTCGCCCGAAGAGCGGTTCGATCGTCTCACTAGAATGGCAAAGCGCATGTTTGGCGTGCCGATTTCTTTAGTTAGTTTGGTCGATGCAGATCGGCAATGGTTCAAGTCTAAACAGGGTTTGGATGCCAGCGAAACTCCTCGCAATATTTCTTTTTGTGGTCACGCTATCTTGGGGGACGATATCTTTGATATACCCAATGCACTAAATGATAAGCGATTCCACGATAATCCATTGGTAACTGAAGCGCCACACATTCGCTTTTATGCTGGTTGTCCGGTTCGTTCAGCCAGTGGCTATAAGCTCGGAACAATATGTTTAATAGATGATCAGCCAAGAGAATTGACGGATGAAGATCGATTACTATTAAAGGATTTAGCGATGATGGTTGAACAAGAAATAATGTCGGTTCAATTAGCGACCCTAGACGAGCTGACTGCACTTAACAACCGTCGAGGCTTTATGTCACTAGCCGGTCATTTGTTCGCGAATTGTGTTAGAAACGAACAGGCAGTGAGTTTATTGTTTTTTGATCTCAATAAGTTTAAACCTATAAACGACAAATATGGCCATTCAGAAGGGGATCGGGCCTTAGGTGTCTTTGCAGATATTTTAAGAAATTCGTTCAGACAATCCGATGTAGTGTCGCGCTTGGGTGGAGATGAATTTGTGGCCTTTTTATCAGATGCCAACCTTCGTGAGGCTAAATCGGCATTAAAGCGGGTTGAACAGCAAGTTTCAGATTACAACAAATTAAATGTATCTGAATGGAAGCTAGAATTTAGTGTAGGACATGTATCGGCTATGCCGCAACCCGGTGACAGCGTAGAGCAGCTTTTAGAAAAAGCCGATAAGGAAATGTATCGAAACAAAAAGAGCCGCGATAAATACAACCATCATTAATAAGCAATAACTCAAATAAACGATAAATGTTTAATAAATATGGGGAGGCGCTAGCCATCCCCATATTTATTAAAGATTTCTGTGAACTGGTCTTTCAATGCGAAATAAGTTTTAACAATTTGAGGGTCAAACTTTTTCCCTTCTTCTTCTTGTATGAAATCCTCTACCTTTTCTAGAGTCCAGGCTTCCTTGTAACATCGTTTGGTCATCAAAGCATCGTATACATCTGCCAAGGCAACGATCCGTCCAAAAATATGTATTTCATTGCCCTTTTTACCATTGGGATAACCACTACCATCCCAATTTTCATGGTGTTCTGCGGCAATAATGGCACCTGCCTTCATTATAGGTAACTCAGAACGCATTAAGACATCATTACCAATTTTTGCATGGGTTTTCATGACTTCCCACTTTTCGCCCTCTAATTTACCAGGATGATTAAGTACTGAATCTGGGATACCTATTTTGCCTACATCATGCAATGGTGCAGCTAAAAACAATTCTTCAATGTCTCGAGAGGGCAAGCCTAAATGCTCTGCAATTAGACGAGAATACATTGCAACGCGTCTTACGTGATTTCCGGTCTCTTTAGAGCGAGTTTCGGCTACCTCACAAATAGAATAAACGATTTCTTCTTGGGTTTTACGCAGTTGGTCATTGAGGCGGAGGTTTTCTATTGCGATAGCAATGTTACGACAGAATACCTCTAATATATTTGGGTCGAAGGAAAGAATATCTGTTTTACCTTCTAGATATAAAATTAGCTCTTTTTGACCATGAGTTGAGACGTAAAAAGCGTCATCAGGATTTATAACCATTTTATCTCTTGGGTATTCACCCTCGGCAAAGTGACGACTGAGTTTTTCTGTTATGCGTTCGTCCGCATCTTTTACTACGCCGTGATCAATACAGGCAACGAGCTCAATTTGTGTGTGCTTTTTTTCAGCAAAGACTGTGGTGGTTTCAGCAATGACAACTTCCGCATCTATATGCATCATAGCCGCCATTTGTTGTAGGGTGCCTTTCGCAAAGGTTTTAAAACTTTGGATTTGTAAGAGGGAAGCTGTAGCGTCAATGATTTGCTCCAGCCCCATACGAGTACGATTAATCGCGGTAATGTCTCGATAAGACCTTAATGCCGAATAGATGACGGTATTGAGCTTTTGGTTAGTGAGTTCAGTTTTTTCTTTGTAGTCGTTGATGTCGTATTTTTTAATAACGTCGTACTCTGGTGCTTGACCAGGTTGTCCGGTTCGCAAAATAATTCTCACATGGTGATTATCCAGTTTTGTTCTAATCACATCGACCAAATCTAGCCCAGCACTTTCACTTTCCATCACGACATCAAGTAAAGTAACCGCAATATCTGGTTCACGTTTTAAAACTTGTTCTGCCTCTTTTGCTGAGTAAGCGTGTAAAAAGGTTAGTGGCTTTTCAGCAAAGGTGAAGCCACTGAGCGCTAATTCGGTAACATTGTGAATAGACTCTTCATCATCAACTATTAATATTTTCCAGCCAGTCTCTTCAATTTGCTTCTCTACAAATTCTTCAGTGATTTCTTCCATTGAAAAAAGCGGAGATTCATCGTTTAACGTCATTAGTAATACCTAAAAATTATTCTATGTTTAAAGGTAGTATTAGTTATTTAAAGTAACAAGATGGAAAATAGGTACAGAGTAAACAGCATATTGGCCGGGAACCTAACCTTAGTTGTCATCATTGCGGCGACGATTGGTTTTTTCGTTGTGAACGAAGGTCAGGGGTCTGAAGGCTTTGAAATATCACTGACTACTAAGGCGCTGAGCTTGATGGTCATCCTTACCTTTCAGATGCTGTTCTTAATCATTTCGATCAGTTGGATCAAACTTAATTCAGATGAAGAGCTAAAGCGTATCCTATCAGATATAGAGAGTAAGGATGATATTGCCGAGCGTCCTCGAATTCAAATTGATGAGAATTACAGTAAAGAAAATAAAGAGCTGATATCAGCATTTAACAGAAACTTAGACAATTATTGTTATACATTTCAACAAACTAATATGGCACTTCAGGCTGTTCGAAAGGAGCTTAACTTTATAAAAGAAAAACAAGAAGACATTATTGAAACAGAGAAAATGGCTTCATTGGGCCGTCTCGTGGCTGGAGTTGCCCATGAAATCAATACGCCGCTTGGGATAGCCGTTACCGGAATGACGCATTTAAAAACCCAAAAAGTTAAAACAGACGGTCTCTTAGAGAGTGGTAAAATAACCGCCAATGATTTAAAGAGTTTTTTAAAAGAGGCTGAAAAATCAATCGATTTGGTTTTAAACCAAGTTTATATTGCCGCGGACCTCATCAAAAACTTTAAGCAAGTCGCTGTTGACCAGTCTGCACCGGTGACCCGCGAAATAGAACTGTCTGAATATATCGAAAAAGTATTATCAACTTTGCGTCCTATTTTTAAAAAAACGCCATTTAAATTAGTACCTGAAGAACTAGAAGTCCAACATGTCCTTACGTGTCCTGGTGCGTTATCACAAGTTATTACTATATTGATTCAAAATGCGTTGCATCACGCATTTGAAGGCCGTTCGGTGGGCTTTGTGTATGTGTTATACAAAGTGGAGGACAATAAAGTTCTCATAACCATCAGAGACGATGGAGTTGGTGTACCTATTAGTCAACGTAAAAAAATCTTTGAACCATTTTTTACGACAAAAAGAGGGCATGGTGGCAGTGGTTTGGGCTTGAGCTTAGCCTATAATATTTGTAAAGAAGTATTGAAAGGAAAGTTGTATTTTCTATCCAATGACTTGGGTGGATCGGATTTTGTAATTGAAATTCCGGTTGAGAGAGACTGATATCCTCAGGTTGCAGTTCTTTTTAAGTTAAAACTACACATTTATTAATACAAATATTGTAGTTACACCAAGTGTCTTTTATTCTATGTTTTTGTAATTGTTTCATTGATTAAGATGACAAAAACACTCCAAATATTTTGGCAATTTTTATTATTGGGTTGTATCAGCTTTGGCGGCCCAGCAGCACATATTGGCTATTTCAAGGTCAAGTTTGTCGACGACCAAAAGTGGTTAACGGATAAAGAATATGCCGACCTTGTCGCACTAAGTCACTTTTTACCCGGACCTGGATCAAGCCAAGTCGGCTTTGCGATCGGTCACCATCGCGATGGTTTGAGAGGGGCGATTGCTGCGTTTCTTGGCTTTACGTTACCTTCTTTTCTTCTCATTGTATTAATCTCGCTATTTGCGTTTACTAATTTTGAAGCAGACAGTCTATGGCAGGGAGTAGTCCATGGCTTAAAGTTATTAGCGGTGGTGGTAGTAGCTGATGCGTTATTAGGAATGGCTAAATCATTTTGTAAGACACGGCTAACTTCTTGTATTGCGCTTCTTACTGCTGCACTTCTTGTTTTACATCCCAGTATTTTATTACAAATGCTATTGATTGGAGTTGCTGCTTTATTAGGAGCATTGTTATTAAAGCCTGAGCAAGACGTTAACACTTTGACGACCAATCAGAATACAAAGCTAACCTTATTTGCAGAGCTAAATTGGACAGCGCTTTGTTTGTTCTTGATTTTGTTTATTGGGTTACCGCTATTTGCAGTGCAAAATTCCTGGATTAGTTTGGCATCTGATTTTTATTACGCTGGAAGTTTGGTGTTTGGCGGTGGGCATGTTGTATTACCACTTTTACAAGAGCTTGTGGCGGACAAATTAACCTCAGAGCAATTTATACTTGGTTATGCCAGTGCGCAAGCAATGCCAGGGCCGATGTTTTCGCTGGCGGCGTTTTTAGGGGCAGAATTGCTTCCTATTTCACCTTGGTTAGCAGCGATTTGTGCGACGATTTTTATCTTTTTACCGGGCTTTTTACTGCTGCTAGGCGTAAGATCTGCCTGGTCAAAATTAATGACCGTGCCCAAGCTACAAGGCGCTTCGGCCGGTATAAACGCGTGTGTTGTTGGTTTATTGTTAACTGCATTTATCAATCCTGTGTTAACCGAGGCGATAACTTCTTCAGTAGATATTGCGCTGGCGCTTTTAGGGTTTGCAGCGTTAAGAATACTAAAAGCCTCGGTCATATACGTGGTAATATTCTTTACAGCATCTGGCTTATTGTTTTTATAATTAAAAACGTTAACGGAGGGACTTTGGTGTGCTGAATGAGGTTAATAACTTTTTATAATGAATTAAGCTGTAAGTCTTTGCTTAAATAATTACAAATGTGTTTAGACATAGCTTGAAGATTAGACTCGACTATAGAGCCGTCATCCATCATTTCTTTTAAATCTTGGTTGGCAATTGCAGCAATGCATTTAAATTGAAGCGTATCTAAATCACAACTTACAATGCCAGTAAAGCCACCACCCGTAGCAGTATTCCATCCTGCGCTCAACTGCTTTGACTGTTGTAAATATTGATTTTCTGGGTAAAGCTCAATATAAAATGATGGAATGGCGCTTTCGTCTGCAAACCAATTTGCACCAAGTGCCTGAAAGTTTATCCAGGCATTAACTCGCTCTAGCATTGCAGCTGTCTTGTGATCTTTCAGATCAAACAGTCCTTTAACGTCAACGATTATAGGTAAGTCTTCCATTTCTAGTCGCTCCAATAACCCATGTTAATATGTCGAAGTACCAGTTTCGGATGCCGTTTGTTTACCATTTAAACAATCAACTAAATTGCCCAATAAACTACTCGCGCCAAAACGGAAGTGAGCAGGGTTAATCCAGTCTTTACCAAGTTTATCCTCTGCCAGTTTTAAATAAGACTTTGCTTCGTTGGCTGTTCGAATACCACCTGCAGCTTTAAATCCAACGTTTGGATTATTAGTATTAATTGCCGCTAACATGATATCCGCAGCTTCCAATGTGGCGTTGACAGGTACCTTACCGGTTGAGGTTTTGATGAAATCAACACCACAGTCTATTGCAAACTCGCTTGCCGCTTTGATAAATGAATCATCTAGCATTTCACCAGATTCAATAATTACTTTTAACAAGGTTTTATCACCGCAAGCCGCTTTACTCTTTGTTAAAACCTGCTCACAGTGCTCTAAGTCACCTTTCATGAAGGCACGATAAGGCAATACAACGTCGACTTCGTCGGCACCATCTGCTACTGCTTTATTGGTTTCTTTGATGATTGTAGTTAGGCTTTCTTCCCCAGATGGAAAATTGGTAACTGTTGCCACTTTAACATCCGTTAAACCAAGTTTATCAAGTGTTCCCCGAGCCAATGCAACAAATTTAGGGTAAACACAGACAGCTGCGACGTGACCGTAGTCAGTGTTAGCCGCTGTACACAAATCGATTATAGTTTGCTCTGTGTCGTCTAAGTTTAATGACGTTAAATCTATAAGTTGTAACGCTTGTTGTGCATAGGCTTGAAGTTCTGACATGATTAACCCGCTAATAAATCAGTTAAAAGGGTAGTTAAACGCTGAGCCGCTAATTGACCTTGCTCTAGTGTTTCGTCGTGAGAAAGGTTAGTCGCGGACAAGCCGGCTGCTAAATTCGTGATGGTCGAAATAGCACACACTTTTAATCCACAGTGACGGGCTACAATTGCCTCAGGAACAGTAGACATACCTACCGCGTCGGCTCCAAGGGTTCTTTGAGCGCGGATTTCTGCAGGCGTTTCAAATGTTGGACCTGATACCCAGATGTACGTACCACGATAAAGTGTTAAGCCAGACTTTAATGCGGCTTTTTCTACCTTTTCACCAATCTCACGATCGTAAGTTTGGGTTAAATCTAAGAAACGTGGGCCAATTTCATCGTCATTAGGGCCAATGAGTGGATTAAACCCAGAAAAGTTAATGTGGTCAGTAATCAACATAATACTACCAGGACCCATATCTTCATTTAATGAGCCTGCGGCGTTAGTCAAAATTACTGACTTACAACCTAACGCTTTGAAGCTTCTTACTGGAATGGCGATCTTCTCAAAAGAGTGGCCTTCGTAGTAGTGAAAACGACCTTGCATACAGATCACGTTTTTGCCACCTAACGTACCCGCTACCAAGCGACCCGTGTGGCCGGCTACGGTGCTTTGTGGGAACTCTGGAATATCCGCATAAGGAATGCTGATTGGGTCGACAATTTGATCTGCAAGATCGGCGAGACCACTACCCAGTACGATGGCTGTTTCTGGTTTAAAATCATTTAGTTGTTGTTTTATATAGCTTGCGCTAATTTCAAAATCTTTCATATACAATATCCCGTTAATGTCGATATTTTCTTATTTGGAAAAGCACACCAAACTTAGGATGATCTAGATAGTGTAGATCACCTGAATACGTTCGTCTTAGTTGCTTGAATGGGAAATTTTGTAGGTATTCTACTTCCAATAAAGACGCTGGATTCGATGAATCATTTTGGTCGTCTTTAAATTCGTTAAACTCGGAGACTTGATTATCTTTTTGTGCTGCGCTTATTAATACGCTTTGACCGTTTGAGGTCAAGACGTTTGTGGCTGATGTGGCCTGATTTTCTGTTTGGTTGCCGATTAATTGTTCGATATCTAATGGTTTTTTAGCAACTTCTCTAAAATTAAAGTCTGCGTCTAAAAATAGATAGTGGTCCAATATTACCTTAATAGTTCCGTCTAATTGCCATACGTCATTAGGAAAATATTGTTCGTTAGGCATTTTCAGGGTTTGAGTTTTTGGGTCGATAATTGCCCCAGCTTCGAGTTGACTTAACAGACGATGAATCGCTTCTTGATTTGATGCTCTAAGTAAACTTTTCGGGTCAGTGTCGTTGTTAGCGAAGGTGTTATTAGGATCTTGTTGTTGATCTGACAGGTTTAATTGTGTTGCAAGTAGGTCGGTATCTAACTTGGCAGAACCATCGTAATTAAATTGCTCAGTGAAGTTTTTACCTGCCCGTAAATACATTTTAATCGCGTTATTGGGTGACAAGCCTGGCTGTCTCCAACCCATATGCAATAGTACTCGTGTACTCCAATTTTTATCAAGTCTGTCCGCTTGTTCTTTTAATTCTAGGTTTTGCTCTGATAACAAATACACGCCACGGTAATCGTCGAAATCTCTACCCGTCGGCCGTTTTGGAAAGTACTCAAAAGGCACAAACGTATATAGCTGCTGGCTCGAAGGTAAAAATTGCGGAGCAGTCATTAATTGCCAAAAAAAGCTTAATTTTTCACTGGGTAATAGACACAGGTTAGGGCTGATCTGCCACTGCTCGCTAATTAATCTTTGGTATTGGTTATAACGTTGATAAAACTCGGCGTGATCATCCGTTTGATTGTCTATTGGTACAGCGAGTGGGTCGCTATCTGAGTGACAGTTAGGCAAGTTGTAGAGTAAAGGTGCAATATCAGGCTTTAACAGATCAGCTTGCACATCCCAGCCGTAACGCGGTTTTTTATTGGTTATGGTCTGTTCGAAGCGCTCTCTGGTTGCTGACTCTCTTGTCCGCTCAAAAATAATTATTTCTACATCAAACCACCGACCATCAGCTGATTTAATACCCTCGATCAACTCTTCAGTCGGGATGCGCTGATCTTGAACTTTATCGTCGCTTGTTAACGCACTACTTAGGTTGGCACTTGCATGGGTACTGTAATACGCCATCAACAAGGTTGAGGCTAAAACGAGCTGCTTTGTTAACGACTTTTTTACACCCATTACTGCACTTGTCCTTTTATTTGATTAAACACCAGTTTACGTTAGTCATAAGACTTGATCTACGTTTTTTGTTTGTGTTCAAAATCCCTTAGCATGGCATTGACGTATTTAATCCTATCTTCAGAGTCTTTGTTGTCGACTATGAACTTTAAGGTTTGACCACCTTCTAGTTTGTACACCGATGGGTGCTGTTGAATTAGACTTATCAAAAAGACAGGATCTACCTTAGTGTCTTCAGCAAATTCAATTTTTCCGCCTTTCGGGCCAGCTTCAATTTTGGTGATTCCAATAGCTTGAGCTCGTTGTCTAAATTCACTGACGGTAAACAAGTTTTTGGTCGCATCAGGTAACAATCCGAACCTATCAATCAATTCAACTTTGATATCGTCTAGCTGATCTGTATCAGTGCAGGTCGCTATCCGTTTGTATAAGCTAAGTCGCATATTAACATCTGGAATGTAACTGTCAGGTAAAAGCGCTGGTAGCCTAAGTTCAATTTCTGTTTGTTTATTGGTTAGTGCATCTAGGCTGAGTTCTTTGCCTTGTTTTAACGCCTCAACTGCTTGCTCTAACATATCCATATATAAGGTAAAGCCGATAGTTTGGATCTGACCTGTTTGATCATCACCTAATAACTCTCCGGCACCGCGTATTTCTAAGTCATGCGTCGCAAGGGCAAAACCTGCGCCTAGGTCTTCAAGTGAACCAATCGCTTCTAGGCGCTTTTGCGCATCTTTGGTCATAGCTCTAGGCGGTGGCGTTAATAAATACGCATATGCTTGGTGGTGAGAGCGGCCAACCCGTCCGCGAAGTTGATGAAGTTGGGCGAGCCCTAGTTTATCCGCTCGCTCCATGATGATGGTGTTGGCGGTCGGGACATCTATTCCCGTCTCAATAATGGTGGTACACACTAAGACGTTGTAACGCTGGTGATAAAAATCACCCATTACACGTTCAAGTTCTTTCTCTCTCATTTGACCGTGTGCAACTATGACGCGACAATCTGGCATTAGCTGCTCTATATCACGAGCACGTTGTTCAATGGTTTCGACGTTGTTATGTAAAAAATAAACTTGGCCACCGCGATTGGTCTCACGCATGATGGCTTCTTTGATTAGTTCATCACTGTAGTTTTTTACAAAGGTCTTGATCGCCAATCTCTTTGCAGGAGGCGTTGCAATAATTGATAAATCCCGCATACCAGACATTGCCATGTTTAGCGTACGAGGAATAGGCGTTGCCGTCAGTGTTAAAATATCGACATTAGCCCTTAGCTTTTTGATCGCTTCTTTTTGCTTAACACCAAACCTATGTTCTTCATCAATGATCAACAAGCCTAAATCTTTAAATTTTATGTTTTCTTGGATTAACTTGTGGGTACCGACAATGATATCAATTTGGCCATCCTCGAGTTGCTCGAGTACCTTTGTTTGTTGCTTGCCAGTTTTAAAACGTGAGAGCACATCGACTTTGACAGGCCAATCCGCAAAACGGTCTGTAAAGTTTTCATAATGTTGTTGGGCAAGCAGGGTAGTAGGAACCAATACAGCTACTTGTTTGCCATCGTTTACTGCTATATACGCAGCACGCATTGCTACTTCTGTTTTACCAAAACCAACGTCACCACAAACCAATCTGTCCATTGCTCTAGGTGACTTCATGTCATTAACGACAGAATTTATAGCCGCTTGTTGATCCTCTGTTTCTTCAAAAGGGAAGGACGCAGAGAATTGACGCCAACCATCACGCTCAAGGCTATATTGATAACCAGGTTTTGCTTCACGTTGGGCATATATGTCGAGTAGTTCAGCTGCTACATCACGGATTTTTTCTGCGGCTTTTTTACGGGCTTTTTCCCAAGCGTCTGAACCTAATTTATTGATAGGGGCTGATTCAGATTCTCCGCCAGTGTATCGAGTCAGAAGGTGAAGGTTACCAACGGGTACGTACAATTTTGCTTCGTTAGCGTATTCAATAGTGACAAACTCACTTACTAACCCACCTGCGTCGATAGTCTCTAATCCTTTATAACGACCGACACCGTGTTCGATATGTACGATGGCTTGTCCCACTTTTAATTCAGCCAGGTTTTTGACAATTGCATCGCTTGAGATGGACTTATCTCTTTTGTTACGACGTCGTTGAGTAACCCTGCCACCAAGCAGCTGCGTTTCTGTCAAAAACGAAAAGGGTACAGTCGAACCATTGAGTTCAGTTAATAGGCTAAAACTATTCTCTAAGCTGGTGATCACAATACCAACATCACTGTCAGAACTTACGAACTCTTCAATGTTTGAATGTTTAGTGGGTTTTATTTGCGCTTGTTTTAATAGCTCTAATAATGTTTCTCTTCGTCCCGCTGACTCGACATTAAACAAAATCCGACCTTGGTCACTTTTTATTTGCACAAGGTGGTCTAGTACTTTGGTAAAAGGCTGCTTGAGTTGTGAGTCGATGTTAATGTCATCGATAATACTTGTGTTTGCATTGTACTTACCCGCACCTTTTGCAACACCTGGCTGCAACAAAATTTGAGGCCACTGATTGAGCTGAGCAAACAATTGGTCAATCGCCAAGAATAACTTTGAAGGTGGCAACAATGGACGCAAAGGGTCGACATTTAAGTTTTCGTGACGTTTTTGAGTTTCCCTTAAAAATAACTCTGCCTGCGCTTGTATTTCCCCATCGAGAACAAGGTGGCAATTAGTTGGAAAGTAGTCGAATAGTGAATCTGTGTGTTCGAAAAATAGCGGTAAAAAATATTCAATACCGGCAGGAAAACTACCTTCAGATACTTGCTTGTAAAGGCTATCTTTTTCGTTACGTACCGTAAAATGGTCGCGATACCCTTGTCTAAACTGCTCAATACCGTCTTTATCTAGCGGAAATTCGTGAGCAGGTAACAGGTTAATAGCGTCGACTTTATCTTTACTTCTTTGTGATTCGGTATCAAACACTCGAATACTGTCGATTTCATCATCGAAAAAATCTATTCGGTAGGGCAGTTCACTACCCATTGGATAAAGATCAAGAATCGAACCCCGCACAGAATACTCACCGTGTTCAATTACTTGTTCAACGTTGCGATAGCCATTTTCTTGTAATTGCAAAGCCAGCGCTTGAATGTCTTTTTGATCACCTGGTTTAAAGACAAAGCTGTTACCCAAAATGTAAGATTTCGGTGCAATAAAGTGCATCAAGGTGTTTACCGGTACGATTACCACACCCTTTTTCATTTGTGGGAGTTTGTATAGCGTTAACAAACGCTGAGAAATTATATCCTGATGTGGAGAAAAACTATCGTATGGAAGGATTTCCCAATCTGGGAAGGTAAAAACAGGGTGAGTTTTTATATCTAGGATACTTGTGAGTTCGGTTTCGAGCCTGTGAGCTGCTGGCGTGTTTTCCGTGACCACAATCGTTACGTGATCGGAATGACACGCCGCTTCCGCAATTGCGAGGGACTTACTACTGCCGGCCAATCTAGCCCAAGTTATTTTATCAGCTTTTTTTACATCGCCCGTTTTAGGCTTAGGTAGTGGTAAATTCAGTAATTGCGGAAGCACACTTATCCCTATTTTATTTTCTATATATTTTTGTTAGGTCCGAATAATGGTCGATACGACGGTCACGCATAAAAGGCCAAATACGTCGAACGTCCTCACTGCGAGACAATGATACGTCGACCGTTAGGATTTGATCATCCTCGGCGCCAGCATGAGCCAAAATTTCACCTTGAGGGCCAGCAATAAAGCTATTACCCCAAAATAGAATACCTTCTGATTGACCGCTTGGGTCTGGCTCTTGACCAACACGGTTACACGAGATGACTGGTAATCCGTTAGCGACAGCGTGACCTCGTTGAGAAATTACCCAGGCATCTAATTGGCGGTGTTGTTCATCTTCATCATCTCTGGTGTCCCAGCCTATAGCGGTTGGATATATCAGAATGTCTGCGCCGGCCATCGCCATCAAACGCGCAGCCTCAGGGAACCATTGATCCCAGCACACTAATACGCCTAGTGTCCCTACTGATGTTTCGATAGGTTCAAAACCCATATCACCCGGAGTGAAATAAAACTTCTCATAAAAACCAGGATCATCTGGGATATGCATTTTACGGTATTTTCCAGCAATAGTACCATCGCACTCTATGACAACGGCCGTATTGTGATAAATACCAACGGCACGCTTTTCAAAAAGAGAAAGAACTAAAACAACATTGAGTTCTTTTGCTAGAGCACCAAATTGTTCTGTAGAAGGTCCTGGAATAGTTTCAGCGAGATCGAACAGGTCAGTTTGTTCGGTTTGACAAAAATACAAAGACCTGTGCAGTTCTTGTAGGACAATCAATTTGGCGCCTTCTGCTGCAGCTTCTCTAACGCCTTGAATGGTTTTGTTTACGTTGTGTTCTATATCCGCACTGTTGCTGTGTTGAACTACAGCAACCTTTAGTTTTTTTTGTGACGGTTGTGACATGTCTATTCTCTCAAAAAGGGCATGCACTTTGGGCTTGCCTCTATCACTGATTTGTAAAAATGATTTAACGTTTGACGTAGTCTAATTAAGTCGCGTAGTTAAACTATAACGCCTGCAGGAATTTGCATTGTTAGGCAATGCAAACTGCCAAATTGTTTTATAACTGCACGACAATCAATGCCTATTATCGCGCGACCCGGGTGCGCGGCGGCGATTATATCCAAGGCGTCTTGATCTGCAACATCATTATAGGTTGGAACTAAGACTGCGTCATTAATGATCAAATAGTTGGCGTACGTTGCAGGTAATGGCTCTCCTTCTTCATCCAACACTGGCTTTGGCATTGGAAGCGGGAATAAAGAGTAGGGCATACCGTGTTTATCTGTTGCAGACTTTAATTCTAATTCCATTTGGTTTAGCTCTTCAAAATGCGGATCCGATGAATCTTCACATTTGACATATACAATGCCCTCTGGTGCAAAGCGGGCTAGAGTATCAATGTGAGCATCAGTATCGTCACCAGACAAATAGCCGTGTTTTAACCATATGACCTTTTCCATGCCTAAATTTGTCAACAAAGCGTGTTCTATTTCTTGCTGAGAAAGATGTTTATTACGGTTTTCGTTAAGTAAACAACGGGTTGTGGTCAAAATTGTACCGTTACCGTCGCTTTCGATACTTCCACCCTCAAGGATTAAGTCGAGAGAGACGATGGAACCTGCATTGAAAAAGGCTTGAGACGCTAATTTGGCGGTAATCTCATTGTCTAAATTTGATTCGTACTTAGCGCCCCAAGCGTTAAAGGTAAAATCCAAAACTTTAGACTGCGAGCCATTTGTTAATGTAATTGGGCCGTGATCACGTGCCCACGTGTCATTGCATGGCGCGATAAATGTACGTACTCGGCTTAAGTTTGCTTGATGCTCAGTCAAAAGAGCAACGACTCGCTGCTGTAATTGCTCGTCGTGACAAGCGATTACGACGATTTGGTAATGACTGATCGCTTTCGCAAGTTCGATATATACGTTTTCAATTTCGGTCAATATTGGACGCCAATCGGTATTTTCGTGGGGCCATGTTAACTGGACAGCCGATTGTAAAGCCCATTCAGAAGGTAGGGTGAACGCCATCTTCACTGATTCTCACTTTGTCGTTGTTTGGTTTTTTTCAATAATTGTTTTGATTGTTGATGCAACGAAGCACGCACGACAAGTTCGCGGTCGTCTTCTCGAATTCGATGAAACACAACAGCGTACTGGTACAATGGGGATTCATGTTCTTCCACGTCTACATCATTCACTTCAATTATACGCCCCAAACAGTAGATAGCAGAAGCTTCTTCTGAAAAAAACAGTTTACATTCTAGGACCGAATCCAAATCGAATTGTTGAATAGACGTAAACACAAAGCCGCCGCCGCCATAAGAAACAGTTTGAGTTTTGTGATCAGAGTCATCTTGTGCTTGCAATATGTAGCTCATCATTAGGTCGATTTTACGGCTTTGAGCTTTTAAGTAGTCTGCGAGAGGCTCGATTACGTCTCCTAATTGGCGCAATGGGCGTAACATATTCTGCTCTACACCTTTCATTTCTGACGCCAACTTGAACGGCACTGGGATCATGGCTTCAAATTCATCTTCGTCTGGACAGTCCGATAACAAAACGCCTTGCTGAACATTAATGTCGACTTTGTGCTCTAGTTGAAAATACTCTTCGAATAACGCCTTATCTTGCTCGTTCATAAAGGTTGCCTTGCTTGTACTTTTGGGTAGAAACACATATTATCGAACCTTATCCTTTCCTTCACTAATTTAATTAAAAAGATTCAAGATCTTAGATGAATTTACCTATCAGTCTAATAATCGCACGTCGTTACGCTCAAGCTTCAAAGGACGGAAAATTCGTCGGTTTGATTTCTCTTTTTTCCAAAGCGGGTATAGCGATCGGTGTAATGGCTCTCATTATAGTCATTTCTGTCATGGATGGTTTTGAAGGAGTATTAAAACAGCGCATACTCAATTCTGTCCCTCACATTGTTATTCAACCTAAAGAGCTAAGCGGTGGGGGGCCAGATCTAATCACGTTAAGTAATCAATTAGAGTATGCACACCCACAAATTCAACAGATATTACCTCTCGTTCAAACCACTGCACTGTTGCAAATGCCAAATGATTTGCAAGGCGTAATGGTGCAGGGAATAAAAGATCAAGACTCTATACCATTAGGGGTTAAATCTGTATTGGTCAACGGCCGGTGGCAAGACTTTTTTAGTCGGAATTATGGCGTTGTAATAGGCCGTTACTTGGCTTTGCAAAAGGGCATTGGTCTAGGTGATAAAGTTCGTCTCATTGTAAGTGGAGCGAGTTCTTACACACCACTTGGCCGATTACCAGCGCAACGTAATTTTACCGTAGTTGGCTTTTTTGAAACAGAAAGCGAACTAGACCAACAAATGGTGTTTGTAAAAAGCGATAACCTAAACCGATTATTAAAACAACCAACTGACAGTAGTCAGGGAATAAGACTGGTATTGAACGATGCATTTTCGGCGCAGCGAGTCGTTGCGGAGTTAGATAACCGTTTTGATTTAAAAGATTTTGAGGTAAAGAGTTGGCATAGCACACATGGCAAGTTGTTTGATGCAGTAAAAATGGAAAAAAACATGATGTGGTTGATGTTGAGTCTTATTGTCGCTGTTGCGGCCTTTAATATTGTTTCAGCGTTAGTCATGATGGTTACCCAAAAACAAGGCGAAATTGCTATTTTAAAAACCTTGGGTTTATCGAACACCAATGTGGCCAAAGTCTTTACTCTACAGGGTATGTTGAATGGTGTTGTCGGTTCAATTTGGGGTGTTGTATTAGGATCTATTGTAACACTGGGTATTAACCCTTTAATGGCAGTTACTAACATTAATATATTGGGAGTACCTGGATTAGGTCTACCGGTCGAGTTTAATGGTTTGAAAGTTGTAGCTATCGCTGCATTGGCAATAGGATTGGCGTTATTAGCAAGCGTCTACCCGGCACGGAGAGCTGCAAAACTGCAGCCGGCTGATGTGCTCAGATACGAATAGGATAGCAGTATGAAAATCGTAGATTGTATTAATCTAACTAAGGTATACCCAGGCGTGCAATCGACCGAGGTATTGAAAGAGCTCAACCTAAGTATAGAAGCTGGTGAGCAAGCGGCCATCTTAGGTCAGTCAGGAAGTGGAAAGAGTACGCTCTTACATATCATTGGTGCCTTAGACAGTGCTTCATCGGGTCAAGTCACCATATTAAATACAGATATATCGACGCTGTCCGATGATAAGATTGCGGCGTTTCGAAATGAAAATATGGGATTTATCTATCAATTCCATCATTTACTGATGGAATTCACAGCACTTGAAAATGCGATGATGCCTCTGTTAATTGCAGGTAAAGATGAATCGAGAGCCAAACAAAAAGCGACTGAACTACTCGAGTTAGTCGGGTTAAGTCACCGTTTAAACCACAAGCCATCACAGCTCTCTGGTGGTGAACGACAACGCGTCGCCATTGCGCGCGCTTTAGTTAATGAACCTAAATTAGTGTTAGCAGATGAACCGACAGGTAATTTAGACAAAGCGAATGCCCAAGCGGTGTTTGATTTGTTTTTAAAAATAAATAAAGAGCTAAACACCACCTTAATCGTCGTTACCCATGACCAACAACTCGCCAACCAGTTTGGCAGAGTAATCAAACTTGATGATGGACGAATTGTTTGATGAGCGTGTTCAAATCATGGTTTAAACGGTATACGCTAACCACTAAATTGGCAACGCGTTACTATTCGACCGGTGTTGAAAGTACCTATGTACGCTTTATAAACCGGGCATCTCGTATCGGATTTGCGATTGGAGTTGCGGCTTTAATTATTGGTTTGTCATTGATGAATGGCTTTGAGCGCGAACTCAAAAATACTTTGTTATCTGCCATTCCACACGTTGAATATGAAGCTGTTGATGGCCACCTCTCTGACTGGTCTAAAACAGCTACACAAGCTTTACAACACGAAAAAGTCGTTGGAGCGGCACCGTACTTTAAGTTAAACGCGATGGTCCAAAAAGGCCAACAAATGGAAGCGGTTTTACTCAAAGGAGTAGATGCGATATTAGAACCTGAGGTTAGTATCGTTCCAAAAAGTATTCGCGAAGGGGACTGGTTATCGACACCAAGTTCGGACATAAATGCAGAAGTAGTAATTGGTTCAGGGCTTTCTGAAAAACTCAGTATCGGTGTGGGTGATAAGTTAGAACTTTTAATCCCGTCTTATTCTGAAACCGGTAAACTCAAAGCACCATCATATTTGGTGTACCAGGTTGTTGGTGTTTATCACGTTGGTGGTCAAGTCGACCAGGGTCAAGTGTTTACCAGTATTAGTCCATTAGTTGAAAAGCAGGGCTTGTCTATCACTCAAGCACAAGGTGTAGCCGTGTCTTTTGAAGATCCATTTGCAGCGCGAACCCTAGGTAGTGAAGTTGGCCAATTATTAAATGACTATGTATATGTTTTGGATTGGTTTAGAACGCATGGTCATGTCTACAATGACATTGTGTTAGTTAGAGACATTATGTATTTGGTTATGGTGTTAGTGATGGCGGTAGCAAGTTTTAATATCGTCTCGAGCTTGGCCATGTCAGTTCAAGAAAAGTACGGCGATATTGGTATCTTAAAAACCATGGGGTTGAGTGTAGCGCAAGTGCGTCAGGTGTTCGTTATGATGGGGTTACTTACCGCGGTTCAGGGAATAGCTTGGGGCACGTTTTTTGGGATTGTATTGGGACTAAACCTGTCTGGGATAATGCACTTTGCAGAGACCTTGTTCAACTTTAAGGCCTTAGATGGTGATGTATATTTTATTGATTATCTACCTAGCGAAGTGAATGTAGGGCAGGTAGTAATTATTGTGACCACCGCATTAGTAATAGCCTATTTAGCCAGCCTGTATCCGGCTAGAAAGGCCAGTAGGATGAACCCTGTTGAATTAATTCAATAGATTTAAATTTCATCCAAAAAAGGCCTGTCAAACAGGCCTTTTATTAACAAACTGAACAGTTACAAGTTTAAGCTGTCACTAATTTCCAAGTACAATTTTGCCCTGCAAAAAACGGCACAATGTCGTCACCGGTAGGAAGCGTGATCGATTCAGGGATAGTCCAGTCTTTTTTTACTAAGGTAATCGTTCCTTGGTTTCTTGGTAGGCCGTAGAAATCAGCACCATGATGCGACGCAAAGCCCTCAAGTTTATCTAACGCACCTAGTTCATCAAACACGTGAGTGTATAGTTCTATCGCACTCCAAGCACTGTAACAACCTGCACAACCACAGGCATTTTCTTTCTTTGACTTTTCGTGAGGCGCTGAGTCAGTGCCCAAGAAAAACTTTTTGTTACCAGTAGCAACAACTTCACGTAAGGCTTGTTGATGGGTATTGCGCTTTAACACTGGTAAGCAGTAGTTGTGTGGTCTTACACCACCTACTAAAAGATCGTTACGGTTGAGTAATAGGTGCTGAGGGGTAATAGTTGCTGCAACATTGTCGCTAGCAGCTAATACAAAGTCCACCGCGTCTTTTGTTGTGATGTGTTCAAAGACAACTTTTAATTCAGGGAAAGCGCTGACAATTCGCTTCATGTTGCGGTCTATAAATTCTTTTTCACGATCAAAAATGTCAATGTGGTTGTCCGTTACTTCACCGTGGATTAACAACAACATACCTTGGTTTTGCATTTCTTCAAAAATAGGAAACAGACCATCAAGCGCGCTCACGGCAGCGTCTGAGTTGGTAGTTGCGCCTGCCGGATAAAGCTTCGCAGCTACGGTTCCCGCGGCTTTGGCATCGATGATGTCTTGTTTGGTGGTGTCGTTGGTAAGATATAACACCATTAGAGGTTCAAACGTGCTGCCTTCTGGGCGTGCGCTAAGAATTCGCTGACGATACTCGTTAACCATTTGTGCGTTGGTGACGGGAGGCACTAGGTTAGGCATGACAATCGCTCGTTGAAAACAACGGGCCGTTGCAGGCACAGTTTCTTTTAACATTTCTCCATCTCTAAAGTGGAGGTGCCAATCGTCTGGGGTCTGTATCGTGATTGAAGTCATTGCGGCTCCTGAATGCTGCTATTAGTTGTCGTTTGTCGATTTTAGTTGTTTAGCGAGACGGATTAGTTTGCGACGTTGCCAAGATTTGGCAACAGAGTATCGCCATAACCAATCAATCCCAAAGTATCCGATTAGAGCTGCTGCAGATGCAGCAACCAAGCAGCCTGTAATAAAAGCTGGACCAATGGTACTTAAACTTAACATGAGCCATTCCCAACTCAACTCAAAGGCAAACTCTTGTGCTGGGCCACCTAAAATCCACTCTCCAAGCAGATAACAACCGTAAAATAATGGTGGCATGGTCAACGGATTGCTAAGCCACACAAGTGCGACAGACAAAGGTAAGTTGACTTTAAAAATGATGGCTCCAACTGCCGATAGCCACATTTGAAACGGCACAGGGATAAAGGCGTTGAATAATCCAATGGCAAAAGCACCACGGGCTGAGCGGCGGTTTAAGTGCCAGAGGTTGGCGTCGTGTAATAGATCACCAAACATATTAACGGCTTTGTTTTGTTTGACTTTTTGGTGGTCAGGCAAAAATTTTTGTATGAACTTCTTAGGCATAATTTTTCGCGATGAGCAAGGATCTGTACTTGTCTAAACTGCCGTGTAAGTTACCTTAAAATTAGACATTTGTAATTAACGAATTATGACAATAGCCAAGGAATTTTGATTGAACAAACTGGTTGGTGGTTTTTTGATCGGGCTTTGGGGCTTTTTATATAGTCCAATTCTGCTTACATGGAGCCAGCTGGGCTATTTGTGTATCGGCACGTTCTGTACTTTTTTTGCACTTTACCAAGCTAGAACAAAGATCAACAGACACATCCAAGGTGTTTTATTTTTGTTGATTGGGGTATTGATAGGTGTTGTTTTTCAAAATGAATACAGTCGTTGGCAATTGGTTGTTTCTAATATCAATAATACGACGGAACAGTACTCCCAGGCTAGCCAATTTCAATTTGACGCACGGGTCAAAAATTTATCAATCCATCAAAAAATAAATGACAAATCAGTAAAGAAGACTGATGAGTCAATGCAAAATCCAGTGAAACTGATCGTAGAAATCGAAAAGATTAATGGTCAGTCGGTTCCCTGGTATGCGCCTGGTCAATTGGCAATTTTGTATTGGTATCCCAAGCAACATCATAAAACGGTAGTAAAACCTTTTCAGCAAGGGACCTTAATTCATTTTAAGTCAGCGATAAAACCAGCGCCTAAACTGGCCAATGACTATGGGTTTGATGAATATAAGTTTTATTTACAAAAACGAATCAAGGCCAAACTAAGTACCCAAGAAATCACCGAGTCTTCCAAAGCTACCTCAAAAATACCTTGGCAAGAAGACAAGTTAAGCACTTTGTATCGCAGATTATTCTGTGAATCGTGTGAGTTTAAAAGACCTGCGTTGTTATTTAGTTTGTTGACTGGCGACAAATCTTTTCTAACAAAAACAGAAAGACAACAGCTCCGAGACTTTGGTGTGGGTCATTTGTTTGCGGTTTCAGGTTTACACATAGGTATTTTATATTTTCTCGGTCACAAAATATTAAGTTTACTGGTACGCACGATAGCTGGCGTGGCGTTATTAATATGTAATGGTCACAAAAGGGCTAGTTTGGGTTTTGAGCACCTTGTAAGTCAAGTGGGCTTTATTGGCGTACCTATGATCACTATTGTATTTTTAGGATGGTATGTGTGGTTAATTGGCGCACCACCGTCAGCCATTCGAGCATGGATTGCAGTGTTGCTTTGGCTATTGCTGCACGTTAGTAAAATCAATTTACCACCGCTCGCTATTTTACTGTACGTTGCAACTTTGAGTGTCACCTTGGATCCATGGCTACCGCTTTCTGTTGCCTGGCAACTATCGTTTTGGGCTGTAGCTGGCATTATTACTTTTATTGAATATCGTCATAATTTTGTAAAGGTCAACCTGTTCAATGTCCCTGAATATCCAGAGTCCAAGTTATTCGATATCTACGCCAAAATTAAAGAAGGCTTTGCCCAACTGGTTTTATTTCAGGTCTTTATAACCATTTGGATGTTGCCGCTAGTTGTAATCCATTTCCAAGTGGTTGCCAGTATGTCATTGGTTAATAACTTAATTTTTACCCCGGTAGTTTCATTGATAATTATGCCATTGCTGGTTGTCGGGGTATTGCTAGATGCAGTCCAAATCAACATTACGGAATCGTCAACTTTTCACGGACTTGTAGCAGTTGCTGATCATTTAATCGAAGCTCTGTGGTCTCTAGGAACGGGTATTACTAGTGAAATTTCCGTTTTTACAATCTCGAGTGACTGGGGACTTATTTTGTTTCTCTGCATCGGGACCAGTTTACTTATATCAAGTTTTATAACTAAACGTATTAGAAGATCGTCAAAGATTAATGCAAGGGTAAGTGGATTTAAGGTAACTCGGGCGTTTTACTTAGCAGTGGTATCTATTGTTGCATGTTTCATTTGGATTCAAATTTCAAAATCCACAAACTCAATAAACATTTTTGATGTTGGGCAAGGCAGCGCAAGTTTAATCACAAGCGGAAACAATAGGAGTTTGATCGATTTGGGACCGATTTATCGGGGCGGTTCAAATGCAACGGAGCGAGTATTAAAGGACAATCTTGTCGGACTAGGAGTACCAATTATAAATCAAGTTTTAATAACTCATTATGATTCTGATCACAAAGGCGACCTCGCTGAGTTATATGATGTCTTCCCTTACAAAAACCCTACACCTTGCGCTGATTTCGAAACAGATGAGATTAAGATGCAAGTGTTATGGCCACGTCCAGAATTAAGAGACAAGACGTCTATTTGGTCTGATTATTCGAGTGAACGCAACGATTTATCATGTGTTATGAAATTTACCATTAAGGCTTCAGGTATACGGATTTTATTTAGTGGAGATATTAGCCACCGAGTCGAACTACAACTCGCTCGAGCTCACCAAGCAGGGCAAATTAATATGGCGAGCGAGATCATGTTGAGTCCCCATCATGGCAGCAGTTATTCTTCTTCGTTACCTTATATCTATGCGATTTATCCAAAGTTAGTTATTCATGATGCGGGATATGCGAATCGTTTTGGTTTTCCCACCAATTCTGTTATCGAGCGATATCAACGTTATGGAGCTAGACAAGTCTCAACCACAAACTATGGACAAATACGTGTTGATTTAGGTGCGGGTCCTAATAGTCCTGTTAAAGTAACAACGTCTTTAAATAAATGGTCGCCATTTTGGAAAAAACAAAATCCTTTTAGCTTTCATCAACAAATACGGTAGAATTAGCACATTGCGCAAAAAACAACATGTGGATAGTCACTTGCAAGATAATTATACATCGACTTTTAAACGCCTCCGTCAGTATATTAAGCCTTACAAAATGGGGTTTGTTCTCGCTTTAATCGGCATGCTTGGATATGCCGGTATCGATGTTTTGTTTATTAACGAATTGGAAACCTTCATCGATGAAGGTTTGACGCAACAAAATGGCGGTGTCTTAGCGGCAGCTCCAATCTTTGTAGTTGTGGTTTTTATCTTACGTGGCGTTTTCAATTACATGGCTACCTATGGTCTTGGCTGGGTCGGAAGTAACATTGTGATGAACTTGCGCCAAGAGTTATATGAAAAGTTAATGTCTTTGCCTGTGAGCTATCACGACAAAGAGTCAAACGGTACGCTGATTTCTAAAATTACTTACGATACTGAACAAATTGAAAATGCCTGCAGTAAAGCATTGATGACGTTAGTCCGAGAGGGGGCTATGGTTCTTGGTTTGTTAGGCATTATGTTTTACCACAGTTGGCAACTGTCTATCGCTATTTTAGTGATTGTGCCAATCGTCGCGGTTATCGTTAGTTATGTAACTAAGCGTTTTAGAGTCATATCCAAAAAAATTCAAAACGCGATGGGCAGTGTAACCAAGCAATCTGAACAAATGCTTTCTGGTCATAAAGTAATATTGGCGTTTGGTGGTCAAAAACAAGAGTCGAAGTCATTCTTTGAGGGTAATAACCACAACCGTCAGCAACGCATGAAAATGGTCGTTACCAAAAGCTTGAGTGTTTCAGTCATTCAAATAATCGCAAGTTTTGCGCTTGCTGCTGTCTTGTATTTAGCTGCGCAACCACAAATGTTGGAAACCCTTTCTCCTGGTGCTTTTACGGTGATTTTATCATCGATGATGATGCTTTTACGCCCTTTAAAACTATTAACAACGGTAAACAGTGAATTTCAACGTGGTTTAACGGCTGCGAAAAGTGTATTTGAAGTCTTAGATGAGACTTCAGAGACAAACAATGGCACTCACAAAAAAGACAAGGTGGACGGTCACCTGGTATTTTCTAACGTCAGTTTTAAATATCCTAATACTGAAAAACAAGTGATCAGTGATTTTAACTTGGATATCAAACCAGGTACTACAGTCGCACTTGTTGGCCGTTCTGGCAGTGGTAAAACGACTATTAGTAATTTTGTGCCTCGTTATTACTTTACTACAGAGGGCAATATCACTCTAGATGGAGTAGATCTAAACGAATTTGAACTCACTAATTTGCGTTCACACATTGCCTTAGTGTCTCAAAATGTTGTGCTGTTTAACGATACGATTGCAAATAATATTGCTTACGGGTCGCCTAACGCATCGCCAGAGGATATTGAGCGGGCTGCAGTATTGGCACACGTTAAAGAGTTTACTGATAATATGGAAGCGGGCTTACAGACGGAAGTCGGTGAAAATGGTGTGTTGCTCTCGGGTGGTCAACGTCAACGGATCGCGATTGCGCGGGCAATACTACGAAACGCTCCTATTTTAATCATGGATGAAGCAACTAGTGCTCTTGATACTGAGTCAGAACGTGCTATCCAAGAAGCACTAGACCACCTAATGGAAAATCGAACCAGTATTGTGATTGCACATCGCCTTTCTACCATTGAAAGTGCTGATAGTATCATTGTTATGGATCAAGGTCGTGTTCTCGAGCAAGGAACACACAATGAGCTGTTAGCTCGTGGCGGCGCTTATGCAGCTCTTCATCAACTGCAGTTTGGTGAAGAATAGTCAATGAATACGCTTGAAAGAGCTTGGTATCAAAACGGCCCGAAATGGAAACCACTTTGGTTGTGGTTCCTTTTGCCGTTAACTGTAATTTTTGCGACGGTAGCGTTTATACGTAGAGTGGTTTTTAGACGAGGATGGATTAAAACCAAACAGCTACCAGTACCAGTTATTGTGGTTGGAAATATAACAGTCGGCGGTACAGGAAAAACCCCATTCACAATATACCTAGTTAAGCTTTTAAAAAGCCTTGGATTTACCCCAGGGATTGTCAGTAGGGGCTATGGCGCGAAAGAGAGCGAAGCGTATCCTTTTCCTAGATATGTCAATGAAATAGACGATGTAGAACTGACAGGAGACGAGCCAAAGCTGTTAGCGATGCGGACGCAAGTACCAGTCTTTATAGATTCTAATCGTGTCAGAGCGGTAAAGTCATTGGTAGAGAAAGCTGGAGTAAATATTGTTATTTCTGATGATGGCCTACAGCACTATAAAATGGATCGAGCGTTAGAAATCGCGCTGGTGGATGGTGATAGAAAGTTTGGCAATGGCCTCTTATTGCCAATGGGGCCGTTAAGAGAACCTATTAGTCGTTTGCAGACAGTTGATTTTACGATTATTAATAGTGGTTTCACAGATGGCGTAAAGAGCAGATACAACTCCTTGGTACCGGATTACAGCTTACGTGCTAATACATTACACAGCTTTACGGGTGATTCGATATCAATTGACGATGAATTGCGAAATGTTCATTTAGTATCGGGAATAGGCAACCCGTTGAGGTTTGAAAAGACCGCTAAAAAAGCTGGCTTAAATGTGGTCTCGACCCTTTGGTACCCCGATCACCACAAATTTGTAGAATCAGATTTCGCGACTTTACAGACCTTAGACAAAAACACAGACATTGTCGTAATGACTGAAAAAGACGCGGTTAAATGCAGTTCATATGCACAAGAAAATTGGTACATATTGCCAATAGAAGCGGTAATTTCAGACTCATTAGAGTCACTTTTAAAAGAACGCATTACACTACTGAAAAAACAAAGTTAGAAAATTAAACAAGAGAGAATCACATGGCGTTTGACAAAAAATTATTAAATATTATTGCCTGTCCGATCTGTAAATCACCATTGCATTACGCTGAACAAGCAAATGAACTGATTTGTAAAAATGATCGCATTGCCTATGCAATAAAAGAAGATATCCCGGTTATGCTTGAAGGCGAAGCTCGCCAACTTACTTTCGAAGAAATCGAACAGTACAAATAACCCCTTTATGACACCAGATAGTTCAGAGCACATTATGTCAAACTCGATTCCATTCGTTGTAGTAATTCCGGCGCGTTATGATTCTTCAAGATTACCAGGAAAGCCATTAGCTGATATCGATGGTAAGCCTATGGTTCAGTGGGTTTACGAACGCAGTATCGCTTCAGGCGCGCAAAAGGTCATAGTGGCAACGGATGATCAACGTGTATATGACGCAGTTGAGCAGTTCGGCGGCGAAGTGTGTATGACCTCTACGGATCATGAGTCTGGAACTGAGCGTCTAGCAGAGGTGGTAGAACGTTATAAATTTGATGATGAAACCATTATCGTAAATGTTCAGGGTGATGAGCCTATGATCCCATCAGTGAACGTATCTCAGCTAGCCAAAAACTTAGCACAACTGCCTGCTGACCAAGCCGGGATGGCGACCTTAGCTGAATCAATAACGAGTTTAACAGAGTTAAATAACCCTAATGTTGTAAAAGTAGTTAAGGACATTAATGGCTTTGCGATTGCATTTTCTCGCTCTGTTTTGCCTTATGATAGAGATGGTAAGAACTCAGCGACTTCACTGGCTTTTCCATACCTAAGACACATAGGTATCTACGCATACCGTGCCGGTTTTATCCGTCGATATGTGCAATGGCCAGCATCCGAAATCGAAAAAATAGAAAGCTTAGAGCAATTACGAGTATTGTGGCAGGGCGAAGCTATTCATGTTGATTTAGCGATTGAGCCACCTCCAGCAGGCGTAGATACCCCTGAAGACCTAGAGCAAGTAAGACGTTTAGTGGCAAGTTTGAAGAAGCTGTAACGTCTAAACTAACTTGAATAGTAATGACTGAATTAATCAATATCGTATTAGAACATCCTGACTTTTTGGTTGTTGATAAACCGGCTAACGTAAACTTTCACGATGAGGGCGACTTAGGCCAGGGTTTTTTCAATCAGTGTATGAACCAATATGGACACACTTTGTATCCAGTACACCGATTGGATAAGGTGACATCAGGTTTAGTAATAATGGCGAAGACTTTAGAAGCTGCTCAGTGGTTTCAATTGGCTTTTGCTGATAAGCAAATCATTAAATTTTATATTGCGGTTACTGATCAAAAGCCCAAGAAGAAACAAGGTACGATTAAAGGCGACATGGCCAAAGCAAGGCGCGGTCAGTGGAAGCTATTAAAAACAAAAGTCAGTCCTGCGGTAACACGTTTTCACACAGTTCCTTTGACACAGCCAGGTTCCCGCTTGTTTTTACTTAAACCAGAGACGGGAAAAACCCATCAGCTGCGCGTCGCAATGAAGAGCATAAGCGCGCCAATACTTGGGGATGAACTCTATAGTGGCTCGAACTCGGACCGTGTTTATTTGCATGCTACAAGGTTGGTTTTTAATTATAAGGACCAAAATATAGACTTAATTCGCCTTCCAAATTCAGGTCAGGTGTTTTTAGAAGATCAGCTAAAAATAGAATCTGTGGTTGAACAATTACTTGAGCTCAATTGGCCAAGTTAATTAAAGTTAAGTTAAATAGGTAATTTTCAAATAATGAGTGATTTTGAAACTAGGTTTGGTGGTATTGGTCGTCTTTACGGTCAGCAAGCTAGTGCCTGGTTAAAACAAGCGCATTTTTGTGTCGTTGGCATTGGTGGTGTAGGTACTTGGGCGGCGGAAGCTCTGGCACGTTCTGGTGTAGGCCATATCACTTTAATAGATCTAGATGATATATGCACGACGAATACAAACCGACAGATACATGCGATGCAGGGGACGGTCGGTCTAGCTAAAGTTGATGTTATGGCGGATCGCATTCGCATGATAAACCCAGATTGTCATGTTGAGTGTATTGAAGATTTTGTAACGGAAAACAATTTGTTTGAGTTATTTGGCGATAGAACTACCCCAAAATTTGATATGGTCATTGACGCCATAGATAGCATAAAAGCCAAAGTAGCTATGATTGCACATTGCCACCGCAATAAAATCCCTTTAGTTGTTACAGGTGGAGCAGGTGGTCAGATAGACCCAAGCCAGATTCAATTTGGCGATCTTGCTAAGACAACACATGACCCTTTATTGTCTAAGGTCAGAAACCAATTACGACGTGATTTTAACTTTAGTAAAAATCCAAAACGCAAGTTTTCAATAGACTGTGTGTTTAGTACTGAGCAATTGCGCTATCCACAATCAGATGGTTCGGTTTGTGCGGCTAAAGTGACAGCAGAAGGTACTATGCGTTTGGATTGTAATATGGGATTTGGTGCTGCAACCATGGTGACTGGCACGTTTGGTTTTTTTGCAGCGTCAAAAGCGATTTCAAAGTTCATCGACAAGACTCAGCGCTCAATAAACAAAGAACAAAAAGGCTAGTTGTAAATAAACAAGGAAGAGGCATGGCAATTTTAGTTAATATTCCCAACCGCAATATCCAAAAATTGACCGAACGTTTAGTGTTGGCACTCGGTCAGCAGGACGTATTTGTTTGGCCAAATGTTCCTTCGCCTGAAGACGTTGATTTTGCGTTAGTTTGGAAACACGAGTCCGGTACATTAAAAAACTTACCTAGCCTAAAAGGGATTTCTTCGTTTGGGGCAGGGGTTGATGCGATATTTGCCGATAAAGAGTTGCCAAGTGTCCCTGTGGCTAGGATTGTCGATGAGCAGCTTTCTAACTCAATGGCAGTTTATGTAACGACATTAATTAATTCCCATAAACTGCGTTTGTCCGAGTATTCACAACAACAAGCTTTGGCACTATGGAAACCGAGATCTAATAGAAAAGGCAACAAAGTTGGTATTTTAGGGTTAGGTGAGTTAGGTCAACAAACTGCAAATATGTTAGTCTCTTGCGGTTTTGACGTGACAGGCTGGAGTCAATCTATAAAACAGCTCCCAGGTGTTAAATCAGTCACTGGCTTAGCGGAGTTTGACAACTTAGTGTCGACCTCTGACTATTTAGTTTGCCTATTACCGCTGACACCACAAACGAAAGGCGTGCTTAACCGTACCGTATTCACCAAAATGAAAAATACGGCGGTTTTGATAAATGTTGCACGAGGTGGGCATGTTGTCGAGGATGATTTGATTAGCGCCTTGTATGACAAAGAAATAGCTCAAGCTTATTTAGATGTTTTCGATATTGAACCACTACCAGAACAACATCCATATTGGCGTACCCCTAATCTAACAATAACCCCACATATTTCTGCTGTCACCAATCTAGATACAGCGTTAGAACAGATTTTGGTTAATTACAAAAACGTCAAAAGTGGTAAGCCTATGATTAACCTAGCGGACAGACAAAAAGGATATTAACCAATTGACTATTGTTCTTTATTACCAATAATCAAGTCGGCCGCTCGCTCTGCTAACATAATTGTTGGTGCGTTGGTGTTACCACCAATTAAATTTGGGAAAACAGACGCATCAACCACTCGAAGCTTTTCTACCCCATAAACTCTAAGGTCAGGTGAAACTACCGCTAAAGGGTCAGACTTATGCCCCATTTTGCAAGTCCCGATAGGGTGGTAAACCGTGTCTGTATGTGCTTTTAATTTCTCCAGTAACTTGTCGTCATCAAACGTTAAGTCATCATTGAGTGGTTTAACTTTATATTTAGCCATAAATTCATTTTTAATGATTTCATTAGAGAGTTTGATGCCGTTGATAAGGGTTTGGCGGTCCTCGGGTTCAGCCATAAAGTTGGTATCAATGATTGGTGCATCTTTCATATATGCAGACCGTAAAGAAATTGAACCTTTACTCTTGGGGCGTAGCACACAAATATGATTACTGAATCCGTGTTGCAAAGCTGCACGCCAATCCCGAGCATGATCTTTTACTGTCGCTACAACAAAATGAAATTGAATGTCAGGCCGATCAAGTTTGGCGTGAGTCTTTAAAAAGCCGCCGGCCTCGGCGAAGTTACTGGTCAACATTCCCTCTCTTTTATTGAAGAAGCGAAAGGTTTCTTTGGCTAAATGTACTAACCCTTTGAAAGAGAGACCAAAAAGCCTGTAGTCATATGCCTGATAGCAACTTACGTAATCGGGGTGGTCTTGCAGGTTGTCACCTACACCTGGCAACGACACTTTTACATCTATGCCGTGTTTGGACAGTTGTTCGGCATCGCCAATACCACTGACCATCAACAGTTGTGGAGAGTGGATTGCTCCCGCACATAAACACACTTCCTTAGTGGCTTTAAATTCAATTACCTCATTATTTACCAATGCTACGACCCCTGTGCAGGTAGGAGTTGATTCTTCGTTAAAGGTCAAGTGCTGTACTTGAGCACTGGTGATGACAGTTAGGTTAGTTCGGTGTCTTACAGGAGACAGGTAGGCTACTGCTGAGCTGCAGCGCTTTCCATTTTTTTGAGTAACCTGATAAAAACCCACACCTTCTTGTTCTTGACCATTAAAATCTGAATTATGCTGATGGCCAACATCTATTGCGGCTTTGATGAAATCTTGTGCAACTGGATGACGCGAGCGCGAGTCACTCACATAAAGCGGGCCCTGATTACCATGGAATGAATTATCGATTTGTTGATTGTTTTCAGACTTTAAAAAGTAAGGGAACACATCATCCCAACCCCAACCAAGATCTTTCCAGTCATTGTAGTCATCTTGATGGCCTCGGATGTAAATCATGGCATTGATTGCACTACTACCACCAAGAACCTTACCTCTAGGCTGATAGCCAACCCGATTATTTAAGTGTGGGTTAGGCTTAGATGAAAGTGCCCAGTTGTTAAAACGCGTTGGTACCATAGTTACGGCGCCAGTAGGTATGTGCACTAGCGGGTTTGTATCATCTCCACCCGCCTCAAGGAGTAGTACCTTAGTCAAGGGATCCGCGGTTAGTCTATTGGCCAGTACGCAGCCGGCAGAGCCACCACCGACGATGATATAATCGAATTCTGTTTGCATTGCGTTTCCCTTTTGTATAGTTATTATCGAAAAACAATGATACGTATGTACGTAGGCACATAGATATGTGAGCACGTGGATTTTATTTATAGCGAGCTTTTACATCTGAGGGCATTCGCTGAGTAAATACAGTATTAATTCCGTTTAATAATTGCAAGAAGGGTTTTACATCAGCCTTTTCCAATTCATTTAAGCTATAGGCTATGGCTTCAAGAGTTGATAAGCCATTGGTGACACTCGTTTTTCGAATGGCATATTGGCTATCGTACTCACGACTCAAACAAAGTGCAGATAGTGGCTGCAACCATTCATTTTCATAAAAAAATCGTTTAGCTTTTCGCCAAGTTCCATCAATGACAAGAAGCACTTCAATTTTTGGGGTGTTTTGTTGTACGTATTCTTCTATTGATTGAGACTCTGGTATCGGAAATAGAAGAGCGTATTTGTTTGGATTGGATTCGATATTATTTCGCAATCGCGACATGGTGTCGACGTCAGCGGCTTGAACCAATGTGATGTGATCAGAAAGAAGTGGCAACAAGTTCGCTGTGTTTTTTGGGTGCTGAGACTCTTTACCGCATTGGATAATAATAATTGAGGTCGAGTGTTGTGCCGATGAGATAAATTGACATAAACAGGTGGCCAGAGGTTGGCCACATGAGCTGCATAAGGTTCTTGCCAAAATAAAACGCCTTTTAAAATCAAGTTTTAAATACAGTAATTATTATTGGGTTTTTAACGTATCTTGGTAGGGAGGCCAACCTAACGCTTTGCCAGCTAAAACGTGAAGGTGAATATGATAGACAGTTTGTCCTCCGTGCGGGTTGCAATTCATAACACAACGATAACCATCTTCAGCAAAACCCATTTGCTTAGCAATCTTTGCGGCTGTTACGTAAAGTAAACCAACGGTTTTTGCATTTTCTTCATTAATATCATTTGCTGTTGCAATACGGACTTTTGGAATCACCAAAAAATGTACAGGCGCTTGTGGATTGATGTCTTTAAAAGCCAGTACTTGATCATCTTCATAGAGAATCTCAGCAGGTATTTCTTTGCTAATAATTTTGTCGAAAATAGTGGACTCGGACATACTTTTTCCTCGAATAAGGTTACAGAAAAGTGAGTATCGTGAAACTCAGATGGTCAGTAACACTGAACTTTAAACACCGGAAGTATGTTTCGCAAGCTCAAACGGGTTAATGCGCAATCATTTGACTAGTTTATAGTTTTTTTGTGCTATTTATTTGGGTATGATTGTTTTTGAGCCATTACCACCTAGGGTAAACAGAATTATCGTGACACATCCTATAATAAAGCTTTTGTTAACAGTAGTTGTGATACTGATCAGTACATCTGCGCCTGCCGTCGAGGTAGAAAACCTATATCGGGGTAAGATACTTGTGACTGATAAGACCCAAAAGACGAGGGTAAAAGCTCATCGCTGGGCAATAGAGCAGGTATTAACAAAAGTGACCGGTTCACGTGATATTCTTGAAGATAAGACAGTCCAGTATGAAATTCGTGTTCGTACAGCAAACTACATCAAATCCTTTTCATTTGTCACTGACGAACAAGACAGGACATTTTTAGTCGACGAATTTGACCAAACCAAAATTGACCAACTGATCCGCAAGGTGAATGGCGCAATATGGGGTCAACGCCGTCCATTGACCAGTATTTGGCTAGTACTGGAGGAAGGCAATCGTCGCCAAATAGTTACACAAGACAACTTTCCTCAACTTGCCGAAGTTCTGAACCAAAGTGCTGAAAACAGAGGTGTGCCTGTCGTAATTCCAACAATGGATAAACAGCGCCAGGAGCGCATTTATGTGTCTGATGTTTGGGCGCGATTTGACCGAGTTGTGGCAAAAGAGAGTCAACAGTTAGGGGCTGAGCATTTTGTGATGGCTCGTTTGCGATACGTAGATTCATTGAATGAGCCAGAATACAAAACTGGATGGCTGCTTGATTACCAGCTTTTTTCAAGTAATCAGTTTTTGAATGAAGGCAGTTTTAATACTGACCAGTTTACGTCTTTACGGGAATTGATTAATAGCTTAGGTGATTATTTTGCAAAACAGTATGCAATTGATAATGCTCAAGTCCAACAAGACGAAGTTGTTCTAACAATCTCAGGCATCAATTCTATGTTAGACCTCAAACGCGTGGAGACTCAGGTTAATTCGTTACCACCAGTTAAAAAGTCTTATTTAACCGCATATAAATCTGGCCAAATAACTTTTAAATTGTGGCTCAGTGGTCAAACCCTAGATGTAATTAAAGCGCTGGAATTACTTCCGAACTTTAACCAATTAGAAAATCCGGTAAAAGAAGTACAACCTAACCTTTCTGTAGAAGAACGTTTGGACAGGTTAACCAATGAATATATCGGTAACTTGGATGATCAAGCGAACAAGGCAGAAACGAAAAACACGATACTGCACTATCAGTGGGTAGGTGCATAAATGCAGTTATTATTACCTGTAACTTATAATTCTACACAGACTTTCAGCTCCTTTATTGAAGGTGAAGGAATCGAGGGATTACTGATTAATGAATTACACAGAGCGATAGAAAGCAAAGAGTTTACTGCGCATTACCTTTCCGGACAACACGGAGTAGGTTGTACTCATTTACTCAATGCGAGTTGTCATTATGCGGACGAAATCGGTAAGAGCAGTATGTTGTTGCCGCTGGAGCAGGTGATCTCTGCGACACCTGAACTCATTGACGGACTTGAAAGCGTTGACGTTGTTTGTATCGACAATGTTGATTTAGTATCCACGAGCGCAACATGGCAAACCGCACTGTTTAATTTGTTTAATGCGTTGCAACAAAATGGAGCGACAATTATTTTTGCCGGTCACCAAGCGCCTAATAAGTTAACTTTGTCTCTACCTGATTTAGGGTCAAGACTGCAGTGGTGTACGCTTTTTCAGTTGCCGGAATTGTCAGAAGACCAAAAAATAGAAGCCTTGATTCAACATGCCCACTTAATGGAATTTGAGGTTACAGAAGACGTTGCTAAATTTATGATCAATCGACTTCCGCGTAATATGATCTTTTTAATGCAAGCCCTCGAAACCATGGCTAAACAAAGTGTCGCACTAAAAAGGGTCGTTACCGTACCTTTTGTGAAAGAAGTGCTCGGTATTTAAATAAAAAACCATACAAAAACCCCAATTTTGATCAATTAAAGCTAAAATCTTTAGACGATTTGCGCTAAGATTTGCGCCCTAAAATTTATTAAAAATCAATCAAAACTGAACATCACGAAATCCAATAAGAGTGTTCCATGAATTTAGAAGAAATTGTTGGCTTAGCTAAACAAGCCATTCAAGATGCCAAGGATATACCTGGGCTTGAAGAAGTTCGCGTAGAATTTCTAGGTAAAAAAGGTCGAATCACCGAGTTGTTAAAGGGACTTGGTAAGATGGACCACGAACAACGCAAAGAAGCAGGCCAGGCAATTAACGTTGCTAAAGGTGACGTACAAAAAGCGTTAAGCACGCGTCGTGAAGCGCTGCAAACTGAAGCGTTAAATGCAAAGTTAGCGTCAGAGACCATTGACGTAACTAAAGCTGGCCGAGGTGTAACACCTGGAAACATGCACCCGGTAAATCGCACAATAGAGCGCATCCAACAATTTTTCGGTGACTTAGGTTTTGAAGTAAAGCAGGGCCCAGAAGTAGAGGATGGTTTCCATAACTTCGACGCATTGAACATTCCTGAACACCATCCGGCGCGAGCTGATCACGATACGTTCTACTTCACACCTAATACGGTATTGAGAACCCAAACTTCTGGTGTTCAAATCCGCACAATGGAACAAGAAAAGCCGCCATTGCGAATCATCTCACCAGGGCGTGTATATCGAAACGACTACGACCAAACTCATACTCCGATGTTCCATCAGGTAGAGGGTCTAATGGTTGACAAAAACGTGAGCTTCGCAGAACTAAAAGGCATTTTACACGACTTCTTACACCAGTTCTTCGAAGAGGACTTGCAGATTCGTTTTCGTCCCTCTTATTTCCCGTTTACTGAGCCTTCGGCTGAAGTCGACGTTATGGGTAAAAACGGTAAGTGGTTAGAAGTTTTGGGTTGCGGAATGGTACACCCTAATGTTTTACGTTCAGTAGGTATAGATCCAGAAGAGTACACTGGTTTTGCATTTGGTATGGGCGTCGAACGACTAACTATGTTGCGCTACGGCGTGAACGACTTGCGTTCGTTCTTCGAAAATGACCTTCGTTTCTTAAAGCAGTTTAAATAGGAGTTCAGCCAAATGAAATTTAGTGAACAATGGTTACGTGAATGGGTGAACCCTAATATTTCAACCGAAGAGTTGAGTGAACAGCTTTCTATGGCTGGTCTAGAGGTTGACGGCGTTGAGCCAGCAGCAGCCCAATTCAGCGGTGTTGTCGTAGGCGAAGTGGTTGAATGTGGTAAACACCCTGAAGCCGATAAGTTACAAGTAACCAAAATCAATGTCGGTACGGCAGGTGATGGCGAATTAATCGATATCGTTTGTGGTGCGAAAAACTGTCGTCAAGGCTTAAAAGTCGCAGTTGCTATGGTAGGAGCTGTTTTACCTGGTGATTTTAAGATCAAGAAAGCTAAACTCCGCGGGCAACCGTCTTTTGGTATGTTGTGCTCATGGTCAGAACTTGGCATGGCAGAAGACTCAGATGGTATTTTAGAACTACCAGCAGACGCTCCGTTAGGCACGGATATCCGTGAATATTTGAATCTAAATGATCAAATTATCGAGATTGACCTAACACCAAACCGCAGTGACTGTTTAGGTATTATGGGTGTGGCTCGTGAAGTTGGTGTATTGAATAACGCAGACGTAAACCCGTTTGTAGTTGAGCCGGTTTCTGCTTCGATTAGCGATACTTTGAGTATTGAGCTTGAAGATAAAGAGTCTTGTCCTCGTTATTTAGGACGAGTGATTAAAGGCATTAACTTAGATGCGACAACGCCATTATGGATGGTTGAAAAGTTACGCCGTAGTGGTGTTCGCTCAATTGATCCAGTTGTTGACGTAACAAACTACGTATTGTTAGAGCTTGGTCACCCAATGCACGCGTTTGATTTAGCTAAAATCGAAGGTGGCATTAAGGTACGTAAAGCGACCGCAGGTGAAAAACTAACTTTGTTAGACGAAAACGAAGTAACGTTAGACGAAAATACGTTAGTTATTGCTGATCATAACAAACCTATGGCGATCGCCGGTGTATTTGGTGGTCTAAATTCAGGGGTAACGTCTGAAACAAACGATGTACTTTTAGAAAGTGCATTTTTTGCTCCTGTTGCGATGGCAGGTACTGCGCGTCGCTATGGTTTACACACAGACGCATCTCATCGTTATGAGCGCGGAGTGGATTTCAAACTTCAGCGTACGGCAATGGAACGCGCAACTAACCTGTTACTAGAGATTGTTGGTGGTCAAGCAGGCCCGATTGTGGAAGCGATTAGTGACGCTGATTTACCGCAAGAGACACCAGTAACATTGCGCAGACAACGTTTAGACAGAGTATTAGGTCATTCTATCAGCGATGAAGAAGTGACAACGATACTTTCTCGTTTAGGTTTAAACGTATCATTTGAAAATGACGTTTGGACGGCTACGTCGCCAAGCTTCAGATTTGACATTTCTATTGAAGAAGATCTAATAGAAGAAGTCGCTCGAGTATACGGGTATAACAATATTCCAAATATTGCTCCGACTGCTTCATTAGTTATGCCTCAGCATAAAGAGAGTCAAATTAATAAGTCTAAATTTGCTTCAACTTTGATTGACCTTGGTTATCAAGAGGCTATTACATATAGCTTTGTAGACCCTAAGGTTCAAACAGCATTGTTCCCTGAGTTAGAAGGTCTAACTTTACCGCATCCGATATCAGCAGATATGTCGGTAATGCGTCTGAGCCTTTGGTCTGGTTTACTGCCGGCTGTAGCTTATAATCAAAAACGTCAACAAAGCCGAGTTCGTTTATTCGAAACAGGCTTACGCTTTGTTCCAGATGAATCAGCGGAAATGAACATTCGTCAAGAAGCTATGATTGCAGGTGTAATTTCTGGAACTATTGCTGGCGAGTACTGGGACGGTAACCCACGAGCAGTAGATTTTTACGACATTAAAGGTGACGTAGAATCATTACTAGCGAAATGTGCAGACAATGCAGTTATTGAGTTTGTCCCTATGCCAGCGGATGATCAGAATAAAACCGCTTTGCACCCAGGTCAATCGGCTCAAATTCGTCGTAATAACAAAGTGATAGGTTACGTTGGTGCGGTTCACCCACAAGCGGAAAAAGCGGTAGGGTTGAATGGTAAAACGTTTGTTTTTGAACTGTTATTATCAGAAATCGAACAGCGTAACTTACCAGAAGCGCAACCAATTTCTAAGTACCCATCGAACCGTCGCGATATCGCAGTCGTTGTAAAAGAGTCGGTAAATGCAGGTGAAGTACTAAAAGAAATAAAAAATATTAGCGGAAATCAATTGGTTGACCTAAACTTATTCGACGTGTACCGTGGAGAAGGTATCGAAAATGGCAACAAAAGTCTTGCCATTTCATTAGTACTACAAGATGTTGATAAAACATTGGAAGAACAGGATATTAGTACTAAGATTGATCAAGTAGTTAGTATGTTAACTGATAAATTTGACGCGACGCTAAGGCAATAGAATTATGGCACTAACCAAAGCAGAAATATCTGAATATTTGTTTGAAAAAGTAGGATTAAGTAAAGCTGACTCAAAAGCTTTAGTTGAAGACTTTTTTGAGAAGATACGCGAGACGTTGGAGAACGGCGAGCAGGTTAAACTTTCTGGATTTGGTAATTTCGAGTTGAGGGAAAAGAAATCTCGTCCAGGACGTAATCCTAAAACGGGTGAGGATATTCCTATTTCAGCTCGACGTGTTGTCACTTTTCGACCTGGCCAAAAACTAAAGGCGAGGGTGGAAGTTGGCACGGCTGACTTAGTCAAAGAGCAACAGTCGTAACAGACTGTTGCATACACATAAAAAAACCAAGGCATTGCCTTGGTTTTTTTGTTTCTAACTTATAAAAAAGATTTAATTAGTAGAAACCTTGTGGTGTACGACTGTCACTACCTAAAGACGCTAGGTAATCTAACCAGAAGTTAGCTGGATTATAGCCATCACCTTTTTTAGTCACTGTGTAACCTTTAGAGGTAGCAGTTGTTTTAGCTGGTGTCTTAGCCTTTTTAGCTGCTGGCTTCTTAGCTTCTTTTTTCGCAGCTGGCTTTTCTTCTGCTTTTGCTGGGGCTTCGCCGCCAGTCAACTCAGCAGTCATGTCTACGATAGCGGCTAAGCGTACATTTTTACCACCATCAACGCTGTACCAACCACTCTTCACTTCGATTTCTGGCTCTTTGCCGTTTTTAGCTTTGTACGCTTCAGTGAAGTCAGACAAGACTTGATCTTTGTCTAGTTTGCTCATTACGATTACCTAATAATTTTTATATTTAAAAGATGAAGGTTATTTATACAAACTTTCACGCATAAATTCAACTTTATAGGGAAAATAGCGGGTTTTCGGTGGAATATGAGCCAATTTCACTTGTAAGGATAATTTGCTACTTTAAAATTCAACTTAATTTTAGTTTGTAAAAAAGGATTGTTATGTCCGTTCGCTTACCAGATTTAATATCTTATCTTGACCAACACCTATCCTCGCAATTAATAAAAGATTATTGCCCTAATGGCCTACAAGTTGAGGGCAAAAAAGAGATTCATACTATAGTAACAGGTGTTACCGCTTCAGAAGCGTTAATCGATGCGGCAATTGAACACCAGGCCGATGCAATTTTGGTACATCACGGTTATTTTTGGAAAGGTGAGAGTCAGGTCATCACCGGAATGAAAAAGGCGCGTATTGGTAAGTTGTTAGCCAATGACATCAGCTTAATTACATACCATTTACCGATAGACGTACATCCTGAGCATGGTAATAACGCACAACTTGCCAATTTACTTGGGATTAAAAATGTGACGGCAGTAGAGTCTATATCTCCTAAAGGTGTGTTAATGCAAGGCGAGCTAGAGTCGCCAATGACGGCGGAGATGTTTGGCAAAAAAATAACAACAGCACTGCAGCGTGCTCCTATGATCAGTAGCGTTAGAAATCAACTCATCGAAACGATCGGCTGGTGTACAGGAGGTGGTCAGGGCTATATCGATAAAGCCGCAGAGCTTGGGCTTGATGCGTTTTTGACAGGAGAAGCTTCGGAGCAAACTATCCATAGTTCCAGAGAACAAAATATCGACTTTTTTGCGGCTGGTCATCACGCGACTGAGCGCTATGGCGTTAAAGCCGTTGGCGAGTATATTGCTGAACAACTAGATATCAATGTTGTGTTTGTCGATATTCACAACCCTGTATAAAGCAAAGGGCAAATAATGGCTTCAAAAGATGTCAATTTTGATAAAAGTAACAGCACATTTAAAAAGAATATTTATGGGACGAGTAAAGGCAAAGTTCGAGAAGCCATTTTACAAAGAGATCTAACCTTAATCCTTGAGAAGTCATTTGCAGAAGGCACCCGCTTAAAAGTCTTAGATGTCGGTGGTGGCCAAGGTCAACTTGCGTTCTTTTTAGCTGCCCTTGGCCACGATGTAGTATTGACGGATATTTCAAACGAGATGTTGGACGTTGCAAGGAACTATGCAGACCAAAACAAAGTAACAAATATCACAATACAACAAATGTCTTTGCAAGCGTGCGGGGATACCTTTAAAGACGAATTTGATCTGGTTCTATGCCATGCAGTTTTCGAGTGGTTAGAAGATCCAAAGTCAGGCTTTGATATATTGGCGAGCCTAGTTAAACCCAATGGGCTACTATCTTTCATGTATTACAATAAAGTGGGTCAAACGCTGAGTAACTTGGTGTATGGAAACTTCGAGTATATCAAGGACGGAATGAAAGGGCGTAAAGTGGTTAAGCTCAACCCACAAAGCTCGTTAGATGCTGATACTGTAGCTAATTGGGTAAACAAACACGGTTTGTCTATCGTGTTGCAATCTGGGGTGCGTTGTTTTCACGACTATATGAGAGACATCAACAAGTGGCAAGATGACTTACCGGGAATCATTGAAATGGAATTAGAATACAGTTTAAAGTCTCCATACAATCAAATCGGCCGCTACACTCACTTAATTTTAGAATAACAAAGGAACTAACAATGAAACTATATGGTTCGATTACATCGCCGTATGTTCGTAGGTTGCGTATTTTACTAGCAGGGCAAGACTACGAGTTTGAGGCAGTAAATATTTTTGGGCAAGAAAGAAGTAAATTAAAAGAAGTTAACCCAACGCTCAAAATTCCAATGTTTGAAGATAAGAGCGATGCTTCGGTTCCTTTGTTATTAGATTCAAATATTATCTACGAATACATTGCCCATAAGCTGTCTATTCCAGCATTAAGTTGGCACCAGAAAAATGACCTGGCGCTAATAAATAGCTGTAACGACAGTCTTGTAAACATGATGATTTTGACTCGTTCAAAGGTGGATGTTAATGAAGATAAGCTTTACTTTAATATCCAACGAGAGCGCTGTATAACAACCTTTGATTACTTTGAGAAAAAGCTTGAAGCCAATCAATTTGACTGGGATTACATTGCGATTAGCTTTTTGGTATTGGTTGAGTGGGCCCAGTTTAGAGGGCTATTCGATTTTAATAACTATCCAGCAATACTCAACTTCATCGCCCACTGCCAAAATCAACCGGGTGTAAGAGAGACGAAACCTCAAGATTAATAATCTAAACGGCAACGACTGAGTTGTCTTCGTAACTCAATGGTGAAGGGAGGTAAGCATCGGCCTCCCAATCATTTTCCCATTGTTCACCATCGAGTAAATATCTAAATTGATATTGCTTTCCTTTTTCCAGTGCGACCGTCAGAGTAAAATCACCTGATTTAAGCCTTTTCATAGGCGTAGGGGTCCAGTTATTAAACTCACCAAGAACTTCCGCACTGTGCGCACCTTGAGCTTCATTTTTGGCACATCTAAATGTTACTTTACAAATGGGTTTGGATTTTAAGTATTGTTTTTTAAGACTCATTTAAAAACTCCTTCTATTAAACTATTTACTCTAATCTTTAATATAGAAGGTGATTTATTAAAACGTCAGTAAAATTGTATGAATTTATTATGAATTCGATTGTAAAAAAAAGAGGCATCAAGGCCTCTTTTTAATACTAATCATTTTGAGCTGTTACAAAATCCATGCATAACTCATTTTTAAGAATACGCTGCGGCGATCTTTGGTTAATTTTGTTAGCTCTTCGGTTTGGAAGCTGCCTTCAGAATAACCAACAAAGAATAGAGTCTGCGGGTTTACTTTATAAGAAAACAACAACTGAGTTGCGATACTCTTATAGTTCTCAGAATAGTCTTCACGTACTTCAGGGAGGTAATTGATTAAATTACGCTGAATATCGTAGCGAACGACACTTAGGCGTAAAAAACTACGGATATTAAACTGATAGTTCATACGCAAGTCTAACAAGTTTGCTGTGTATACTTCAGCGCCCTCATATTCCATTTGGTTAAATTTGTAAGAAAGTCGAGTTTCAATATGCTTACCCAAGTTCAGTGTTACTCTTGGCTCAAACGCAATGACGTCACCGAGGCGAGAGTTGGCGTAGTCTAGATTTTCAGCAAACTTAAAAAAGTTACCTAGCCAAACATTTGGGTAGGGTCGAAACTCCATCCACGACCGAAATTCCTGCTCTTTGAAAGTCTCAGTGTTACCTTCTATAGCTAGGTTACTGGTATCTAAGCGGTTTCCAACTTTATTTCTAACAATTACACCATGACGGATGAAAGAGCGACGTGGGCCGTTAATGTTAAAGAACATCTCAGCTTCTTCTTCAATTTTTTCACCATCTTGAGAGAACGTTGCGTCGATATCGCCTTCAAGAGACATTCTAGTCCACCAATTGTTTTCATCGCCACGCCAAATACGACCACCACCAATTACAGTCTTGTGTTGATCGGTATTGTTAAAAAATGCTAAATCCGCCCTAAATGCCTCACCAATGTTCATATGGTTTGCTCTAAAAAACCAATCACGGCGGTTGTGTTCGTAGTTAATGCGAAAAGCGATATCACTACCATTTATACTTGCTGCACGAAGCTCCTGTTCATCACTATAATCACCAGAATTGGCAATTTCATTGACATAGATATCACTTAAATAGGTATCTGAAACCATGTATTGAATATCAAGTCGGTTGTGATCATCTGGTTGGTATTTGGTGTCGATACTTGTTAAGTAATTGTGATAAGAATCGTTTTTCCTAATCGTCGCAGTGCCACCGACATTTACATCAGTATTCACCATATAGTTATATCTAAATGCACCGTTAGTGGTAGTTTCGTCGATTTCAAACAGGTTAGAGCCTAAGTTACCTGGCAGTAGAAACAAGGATGATTCGTCGTCTGCAACGAATGCTGCAAAGGAGTGCTCATCTACTTTACCTGTGATTTTACCGCCGTAACTAGGTGCTTGAACGTTACGGGTATAAACCAAATCTACAGGTGTTTTAAAGTAGTCTTCATTGGCAAGAAAAAACGCACGCTTTTCTGGAGTAAATAACGCAAAGGTATTGTTTACATTAAGTTGACCAGAGTCGGCCTCTACTTGTGAAAAGTCTGGGTTGATCGTCGCATTTAGTGTCACATCTGGTGTAATGCCCCATTTCACATCCATGCCTAATTGATTGTTCTTTTCATCGGTCCATTCACCGATTAATGGAGGGGCTTGATCGGCTGTAATTTCACGTTCTTCTGAAATACCGCTGACAAAGGTTGGTACAACGGTTAGGTTGTTTCCTTGCTTTGCGCCTGCGAACCCCTTTAATGTAGGCATTTGACAAATCCAACAGTTGTTACCCTGATCGACCCGCATATTGGAAATTCTATAACGCTCTTCACGTGGTAAAAAACGGATCAGTTCAAATCCCCATTGTTGTATGTCTAAACCATCATTAAAATTTAGTATCCTGAGTGGAATCGCTACTTCTACGAAGTACCCCTGGTCATTGATTTGACCTGCCGATTCCCATATACCATTCCAAGCAGCGCTTTCTCTGCCAGTGAGTTCGTTTTCTATTGAGTCCGTTTGTGTACCGAGTGGGTTGATAAAAAACTGGTAGGCAAGGGCGTGATCGTTATAGGTATCAATTTTGATACCTACCAAATCATCATCCCAGTTTTTGTCTCGATCTGTTAGGACCGCTCTAATTGCTTCTGGGTTTGGGTCAAATGCTTTAAATGCGACATAAAGAGTTTCACCGTCTTGGAGCATAAACGCTTCAGTTTTCACCGGAGATTTATGATTTTCCTGAGGGTAGGTAATATTGTTGATATAAACCTTTTTGGCATTTTGCCAAGCTTTTTCTGTTATTTGACCGTCAATGGTAATATTCGAACTTGTTTTAGGGATATGGATTTGGGTATTTTCGGTATGAAGCGAAGCTACGTTTCCGTGCGATGAAAATACGGATAGGCCAAACAATACTGCTGTTAGTTTGACGCTTAAAGACTTGTCCATTAATGCCTCATCGGTAGTTGATTTTTTTATTTATAGTTAACTGTTAGAAATTCTAACCGATAAAACGTATGACTTATTTAAAATTGCGATGAGGTGGTAAGGTTTGCCGATAAATAGCTCATCAGAGGTGTATTTTTTCTAAAACCTCTAGGAGTTGCTTTTTGGTGTATGGTTTTTGTAAAAAGTCCACGTTTTCTTGTTGATAATCCTCATGTTTTAACTTGCCATCGGTAAAGCCTGAGGTATAAATAATCGGAAGTTCAGGTTTGCTGGCTCGGAGTTTTTCTGACAGCTCTTTGCCATTAATTCCATTAGGCAAAATAATATCCGTAAACAGTAAGTCAATCGGTTCGGATTGGTATATCTTTAACGCTGTAGGGCCATCACTAGCCATTAATACCTTGAATCCAGCGTCCGTAAGAATATGCTGAGCGACTTTGGCTACCATTTCGGTATCTTCGACGACAAGAACTGTTTTACCTTTATACGATTTAGGCTGATAAGAGGTGGGTTTGTTGAGAGTTGATGTAAGCTCTGACTCATCTTCTTTTGCTAAAGGTAAGTAGATGACAAAATCGGTACCAAACCCGAGTTTGGAATTAACTTCAATGTGCCCACCTGCCTGAGTGATAAACCCGTAAATCATACTCAATCCTAAACCTGTTCCTTTTGTCAGTGGTTTGGTACTAAAAAACGGGTCGAATATTTTAGAAATATTTTCTTCATCAATTCCTGTGCCGTTGTCTCTAAACGTTAACCGTAAATAATTACCGGGCGCTAACGACGCTGCGAGAATACTGTCTGGTTTCACTGACTTATTATCTATTAATATGGTGAACTCACCCAAAAATTGTATTTCTTTATCACTAGAGTGTGTTGATTTATTTAACATTGCATCTTTCGCATTTACTGCCATGTTCAAAAATAGGCTTTCTAGTTGCGATTGATCGCCTTTGACTAATAGGCGTTTAGCGTTTGTTCTGATAGTTAGTTTAATTTCTGCGCCTAACGCAGTTGTAATGATCGGCTCAACAGAAGAAATAAGTTTTTGCATATCAACCGTCGCTTGAGAAATCGGTTGACGCTTGCTAAATGCCAATAAGCTTCTCGTTAGTGAAACGCCTTGGTTTGCGGCTTCAAATATTGATTTTAGTTTGTCACTGCTGTTAGTGTCATTTAGGAACTTGTCGGAAGAAAGCAGTAGGTCTGCGTTACCTAAAATTATGGTAAGTAGGTTATTAAAGTCATGGGCGACGCCACCTGTAACTAACCCAATCGAGTCCATTTTGTGAGCTCTAAACGCCATTTGCTCTTGGGCTTTTTGTTTGCTGATATCACGCTCTATAGCAATAAAATGGGTCGTTTTTCCTTTGCTGTTTTTTAGCGGGGAAAGGTCAACTTCATTATCAAAAGCTTCACCTAATTTGGTGTAGTTAGTTATTAATACTCGAGCAGGTTCGGCATTGAGCATAGCTTCTGTCAGCCGTTTTTTACTTTTTGTTTCGGTTTTTGGGCCATGTAAAATTCGCGCTGTTTTACCTATGATTTCCTCTTTTTTATAGCCGGTTACTTTTTCGAAAGCATCGTTGACGTAAACGACTTTTGGCCCTGTTTTATCGATTGGCTCCGCTTGGGTAATCAAAACTACATCATTTGCTTTGTCTATTGCGGTTCGAAGAAGGTTAAGTTCATTAATGGAAGCTTTTTCGGATGTAATATCTTGAATATACAGCCTCACTCCATTTGGACTAGCATGTACTCTAATTAACAACTCTATACTGTCGTAGATAGTTGAAAGTGTCTTAGTGATTTGTTCATTATTTACCATTATGATGGCATCATTGAGCTCTTGGTTAGAGAAAAACTCACCACATTCTTCAATTGGAATCCCATCAGCATCTCGGGGCAACCCAACAAGAATTTCGGCCCTAAAATTATAGTACTCTATTTTAAAGCTATCTCGTGTCGGAATTAGGCTAATAAAGCCATCTTCCATGCCTTGTAGGATACCCTGTAACTTTGCAACGAGTTTGTCATTGTCCAATCGCAGTAATTCTGTTTCGCTGTTATCAAAAGTTGAAACGAACCACCGGTATTCTCCAGTTTTATTTATTTGTACGGCTCTGCAATGAGAATAAAAGTAACGTTCGTTATTATCCTTGTCCTTCACGCGATAAGCGAAGCTTGTATCGGCTTTGTTTTTTAATGCAGAGTTCCATTTCTTAAAGACGAATGGGGCGTCGTCTTCATGAATAAACGACTTCCAGTTTTTTTTAATATAATCAGGGTCTTTTCCAAAAAAGGTTTGGTAATTTTCACTAATAAAATCGATTTTCCCATTGGCGTAAAATGTTGCGGTAAAAATAGGTAAAGCGTTAGCAAAACGCTCAAACTTAATCCTTTCCTTACCCACTAAATCAAGAGACTGGGTTTGTGCGTCTGAATTAAGTTGAACGCCAACTACGGCATCGGAAGTAGCGGTACGGTCGGTTATAGTTTCGGTTTGGTATAAAGGTGAAAGTGACTTTCTGGTTAAGACCACAAAAAACAGTAGCAATAGAGATACTAAAAATGAATGAGAAAACAACACGAAGGCGGTCGACTCAACAACTGATAAAGTGTCTTCCGCACTATAAAGTGCAGGTATGATCCCGTTTTTTATTAAACTAATATTTACTATGCTAATACAACAAAATAACCCAATAGAAACATAGATCTTTTCGGATTTAATCGCCTGGTTGAGAAAAAACAGGCTGAAAAAATACAAAGCTGTAGAGAGTCCCATTGAAAGATTGATGACATCAAAAATCAAAGCAGCAAACAGGCCGCTTATTCCACCAAGTAACTTCAACGTACTTGAAGAGTGCATAGGTTTTTCGTCTAGTTTAAGTTTTCAATTTCATGTAATTAAATAATTTATAGACTATAAATAAGCTTATGGATATGTGAAACGTTCTAATCCACTAAATTCCCTAAGCGAAAAGGTTTGTAACAAAAATATGTCACCGAGCGAAGTTAAAAGTACAAAGAAGGTCAATGTTTTGATTTTGGACGACGTTAATTTGATGTGTCAGTTCCTGAGTGAGACATTGCGGCCAATTAGTGGCGTCGAATGTCATACTGCGGCTCGGGTTGCGAGCGCTGCTGGTGTAATAGAACGTGTTGCGGTTTCCTTAGCTATCATTGATTTGAATTTACCCGATGGAAATGGAATAGAAATCGTTAAAGCAATCAGAAAAGGTGAGGGTAAAGGGGCGCATGATATTCCAATCTTGATTTTTTCGGGTAATACATACAAAGAAGCAGTAACCGAGTGTGTTCAATTTAAGGTGAATGATTTCATCGTCAAACCTATTATTGCAATGGAGTTGCGAAAAAAAGTAGAAGCACATCTAAAAAAGCCAGTTGAGCTTCCTGGCTGTGAATACTTTCAAAAATTAGATGCTGAGTTAATGGCGAAAAAGCCAAAAGAACCAAGTGTTAAACCGACAAGCTCAGTTGTTCAATCAAAAACACCTCAGAGCAGCGGCAGCTATTCTTCTAAAAAACGAGCTGATGAAGTTGAGAATAATCAATTTTTAAAGTGGCCTGCTAATGCAACTACTGGTTTTCATCAGCTAGATAGACGATTAAAAGATTTGTGTTATCAATTAAACCATTTCCATTTTTATCGCACTAATAAACCGGTATATCCAACAGCTCAGAAAGACATAGAACAAATATCTCTTTGTATTGATGATCTCAATTACGCTGTAAAACCGTTAAAAAAGGCAAACCCAGACTTAGCCATATGGCAAGCGTTGCAAAACCGAGTAAAAATGATTTCTGAACTGCCATTTAAAAGGCTTAGTGCTGATAAAATTACAGAAGACACGGGTAAAGCTTTCAGTAAAAACCTGCGAAACGCATGGCTTGCTATTTTATCCAAACCAATTATTCAACGTAAAAAGGGATAATAAAATGACCGAACTTTTTTCTGAAGACGTTGTTAATGAGAATTATGAGGGACTGCCTGAGGTCATGTTGATTGACGGTTTGGAATCTTATTGTAAGGAAGCTGAAGTGTATATAAATGAAATGCGATATGAAGACATGGAGACACTTGTCCGGCATGCCCATAGTTTGAAAACTATGTCTAAAATGGTTGGAGCTATGCAAATGGCTTTGATATGTGAGGAGTTTGAAAAAAATAATGGTCAAGGTAAAGTTAAAAAAGAGCACATCATTCAACATTGGCCGAAGGTAAAAATAGCTATAGAAACCTATGTGGCCAGCTTAAAATACTAAAAGGAAATAAATGAAAATATCCGCGTCCGAGAAAGCTTATAACTTACTGACATCCGAAGACGACGGAAGGGTATGCAAAGACATTCCCGAATCAGCGTGTGACGAGCAACCCAAAAGTTTCATAAAACATCTAATGTCACTCATAATGTCTAAAAGTGCTGATGGCCTAGTTGATCCTAAGTTGATATTGAGCTGGCTTATCACACATTTAGGTGCCTCAAGCTTTTTTTTAGGGTTACTTGTACCAATACGTGAAGCTGGTGCCTTGCTCCCACAACTTTTTACTGCACAGTATTTACGCTCGTTAAAAGTTCGCAAATGGGTCTGGACGATAGGGGCATTTATTCAAGGATTATCGGCTTTATCCATTGCTATTAGTGCAATATTTTTAGAAGGTAATAGTTTTGGATGGGCAGTAGTCATCAGTTTAATAACACTAAGTTTGGCTCGTAGCTTGTGCTCAGTTAGTTACAAAGATGTATTGGGTAAGACCATCAGCAAGTCCAAAAGAGGCACGACGACTGGATTAGCCACTTCGATATCAGCAGGTGTTGTCATTGTTTTTGCCGCTCTTTTAACTACCGAAATATTTGAAAAACAGAGTATTGTAATTTTGGGGTTGTTTCTAGCTAGTATACTGTGGCTGTTTGCTTCGTTTGTCTTTTCAACTTTATTTGAAGCGGAAGGGGCGACTGAAGGTGGCGGCAACCCGATTTCTATTTTCCATGAAAATATCGATTTATTAAAATCGGACAAACAATTAAGGCTTTTTATCACGACGCGAGCTTTACTTGTCAGTTCGGCATTGGCACCGCCTTTTATGGTGGCGTTAACTAATGAAAGTTCTGATAGCGGATCAATAAACCTTGGCATTTTGTTATTCGCATCGTCACTCGCTTCATTATTGAGCAGTTATATTTGGGGAAGGCTAGCAGACAAATCGAGCCGATTGGTTTTATTAATTTCGGGTGCCGTTTCTTGTATCGCTTTGTTGTTCACTAATGTTTCATACGCAAATGGCACGTTAAGCAGTTTCTGGGCGCTGCCTCTTTTTTTATTTACCTTGATGATCGCGTATCAAGGAGTAAGGTTAGGTCGTTCAACTTATTTAGTGGACATGGCCTCTGAAGAGAATAGAGCAATGTATACCGCATTATCTAACACGATAATTGGCATCTTTTTATTAGTTAGTGCTGTTTTTGGCTATATAGCTTCTAGTTTAGGGATTGACGTTGTACTTTATGTTTTTGCAACAATGGCATTTGGTGCATGTATAACGGCTTATAAACTTGATGAAGTTCAATAGTTAGAGTAGCGGGCGTACAGTTGAGCCCGATGGGCTTTGTACTTGATTGCAAAAATTAGAAGTTGGTTGCGGGAGCCGGATTTGAACCGACGACCTTCGGCTCTTATGAAGAGTTGAGCCCGATGGGCTTTGTGCCTGACTAGAAAAATTAGAAATTGGTTGCGGGAGCCGGATTTGAACCGACGACCTTCGGCTCTTATGAAGAGTTGAGCCCGATGGGCTTTGTACCTGACTAGAAAAATTAGAAATTGGTTGCGGGAGCCGGATTTGAACCGACGACCTTCGGGTTATGAGCCCGACGAGCTACCAGGCTGCTCCATCCCGCGCCAGTAGACTTGAACTGTTTATATTAGTGTCGTCGGTTCCGACGACCTTCGGCTCTTGTGGGTGTAGCGAGCCCGATGAGTTACCATCAGCTCCATCCCGCGCCAGTAGACTTGAACTGTTTATTTTAGTGTCGTCGGTTCCGACGAACTTTTTCTACACCAAAAATTGGTTGCGGGAGCCGGATTTGAACCGACGACCTTCGGGTTATGAGCCCGACGAGCTACCAGGCTGCTCCATCCCGCGCCAGTAGACTGAGCTATTTATATTTATGTCGTCGGCTCCGACGACCTGTTACTGTCCAACTTTAATCAAAAAATTGGTTGCGGGAGCCGGATTTGAACCGACGACCTTCGGGTTATGAGCCCGACGAGCTACCAGGCTGCTCCATCCCGCGCCAGTAGACTTGAACTGTTTATATTAGTGTCGTCGGTTCCGACGACATGCAGTTTACCTGCTTGCTGAGGCCTGTCCCTCAACGAGGTGCGTATACTAACGATTTAATTTTCAATTGCAACCCACAAATTAAAAAAACTGTAATAAATAGGTCTTTTGAATAAATTTGCTATAATGACCTCAAATTTTTTAAGTTTAGTGATTATGCCAAATTTTATAGCCCTTACTTCTGCGGGTATTGAACCGCTATTAGCTGATGAATTGAGTAGCCTTGGCGCTACTGATGTACAGCCTAAGTTACAATCAGTCTATTTTTCCGCCTCATTCGAAGATGCGATTCGAATTTGCTTTTGGTCTCGTCTAGCGACACGTGTTATGAAGCATGTGATTGAGATCCCGGGGAATACGAAAGAAAAAATTTATGATGCAGTTTTGGGCTTTGATTGGCACCCTTACTTTACGAAAACAAGAAGTTTTGCGGTTGAATTCGTCGGAACGGACAAAAGTATAAGAAATAGTCAATTTGGTGCTTTAACCGTCAAAGACGCGATCGTTGATAATATTCGCGAAGAAACAGGTAAAAGGCCCGACATTTCAAAGGATAACCCGGATCTTCGAATTCACGCACGATTATTCAAAGGCCGTTGTAATGTTTTTGTCGACTTTTCAGGTCCTTCGTTACATCAGAGAGGCTATCGGATCGAGCAAGGTGCCGCTCCACTAAAAGAACATTTAGCGGCTGCACTAATTATGAGAAGCGGCTGGGATAAAAAGTCTAATTTTGTAGACCTTTTTGCCGGTTCTGGCACGTTATTAATAGAAGCGGCCAATATGCACTTAAATCGAGCGCCAGGTTTGAATAAAAGAACGTTTCAGTTCACTAAACACCCTGAGTTCATGGTCCACAAATACGAAACTCTTCGTGAAGAAGCGATTAATGCAGAGACGAGCCCTGAAGTTTCTTTTATTGGTTTCGAAATAAATAACTATGTTCTTGAGAAAGCTAAGGCGAATATCGAACAAGCAAATTTGACCGATGTCATTACCGTAAACCAACAAGACGCGGCAAACGCGACGGTCTCTAAAAAGTTAGAGCCTGGTTATATCGTGTCAAACCCACCTTATGGAGAAAGGATTGGTGACTCCATTGAGTTGTTGTCTTTATTCAAAAGGCTAGGCCTAAACTTGAAGACCAATTTTGAAGGGTGGCATGTGTCATTACTGACAGGGCAAACCTTATTGTTGAAACTTCTTCGTTTACAAAAATCAAAAGAATTCAAATTTAAAAATGGCCCATTAGATACTGTTTTAGCGAATTATGAGCTTACGGCGCAACAATGTGAGCTCTCAGAAGAAGCTAAGCGCGGTGAGTACTATTTGAGTAAGGATGGTCAGTCTTTCTCCAAGAGAATAGACAAAAACCTCAAAAAGCTCAGAAAATGGGCCAGTAAAGAGGGTATCCATTGTTATCGAATCTATGATGCAGATATACCAGAATTTAACGTTGCCGTAGATTATTATGACGGTCGTGTTGTTGTATATGAGTATCAAGCACCAAAATCAGTAAAGGAATCGGTGTCTGAAATTCGATTGTTGGATGTCGTAAGTATTTTACAACAGAAGCTAGAACTTACTGCCGAAAATTTCGCACTTAAAGTACGTAAGGCGCAAAAAGGTAAATCGCAATACGAAAAAGAAAATAACCAGCATCACAGATTTGTGGTGGAGGAACACGGCGCTAAATTTTACGTCAATATTCAGGACTACCTAGATACTGGATTGTTCTTAGATCACCGGTCTACTCGCAAAGAGTTTGCTTCTTGGTGTGATGGAAAGTCGGTGCTTAATCTGTTCTGTTATACCGGTAGTGTAAGTGTGCATGCGGCCTTAAACGGCGCTAAGCGTGTTACAAGTGTTGATATGTCTAATACTTATCTTGAGTGGGCTAAAGACAATTTTGCGTTAAATAAAATTGGTAGCAAGGGCCACTATTTCCACCGTGCTGACTGTTTAGATTGGTTAAGTAAGTCTAGAGATAAGTTTGATTTAGTGTTTTTGGATCCACCATCTTTCTCAAACTCCAAAAAGATGGACCGAACTTGGGATGTTCAGAGAGATCACGTTGAAATCCTTGAACTAGTCAAAGAACGACTCACGGATGGTGGCCAAATTCTATTCTCGAATAATTTAAGAAAGTTTAAATTAGAAAAAGAAGCAATCGAAGAGCTTGGGTTTGAAATTGAAGATATCAAACACTTAACGTTGCCAGAGGACTTTAAACGCAACCAGAATATCCATCACTGTTGGCGTTTGACCCTGAAATAAAGATATGAATCTCTTTTTATTAAGTACTGACGGGTGCCACTTATGCGATGTGGCAATACAGCAACTCAATAGCTTGAACTTATCGTTTGAGGTATTGGACATAGTGACAGATGAAGCGTTAGTGGAGGCATATGGTGCCTCGATTCCGGTTTTGATTGTTGAAGGTGCAGAACAAGCCTTGTTTTGGCCCTTCGAAAAAGAACAAGTGATTGAGTACGTAAAATATTATGGAATTGGTTAGGTTAAGCGACGCGCAACTAGCGTTTGGTACGGCGCCTATTTTGAACAAGGTAAATGTTCAAATAAATGAAGGTGAAAGGGTTTGTATTGTTGGTCGAAACGGCGCAGGTAAATCTTCTCTGCTAAAAGTGATCAGTGGAGATTTAGGCCTTGACGACGGTAAAATTCAATTTGTAAATGAAGTGACTGTCGCGCGTTTGGAGCAAGATCCACCTCGTGGGCAACAAGGAACGGTATACGACTTTGTAAGTGCAGGTGTCAGTCACGTTATCGAGCTAGTTACAGAATTTAACGACTTATCAATGAAAGTGGCCGAATCACCGAATTTAATGAGTCGGATGGAAAAGGTCCAAATTCAAATTGACCAACTCGATGGCTGGTCTGTTGATAGCCGGATTAGTCAGACCTTGACTAGACTTGGTCTAACCCCTGAACAAGAAGTAGCAAAATTATCAGGAGGATGGCTAAGAAAAGTTGCGCTTGCTAAAGCACTGGTGCAGCAGCCTAATATCCTGCTTTTAGACGAACCCACAAACCATTTGGACATTGACGCCATAGCTTGGCTCGAAAGCTTTTTAGTTGAATTTAAAGGTGCGATTGTTTTTATATCTCACGACCGTGCATTTATTCGAGCGATTTCAACACGTATTTTAGATCTCGATAGAGGCGACCTTACAAGTTTTGATGGGACTTACGATTACTACTTGACCGAGAAACAACGACTTCTCGAAGTGGAAGAGCAACAAAACGCATTGTTCGATAAAAAGCTAGCTCAAGAAGAAGTTTGGATCCGCCAAGGAATTAAAGCACGTAGGACCCGAAACGAAGGTCGTGTTAGAGCATTAAAAGAGTTACGCAAAACCAGAAAGCAACGTATCGACGCGCCAGGCACCGCAAACATGACGGTACAGCAAGGTGAAAAGAGCGCTAAAAAAGTATTCGAGACCAAAGATATTTCTTACAGTATTCCTGGCCGTACTTTGATCAGAGACTTTTCTAGTTTAGTTATGAGAGGCGATTGTGTCGCTTTAGTTGGGCCAAATGGCGTAGGCAAATCTACCTTGATTAAGCTGTTGTTAGGGGACTTGCAACCAGATGAGGGTATTGTCCACATTGGAGAAAACCTTCAGGTAGCGTACTTTGATCAGCACCGTCTTGCTTTGGATTTGGAAAAATCAGTACAAGACAACGTAGCAGATGGTAAACAAGAAATTTCTTTTAATGGCTCTACGCGTCATGTTTTAGGTTATTTGCAAGACTTTTTGTTTCCACCTGTGAGATCTCGAACACCAGTAAAGGCTCTGTCTGGTGGCGAGAAAAATAGACTTTTGCTTGCAAAGCTATTTGTTAAACCGTCGAATTTATTGATCCTCGACGAGCCGACAAATGACCTCGATGTTGAAACGCTAGAACTGTTAGAAGAGTTAGTCTCTAGTTACCAAGGTACTGTGATATTAGTAAGCCACGATCGTGAATTTATCGACAATACTGCGACGTCTATTTGGGCGTTTGAAGGCAATGGGTTGATTAATAAAGTTGTTGGTGGCTACCAGGACTATGTTGCTTATTTAGGGCGAGTAGAAGGTAACAAGCCAAGTAAAGATGAAGTTAAAAAAGCAGATCCAAAACCCAAAAGTGCAGAGGCTAAAGACAGTAAACCTAATTCTTCTAAGAAAAAGCTTTCATATAAAGAGTCGAGAGAGTTAGAATCGTTGCCGAAATTAATCGAAACCCTCGAGCTGGAATTAGAGACAGCGCAAGAATTGGTCAACGATCCAGAGTTTTTTAAACAGGATCCAGAAGAAACAAAAAAAGCATTGAACCAATTGGCTGAAATCGAGTCGAAACTCGACATCGCTTTTGAACGATGGACTGAGTTAGAAGAAAAACAAAAGAATTAACAGGTAGTTATTTTGAAATACGTGAAGTTCGCTAAATCCACAATCGCTCTTTCTTTAATGCTTTCATTTGGTTACGCGAATGCGGCAACCTACGAGATTAAAGAAATTCCTAACGTAAAAGATCATCGTCAGCAATTTTCGACCGCATTAAATAATGTTGGTGAAGTGGTTGGTATCGCTCGTAGCAGTGTTAACTTTCCGTTTTATTTTGAAAATTACATAACTAACGCATCAGCGAGTATTCGCGCAAACTGTGGTATTAGCGATGCAGAAATCTCAGCTGGTCAATTAGATGCCAGTAGTGCGTCTTGTTTGAAAAGCACACTGAGCAATACTAGTGGTAATTTTGTTGATAGTCCTTCATATCAGAAAATAGGGGATGTGGTTTCTTTTAAATATTCTGCCGGCGAAACGACGCAAACAACACTGACAGATGTTTTTGTCGAAGAATTAAATAGCTTGTCTCGCAGTACGGTAGAGCAGTTAAACGACATTAATAACTTGGGTTTTGCCGCAGGTACTGCTTCGGCTCCATATCGCAAGATTAGTTTTCAACAAACTGGCGAAAACGCTAGTGAGAGCCCAATAACTCTATTTGAAAGAGACTTTACCAGTCGAGCAACAGTTATTAACAACGGTAATGTCTTAACCATTGCTCCAAAAGAAGTGACTTTTGGCGGGGTATCTGCTGCGACGTCGATTACTGACAATAACTTCGTTTCTGGTTATCAATCTGTTTCTGTTCGTGAAGTGGCACAAACAACAATAGAAAATGATTGTAAAGGTGAATCATTACCTGAAAACGTCTGCGCGTGGAGTTTGGCTCAAAATCTTTCGTTGTACGATTTACGTCCCGTGGTTTGGTCTATCGATAATGAAGGAAATGTACTAGAAAAATCAGAGTATCCACTCGCGTTCACACCCAAAGAAAATCAAAACGGAAATTATGTCGCATACGCTTCTGCAGTAAATGAAATGGGTGTTGCCGTTGGTTACGGTGACGCTCCTGCGACTGATAATGATAATGTTATTTTAAAATTCCCACTTTTGTTTAAAGACGGAACCACTATTCAAATCTTAGAAGATAACCGTGATTATGACGGTGGTTACGCTACAGATATAAATAATCAGGGGTTAGTCGTAGGTCATTTACAGAAATTCGTTGATCGCCAATATAACGATGAATTTTTTGTGTACGACATAAACACGGGTGAAATTAAAACTCCAACGACATTTTACAAGTCGGCACAAAGCCAGGCGGCTGCCATTAATGATAATGGTTATGTTGTTGGTGTGGCTGAGTACGAATTGACGACATCACAAATTCGTCGGAAGCACGGTTTCTTATACGACTTAAATACGGACCAGGTTTTAGATTTAAATGACTTAACAGAGTGTCAGTCGAAATACGAGATTGTTGAAGTATCGGATATTAATAACAACAACCAAATATCGGCGACGGCGATTAAAACGGTAAACGTAGTTAATGCGCTCGGTGAGCCGGTTCTTGATGATAATGGTAATAATGTAACAACGACTCAACCTGTTGCTGTGTTACTGGAGCCAATTTCGGGCGGTCAAATTGATGACTGTGGTGAACTCGAAGAGCCTTCTTATGAGCGACAAGGCATGTCGACTTCTATCTGGTTATTGGCGACTCTTTCATTCTTTGCTGTTATTAGAAGACGTTTTATATAACGATCAATTCTATATAAAAAGCCCCTGACTATCAGGGGCTTATTTATTTTTACCGTTTTGTTTCAATTTATCTATTGATCATCGTTCTGTAATTTACTATTCATAGTAGTACGGTTTTTCGGCAATTGTCCGACGGCCGTGTTTATTTAAAAAACAGAGAGGATCTGCCTATGAAAAGACAAAAACGTGACCGCTTAGATAGAGCTCATTCACAAGGATACAAAGCAGGTATTTCAGGACGTTCGAAAGACGCATGCCCATATCATTCTCAAGATTCAAAATCACAATGGCTCGGAGGTTACAGAGAGGCCATCGGTGATAAAAGTGAAGGTTTATTTAAATAAAGAACTTTAGGTTCTGTCTCAACATAAAAAAGCTCGCATCATTGCGAGCTTTCAAGTTTTAGGGCTTTTAAAATTTATGCTTAATTAAAAACTAGAAGTATCGGTAAATAAGCCAACTTTTAGATCTTTAGCTTCGTAGATAATTTTGCCATCAACTTCCACGGTGCCATCGGCAAGGCCCATAAATAGTTTACGTTTGATCACTCGCTTCAGGTTAATTCTGTAAGTTACTTTTTTGGCTGTTGGTAAAATTTGGCCGGTAAATTTAACCTCACCCACACCTAAAGCACGTCCTTTACCTGGACCACCTGACCAACCTAAGAAAAAGCCAACAAGTTGCCACATTGCGTCCAAACCTAAACAGCCCGGCATTACCGGATCTTCTTTAAAGTGACAGGCGAAAAACCAAAGATCTGGATTAATGTCTAATTCAGCTACTATTTGACCTTTTCCGTGTTCACCACCATCCTCCGTGATCGAAACGATGCGGTCCATCATTAGCATATTGTCTGAAGGTAAACGGCTGTTACCCGGACCAAAAAGCTCACCATTGCCACATGCAATTAAATCGTTTTTATCGTAACTGTTTTTCTGTATCATTTTGTTAGCGCTTATTTCTTAAAGTAAAATTTTAGAACAGCTAATTTAGCGTACACTTGTACGCTAAACAACTCTGAACAGTGAAGTAGTGTTTAATAAATAATAGCCATTGGATAAGACAATGCCGTTAACAAATGCAGAAAAACAAAAAAGATATCGAGAGCGAAAAGCAAACCAAGGAAAAAAAGAGGTAAGAGGGTATTTGTCCGAACAAGCTCAGGATGTACTAACAGAACTGCGTGAACAAACGGGGTGGGATGATTCTACTATTTTGTCTAACGCACTAAGGCTAACCTATGCAGCCCAAAAATGTGGACAAATTAAACTGCTGAACAACTGGTTAACTAAACACCAAAAATAGATGTTTCAAGCTCTCAAAGGTTTTGCAAGATAACATGGTAGGCGGCAGTCGTTTTTTGAAAATCTGATTTGTTACCGCCTTTATCAGGGTGTTGGCGAAGCGATAGGGATTTGTAGGCGCTTTTTACGGTCTGTTTACTCAACGACTCTAATGGTACGGAAGGATCAAGGTTTAATGTTGTTAACGCCTCTTCAAGATCTAACCCTGGCTTGCTGCTTTTTAAAAACTTTTCCCAAAATGAATCTAATAATGAATTAACGGTTTGTTCATCAGCACATTTAAAATTTTGCCAATCTAAATAATAGGTGGAGAGCTTTTCGTCCGATTCGTGATTTATTTGAATTTCGTTATTACCGCTTTGGGCATTGCTTCTGTGCCACGCTATTTTTAACGCAGAAATAGTGATGTCGGAACCGTCAGCATCGTTTAAATGCGTTTTGATTCTGTAAAGGGCATTAAATAGTACAAAGTGGGTTTGAAAAAGACTTAGAGGTTGGCTCAAGGAGTCCGTTGAAAAAAGATTGTATGGCGAGCTTTGAAGTGCACGTATTAACTCGAATTCTGTATATTCATTTTTGTTTAACAACTCTAACAGAGCACAATCCAAAGCAACTAAGTTCTCATCAAGTGGCTTGTTAAATGGGATAGGGCCCTGTTTAGAATCTTCGGGTTTCACTTTAGTCGCTTAGCATTAAGCTTCGTAAGTAAGCGGGTCAGTTACGTTGTTTTTTTCAAAAGCCTCGAGTCGCTCTTGGCACGCACCACACTTTCCGCAGGCCAATTCACGGCCGTTGTAACACGTCCAGGTTTTACTGTAATCCAATCCCATTTCGATACCATCAGCTAAGATTTCAATCTTATCGTTATTCAAATATGGCACAGCAATATCGATTGCGTCATAGTTGGCAATCGCAGCAACGTCTTGCATTTTTTTAACAAATTCTGGTCGGCAGTCTGGATAGATAGCGTGATCGCCTGAGTGCGCTCCGTAATAGACTTTTGTTGCTTCGAGCGATACCGCATAGCCGATTGCTAAAGATAAAAGGATCATATTTCGATTTGGTACGACCGTCTGCTTCATGTTGTCAGCTTCGTAATGTCCCTCTGGTACATCGATATCGTCAGTTAGCGAAGAACCAGCGATAATAGAGTTGATAGCACTTATATCGACTATTTTGTGTGGGATGTTTAACTCCTCACAAACATTCTTTGCATATTCCACTTCTTTTACATGGCGCTGCCCGTAATTAAAAGTAAGTGCATGGACGGCATAGCCTTGTTTAATTGCTTTGTTCAACACTGTAAACGAGTCCATTCCACCCGAATATATTACGACGACCTTTTCAGACATAAACGATAACCTTGATAACACTCACAGATTTGTGAGTTGTTTGATATAATTTGCGATTCTTTGATTTTAATCGAACTCGTGTTTTATAAAAAGACGAATGTTGCTAATAGTTTAGGTTGGACATGACAAATTACAAAATAAATGAATTTTTTGAAACGATTCAAGGTGAGGGCCAATACACGGGAACCGCTTCAATTTTTATTCGTTTGCAAGGATGTCCGGTTGGCTGCTCTTGGTGTGATACCAAACATACATGGGAAGTAGAAAACGACCTACAGATACCAATCCAACAGGTGTTTGCTAAAACCGTAGAAACACCCCAGTGGGCGAGTTTAAGTGCTAATGAAATTGTCGAGCATATAAAACTACAAGGTTATCGCTCTAAACACGTTGTAATTACTGGCGGTGAGCCGGCAATGTACAATTTAATTGAGATGTGTGATGCGTTACACGCACATGGTTTTAGCACGCAAATCGAAACCAGTGGCACATTTGAAATTAAAGTTCCAGCAAAAACATGGGTTACAGTATCGCCAAAAATAAATATGGCAGGTGGGTACAAGGTACTGGCTAGTTCAATGGCAAGGGCAAATGAAATCAAACATCCGATTGCTCGTCAGTCACATGTCGAAGAACTAGAGGAACTGTTAAATACTGCTCCTGTGTCTGAAGGTACGTTGATTTATTTACAGCCAATCAGCCAAAAAATACCAGCAACCAAGTTAGCTATAGAAACCTGTATGGAAAAGAACTGGCGTTTGAGTATTCAGGTACACAAATACATTGGTATTGCTTGATACAAAGTTCACGCTCCATTAGCACGCTTCAATATCATGCTTCAGTACCACGCTTCAGTACCACGCAGTAATAAAAAAGCCTAATCCCAATGATTAGGCTTTTTGCATTTGGAAAATATGTTTGTGTTTTAGAATTGTGTAGCGGCTTTCATGTCACTAACAAACTTACCTAGGGCGCCAAGCAGTGCTGTCTGATCATCAACATGTGACTCAATGATATTTACGACTGCCGAGCCCGATATGGCACCAGCGGCACCTGCCTCGATTGCAGATTTCACTTGTTCTGGAGAAGAAATACCAAAACCCAATACAGCAGGAGCTGCACGATATTCTTTAAGCTGCTTGACCATTAATTCCGGTGGCATACTGGCTTTTGTTTCTGCGCCTGTTACACCTGCACGACTTAATAAATAGGTATAGCCCCGAGTGTACGAAGCAATTTGACGTAAGGTGTCATCATTTACCGACGGTGGGACAATAAACACTGGTGCTATATTATTGGTTTTAGCGGCCAGCCTAAACGGTTTACTTTCGCGTACAGGAACATCGGCAACAAGCACAGAGTCAACACCAGCTTCAAAACAGGCTTTGTAAAAGCTATCGATGCCTTTGGCGACAACTAAATTACTGTATAACAGGAGACCGATTGGCGTGGACGGATAATTTGACCTAATTTTTACGATTAAATCTAAACAATCTTGTGTGGTAATTGTTTGTTGTAGCGCCCTGATATTGGCTTTTTGGATGGTTGGTCCATCTGCAATCGGGTCAGAAAAAGGCAAACCAAGCTCTAAGGCGTCTGCGCCAGATACTATAAGCTGTTCAATAATTTCATAACTGCGCTCTAAACTAGGATCACCAATGGTGACAAAGGGTATAAACGCACCCTGATTCTTTTCGGCAAGTGATGCAAACATGTCATCGTAGCGGCTCATTATTGTTCTCCTTTTTCGGTCAGTACTGCGTGAACGTGAGCTAAGTCTTTATCGCCACGACCAGATAGATTAACCAACAAAATTTGTTCTTTATCTGGGTTGTCTTTAGCCAGTTTGATTGCATAAGCTAGGGCATGACTGGATTCAACCGCAGGTATAATACCTTCTTTTTTAGCTAATAATTGAAATGCTTCTAATGCATCATCGTCATTGACTGCGACATAGTCAGCACGTCCTGTAGACATCAAATGCGCATGCTGAGGTCCAACGGCTGGATAATCAAGCCCGGCAGAAATTGAATACGATTCTTCAATTTGGCCATCTTTGTCTTGCATAATGTGGGTAAACGCACCGTGTAAAATACCGGTTGAATCTATACCTTCTTTAATTACAGCTAAGGCTGCGCCATGCTCTCCAGTTTTAAGTCCTTTGCCGCCAGGCTCAACACCAATTAAGCCAACACCGTCTTCATTTATAAAGTCATTGAACATACCGATAGCATTAGAACCACCACCAACACAAGCGATGACTTGGTCCGGTAAACGACCTTCTGCTTGTAAAATTTGCTTTTTCGCTTCTTCACCAATCATTTTTTGGAAATCACGTACAATAGTCGGGAAAGGGTGAGGTCCTGCCGCTGTACCAAGGAGGTAGTGACTGTCTTCATACGTCGATGCCCAATCACGCATTGCTTCATTAACTGCGTCTTTTAGAGTGCCAGAACCTGAATTTACAGGAATGACTTCTGCGCCCATGAGCTTCATTCTAAAGACATTTGGCTGTTGTCGGTCAATATCCTTTGCGCCCATATAAATTCGGGCTTCTAATCCCAATAGGGCGCAAGCTAATGCTGTCGCTACACCGTGCTGTCCTGCTCCGGTTTCGGCAATGACTCGCGATTTACCCATACGCTTGGTTAATAATGCTTGGCCAAGTACTTGGTTGGTTTTGTGGGCACCTCCGTGTAAAAGATCTTCACGCTTTAGATATATTTTTGTATTCGTACCCTCTGTGAGGTTTTTACATAAGGTAAGGGGCGTAGGGCGACCCGCATAATCTTTTAATAAACTGTTGAACTCGTCCAAAAAACCTTGGTCGCCTGTAGCGTCGATGTAGGCTTGCTCTAATTGCTCCAAAGCAGGAACGAATAGTTCTGGTACGAACATTCCACCAAACTTACCAAAGTAAGCTGGTAATGTTTTTTTGTTTGAATTCATGTTATTCCTTAAGCCTCGTATCGGCCAATAAAATGAGTTAATACGTTATCAATCTTTTGCGCTGATTTATTTCCCGGTTGTGACTCAACCCCAGAATTTAGGTCAAATCCATTCGCGAGTGCGGCACTTGCCCGCTCAGCATTGTCTAGGTTTATTCCACCAGCAATTAAAAAGCTCGGCATAGACAAATTGTTCGCAAAACTATCGAGCAGATCCCAGTTAAAAGAGCGTCCTGTACCACCGGACTGGCCATTACTTGCGGACGTATCAAAGACGAATCTGTCAATGTTGGTATAACTGTGTGTTAGCGCTAAGAGCTCTGTAAAAGCTTGATTATTTGTTTCACTATAAACATCACTAACACCAATAGCTTTCCAAATTTCAGTGTTGAGATTGGCCGATTGTAGAGTTTGCTTTAGCTCGTCAATATACGTTTGGTCTTCACTACCGTGTAGTTGAACTGCAAAGATTGGAAATTTGGATAGTTTACTGACGACGTCGCTAATATTTAGGTCTCGCGTTACCATGACTAATTTAGTGTTAAGCTGATTATTGCTGAGCTTTAGCGAGGTTTCACTAAGTAAAGTGCCGATGTCGTCATCACTAACAAATCGCTTACTTTCAGCAACAGTAATCAATCCTGCATAGTCTACGTTGCGATCTTGTAACACCACTAAATCGTCGGTGTTAGTTATGCCACAAACCTTGATTTCGCCAACAATAAGCTGGCGGCATGCTTGCTTTAGATTTTGTTTGGCCATTAAAGAGCTGCCAACCAAAAAACCATGCGCTATTTTGGAAAGCTGTTTGACCTGTTGATGGGTGTAAATACCAGACTCACTTATTAATAGGGTCCGGGCTTGTTGTGCTGGTGATGCAATATCCGTAAATAAGTCTACGAGTTTAGGCGTTTGCTCTAAGTTGGTAGTTAAATCCCTTAAATTACGATTGTTTATTCCAATAATATTGGCATTTAACTTAACGGCACGAGTCATTTCTTGCTCATTACTTACTTCGGTAAGAATGTCCATATTGAACTCTTTTGCCACATTTGCCAGCTGTTGGTACGTTTCGTCGTCTAACACAGATAGCATAAGTAAAATGGCATCAGCACCATAAAAACGAGCAAGATACACCTGGTAGGGATCAACAAAAAAGTCTTTACACAATAGCGGTTGATTCAACTTTTCGCGTACGGCAGGTAATCTTTCAAAGTCACCTTGGAAGTATTTTTCATCCGTCAGCACAGAAACACAAGACGCGTAGTGACGGTAGGCTTCACATATTTCATCCAAGTCAAAATTTTCTCTTATAAGACCCTTAGAGGGGCTGGCTTTTTTAATTTCTAAAATAAAGCCCGCACCTTTTTCGTCGTAATCGGTTTTTAAACGATTAAAGAAATTCCGTGAAGAAGTCGTCAGTCCTGGCTCAATTGCGTATTGAGGCATGGCTTGTTTGCGCTCAGCTACTTCAAGGCGCTTGTCTTGGACGATTTTGTTTAAGACATTCGTTTGATTGGCTTGTATGTCTGTTTGTTCAAATTTAATCGTCATAGTATTAACCGCGATTTGCTACTTCAACGAAGGATTGCAAGGTTTGAAGTGCCTTACCTGAATTGAGCGCTTCTTCGACGATCTTAGCTGCAGCCATTAAAGAGTCAGCCTTACCGATCAAATACAATAACGGTGCGGTATTAATTATAACGGCCGCGTTGTGCGCTGGAGCGCCTTCACCAGCTAAGATTTGACGAATGATACTGGCGTTAAGGCGTGGCTCTCCACCCACCAAATCTTTAATGGTGTAACGAACTTGACCAAAATCTTCTGGCTTTACTTCAAATTCGGTTATTTCACCATCTTTTAATTGCACGACTTTAGTGACATCGTGAACCGCAACTTCATCCATGCCGGCACCGTGAACAACCCAAGCTCGCTTTTTACCCAGTATCTTAAGTGACTCAGCCATAGGCCGACAAAGTTCTGGATCGTAAACACCTATGATATTAGTTTCACATTTGGCAGGATTAACTAGCGGTCCAAGTATATTAAAAATGGTACGGGTTCTCAGGGACTGTCTCACTGGCATAGCGTGCTTGATGCCTTTGTGATAGTGCGGAGCCATTAAGAAAGTTAAGTTTGTTTCTTCTAAACACTCTTTGGCACGCTCAGGTGTCATGTCTAACGGTATACCTAATTCGGATAAGACGTCAGCCGATCCTGTACTTGACGAAACTTTGCGGTTGCCATGTTTCGCCATTTTTATGCCTAGGCTCGCAGCAACAATGGCTGAGGTGGTACTTATGTTTATCGTATTTGTACCGTCGCCACCGGTACCACAGTTATCCACTGTTTCGAAGTCCAGTTTTGGAAATGGCAGCGCATTATCTGCTAAGGCTTGTGCCGCACCGGCTATTTCATCTGGCGTTTCACCTCGTACCTTAAGTGCACTTAGTAAAGCAGAAAGAGCGATGTCGTCCATTTCGCCGTTAACAACATCGGTAAATAACTTATAGGTTTGTTGGCGAGTGAGTGACTTGTTTGTCATTGCCAAGTGGATTAAGTCTAATTGTACTGTATTCATGGTTAACGTTCGCTTTCTAATAAATAATTAATACTTTGTTGTAAAAGGGTAGCACCTTCGGTCGTCAGGACAGACTCTGGGTGGAACTGAAACCCTAAAACTTTATCTTTTTCGTTTATCACTGCCATTGGTAAATCGTTTACTTCACCAATTACGGTCAATGATTGAGGTACTTTAGTCGCAACTAAACTATGGTATCGTGCAACTGTAAATGGGTTTGTTAGCCCGGCAAAAATTGGATGCTCTTGCAGGTTTATTCTCGAAGATTTTCCGTGAATGGTCTCTGGTGCCAATCCCACTACGCCACCGTAAAATTCAGTAATAGCCTGGTGGCCCAGACAAACTCCAATAATAGGGATCTCGGATTTGAAGGTCGATAATAATTGACTCATTAATAATACATCTGAAGGTTTGCCTGGCCCCGGTGAGAAAAATAACACTACCGAGTTACCCTCACTTTGAGCTGTTTTTATTTTATCAATAATCGTTTGTTTATTAACTGTATTACGATACACAGTTACACAATGGTTCAGTTTTTCTAGTTCATCGACAATGTTGTATGTAAATGAGTCTTGGTTATCAATAAAAATTACACTAGCCATTGTTCGACTCCGCTCTCAAAACTGCTTTTAGCACAGCTCTTGCTTTATTTGATGTTTCTTCTACTTCAGACTGAGGGTCACTGTCATAGACCACGCCTGCGCCAGCTTGAACAAATGCAGTTTGGTTTTTAACAAACGCACTGCGTATCACGATGCATGTATCCATGTCGCCATTGCCGTTTAAGTAACCAACAGCGCCACCATAGCTGCCTCTGCGCTTTTGTTCAGTATTGCGAATGAGCGTCGCTGCTTTTATTTTTGGTGCGCCAACTAGTGTTCCCATGTTCATACAAGCTTGGTAGGCGTGTAGGGCATCTAAATCTTGTTTAAGAGTGCCAACGACACGCGAAACAAGGTGCATTACATAAGAGTATCTATCAACTTTAAGTAAGTCTTTTACATATCGCGAGCCCGTTTCGCTAATACGGGCGATATCATTACGAGCAAGGTCAACTAGCATAGTATGCTCTGAGACTTCCTTTTGGTCGTTACGCAGGTCTAACTCAATTCGAGAATCCAAATCACGATCAATCGAGCCATCTGCATTGAAACCACGTTTTCTGGTACCTGCAATTGGATACACTTCTACTTGTCTAGAACGAGCGTCATATTTGAGTGCAGACTCTGGCGATGCACCAAACAATTCAAATTCGGGGTGCTTCAGGTAAAACATATAAGGGCTCGGATTATCCTGTTTTAACTCTGAATAGGCGTTTATTGCATTGCTACATTTAAGTGTAAATCCTCGGCTTGGCACTACTTGAAATATGTCACCTTGAACTATGTTGTTTTTGAGACTAGCGACTTGACTCTTAAATACTTCATCACTGACATCAACCGTTGCTAACGAGAAGTCTAATGGTACATCCGAGTTTTGTTCCACACCCACTCGTGTTTGATCTAATTCATCGAGTTGATTCTTTAATGATTCTAAACGTTTGCCAACGGCAAAGCAGTTTTGATAGACATTCTCGTCGCTAAAAACATTGCCAATTACTTCAGATGCTCGATTTTTATGGTCGATCACCAATAAGGTTTCTGCTAAGTAAAAGGCATAATCCGGAGTGGTGTTAAACCCTTCTTGAACGTCGGGCAGTGATTCAAAATTGGCCAACATGTCATAGGCAAATACACCCCCTAAAAACGTTGCATATTTATCACTTGGGCTGTGTTTTATATCTCTAACAACGGTTCTTAGTACTTCAAATGCGTTAACTTGCTTAAGTCTAGTTTGTTCATCGACCTCTTCAGCGTTGAAGTCAAACGTTATGGTTAGCTCTGTTAAATTGTCACTTTCCTTGAGCTCATTTATTGAAACTTCTTTAAGTTTGCTCAATTGTGTTTTTAGGTAGCTAACGACAGATTCACCATTTTTAGTCGTTGCTTTGACAACAACGCTTTTTCCAAAGCACTCAAAGGTCACCGCTGTGTCGATCAACATAATACTTTTGAGCTCGTCTTTACTATCAATCTCGGCGGATTCTAGTAACAAACTATGAGCGTTTGACGAAGTTAGTTGTTGAAACGCTATGGTTGGTTCAGCAACGTATTTGCAGGGTAATGAAATACTTGTTGCTTCTCCGATGTTCGTTGTTATTTGACTGAATAACATATGTTTCTTCTTCACTTAAATTTAGATACAAAAAAACCCGCAAAAAGCGGGTTTGTTCAGAATAGGGCTCTTTTAAGCCAGATACAGATCATCCACCCGCGTTAAATAGGATTCCACCAATGCCAAGAGCGAGTTGAATGTAATAAAGTCATGTATCTGCCTTTCAAAATTATGTGCTTGTAAAAAGTGGTTATATAAAAACGTGTTTTTGATTAGCTGTCAATCATATATTTGGGTACATTGCGATAAAATGGTAGAACGATACGGTATATGTCATAATCCGCTACAGTTTAATTCGAGTTTTAGGTTTCTATTTTGAAGTATGACCTGCATTGCCACACTACCTGCTCTGATGGTTCGTTATCCCCCTGCGAACTAATACTAAGAGCAGAGGTTAAAAACGTCGATGTACTTGCTATCACAGACCACGATAGCGTAGCTGCAATTGACGTTGCACAACAGGAAATAAACAAGAAAAACTATAAAGTACAGTTAATCTCCGGCGTAGAAATTTCTACAAAATGGCATGGTTTTGACATACACGTTGTTGGCCTTTGCATTGATCACAGTTCTACAGAACTGACAAAATTTTTGGTATCACAAAGAGAAAAGCGTCGAATTAGAGCGGCAAAAATTGGTGAAAAACTCGAAAAGAAAGGCCTGTCAGGCGTGTACGAACTTGCTTGTCAGTATGCTGCGGGCGAGTCTGTAAGTCGCGGACATTTTGCCAAAGCTATGCTAGCCCTTGGTTATGTCAAAGATTTTGATAGTGCCTTTAAAAAATATATTGGCAAGGGCAAACAAGCCTTTGTCGCTCCTGAGTGGTGTAGTGTCCAAGAAGCCGTAGCCACGATTAAGTCAGCTGCCGGTATAGCAGTGTTGGCGCATCCGGTGCGATATGACCTATCTAACAAATGGTTAAGAAAGCTAATCGTAGAGTTTACTGTTGCTGGTGGTGATGCCTTGGAAGTTGGTTTGGTGCAAATGAACCCAGATCAAAAATTATTCATCGCGTCTCTCGCTAAGGAACATGGTTTGTATAGTTCGCAAGGTTCTGACTTTCATCATGAAAGTCGCTGGACAGAGCTAGGCCGTAATTTGTCATTAACAGAGCAATGCAAACCAGTTTGGGAACATCCCAGTTGGCGCCTATTATAGTTTGAACGTATACTGTAGAAATATTATTAAGCTTTTAAAATAAAAGAGAATTTATGAGCCAGTTTTTTCATGTTCATCCAGACAACCCCCAGGGAAGACTCATTGCCCAAGCAGCGGATATTATCAAATCGGGTGGGGTGATCGTGTATCCTACAGATTCTGGATATGCCATCGGTTGTGGTATTGGCGAGAAAAAAGCAATGGAGCGCATTACCAAGATAAGAAAAGTTGGCAAGGACCACAACTTTACCCTGGTTTGTAAAGACCTATCAGAAATCGCTAATTTTGCACGGGTTGATAATCAAGCGTTTAGAACGATTCGTTCATTGACACCAGGTCCTTACACCTTCATTTTCAAAGGTACCAAAGAGGTTCCCAAACGACTTCTCAATGAAAAACGCAAAACTATAGGTATACGCGTGCCGGATAACCGCATTGCCCTAGCATTACTGGAAGAATTAAATGAACCGATTATGTCTTCGTCATTGTTGTTACCTGGTGATGAATTTGCTGAGTCTGACCCTGAATTAATTCGCGAACGTTTGGAAAAACAAGTGGATTTAGTCATCCATGGCGGCTTTTTAGGTGAGTCACCTACGTCAGTGATTGATTTCTCAGACGGCGAAGCGGTAATTTTGCGACGCGGTGAAGGAGATGTTAGCCAGTTTGAGTAATTATTTAGTGGCTGACTAAAGATTAAATGGATACTAAAAACACAACAGAAATGGTTCAACAGGAGTTACCCCTAGCACTTGTGCGCGGCGAGATTGTCATTGAACGACCGCAGGACCTTTTTATTCCACCGGATGCGTTAGAAGTATTTTTAGAAGCATTCGAAGGGCCGTTGGACTTTTTGTTGTATCTGATTAAAAAACAAAAATTCGATATTGTCGACTTGCCTATCTTTGAGATCACTAAACAGTATATGGAATATGTTGAGGTGATGCGCAAACTCAAACTTGAATTAGCTGCTGAGTATTTAGTGATGGCTGCTATGCTAGCAGAAATTAAATCGCGGTTGTTACTGCCCAAGCACGACTTTGAGGACGAAGAAGAAGTCGATCCGAGAGCAGAATTGATCCGTCGGCTGCAGCAATATGAGGTGATTAAAAACGCCGCGCAAGATTTAGATGACTTGCCCAGGTCAGAACGCGACGTATTTACTATATCTGTGACCAACCCTGATGCGATGGTCAGGCAAGATATCGAGCCAGATGTAAGCCTACAGGACTTGGTGCTAGCGTTTCAGTCGGTTCTCAAAAGGGTCGACGCATTTCAACATCATGAGATTAGTAAAGAAAGACTTTCTACTCGGGAAAGAATGTCTCAAATTTTGGTAATGCTACAAAATAAAAGTGATTTTACCGAGTTTAGTGAATTGTTTGAGCTCTCTGAGGGGCGAGAGGGAGTTGTTGTAACTTTCTTAGCAATTTTAGAATTGGTAAAAGAATCACTCATAGACGTGATTCAAACTTCGGCTTTTCAGCAAATCCATGTAAAATACCGCCAGCCAGAGATGGACTAGATTATGTCTTCAGAACAAACATTAACTAAACAAGAGTTGAAAAAAATCGTCGAGGCAGTTGTTTTTGCGAGTCCGGCGCCTATTTCGATAGAGAAGATCCAAAGTTTGGTGTTCGCTGAGTTAAACATCAAAAAAATGGAAATTGAAGACGTATTACAATCGATAAAAAAAGACTACAGTCATAAAGCTGTAGAATTAGTGGAGTCAGCGAGCGGTTTTTCTTTTAGGACAAAAGAGAAATATGGTGAGTGGATCAGTAAGTTATGGCAAGAAAAACCACCTAAATATGGACGAGCATTATTAGAAACACTGGCATTGATTGCTTACCAACAGCCAATCACACGAGGTGAAATTGAAGACGTTCGTGGCGTTGCTGTTAGCAGTAATATCATAAAGACTTTGTCCGAGAGGCAGTGGATTAAAGTTGTAGGGCACAAAGAGGTGCCAGGTCGTCCTGCCTTATACGGGACAGATAAACCGTTTTTAGATTATTTTGGTTTAAAAAGTCTATCAGACTTACCGCAATTAATTGAACCAGAATCGTTAGAAGCCGTTGCTAAGCGCCTAGAAACAGAATTCATGGGGCACAATCTGGAACAACAACCAGACTCCCAACAAACACATTAACTGTGAAGAGAAAAGATTCAAAATGAGTGAAAAATTACAAAAGGTGTTAGCCCGTTCAGGTGTGGGTTCTCGTCGTGAGATGGAAACCTACATAGCTAATAACCGTGTTAGTGTAAACGGTAACGTTGCTAAGCTTGGCGATCGTGTTGATGGTTCAGAAACCATCAGAGTCGATGGACATATCGTTGATGTTCGTAGTCGCGAAGAAGAAATATGTCGTGTCTTGATGTACAACAAGCCAGAAGGTGAAATGTGTACACGTAAAGATCCAGAAGGGCGTCCAACGGTATACGATCGCTTGCCTCAATTAAAAAATAGCCGCTGGATTGGTATTGGCCGATTAGATGTAAACACGTCAGGATTGCTCTTGTTTACTAATGATGGCGAACTGGCCAACCGATTAATGCACCCAAGTTATGAAATTGAACGTGAATACTCCGTTCGTGTTTTTGGTGAAGTCACTAATGAAACATTGCAAAACATTACTCAAGGTGTAGAACTTGAGGATGGTTTGGCTAAGTTCGACCGCGTTAAAGCCGAACGAAATATGTCTGACGAAGGTAAAAATAAGTGGTATTCGGTAAGTCTACGAGAAGGCCGTAACCGCGAAGTCAGAAGGTTATGGGCGTCACAAGATGTTACCGTTTCTCGCTTGGTTCGAGTTCGTTATGCAGATATCAAACTAGATAGACGATTGATCCAAGGTGGATGGAAAGAGCTTGGTTTAGACGACGTTAATGCATTGCGTAAAAAGGTAGGGTTAGATCGCGAACTAAGAGAGTTTAACCCAAATATCCAAAAAGAGACGGCTCAAACGCGCAGAGTAGAACACGCACGAATCAAGCGAGCGGTTAAAAAACACAAAATGCGTCAAACGAAAAAACGTTAATTATCGATATAGAAAATTGCAGATTAAAAAAAGAGGCGTTAAGCCTCTTTTCTGTTGTATCTTTTATTTACCTTATATCTATTTCATATCGTCTATTACTTCATCCCGATATTTGTTGTAAATTTCTACAAACTCATCGTTGTGCTTTTCGAATATTTCAATAAGTTTGGGTTCGAACTTACTGCCGCTTTGCTCAATCACAAACTTATTTACATCTTCCTGTTCCCAAGCTGGTTTGTAACAACGTTTACTCATTAATGCATCAAAAACATCAGCTACTGCTGTTATTCTACCGTAAATATGAATTTCTTCGCCTTTTAACCCGTCAGGATATCCACTGCCGTCCCAGTTTTCATGATGTTGACCAGCTATGATTGCACCTGCTTGGAAAATGGGCTTTTCCATATGTCTAAGACTGTTATATCCGACTTCAGCGTGGGTTTTCATGATTTCCCATTCTTCCGGATCTAAAGGTCCTGGCTTGTTAAGAATATTATCTGGAATCGCTACTTTACCGACGTCATGTAGTGGAGACGCATAGAATAATTCGTCACATTGCGCTTCAGATAAGCCATAATATTCAGCAAGTAAACGTGAAAATAAAGCAACCCTTCGAACGTGATTACCCGTCTCTTTACTCCGAGATTCAGCTAATTCACAAACCGAATAAATAATGTCTTTTTGAGTATTCGTTACGTCTTCATAGAGTTCGATGTTTTCTAATGCAATAGAGACATTTTTACAAAACAGCTCTATTAAGGAGTAATCTACGTGACTTATTTCAGAAGAGCCTTTTATACATAAAACGAGCTTTTTGTCGCCATAAACGTTGGTAAACGTTATGCTGTTTTTATCTGAAACAATAACGCTTCCGGTTGTTTCAGAAGCTCTGTTTTTAACTTCGTTAAATAAGGCGCTGTCGTCACCGCTGCTATTTCCTTGTTTTACGGATGCTATGACTTGTAAGTCCGTTTCATCTTGTTTAGCCATAACCGCATCGTATTCCATTAAGAATACATCGTCTTCTAAATATAATATTGCAGCAAGTTGCTCTAATGCGCCTTGAGCGAAACCTTTTATCGAACTTTTTTCCAATATACTTGCCGTCGCATCTATGACTTTTTCTAAACCTAAACGGTGCTTATCGAGTGCAACAATGTCTCGGTAGGAGCGAAGTGCAGTGTAGACAACTGAATGTAGCTTTTTGGCAGTTAACTCGGTCTTCTCGGTGTATCCGTTGATGTCATATTGCTCAATTACTTCAACTTCCGGAGCCTGGCCGGGTTGGCCCGTTCTTAAAATGACTCGTACATTGTGATTATCGAGTTCATTTCTTATGTAATTGACGGTTTTTAAACCTGCATCATCGGATTCCATGACGACGTCTAGTAAAACGACAGCGATATCGTTTTGTTTAGATAAAAGTTCGCCAGCTTCTTTGCCTGAATATGCGTGAAGAAACTCTAAGCCTTTATCTGAGAAAGTGAATTGACCAAGAGCTATCTCGGTTATTTTATGGATACTTGGTTCATCATCAACAATAAGAACTTTCCAAGGGGACGTTTCTTCAGTTGTATCGTCTGCGACCACATCTACTTCTGGTGCAAATACAAATGCACTGTCTAGGCCATCGTTGGACATAGAGTTTGATTCCCATAATTTAATTTTAAATATTTGTGCTACTTTTAATTGTGAGAACTTAGAGAGTTAACTACTAACTGTCTGTCTCTACTTAATTTAATAGAAGAGGAATGCGGTCTTGTCAATTTTTTCACGTACTCTGATCTTAGTAATGGGAACAGCGATGGCTGCACTCATTTTACTCGCTTTTTTGACGATAAACTTCAGTCAAAATTATATCAATACATCACTTACAGAAAGACTAGATGCGCTGATTCGCAATCAAGAGATCAAAGTTAGCCAGGCTCTTGATAGCTGGACAGAATCAGCAGCTTTGATTTCTAATAATTCGCAATTGTCAGAAGCTTTGGGCCGGTACAATAAAAATGGTGACCCTGACGATTACGCTTTAGTCAGAAACATACTTGATGACGTATTAGAGTCTTCAGGCGTATTAGTAAAGCTTGCGTTGTTTACGCCAGAACGCGAACCAATAGTAAGTCTAGGCTTTTTGAGTGAGGTAGAACGAGCTTCTATATTACGAGATGTGAGTGAAGGTTATAGCTTTGGCTTTTACCAAATAAGCAAAACCAATATTGGTAAAACCTATGTCCATCTTAACGAACCGGTCATTTATGAAGACGAACTGGTCGCTGAGTTGGACATAATTATCGATGTAACGGGATTTGTTGAAGCGTTTTACGACAAAACAGGCTTAGGAGAAGGCGGGTTTACAAGAGTACTGACCCTTACGGCAGTAGGGAATTGGGTGGATATTTCAGATCTTAGTATCAAGCAAAATGTAAATCAGGATCTAACGTTAGAGAATATCTCATACGATGGTTATTTATCTTCTTTTGGTGGGAAGCGTGATGAGTTTATTACGATTTCTCGTCGTATAAGCGGTAGAGCAGTTGTTTTACAAGTTAATTTAAATAAACAAGAAGTCTTTGCCCCAATTGATAACTTTTATCATCAAATGTTAATGGCATTAATCACTGCTATGGCAATAACTGGTGTTATTGGCTGGTTGTTTAGCCGACAAATTACAAGACCTATTACACGCATTAATAAAACGGTCAGTCGAATTGCCGAGGGAGAGAAGGGAATAGAAATTGTGAGTGAAGCCAAAGATCCAAGGGAAATTAAAACACTCACTACAAATATTGCGCAAATGGCCAATAGTCTATGGAAAATGAATGAAAACCTAGAAGTTGTTGTCGCGGAGAGAACGGCGCAATTGACAAAACTCACTGAAAATTTGGAGCTTGCAGTTGATGAACGTACGCAGGAATTTCAAGAGGCCAACGCGCTATTGTTAGAGGCTTTAGAAGAGTTACACGACACCAAGAATGAACTGGTCAAAGCAGAAAAAATGGCTTCCCTTGGCGAATTGGTAGCTGGGGTTGCACATGAAATTAATACCCCGCTTGGTGTAGCTGTTACGGGCATAAGTCAAATTGATGGTCAATTGCAGCAATTAGAAACCAATAAAAATACAGGTAAGCTAACAGCATCTAATTTTGATGGCTTTATTAATGAGACAAAAAGCTTGGTCGAGTTGATGAATGATCAACTGCAAGTAGCGTCGTCTTTAATTAAGAACTTCAAAGAAGTTGCCGTCGACCAGCACAATTCAGATATTAGAGATGTAGAACTCAATACCTACATGAATAAGGTCATGGATACAGTACGTCCTAAATTTAAACCGACGAACATTGATTTATATTTAGACTGTGACGAATCTTTAGCGCTCAAAACACGTCCGGGTGCATTTTCACAGGTTGTATCCAATTTATTACTCAATAGTTTAATTCACGCCTTTGACGATAATGAAGTAGGGATGGTAAAAATTGACTGTAAGGAAATTGGCGACAAAATTAAAGTTGAAATCAGTGACGACGGAAAAGGCATAAGCAAAGAGAACTTAGAAAAAGTCTTTGATCCATTCTTTACTACCAAACGTGGCCAAGGCGGTAGTGGTTTAGGCTTGAGCATCGTTTACAACATAGTTACCGAAGCTTTAGGCGGTCGAATTGAAGCGAGTAGTGAACTGGGTCAAGGAACGACATTTACCATCGAGCTACCTAAGGCTCTTAAAGCTGAAGATATTTCGTCTGCAGAGGTGGAATAATTAGATTTGATAAAATAATTTTGACAAAAAAGAAGCGACCCAGTGTCGCTTCTTTTTGTTTTTAGCCTAATATTTATGTTGATTATTTAGGTTGAAGGTCGATTGATTGACCATTCACCTCTTTACTTTCATCTGACATTAGATATACATATCCAGGCATTAAATCTAACGGCGTTTTCAGCTTCTCAACATCTTCGCCAGGATACGCCTTTGCACGCATTTTAGTTTTTGTTGCGCCAGGGTTTATGGCGTTAACGCGCATGTGCGTGTGGCCATATTCGTCAGCCATTGTTTCCATTAGGCCTTCTGTTGCAAACTTTGAAAATGCGTACTCGCCCCAAAACGCTCTACCTTTTTTGCCAACACCGCTTGAAGTGAAAATAATCGACGGGTTCTCGGCTTTCTTTAGGACAGGTAATAACGCCTGAGTTAAAAAGAAGGTTGCTTTGAAGTTTACTTTCATTACTTTGTCAAAGCTGTCTTCCGTTATGAATTCTACTGGGTTTAAGCAAGCAAGAATGGATGCATTATTTAATAATCCATCCAAACGGCCAAATTCCATTTCGATAGTCGCGGCCATATCTTGATAGTTTTTAACTGTTGCACCGTTCATATCAAGCGGAATAATAGCAGGCTCTTTACCGCCAGCCTTAACGATTTCGTCATAAACGGCTTCTAGTTTTTTTACCGTACGGCCGAGTAAGATCACTTCGGCACCGTATTCAGCGTATGTTAACGCTGCTTGGCGGCCAATCCCATCTCCGGCGCCGGTTACTAATATAACTTTGTTTTGTAGTGCGTTTTTGTCGTTTGGTAACGAAGAAAGATTCATAAATATCATGGATTAAAGAAAAATTAGCGTATATGTTACCGCTCATCGCATTTAAATTCATTATCCGCTACACTTTTTTATGCTCAATTTATTTTTGGGGCTAGCTTATTCCATTTTTCTAATGTAACTTTAACTGGTCTAAGCTGTTAAAATTGTCCAAATTACAAAGCGAAGGTACGCAAAGTAACTCCGCAACAATAATAAAATAAAGAAACTAGGACTCTGGGGAGAACAATGAAAAAATTAGTACTTAGCATAGCGATAACCAGTGCGCTGGGTCTGACAGGTTGTGAAGATACGACTTTGGAAGACGTTCAACAGGAAAATGCTGCCGCAAAAGCCGAATTAAAAGCCGAAGCTGTAGCAAAATTAACGACACCTCGTGTACGCACGGTGTTTGACCCTTCAGGTGGAAACATCTCCATACCTAATGACTTATTATTCAGCGGAACAACAGACGGTACTTTAGAAATACCTGCTGAAGTTGCACAGAAAGAAGCAGGTGATGTTGACTTCACAAACCCTCAAATCGCACTTGGTGCTTTGGACGGTTGGGGTACTCAGAATTCATTTACCATCGCGCTTGATTACGACAGCGATGAGTTACAAATAGATCCGGCTACTCTACAGGTGCCTGGTGCCGTTGCTCTTTACCAAGTTGAAAAGTTTCCTTCTTTGACTGATCCAGATTGTAGCGACGCGACAAAAGCTGGTCTTTTGTGTAAAGGTTTGAAGCAACTTCAATTTGGAGTTGACTATGTAGCAACCCTAAGCGGCAAAAACATTGCTATCGTACCTTTAAAGGCATTCGAAGCAGGCACAAGTTATGTAGTAGCGTTATCAGATGATATTAAAGACTCATTGGGTAATGCATTGGCGCCGTCTTCGACTTATGCGTCAGTTAAAACAGACATAAACTCTTCGCCATTAGTATTGCCTTCTATCCCGGATAGCGAATTGAACGCAACTCAAGCGGGTATACGTCTACTTCAAACTATGGTTAATAATTTTGAAGACGTACTAGAAGCGGATTTAGGTGCTGATGCGTCTAAAATAACGTACACGCAGGCGTTTACTGTTCAGTCGGCAGGGGTACCAACTTCTGATCCACTACAAATCGTAAAACAGCTTAATGGCCAAGCGTTTGGTATGATGGCGCAAGCTGACGCGAGTTCTGTAGTAACCGTTATTGCTCCAGTTTCGATGCAAGTTGCTCCAGAAGTATCAATTAATTTAACGGTTGCGCAAGCATTAGCAGCACAAAACTTGATCCCTAATGACCCAATGAATCCAAGCTATGCATTGTTTAACTCTGCAAACTTGTATTCTGGTTCTATGACGGTTCCTTACTACCTTGAGTCTGGTGCTGAATCAGTAACAGGGCGTTGGGAAGCAGCATGTGATTCAGGTGCTATGTTACGTGCGTTGAGTGATGAGCAAAAAGCTGCGCTAGCTGCACAAGCTGGCGATAATCACGAGCTTTGCTCGCAGGTTGGACTGGCTGACTTTGGGATTGACACATATCGTCATTTGACCAAGTTCAATCCAGTACCTGCAACTAAATCAATGCAGGAAGTTGCGATTCAGGTAACGCTACCTAACGTTGAAAACGCAAACATGGTACGCCCTAGCTTTGGTTTAGCTGCTGATTTGGTCAAGCCTATGACAGGTTGGCCGGTAGTTATTCTACAACACGGTGTTACTTCTAAGAAAGAAGATATGCTTGCTTTGACAGGTGTGCTATCTGCAATGGGTTTTGCTACGGTAGCAATCGATCACCCATTACACGGTTCTCGTGGGTTTGAACTTGAAGATGGTACTGTTATCAACGCAAGTAGTTCGGTTGAAGGTAGTGACCCGACGGTTTACCTAAACCTAGCGAGTTTATTGTCAGGTCGTGACAATATGCGTCAATCGATTGCAGACGGATTAAAACTAAGATTGTCTCTAAACGCGATGATTGACGGTACAAATCCTACTGTTGCAACTATTGATGCTTCAGAAGTTCATTACTTGGGTCATTCACTTGGCGGTATCACAGGTGTTGGTTTTGCAGCAGTAGCAAACAGTCCGACTGGTAACGAGTCTCTTGATGGTCTATACAAAATTGATACGGCTGTTTTGGCAAACCCAGGTGCAGGTGTCGGTAATTTCTTACTTGAATCAGGTGCATTTGGTCCGTTAGTAGCGGCTTCAGTTGTCCTAGGTCTTGAAAACGAACTGTCTGATGCGGTAATGGCGAACTTAGCACCAGAAACGTACGGTCAAATTGTGATGGCAAACCCAAGCTGTGCAGCAGCGTTTGACGGCGAAGGTAACTTAGTTAACCAAAGTGTTGCTATCGTATGTGCGTACGAAGCGTTTATGGCTACGGCGACCGACGAACAAAAAGCACAAGTTCAGTCTGGTTTAGCGTCGTTCTCATTTGCAGCGCAAACGGTAATTGATGCGGCAGACCCAACTAACTATGCCCAAACCTTAGTTGCAACTGGTACTCCTGTACTAATGTATGAAATGGTTGGTGACTTAGAAGAAGGTGGTATGAACCCATCGGATCAAGTTGTTCCAAACCGTGTTTCGACAAATATGTTAGCTGGTACTTCAGGTCTAGAAATGCAAATGGGACTACAAAAAGTAACTGAGCAATCAGTTATTGATCTTGAGTCTGGTTTGCAAGCTATCGTTGAATTTAGATACGGTGGCCACTCAACGTTGTTATCACCAGCAACAAGCCTAGAAGGTAACTACCCGGCATTGTTTAATGCAGTGAACCAAGAAATGCAGGCAATTGCAGCAACGTTCATGAAGAGCAAAGGTACAGTAGTAAATATTTCTGATGCAGGTTTTGGTGCGTGTTTAGTTAAAGGCGCTAACGAAGAAAACTGTAGCCCAGAATAAGAGCTATTAATCGTAATAAAAACCAGCTTCGGCTGGTTTTTTTTTGCTTTCAATTCAAGTTGTGAAACAATTAGCCCATAACAAAATACAGGAGTAGGTTTTGGAATATCTTTACGAATACGGTTTGTTTTTAGCAAAAGCAGTCACTTTTGTCGTTGCAGTTTTATTAGTTGTAGGCTTTGTAGTAGGTGCCGCAATCAAACAAAAGCAAAGTAAAAAAGGTGAATTGAATATAGACCACCTGACTGAACAATTTAATGAGGATATGGATGACATTAAAAAGTCCATGATGTCCAAAGAAGAATTGAAAGAGCATGAAAAACAAATAAAAGCTAATGCTAAAAAAGAAAAGAAAGACAAAAAGGCAAAACAAAAATCAAATGCATCCGCGGCTGATGAAGAGCAATTAATGCGCAAAAGAGTGTTTGTTGTTAGTTTCGACGGCGACGTAGAAGCAAGCGCTGTTGAGTCTTTGCGAGAGGAGGTCACCGCGATTATTTCTATTGCGCAGCCAGACGATGAAGTGGTAATCAAGCTAGAGAGTCCTGGCGGGATGGTTCATGGGTATGGCTTAGCTGCTTCACAAATTCAACGACTGACGTCACGAGGTATTAAAGTTACTGCTGCTGTTGATAAAGTTGCAGCAAGTGGTGGTTACATGATGGCCTGTGTTGCAGATGAGATCGTTGCTGCGCCATTTGCAATTATTGGTTCAATTGGCGTTGTAGCTCAACTACCAAACATTAATAAGTTATTAAAAAAGCACGATGTAGAAATTGAGCAGCACACAGCGGGTGAGTTCAAACGAACTTTAACGGTATTGGGTGAAAACACGGACAAAGCTCGAGAAAAGTTCAAAGAAGAGCTAGAGGAAACTCACGTACTGTTCAAATCCTTTGTCTCGGAAAACCGTCCTGTGGTCGAAATCGACACGGTTGCGACGGGTGAACATTGGTATGGTGTACAGGCAAAAGAATTAAACCTGATAGATCAGGTCAAAACCAGTGATGATCTGATTCTAGAATTACATAAAGAAAAAGACGTTTACTCAGTTGAATACAAGATCAAACACAACATTGCGGAAAAACTGGGTGTAGCGGCAAGTACGGCGTTTACTAAAACATTAGGAAAGTTTTCGACTTGGTCGTTGACTCATTCTAAATAATAAAAATAGGGAAGGAGTTTATGGACTCTATAAAAAACACAAAGGAAACAAACGTGAAACGTTTTGTTTCGATGTTGTTTCTTGGCTTAGTTTCAAGTTCTGCTTTAGCCAATACGAATTCAGACATAAAACTAGAAAAAATAATGTCAGATCCAAGTTGGATTGCTGAAACACCTTTGTCAGCCAAATGGTTACCTGATTCAAGGCATGTTGTTTTTGAACAAGCGGTGAAGGATCACGCGATAAACAAAGTTGTTAGATTAGATACTCTTTCGCCTGCTAGCCAGAAGGACGTCGGACTTGATGCATTACATACGGTGCAGTTAAGTCAAGTAACTTATGGTGGAGACAATAAAGCGGCATATGTATTTAAAGGCGATATTTTTGTTGTTGATCAAAATACCAATAAGGTAACTCAACTAACTCATACCAGTGCAACAGAACGCGGACCACAATTTTTAAACAATGGCGATTTAGGTTATTGGCAGGGCAATAACTATTTTACTGTTAACCTAACAACTCGTGTTATCCGTGAACGCTTCGCTTTAAAGATGGCAGAGCAACCTAGTGGACCAGATGGCCCTAAAGATCTAATTGCGAAAGAACAACACCAATTAATCGAATATGTCGCTAAAGAGCACAAAGCGGCACAACAGAGGTTTGAATTTAATCAACAGTTAACGAAGCAAAACAAAGTCGCTAACAAGCAAACCTTTTATTTTGATAAAGAGCATACAGTTCGCTCAGCGGAAGTTTCACCGTCATTAAATTATGCTGTCGTCGTTACAGCACCCAAAGTTGATTGGCGCGGTAAAGACGATTTGATGCCAAATTATATTGGTGATGATGGACGCATAAAATTTGAAAAGGTCCGCCGTCGTGTTGCTGACGCAAAACCTAATCAACAAAGTTTTCATTTGTTAAATCTAGCCACCGGTGAAAAAAAACAATTAGCGGTTTCGGACCTACCTGATTTTAACAAAGACGTACTCGCAGATGTAAAAGCGGAAAACGCCAAAGCAGCAGGCAATGAGTATGAAAGTAAACCATCACCAAGAACCATCAATTTAATTGTAGATTGGTCTTGGTCTCAAAGTCCGATTCAGTGGCATAACAATGGTGAACAAGTCGCGATGATGTTTGAGGCTAGGGATAATAAAGATCGTTGGATTGCAACCGTTGATTTCGATAATGGTAAACTAGTTACTCAACACCAGTTACACGATGATGCTTGGATAAACTATACGTTTAATGATTTTGGCTGGTTACCTCAAGAAGAAACACTATATTATTTGTCTGAGGAAACAGGATACTCACACCTTTACACCAAAAATTTGAGTCAAAAGCCGATTCAACGTACTAAAGGCGAATTTGAAGTTTCAAATTTGACGCTTACCCAAGACGGTAACTCAATGTATTTCAAAGGTAACATTAACCATCCTGGTGAATACCACATTTACCGTTTAGATTTAAACACAAAAAACGCTAAGCCAGTAAACTTAACAGGCGCATTGGTTGGTGAAAATAATTACAGTCTAAGCCCGGATGAAAAGAGCTTACTAATCACCCACTCAACTCTGTTAAGGCCAAGTGATTTATATAAGCTTGATGTGGGCACAAACAAAATTACACGCTTGACTGATACTGTTTCTGAAGAATTTAAGTCGATGCCGTGGCAAGCTCCACAAATTATCGAAGTTCCGTCGTCCCACGTAGACAAGCCAATTTATGCGCGCCTGTATTTACCAAAAGACTACCAGTCTGGCGAGCCAAGACGTGCTGTTATTTTCAACCACGGTGCAGGCTATTTACAAAATAGTCACAAAGGTTGGTCTGGTTACTTTAGAGAGTTTATGTTCCATAACATGTTGGCACAGCAGGGCTACGTCGTGTTAGATATGGACTATAGAGCTTCTAAAGGATATGGCCGAGATTGGCGCACAGCCATCTACCGTCAAATGGGTACGCCTGAAACTCAAGACTTAGTTGATGGTGTAGAGTGGTTAGTTAAAAATGCAAATGTTGATCGCGGCCGAATAGGAACCTATGGTGGTTCTTACGGTGGCTTTATGACATTTATGGCCTTGTTTACCGAGCCTGATTTATTCCAAGCTGGGGCGGCATTGCGTCCGGTTACCGATTGGGCACATTATAACGACGGATATACGTCTAACATTCTTAACCGACCTGAAGACGATATGATTGCTTACCGAAGAAGCTCACCGTTATATTTTGCAGAAGGACTACAAAAGCCATTATTAATCAATGCACCTATGATCGACGATAACGTCTTTTTTGTAGATGTCGTCAGATTAGTACAGCGCCTAATTGAGCTAGAAAAAGAAAACTTTGAGACCGCAATATATCCTGTAGAGCCACATGGTTTTAGACAACCTTCGAGTTGGCTGGATGAATATCGTAGGATTTACAAGCTGTTTGAAGACAACTTGTAATGACTTTATAGAAGAGAAAGCCGCTAAATAGCGGCTTTTTTATTGTCTACGTCAAATATTGCTTTCGGCATTAAGAAAAAAAGAACCAGTGCAACTAAAACACCGATCAAGTGGGACTCTGTGGCGACATTGGCTCCAATGGTTGCTGCTGTCATAGGATCGCCACCAGTAACTTGTTCATATCCTACTTTAAAGATCAAACCTATAAGTAATAAGTATCCTGTTTTATCCTTGTTCTGAACGTCAATGAGCGCGCCCCAAACCAACAAAAAATGAATTACTGCACTAAACCCATAATAGTTTTGATAGTCAGTTGTCAAAAACAAACCAATACCTATCACTATGCTTGATATCAACACCAAGGGTAATCCTTTAAACCTAGGATAATATTCGCCATGTAAGGCCCAGACCAACAACATACCTGCACAGTTTAGATAAAGGTGATTGAAGTTTGAGTGCACTAAATGTCCGGTTAACAAGCGCCATATTTCGCCGTCGTTAATAAGGTTTGAGTTAAATACCAAGGCACTTGAATAACGCTCAGGGACCACCATTAAAACAGTGAAAACAATCATTAAAGTGATAAATGGTAAAAGATATCTTGGTTGGGTAGGAAATCCGAGCAAAGCATGTCCTTTGTTATATTTTTACTTTGATATTGCCACTTTGAATTCGGCGTTTATTTGATACCATGTCAATATCTATTTTCTGTTAGGAATTTTATGCGGTTATTAACTCTTATTCCCCTTTTATTTGCAAGCACAGCGTTTGCTGATAAAGCATCTCGAGCTGTGCCCGAAGCATTTACCGGACTAAATTATACCAAAGCGAGTTTTTCTGAGAAAGCCATGGTAAGTGCAGCTAATCCTCATGCTGTAAACGCTGCAGTGAGCATGCTGAAAAAGGGTGGAAGTGCAGTCGATGCAGCTATTGCAGCACAGTTGATGCTAACGTTAGTAGAGCCGCAAAGCTCAGGCATTGGCGGTGGTGCATTTATGCTACATTACAATGCTGATGCTAAATTATTAGAGTCCTATGATGGCAGAGAGACGGCACCTTCAAAAGCGACACCGAGTTTATTTTTAGATTCGAACGGTAAACCTCTGCGATGGATTGACGCTGTTGTCGGAGGTCGCTCTGTAGGGGTTCCTGGCATTTTAAAGATGCTCGAAATGGCACATAAGGAGCACGGAAAATTAGAATGGAAAGCGCTATTTGAGCCAACGATTAAATTAGCTCAAAGCGGCTTTGTTGTTAGCCCACGCTTAGCAAAATTAGTTCAAATGGAAATGAATCCGGGGCTAAGACATTCAGAAACAGCGAGCTCATACTTTTTCCCAAACGGTGAACCAATTAAAGCTGGGTCAATCCTAAAAAACCTTGCTTATGCAGAGACATTACAAGTTCTGGCAGAAAAGGGTGCAAGTGCGTTTTATAAAGGTGATATTGCTAAAAATATTGCACAGGCCGTGCAGTCATCTAACGCGGCGCCGGGCTTACTTCGAGAGGTCGATTTAGCAAATTATCAAGCAAAGAAGCGTGTACCTGTCTGTGTTGAATATAAATCAGCAGAGAGTTATGAAATCTGCAGTATGGGACCGCCAAGCTCAGGCGGGATAACGGTATTACAAATATTAAAGATGTTAGAAGGTTTTGATTTAAATGAATTTCCTTATGAACATCCAAATACCATTCATAAATACACCCAGGCTGCACGATTAGCTTTTGCGGACCGCGACAAATACATGGCCGATAGTGACTTTATTGATGTTCCTATTCAAAATTTATTAGATACCAACTATCTAAAAGAGCGAGCTAAGTTAATTAGTAACAGTAGAGATATGGGTAAAGCCTCCGCAGGAGTATTTGGTTCGGATCTGCATGAAAATGTTTCTGTTGAACAACCCAATACTACGCACATGTCTATTGTGGACCCTTTTGGAAATGCAGTTTCTATGACGTCTAGCATTGAGATGGGCTTTGGCTCGACGGTCATGGCCAACGGCTTTTTGTTAAACAACCAATTAACAGACTTTTCTTTGAAGCCTGAGGTAGATGGCAAACTGGTGGCCAATCGAGTGGAGGCAAACAAAAGGCCACGCAGCTCAATGACGCCTGTTATCATCTTTAAGGATGATAAAGTGTTTGCGGTTATCGGTTCACCTGGTGGGAGTCGGATTATCAACTATGTTGGTTATGCCTTATTGGGGTTATTAGAATATGGCCTAGATATGAAGCAAGTTATCGATGCGCCTCGTATTTCCAACCGGAATGGTTATACCTCAATTGAGGCGGGGTATAACAATGACAGGCTAAAAGCAGAATTAGAAAGAAAAGGCCATAAAGTTCGTGTAATGAACATGACATCCGGAATACACGGTATTTTGAGAACTGATAAAGGATGGCAAGGTGCAGCGGACCCTAGAAGAGAAGGTACCGCTGTCGGTTTATAAAATTAACGGCGGGCGTATGGATCGCCCGCTATTTTTGCTATCTTCCATTTCCCTTTTATTTTTTCAAACTTAACTTCACGAAGATCGTTAACTCGGTCGCCTTGATAAAAGCCAGTGAAAAGAACATTAACCGATGTTGTCTTAGACGCTTCTGTTTCCACTTGGCTTAAAGTCCTATCGATTTTTAACTCTACACCAGGATCAAATTGAAGGTTTAGTACATATCGAGCATAACCTTTAGTACTGCCGTATGATTTTATAATTCGTGCATGGCTTTTAGTCGCAAGGGATAAAGCTTTTTGCAAATCATCTTCGTTGTATAAAGCATCAAAAAATGCAAGCGCTTTGTATTCTGGCGTTGCTGGGTTTGCAAAGGCTGGGATATTGTCACTTTTTTCACTACACGCAGTGAGTAGAAAGCAAAAAGTAATTGTAATTAGACTAATAAAACGTTTTATCACGGTAATACCTTAAATCTCAGAACTAAGGTAAGTGTATAATCTAATTGCCTAATAAGAAAGGGGCAGGCCACCGAAGCAGTCCGCCTGAGAGATCTCTTAGCTATTATTGAACGAGTTCGCTGTCACCAAATTCACCAGCAAACAGCGGTGAAGACAGATAGCGTTCTGCCGAGCTAGGAAGAATAACAACAATGTTTTTGTCTTTGTATTCGTCTGATTCAGCAAGACGTTTAGCTGCAGCAACCGCTGCACCAGAGCTAATGCCTGCTAAGATACCTTCTTCTTTCATTAATCTGTGGGCCATTTCCATCGCTTCGTCGTTAGTCACGGTCTCAACGGCATCGATCATTTCTAAATCAAGGTTTTTAGGTATAAAGCCAGCGCCAATGCCTTGGATTTTATGTGGGCCAGGTTTTAACTCTTGTCCAGCAAGTTTTTGACTGATCACAGGAGAATCCGTAGGCTCTACAGCTACAGACGTAATCGCTTTACCTTTCTCTAATTTTATATAACGGCTAACACCTGTAATTGTACCACCGGTTCCCACGCCTGCTACGAAAACATCGATTTTACCTTCGGTTGCTTGCCAAATTTCTGGGCCAGTAGTCTCGAAGTGAATTTGTGGGTTAGCTGGGTTTTCAAATTGCTGTAGTAAAACGTATTTGTCAGGAGCAGAGTCAACAATTTCTTTTGCTTTTGCTATTGCACCACCCATGCCTTTTGGTCCTTCAGTTAGAACGAGGTTTGCACCAAGGGCTTTAAGCAATTTTCGACGTTCTAAACTCATCGTTTCTGGCATAGTAAGGGTCAACTTATAACCGCGTGACGCAGCTACAAACGCAAGCGCTATACCAGTATTACCAGAAGTTGGTTCGATAAGTTCTTTATCTTTTGTTAAAACACCTGACTTTTCTGCATCCCAGATCATATTGGCACCAATACGGCACTTAACACTGAATGAAGGGTTTCGAGCTTCCATCTTTGCAAACACGTTACCGCTGGTAACGCGGTTTAGTTTCACTATAGGAGTATTGCCAATACTGGTTGAATTGTCTTCGTAGATCATAGTCTGATGTTCCTGAAATTAGTTATGAGGCCAAAGTTAAAACCTTTTTGGGGTTAATCAAAATCACCTTTCTTCATAATATATATGTGATTTTTATATGTCGCCCGTTTAAGTTTGAGTTGATTTTCTTTATCGAGACTTTTTTGAAATTTTAGCAGTTTGATTTGGTTCTTTTTTCAACCTAGTGATACACTACCGCAATAATATTTCTAATGATAAAAATAACAATGGCTCGTCGTTTACCACCGCTAAATTCTCTCAAAGCATTTGAGGCTGCAGCACGCAACTTAAGCTTTACTAAAGCTGCTGAAGAACTATTTGTTACTCAAGCCGCTATCAGCCATCAAATTAAATTACTGGAAGAACATTTAAGCATAAAATTATTTATGCGAAGGAATCGTTCTTTGCTGTTGACGGAAGAGGGTCAGAGTTATTACCTAGATATCAAAGAAGTATTTGCTAATTTACATGATGCAACGGAACGCCTTTTGAGCCGCGGTGCTAAAGGTGCTGTTAGTATCGCATTGACCCCAAGCTTTGCTATTCAATGGTTAGTACCACGTCTGAGTGACTTTTCACAGCATAACCCAGATATTGATATCCGTATTAAAGCACAAGACCACGATGAAAACTCATTAACTGATGATGTTGACGTTGCGATTTATTATGGCAAAGGCCAGTGGAATGGTATTCACGCTGACAAATTACATACAGAATACTTAATACCAGTCTGTTCTCCTCTGTTGTTAAGCCAAGGTACTGGGCTGCGATCATTAGATGATTTAGCAAACTTTACGTTATTACACGATACCGCTCGTACCAATTGGAAAGACTATATAAAGTCAGTTGGGGTAAGGGACGTTAATGTGAATCAAGGTCCAATATTTTCTCATTCCTCTATGGTGCTACAAGCTGCAATCCATGGCCAAGGCATTGCGCTTGCACACAGTGTCCTTGCCCAACCTGACATAGACTCAGGTCGTTTGGTAGTGCCTTTTACCCAAGCACTTGTGAGTGAACGCGCTTACTACTTGGTTTGCCGAGAAGCACAATTAGACAGCCAAAAAATAAAAGTGTTTAGACATTGGTTATTGAATAAAGTTAAAAAAGAGCAGCAGGAGATGTCTTTTGATTAACATCGAACGGTTTGCAAATAAGAGGGATGTGTATCACGCTAAAAACCCTAACGCTTTGGTGGTTCTGGCCCATGGTGCAGGTGCGGGTAATCAACACGAATTTATAAAAACTGTCGCTATGTTGCTTGCCGAAAATGGGTTTACTGTCTCAGCGTTGAACTTCCCGTATATGGAATCAGCTTATGAATTAGACAAAAAGCGCCCGCCGAATAAAGCACCTCAATTGTTACAAGCTCTGCAAGACGAAGTTGAGTGGATTTCTAAAGCGATCTCACCCTCACTTGATATTTTTATTGTTGGTAAGAGTATGGGCGGCCGGATGGCGACACTTTTAGCTTCGAGCAAAACTCCCGATTTTAATACAAAGATAAAAGGCGTAGTCGCTCTTGGCTATCCTTTCCATCCACCTGGTAAAAAAGAAAAGTTAGCTGAGCGAATCGAGCACTTCAGTGCGTTAAAGGTACCAATGCTTATTATCCAGGGAGAAAGAGATACATTTGGAAACCAAACATTAGTTGCGTCAACGCCTAGCTTAGCAAGTATTGATATTGAATGGTTAATTGATGGCGACCATAGCTTTAAGCCTCGTAAATCCGCTCCAGTAACAGAGAAACAAAACATTCAAACTGCTTGTGAATATACGACGAAGTTTATTTTGGGGCAGCTTCCTTAATTGCTACACGAATAAATAATTGGACAAAATTACACAGTCACAGTTAAACAGGGCATGTTTATGAAACGATTTGTTATGATCGCATCTCTTTTGGGGTTTTGGGGTGTCGCATCGGGCGCTTTTGGTGCACACGCTTTAAAAGGCTCTTTGTCTACTTATGAATTAGGTATTTGGCAAACAGCAGTAAACTATTTGCTCTTTCACGTTCCAGTCATGCTGTTTGCTATTGTACTTCCTAATTTTATGTCCGGAGTAGAAAAAACAGCGAAGTATTCGTTTATCTCCTTTGCTTTTGGGTGTGCAGTATTTTCTGTTTCATTGCAGGTCTTAGCAATAACTGGCACAAAATGGTTAGGTGCAATTACACCGATTGGCGGCATGTTACTTTTGATTGGTTGGGTTTTGTTGTTTGTGACCGGATGGAAAGGTCGATTAAAACCTTAAAGTAACTGAGTGTGTGGTGCCAGCTTTTCTATTACGTCTCGATAGACGCTCAAAACATCACTATTACTGTAACCTAATACATTTTTAAATAAGCTTGTACGTGGTAATTCTTTTGGTACAGCGATACCAGACTGAATTTGGATAAATACCCAGTGAGTCATCAAAAGGGCGGCGAGCTGCGTCTTGGCACTTCTTGGTAGAGCGCTAGGATCTAGTCGTCCTTCAATATAACGAAAATAGTCTTTGCATAGCGTTAAATAACTGACAGGTAATTGCCACTCTCTAGCCATTTTTCCTGTTATCTTAAGCCATTGTTCTATATTAGAAATGTCAAAGAATTCTGCTAAATTAGCACAGCCTTGTTTGTTCTCTAATTTGCCAGCAGTGGCAGTGTGGCGCCCCTTTGGGATTAAAAGAACCGCATGACACATAATTAAACAAACCGTACCTAAGTATTCGGGGATGTCACACTTTAGATCCTGACCTAATTTGATAGCGATATTGTGTAATAATGATACTTTATTAAACGCCTCACCCGAACCTATGAAATGGCTTGTTTTTTGATACTTTAATATTTCACTATTACAAACAACAGGATAAAGCTTAGCCAATCCAATTAACGCAGCAGCATGTTTCAAATCCTTAATTGGAGATTGGACTCTGGATAAGTTACTCGCGTAACTTTGAATTAATTTTGCAGTTGCCGGTTGTGCTTCTAAATATTCTGCAATTTGTTTATTTGTCGCATTAATTAAAAGTTTCGAAAAGTCGTTTAATGTGTTGGGAGTAGTTAATGAATAGCGTGATACAGATAATTCTTGCTTCTGCTCTATATATTTTTTTACTACGTCGTAATTTGTCAATTCAACCATCAATGAATCAACCAAGCGATAATCGATAGCAGGTTGAACACGGGTCAATAGCAAATCTTTTTCACCTAATACATTAACGTCTTTTGTTTCGATTTGATTAGGGTTATCAATTTCTACGACGGTCCATTTTACTTTGCCAGATAGAGATTGTTGTCTATTGAGGGTAAACGCATATTGTCCTAACGCCGTCCGCACTAGCATACCCATGTTGAATGCCTGGCTATGCCAAACAACTTTATTGATCAAATAATGAAGATGGTTTTTACAAAAGGCTTTATTAATTACCAACAAGGGTTTAAATCTAATTGAGTTTATTGCTGAAGAAACACTTACGCGTTGCGTAACTAAGCCCACGTTCAAAAATGCCAAGTTTAAACTCATTAATAATATAGTTTGGGCCGTTTGGTTTTTATTTTTAAAATCATTAAGGTCAGCGATTTGGGTAAACAATCGAAATGCGCTAGGTTGGCGTCTAAAAACTTGTTTTGAAAGTTTATAATAGTGTTTTGGATAAGTTGCCAGTACCTGTTTGATTGATTGTTGTGTAGCATTTGCCTGTTTAATAGATGCACATAAGGTTAACGCCAAAAACAAGGTTACTTGGTTTAACGCATTTTGTGATTCTTGGTCGAACCGAGTTTCAGCGCTTAACGACTGACTAAAAAAAATTGCTTTGGCAATAAAATTTATGTCTTTTGAATGATTTGAGTTTAAGTTATGTAACGCAACAGAAATAGACGTGGGTGAACTGTAATAAATACTTTGTAATTGTTCGGATAGTTGATAAAAACTGTCAATAAACGCGCTGCTATTATTTTTAAATAAAGCGTTACATTGAGCGACAGTGTCAAAAACGTCACTCAGTGTGGATGTATTTTCGGTTTTTTCTCGGCTATTCGTAAGATTCATCAAAGTGCATTGTATTGTTCAAAGGCTGTAATTCCCCAAGCAATGAGCTTGCCATTTTTGAACAATAATGGAGTGCATTCGTCTTTTGTCGTAATTCCATCAGACTTTGCGTGTTTGGTGCGATAAAACATAACCTGTAACGTGGTGTCTTTGTTTTTTCGTGCTTCCGTGATATCTGGTGCACCTAGCTGTTCCACGATACTTTCTATCGTATGCAGGTGATCTAGATTGAGTTTGTTGATGAATTTAAGGTTGTAGGACTGTCTATCTTCCCAGTTCATTTGATCAGGATCGTCTTCATAAAACGTCAATACCGACGCTGCAAAAACTGCATATAATATAAAGCCAATACCGACGTACTTTACCACTGGGTTTTTCATTTTAATCCTTCACCTTTAAAAACTGCCGCCACTATTATATCTATGGAGGCAGTTTATAAAAGGCATATAATGTAAAATTTCGTAACTAATTTATTATGTTTTTATTTCGTAACATGGCTCATAAACAGACCCAGGCAACTTCATTCTACCTTGTTTGATAAAGGCCATGAGTAATGAATCCATCTTACGCATCAATTCTGGGTCACCAGATAATTGAAATTTACCGTGCTTTTGAACTGATTTTATACCTTCATCTTTTATATTACCTGCAACAATTCCAGAAAATGCCCGGCGAAGATTTGCCGCTAATGTTTGTGATGGTTGATCAAGGTGCAGATCCAAGTTTGCCATATTTTCATGACTTGGATTAAAACTTTGTTGGAACAGCTCTGGAATTTTTAACGTCCAATTGTACTGGTAGGCATCGCCTATATTGCGACGATAATCCCGCACTGGGATCATGTTTTCTTTTACCAGTTTTGCAACTTTTTCTGGATCATCCGGGATTATTGTTAATAAATCTCGCGCTTCCTTACCTAAAATTGATTCGACAAATTCTGCTATCTCTTCAAAATAAGCAATTGATTCAGAAGGGCCGGTTAAAATAATTGGCAAAACTTGGGATTTGTTCGCTGGGTCAAGCATGATGCCAAGGATATACAATAATTCTTCAGCGGTTCCTGCGCCACCAGGAAAAATAATGATTGAATGGGCAACCCTAACAAATGCTTCTAGTCGCTTTTCGATGTCTGGTAAAATAACCAACTCATTAACAATCGGGTTTGGTGCTTCAGCGGCAATTATACTCGGTTCTGTTAAACCTAAATAACGTCCGTTTTTAATCCTTTGTTTACTGTGGGCGAGTGTAGCGCCTTTCATAGGTCCTTTCATTGCACCGGGACCACAGCCAGTACAAATGTTGAGGCCACGCAAACCAAGTTGGTAACCTACTTCTTTAGTATAATCGTACTCTACTTCATTAATTGAATGTCCACCCCAGCAAACAACCAGATTTGGGCTGTCTATAGGGTGAATGACGTTGGCATTACGAAGCATATCAAACACGTTATTGGTGATGTGGGCTGCAGGCGAGATGTCTTTAACAAGTTTTTCTTCGAAACGATCTGCGTTAAACAAGATATCGCGAATAACGGCCTGAAGATGCTCTTGGATACCGATTATAATTTTACCGTCTACAAACGCTGACTTAGGAGGGTTAATAAGTTCAATTTTGATGCCGCGTTCACGAGGGATAAGATGAATGTCAAAGTCTTTATAGGCTTCGTAAACGTCAGAACTTACATCTGTGGTGCTACCTACGTTTAGTACAGCCAACGCACAATTTCTGAATAAATGATAAAGATTGCTATTTGATGATTTTTCGAGACGCTTTACTTCAACTTGAGAAAGTACATTCATCCCGTTTAGCGGGTTTAATTCTATCCGCATAGATACTCCTTATTCTTTGAAACACACCCTGTTTCTTCCTGTTTGTTTAGCTTCGTAGAGGGCTTTATCTGCTCTATCAAAGGCAGTGTGAATGTTGTCACCTTCTCGAAGCTCTGTGTAACCTATTGATATTGTGATATTTAAAGGTGTGTCCTTAACTTTAAATGGTATTTTTTCAACAGCGATTCGAAGTTTCTCTAGAGGCGCTGCTACTTCATTTGTACCGCTATTTATTAATATTGCAACAAATTCTTCACCACCATACCTAGCTAAAAAGTCTGTTGCACGAAGTTGTTTTTGAAGAGCGTTAGCGACAATCTTAAGTGTTTTATCACCAACACTGTGGCCGTAATTATCATTTATCTTTTTAAAGTGGTCGATATCCATAACCGCAACACACAGCGGCTGTGGTTGGCGTAACCATCGTTGATACTCTTCTTTCATCCGATTGTCGTACGCGCCTCTATTAGGCAAGCCGGTTAACGAATCGAGGCCATTACGGACTTTTTCTTCTAACCATTTCTTTCTGTAATATTCGGTACGTTGCTCTAAGCCGCTTAACTTGGTTTCCATTTTTTCTATGGCGTTTTGCAACATATCACTGCGAGCTTGCTCTATCTCATCCCGCTGTTTAATAGAAGTGTTTATAATTCCGAGCTTTTTGTCGATGACTACTTGTAGTTCAGATAGTGAGGTAGCTTGTGTTGTACTTTTTGATAACTCTTGTATTTGCTTATCAATCTGTAAATTGAGGACTTTCAGTTGCTTGTCATAGCTCTTAGAACTTTTTAATGAGTCTAAAAGGGTGTTGTGGACATCAGCAAGCGCTTTGTTGATATTGATTATGAGCTTTTGAGTCTGGGTATACTCCTCGGAAAAACGAGATACAACGTCCTCAAAAAAGTTCAAACAGATATCCAGTTTGTGATTGTCAGAATCAGCAACTTTTATTCTATCAGAAAAGGTATCTAAACTAGGTTTAACAACATCACTGTTAGAAATAGAACTCAGGCCAGTGATCAGTTTTTCCATTAACTCAGTGGAAAAGGGCTCAGCATTAGCAATTAATTGCTCCTGATTATTTCCTTTAAGGGCAGTCACTATGTCAAAAAAGGCTAAAAAGTTTGGTTGTAATTCAGCAAGTTGAGAAGAGTCAGTGGACTTTAGTTTGTTCATTACCATACGCAAACGGCGTCGTATGTCACTGTCCATGCCTTTACTTGCCTGTAAAGATTCGCCAGCGGCTAGCAAGTGGGTTTTGAGTTCTCTTAGACTAAATGAAAATTGCTTTTCAAATTCTGCTAACTTATTTGTTGCATTGTCCAAGCCGGCCTTAACATCATCAATACTCGCATCCTTTTTAATCAGACGACGCAAATCCGCTAATCGAATGTCGAGTTCTTTGTGGTTGCCTTTTAGTACGATACCTAGGCGATCGATGACTTTAAAAGAACCTGTAATTACTTCATTTTGTTCGCTTAAAGCCCGTCTAAGTTGGCTTACTTCATTAGTACTTTTAGAGTTCATATCTCTCTATTGGCCGGATCAATGTTAGGTAAATGATTGAGATAACTATAATAAGAAAGCAAGAAAAAAGCCATTTAACATGGCTTTTTGAGGGGAATTAAAGTGTATTATTTTGTTAAGTAATAAGGTAACCAATTTGGTTCACTAGTGTATTCGTCGTTCATGTCTCTCTCCAACTCACCATTATGAGTAACCTAAAGTCTAGCTTAAAAATATTTTTTGTGAAAGTGTTTTTGTAATATTACAGTGTGGGTTACAAGGTGCGCTATTGTTTAGTTTAGTTGGCGCGAAATCAACTTGCACATAGAGGGTAATAGCTAAGTTATACTTTTTCCATCACCAAAAAGGCGTCCATATACCTGTAAGGCTTGATTATCAGACATATTCGCTAACGTGTCACAGACAAAGCGCTTGAGCTTTATCTCATCTTCAAAAGTATCATCCGAAAGAGAAACGGAATTACCCATCAAACGCTTAGGTTCCGTATAAAACGCGTCAAAAAGGTCTGTTAACACCTGCTGGCCTTTAAACTCAGTTTGTTGAATCGCAGTTGACAAAATAACCCGCTGATAAACAAACTTTTTAAGTAATTCTAGGATTGGTGAAGCAGCGTCATTTAGGCGAATGTTAAACGCTAATATTGGAGAGTTAAACTGTTGGTTAACTTGAAAGGTTTCAGTGTTGGTGATCAGATGGTTAACAAGGGCACCAATAGCATTTTTTCTTTGATGGAGTTCATCATTGAATAACATTTCGGTGAGTTGGGACGCATGTTTTTTAGCCCAAGGGTTTTCCGCAGATGAAAAGGTGTCTAATACGTCAGAAATCCACATGTCCTTATTCACAATATTAAGGGCAATAGCGTCCTCAAGGTCATGTACTGCATAGGCAATATCATCAGCCATTTCCATAATAGAAGCATCTAGGGATTTGTATGTAGTTTTGGTTCTGATGTAGGGGCTTGTTTGTACTTTATTCTTATTAAGGTCGGTTTGAGATTTAAAAAGTACTTGGTCATCTTTACTTAAGCCTTCCAAAATCCATTGGAATGTAGATATTTCGGTACCAAAGATACCCTTTATTGGTTTCCATTCATCTACAGAAAAGAATCTCTGGTTTCTATCCCCCTGGTAATCTGTGTTTGTTCTAATAAATTGAGGGTACTTTATTAATCCCAATAGAGTACGTCTCGTTAAATCCATACCATGAGTTTTGGTATAAGGCTCTAATTTAGAAACGATCCGTAGGGTGTGACCGTTCGCTTCAAAACCTCCCGCTTTCCACATTTTATAATTAAGTGCAATTTCACCTCCGTGTCCAAAAGGCGGATGGCCAATGTCATGGGCTAGACAAAGTGACTCTATCAACGCGTCACTGGGTAATGCTGACAACAATTCTGGATTCGCTAAAACATCTGTTTGTTGATGCAAATGAGCAAGAATCCCCGTGCCTATTTGACTTACTTCTAACGAGTGCGTGAGACGGGTGCGGTAAAAGTCATCTTTACCAATGCCTACTATTTGGGTTTTGGCTTGTAAACGTCTAAACGCTGATGAATGAAGAATCCTGGCCCGATCTCTTTGAAAGGGGTTTCGATGGTCGTTAGGTCTTATATTATTGCTGCCAGAAAACCTAGCATCCATATTCTTCATTTTTGTGTCCTACAAAGGTTGAGAAATTTCGTCTAGATTGAGTGTAAAGCTTGGTAAAAAAACGTCCATGAAGTATTTAAGTTCTTCTGACTGATACTTTTTCATAGTCTGCTCAATGTTCTTTTTCGCTTTTTCAAACTCATGGTTACCAGCTGAGATCTCCTCGATGGTTTTGATATAGCCACATATAACATCTGCAGCTTTAACAATGTCACGTATTTCTGGTGAAATTTCGTGATGGTCTATTAAAGGCAAAAAGTCCTCTCTAAATTCCTCTGGTAACATGGCAATGAGTTGTTGTTCGGCAATGTTTTCAATCTTTTTATAGGCCCGAGCGATTTCATCATTGTGATATTTAATCGGACTAGGTAGGTCACCGGTTAGTACTTCGCTGGCATCATGATATAACGCCACTACAGCAACGTGCTCAGGGTTTAAATCTCCACCAAACTTTTTGTTTTTTATGACCGCTAACATATGTGCAACAGTTGCAACTTGATGGCTGTGTTCCTGAACATTTTCTGGCGTGATTGTGCGCATTAGTGGCCATCTAAAAATAAGCTTTAGACGAGACATATTGGCGAAGAAGTGACTGGTTTCCATAACGACCTACATCTTATTAAATAATATAAAAATCATAACAATAAATGTGTATAGCCGAAATATATTTAACAAATTGTTGCATTAATTTACTAAGTAATAGTTGGGCTATAATGATAGAAGGTATAAGTCCTATCAATTGAGGAGTCTTTATGCCCTTACCATTATACTTATTAGGTGCTTCGATAGTTGCGGGGATGGCAGCTAACAATGCTAATAAGAAAACCTTAGAAGTATTGAATACACGTAAATTGGTAACTTCAAATACGCAAGCACCTGCGGTCCAGGTTGGACCCAATTCTTATATCGCTGACCGCCAACATTTGCATCATTCAAAACCGGTGAAAGGTTCTGTGGTGTGTTGTGAAGTTTTCCACGAGTTAGAGCATACAGGAATTTGGCTAGACTCTGATTGCATTATTGAATTTAGTGATAATGGTTTGATTAAGGCTTTAAGTGCGGAGCGCTTTTTGAAGAATAGATCCGGAAAAGAAATATATGTTGCATGTAACAATTTAGGTGAGCCACTCGCGGATCCAAATGTGGCAGATAAAGCGTTAAAGATGGTGTTTACTTATCAAGAATACGAGTTGTTAAAAAATAACTGTCATAGCTTTGTGGCGTCTTTTTTTGGACCAAAAAAGAATGTCGTGACGTTTGGAGAACTTAACAAAACACTGCTAGATAAATATAGAAGAGATATTTACTGGGATAAAGTTAAGGTATAACAAGTTGAACGGCTATGATAGTATGCCGGCTATTTTTTAACAGGTCCGCTTTTTTGGACCGTGTTTACCAGCTATTTTAGTGAGGTAGTAAGTCATTATGAATAATGTAGGTCGTATCTTTACCCAGGTTTTTTTGTTATTTGTTCTGGGTGTTGCAGCTATTTATCCATTTTTAGATAAGGGCACGCCCACTCAGGAACAACCTAAGCCCGTAGTGAAAAAAAATAAATCGGTAAAAAAATACAGCAATGAATTTTTACCAGACTTTTCTGCAATTAGAGACGTGAAGAAAAAGAAGACTGAGTTTTTTGGTTATCTCAAGCCTTTAGTTGAACAAGTGAATGAAGAAGTAAGGGCAAATCGCGCTTTCATTAAGAGTCTTGATGCTCTACCGACTGAAGGTGAGGAATTAGCAAGGTTAAACAAACTTTTAAAACGTTATGATATAGAGGTTGAAGGTGACTTCGTTGAAATGAAAAAAGTTTTGTTGAGACGTGTCGATACTTTGCCCGTGGCGCTCGTACTCATGCAAGCGGCAAATGAGAGTGCGTGGGGCACGTCTCGTTTTGCCTTACAAGCAAACAACTTATTTGGTCAGTGGTGCTTCTCACCAGGTTGTGGTGTGGTTCCGAAAGGCCGACCAAAAGGTGAAACTTATGAAGTTCGCAAGTTTGACCACCCAATAGATTCTATTCGTAGTTATTTTAATAACTTAAATACCGGGCATGCGTACAAAGATTTACGTGCAATTCGTCAAGAGCTCCGCAATGAGGGTGTTCAACCATCTGCTACCGAATTAGCAGAAGGACTAACTAAATATTCGATACGCCGTGAAGAGTATGTCGTTGAAATACAAAATATGATCCGTGTTAACAAAAAGTATTTATAATACGCCAGAATTTCGTTTTATAAGTAGGGTGTTATGAGTCTTTTAAAAATAAAAATGGGTGCTTGGTTAGCGCCCATTTGTTTATTGGCCAGCAGTTTTGCGGTTGCAGATACCAAAATGGTTTTAAACTATGATGGCTTTTTCGACCGAATCGAAAAGCTCGATGAGCCTGAATTTACTAGTGTAAAGTTAGCGTTTTATTTAAAGCAACTGTCTGACGGGCAGGTTTGTCCAATCAAAAACGTGACGCTCAAAACTAAGCTCAAGGAAAAGCCCGTCTACTTCTATGATACGGGCGAAGTCGTTCTTCCTTATGACAAGCAGCTAGACTTGGACAAAGCAAAAGTGATCATTGATAAAGACACTCTAGAAGAGTGTGGTTTAGATATGAGACTAGAGTCTACGGAGCTGTTTCAGTCAGAAGTAAGCACAAGTCGTATTACAAAGTTAACTAGCCAATTTGATGGTGCGTTAGAGTCTCTTGCTGGAATGATGGCTTTTTTAACACCTGATGTTGTAGGTGTTACATTTTTGGCTGCACCAGCCGATGAATTGAAGGTAGTTAACTCAAAAGTGGGCCAGTGCAAATCTAATCGATGCACGATCACCATAAAAGAAATTGAGCAGGTTGATACTGTCTTATTTAACCTTGCACCCGTTAAGGCTTTACCTTACATCACTAAATAATCATGTCTTAGATTATGTAAAGTTATAAAAAAATAGAGCTTAAATAAGCTCTATTTCTATATCTGATGTGGGTTTACTGCAACAGGTTAAGATTTCACCGCGTCGAACAAACGCTAAAGGTTCGTTCAAGTATTCAACGTCACCGTCTTTTATTTTACAACGGCATGCGCCACAAAATCCCTCACGGCAGTGATACAAGATATCTACTCCGTTACTTTGTAACGCATTAAGTAGGTTTGTATCACTTTCTTTAAACTCAAAGCTAGTATCGGAATCACTTCCTTTTGAGACCTTTACCTTCGTCATTATTACTGGTGGTCTGTGGCTTTATAGCTCAAAGCCATCAAACTCGGCAGCATTAACTTCAGAGTCAATTTGGCCTACTAGGTAAGAACTAATTTCAGCTTCTTGTGGCGCTACTTGGACGTTGTCTGACTCTAAATATTTGTTCATCCATGGAAGAGGGTTGCTCTTCACATCGAACTTAGCTGGCATACCTATGGCAGTCATGCGGTGGTTTGCAATGTACTCTACATATTGGCATAAAATTTCTTCGTTTAGACCAATCATTGAGCCATCTTTGAACAAGTATGCTGCCCACTCTTTTTCCTGTTGTACAGCTTGCATGAAGATATCTTGTGCTTCTTGGAAACACTCCATGCTGATCTCTTGCATTTCAGGATCATCTTGACCGTCAGCCCACAAATTAATGATGTGTTGCGTAGAGGTTAAGTGTAAGTTTTCATCACGGGCAATTAGACGAATGATCTTTGAGTTACCTTCCATGATTTCGCGTTCTGCAAATGCAAAAGTACAAGCAAAACTAACGTAGAAACGAATCGCTTCTAAGGCATTAATTGAATTAACCGCCAAATATAATTTTTTCTTCAATTCACGTTGCGTTACGTTATACGTTTCGCCGTCTACAATATGCTGACCTTCGCCTAGTGTTTGAAATAATTGAGTATGGAAAATCAAGTCATCATAATACTTAGAGATATCCGTAGCTCGACGTAAAATCTCTTCGTTTTTCACGATGTCATCAAAAACCGCACTAGGGTCCGTAAACAAGTTACGTAAAATATGTGTGTAAGAACGCGAGTGAATCGTTTCGCTGAACGACCAAGTTTCGATCCAAGTTTCTAACTCAGGCAGTGATGTAATTGGCAACAATGCAACGTTAGGGCTTCTACCTTGTACCGAATCTAATAGCGTTTGATATTTAAGGTTAGAGATAAAAATGTGTTTTTCACTATCCGTCATGTTTTGGAAGTCTGCACGATCGCGGCTCACGTCAACTTCTTCTGGACGCCAGAAGAAAGACAGTTGCTTTTCGATTAGCTTCTCAAAAATAGAATGGCGCTGTTGGTCATAACGCGCAACGTTCACGCTTTCGCCAAAAAACATTGGCTGCTCTAGAGGATTCACATCATTTTGGTTAAAAGTGGTATAACGCATTTTTATAAACTCTAAATTAAATTAGTTAATTCTGGTGGTGCATTAAATCTTGCACGCACCACCTTCACAGCCTTCGTCTTCTTCAATAACCACCGTAGTTGGTGCTTCTGCTGGTTTTACTTTACCGTCTTTTGATACTGTACCGGCTTGGTCACGAGTATTGTGATAATAAAGTGTTTTAACACCGTATTTGTAGGCCATTAACAAGTCTTTTAATAACTGTTGCATTGGAACTTTATGGTCCTGATATTTACTTGGATCATAATTAGTGTTCGCTGAAATCGTTTGGTCAATAAACTTCTGCATGATGCCACAAAGCTGTAAATAACCAGTGTTGTTCTCTAAGCTCCACAATAACTCGTATTGGTCGCGAAGCGTTGTGATTTCTGGCACAACCTGCTTAAGCACGCCGTCTTTACTTGCTTTAACACTGATTAAACCGCGCGGAGGCTCAATACCATTGGTCGCATTTGAAATTTGTGACGATGTTTCCGACGGCATTAATGCTGACAAGGTTGAGTTACGTAAGCCATGTTGCTTGATGTTTTCACGTAATGTTTCCCAGTCTAAATGCAGTGGCTCGTTACAGTATTCATCTACCGCTTTTTTGTAGGTATCAATCGGTAAAATGCCTTGAGAGTAGGTGGTCTCATTGAATTTTGGACATGCACCTTGTTCTTTGGCTAGGTTATTTGATGCTTTTAATAGGTAATACTGCATTGCTTCGAAAGTTCTATGAACTAGGTTATTACCTGAACCATCCGAGTATTTAGCACCGTTTTTGGCTAAATAGTAAGCCATGTTGATTACACCTATACCTAGTGTACGGCGTCCCATAGTTGCATTGTATGCAGCCTTAACAGGGTAGTCCTGATAATCCAATAGGCTATCAAGCGCACGTACTGCTAATTCTGATAATTCTTCAAGTTCATCAAGAGATTTGATTGCACCTAAGTTAAAGGCAGAAAGTGTACAAAGTGCAATTTCACCTTCTTCGTCATGGAAATGTTGTAGAGGTTTGGTTGGTAAAGCAATTTCCAGACACAAGTTACTCTGACGTACAGGCGCGTATTTTGGATTAAACGGACTGTGCGTATTACAGTGATCAACATTTTGTAGGTAGATACGACCGGTACTCGCTCGTTCGTTTAAGAACAGGCTGAATAACTCAACGGCTTTGATTCGCTTTTTGCGGATAGCTGGGTCGTTTTCGTACTTAACGTATAACTCTTCGAATTTATCTTGGTCTTCAAAGTATGCGTCATAAAGTCCAGGTACATCAGACGGGCTGAACAACGTAATGTAATCATCTTTGATAAGACGCGCATACATAGTGCGGTTGAACTGTACACCGTAGTCTAAGTGGCGAACTCGGTTTTCTTCTACACCGCGGTTGTTTTTGAGTACTAGTAATGACTCAATCTCTAGATGCCATAATGGGTAGAATAGGGTAGCAGCGCCGCCTCGAACACCACCTTGAGAACAGCTTTTAACCGCGGTTTGGAAGTGCTTGTAAAAAGGAATACAACCTGTGTGAAATGCTTCACCATTTCTAATCGAGCTACCTAAAGCACGAATACGGCCAGCATTAATACCAATACCAGCGCGTTGGCTGACATATTTAACGATAGCAGATGAGGTGGCATTGATTGAATCTAGATTGTCGTCTGTTTCGATTAAAACACAAGAACTAAACTGACGAGTTGGAGTACGAACACCTGACATAATAGGTGTAGGTAGAGAAATCTTGAACTGTGACGCGGCATCATAAAAACGGCGGATGTAGTCCAAACGAGATTCTTTAGGGTATTTCGCGAATAAACAAGCTGCTACAAGGACGTATAGAAACTGTGCGCTTTCGTAAATATCACCTGTTACACGGTTTTGAACTAGGTATTTACCTTCTAATTGCTTAACCGCAGCGTAGCTGAAATCAAGGTCTCGGTTATGGACGATAAACTGATCAATAGCATCGAACTCTTCTTCGCTGTAATCCGCTAACAAATGTTCGTCGTAACGTTTTTCGCTGACCATTTTTTTAACGTGATCGTATAAACGAGGCGGCTCAAATTGTCCGTATGCTTTTTTACGAAGGTGGAACACAGCAAGACGAGCTGACAAATACTGATAGTCAGGTGTCGTTTCTGAAATTAGATCTGCCGCAGCTTTAATGATCGTTTCGTGTATGTCTTCGGTTTTTATGCCGTCATAAAATTGAATATGAGAGCGAATTTCAACTTCTGAAACGGATACATTATCTAGACCTTTTGCGGCCCATGTAATGACGCGGTGGATTTTTTCGAGGTCGAGTGGTTCTTTCGAACCGTCACGTTTGCTAACAGAAAGGCTGTTGTTCATTTTGCCCAGTTGTCCTTTGTTTTTATTATGTGCGCACGGCTAGCGTTCTGCTTAAAAACTAGCTGTTTTTACCCTTTGGATAAAAACACATCATATAGTGTTTTAAAATTTACAAGACCACAAGATAGTGTGTGTGAATCCTAATTGCAACCCCAAAATATGCCGTAAAAATAGACGGTGATTTTTTGGGTAAGTAGCCCCTAACGCTACAGTGTTTATTCCAATAATAGAAAATAAAAATCTACTCAAAAACCGGAATTTTTCTTTTTTTTTTATTCGAAATTTTTCATAAAAAAGGGCTCAAAAAAGAGCCCAAATGTTATAACTTTTCACAATACAGAATGTAGTTAACATCGACACCTGGCTTTATAGAAAACTGCTCAGTCAACGGGTTGTAGTGAACACCGATTGACTCTCTAACTTTTACGCCATGTGACTCGATCCAGCGAATAAGATCCGCTGGTCTAATGAATTTTTCAAAGTCGTGTGTACCGTCAGGAACAAGCTTTAACATTTTTTCAGCCGCGACAATAGCAAGTAGATAGCTTTTGAACGTTTTGTTTAATGTCGAAAAAAATAGCTTTCCACCTGGCTTACACGCATCTACAGCGGCTTTTACAATAGACTGAGGGTCTGGTACGTGTTCAAGCATTTCTAGACACGTAACTACATCATACTGCTCGGGGCATGCCACAGCGTGTTGTTCTGCGGACACTTTTTCGTAGCTTACATTTTTTACGCCTTGTTCAAGTGCGTGCAGTTTGGCCACAGCCAAAGAATCTTCGGCAAGATCAATACCAGTTACGTTAGCACCTAATTTAGCGAGTTGTTCGGCGAGAATTCCGCCACCACAACCAATATCGAGTAAATGCTTCTCGGAAAGGGCATTAATCTTTTGTTGAATATAAGAAACTCGAACCGGATTCAATAGGTGAAGCGGCTTAAATTCACCACTTTGGTCCCACCATGCAGATGCGATGGAGTTAAATTTTTCTATTTCTTGGTGGTCTACATTACCACTCACATTTGCCTCAGAATTCATCTTGTTCCACGTCTAAATTTAGACACAAATTATTGACCTTTTTACGATGACATAATTAATAAAGATTATAAAGATCGAAAAAAGATCTTTCTGACAGATCAGTCAAATAACAACCAACAGAGATTGAAATTTCGTCGTCAGGTTGTCAAAGTAATAATTTAAACTAGCCAGCTTGGAGCATTGTGTTACAATCGCGAGCTGATTTATAACAATAAAACTTCATTAAAGTAGTTGCAGGGAACAGTGCGTTTATGACAGATCTCGCCAACAATATTAGTCCGATTAATATTGAAGAAGAATTAAAAACCAGTTACCTAGATTATGCGATGAGTGTAATCGTAGGCCGTGCGTTACCAGATGTCCGCGATGGATTGAAACCGGTACATCGACGCGTTTTGTTCGCCATGAACGAACTAAAAAACGACTGGAACAAACCTTATAAAAAGTCTGCTCGTGTCGTCGGTGACGTCATCGGTAAATATCACCCACACGGAGATAGTGCGGTTTACGACACTATCGTACGTATGGCTCAGCCTTTTTCACTACGTTATACGTTAGTAGACGGTCAGGGTAACTTCGGTTCTATCGATGGTGACTCAGCGGCTGCAATGCGTTACACAGAAGTTCGTATGGAAAAACTAGCACACGAACTTTTGGCAGACTTAGAAAAAGAAACGGTCGACTTTGTTCCGAACTACGATGGTACAGAACAAATTCCAGCTGTACTTCCAACAAAAGTTCCTAACCTGCTTGTAAATGGTTCATCTGGTATTGCCGTAGGTATGGCAACCAATATACCGCCTCACAACCTACGTGAAGTTATTGCCGCAACGTTAGCGCTGTCTCACAACGGTGACATTACATTGCCTGAGTTGATGGAACACCTTCCTGGACCAGATTTTCCTACTGGGGCAATTATCAATGGTCGAAAAGGCATTGAAGAAGCCTATCGCACTGGTCGTGGCAAGGTGTATATCCGAGCTCGCACAGAAATTGAGACGGACGAAAAGACAGGTAAAGACACAATTGTCGTTACTGAAATTCCTTATCAAGTAAACAAAGCAAGATTAATCGAAAAAATCGCTGAGTTGGTAAAGGATAAAAAATTAGAAGGTATTTCTGCACTTCGCGACGAATCAGATAAAGACGGTATGCGTATCGTTATCGAGCTGAAGCGCGGTGAACCTACAGAAGTCATTCTTAATCACTTGTTTGCACTAACCCAAATGCAAACTGTGTTCGGTATTAACATGGTCGCTCTAGATCATGGCCAGCCAAAAATCCTTAACCTTAAGGAAATGCTAGAAGCATTCTTATCGCACCGCCGTGAAGTTGTAACTCGCAGAACCGTTTATGACTTAAGAAAAGCGCGAGATCGTGCGCATATATTAGAAGCACTAGCAATCGCACTCGCTAACATTGATGAAATTATTGAATTAATCAAAACATCTCCGACACCTGCAGAAGCTAAAGTTCGATTAACTGCTCGTGGTTGGAAGTTAGGTGATGTAGCGGCAATGTTAGAGCGCGCTGGTGATGATGCAGCACGTCCAGAGTGGTTAGAGCCTGAATATGGGATTCGCGATGGCGAGTACCATATGACTGAGCAACAAGCTCAAGCTATCCTTGAATTGCGTCTACACAAGTTAACCGGCTTAGAACACGAGAAGATCCTAGGCGAATACGCAGATCTGTTAGAGTTAATCGCTGAACTTCTTGAGATTTTGGGATCACCAGCTCGTTTGATGGAAGTAATTCGTGAAGAGTTAGAATTAATCCGCGAAACATATGGCGATGAGCGTTGCACAGAAATCCGTGATGCATCTCACGATATTAATCTTGAAGATTTAATCAACGAAGAAGACGTAGTTGTAACACTATCTCACGAAGGTTATACCAAGTATCAGCCGTTGACTGACTATCAAGCTCAACGTCGTGGTGGCCGTGGTAAATCTGCAACTAAGATGAAAGATGAAGACTTCATCGAGAAGCTATTAATTGCTAACACACACGATACTATTCTGTGCTTCTCTGACTTTGGTCGTATGTATTGGTTGAAGGTTTACCAATTGCCATTGGCGAGCCGTCAATCTCGTGGCCGTCCAATCGTTAATTTATTACCTTTAGACGCGGAAGAGAAGATCACAACGATTCTTCCAGTTAAAGAGTTTGAAGAAGATAAGTTCGTATTCATGGCGACAGCTAACGGTACGGTTAAGAAGACAGCTCTAACAGAATATTCTCGTCCTCGTTCAAGCGGCATCATCGCTGTTAACCTTAATGAAGGTGACAAGCTAATCGGCGCTGCGATTACCAACGGCGAAGATGAAATTATGTTGTTCTCGCAAAACGGCAAAGTTGTACGTTTCCATGAAAACCAAGTACGTTCAATGGGACGTACGGCAACAGGTGTACGTGGTATTAAGCTTACTGAAGAAAGTAAAGTAGTATCACTTATCGTACCTAACCATGAAGACAACATCTTGACCGTAACTGAAAACGGCTTTGGTAAACGTACTCCACAACATGAGTACCCAGCTAAGAGTCGTGCGACACAAGGTGTTGTTTCTATAAAGGTCAGTGAGCGTAATGGTTTAGTAGTTGGAGCGACACAAGTTGCCGACAATCACGAAATCATGATCATCAGTGACAAAGGAACATTGGTAAGAACTCGTGTCGAGGAAGTGAGCGTTGTTGGTCGTAACACCCAAGGTGTACGTCTAATTCGTACGATTGAAGGTGAATCTGTTGTTGGTCTAGCTAAGATCGAAGAAATAGAAGAGCCGGAAGACGAACTAATTGAAGGTTCTGAAGGCGAAGCAACAGGTGAACAATCACTTGAAACGACAGAAGCAAATGATTCTGAAAACTCAGCGTCAGATGCTGAAGGCGAAGCTTAAGTCACTAGGTTAGTATTGAGAAGGGCGTATTTATTACGCCCTTTTTTATTGCCTAGCTAACAAGCGAATTATAAGTGAAAAGCATAACTTAACTTCATGAAGACTTTACGGCTGTCTTTTTCTATATCCTCTAACTCATCAGTTTGTTTCGCTCTGTCGGTGTAACCGACATAAACTAATGATTGAGGGTTGAGCTTATATGCATAAAGTAGTTCGGTTTTGACGCCTTTAAAGCGGCGGTCGACGCTTTCATATAAATACATCTCTGGGTTGCGCTCTATATCCGTGTACTGAACAATAAAGCGCAAATACGACTGCAGATTAAATTGATAATTTAGCCTGACGTCATATTGGTTAGCAGAGAAGACATTTTGGTCGTTAACATCGACTTTTCTGTGATTGTAGTTAACTTCTCCGTTTAAATGTCTTCCAAGTTTAAAGTTGCCGCCAAGTTCTACTATGGTGCCATCACCTATTCGATTGTTTGCATAATCAATTTGATCACCAACTCTTATAAAATTCCAGACTCTCAAATTATCGAAAGGGTCAAATCTAAAAAATGTCATTACATTGTTAACATCATAGTATTGTCCCTCCCAGTAGCTTTCACGAGTTAACAAACCTATTTCTGCAAAAAGCTGCTTTGGACCATCTGCATTAAAGTAAACTTCAGCTTCTTCTTCTAACATTTGGCCGGTGTGGTCATAGGTCTTATCCCAATCCCCTGAAACACCAATACGTGACCAATTATTACTACTACCACGACGCCAGTCGTAATAACCACCAATGATGGATTTTTTGATGCCTGCTTGGCTTTCGAAGCCTAAATCTGCTCTGAAGTTCTCACCGTATTTCATGTGTGAGGCACTAAATCCATAGTTTTGGGTGTTGTGGCTATAACGCAAAGAATAGGCCGAATCAGTTTGTTTTTTATCGACGTCATATTCTTGTTGAATTGAGTCAGGATTGTCACTTGAAGAATGTGCTACCTGATAGCTAATTGTGTCTGATTTAGTGATGGTGTTTTTTCCATCGATTGAAGTGACCGTATTGCTGTAGTTATCGCCTCGACGATCTGTGACCATTAATCCAACATTACTTGTTTCGCCAACATCTAAACGGTATCTACCCACCATTATTTTTGATTTTTGCTGAATTTGCGCGACGCTCGAACCTTGCGTACCTGGTACCAAAAATGTCGTAGACTCATCATTGGCAGTCAGAAAACCGTAAGTGTGGCGGTTGGTTTTACCCGTTAATTTTAGGCCGTAGTCAGGTGCATTAATATTACGTGTATGAAGAAGATTCATTCGCTGGGTGTTAAAATAATCACTACCATCTAGAAAGAATGGGCGTTTTTCATTAACAAACAATGCAAAGGTGTTGTTAATGTCTAGTTGCGCTGCGTCAGCCTCTACTTGAGAAAAATCTGGATTTAAAGTGGCGTTTAAATAAAGGTTGTCATTGACCCCCCACCTAGCATTTACTCCAGCGTCTGCTTTTTTGTCGGCGTCATTCCATGGACTGTTAATCTCTGGTCTTTCTTCGCTATACGAATAGGTAACGGTTGGGGTTATTTGTAGATTTTTACCTTGGTCTTTTTTACTAATGCCAGTTAACAAATCATATTGGCATATACCACAATCCATGTCCCTGTCTATCGCACTGTTGGAAATAACGGTACGCTTATCACGTGGGTAAATTCTGAGAAGTTGAAACCCCCAATTCATTTGATCTAAATCCGCAGGAAATCGCATTACACTGAAAGGGATCTCCATCTCTACTATATATCCATCCTCTGTTATTCGACCTGCAGAGTTCCAAATTGCGTCCCAGTTTGCGTCCTCGTTACCACCTTGAGTATCGTCTTTTATCAAATCTCCCTGCACGCCAAACGGGTTTACAAAAAACTCATATCCCCGGCGGTTGTCATTAAACGTATCAATCACAATACCTACAAAGTCATCTTGGAATATTGTGTCTCGGTCACGGTAATAAGCGCGAATTTTTTCGGGGTTAGGGTCTTTAGCAATAAAACCTATAAACAACGAACTCTCTGATTCGTATATGTATGCGGTAGTTTCAACGGGCGCCTTAGTGTTTAACCCAGGATTAATGTCATAAAGTAACTTTATTTGAGTGGCCTGTTGCCAAACCCCTTCATCGAGATTTGCATCGACGGTAATGGTTTCATTGTTTTTCATCACTGGGTACATTTGCTTTGCACTAATGGGTGCTGTACCCAGGGCTGCGGATATTAGTATTGTTGAGACTAAGGGTAGATATTGACGTTTCATAATTCCATTTTTCCTAATTATTTTACTAGTTAGTCGCTGCAAGTAATAAAAAGGTTTGAATTCCCAATAAAAAAGTTCGCTAAAATGATCAATTTGCCTACTTCTACGTAAACACTCTGGTAAACATGGGTGTCTTATGGCGATTAATATAGTTTGGATAAAAAGAGATATACGAGCTGTTGATCACGCGCCGCTCGTCAACGCCTCGAAGCGGGGTTTGCCGATTGTTGTACTTTACGTAATTGAACCGGAATATTGGTCTTTACCAGATACGAGTGCACGGCAATTTAACTTTATTAAAGAGTCTCTCCTGCAATTTTCCGAAGAACTTTTATCAGTTGGACTTACTTTAACTATACGTACAGGAAATGTCGTAGAGGTATTACAAAGAATACAACAATATATTGCCATTAATGCTGTATTTAGCCATGAAGAAACCGGTAATGACTGGACTTTTCAGCGCGATTTGCAAGTCAAAGCATGGTTACAGCAAAACCAAATTGATTGGTTTGAGTTTCAACAAAAAGCGGTTTTTAGAGGCATACTTGATCGAAATGAATATTCTAAAAAAGCAGATGAGTTTTTTGAATCACTAATTGAAACAGGCCCAATAAAAGCCGAGCCTTTAATCAACAAACATTCCGGTTTAGAACATTTACAGACTTATCCTGGAAATGACTCGTTATATGCCAAAGCGCCTCAGATTGGCGGTAGGTCTCAAGGTACGGCCGTTTTACAGTCTTTTATAGAACAGCGAATTACCTCCTATTTATTTGGCATATCAAGTCCAATAAAAAGTCAGTCAGCAAGCTCTAGATTAAGTCCTTATTTGGCGTACGGAAATTTATCTTTAAGAGAGGTGATGCAAACAGCTTGGAACCTTGACCGGGACTTTGCCCAACGCAATAAGTCTGGATTTATATCTCGCTTGTATTGGCATTCACACTTTATCCAAAAATTTGAATCAGAGCCAGAACATGAATTCCGAGCGGTAAACAAGGCGCTTGATGAAATGCGTCGTGATGAATTTGATGACAGTCTTTTTGATGCGTGGAAAACAGGTAATACTGGGGTTCCTTTTGTAGATGCATGTATGAGGATGTTGCACCATACAGGGTGGATAAACTTTAGAATGCGCGCCATGTTAACTGCATACTCTAGCTATCACTTATGGCTACATTGGCAAAAGCCCGCACAACATTTGGCTCAAATGTTTGTTGATTACGAGCCTGGTATTCATTTTCCACAAATTCAAATGCAGTCCGGTGTTACTGGTATAAATCCCTTTAGAATTTATAATCCAGTCACACAGGGAGAAAAATACGATCCCAAAGGCCATTTCATTCGACAATGGTTACCAGAGTTACGTCATGTTCCAGATAGTTATATACATCAACCCTGGATGTATTGTGGGTTAAAAGAAGATCTATATCCAAAATCAACACCTCCAACGGAATTAGCAAAAATCGCAAAGCAAAAGATCACCGATTATTACAAGAAACATATAGATAGGGATGAAACTGAAAGAGTGGTAAAAAAGCATGCGAGCAGGAAGCGAAATACCAATAAAAACAAAAGAAAAACCACCCTTAATGATGATCAACTAAACTTGTTTTAAATTTGTCTGACTAATCACTTGTCAGCATGGGTCACACAAGTTAGAGTAAAAGTTCGATTATCCCTCAACCCCTTGCAATTAGTAGAGTAAACAATGACCGTATATAATTTTTGCGCTGGTCCAGCAATGTTACCAAAGGAAGTAATGCAAAAAGTTCAATCTGAACTTTTAGATTGGCAGAACACAGGGTGCTCTGTGATGGAAATGAGTCACAGAAGTCCTGAGTTTATTGAGGTCTATGAGCAAGCTGTTGCTGGGCTAAAATCATTAATGAAAATACCAGATGACTACAGTGTTCTGTTTATGCAAGGTGGTGGTCGCGGCCAATTTTCATCCGTCCCGTTAAATCTTAAAAAAAATGGCAAAGCGCATTACGTCACAACAGGGTTGTGGTCAGAAGATGCAGTCGTAGAAGGAAATAAGTTCTTAACGGTTGAAGAGCAGGATTGCAGAGTCGTTGTAAATGGTAAAACATCAATATTACCTCTGGCCGAGTGGAATGTAAGTGAGGAAAGTGACTTTATTCATTACTGTCTAAATGAAACGGTCGATGGTATTGAGATATTTGAATCAGCGAACCAACTTTTGGTTACGCGTGACGTTCCAAGAGTTATTGATATGAGTTCAAATATTTTGTCACGTGTCATCGATGTTACGGATTACGACTTAATATACGCAGGCGCTCAAAAGAACATCGGCCCATCTGGCATGGCTATTGTTATTATTAATAACGCGTTACTAAACCGAAGCTCTGAGTCGGTACCGACTTTCCTAAATTATGCTATCACCAAAGCGAAAGACAGCATGTACAACACGCCACCAACTTTTGCAATTTATTTGTCTAAATTAGTGTTTGATTGGTTACAAAAAAATGGTGGCGTAGAAGCTATCGAGCAAAAAAATCGTGATAAAGCCGCGATCTTGTATCAAGCGATTGATAATTCAGAGCTGTACGAGAACCGTGTAGCAGAACAAAATCGCTCTTTAATGAACGTTACGTTTTATTTGAAAGACGAATCATTGAATCAGTGTTTTATAGATGAAGCTAAGGCCAATGGTATTGTTGCCATCGAAGGTCACCGCAGTGTCGGTGGAATGCGTGCCAGTATCTACAACGCCATGCCAATTGAGGGTGTTAAAGCGTTAGTAGAATTTATGAAAACATTTGAACTAAAACACAAAACTAAGTAGGGCCAGCCGTAGTATGTCTGAATCTCTAACCCTGTCACAAAAAACCATCTGTTCTGGCAAAGTAACTGTTCCCGGTTCTAAAAGTTTATCAAATAGAGCGTTGTTATTGGCTGCTTTATGTGAAGGGACAACCAAGATAACCAATCTGCTCGATAGCGATGATATTCGTCATATGCTAACGGCGCTGGAGCAACTTGGCGTTAAAACCGAGTTAAATGAAGATAAAACAGAGTGCATTGTTCACGGTGTTGGTGGGTCGTTTAAGTCTCCTAACCAAGAGTTATTTTTAGGTAATGCGGGCACTGCGATGCGTCCTTTGGCCGCAGTTTTGGCCTTTAGCCAAGTAAACGCCACGTTAACCGGTGAACCAAGAATGTATGAACGTCCTATCGGACACTTAATCGATGCGTTAATTCCGTTCGCAGATAACGTCACTTATTTAGCAGAAGAGGGGTATCCGCCACTTAAAATTCGACCATACGCTGGTACAAAGCAAGATAGAATCGAATTCAATATAGATGGCAGCGTGTCGAGTCAGTTTTTGTCTGCATTACTGATGGCTGCACCATTGTTAAATTCTCCTGTAAAAATAAATGTTATTGGTGAGCTAGTCTCTAAGCCGTATATCAACTTAACACTATCTATTTTGGCGTCGTTTGGTGTACAGATCACCAACAATGACTTTCAATCGTTCGAATTAACCGGCACCGAACAATACAAGTCGCCAAAGACGTTTATGGTAGAAGGTGATGCATCATCTGCCTCATACTTTTTGGCTGCGGGCGCAATCACTGGCGGTCCTATTGAAGTTTTCGGTATCGGCAAAAACAGCGTCCAAGGCGATATTCAATTTGCAGAAGTTCTCGCTGCAATGGGAGCGGAAGTTGAATATTTTGATGATCATTTGACTGTATCGTCAAATGGTCAACTAAAAGGCATTGATATGGACATGAATCACATACCCGATGCAGCGATGACAATCGCAACTACCGCTTTGTTTGCGGAAGGTACGACTAAGATTCGCAACATTTACAATTGGCGTGTAAAAGAAACCGATCGCTTAGCTGCGATGGCCACTGAACTAAAAAAATATGGTGCAAAAGTGGTAGAGGGTCATGACTTTATCGAGGTGACACCTGATAAAGAAAGACAGGTAGCCATAGATACTTATGACGACCATCGAGTTGCGATGTGTTTTTCTTTACTGTCGTTTAAGCCAAGTGGCATAACTATCAATGATCCCAAAGTAACGAGTAAGACATTTCCAGATTATTTCGAGCGTTTTAACTCTGTAACTAATTAGCGGAAAACTACAAATACCGGTCTTTTCATCACATTTATGTGACATTTTAGATAAGCGAAACTAATCCGTTCAAATTAAATTCATTTTTTTTTGGGCGGATTAGCGTATAATACTGCCCGCAATTTTAGCGAGTGGAGTATTTATGGAGCATTCAGTACCAGTCATTACCATCGATGGCCCAAGCGGTGCAGGGAAAGGCACAGTATGTCGTCTTTTGGCAGATAAACTGGGATGGGAGATCTTAGATAGCGGTGCTATATACCGAGTATTAGCATTGGCATCGATTCACCATCAAATTGAACCAAGTGACGAAGAGAGCTTAATCCCTTTGGCAGCACACTTGGACGTTCAATTTGTTGCGGAACAAAATGCGTCAAAGATTATCCTCGAAGGTGAAGAAGTTACGCATTCGATTCGAAACGAAGAAGTCGGTGGAGTAGCGTCAAAAATCGCTGCATTACCAAGAGTTCGTGAGGCGTTGTTACGTCGTCAGCGCGCATTTAGACAAAGTCCTGGCCTTATCGCAGATGGTCGAGATATGGGCACTGTTGTCTTTCCAGATGCAACAATCAAAGTATTTTTAACTGCAAGTGCGGAAGAACGCGCAAATAGGCGTTTTAAAGAGTTGCAGGGCAAAGGGCACGATGTTAAAATCGGCGACCTTTTGAGCGATATTCAAGCTCGTGATGAGCGTGATATGAACAGAAGCGTAGCGCCATTAGTGCCTGCAGAAGATGCAATTTCTATTGATTCTACTAATCTTAACGCTCATCAAGTCTTTGAACAGCTGTTAGAAGTTGTTGAAAGTAAATTAAAATAACCTTTTAGAAAGCCTTGTTAGCACGGAAGTAACAAGTTAAACATCAACCCCTTTGTCGCAGGAACGCAACATAGGATTAAATGAAGATAAATCATGACAGAAAATTTTGCTCAATTATTTGAAGAAAGCCTTCAAACTATCGAAACACGTCCAGGTTCAATCGTTAAAGGTACAATCGTATCTATCGAACGTGACCTAGTATTAGTAGACGCTGGCCTTAAGTCAGAATCTGCAATCCCTGCGGCACAATTCAAAAACCACGCTGGTGAATTAGAAGTTAGCGTTGGTGACGAAGTTGACGTAGCGTTAGACTCAATCGAAGACGGTTTCGGTGAGACTATCCTTTCTCGTGAAAAAGCTAAGCGTTACGAAGCTTGGGTACGTCTTGAGAAAGCATGTGAAGAAGAAGAGATCGTTAAAGGTCTTATCTCTGGTAAAGTTAAAGGCGGCTTCACTGTTGAAGTTGAAGGCATCAGAGCATTCTTACCTGGTTCTTTAGTAGACGTTCGCCCAATCCGTGACACTTCTCACCTTGAAGGTAAAGAACTAGAATTTAAAGTTATCAAGCTTGACCAGAAGCGCAACAACGTTGTTGTTTCACGTCGTGCAGTAATCGAAACTGAAAACTCTGCAGAGCGCGAGCAACTTCTTGCTAGCCTTGAAGAAGGTTCAGAAGTTAAAGGTATCGTTAAGAACCTAACTGACTACGGTGCATTCGTTGACCTAGGTGGTTTAGACGGTCTACTACACATCACTGACATGGCTTGGAAACGCGTTAAGCACCCAAGCGAAATCGTTGCAGTTGGTGACGAGATCGACGTTAAAGTTCTTAAGTTCGACAAAGAGAAAAACCGTGTTTCTCTAGGTCTTAAGCAACTTGGTTCAGATCCTTGGGGCGACATCGCTGGTCGTTATCCAGAAGGTTCACGCCTTAAAGGCCGTGTTACTAACCTTACGGACTACGGTTGTTTCGTTGAAATCGAAGACGGTATCGAAGGTCTTGTACACGTTTCTGAAATGGATTGGACTAACAAGAACATCCACCCATCTAAAGTTGTTAGCTTAGGTGACGAAGTTGAAGTTCTAGTTCTTGAAATTGATGAAGAGCGTCGTCGTATTTCTCTAGGTCTTAAGCAATGTAAAGACAACCCATGGGAAGTATTCGCTAAGTCACACAACAAAGGTGACCGCGTTTCAGGTAACATCAAGTCAATCACTGACTTCGGTATCTTCATCGGTCTTGACGGTGGCATCGACGGTCTTGTTCACTTATCTGACATTTCTTGGAATGTTGCAGGTGAAGAAGCAGTACGTGAATTCAAGAAAGGCGACGAAATCGAAGCGGTTGTTCTACAGGTAGACCCAGAGCGTGAGCGTATCTCTCTAGGTGTTAAGCAAATGGATTCTGATCCGTTCTCTGAATACTTAGAAAACAACAAGAAAGGTGCAGTTGTTAAAGGTACTATCAAAGACGTTGACGCGAAAGGCGCAACTGTTGAGCTAGGTACTGACGTTGAAGGTTACATCCGTGTATCTGAGATTTCACGTGACCGCATCGAAGACGCTTCTACAGTATTAACTGCTGGTTCAGAAGTTGAAGCTAAGTTTGTTGGTGTTGATCGTAAGAACCGCACTATCAGCTTATCAATCAAAGCGATTGACGAAGCAGAAGAGAAGCAAGCGTTAGATAATCTACAAAATCAAACGCCTGAATTCGAAAATGCTATGGCTGCTGCATTTAAAAATGCACAAAAAGACTAAGCTTTTGAATTTAAATGAGCTATAAATATAAGGGAGCGTAATGCTCCCTTATTTTTGTCTTAATAAAAGGTGAATTAAATGACTAAGTCAGAATTAATAGAAGCGCTTGCAGAGCAACATCAACAACTTCCTATTAAAGACGTAGAAACCGCTGTAAAAAGCATCATTGATAATATGGCAGAAAGTCTGTCTAGTGGTGATCGCATTGAGATTCGTGGTTTTGGAAGCTTTTCATTGCACTACAGAGCACCACGAGTAGGTCGTAACCCAAAATCAGGTGAGTCAGTCGAACTAGGCGCGAAGTACGTACCACACTTTAAGCCAGGTAAAGAGTTGCGTGAAAGAGTCGATTATAAGTAATACGTGATTGACTATAACTCAGACTTACAATAGCCTTATACCCCTAAACAAAGGGGTAGGCTTTTGAAACTTATAAAATATCTCATATTTTTAGTCATACTGTTCATTGCGCTCGCATTGGGTAGTGAAAATGGCCATTTAACAGAGATTAATCTGTTATTTATAAAACTGACCGCGCCACTTTCTGTTTTACTACTCAGCAGCCTGTTTTTAGGTGCCTTTTTCACGTATGTGATGATGACGATTACTAAGGTATTCAACAAGAAAAATGCTTGAACTGTTATTTTTGTTGTTACCGGTCGCAGTTGCTTATGGTTGGGTCATGGGCAAACACAATGCGAAAAAAGAACTCCTTCAACAGCAAAAGTCCCTCAACCAAGCATTAACCTCGAGTGTTACGTTACTTCTTAATAATAAAGAGGAGCAGGCGTTTGATCGACTCATACAATACTTTGATGATACCCCCGCAAATATTGAAAACTATTTAACTTTAGCAAAGCTCTTTCGAAAGAAAGGTGAGATTGACAAGGCGATCGCTATTCATGAAGGTCTTGTAAACACCGATCAGATCAAGATTCCAGAGTTTGAATTAGAAATTATAAAATTAGAGTTAGCTCAAGACTTCATGTCCGCAGGTATGCTAGAGCACGCTTTAAAAACGCTTGAGCCACTCTTAAAGTCTGCACATGCCAACGAAGCCCTGATGATGCTACTACACTTGTTTGAACAAACAAGAGAATGGCAAAAGGGCATAGATGCGTATCTAAAAACTAAACAAACACTAATTAATGAAAATACAAGGCAGCTGATAAGTCACTTTTATTGCGAGTTGGCAGACCAAAGCGATAGTGTAAAAACAAAAAAACAAGCTTATAAACGTGCGTTAAAGGTTAATGCTCAATGCTTGCGCAGTATGGTGTCATTGGCAAAGTTATATTTGTTGCTCAATAATAAACAACAATCACGTGAACTCATTATTGAAGCCTTAGATAAGGAACCTAGTTTTGCTCCGGCAATTTTTGATATAGCACCAGAGTGTTTTGTTGATGAATTTGAACAGGCGGCATGGTTATATTGGCTAATCAAAGAAAAGAACATCAGTAGCGTAAACGCGCATAATCAAATGGCGGACTTTATCGCAAAGGAGAAGGGCGTAGAAGCGGCTCGTCAATACATAATTCAACAATTACAATATGTGCCAAGCGTCAGGGGGTTCAGTAAACTTATCGAACTTGAAAAAGAGTTCTTTATGTCCGATGAGCATTTTGACCAGTTGCAACGTTTGGTCAAAAAATACATAGAATTAAAACCAAACTACGAGTGTAAATCTTGTGGTTTTTCGACAAATAATTTTAGCTGGCGTTGCCCAGCGTGTAATAGTTGGCAAACCATTAAGCCGTTGACGGGTCTTGATGGGATTTAAACGTAAAATTGGGATATACAGTGGAAGACAAAAAAATTGTAGTCGCATTAGACTTCGAATCGCAAACTAAGGCTTTGGAGTTAGTCGATAAGTTAGATCCAAACTTATGTCGACTAAAAGTTGGTAAAGAAATGTTCACCCATTTTGGACCTCAATTTATCAATACTCTGCATGACAAAGGCTTTGAGATATTTTTAGACCTTAAATTTCACGATATACCTAATACCGTAGCTAAAGCGGTTAAGGCAGCAGCGGAACTTGGTATTTGGATGGTTAATGTTCACGCTTCGGGCGGTGTTAAAATGATGACCGCAGCCAAAGAAGCGCTATTGCCCTACGGCGACAAAGCGCCATTATTAATAGCCGTAACTGTTTTGACTAGTATGTCTGAAGACGATTTAGTGGAATTAGGCATAACGAGAAGTCCAAAGGAGCAAGTAAAGTTTTTAGCTGGGTTGGCAAACTCGGCAGGCCTTGATGGTGTTGTATGCTCTGCGCAAGAGGCCGAAATGCTCAAAGCTGAATATGGCTCTGACTTTAAGTTAGTTACCCCTGGCATTCGAACTGCAGATGCTTCGGTTGATGATCAAAAGCGTATTATGACACCAGAAAAAGCAGTGGCAGCCGGAGCTGACTTTCTAGTGATTGGACGTGCCATCACAAAGTCTCCCGATCCAATTGCAACAATGAAAGCGATTTATCAGTCGATAAGTAAATAACTAAACGCCCGTATAACGGGCTTTTTTATGTTTTAAAGTAAGTGGTATGGATTACGCAAACATGGAATATGCAATAAACAAATCAAAAGAAAACCCTCTACTTAAGAAAAAATTGGACTCTTACACCCATTCTCAAATAAAGCAGCTTTATTTTATTGATTTCAGTTTGTTTTTTAAGGGGCACTTAAACACATCTTCACTACAGGAGAGATTCAGCCTCACACCGGCTGACGCGCTTGCTAGTTTTCAACATTATCTAGACTGCGCCCCTGAGAATATTGATTTAGACGAATTGAATCAAAGGTATTTTCAAAGTAATAGCTTTAAGCCTTTGTTTGCTTATGACGTACGTAGAACCCTGACCAAAATCACCAATGGAATTTCCGACGGATTCGATGCAATTGAGGCACAACCCTATCCAATTCAAGCGCCATCATTATTAAACACTCCTGACTTAACAGTCGTTGCGCGGTTATCCCAAGCTATTATGAATGGCAATGCGGTTAATGTGATTTATACATCATTATCAAGCGGCTCTAGTGCAAGGGATCTTGTTCCTCATAGCATCGTAGATAATGGATTAAGGTGGCACCTTAGAGCGTTTGATAGAAAAAGCCAAACATTTAGAGATTTTGTATTAACGAGGATCAGCAAGGTTTCACTCTTATCAAATGACAACGATATTCGTGAAACCAAACGGTATGACGAAGAGTGGAACTCACCTATAAAATTAAAAATCGTCGCTCATCCCAAAAATGTTCAATTTGCCACGGCTATAGAAATCGATTATGGAATGATTGATGGCGTATTAGAAATAAACACTAATGCCGCTTTAGCTGGCTACTTATTACGTCGCTGGAATGTTGATTGTTCGGTAGATGCTCACTTAACTGGTGGCGAATTTCAACTTTGGTTGAAAAACAGAAATGAGATCAAACAGGTACAAAACTTAGCCATAGCACCAGGCTATTAATAATTAGTAACAAGTTACTGATGAAACCCGCTTTGAATACGTATGTAATTTAGCGCATGTCGTGACAATTGTTTTTATTATTTCCAGCGGAAAGAGGAAATCTTTCTCAAATAACAACAGGAAATAATATGAAAACAAACAAAACAATCAAAGCGGCATTAATTGGCGTTGCGGCATTGTCGTGCACTACGGCATCCGCAGACGTTATATTACATGCATTTAATTGGACGTATGATGACGTTCGACTTAAAGCTAACGAAATAGCTAACCTTGGTTATAAAAAGGTTTTGGTTTCACCCGCTTACAAATCATCAGGAAATGAATGGTGGGCTCGATATCAACCTCAAGATATTCGCGTAATAGATAATCCTTTAGGCAACAGAGTTAATTTTGAGGCCATGGTTAATGCTCTACGAGCACAAGGTGTAGATGTGTATGCGGATATTGTGTTTAACCATAAGGCCAATGAGTCATGGAAACGCTCTGACTTAAATTATCCGGGTCAAGAAATCTTACAATCTTACTCAAATAATGTTGGTTATTACGCAAGCCAGACCCTATTTGGTGATCTGTCACAAAATTATTTAGGGGCAGGTGATTTTCATGCACCTGGTTGTATTCAAAATTACAACGATAGAGGTGAAGTGCAATACTACAGGTTATGTGGTGGTAATGGCGATACAGGTTTACCGGATTTAGATCCTAATAATTGGGTTGTTTCTCAACAAAAAGCCTATCTTCAAGCCTTGAAAAACATGGGGGTAAAGGGGTTTCGGGTAGACGCTGCCAAGCATATGACTGCATATCACTTAAACGCAGTTTTTACCCCAGATATCAAAAATGGCATGCATATCATTGGCGAGATAATAACGTCAGGTGGCGCTGGAGAAAGTGGATATGAGACGTTTTTGAAGCCATATCTCAACGAAACAGACCATGCAGCATACGACTTCCCGTTGTTTGCACAAATACGAGCCGCACTTGGATATGGTGGTTCTATGAACCTTTTAGTCGACCCTGGGGCATACGGTCAAGCGATTAATCCATCACGCGCACTTACTTTTTCTGTAACCCATGATATTCCATTAAATGATGGTTTTAGGTATCAAATTTTGGATTCAACCGATGAATATTTGGCAAACGCATATATTCTCGGTCGAGATGGTGGTGTGCCAATGATGTATTCTGACCACAACGAGAGTAATGACGGTGGACGTTGGCAGGATCTATATAAACGAACGGATGTAGTTAATATGATCCGTTTTCACAACGAAGTCCAGGGACAAGGGATGCAGGTTATGGCGAGTAATGACTGTATTCTTATGTTCAACCGCGGTTATAAAGGGATTGTTGCAATAAACAAGTGTGGAACAAGCCAAGAAATTTGGGTGGATACAAGTAATCACGGTTTATATTGGTACCGTACGTATCGTGACACTTTAAACGCCTCAAATACTCAATATATTTCTAGCACCTGGCATAAGTTTACAGTAAGTGCACGAACTGCCCACATGTGGCTAATGGAATAGTACCACTGTTCAATAATTGCCCTAATAAAAACGATTTATTGGGGCTTTTTTTAATACGCACTATAGTTATAGGGACAAATAACTTTAGGGATTAACGTAATGAAAACTTTGAAATTAGTGCTTTCTGTCTTATTAATAATTGGCATCAATGGCTGTGCTTCCATGGGCGATGGTACTCCGGGAGATAAACGTCAAGCAATATTAGATATGGAGCGTGAAGCGCTTCAAGAGCTTTATCGTACAAAACCAGATACACGTGCTCAAATCTCCACGGCGCCGGGATATGCTGTATTTAGCAACGCGAATGTTAATTTTATATTCGTCGCTGCAGGCACAGGATATGGAGTAGTTAAAAACAAGGTTTCTGGTGAAACGACCTATATGAATATGGCGGAAGCTGGCGTAGGATTAGGGTTCGGTGCTAAAGACTATCGAATTGTGATGGTATTTCACAACAAACAAGCGATTAATAATTTCATAGAAAGCGGTTGGACCTTTGGCGGTAATGCTGACGCTGGTGTAAAAGCAAACGGCAAAGGCGCATCTGTAGAAGGTGAAGCCTATTACGGCGATGTTACAGTTTATACATTTACCGAAAGTGGCATTGCACTGCAGGCTACGATAAAAGGCACCAAATTTTGGGTCGATAAAGAATTGAACTGAAAAATATCATATGAGAGAGGGCTAATATGCCAACAATGAAGGTATTGGTTGGCTGGTGTCTAGTGCTTTGGAGCTTATATACGCCATCTGCTAGTTCACTAGAAGGTAATAAAAAGGTCGCAAACATCGTTTTTAGTGCTGATATGCCTTTAATTAACAATAAAGTACAAGGTGACTACCGACAGCTAGCCTTTCTTTTAAATGATTATCGGAACAAAGCCGCACCGACATTTTTTCTTTTTGGTGGAGGTTCAATCGGACCGAGTCCTATGTCGTCATTTGATAAGGGCGCACACGTCATAGATATATTGAACTCATTAGAACCTGATGTAATGTCTGTAACTAAAAGAGAGTTTATTTATTTTGAAGATGAGCTCTCAATGCGCGCTTACGAAGCCGGCTTTCCAATTTTGTGCAGTAATTTACGAGACTCCAGAACTAAAGATCCACTCGATGGTTTAGTTAGAGATGTAGTTATTACCAAAAACGATGTTTCTCTGGGGATAATTAGCTTAATTGATGATTCAGTTATAGATGAGTATTTACTGACGCGCGTAGAAGTAATGGACAAGTCTAGTACAATTATCAATCAAGCTAGGAGGTATCGGGCCGCAAACGTTGATGCTGTCGTTTTAATATACTCGCGGTTTAACGAAAAGATTTTAGAGCTTGTTAATAAAGGTGTCGTTGACCTTGCTATTCTTGTGAATAATGATTTAACAGACGAAGAAAAAACCAAGCTAGATGAAATTGATAATCATGAATATTTTTCTAATTCTAACTCGGCCTTGACGATAAATTTAATATTAAATGGTCAAACCAAAACCAATTCTCAAAAATTTCAGTTAAGTAATCTACCCTCTGACACCGCCGTCAGCGCACAGATAGAAGGTTACACTAAGCGTTTAGACAGATTGTTAGACGTTAAGTTAGGAACATTTAAACAACAAGTTTCCACTTTAAAAGTATCAGTTAGAAGTGAAGAAAACAGTTTCGCAAATCTTTTAGCCGATGCAATGAAAAGCTTTGTAGGTAGTGACGTTGCGTTAATCAACGGTGGTGTAATCCGTGGTGATTCCATTTACCCTAAGGGGACAGAGATTACTCGTAGACTCATCGCTACTGAGCTCCCATTTAGAAGTAGAGTAATATTGTTGAAAGTGAAAGGAGAACAAATCAAAGCTGCGTTGAATAATGGAGTAAGTGAATTAGCTTTGAGAAAAGGTCGTTTTCCGCATGTTTCCGGTATGTCATATACCATTGAAAATACTCAAGGAACACCAAGCGTAACCAATATAAAAATAAGCGGTAGGCCTTTGGATAAAGATAAGACATACACAATGGCAACGTCTGATTATATTTTTGCAGGGGGCGATGGATATACTATGTTCGAAACTGCTGAAAAGGTGGATATAGGCGTAAGGCTTACACCACTTTTGTCTGAAGTCTTGATTAGTTACATTCAAGAGCGTCCTGAAATTCATAATCGAGTTGAAGGGCGCATAACGGTAAATACAAAATGAAATCAGATTTTTCTAGTTTGATGGTACCAAGTAATTTAGCTCGTTTTATTTCATCAGTTAGAGTGGTTCTTTCTACCGCAATCGTCGTGGTGTTGACGATTTTTATTATTTTGGTGTCTCAATCTTTTTCGCAGTTATTAGATGTTAAACATACAGTAAATGAGTTTACAGAAAGAGCAATTCCATCAATTACCACAGCAAACCGACTATACAGTGACATTAATACGTTAACCTATTTAACAGAGCGAATGGCTTACTCAAGAAGTAAAGCTGAATTAAGAATTAACTTTGATGACGTTAAACATCACCTTGAACAGTTATCTATAGTAGCAGCAAAATTTGAAGGTAATGTGTTTTTTAAAGTACAACTTCAGACCGTAATTAAAGAGCTATATGAATTACAAACGGCTGTTAAGGATCAATTAAATAAAACAGAAAAATTTTCCCAGACTCAGCAGGATGTGTATTACATCTATAGGAATTTACTTACAAAGGAAAATGTAAAAGATAACAATAAATCATCTATCGATTATTATAACTGGCAGCAAGAGGTTGCAGATGTGATTATTCCGGTAGGAGAAGTTGCTCAAACAGAGCATCTTTCTAAGGTTCGAGAATTAGGAACCATCTTCAAAGAACATATAGCCCATTTAAGGACGTTTGTGTCTGCTTTTCCCAATTACAACTCTGAAAAGATTAACAATGGACTGACTAATTTAGAAAATAAAATTTTAGGTCAGGATGGTTTAGTTCAGCTAAAAATAGACTTAATTCAGTTGCGGGGACGAACGAAAGGGCGCGCAAATTTCATGCACAACCTTATTTTAGATTACGCGAATCAAGCAGAGTACAACGGCTACAAACAAAAATTAGCGGTTGAAACAGCAGCCAAAGAACAGCGCCAGCAACTAGAAGAAAAGATCCAAGTCATTACCTTTATGGCGGTTACAGCGGTGTTAACTTTGTGCATAACATTATGGTTTTTGCATGTAAGAGTAGCGAGGCGCTTATTGGTTTTAAAAGATACAATAAAAAGAAAATTACACGGGGAAGTCGTACAGATAGACACTTCAGGTAATGATGAAATAGCGGATATCGCGTTCTCATTTAATATTTATTACAAAACCGTTATGCAGCAAAAAGAAATATTGGAAGAACTCTCGCTATCTGATGGATTGACTGGGGTACCAAACAGGCGGGCCTTTGATGGACGGTTAAAATCAGATATACATATCGCCAAACGAGAAAAGTGGTCAATGTCTGTGTTGATGATAGACGTAGATTCGTTCAAACCTTATAACGATAATTATGGGCATGCCAAAGGCGACAAATGCTTGCAAGCTATTGCCAACACGCTTTCTAACCAATTATCTCGTGGTACTGATTTCATAGCGCGATATGGTGGTGAAGAGTTCAGCTGTATTCTTCAAAACACCGACCGAAAAGGCGCAGAACTTGTTGCGAAACGTTTAGTTGATGCAGTCTACCAAGCTAATTTAATCCACGAGTACAGTGTTGCATCAGATAGAGTCACTATTAGTGTTGGCATTGCATGTTTTGACTATAGTAATAATGCAAACGAGAGCAAAGACATTGTCAAATGTGCTGACGTTGCGCTATACGAAGCAAAATCTCGTGGCAGAAATCGTTATGTCGTTTACAGCCATTAATACAAAACTCGTTTTTAGTTTTCATTTGAGTCTGGCTTATCACTAATATATCTCGCGACTCTTATATTTACTGACGTACCACCTTCATTTCGAGTTGAAATTGAAACAGAGCCTTTTAATAACTGGTTTACCCATTGATGTACTAGGTGGAGGCCCAGTCCTGTATTACCTTGATGTCTTGCTGTTGTCGCAAATGGTTCAAACACATCGTTTATAGTCTGACTGAGACCAATGCCATTATCCTCAAACACAATTTGCACACTATCTCGAGATGCATTCGCAGATATGTCAATTCGTCGAAAAGTAACCCCTTCAAAGGCATGGTCCATTGAATTTTTTACGATATTTTGGATAGTTTGAGAAAGAGCACCAGGGTAACTTTGCATTTCCAAGATTTTTGGAGCATGTAGTTTTGTCGTTATTTTTGCTTCTCGAAGAATAGGGCCCATAGAATCCAATACATCATTTATTATAGTGATCAGGTCAAATGTTTGTACCTCCTCTTCATGCCTGTCTACTGCTAACCGCTTAAACCTTTTAATAATATCACTGGATTTTTGTAAGCAATTTTGAATATGTTGGTTTCCGGATACATTTCCTTCAACTAACTCTAATAAATCTGATTTAGAAATCCCTTGCTCAATTTTGAGGCCAAAATCTTGATTTATTGTTTTTAAATTCGATGAAGTCATTTTCGCGGCGCCTATTGGTGTATTTAGTTCGTGTGCTACACCCGAAACTAAAAATCCTAAAGACGCCATTTTTTCGGCTTGCACTAATTCGTCTTTAAGTTTTTGTTCTATTTCTAAAGCGCATTTTAATTGTTTATGCTCATGGTCGAGTTGTTGGTTTAATCGCTTTAATTCTCTTTTTTGGCTGAGCTCTTTGTATCCTAACAAGCCAAACACGACAATAGAGAGAAAAAGGGTGAGTAGGGTATAGACATAAACATTATAAAAGAGAATTAATTCTTGATCCTTTTTTGTAATAGTAAGAAAAATCAAATCATTCAAGCCACTCGTCGAATCTTTATCGTTTATTTCTTCATTTAAAATACTTAGTTTAAGGCCACTCACGTAACCAAGTTCACTGTCGTAATAAAAACGTGTAGAAACGTTATTATTTAAGGTATCTGCTAAAGAAGGGTACTCATTACTAAGTGTTGCGTTTCTTTCCTCGAAGGAACTTGCCCATTCCTTTTTTTTATCGGGGTGAATTATGAAATAGTCAGTACCCGCGCTTACTTTTAAAAAGGTTGAATCCGTTGATAGGTTTCTAAGTTGTTGATAAAGCTCCGTGAGCTGGTAATTGATGACTAAATAAAAACGTTTTTCCAATTGCCAATGATAAACAGCTCTTATAGTTGGCTCAATTGGTTTTACCACGACGCCTTGTTCAATATTTAAATCAATTTGACTCAAATACAGTGAATCTGGTGCTAGTTTTTTAGCTTGTAAATAATAATCTCGATTACTTTTATTTTGTAATTCTTCAGAGGCCACGGTAGTTGCTATACCATCACGCACATTGACACGAACCAATTCCGTTCCGTCCTCATCTAGGACCCGTACCTGTGAAATATTGGGTAGCAGTGTGCTGACTTTATTTAGTAATGGTTCTGGATTAAAGGTTTTTTGTACCGAATGGCCATCTTTGATGTACTGAAAAATCAAAAAAGAACTTTGCCTTATATTCGCTACTTGCTTTGTAAACAGTATGGACGCCTGATTGATTATCAAATCTTGCGTGCTTTGTAATCGAGATACTTTTTCAGTTTTTAAAATACTATAAACAAACAAAGTTGTAATGAGCGATAGAGAAAGTGTTAAAACTAATACACCATTAATTGAACCTTTGCTGTGTTCGGACTCATCCATTTGATTGTTCCGCTATATAGTTTGGCGCTCATTTTCGAGACGCGTCACAAGGTTTGTTAAAGACATGGGTTTTGCATATAAATATCCCTGACAGACCTTAATTCCCATAGACACAAGAATTTGCTTTTGTTGTTCGGTTTCGACACCTTCAGCAATGACTTCAAAATTGAAAATGTCTGATAGACTTTTGACTGTCTTTACTACGCTTTGCGAAGCTTTTTCTGTAGCAAGAGAGTCTACAAATACCTTATCTAACTTAAGAGTCGTGGCTGGCAATTTTGTGATTACACCGAGTGAAGAGTAACCAGTACCAAAATCATCAATTGCTACTTTTACACCATTTTGTAACAGTGTATTTATGATTGGTTCAATCATCGAATAATCGTCCATTAATTCTGTTTCGGTAACTTCTATTTCGATACTGTTGTTCGGTGCTTTGGTTTCTTTGATGAGGTCAATTAGCCGAGAAGTAAATTTCTGATTAATTAAATCACTGTAGGTTACGTTAAAAGATAAAGAGCAGGGCAGCTGTTTACTTAAGAGTAGCTTAACTGCATCAAACGTTTTCTCCATTACCAACTGATCTAGTGGAGTTATCAAGCCAGAATCCTGAGCAAGTGGTATGAATTGATCGGGCTTTAGCTGTAGGTTATTGTCTAAATTCCACCTTACTAACGCTTCGGCACCGACCGTGGTATTAGTATGTGTATCAATTTTGGGTTGAAAAACTAAGTGGATACCACTATTACTTTTTATGGCGTCATTAAGTTGGTGTAAAAGAATTTGGCGTTCAGAGGTCTTGTTAATTAACTCTTTGTCGAAAACATCTTGCTTGGCACCTTGAACATGCATGTCTAGCAGACCAATTTCGATAGCGTTGATTATATCTGAGCTGCTCAATTCGGTTAATGAATCTAATTTAACTGTTAAAGCCGTCATTGATACATGATGCTGGAAATCGCCATTATCAATGAACAACTCATCAATGGAAGTTACATCACTCGTTTTAAAACTTTGCGAATCAAACATTAAAACAAAAGTATCCTGACTTACTAGAGTCACCGCATAGCTTTGCTTAAACCGATCTTTAATGGTTATCGTCATTTCATTTAATAAGCGATTTATGTTGTCTGTACCTAAACATAGTTCTAGAGAAGGGAATTCGTTAATCTTTAGGGCTAAAAGCACGACTTCGGAACGGTCTTTGTGGTTAAAGCTGTCGAGTTCTCTAGCCAGCCAGTTTTGATTTGGTAACTGGGTTCTTACGTCATAGTATGCTAAGAAAGAAAGCTTATTCATCAACGCAAGATTTGCGAAACGAGTGCTGATGTTGTCACTAAATACATTCAATAAGTTGATATGCTGCTGTTTTATTTGGCTATTTGTTCGCACTATAAATAAATAAGATGCTTTGTCGTATTCTTTGGTACTAAAAAACAATATGTTCCATCTTCCATCAAATTGATGTTGTTTTGTGCTTTTTACTTTATCAACCAAACCTAAAACCGTATTGTAATCTTCTTTTTCTAGTGTCGTTAGGTAATCATTTAACGCTTTATTATTGAGAGAAATATAAGTACTGGTTGTTGCCAGAATTTGAAAGGTTTCTGGAGTGTTTGCATCGTTAAAATTCACACAAACTATACCGTCTGTTTCATCAATTTGTATGACACGGCTAATTTCATTTAGCACGGTTGAAGTAAAACTTTGCAGGTCATTACTACGTGTGATTGAGCGTGACGCATCAACAATTATTTGCAAACCACGTTTGGCAATATACAACTGATTGAGCGTATCCCAGTTCCGTATATTGGCAATTATTAAGCTTTTTAGTTTTTCAGAGGTTAAGTCAACCTTGTTCCAATATTCGTCAATATCATAGTTGGCCATAATATCTTTTTGAGGCGCTAAACTCGCTTGACCGGTTAATAAGATAATCCTAACTCTGTTGTCGTCAATAACGTCACGGATCGTGCTAACAAGTTTTAATCCAGCATCATCTTCCTCCATAACCACATCAAGTAGGATGACTGAAATGTCATTACGATTTGATAGAAAAGTTGACGCCTCGGTAGCGGATTGAGCCTTATGGAGTACAATAGGTCTGCCTTCAACCTCTAGGCCATTAAGGCAAAGCTCAAGAGTCTTCTGATAATCCGGATCATCCTCAACGCTTAAAACATGCCAAGGTTCCAATTGATTTTTTACTTTAGTTTTGTCTTCTGTAAAGGTAAATAAACCTTCGGCCATTTTGGGTTAACTCCAGTTATCACGGCGTCAAAAAGTTACAAATGTTGAGAGGCCAATTGTATTTGTTTAGCTTAAGAGACAGTACAGTAGTAAAAACGTATTTTCGCAACTGTAAATTCAATACCATACATTGATATGCACATAATATACATTATGTTAAATCAAGTATTGTAATACTTGTAAGATTAAACTCTGAGCCTTACTTTGAAGCTTCTACCCTCAGTCTATCCCTTAAACAAAAAAGGAAGCTTTCACTTCCTTTTCTTTGTATTCATTAGAAACTAAATAGCTAGTTAATGGATTTGTTTTAACGGCGATGCGTGTGCTGCTGCTCGGAAAATACTATTCATTAACATCACGTTTAGACCATCAAGATATGCGCGAGTTGTTGGTTCTTGCGTGTACGCAATGACCATACCTTTGCCCATTGGTTGGTGAATTAAAAACGGTTTGTAAGCCAACTGCTTTTTGCTTTCTTCCCATAAATATCCACTCGCCAACACTTTATCCTCCGAACTAAACCAAGCTAAGTTTTTACCCGAGTTTAATTTGATCGGCGTAAAAATGTCGCTGCCATAAGCAATACCCACAACGTTAGGCTTTATGCCCGCAGTTAGCCAATGTTCTTGGTCTACTTCGACGTTTGCTAACACGCCAGCGACAAAATCTGGATTTTTATCAAATTCTTCAGTCGCTACTTTTAACGTTTCTCGGTTTTTGATAACAACACCATCAACCAAGCCTGAGTCCGAATCTTTATAGACACTAGGGTTTTCATTAACGGCTCGTTCGCGTTGTACGTCTAAAATTGCATAATCTGGGTTTGACGCAAATTTTGTTGCACCAGCAAAAGTAATTAAAACTCCGCCATTTTTAACCCACTGTTTTAGGTTATCAGCTCCGCCCTTACCTAACGCGTTTTCATAATAACCGTGTGGTAGGATTAACACCTGATAATTACTTAAATCAGCATAGCGCAATACATTTGTGCGAATGGCTGTAACTGGATAATCGAATTGACGCTCGATAACAAAACGAGTGTGACCGGCACTAAGAGAACTGACAGGTTCGTCCCAAGCCATCGCGACACGTGGTGCAGTTAGCTCAGGCATTGAGCCACTACCTAAACTTGGGCCATCGGTGACCCAACTTGTATCAATTCCGATCACTTTCGCGCCAGTTTGTGCTGCAATTGAACTTATCACTGATGGTAAATCTTTTGAGTTTTGTCGCTTTTCAATAACAATACTACCAGCTGGAAAACGCTGCTTACCATCTAAAGTAAAGGACTTATCTGCGGTCTTTACAGTTAGCCCAGCCTTTAATGCATGAGTTAAAAAGCGGCCTGCGGCCATATCACCCCATGGAATAATGTAACCAACCTTGGCATTCAAATTTTCTACTTGCCCTTTGAGCTTTTGATCAGGTGTTACAAACGTGTACTTTACCTTAGGCACTGATTTACATGAATCAACATCAACACCAAACATTAATGGTAGTGACCAGCCGGTTACATCGTAAATTTCATCATTTAAATTACGAGCTCTACGACGTTCTTGCTCTTTGATAAACGCCTCAGACATGTTGACTTGCTCGGTCATCGTTGTTGTGACAAAACGACCTTTAGGTTGGGCCGAATCAATAAAATAAGTCCCAGTCGGGTAAGTATTACCGCACAGTTTAAAGGATTCTGTCGCTTGCTTAACTTCGACGTCGTGTTGGGCCATCAAAGTTGCTAGACGGTGGCTACCTGCCCTATTTAATTCATCGTTTAGAACATAGATACGCTCTTTGCCCTTACCCGATTCAATCGCGGTAACTTGATACTGATAGTAATCATTAAGAAGTTTTTTGCGGTGGTCTGCTACGCCTTCGGCTGTCGCAATTGACGCAACAAAATGACGTTGAACTGTATTGTCATAGGTCAGTAATTCACCCGTCGTTTTGGTATAGCGCTCTCCCCGTGAAGAAGACACTTCGTAGGTAGATGCCGACGCTCCATAAAAGGTAGGCCAGCTGTCACCATAACCTGGATAAAATGCATCAAAGATTTCTCGAGTAAAATAATCGTAACCATCTTGATCAAAATACTTGCCTATATTCGCACCTATGGTGTTCATATTTGCGACTTGAGTGTCGGTCATATGTGGATTAAATGGCTTAGCTGCCGGCGCAAAGTAATATGATTGATCACCGCCCATTTCGTGCAGGTCTATGACTACTAACGGTCTAAATTCATTTATTGCAGCGATACGGCCTTTGGTTTCTGGCTGAGTTACTGCCAACCAATCTCTGTTCATATCAAATAGATAGTGATTGCTACGACCACGCGGCCATGGTTCATTGTGCTCTGCACTTAAACGGTCTGAACTGTGTTCAAGTCCTACTGTTGCGTAATAACGCGACGTAAAACGAGTACGGCCATCTGGGTTTTGTAATGGATCGATAAAAACAACGGTGTTATCCAAGATTTTGTTCACTGTTTTATCATTTGATGCCGCCAATAAGTGGTAAGCAGTTCGCATAGCGGCATCTGTACCGCTGATTTCATTGCCGTGAACACTATAACCAAGCCAAACAGAAGATGGCATATTGTCGATTAATTCCTGTGCTTGTTTTTCGGTTGTTTTTCTAGGGTCAGAAAGTCGTTGCATGTTTTCTGCGAAGGAATCTAAATTATCTATGTTACTTTTATTACTGATAGCTACATAAATAAGACGACGGCCTTCCCAGGTCACACCATAATCAAATAACTTTACACGGTCAGGGGCCGCTAAGCTTAATGCTTCAAAATAACGGATCATATCACTGTGATTAGTAATCTTTGAGCCGGATGCATATCCAAGTACTTGTTGTACTGTAGGAATTTGGTTTGTGTATTCAGCCTGTACTGTTGAAGCTTGGACGATAGATGTGGCGGTCTCTGCGTGTATTAACGGAGTAGCTACAACGCTTGATACCATAAGCGCCGCACTTAAGGCGTTACGCAAATTGATCCTTTTTGTGTTTTTCATGTTTTTTCCTGTTTAAAAACAACCTGGGGTGAAACTAAAAGGTCATTACTTAAAGATCAAGCCTATTCCGTTGAATGAAAGGTTTTAAATCTTGTTTTAATGTAATCAAATCTTCAGTTACATAAGAAGCCATGGAGGTAAAGGGTGAGTCTTTTTCATTGTGTACCAAACAAGATGGCATTTGAGCATTATTCGCAGCTAACAAATCGTATTTATAGTCACCGACAAACAACATGTTTCGTGTATTTAGGTTCCAACTATTAGCAACATGAAGCAATGCACCGGGGTGTGGCTTAGCAGGAAAGTCTTCTCTGGTGATAAGAATGTCTGTGGACAGATTAGCTCTCTGCAATTTTAACCTTGCAGCCTCGAGGCAATTGCGAGTAATTATCCCAGTTGGTATATCTTGATGGTTTAAAAATTCAAACAGTTCAGTTAACCCATCGAATGGTTCGCTTAATTGAGCGTCAGCAACTTCGATATCGATTATTGTTTCATGGGCCTGCTCTCTTAAGTTCTCATCTAATGCTGACACATGAACTAATATATCGACGCCTTCCGGGCATCCGACTGCCCTGCGCATCTCTTTAAAGTTCATTGTACAAGACACGAGGGTGTTGTCTAAGTCAAACAACACACCACTTAATTTATTGTTTAGCAATTTTATTGTCATTTAGCCCACTTTATTGCTTAGCATTTTTATTACCTTAAACGTCGTAAAAGATACGACTGATCATCTAACATTGTATGAAAAACAACCATACAAACGTCGAAATAACCTAAAATAAATATTCCTATTAAGAAACTATTAATTTTGCCGATGTATTTCGTTAGTATCTATTTCCAAATAATAACAATAACTATAAACATTAAGGAAAAGCGGCTTTACCGTCATTAGGAAGAATTATGCAAAAAGCTGTACGACGCTCAATTTCTATTCAACTTAAACTCATCATCGCTCTAATTGCAGCAGTTGTTATCTCAACCAGTATTGTGAGTTACATTGGATACTCTAAAGCACAGTCCATCATGGTCTCAAGGATTGAACAATCTGAACTACCCAATTTATTACAACGCGTAAGGAATGCTATCGATGGTCAAACCGCTCGAATGTCTGCCCTTACCAAATCCATCGCGACCAACCCAATGATTTTGGACTGGGTTGAAAATGGCAATAACCAGGACGCTAAACTTTTAACTGAGTACCTCAACAATATAAAAACCAATAATGGCTACAGTAACGCTTCTTTTGCCAATCGAAAGACTGCGGAATATTGGAATCACGATGGCTTTTTAAGAGTTTTGAGACAAAACCAAGAAGATGGTTGGTTCTATGCATTTAGGGATAGTGGTGTCGCCGAGTCTGCCAGTATTTATACTTATCCCAACGGCAAAACAGATATTTTTGTAAATTACCAAAATCTTAACGGTAAAGGAGCCGCTGGGGTCGCAAAATCGTTCGACGACATGATTGATTATTTAGCAGGTTTTAAAATCGAGCAAACCGGTTTTGTGTATTTGGTAAATGGCGAGGGTCAGATTCAAGTTCATCCTGATAAAGAGAAAGTCGGCAAACTGTCATTAAACCAAGAGTATAAAGACCTAGACGCGTCTACTTTGCTTGCGAGACAAGATTTTGCGTTTCAACAAACAGAAGATTACGTAGTCGCTGCGAGTTATATTCCAAGCATGAAGTGGTACGTGGTTTCTCAAGTACCAACTGCTGAATTATATGCAGGCCTGGTAGAAAGCCGTAATCATATGATTTTTTGGTTCATCATCGTGGTAGGTATCCTGGCAGGTGTAAGCGTTTATATGTCAGGTTTATTGGTGAAGCCTATCAAAGAACTAGCCAAAGTCTTCCAAGATTTAGGTAAAGGTGAAGGCGACCTTACTATCCAAATTCATCATGACGCCAGAGATGAATTAGGCGTCGTAGTTGGTGGCTTCAATAAGTTTATCAGCAAACTTCAAAGCGTTATGATTGATGTCGCCAATACGTCAATTGACCTACGTCAAGCGGCTGAAATAGTTTCCTCATCGGCAAAGTCGTCAAGTAAGGCGGCAGAATTAGAACGGGATCAGTCGATTCATGCTGCTACTGCTGTTAATCAGATGGGCATTACCATTGGTGACATTGCGAAAAGCGCAAATATTGCTGCCGAAGCCACTCAAACGGCAAACGAAAAAGTAAATATTGCACATAACGTTGTCACAGATTCATCAAACTATATTGGTGAAATGGCATCGGGTATGGAGACGGTATCAAATACAATTGAATCATTGGCAGAAAAAAGTGTATCTATCAGTGGTGTCCTAGACGTTATTCGAGGAGTCTCTGAGCAAACCAATTTATTAGCGCTGAACGCTGCTATTGAAGCCGCTCGAGCGGGTGAACAAGGCAGAGGCTTTGCGGTCGTGGCTGATGAAGTTCGTAATCTAGCCAAAAGAACGAATGAATCGACTGACGAAATCGCTGCAATGATTACTCTACTTCAAACTGAGTCTGAAACTGCCGTTGCCGGCGTACAGCACAACAAAGATCTAGCTGCACGAAGCGCTGACGCTGCGACTAAGGCTAATGACGCTTTGAAGGATATCGTTGAACAGATCCACACTTTAGAAGACTTGAATACCCAAGTCGCTACAGCCACTGAAGAACAATTAACTGTGGTTCAAGAAATTAATGGCCATGTTAAACAAATCAGTGAAAATAGCGAAAAAGCCGCTGCCAATTCAACGAATATGGCTGATTCAAGTGAAGACCTTAAATTACTCGCTAAACAACTGGACGATTTAGTTAATTCATTTAAGGTTCGATAAAAAACAAACTGGCATGAAGTTAAACCATGCACTATTACTTAGCGTAACACTGTTTATAAATATTTAAATTTACAAAACAAAATCGTTAAGGAGTGTCATGTTTACCAATAAGCTTCATGCCGGTCAGCCCTTCCCTAATATTCAGGTTACGTTAGACTCAGGTAAAGATGTAACCCTAGGAAAACCACAAAATCCCGATGCAGATTGGCAGATGGTCGTCGTATATCGAGGCGCTCATTGTCCTATGTGCACCAAGTTCCTCAACGAATTAGAAGACTTCAAGTATTTACTCTTAGACATAGGTATAGACCTAATAGCAGTTTCAGCGGACCGCCCAGAACAATTAGAGTCGCACAAAAAAGATTTAAAAATCGGCTTTCCAATAGCCCACAGTCTAAGCCTTAAAGCTATGGACCAACTTGGTGTTTATCAGTCGGTACCGCGTAACGAGCACGAGACTGATCATGTTTTTTCAGAGCCTGCGCTCTTCGTCGTCAACGAAAACAACAACATTCAAGTTGTCGACTTAAGTAACAATCCATTTGCCCGACCAGAAGTGATTAAACTATATGAAGGTTTAAAATGGATTCGCGATCCAGAAAACAACTACCCAATCCGCGGTACACATCACGAACCTATCATTGAATAAAACATCTTTATAGTTGGTTGATATAAGCCTCTCGATTCCAGTAACTGTTAATTGGAATCGAGTCGACTTCACCATTTTCAAATAAGATGACTAAATTCCAGTTCATAACCGGCTCTGAACACATTCCCAAAAACAGCTGACCTTCTGTACGTATTGTATGCTGGTTACTTTCTATTTCCTTTTGTTTAAGTAACGGAATAGGAATTATCCCCATGTTCATGTTTAAAGGAATTAATTTCGCTTCTTTTAGGCGTAAGTTTGACTCAATTGTGATCGTTTCAATACGTTCAACCATAATAAATTCTGAGCTCAAAAAAACCTTGGCGTGAGGGCTGGAAAGAGTAAGACAGTTTGTCTGGTTAGATTGACAGTCGTCCATTAAACGTGTGTTTTCTCGGTCACTACAAGCTGAAATAAAAAGCAAAAAACCACTGATTAAACAAAATAATGGAACGAATGATGTTTTTTTAAGCACTTGAATTCTCTAATTGTTGATCTGGGACAATATAATGCCGTTGTTCGCTGTTATTTTATTCTCAAAGTCTTTATTATGCACCCCGCGCCAAAGTCTTTAATTGGAGTTTTTGGATAATTTAATTCAAAAGTTTCAAATAGAGTCTAAAATTTAGAACTTTAAAACAACATTTTTCACGGGTAAGTGGAACCACATTATGACAACAACAAACATTGCTCACCCAGAGTACAACTACAAGGTTGTTAAGCAATTTGCTTTAACGACTGTATTGTGGGGTATCGTTGGTATGAGCGTGGGCGTTTTGATTGCTGCGCAATTAATTTGGCCTGCTCTAAACTTTGATACGCCTTGGCTTACGTTCTCACGTTTGCGTCCTTTGCACACTAATGCCGTAATCTTTGCATTCGGTACAAGTGCACTCTTCGCTACTTCTTATTACGTGGTACAACGTACATGTAAAGTAAGACTTATCAGCGACAAACTTGCTGCATTCACATTCTGGGGATGGCAAGCGATTATTTTGTCAGCGGTCATTACTCTTCCAATGGGTTTGACTACATCAAAAGAATACGCTGAACTAGAGTGGCCAATTGACATCGCTATTGCGATTGTTTGGTTAGCTTACGCGTACGTTTTCATCGGCACCTTAACGATCCGTAAAACCAGCCACATTTACGTAGCAAACTGGTTCTATGCTGGTTTCATCATCACGGTTGCAATCCTTCACATCGTTAACAGCCAAGCAATTGCAGTTAATGGCTTTAAGTCATACTCAATTTACTCTGGTGCAGTCGATGCAATGATTCAATGGTGGTACGGTCATAACGCGGTTGGTTTCCTACTTACTGCTGGCTTCTTAGGTATGATGTATTACTTCGTTCCTAAACAAGCAGAACGTCCGGTTTATTCTTACCGTTTATCAGTAGTTCACTTTTGGGCGTTAGTTTCATTATACATCTGGGCTGGTCCTCACCACTTACATTACACTGCACTTCCTGACTGGACACAGTCATTGGGTATGGTTATGTCGGTGATTCTATTTATCCCTTCTTGGGGTGGTATGATCAACGGTATCATGACGTTATCTGGTGCGTGGCATAAGCTTAAAACCGACCCAGTATTGCGTTTCTTAATCGTTTCTCTATCGTTCTACGGTATGTCTACGTTTGAAGGCCCAATGATGGCAATCAAATCAGTAAATGCGCTTTCGCATTATACAGACTGGACTATCGGCCACGTTCACTCTGGTGCACTTGGTTGGGTTGCGATGATTTCTATCGGTGCGTTGTATCACTTGATTCCTCGTCTATATGGTAAGACTCAAATGTTATACGGCAACCTTGTTAATACACACTTCTGGTTACACACAGTTGGTGTCGTACTTTACATCGTTGCGATGTGGTTCTCGGGTGTTACTCAAGGCTTAATGTGGCGTGCAGTAAACGCTGACGGTACATTGACTTACAGCTTTGTTCAGAGCTTAGAAGCGTCTTACCCTTACTACTTCGTACGTTTCTTAGGTGGTGTGTTCATTGTTGCAGGTATGTTAGTTATGGCATACAACACGTACAAAACTGTACGTCATGCAAAACAACACCCTGAAGCAGCACAACCTCAAGTAGCATAAGGAGACGATTTACCATGGCAACGAATCATCACGAAAAGATCGAAAAAAGCGTACCGCTTCTTGCTATCTTTACTGTCATTGCAATCAGTTTTGGTGCATTAGTAGAAATCACTCCGCTAATGTTCCAAAAGGACACTACACAACCAATTGCTAACTTGCGTGCACTAACGCCGCTGGAAATGGAAGGTCGTGACATTTACATCCGCGAAGGTTGTAACAACTGTCACAGCCAAATGATCCGCCCTTTCCGCGCTGAAGTTGAACGTTACGGTCATTACTCAGTTGCGGGCGAGTCAGTTTGGGATCACCCATTCCTTTGGGGTTCTAAGCGTACTGGTCCTGACCTAGCTCGTGTTGGTCAACGATACAGTGACGATTGGCACCGTGTACACCTAATTAACCCACGTGATGTGGTACCTCAATCTAATATGCCAGGTTTCCCTTGGTTAGAAGAGAACACGTTAACAGGTGAATACACAGCAAAGAAATTAGAAGTGTTTAACCGTTTAACTGAAGGTAAAACTCATAAAGATGAAAATGGAAACTACATTCCACTTTATTCTGCAGAGGACATTGCTGGAGCAAAAGCGGCTGTCGAAGGTAAAACAGAAATGGAAGCATTGATTGCTTACCTTCAACAACTAGGTACACACCTTAAGTAGGCGTTATGGACTACGGAACGTACCGCGGAATTTACACTTTAATTTTATTGATACTATTTTTGGGTATCGTTTATTGGGCGTACAAGAAAAGTTCAAAAAAGGACTTTGATAAGATTGCAGAATCTATTCTTGACGACGAAGACGTAAACGGTACACCACATAAGAAGGAGTCATCTAATGGTAATGACTAGTTTTTGGAGTTGGTGGGTAATTATCCTTACCGTCTTCTCAATCGTTGCGTGTTTTTGGATCATCACGGTTAACCTTAAAAACTACACTCACGTAGGCGAAGGTGAATCAATGGGTCATGAGTTCGACGGAATCGAAGAACTTAATAACCCGCTACCAAAATGGTGGACATACACGTTTTACTTAATTCTTGTTTGGTCTGTAGGTTACTTAGCGGCGATGCCTGGTCTAGGTAACTGGGAAGGTTTCTTGGGGTGGAAGAGCTCAAACCAAGGTATCACTACCCTAGCAGAATCAAAACGTTTGTCAGAAAAAGCAAAAGCGGAAGGCTTATTGGTTCAGTTAGACCAAGAAGTGAAGCGCGCAGACGAAACATTCGGTCCGGTATTTAAAGCACTAGCTGAAAAGCCACTTATGGACCTAGCCTACGATGAAGAAGGCTTTAAAGTTGGTCAGCGTTTATACCTACAAAACTGTGCTCTATGTCACGGCTCAGATGCACGTGGTTCTGAAGGTTTTCCTAACTTACGCGACAACGATTGGTTATATGGCGGCGAGCCAGAGACTATCGTAGAGACCTTGTTATACGGCCGTAAGGCTCAAATGCCTGGCTGGGAAGCAGCATTAGGCGAACAAGGAATCCAAGAAATGACTGAGTACGTATTGCGTTTAGCAGGTCGTAAAGTAAACGACAAACTTGCAGATGCAGGTCAAGCTAAATTTGCAATGTGTGCAGCGTGTCACGGCCCGGATGGTAAAGGCTCTTTAGCTCATAACCTGCCATTTGGTGCACCTAACCTAACTGACAACATTTGGTTGTACGGTGGTTCACGCAAAGCCGTTGAAGAGACGCTTCGTTATGGCCGTAATGGTGTAATGCCAGCTTGGAAAGATGTACTCGGTGAAGACAAAGTACGTGTTATTTCAGCATATATTTACAACATTTCGCACCCTGATAAATAAAATTAGGGTAAAATAAAAAGCCTCTTCGGAGGCTTTTTTTATATCTGTCCAGTTAATACTCATCCAATTGAGTAGAGGTAATCAAATAAATGAACGAAAATGCACAGCCTTGGTACAAACACCCTTGGGTTTGGTTTGTCATCGCCCTACCCGTTATGTCTTTAGTAGGTGGTATTGCCATGATTACTATTACAAGTAGTAATCAGCCAGAAATCATCGTTGACGATTATTATAAAAAAGGTAAAGCGATTAACCAGGAACTTACTTTATACAAAGCCTTCGCAGATAGCGGTATTGATTTGAAAGTTAGACTTAACAATAATCGCTTTGAAATCCAATCGAGTGAGTCATTAACTGCGCTTAAAATTTCTTTGATTCACTCTACTCAAGGTAAGCGTGACTTAGAGTTTACGGTTACAGCTGCTTCTAACGGCATTTACGGCAAAACATTAGAAGATTTTGCACCTGGAAGTTGGAGTCTATTTATCCAACCAATGGATGACAGCTGGAAAGTGAAACAAAAAGTGGCGCTTCCTTCTACCGAATGGATTGAAATTAAAGCGTAAGTTGGACTTACCTACTAATAAACAAAAAAGATAAAAGTATCCTAAAGGGTTTTTCATTGAATCGTTGTTTTCATTGTGGGAGTGACTTCCCAAAAGACTTTGACGTAATTTGGGCCGTCACGCCTAAACAAAAAGAGCCAGTTTGTTGTCTTGGTTGTAAAGGCGTAACCGAACACATTTACAGCAATGGATTGGGTAGTTATTACGAGTTTCGCTCGGAATTAGCAGCAAAGCCAGAACACAATAACGCCAACTCCCAGTTCGCAATGTACGACGATACTGACTACGTTCAACTTATTGCAAATGAATTACCAAATAATCAGTTTGAAATAACCCTTTCTTTAGACAATATTCATTGCGCTGCGTGTGCCTGGTTGATTGAACAAGCCGTGCAACCGATAAATGGTTTGGTAAAAGTTAATGTAAATACCGTCAATCAACGCGCAACCATCGTTTGGGATAATAAGCTCGCCAAGTTATCGGAAATCTTCTCTAGGTTAAATCAAATTGGATATCCGGCAACGCCTTTCAAAGTTTCATCTACAGAAACCAACATAAAAAAACAAGAAAAAGAATACGTTAAGCGATTAGGTGTCGCGGGCATTTTTACCATGCAGGTTATGATGATTGCCGTGGCGATGTATTTTGGTGCGTTCACCAATATGGAGCCTCACCAGTTTGGTTACTTCAAATGGGTCAGCTTAGCCCTCTCAATACCTGTTATTTTTTACTCTGCAGTGCCTTTTTTAACCGGTGCTATTACTGCATTAAAAGCAAAGCGACTTAATATGGACGTACCTGTAAGTGTTGCTATTTATGGCGCGTTTACAGCTAGTTTTTACCAGTTAGTAACAACAGAACTTACCGACCCAAAAGGCGAAGTGTTTTTTGAAAGCATTTCAATGTTTACCTTTTTACTCTTAATCGGAAAGTATTTGGAGTTTAGGGCAAAATCCAAAGCAATACTGTCAAACGTTAATTTGACCTCTACATTACCCATAACGTCAACAATAATAAGCGCAGACAATACGGAAAAACAAAAGTTATTAAAAGACATAAAAGTTGATGATTTGGTGCTGGTTAAAGCAGGTCAACAAATACCCGTAGATGGCGTGATTGTTGAGGGTCAGACGTTAGTTTCAGAATCACTTTTAACTGGTGAATTTGATCCTCAAGTTAAATCCGTTGGCGATCATGTCATGGCCGGAAGCACCAATACTGACGGCCTTATCAAGGTTAAAACGACCGCAATTGGTGCAGAAACAACCCTAGCAAACATAAATAAAATGCAACAGTCATTTGCTGACTTTAAACCCAAATACAGTTTGTTAGCCGACAAAATTGCTCATTGGTTTGTACTGGCACAGTTAGTGATTTCGACCCTGACTTATGTAGGGTGGTACTTTGTTTCTCCTGATGACGCCCTTTGGATCTCTCTCGCCGTGTTGGTAGCCACCTGCCCTTGTGCTTTGAGTCTTGCAACACCGACCGCTTATACATGTGTACTATCTACGTTGAGTAAAAATGGTATTTTGATCAAAGATTCAGAGTCCTTTGACCGCATTAATACCATTAACCGCGTTGGTTTTGACAAAACCGGAACCCTAACTAACGGACAATTCTCGATTGAAAAAGAGCTGTGGTACGAGGAAAACCTCAAAGGACTATCTCTATCAAAAACCGAATTACAGCTGCTAATCGTTCAGTTAGAAAAGCTTAGTGAGCATCCAATCGCCAAGGCGTTTAACCATAAGCATTGGCCACACATCCAATCGACATCGTTACCTATCCAAATCAATAACCCTAAGATAATTGTAGGTAATGGCATTACTGCTGAAATTACCCTACCTTCTGGTGACCTAGTTGATTTGGCTATTGGAAACGCACAGCATTGTAAAACTACGCACACTGGCGCTAATGTTTACGTCTCAATTATAAAAGAACAACAAAGCATACCGATAGCCGAGTTTAATTTGGCTGATCAAGTGAAAAACGGTACGACGACCTTACTGCAATATCTACGTAGCTTAAATCTTAAGTTGGTAATGTTAACCGGTGACAAAAGTGAAAACGTAGCAAAGACTGCAAGCGAACTTAAATTAGATGACGTACACCTTGGTTGTAAGCCGGAACAAAAAGCGGCTTTAGTTCAAAGTTATCAAAATAATGGTGATGCGGTGATGATGTTTGGCGACGGCGTTAATGACGCACCTGTATTTGCTGCTGCGGATGTGAGTGTTGCAATGGGAAGCGGCGCAGACATAAGTAAACAATCAGCAAGTATTATTATTGTTAAAGACCAACTTCATACCGTCAGTAAACTGTTTGAGTACGCACACAAGACAAAACGCATTATTAAACAAAACCTTTTGTGGTCTTTGATATACAATATTTCTATATTGCCAGTGGCGATGCTAGGTTTTGTGCCACCTTACATCGCGGTGATCGGTATGTCGGCTAGTTCGATAATTGTCGTGACCAACTCTTTAAGGCTTTTAAAGTAGGATAAATCAGTGAGTATTATTTATTACTTAATTCCCATCGCCATTGTATTTGTGATCATAGGTGTATACGCGTTTTTTTGGGCTACAAAATCAGAGCAATTTGAAGATCTCGAAAAACAAGGCTTATCCATATTAATGGATGACGATATGCCAAAAAAGGAAACAGCAAAACCAGCCGAAAATAATACCGACAATCAATCTACCAAAAATGGGCGTGTTTAATGCTCATTAGCACAGCGTTTTTTATGGGCTTGTTTGGCCTAGTCCATTGTTTAACTATGTGTGGTTCGCTCTCAATGGCACTTGGCTTCTCAATCCCAAGAGAAAAATCAATTTTGCGCTACACCACATACATTAGTTTTGGGCGTATTAGTGGTTACGCCTTAATTGGCTGCATCGCAAACTACTTTTCACAAGGTATCATTTCTTTAAGCGGTGGAAATGTGTTGTACCTAAATGTTTTCGCTAGTTTGTTGATGTTTGGCATTAGTTTACACATCTGTAACGTTTCGAATGCCGTATTAAACATAGAAAAAATCGGCGTTTGGGTTAACAAGTCATTAGAGCCGATAAAAAAACGTTTATTGCCCATTGATAGTGTATTCAAATGTTTGATGTATGGGCTGTTTTGGGGATTTTTACCGTGTGGTCTGGTCTATACCGCTTTAAGCTTAGCCTTGGTTGCTCCCTCACCATTACACGGGGGTGCCGTCATGTTTATGTTTGGTATCGCTACTCTTCCTGCACTAATTGGTATGACAAGTCTGAATAATAAATTGGCTATTTACATAAAGCAGAAGAAAATTAGAACTGTGTTTGGTATGTTTATCATTCTGATGGCATCATATCAGTTGTATACAACCTGGTTAAAATTACAAGGACTTGAATAATGACTCAATTAAGAAGCAAGAATCAATGTGGTCAGTTTTCTATAAGCTGTTCAAATTGTAATTTAAACCAGCTGTGTTTGCCTTTTTCGTTAAACAATGAAGAGTTAACCCGACTTGATGATTTGATTGAGCGAAAGAAACCCTATCAAAAAAACCAATATCTATTTGAGGCCAAGCAACCTCTACGTGCTCTCTATGCCGTCAGGTCAGGTAGTTTCAAATCCTTTTTAATTGATGAAAACGGTACCGAACAAATTACGGGTTTCCATCTACCGGGAGACATTATCGGTTTTGATGGAATCGCAGATCAAAGTTATAAAACATATTCTCAGGCATTAGAAACCTCAATGGTTTGTGAGATCCCATTTAATACCATTGACAACCTTTCAAGCTCGATGCCGAGCTTACGCCAACAAGTTCAAAGATTAATGAGTAATGAAATATCTGCCGACCAATCTATGTTTATGTTACTTAGTAAGAAAACCGCCGAGCAGCGAATTTGTACATTTTTAGTCTCTTTGTCGAAGCGGTTCGACGAGCGTAACTTGTCAGCAACAATATTTAGATTGACCATGACTCGTGCCGAGATCGGTAACTATTTGGGTCTTACCGTTGAGACAGTGAGCAGAATCATCAGTAAGTTGCAAAAAAAGGAATTGATCAATTTAGATGGTAAATTCGTCGAAATCTTAAACGTCGATGGATTGAAGCAACTCGCTTAGTACCTTGTAGAAAATATTCGATAGTATTGATTTTCTGACAAAAAGATTGATTTAGTTCAATAAAAACTCATTCAAATCCCTTTAGTCTGTTCTACACTAAATGTAGAAAAGGCAAAAAAAAGGGATTGTCATGAATACTTTCAATAAATTACTAGTTGTAGTTGACCCAACTGAAGAAGAGCAAAAAGCGTTATTACGCGCTATCGAACTCGCCAAAAAATCTCCCGTTACCCTCACCTTATTTTTGTCTATTTATGACTTTTCTTATGAAATGACAACAATGTTATCGGCTGATGAACGCGATGCCATGAAACAAGCTGTTATTGGTGATCGTACACTTTGGCTAGAAGAACTTATTGCCCAGCAAGACCTAAAGGCCACCCCGATTGATTACAAAGTCGTTTGGCACAACCGCCCATACGAAAGCATTATAAAAGAAGTCTTATTTAACAAATATGACCTCGTTATCAAAGGTACTCATGCGCACGACACTTTAAAGTCAGTCATCTTCACGCCTACTGATTGGCACCTACTACGTAAATGCCCGGTACCTGTGTTATTAGTCAAAGAACACGCTTGGCCAGAGCACGGCAAAATTTTAGCTGCAGTTTCTGCCGGAACCGATGATTCAGAGCACAAAAACTTAAATACCCAAATCACTCAATATGCCAATTACATGGCAAAACTGCTTCATTCCGAGCCACACTTGGTAAACGCATACCCGCCTACACCAGTGAATATAGCAGTTGAGATCCCAGAGTTTGATCCACAAGAATACAATTCGTCGATGAGACAACATCACACAGAAAGCTTGGCCAAACTCGCCTCAGAAAATGACATTGTTTCGTCGCACTGTCATGTACTTGAAGGGATGCCAGAGGACGTTATACCGCGTCTCGCGCAAGAAATGGACGCCGAATTAATCGTAATCGGTACCGTGGGTCGACAAGGCATTAGCGCCGCTTTGATTGGTAATACAGCCGAACACGTCATTGATAATGTTGAGTGTGACTTATTAGCTGTCAAGCCTGACGACTTTGAGTGCCCTATTAAAATCTAACAAATGTCTCGTTGCTGAATTTGTTGTTTAAATAACATCGCGAGCCGATTATAATGCGCCCCTGATTTTTGAGGGTAGTTATGACAAGTTCAGCAATAGCAAAACAGCAGTATAACTTTAACAAGTTACAAAAGCGCATTCGTCGTCAGGTTGGCCAAGCCATCGCTGACTTTAATATGATTGAAGACGGCGATCGTATTATGGTTTGCCTATCGGGCGGAAAAGATAGTTACACTATGCTCGATATATTAATGAGCCTACAAAAATCTGCTCCTGTGTCCTTCGAACTTGTTGCGGTTAACTTAGATCAAAAACAACCAGGCTTTCCTGATCACATTCTACCGCGCTATCTAGAAGAGTTAGGTGTAGAGCACAAAATTGTGACAGAAGACACCTACTCTATCGTTAAAGAAAAGATCCCAGAGGGCAAAACGACGTGTTCACTTTGTTCGCGTTTACGTCGAGGCATTTTATACCGTACAGCTAAAGAACTTGGCGCAACTAAAATTGCTTTAGGTCACCATCGTGACGACATTTTGGAAACCCTGTTTTTGAATATGTTTCATGGCGGTAAGCTAAAATCGATGCCACCTAAGTTAAAAAGCGATAACAACGAACACATCATTATTCGCCCACTCGCTTACGCAAAAGAAAAAGATATTGTTAAGTTCTCTGAAGCAAAAGAATTTCCTATCATTCCATGTAACTTATGTGGTTCTCAGGAAAACCTTCAGCGTAAACAAATTAAACAAATGTTAAACGACTGGGACAAACAGTTTCCAGGTCGAATTGAAAGTATGTTCAACGCAGTGAAGAACGTCGTACCAAGTCACTTAGCAGACAATGAGTTATTTGATTTTAAAGGCTTGAGCCAAGAGGCCGAAGAAGGTGATATTGGTTTTGACGCACCAGAAATAACACCATTTAAAGATCTTGAAGAAGATGACGTTACTCAGTCAGATTCGGGCGTCCAGGTTATTAACCTTTAGCGAACTCCCCTTTTAATTCATACGATAGATTTAAATCTATCTACAAAAAAAAAGCACCGTTTTTTACGGTGCTTTTTGTTTTCTTAGCATAAGTAAAACTACGTAAGAGCTTACTTATTTTCCTCTTTAGCCCAAGAGTCTCTCAACCCAACTGTTTTGTTAAAGATCATTAAGCCGTCTTCATTCTTACTGCCGTCAAAGCAATAATAACCAAGACGTTCAAACTGATATCCTTGCTGTGGTTCAGCGTCCACTAAGCTTGGCTCAATTACACCTTTACGGATAACGAGTGAGTCAGGGTTTAATACGTCAGTAAACTCTTCTGCAGCGGCAGGGTTTGCAACAGTAAATAATCGGTCGTAGTCACGAATTTCTGCTTCGACACCGTGACTCGCTGATACCCAATGAATTACGCCTTTTGCTTTACGTCCATCGGCCGGTAATTTACCTAAAGTAGTCGGGTCGTATTCACAATAAACCGTCGTTACATTACCTTGGTCGTCTTGGTCAAAACGAACGGCTTTTACGAAGTACGCATTTCTTAGTCGTACTTCTTTGTCGATAACAAGACGCTTGTACTTCTTGTTCGCGCTTTCACGAAAATCTTCGCGTTCAATATAGATCTCTTTAGTGAATGGAACCTTACGGCTACCCATTTCTTCCTTATTAGGATGATTTGGCGCGTCTAACCATTCGATGTGATCATCTGGTAAGTTTTCGATGACGAGTTTAATCGGGTCAATTACTGCCATTGCACGCGGTGCATGTTCGTTTAAGTCTTCACGCACGCAAGCTTCTAACATGCCCATCTCAACCGTGTTATCAACCTTTGTTACACCAATACGCTTACAGAATTCACGGATTGAAGCTGGTGTATAACCACGACGACGTAAGCCTGCAATTGTAGGCATACGCGGATCATCCCAGCCACTCACATGGTTATCTACAACTAACGCATTTAGCTTGCGCTTAGACATCATGGTGTATTCTAAATTTAATCGAGAAAACTCATACTGATGTGGACGAGATTCAATTGAGATATTGTCCAAAACCCAGTCATATAAACGACGGTTGTCTTGGAACTCTAGTGTACATAGTGAATGAGTGATATTTTCGATCGCATCCGAAATACAGTGGGTAAAATCATACATCGGATAAATACACCACTTATCACCTGTTTGGTGATGGTGTGCAAAACGAACTCGATAAATTACCGGATCGCGCATACACATGAAGCTCGATGACATATCGATTTTTGCACGTAAACAACACTCACCTTCTTTAAACTTGCCGTCACGCATAGCGTGGAAATGAGCTAAGTTTTCTTCTGGTGACGTATCGCGATAAGGGCTATTGGTACCTGGCGCCTTTAGCGTACCGCGCATTTCGCGGATTTGCTCTTGACTAGAAAAGTCTACGTAAGCCAAACCTTTATTGATAAGCTCTTCGGCATAACCAAAAAGTTGATCAAAATAGTTTGATGAATAACAGATGTCGCCATCCCATTTAAACCCTAACCAGTTAACATCTTCTTTGATTGCGTTAACGTAGTTAATATCTTCTTTTTCTGGGTTTGTATCATCAAATCGTAAATTACATTTACCGTTATAATCTTGCGCAATACCAAAGTTTAAAACGATAGATTTAGCATGACCAATATGTAAAAAACCGTTTGGCTCTGGTGGAAAACGAGTATGCGTAGTCTCGTATTTGCCAGAGGCCAAATCTGCATCAATGATATTTCTGATGAAGTTGGATGGGCGATTTTCTGTATCCGCCATTTAGGTATCCTTTTTATTCTTAAAATTGCGTCAAAGTATATCATTAGCTATACAGATGTCGCCAAGTAAAACTTGTTATATGACGACTTTATCGCCGTTTAAATTAGAGCTGGGTTTTACATATCAAAATTTGTACAAAAAGCTACAGGGATTCAATAAGCTATTAATTTAGTTAAAAAATAGTAAAAACTACTAACTTTTGTTTGTTGTGACGACACAAAGCCAAACATCAACCAAAAGTAATTAGGATAAACGTCAACAAATACAAAGGGTTACGAACAAATCAAAATGTGGTACACAAGTTGATATATTACTTATAAACGTACGTAGGCAAGAACGTTAAATTTAGTACCGAAGGAATCAAAATGAAAAAACTTACAATTGCCCTAGCCACTATCGCAGCACTTAATGTTTCATTTAGCGCCGAAGCACACAACGACAGGTTCCAAAACGACCATTGCGAAGTAAACCTGAACAAAGACATTACCATTACACCAGAACACATCCTCATTCGTGAAAATGACACCACGCTATATGATATTTACAAAGACAAAACGGTGTTCTACAAAGGGGTTGAATTAGATTTAACCCAAGAACAAAAAGCGCTAGTTAATCAGTACTCTACTTCTGCGAGAAAGCTAATTCCAGAAGTAAATGCAATTGTTATAGACGGATTAGACATCGCGTCAGAAGCGCTAACGATGACGTTTAACGAGCTTGGGGTTCAAACCGATATAGAAAGCAAGTTTACCGATTTAAAACATACTCTTATTAGTCGTTATAATCTAGAAGACGGTACTTATCACTTTCAGGCGAACGGCATGGATGTAAACTACGTCAACGATGAAGTCGACCGCGCAGTTGAAGAAGTAATGGAAGAAATTGTTCCGAGTCTAGTAGGCAATGTTTTACAGCTTATCGGTAAGGCAATGACCGAAGGAGAAGGTGCATTTGAACACCTTGAAGACTTAGATGTTAGAGTTGAAGAGCGTATAGAGGCGCAGTCGGCTCGATTAGAAGAAAAAGTTGAGTCATTCTGCTTTAGCGTAGAACACGTTGATGAGCTAGAAAACGAATTAAGCCGTACTAGCAGCAAACTTAAAGAATTAGACGTGATTAAATACCGTCACAACCGCTAAAAACATCAATACTCATACCTGTTTCAGACGTTATTTATGTTTGAAACAGGTATGTCATTTCTAACCGCTGAACATACATACATTTATTGTATTGTCGTCTGGGACTGCTTAAGACAATGAGCGGACGGTGGTGTTTCGTTCCTTTTGGGGCTGGTATGTGCCATCAACGGACAGTAGCAACGCCTCAATAATAGGCTAAAAGTTAATTGGTTATACTCTAGCGGTGTTTGCGTTGTAAACCAATTGGTTTTAGTCCGCCTTGATTGATTTGTTATGCAAAACAACTCAGTTCTGTTGAATTTCTCCATAATACTTTTCCAGCTCTAGACACCGCGATACTTTCAAAACTTTCATCATATCTGAAATTAAATACTACGCTTTCTAAGCCTTTTAAACTCGGATTAGCTTCTGGTAGATTATGAGAACCCAAAAAAGTAAAGTCATTAGCATTATCTTCCGAATCTAACTCATACAGCGCGATTAGAAACAAGTACTCGTCAGGGTAGTACACTGGTGAACTGAAAGCTAACCAAGCCAAGACTTTGTTGAGTCCATTGTAAATTCGCTGCCACTCTTCACATGACTCGCGAATTTTTTTGTGGAGAGCCGGTATGGCAAAAAATAGTCCTGTTGCTGCAGCAACTATTTCAATTGAGACCACTCTCCAGTCTGCTCCAGCCCCAATATCCTTTATCTTTACATTTGCAGGTATATAACCACCAGGATATTTTTCTAGCTTTCTTACAGTATTTTCTATTACTTTAAGCTCAAATTCCTCATCACTTGCTTCACCTAAGTGATTAAACAAAATCTCCATGCGACTCCTTTTGAATAACACCCAAATAACCGACTAATAATTCTTGGCTATAACTGTGAGAGAAGCAAACAAAGCCAAGCTTTATTAGTCCGTGTCGAATTTCTTGGTAGCTTTCTTATGCTTCACTTTACCAGCTTTAACAAGCTTTAATATATTTTCCAGTTTTCGAATATTTTGCCGCTCTCTATTTTCGGGAGTAAACATTACACAAAAGAATATAAAATCAGAAAATTCGATAAAGCCGGTAAACTCTGATGATGGGTAATTATTTATCGTCGCTTTACGAAGACACGTACGCTGACCTTGGCGTTTTATCGTTGGCAAATATTCTATTTTTGTATCAGGATCATTTTCTTCAAATCTAGATAGTTGCAATTTCAGCAAATCATCTAAACTATCACCTTGAGCTTTTCGATCCCAAAATTGAATATACATAAACTCATTTTTATCGATAGCTTTATCAATAGTTAGGCCTTGTTGATAAAGTGTGGCTAGCCACGCTGGTGTTGGTTGAGCATCAATTACCCAGCCAAACGGGGCTGGTACTAATGCAATATTTTCTCCCGCATATGGCATAGCACCGTGAGCTTGAAATTGATGAAGGTCTTTGAAGTTTAGAATATCCAACTCAACTTCTGACGGGCCAAAGTGTGCTCTATTATATGCAGCCTCGCTAAATCCTTGATTTGAAATCAATAACCCTTTATGAGCTCCAATATCCTCGAGCATACCAATAAAGCTCTCTACTGCTTTAACATCAACTTTTTTATTGAAGTATTTACCATCAATTACAAGTGTAAAACGATTCCCTGCTATGTATTGCTCGATTAGAACATCGACCTGTCTTTCAACTTTAGAGTAAAGACCACTTTTCTTAGCATCTAAAGTAATCTCTGCATCAGGGTATTGCCGATGAAATAGCTCAAATATTTCAGTTTCGTATTGTTTCCAATCCATACACAATATTCTCGAGAACGCTAACGCCCTGTTAATAGGCGAATTACGCTTGGCTAAAATTAGAAACGTAGTGACGCAAGCCAAGCTTTTTACGTCCTTTCTTGACAGCCATGTTAGCTGCCGTCAGGAAAATATAAACTTATATATTGCGGCTACACAACAAATTAAAATAAATATTGAAAAAGCATACGACAAAATAAGCTGAGCTAGACTTTGTTTATGAGTTGTAATTTTGGGCAATGAATGTAAATGTTCATAGTGCTGCTCAATGTAAACATGATCAATATCAAATTCACCGCTATCACGATAAAAAAGTATCAACTGCTTGAGAAAGCATTTAGCTTCTTCCTCTGTGTCATCAATTAAAGTACGTGTGAGTTTCATTAACTCCTGCTCGCTGCATTCTACTTGGTGGGCAATTAAATACTTTTCTATCCTTTCTCTTGTAATTTTATTACTCACAATACGACCATTTATCCAACGAAGCTAACACCGTTGTTACCGGCAAATAATAGTTGGCTAAAATTTGTGAGACACAACAAAGCCAACTGTAAGTTTTCCGTGTTTACAACCTTGTTAGCTTGAAAATTAATCCAATGGCTTTTTAAATATGTTGATACTAAGTTTACCGTCCCGAGTAAATATATTGTCATCAGCCGCTTCGCCAGCGTCTATACTGCGCTTTATGCCTACATAACAAATTAGAAATGATATTAGTAAGGAGGTTAGAGCAATTCCCGCATACGCAATAATAAAATCAATTACGCTAATCGTTCCCTTCGAGCTCATACTAATGCTAAATAAGAATAAGCAAGTTAGTAGAGTCAAACTAAAAGTGAGCATATAACGCATACCTTTTAGAAAAGCAGTGTTCGCCCTCGATTTTGACTTATTTTCCAATTTGACACCAAACTTTCATTTCAAGCTAACAGTTCTTTATTGTGAAATCATACTAACACCTGTTCCATTCACAAAACTAGGCTCTTTATTTTCATTAGAAATCGAACGACCCTTTTCGAGCTTTCCAATTCTAGCGTTGATTATCCCTAGATGGCCGCTATACGTACAAGGCCGAACTTCACAAAAGTGACAGAAGTTTTCACATGAGCAATAATCTCTTGATAGTTGCTATTTTACGCTGAACTTAATTTTTACATAAACCAACGTTAAAACCGGCACTAAAGAAATGGGAACTATCGCGTAAATAAGCATGATTTCAGTGATGAGCTGAGCAAACCACAATAAAGTAGCAAGTCCTAATAGAAGAGCCATAATTATTAGACTTATACCAACTAATTTACCGGCACCTTCAGGGTTCGAGAACTTACTATCATCCCATCCAGAAATTAGACCTCTACGACCATGAAAAACAATAAGATAACCACAAATCAAACAAGGCAATATAGCTGTAACTAATACAATTAGCGCACCTATTTCTAATTTAATCATGAGGCTTCCTTGTGGCAACTAACGCTTCGTTAAGAAGTGAGTTTAGGCTTGCTAAAATTGGTGACGAAGGAGCTCGAGCAAGCCGTAATGAGTCTTTCTTCAATGCCTTGTTACAAGTCTTTGTTAAACCAGCGCTCAGGAATAAATGGTAAAACAATCATACTTAAACCTAAAACAAATAGTCCAAGTACTTGAACCCAAAAACTAATAGGCGTGTCAGTAGCTGAATAATGACTACCTTTAAAGTTAAATCTCCCAGTAAAACCCAATTTGAAAGCAAAATACAAAGCAATACTGCCGAAAATAATAGCCAATACGGTTATCCATTTTGGAAACTTTCCTATTTTATTATTGCTCAATTACTCTTCGAGTTTCAGATATATAACGGTTACCTATTTTTAGTTCATAGTAACACCAGTTTCCACTACAACTCTAGGCTCTTTGATTCATTAGAAGTCGAACGTCCGATGTCTCGCTATCCGTATCTAGCGCTGATTAACTCTTAGTGGCCGAAACACGTACGCAATCGAACTTCAAAAAACTGACAATAGTTGTTACTTGAGCCATAGTCTCTATTCAGGCAGCATCACCACACTGCATATTGATAATTTACATACCCAGAAAGAGTTGATACTTGACATATGCCAAGCTTTTTACCAACTTCAAAATTCTCAAATGAGCCTTGTTGAAGCTTGTAATCAGTATTAACTTCTAAAGAGTGTAATATGTCGGATGCATGTTTAAGATCAACTTGTATTACTCCTTTTTCAGAGTAAGAAACTCCCTGAGGAGCAAAACCCCGAGAAGGCTGCCGTTCTATAACAACATAGCCAAAAGGTAAATCAACACCACATGACTCTTTAAAAACAACCTCCAAAGGCTCAGGATCAGATGGAATAAATGCCGCTATAAAGACAAATCCTACAAACAATAATGGCGGGATTATGGTTACGTATATAATAATTTTAAAAATTTGATACATGCTCGACCATGAAATTTAACTTACGTCGAAATAATGTGTGGCGTCGTTAGTCTTATAACTTCCACACTATAACGAATCATCATTATTTTGCTTGTTATATGACGATTTTATTCTTAAATAGCTCAAAATTGCGGACACAATAGATAGAGATAATAGGTAGCACGAGGCAATTTTCATTGATCTTGCAGAGCTAATACACCTTTCCATCCAATACTTGTTTTCAAGCACTAAGCAACTAGTTTCTTTAGCCATGCCTGAGTTGAAAAAATAGAATGTTCCGGTTAAGGCGACGAGTGTGAATAAATAAATTAATGATTTATGGAAGCTGGCAATTAAATAGCATATAAACGAAAGACCAACTAAAACAATTGAACTTCTTATTGCAATTTGACCGTTGCTTGCCATAGAACTATCAATTGCCATATAGAAAATCCCGAAGAAACCAATCAACGTGCCTAAGATACTAATATCATTTTCATATCTTTCTTTGCTGCCGAATCCGACAATATATCTATGAAATCTCATAAGTCATACAACAGTTTCTTAATTAAACCTCATAATAACACCAGTTTCTGCTGCAACAATAGGCACTTTATTTTCATTATAAATTGAACGTCCGTTCTCGCTCATTTTTAGATCTAGCGCTGATTATCTCTGGGTGGCCGCAACACGTACTTGGCCGAACTTCACAAAAGAACAATCAACTACTACTAGAACCACAGTCTACTGTTCGCTACCAACCAAACTGGATATCCAGCCCTGATAACTCGAAACTCGAACCTGATAGGCAGTTGTTCCGTATAATCCACCTTTAAAATTAGATATATCTCCAAATGCCAATTGCCAACTTGATAAGCCTACAAGGTAAGTGTTTTCACCTTCCATTATTACGGATGGGCCACCACTGTCACCAGATCCATGCATCCCTTCAAGTGGTAATGCGTTAATAGGCTCATCAAATATGTACGTTATCCAATGATCTTCTGCACTGGCTACGATATTTTGAAACTTATGAAGCACTCGGTGTGATTTAGTTTTTAAGTCTTCACCTGTAATCCCGTTTCCAGTTGCCCCTCGCCCAAAAACGGTAATTGTTTTATTTTGTTCTGAACGGCCGGAGTAAATTTTAATTGGCTCTGCATTAACAACATGAGTTTTTAATTTAATTAATGCAATGTCATGTCTTGATTTAAAAAACGACATTAAAGGCTTTAAATTCCCTTGTAGTAAGCTTTTGTCTGGCTCACGATAACCAGGGTGAATATAGACACGTTCAATCTGATAGTTTTTTGAATTAATAGCGAGTTCCTTACCAACATAATCATAAAAGATTGTGTGTGCCACTGTAAGAATCCATCTTGAGTTGATTAAAACACCATGACCTTCATGTGGTAAATCAATTAGATAACCCGGAGCTTTTTTTACTAAGTAATTTTCAGAGGGGATGTCATGCCTTTTAATTGAGGCATTATTACCGAAGCAGAAGAAAGCTAGAATTAAGAGTAATAAGTATTTCATATTATGCAGTTCATTCCTTAGGTAGCTAAAATTCAAATAAGAGGTAAAGCTCAACGGGCTATAATGAAAAGCAGCCCGCGTGTATATGTTCCTGTGACTAGCAGGAACGACTTAACTTTTTTATACACCACATACCCAACCTATGCTCAAGAGATAGCGATTCCCGCGAATTACTTTGGTAACACTATGCTGACATGCATCCGGCCTAAAAAGTTTTATGCGCTTTGATTCATAAATAGAGTTATCACAAATGAACTCGCCACCTTCTTTTGCCGGTTTCAATACGATATTGAGCCGGTAATGATTACCTTTCTCTATTTTATCGGTATGCGGTTTTATTTCACTACCTTCTCGGAATCTTAGAAGATAAACGTCAAACAACAGAAACCATTTACTTCCAAGTATAAACATTTTGTCGTAACCAGATAATTGGCGACCTTTTTCCCACTTAAAAAGTTTCTTTAAAGAACTCATTGTGCCTCTGGAACATAACAGTTTCCTGATTAAACTTCATAGTAACATCAGTTTCTTCTTTAAAACTAGGCTCTTTGTTTTTGTAAGCGATCGAACGTCCGTTTTTGCTGTTTTAATATCTCTCGTAAATCATTTCCGTGTGGCCGCTAAACGTACTCAGCCGAACTCCATAAAACTGACAATATCCGCTGCTCGAAGCATAGTCACTTCTTATACACGAATGCTCCTGACTTAATATTTAAGTCTTCCATGTTGCTTAATATAACTATTACACTCTTCAACTTGAACTGCCTTTATTTTTAGATCCGATTCCAATTTAGTGAATTCTTCCGCAGTCATTGTTGTTTGCATATCTGCTTCAATTTCCGCTTCATGTAAATCCTTTTTACTTTTCATATGTTGAAAGTTTGCATCTAAAAGATCACAGCTAACAATTTTCTTAAAGTATGCGTCTTTATTGTCTGAACAAGCTGTTAGCATTAACAATATAAAAGGGAATGTAAGTTTAGTCATGTTTGTATCCATACAAGTATGTAACGTCATAATAATGTGTGAGCTAGTTTGGCAGTTTTATTGCGTCGTTTGCAATTAATAATACTAAACTAAAGCGAATCATTTTAATTACCTTGTTAGCAAATACTTTACTATGTCTTATCTATGTTACTACCCAATCGAAATCCAATGATGAAAGTTGGAAAGCTCCATAAAAAGATAATTAACCCTTTATACGATGACAAAAAAGTAGATATAAGTGCGAGTACTATTCCAGTAATTAACGATATAGAGAAAAAGGCTGTGAACCCGTCAAGGGACTTTCTATAAGCTCGAAAAACAGGATCTACGGAAAACAATATGATCACAATTAAAGTTGCTAAAAGCGATATCTCGTATTGCTCACCGTAAAGAGTGAGTACAGGGATCATTATGCACCCACCCGTATATGGGAATAATCGATGATGGTTCATATTCTCTGGGCTCAGAATTAAGTATTGCTAACACTTCTTTATTACGAATTCATAGTAACACCAGTTTCCTCTGCAAAACTAGGCTCATTATTTTCATTAGAAATCGAACGACCGTTTTCGAGCTTTCCAATTCTAGCGTTGATTATCCCTAGATGGCCGCTATACGTACGCAGCCGAACTTCACAAAAGTGACAGAAGTTCTCACTTGAGAAATAGTCTCTTGCAAGCTCAATTTACTCTGAAAGTTTCGATTAATTTTAGGCTCAGTTCTAATTTTTTGCCTGCAAGAAATTGATAATCATCTTTTTCCTGCTTTAAAACAAATAAATACTCTTTTCCAACAATATAGCTAGGCGCTCTTTGCGCTATTCCATCGATTTCTTCCCAATTTACAGGATGAAAAGTGTCTCCAAAACAAGAAGTATACGTTGCTGTATAGCCCTCAATGTAGCTTGAAGTTGAGCCTTTTAGGATTTCATCAACGTGAATAACTACGCCGCTAGAGCGGCAAAACTTTTCAACAGTACACTTATCTTTTCGATGGTATGTTCTTTTGACAGTCCCGATTACAACCAATGAATTAGAATTCATTGCTTCTAGAAAATGATTTTTATATTTATCTTCCCCTGTTAACACACAGGAAAAAGAAAGGAATGATACAAAAAGTGTTAAAAGTAACGCAAATCTCATGACGCAGCTAACTCTTAAATATGGGACATAAACAGGCAGACCAAATTGGCGAAGCGATTCGCCTGTTTGTGCCTAACCCCGCCGGCGGGTGACGTAATGTTTTTGCTATGCATTTGGCCATCGAATCCTATTTACTCGTAAACCATCATCAAACGCTTGAACCAGTTTGTTGCCTCCATTCAAAAGAAAGTAATTGATTTACAGCCATTCCTACACAGAAAAGCAAAATACCCCAGAAGAAAAAAGGATCTTCTTTCATAGATATACCACCATGCTTTCCTGGGATATATTCGAAATAAAAGGCCGCTATAGCGACAATTAAAACAAAAGAAGAAGTGGCAATTTTTTCGTTATTAGTGCGTTTTCGTTTGGTTTTTGTAGCTTTTTGCATGACTTTAGGCGCGGCTTCCTCTCGCAACTTTATTTCTATTAGTAAGTTTTCATATCGCTCAGGGTAAGCATCCTTATTAATATTTACTTTCACATCATACAACTCTTCGAGTGTGTAAGATTGATAATCTGGTTTCACCTAATCTGTCCTTAGAAATATAAAAGTTCTTATTTATCAAATAATACTACCTACAGTTTCCTAAACAAGTTTAAATTGCACCAATAACTGTTGCAGCAAATGACTTAAAATCACCGGGCTTATGAGCTCGATAAAAGGAAGTTGCAGGAGGTAGATGAAACTGTACTTGCTTTACATCAAACTTCTTTTTTAATTCGCTATAAACAGGATCAACGACCGCTCCTATCGCCGCCCTATCTTGGTCACTTATTGCTTTGGGGCAAAAAAAGGTTCAGTTACATTTAAATATATAACCAAATTTCATTTTTTGATTTTTTGATTTTTTGATTTTTTTAAGCGGAAATATTAAAAGTGCTTTTTATAGGAGACTATACTCTTGCAGAGCGTGACCACGCCCTAATTCGTTTTACTTCTTCTTCATCACAGCCTAAAGACTCAAGAAAGTCTTTATGCATTTCAGGTAGTTGACGCTCAAACTCTATGTGCCATTTGTGCATGGCTTCGTCGTTCATACCGGTCGCTCTTAGGATTTTTACCCACTGGTCTTTATCCATCGAATGTGTGGTTCGAAGAGATGAGTCTTTGCCTAGCAAGCTGATAAGGTTTCGCTGCTGTTCGCGCAAGCTAGCCATTTCGCGGTGCAATTCTAATAGCCTGTTTTCCAAAACATTGCTTGCGTCAGTTTGCTCAGAATTCAAGATTTCAGAGATATTTTCCAAGCTCAATCCCGCACTTCGATACATTGAAATCTTTTCCATTGCTTCGAGATCGGATGCGGAATATAGCCGGTAATTTGCTTGAGATCGGCCTGAAGGTTTTAGAAGGTTGATTTTGTCGTAATACAAGAGCGTACTACGTGACAAATTATACTTTTTTGCTACTTGGCTTATCGTAAACAAAGTGGTTGCCTCCATACTCTTTTAAACACTCAAGTTGTCATTATATAAAACCTTTAACGGCTTTTTATCTGGTGTTACGAAAGTGCATGCCGCTTCACTGCTGTGCAGTCGCTGTTCACTATAATACTCGTTTAGTACCTTTGGTAGATAATTGACTAAATCGGGGTTTGTTTTAACAAAGGTTAAAAAACTTGGAGACCCGCTTTTCTTTATTCGCTTTGCAATAAGATGAAAAGTAACCACAGTGAGGGTAAAGTGAAATTTATCTTGCGCACCTAAGTGGTAAGCGTACTGTTTTATTCCTTGTAACAGCTTACGCTCGGCCGTATTTTGATCAAAACGTGATAAATAAAGCCAAGCAATTCTTAAGTGCCCCAGGTGATTAAACTCTGAAGGTGGCAAGGTTAGGTTTTCAAATTGCGAGATAAAATCTTTGTCATTTAACATTATTATCTTCCTCAAACACATGACGGGCTGAGGAAGATAAACTGTAAAGTTGTAGACAGGTCAAAGTTTAAAAATTAAAACCTAAAACAAAAACTCACTGGTTAAGATATGAACTGCCAACAAGATAAGTACCCACCCCATAATTCGGTCAAATAGGTACCCTTTTTCGCTGAACATTGCACGAACTCTCTTGTGGGATAACAAAAGGGAAAGGCTACAAAACCAAGCCGTAGTTGCCAAGGCAAGATAAACCCCATATACACCTTGAACTAACATTGGTGTATCTGCAGAAATGACAACTGTGAACAACGACAAAAAGAACAAGGTTGCTTTGGGGTTTAACCCATTCGTCATAAAGCCAATCACAAACGCTTTACGCGAAGTAATTTGTTCGTTTTGGATTTGCGTCGTATCGCTCGAATTAGCATCTATCGCAGACCCTAACCCACCGACTGAATTGATCTCAGGCTTAGGCGAGCGAACTGCACCAGACCCGATATAAATCAAAAATGCAGCCGCGACTACTATGAGTACATCATATAACCATGGAGTGCTGTTAATAACCAGGCCTATACCCGCGAGTGCATAGGCTACGTGAATAAGAATAGCGGTACCCACACCAACACTTGTTATAAGCGCTGTTTTACGTCCATATTTTATTGAGTTTTTAAGGACAACTGCAAAATCAGGTCCTGGGCTTGCAACTGCGATCAAATGTGCAATCGCGATCGTCATAAACTCCAAATAATAACGCTCTAGTTCCATCTTTTAGTTAATCCATCAAATCCGCAATAAGTTGTATAGGGTGTCGTAACTGTTTGGTATGAAATCGTTTTGTTTGGCAACGGCAACTAAAGCCTGTCGCAAAAGCTTCATCACTTTTATCTTTGTTTAGCGAGTCACGCCAGCTCATATCAAACAATTGTTTGGTTGTTTCTTGATTGGCTTTTTCATGACCAAACGTACCCGCCATTCCGCAACAGCCAGTGTTTACGGCATGTCCTTTGATACCGAGTTTTGCCAGAATTAAAGGCCAATGTTTGGGGCTATCCACAAGTAATGATTTTTCCGTACAGTGGTTAAAAATAGATACAGAGTCAAATCCTTGCGACTTGTTGAAGTTTGATTTACTTAAATCTTGCTCAACCAGCCACTCGCTTAGCAATTTAACGTCAAATTTGATGTTGTCCTTGCCTAACGCCTTAATGTACTCGTCTCTATACGCTAGGGTCATGGATGCGTCTAGTCCCACCATTGGGTGATTGAGCGTTGCTATTTTGTTATAAAAAGCAGCAGCCTCATCAGCCGTTTTTAAAAATTTAGTTAAAAAGCCTTTGACGTGTTCTGGCTTTCCGTTTGCTTTAAATGGTAGCAATACCGGTTTGAATCCTAGCCCTTTTAACGCTTTAACCGTATCTAAGACTAGGCCTGATTCAAAGCTCGAGGTAAATGCATCTTGAACAATAAAAACAACATTTTGTTGCTTTTTATATCTATCAAATTCATTTTCGTCATACAGGTTGGCCACAGGCACTGTGCTTTCTGGGTTCTGTGTTAATTTTGGCGCGTCGACATAACCAATCCAATTTTCGGTGATGTACTTGGCGATTGGATTAAACATAAGGCTATTCGCCAATCGCGGGAACTTAGCCGCTAAAGGCATTAGTTTTTCGACATTGCCTACTAAGTGATCGCTTATTTTTCTGAAATAGCGCAAATAATACGCTTCTAAGAACTGCGCTCTAAAGGTTGGTACGTCTACTTTTACAGGACACGCTGTTGTACAAGCTTTACAGGCCAAACAGGCATCCATGCTATCTTTAACCTCATGACTAAAGTCATATTGGCCGAGTGCTTTGGCAGTCGTGTTAATTAACTTGTTAGGTAATCTAAGTAACTGCATGACACCGGTTTTTGCCATGTTAATTGGCGTTGATGTCATATTTTCGCCTTGAAGCCTTAACCATTCGCGCATAAGCGTCGCGCGCCCCTTCGGTGAAAATCTGCGGTCATTGCTTGCTTTGTACGATGGGCACATTACAGATGACACATCGTAGTTATAACAAAGACCATTGCCGTTACAGTTAACTGATGTTGCAAACTCGGTTCTGACTTCTGTTGGGATCTGTTTGTCAAAGTAAGCTCTTTTAGTGGCATCAACCGACACTAACTTATCTTTGCTATTAATAGGTGTACAAATCTTGCCAGGGTTGAGCCTGTTTTTTGGGTCAAATACGCCTTTGATCTTACGAATTTCTTGAAATAAAGCCTCGCCAAAAAACTCTGGCCCATATTCACTGCGGAAACCCTTGCCGTGTTCACCCCACATTAAACCTTTGTATTTTGCCGTCAGGGCAACCACTTGATCGGAAATAACGCGCATCAGTTTTTCTTGTTGCGGGTCCATTAAATCCAAAGCTGGTCGAACGTGTAGGACGCCAGCATCTACGTGGCCAAACATTCCATAATCAAGTTCGTGAGCATCTAACAATGCTCTAAATTCGGCGATAAAATCTGCTAAATTTTCTGGTGGCACAGCGGTATCTTCGGCGAATGCGATAGGCTTTTTATTGCCTTTTACGTTACCTAACAGGCCAACGGACTTTTTACGCATCGCATACATCTTTAACATGTCTTCACGGCTGTTGGTCACTGTATAGCCAATCACACCTGCTTCACCATTGTTAATTAGCTCGTCCAAACGTTGGCAAAGCTTGGTGATTTTGGTTTGCTGAGACGCTTCATCTTCATCATTAAACTCTACGATATTAAGGCCATCTGTAGCAACGTCATCTCTCATTGAAACTAAATTGCTGACCTCATTCCAAATCACGTCACTCTTGGCTAAGCCCAGTACTTTACTATCCACTGTTTCAACTGAAGTGGCGTTAGCTTCCACTAAAAATGGCGAGTTGCGCAGTGCAGAATCAAAGCTGTCATAGCTAATGTTAAGCATGGTTTTAAACTTAGCAATTGGCGTAACATTGAGCTTGGCCTCAGTAATAAACGCGAGTGTTCCCTCAGAACCTGTTAACAACCGGCCTAAATCAAAGGTTTGTAATTGTTCATCAAAAACATTTTCAAGATCGTAACCAGTAAGAAAGCGATTAAGTCGTGGGAAGGTTTTTAAAATCGTTTCGCGGTGCCCTTCACAAGTTTCTAATGCTTGGCGGTATAAACTTGCTTCGAAGTTTTTGCCATTAGCTTTTTGTTCCGCTTCTGATTTTGAAATTCGCTTGGTATGTAGAAGATCGCCGGCCATGGTCACAGCGGTCATCTCTAATACATGGTTGCTCGTTTTGCCATATACCAAAGAGCCTTGACCTGACGCATCAGTGTTTATCATGCCACCGATTGTCGCTCTGTTTGACGTTGATAGGTCAGGCGCAAAAAAGAACCCATGAGGGCGCAAAAAATCATTCAGTTGGTCTTTGATTACACCCGTTTGGACTTTTACCCATCCCTCTTCAGCGTTAAAGTCGATAATCCCACGCATATGACGAGACATGTCTACGACTATTTTTTCTGTCAGCGCTTGTCCGTTTGTCCCTGTACCACCGCCTTTCGGCGTAAACTTCAGTTTTTGATATTTTTTGTCGTTGGCGAGTTCGGTTAACGCTAATAAATCATCTGTATCTTTTGGAAATACGATAGCTTGTGGAAGCACCTGATAAACGCTGTTGTCAGTAGCCTGGGACAAACGTGATGAGTAATTAGTATCGATGTCGCCTTTAAACGGCATTGAAGACGTAGTTTTTGCCGCAAGTTCTTTACAAAATGCTAAAACGGTAGGATGAACGAGTTGCTGCTTAGGAATTCTTTTGATCATAGACCTAACTACTGATATTGCTGAAGTTGAGATCAGATTATAACCAGTTCTAACTCACTAAGTCTAAACTTCTTGCCTCGGCAATTGTGTTAAACCACTTCTGAATATCCATACTGTTAGGTCTTTCAAAACTATGAATATTTGCTTTTTTTGAATTTATATCCGCAGAAGAGTTTTCGTTTGATTGTGATGAATCAGTCTCTACAACTAAAGCACGACTAAGATCGTGGTTTAATATCTGCTCGTTGTAGCCTAGGTTGTAAAATACGTCCGCAGCTACCTTTTGTTTGCCCTCGACTAACGGCGGCTGATCCATAAGCAATGATAGTTGTGCGTTTTTGAACTGATCGTCTTTGACCATTTTGTTTAACGATAATGAACGTTCTGGGTCTGCCACACCATAGATAGGACATTTTTTTACATAAAAAACGTCATTCATTAATACGTCTTTAAACATATTCGGAGTGTCGATTTGTTTGAATTCGTCGAATTGCGTTGCGTCTTGGGTTGCCATCGCCAAAAGTAAGTCAAAGCTAGGCTTGTCATTTTCACGCGCAGAACGAGCCACACCTGAATAAACAGACGCTTCCGTAATGACATTTTTATTCACTTCCGCGGCAAAGGCCTGGTCGTGAGTTGATTGACTTGTTTGGTGAATATTTGTACGCATTTGACTGATTTCTTTCACAATTAGTTATTAAATCGGCATTCGAAACAAAAACTTTAATAAAATGTTTACATTCATTTTCGGTTTGTTATTATGCGCACCGTTCGGAGGGGTTCCCGAGTGGCCAAAGGGATCAGACTGTAAATCTGACGGCTCTGCCTTCGGTGGTTCGAATCCACCTCCCTCCACCATCATTCAAAAGAAAAGCGCACTCAATGAGTGCGCTTTTTTTGTTGATAACTTGCTAAATACCAATTTCGATATATACCTTAAGTTGATTATTAATTATTTACATAAACTTAAGGTCTCGCATGAAATTCAAAACAACGCTAACTATGGCCTGTGTTTTGTTAACTTCTGCAAACGTGTTGGCTGATGTTAAGTTCACCGGTTTTGCTAGTATTAACGCAGGTAAGGTATTGAGCGGCGATGGCGTTCCTCAGTACGATGTACCCCCAACTTTTTTAGCCGATTACCCAATCGTATCTACTTATTCTGAAGAGTGGTCATTTAGGGAAGAGTCCTTATTTGGTATCCAAATCAGTGCCGATTTGACGGAAAAATTAACCCTTACTGGCCAAATCGTTTCACGCGGTGCTGACGATTTTAAAGCAAAAATAGAATGGGCATTTCTGTCCTACGAAATCAATGATAACTGGACGTTCCAAGCGGGTAAAAAACGACTACCGCTATTCTACTATTCCGATTTTTACGACGTAGGTTTTGCCTATACTTGGATGAGGCCGCCTGCAGATACCTATACATGGCAAGTGTTTAATTACAATGGTGCCAATGTAATGTATACAGGCAACCTAGGTGACTGGAGTTTATCCACTAACGTTTATATGGGATCAGAAGAAAGTACGGACAACAGACTATTAAGTCAGTTTTTCTTCCTCGAACCCACAACAGAGATATGGAAAGATATTTTTGGCGCAGTAGCAAACGTATCTAACGAATGGCTCGAAATTCGACTTACCGGCATGACATATACCAATGAACGGACCAGAAGTGGTATTCCCGTTACCTGGGGCGGCAAAGAAGAACGTGACGGCACATTTTTGGGACTAGCAGTCAATGTCACTTATGACAATGCATTTTTGTTGACCGAGTTAAACCAATTGGAATTAGACGATGATGGCACACTTGATTCGCTTATGGTTTCTGTTGGCTATAACTTTGACGGTTTCATTCCTTTCATCGCTTACTCTGAACTAGAACAAACTGGAAACTATTTAGACGGGTCTGTCATTCCCGATGGCGAAAACCACAACACGTTTTCTGTTGGTTTTAGGTATGACTTCCACGCATCAGCAGCGTTCAAGATGCAATACGATAAAGTCGAAGATAATTCATTCGAGTACGCCGTTGCAGGTGATAGCAGTGCGCTTACGTTTGGCGTAGATTTAGTATTTTAACAAGGGGCTAATATGAAAAAGTTAACTATGACACTTTCTTTGCTACTGAGCTTTAGTGCATTTGCGGATGTAGCAGTCATTGTCCACCCATCCAACAACTCCACGTTAGATGAAAAAGCCATAGCGCGTATCTTTACTGGAAAAATGAAGACGTTTCCTGACGGAAGCCAAATAATTCCTGTTAACTTGGCGGCAGGTAATGCTGTCACACAGGAGTTTAATACAAAAGCTTTAAATCGCAGTGAAAGCCAATTAAAGGCCTATTGGTCAAAACTGGTGTTTACCGGTAAAGGCACCCCACCTCAAGAGGTTGGTAGTGCGGAAGAAGCGATTAAGTTGGTTGCTTCAAACCCCAATACCATCAGTTTTGTTGATGCCAGTAAAGTGACAGGTGATGTTAAAGTTGCATTAAAGCTTTAACGAAAGCGACTTTATTGCAATGTGATCAAAAAAGCCATTTCAAACGAAATGGCTTTTTGTTTTTGCTATTAAGACATAGCCATTAGCATACTTGAAGGATCTTCTAAATAACGAGTCCACAAGTTATTAAATCTCGCAATCGTGCCACCGTCGATGATTCTGTGGTCACCTGACCAACTAACCGTCATGATGTTTCTTGCTTCAACTTCGCCTTGCGCATTAAACCTAGGTAATGTTTGCATTTTGCCTAACGCCACAATAGCAACTTCTGGTTTATTAATGATAGGCGTTGCTGTCGTACCGCCTAATGCACCAATATTAGAAATCGAAATTGTCCCACCTTTTAATTGCTCAGGTGACAAACGCCCTGCTCTTGCTTGGTCTGTTAATTCACTCACTTTAACCGCAATATCTTTGATACTAAGGTTTTGGCAGCCTTTCACATTAGGCACTAATAGACCCACTTTAGAGTCCACCGCCATGCCAATATTATGATCATCAAAATAAGTCAATTCAGAACACTCAGCGTTTGGCTGCGAGTTCATAATTGGAAACTCTTTTATCGCCAAAGATAAAGCTTTCATGAAAAACGGCATCATGGTTAGTTTGATGTCTTGTTTTTCGTATTCTGGTTTTAACTTTTTGCGAAGTTTTACTAACTCGGTCAAATCGATTTCGTCTGAGTACGTAAAATGAGGGATCGTTGATACTGACTCCTGCATCGCTTTTGCCATTGCGGCTTTGACACCGCGTATAGGCTCAACTCTGTTGGTTGCCGAACCTTGCGTTACCGTCGCAGTACTAGTTTGTTGAACTGTGACAGAGCTTGTTGCTTGAGTACCAGATTGAGCTTCTACAAAAGCTTGTAAGTCTTCTTTATAAACTCGACCGTTCTTACCTGAACCTTGCACCATTCGAATATCGATATTCATTTCTCGTGCGCGGCGTCGTACTGCAGGAGAAGCAACAGCCTTTTTGTTTACTATTTCACCCGAATTCGACTGTTGTGCAGTTGTGCGAGTGGTTTCTTTTGTATTCGGCAAGCTTTGAGCTTCTTTCTGGCTCGAGACTTGTGGCGCGATCACATCTGAAGAGCTACCAGTGGTTGTAATCGCAAACAACGGTTTGTGAACGATAGCGATGTCACCCTTCTGGTAATAAAGTTTGCTTATAACACCATCGCTTTTAGCTGGTATCTCAACCATTGCTTTGTCGGTCATAACTTCACAAATCGGTTGGTCTTCTTTAACTTCGTCGCCTTCTTCAACTAACCAAGCTACTACTTCACATTCGACGATACCTTCGCCGATGTCTGGTAACATGAAATCTTCAACTACGCCATTACTAGGCGCAGAAGCTGCGGCCTTTTGTTGTGGCTCGTTGGACGCAACTTCGACAGTGGTTTCTGCTGTATTGTTATTTCCAGCTGTACCATCCTCAGAAATTGCAAAAAGAGGTTTGCCCACAATTGCGATGTCACCTTTTTGGTAATACAACTTGCTCACAACGCCATCGCTTTTTGCCGGAATTTCTACCATCGCCTTATCTGTCATCACTTCACAGATTGGCTGATCTTCTTTAATAGCGTCGCCTTCCTCAACAAGCCATTCGACTACTTCACATTCGACTATACCTTCACCAATATCAGGTAAAATAAAATCTACACTCATTTTAAAACTCCTACCTGATTAGTAATTCATCGAACGTTTTATGGCTTCATATACTTTTAGATGATCGGCCATATATTCTTTTTCGTGTGCTAATGGATATGGTGTATCCAAACCACATACGCGCTCAATTGGTGACTCTAGGTGCAGGAAGCACTCCTGCTGTACCGTCGCAGCGATTTCAGATGCAAATCCGCCTGTTAAAGGCGCTTCTTGTGATACAACTAAGCGGCCTGTTTTGACTACCGACTGACAAACAGTATCGACATCCCATGGTAAAACCGTACGAAGGTCGATTACTTCACATGAAATACCGTCTTTTTCGGCCATCTCTGCAGCTTTTTCAAGCATTTCAACTTGTGCACCCCAAGCGAGTAAAGTCACATCAGTACCGGTTTTTACGATTTCTGCTTTACCTAATGGTATGACGTATTTATCTTCAGGAACTTCTCCTACAGACGCTCGGTATAAACGCTTAGGTTCAAAAAAGATTACTGGGTCGTCGCTTTCAAGAGATGCGGCTAATAGGCCTTTTGCTTGGTAGGCATTACGTGGGAATACCAATTTTAAACCTGGTGTGTGCGCAAAGTAAGCTTCAGGTGATTGTGAATGATACAAACCACCGTGGATACCACCACCGTAAGGCGTGCGGATCACTAGATTGCCCACATTAAATTCGTTTCCAGAGCGGAATCTGAATTTTGCTGTTTCATTAACGATTTGGTCGAACGCAGGAAAGATATAGTCCGCAAATTGAATTTCGGCGATCGCCAGTGTACCTTGAGCAGCAAGACCATTGGCAAAGCCTAAAATACCTTGTTCTACCAGAGGTGTATTAAACACTCGGTCTTTACCAAATTTTTCTTGAAGGCCACTTGTGGCACGGAAAACACCACCAAAAGCACCAACATCTTCACCAAACACACAAGCGTTTTCGTTTTCTTCCATGGCAATCGCTAATGCTGAATTGATTGCCTGTAACATATTCATCTTTGCCATTAGTTAGACTCCCCTAATCGACCAGATGTGCCAGGGTACGCTTCTGGATACTTTTTAATGTGCTCTTTTAATTGATCATATTGTTTTTGAAGGTGCTCAGGAACCTCAGCATAAACGTCAGTGACAATTTCTTCTAACGCTGGCTTCTCTACTTTTTCAGACGCTTTTAGAGCATCAAGTACTTCAGTCTTGATACGTTCCTTAGCTTTTTCATCTTCTGCTTCATCTAACCAGCCTTGTTTAAGCATAAACTTGCGGAAGCGCTCGATTGGGCAATTGGCTCTGAATGTATCTTCTTCTGCCTTTTCACGGTATCCCGTTGGATCATCCGAACTCGAGTGCGCTGCTAAACGGTAAGCAATAGACTCAATTAATACCGGCTCGTTATTTTCTACTGCGTATTCTCTAGCCATTTTAACTGCTTCGAATACCGCTAAAGCATCAACACCATCGACGCGAATCGATTTCATTCCATAACCAACACCGCGAACAGCGATGCCATCACCTTTAAACTGCTCATGAGCAGGCGTTGAAATCGCATAACCGTTGTTACGAGCAAAAAATAGTACCGGCGCTTTGTGAACTGCCGCCATGTTTAAGCCAGCATGGAAATCGCCTTCTGACGCAGCCCCTTCACCGAAGTAACAAATTGTCGTCGCTTTGTTACCTTTTAATTTTTGACCGTACGCATAACCCGCTGCTTGAGGGATTTGAGTACCTAGTGGTGAAGAAATAGTGCAGTAATTTAATTCTTTAGAACCATAGTGGATCGGCATTTGACGACCCTTGCCTAAATCTTTGGCATTTGAAAAGTTTTGGTGCATGAACTGTTCTAAAGAGAAACCGCGATAAGCCAAAGCAGCTTGCTCACGATACTGCGCAAAAATCATATCTTGATCTTCTAGCGCCGCTGCAGAAGCAGTTACCGCAGCTTCTTCGCCTAAACATTGCATGTAAAAACTGATGCGGCCCTGACGCTGTGCAGCCAGCATTCGCTCGTCAAAAACTCGGATAAAACGCATTGTTTCGTAAATACGAATCGCGGTTTCCTTATCCATCGACGATGCCATCGCCCCTTTATATAACTCGCCGTTCTCATCCAACATTTTAAAAGTCGGAATCGATAACGCATGTTCACTAACAAACTGTAGCTCTAAAGTATCTTCTTTTGAGGTGTTGTTAGGGTTATCGACGTTCATTAACTTAGCCATTTAGACTCGTCCCCTTTCGCTTTGGTGTGTACACCATGAAATTTTTGTATTTCTACTTATTTTTATTGCGCTCGACTTTACTCTTGTGGCGCAGAGGGTTCAATTTTTGGGATTTTTAGAGTAAATAGTCGAGCCGTACAAAGTGTTAAGATAAATTTCCACTTTTGCATATTTATTAAACACACTCGGATTAATATTAGCCAAACTAACGTTGAAGGTAAAAAAAAGCCCGATGAATAACATCAGGCTTTGGGTATTAGAAATTGAATAAATATAACGAAGTTTTATTCTACATCATTAGTAATGTCTTTCGGTACGACCATTAGTAACGCTCGTTGGCCTATGGCGACATTGGCATTTGGAAAAACGATAGCTTCTTCTTCAGCTTCTACAACAATGTCTTGGCCGTTTTCCTTAGCGATGACATCGCCTTTTTTGTAAAGTGTGAAGTTAGCGGCATCGTCACTAAAACAAAGCTCGAAAGAGTCATCTTTTTTGTTTATCTCTCGGAACACCGTCATGATTTGGTAGTTAGCTTGATCAAATTGGCTACCGTCAAATACCTTACCTTGTAAAAGCTCAATTAAGGTTTGTTTGGCTGCAGCAAATTTAGATTGATCATTTTGTCCAAACGGTCTGACTTTACCTAACTCTACCGTAAATGCTTCAGCACCGTGCTCTCTTGCAGAATAATAGCTAAATGTCGTAGCTGGTTTTTCCATTAACAAAAAGGTCGTTACACCCATGGCTCGAAGTATTTCGAATTGCTCTTTGGACCATTTTTTTCCGTGTAAAAATGGATAAACTGCAAATTTCTCATGTGCCGAGTCTCTGATCGCCGTATGCAAATCGTAGTGCGTACGGTGCCACCCTGGATATGACTCAAAAAAGCGTGTTACGTATTCTTCCAATTTTGCAGCGCGTTCACATTCTTTATTTCGGAAACCATTTGAGTCCGTCTTCGGCTTTGAGTGATGCCCACTGAAAAGACGGTTCATGTTTTCTTCTACAAAGCGCTGTCCTATGTTAATTGACGCTGGGTTGCCAAAGATAAACAAAGCGGGCTGAGTGATACGGATTTTTTTCGATAAAACCTGAGTGATTATCTCATTACAAATTTCGATAGGTGCTGTTTCATTGCCGTGTACAGCACTTGAGAATACATAACAACGCTCTACTTCACTAACTTGTTTTGGTTCGATGTGCATTACCCCTGAATCCCAAACCGAGATATTGTAATCGCTGTGTTCGACTTCGAATGGTTCGAGGTGCCATTCATTTTCACGAGTTACAGTTAAAAAGTCGGTTTTGAACAAATCGTACATAATGCTTTAACCTTTTGTGGTTGTTAGAAAGAAATATATAAAGTCGCAAAAACCCATACATAATAACAAAAAAGCCCAGCATGTGCTGGGCTTAATATGTAAGGTCCGAAAAACGTAAACTATTGTGCTTTGTATGCTTTTAGCTTCCAGATTCTGTCCACGTAATCTTGGATAGAGCGGTCAGAGTTGAACTTGCCCATGTAAGCTGTGTTCAAAATCGCACTGCGCGCCCAACCCTTGCTATCTTTATACTTAGCGTCCACCTGCTCTTGCGCTTTTGCATACGACTCAAAATCAGCAAGACATAAGTACGGGTCACCGCCATCTAATAAGCTGTGTTTGATAGAAGCCAACTCACCAGGTTTGCCAGGTGTGAAGTAGTCAGTCTCAAACCAGTCTAAAACTGCTTTGATCTCTTGATTGCCGTAATAGTAATCCCAAGGGCTATAACCAGCCTTCTTCACAGCTTTTACTTCGTCTACCGTAAGACCGAAGATAACCACGTTGTCTTCGCCAACTTCTTCTGCGATCTCAATGTTAGCGCCATCAAGCGTACCAATAGTAATGGCACCATTCATCGCTAATTTCATGTTACCTGTGCCAGATGCTTCTTTACCTGCGGTAGAGATCTGTTCAGAGACATCAGCTGCTGGGATCATTTTTTCAGCTAGAGATACGCGGTAGTTTGGTAAGAATACAACCTTTAATTTACCTTTAATGCGCTCATCATTGTTAACCTTGTCAGCCACTTTATTGATTGCATAGATAATATCTTTTGCTAATGCGTATCCAGGAGCTGCTTTCGCGCCGAAAATAAACACACGTGGGTGCATATCGTAGTCAGGGTTTTGCAGTAAACGACGATACAAGGCCATAATGTGTAACAAGTTTAGATGTTGACGCTTATACTCGTGTAAACGTTTGATTTGAATATCAAAGATCGCACTAGGGTCAACATCGATATCAGTCAAATCTTTAATAACCTTAGTTAACTCAACTTTATTTTCGTGCTTTATGTCCATAAAGGTCTTCTGGAACTTAGCGTCATCTGCTTTTTTGTCCAAATCACGAAGTAACTCAAGGTTAGTTGGCCACTCAGTGCCGACTGTTTCATCTATCAAAGCACTTAGTTTAGGGTTACATGCTTTAATCCAACGACGCGGCGTCACACCGTTCGTTACGTTAGTTAGTTTTTCTGGCCACAACGCATCAAACTCTGGGAACAAATCACTTTTAACCAAAGCAGAGTGTACTTCTGCAACACCGTTCACTTTGTTAGAACCGATTACACTTAGGTTACCCATGCGAACCATGCGCTCGTGCCCTTCTTCGATGATAGAAAGCTTAGCTTTGATCTCATCATCACCTGGCCACTTCGCCTCTACTTCTTCTTCTAAGAAACGACGGTTGATTTCGTAAATGATCTCTAAATGACGTGGTAACACCTTCTCAAATAGACGTACAGACCACTTTTCTAGTGCTTCTGGTAATAAAGTGTGGTTGGTGTACGAGAATGTTTCGCGGCAAATGGTCCATGAGGTATCCCAGTCAATGTTGTATTCATCAACCAGAAGACGCATTAATTCTGGAATTGCGACTGCAGGGTGAGTGTCATTTAACTGAACTGCAACTTGCGCGCTGAATTTACTCCAATCGTCATTGTGTACACGACGGTAGCGACGAATAATATCTTTTAAAGAACAGGCACTAAAGAAGTACTGCTGAATTAAACGTAGCTCTTTACCCGCGTCAGTTTCATCGTTTGGATAAAGCACTTTAGAGATCGTCTCTGCCTCGACATTTTCGCGATGCGAATCGTGATAACCGCCGGCATTAAATACGTCCCAGTTAAAGAAGTCGGATGCACGAGACTCCCATAAGCGCAGAACGTTTACGTTTGTACCTTCATAACCTACCACCGGTACATCCCAAGGAACCCCTTTAATGACGCGATTTGGGTGCCACTGCTTTACGATATGACCGTTTTCATCAAACTTTGTTTCTACGTAACCGTATAGTGGGATCTCTTGTACGCTCTCTGGACGGCAAATTTCGAACGGGTTGCCATATTCGCGCCAGCTATCAGGACGTTCAATTTGACGGCCTTGTTGGAATTCTTGTCTGAACAAGCCATGTTCGTAGTGAATACCATAACCTACAGCTGGTAAATGCATAGTTGCGAGTGAATCGATAAAACACGCCGCTAATCGACCTAAACCGCCATTACCCAGTGCCATATCTTCTTCTTCATCAACTAATGTTTCAATGTCGATACCAAGGTCATTCAGTGCTTCTTTGGCAACGTTGAACAAACCTAAGTTGTGAAGGTTGTTGCCAGTCAAACGACCCATCAAAAACTCTAGAGAGAAGTAATGAACCGCACGGGTGTCGTTTTCAAAATATGTGCGTTGTGTATTGCTTAACCCATTGTAAACATATTCATTAAGAGCAGACGCAGTAGCGTTCCACCATGAACGATTGCTGGCTTTATTAACGTCAGTGCCGTGTGTCGCGTTTAAGTGCTTTACGATTGAATCTTTGAATTGTTCAGCCGTTACATTTGCAGTGACTGCAAACGGTGTTGTATTCGATTTAGCCATGTTGGTATTCACCCTATTTGCCCTGACTCAGCTTATTTTAATTCGCAACAGATATGCGCTCTTATTGATTGCTAAGTGTAAGGATAGTCAAAATATGGTGAAGGAATATAATGGTTTGAGGACGGGAGACCAAGAAAATGACATTGATTTTTGCCCTACATACGTTTGCAGAGCAAAAACCAATAAAAATCGGACTTATAAGCCCTTGTTTGCGAATGCTAAAGAAACGATCTGTTGTGCTTCTTTTTCTATTTCAGCAAGGTGTGCTTCACCTAAAAAACTTTCCATGTATATTTTATAGATGTTTTCTGTTCCTGAGGGACGTGCTGCAAACCAGCCATTTTCTGTCACTACTTTAAGGCCTCCAATGGCCGCCTTGTTGCCAGGTGCTTCCGTCAAAACAGACTTAATTGCTTCACCGGCGAGTAAGTCAGAACTGATATCCGAAGGCGATAATGAACTCAACACCGCCTTTTGCTCAGGTGACGCCGGTGCATCAATACGCTTGTAGACTGGTTCACCGTGACGCTTAACTAAGTTGTCGTAATAAATCGCTGGGTTTAGTCCAGTTACAGCCGTTATTTCAGCCGCTAATAACGCCAAGATAATACCATCTTTGTCGGTTGACCAAACATCGCCAGATAGCGTCAAAAAGCTCGCTCCAGCGCTTTCTTCACCACCAAACATCAGTTTGTGATCCGTCAAACCTTCAACAAACCACTTAAAGCCCACTGGAACTTCTAAAACTTTTTTGCCGTTTGCGGCAGCAACACGATCAATCATAGATGTTGAAACGAGTGTCTTACCAATTTCTAACGACGAATCCCACTCGGGGCGATTGTTAGATAAGTAATCAATACAAACCGCCAAATAGTGATTTGGATTCATTAATCCATGCGTGTTTGTGACGATACCGTGACGATCAAAATCAGGATCGTTGGCGACAGCGATGTCAAAGTCAGATTTCATTTGAATAAGACTCGACATAGCTTTTGCAGACGAGCAATCCATTCTGATTTTGCCATCTTTATCAAGCGTCATAAAAGAAAACGTAGGGTCGACTCTGTCGTTGACAATTTCTAAGTCTAAGTTATAACGCTCTTTGATTGCGGCCCAATACTCAATGCCTGATCCACCAAGTGGATCCACACCAATTTTTATCTTTTTATCAACAATTGCGTCAAAGTTGATCACGTTAGCAAGACCTTCAACATAATGTGAAATAAAATCTTGCTCTTTCACGTACCCTGTTTTTAGCGCTTCTGAAAACGGGAATAATTGCACATCGATTAGTTCACCAAGCAACAACTCGTTTGCTCGGTTTTCGATCCACTTCGTTGCTTTGCTATCAGCTGGACCACCATGTGGCGGGTTATACTTAATTCCACCGTCCTCAGGTGGATTGTGTGAAGGCGTAATGATGATGCCGTCTGCCAAAAACGCCGGATGCTCTTTGTTGTGCTCAATAATCAGGTTTGAGATTACTGGTGTTGGCGTATATCCACGATCTTTTTGAATTATTGTCTGAACTTCATTAGCCACCAGAACTTCAATCACTGATGCAAACGCGGCCTCTGATAAAGCGTGAGTGTCAAAACCCAAAAATAACGGACCTTCATAGTGCTGAGCCTGGCGGTATTCGCAAATCGCCTGTGTGATCGCTAAGACGTGTGTTTCATTGAATGTAGTATGAAGCGCACTGCCTCTGTGGCCAGATGTGCCAAAAGCTACTTTTTGCTCGGGAAACTTTTCAATATCAGGCTCATTTAGATAATAAGACGCCATTAAACGAGGAACGTTTATCAAATCTTTCGCTTGCGCTTTCGTGCCCGCTCTTGGATGCAATGCCATTTGCCTTCCTTAAATTAATTCTCTCAATTGTTCGGCTTGACTGTCGTCATAGCCTAATTGCTTTGCTACTTCAAAAATAATGAACTTTTTACGTGGCGTATTGTTGTTTGTAGTCACCCAGTAATCACTGTTTGGGATCTGTTTGGGCTTAATACTACTGCCACTCGCCTCGAGTTCAGATGCACTTAGGCCAAAGTAATTACGCTCGCGGCCTTTTATCTGTAACACTTCGCCAAAGCGATCGTTATGGGCACGATGTAATTTGCTTAAAACAAATAAAAATCGACCAACTGCACCTTTTTGAGTAGCCACTTCTTCTTTGTTTAGCACATTAAATACTGACGTGTTTGCACATACAGGTGCTGCCTGCTCGTCAACATTGGAATTACTTTCTTCGTCAGTGACTGACTTAGTCGTGCTGTCTGTAGCAGTCGCACTGTCTTTTTGCTGTAGCTCAACCTGAACTACTTTTTCTGAGATATTTTCCCATAACAAGCGACGTAAAATATCTGATGCAGATTCGCCGATTTGTTGTGTGTTCGCTGCGATGAACTGATATAAATCGTCATCTATCTGAATGTTTTTCATAAAATTCAATCGTTATTGTTGTTTTGATTTGTATGATCATTAACGATGATCGTTAAGGAAAGTTGCCGCATTATAACCAGATTTTTAATAGGGCTTAAAGCCCAATTGCATTAAACAACCGCGTAAGGGAAAATATAGTGTAAATATGCTGGTTATTGAGAAAACTATGACAATTAATTTTCAAAGCTTTGGTGAGGGTGAGCCCCTAGTCGTAATCCATGGCCTATTTGGTACTTCTGACAATCTAAAGGCAGTCGCAAAACAACTTAGTGATCAATTTAAAGTTTATCTAATCGATGCACCAGGACATGGCGACAGCACCTCACTTCCCCTACTCTCGTTAGAAAACATGGCCAATGCAGTTTTTGAGTTTTTAGAACAACAAAATCTCTCTACCGTATCCATATTAGGCCACTCACTTGGTGGAAAAATCGCAATGGAGTTAGCATTAAGACATCCAGACCGAGTAGAAAAGTTACTTGTCGCCGATATTGCCCCAGTCCAATATAAGCCAAGGCATGACGATATTATTTCAAGTTTAAAGGCGGTTCCGTTGACACAAATCAAATCCCGCCAAGAGGCTGATGCTATTTTAGCTAAAAAGATCTCAGAACCTGGTGTTCGCGGCTTTCTACTAAAAAGCTTAGCACGAGCAGATGGGGGATGGCGTTGGCGTTTTGATCTTGATCAGTTAGCAAATGATTATAACGAATTGATCAAAGGAAACTTGGAAGCAACCTATGAAGGCCCAGTCCTTATGATTATCGGCGGCGAATCAAACTACGTGTTGCCAGAGTACCGTAGTGAAATCGTCAATCGCTTCCCAAGTGCAGAAGCCAAAGTGATTGCTGGCGCTGGCCATTGGTTGCACGCCGAACGTCAAACGGCGTTTGTAAAAATATGTCGAGATTTTTTATTAAGATAGCTGAAACACGCTTTATTTTTTGTTAAAATCCGCCGCCGTTTCGATTTCAAATCGAAAAGTTGACGAAAATACCGTCACTGGCGTAGCGCATCACGATTATAGGAAACAAGATGACACCTGAGCAGTACGCAATTGCTGAACAACTGGGTTTAAACCTGTTCTTTTTGGCTATATTTGTTTTTATAGGCTTGGCTATTCAAGACGTATTAAAACAAGGCAAAGTGCCTAAGTTTGGTCGTATTGCTGTTTGGGTCGTATTGTTTTTAGGATGTGCTGGTTTTATCGCCAAAGGAGTTATCCAATTTTTCTGGGAAACCAACGGTTTATAACGGATACAGGTAATGGCAAAAGCGGCAATAGATAGAACGACGATAGATTTATTTGAGACCGAAAAGCAGCGTGGTCGCCCAAAATCGTCGCCCTACAGTCGAGAACAACAAGTTCGCATAAACAAGAAAAATCAATTAATGCGCGATAAGCAAGCTGGCTTAAAGCGTGTTGAGATTAAGTTGCACAAAGAGCTCTACGACAAAGCGACAATTATTGCAGAAGAGCGTGGACTTAGCCGGAGTGAATTACTCGCGCAACTTATAGACGAATCAATACAAAATTTAAGAGAAGGTTAAACTGATGGCAAGTGTAGGCATCTATTTTGGTAGTGATACTGGTAACACAGAGCACGTTGCAAAAATGATTCAAAAAGAATTAGGTAAAAACCTAATTGACGTTCATGACATCGCAAAAAGTACAAAAGAAGAGATTGCTGAATACGACCTGATCTTATTTGGTATACCAACTTGGTACTACGGTGAAGCACAGTGTGACTGGGATGATTTTTTTCCAGAATTAGAGCAAATCGACTTTGATGGCAAATTAGTTGCGATCTTTGGCTGTGGTGACCAAGAAGATTATGCAGAATACTTCTTAGACGCAATGGGTATGGTTAGAGATATAGTAGAAGCCAAAGGCGCCATTTTAATGGGCAAATGGTCGACTGATGGTTACGACTTTGTTGCATCAAAAGGATTAGCAGACGACGACCACTTTGTGGGTCTTGGCATTGATGAAGATCGCCAACCAGAATTAACAGAACAACGCGTCAAACAATGGTGTGCTCAAATTCGTGAAGAAATGTGTTTAGATGAATTAGCCTAATGGCTTAATTCTTAAAACGTTAAACAAAAGCCAGCTTACAAGCTGGCTTTTTTGTTTTGACTGAATACTTAATAGAGCAAAGTAACAACCACAGCGACGATGGCAGCCCCTACAAAATTGAGTACCACACCGTGTTTAGCCATGTCTTTTATGGTCAATTGACCTGACGCAAAAACAATTGAATTTGGCGCGGTCGCAACAGGCAAGCAGAATGCAAAACTACAAGAAATGACCGCTGGGATCATTATCAGCTCGATAGGAATGCCCTTCTCCATAGCGACACTTGCAAGGATAGGCATGAACAAGGTAGCGGTCGCTGTATTTGATGTCACCTCAGTTAAAAACGATAGACTTAAGCACAGCGCAAAAAGCAATAATAACAATGGTAAGTCAAAAACACCCGACAACGACTGACCAATTAACTCACTTAAACCAGACGCAGCAAACCCTTTTGCCAAACAAATACCACTACTAAATAGAATAAGCATATCCCAAGGTATTGTCTTGGCTTTATCCCAAGTAAGAACAGGCTGATTGTTATCTGTTTTTATCAAGGCCATGAGTAATGCCCCAAACAACGCGATAGTTGCGTCGCCTACTTGTGCCATGCCTGTCAATTCAGCCCAGCCACCAAATGGATGTTTTCTGAATACCCATAAAAAAGCGATAAAGATAAACACAGCAATGGCGCTTTTTTCTGCTTTATTCCACGCACCAACTTCAGGTAAGTCAATCTTGTGACTCAACGAAATACCTCTGGTTAAAACTAGGGCTACCACAGGTATCGTAATAACAACAATGGGAACCCCCAATTTCATCCATTGCAAAAAGCCATATTCTTGCCCTGCCGTTGCTTCATATACAGACGCAAAAATCACGTTAGGCGGTGTGCCAATTAAGGTACCTACGCCGCCTATACTTGCGGAATACGCTAGGCCGAGTAATAACACTACGGCAAACTTATGGTTGTTAGCGGATAAAGCGACTGCGGTAGCAACTGGTATCAGAGCTAATACCGTTGCTGTGTTTGAGATCCACATAGACAAAATCGCACTAGCCGCCATAAACGCAAAAACAATTCGAAATGCGCTAGTGCCGCCTAAAAATGAAATAATATTAAATGCAATTCTTTTATGTACTCCTGATGACTCTAGGCCTTTAGCCAACAAAAAGGCACCAAGAAGTAAAATAATAACGTGACTACCAAAAGCAGAAGACGCTTCTTTAAAGTCTATCACCCCAAAACTAGGTAACATTATAAAAGGGATCAGTGATGCAAAAGGTATTGGTACAGCTTCTGTAATCCACCATAGGCCGACCCAAGTTGTCACTCCTAATGTAACCGCTATTTCATAACTTTGACCCAAACCTGAAGTTAAAGTCGCAACCAAAATGGCAATGATAGGAGCTAACCAAATAAAATGATTTTTTTTCATATTGAACTCCAGCCTAATCAACTTTAACCGTGTTTGACTCACGAATTTTAGTAACGCGTTGCTTAGCGAGAGATATTTTCGAACGGTTGATGTCTATCTTTCTTGCCTTAAGTTGTTGAATTAATTGGCCTTGTCTCTTCGAATCTTGTAAGTTTTCTGACTCTAGCGAATCGAGCAGTTCATCTACCATTGCAGGCTGATTACAAATTAATAAAAAGTCACAACCTGCTAAAGTCGCTTTTAAAGCACGTTCTTTGTATGACAAAAGTTGAGTTATGCCTTCGGCTCCCTTTGTTTGAGACGCGCCTACCATTGCTAAATCATCACTGAATACAGCACCATCAAAATTCATTTGTTGTTTAAGAATTGAGTCTATCCATTTTTTACTGTATCCCACAGGTTGGTCACAGATGTTAGTGAATTGAATGTGTGCGGGCATTATTCCTTTTAGTAAGTTTCCTTTGGTGAGGTGGTTAAACGGTATCAAATCACGATCCATCAATTCACTTAATGTACGTGTATCGACTGGGGTATGAAAATGCGAGTCTTCTTTTGTCGAACCATGTCCGGGAAAATGCTTACCGACACTTGCCATGCCAGCCTCCTGCATTCCAAGTACAAAACTACTTGCATATTTACCCGCTAGAAACGCAGAGTTTGAAAACGCTCTATCACCGATAACATCGGAGCCATTATTTATATCCAAAACTGGCGCGAGAGATATATCAATACCGTGCTCTATTACTTCACTTGCCATTAAATAGCCGATGTCAGATAACACTTCTTGTTCTTTTAGATCATTTTCTTCAATAAAGTCTGTCAGAGTTAACATCGATGGTAAATGCGTAAAACCATCCTTCTTGAATCTCTGAACACGCCCTCCTTCATTATCGACAATAATCAGTAAATCGTTGTCATTAGCAAGGCGGATTTGTTGCGTTAGGTTCGTAAGTTGCTCACTGTTTTCAAAGTTGCGGCTAAATAAAATGACACCAGCGACAATGGGGTGTGAAATACGTTTTTTTTCTTGGTCAGTTAGCTCAGTTGAAGCGACGCACACAAATAAGCTGCGCTTGTTTAACGATTGAGTTTGTAAAGTCATGAGAAGAGACTGCCATTATTGTTATTATTCTAGAAAGATTTTACACTCAAATACTACCTAACAAATTGGCTTCAAACAAAGTATAAATCTATCGGGAAAATAATAATGAAAAAAAGGACTCTTTCTGTTTTGGTGACCATGCTCGTCAGCAGTGCATATGCAAACGCAACAGCTTCTTCAACGAGCGATAATGCAGATACGAAATCAAATCCAGCTACGGCTCGTCTTGTCGATGAAATAATAACCGCTAAAACAATCAAAAGAGTGGAGCCTAAGTTCCCAATTGTGGCCGCGCGAAACGGACATGAAGGTTGGGTAGAAATCAGCTATGTAGTTGATAAGGACGGTAATGTAGTAGAACCATTTGTTACCGACAGTCTCGGCCACAACGCTTTTAAATCAGTTGCATTAACTGCAGTTAAACAATGGCAATTTGAGCCAGCGATGCGAAATGGTGAAGCAATAGAGTCTTGCCAAAATCAGGTAAGAATGGAGTTTTCGCTCACTAATCAAAAGCTATCAAGAAGCTTTTACTCTTTTTACAAATCCACAAATGCGCTATTACAAGAAAACAAACTAGAGCAAGCAAAACAAGAGTTGAGTGACACCCGCTTTAAAAATGACAGTAATTTGTTAGAACAAAGCTATTTAAGCATGCTTTGGGCTGATTATTTTCAAAAAACCAATCAACCAAGAAAACAGCTTAAGCAGCTTTATAACGTAACAAGTAATGTTAAGCAGCTCTACAAAAGCGATAGATTTAGCCCTGAAGTCCATTTATATAATCTTCAACAGCGCTTTATTGCCGAATTAAATACCCAGCAATTCGCAAATGCCCTTGATACTTTTGAAGGCATCACCAAGTTTGATACGCCCACTGCAAAGACAATAATTACCAACTTTCAACCATATGTAGATCAAATTCTCGCTTTAAAAGAGACATCCAAAGCCATCATTCACGACGGTACAATTAGCGAAAATGGTCGTTGGCACCACAGGTTGTATAAACACGGATTTAGCTTGTCAGATGTAAGTGGCAATCTGTCTCGATTAGATATTCGCTGTAACGGTCACCGCGTGACATATGTTCCAAACCCCAATAACTACTGGGACATTCCTGCTTCTTGGGGAAGCTGTCATTTGTACATCGAAGGCGATAAGGGCGCCAATTTTAAACTAGTTGAAAGCAACAAAGCGTAAAACCACTTAATCAATCATTATCGGCACTCATTTCACAATTGAGTGCCGTTTTCTTCCTGTCATTACATTAGGTTTTTATATATAATCCCGACCCGGTTTTCGAGTGACGTTTTACTTGAAAACAAATCGATTAATTGAGTGATATAGGCCTTGCATGACCGTTGAAAAATTTACCCCTAATAAAACCACTACGTTAGAAACCCCTAAAAAGGTATTGAAAGAAAGCGCAGCACTAAGCGAAGGTCAATCTTTTGATCTTGGTAGTCGAATTGGTTTTATTAGTCTTGGTTGTCCAAAAAACCTAGTCGATTCGGAGCGTATCCTAACTCAACTTCGCACTGAAGGTTATGAAGTGGTTAACACCTATCATGATTCTGACCTGGTTATTGTAAATACCTGTGGATTTATTGACAGTGCGGTTCAAGAGTCTTTAGATACAATCGGCGAAGCACTAAAAGAAAATGGACGCGTAATCGTGACCGGGTGTTTAGGTGTTAAAGACGATGAAATCAGAGAAGTCCACCCTAACGTACTCGCCGTCACCGGTCCACATGCATACGAAGAAGTGCTTAACCAAGTACACGAATACTTGCCAAAGCCTGTTCACAACCCTTTTGAAGATCTGATCCCTGATCACGGCGTTAAATTAACTCCAAAACACTTTGCCTATTTAAAAATATCTGAAGGCTGCAACCACAGATGTACGTTCTGTATCATACCTTCAATGCGCGGTGATTTAGTCAGCCGCCCAATTGGTGAAGTTCTGTCTGAAGCCGAGCGCTTAAAAGCCGCTGGCGTTAAAGAATTACTTATCATTTCACAAGACACCAGTGCTTATGGTGTAGATGTTAAACACAAAATGGATTTTTGGAACGGAATGCCAGTAAAAACTGACATGAAATCTTTGTGTGAAAAACTCGGTGAAATGGGCTTGTGGGTTCGCCTTCACTACGTATATCCGTACCCTTCTGTTGATAAAACAGTACCACTGATGGCGGAAGGTAAAATTCTTCCTTACTTGGACATTCCATTTCAGCACGCAAGTCCAAAAGTCTTAAAAGCGATGAAGCGACCTGGCCAAGCAGAAAAAGTCCTAGAGCGCATTAACAAATGGCGCGAGCTATGTCCGGAAATTGTCATCCGTTCTACCTTTATCGTCGGTTTTCCGGGTGAAACAGAAGAAGACTTCGAATTTTTGTTAGATTGGTTAGAGCAGGCACAGCTCGATCGCGTAGGTTGTTTCAAGTACAGCCCAGTAGAAGGTGCCAAGGCGAACGAATTAGGTAACGAAGTACCTGAAGACGTTAAAGAGCAACGCTATATTCGTTTCATGGAAAAACAGCAAGCTATCAGTACCCAAAAATTAAAAGCGCGCATCGGTACAGAAATGCAAGTACTCATCGATGAAGTTGATGAAGAAGGCGCTATCGGTCGCTGCTATGCCGATGCACCAGAGATTGACGGTATGGTTTACCTAAATGGAGAACAAGGTGTAGCGCCTGGCGATCTAGTTACGGTAAAAATTGAAGAATCTGATGAGTACGATTTGTGGGGTACTTTGGTACAAAAGTAACCGAAAAAACTATTTAGGACTTCGATTACGGTTCTAAAGTTGAATTTGTTGCGTATAATGAAATTAATTTCGACACAAAAAGAATAAGTAGATATGAGCGAAAACGATCAGCAGTTAAAAAATGCCGGCTTAAAGGTAACCTCTCCAAGACTTAAAGTATTGGAAGTAATGAAGAGCCTAAAAGACGAGCACATCAGTGCAGAAGACTTATATAAATTAATGTTAGAGCATGATGAAGAAATCGGTTTAGCCACTATATATCGCGTTTTAAACCAATTCGATGATGCCGGTATCGTCACACGCCACCACTTTGAAGGCGGCAAATCTGTGTTTGAACTAGCAAACAAAAAACACCATGACCACCTAGTTTGTCTAGACTGCGGCAAGGTAATGGAGTTTGAAGATGACGTTATCGAACAACGACAAGAAGCGGTAGCTAAAGAATTTGGCATCGAACTAACTCATCACAGCTTGTATTTGTACGGTCACTGTAAAGACCAAAACTGTTCAGAAAAGTAAAAAAGGGCCTAGTGCCCTTTTTTATTGTCTTTATTAAGAAGCGTCTACCGTAAATACGGGTTATGTGCTCGTTCATTACCTATGGTAGATGTTGGACCATGGCCCGACAAAAACTGGTAATCATCGTCAAGCGTAAGTAAGTTATTCTTAATTGACGTTATTAAAGTATCAAAGTCACCGCGCGGAAAATCAGTGCGACCAATACTGCCATTGAATAACACGTCACCCACCCAACACCATTTGTGTTTGTGATTAATAAAAACAACATGGCCCGGCGTGTGACCAGGGCAAAAGCGAACTTCTAGTTCAAGATCACCAACGGATACAACGTCTTTATCATTTAACCACTGCGTTGGTTCAAAGACTTTTGCCTCAGGAAATTGAAACATTCGAGATTGATCAGCTAGTTTGTCAATCCAAAAGCTATCTTCTTTATGAGGACCGATAATTGGCAAATCCAACTGCTTAGATAAGTCCTCTGTACCACCTGCGTGATCTATGTGTGCGTGAGTGATTAAAATCTTTTCTGGTTCTACTTTTAGCGCTTTTAATCGTTCAACGATACGCTCAACTTCGCCACCAGGATCGACAATTGCGGCTTTGTTTGTGTCGGTGCAAATAATAATGCTGCAGTTTTGTTGAAAAGGCGTGACGGGCAATACTTCAATTTTCATTTAGCGTCCTGTTACTTCTAATAATGGCCTCATACCGACCACTGTTTTTTAGCAATTTTAACCCTTCGTTTAACTGATTGATATAGTAACTGCAGTTATTAAAAAACTTTGCACAGACCAAAAAGTAAGGTTCTTTGTGCAAGACTTGTTCTTCAAAAAGCTCAAGTCTTTGCCTTTCCTCGTCGGTTAAATAATTCATTAGATAAAAAGCCATCGACTTTTCTATCAATATTGCATCTAATTGGCCGTCTAATAACTTTTTAATCGCGCTAAAGTCAGATAGCGTTTTTTCTGTATTTAAGTACTGAATGTAGGAGTCAAACACTTCGCCATAACTTTGAATGTGTGACAATCCAATTTTATAAGGCCTTAATTGATCAAAACGCGTCCAATAAAAACGTACCGCCTTTCGTGCTAAAAACACATACTCCGCCTGGTAGATGGGTTTGGAAAACAACCAGCTTTTTTCTCTTTGCTTATTAATATGCCACCAAAACGACAGCACTTTTTCGCTATCGACACTGAGCTTTACATCAGTCCATGGTAGTTGTTTTATATCTGTTGAGACTTGTTTGGCAGAAAGGGCGCTTTCTACAATTTGCGTGGCGATCCCGGTAATTTTTCCATTCTGCTCCATAATGTATGGTGGCGAATAATCAATAACTATCTTAATAGCCGGTTTGGATTGATTGTTAACTTGACCGTAGCTAGAAGGAGCAAAAGCCATCACCACTAAGGCACAGTAAATAAACAAGATAATACGTTGAACAAGTCGCATATGTTTTTTATCCTGTCGCTAATAAGAAAAAAGGAAGATGTATATGGCGTTACCGCAAAACAAACTCAACGCGCTTGGCCTAGTTTATAAAGCAATCACAAGAAAGGCGTCAGACTTAGATGAGTTTAAACCATTTTCCATAAGGATAGATAACTATTACCCTTCTAGCTCTACTTTAACTGGATTTGAAGAACAAATTTGCGCTGTAGATGATTTAGTGTCTTTCACCTTCAATGCGACCTTCCCTATATTGTTACAAACCATTGTACAAAGTAATATTCCAAGCCGTTTGTTGGGGTTGATCCATTTAAGTACAGCTTTTACTAAAATCAGAGCGCATAACTGGCGGCTGCCATCAGATATAGAAGTAAGCATAACCCATGCTAACGAAACGCGAAAAGGCATCGAGTACACAATAGAAACAAAAGTGTTTCAGTTTAAGCGTTTAACAATAACCAATACTAATATTATGTTGGACAAATCTACTGCACAAAAACGCTTTACTCTACCTAGCGTATCACAGAATAACTGGTTACACCTCAGCACAAAAAGTATTTTAAGCCGCGACGCGAGAAAGTACGCGCTTCACTCTAAGGATTTTAATCCAATCCACATGAGTAATTGGTTAGCAAAGCAGTTTGGTTTACCTCATATGTTAATCCACGGTATGTACAACGTTCATTGGATGCTTACAGAAATTTCTTCAAACAAAGAATTTTTGAATCATCCTGAATGGGATACTTTGGAAGTGAATTTTAACAAACCCTGCTATTTGCCAGCCACGGTTGAACTAAAACAAGATCCAAACTGTGACTCTTTTGGGTTGTTCTCGCTAGATGGTCAAAGTCGCTACGTCATAATGACTCTTTCTTGATTAAAAGGCACAAAAAAAGGAAGCCTGAGCTTCCTTTTATACAAAATCAAAAATTTGATTATGCAGCTAGTGCTTCGTTTGCTTTAGTAACTAAAACAGCGAAAGTAGCTTGGTCGTGAACAGCGATGTCCGCTAGGATCTTACGGTCAACTTCGATAGACGCCTTTTTCAAGCCGTTCATGAACTTGCTGTAAGATAAACCGTTTTGACGTGCCGCAGCGTTGATACGAGCAATCCATAATTGACGGAAAACACGTTTCTTTTGACGACGGTCACGGTATGCGTATTGACCCGCTTTTGTTACAGCTTGGAATGCTACGCGGTAAACACGTGAACGTGCACCGTAATAACCTTTAGCTGCCTTTAGTACTTTTTTGTGACTCTTACGAGCTTGTACACCACGTTTAACTCTTGCCATTGTTCAGTCTCCTCTATTAAGCGCCAGCTAACATACGATCGATTAACGGCTTATCTACCGCTGCAACCATAAGTTTGCTACGTAAATGACGTTTACGCTTAGAGCTCTTCTTAGTCAAAATGTGACGTAAGTGAGACTGTTTACGTTTGTAACCGCCTGAAGCAGTCTTTTTAAAGCGCTTTGCCGCGCCGCTGTGAGTTTTCATTTTAGGCATTGCCTAGACTCCGCATTGTTAAATGTTAAAAAAATAGTGATAAGGCGAGTTTTGATTTCTCAAAGCCTACTTTGAAGGCCTTAGTCACTTACTGTGTTTATAGAGCTTATTTGCTCTTTGCTGGTGCGAGTACCATGATCATCTGTCTACCTTCAGCACGTGAAGGGAAAGACTCAACAGTTGAAATATCTTCTAAGTCCGTTTTTACACGGTTTAGAAGGTCAATGCCGATGTCTTGATGAGCCATCTCTCGACCACGGAAGCGGATGGTAACTTTAGCTTTGTCACCCGCTTCTATGAAGCGACGCAGGTTGCGTAGTTTTACCTGGTAGTCGCCTTCATCTGTGCCAGGACGGAATTTAATTTCCTTAACCTGAATCTGTTTCTGCTTTTTCTTTTGCTCTTTTTGAGCTTTACTCTTTTCGTATAGGAATTTGCCGTAGTCCATTACTTTACAAACAGGCGGCTCGGCATTTGGACTAATTTCTACTAGATCCATGCCTGCATCACCGGCCACGTTTAAAGCTTCGTTAATTGAAACGACACCTAACGCTTCGCCTTCTGAACCGACTAATCTTACTTCTTGTGCTGTAATTTCTTCGTTCAACCTGTTTTGAGCAGCCTTCTGGCCACGTTTGTTTTGCGCTCTAATGGCAAAATCCTCCACAAAAATTAATAAATAAGTGCAGCCTTATCTATTCAACTGCACTTCAGTATCTCTTTACGGTTATTACCCGTAGTTGCTAACCACTTCATCAAACAGCGCAACAAAGTCATCTACTGGCATTGAGCCCATGTCTTCACCTTTGCGCGTACGAACGGCAACTTGTCCCGTTTCTTTCTCTTTTTCACCTACAACTAACATGTAAGGGATGCGTTTGAGAGTGTGCTCGCGAATTTTAAAGCCAATCTTCTCATTTCTCAAGTCCGAAATGACACGAATGCCCTTTTCTTTTAGTTTTTGTTCAATATCTTTAACATATTCAGCTTGGCTGTCGGTAATATTCATCACTACAACTTGTTTTGGCGCTAACCAAGTCGGCAACCAACCCGCATATTCTTCAATTAAGATTCCGATGAAGCGCTCTAAAGAACCTAAAATCGCACGGTGGATCATTACTGGTGTACGACGCTCGTTATCTTCAGCAACATAAGTCGCACCTAAACGACCTGGCATTGAGAAGTCCACTTGAACCGTACCACACTGCCATGCACGACCTAAACAGTCATGGAGTGTGAATTCGATTTTCGGACCGTAAAACGCACCTTCGCCCGGTTGCAAATCATATTCAAGGTCATTGGCCGCTAACGCATCAGCTAATGCTTTTTCTGCCTTGTCCCAGATCTCATCTGAACCAACGCGTTTTTCTGGACGGGTTGAAAGTTTGATACTGACATTTTCAAAACCAAACGTCTTATACGTATCAAATACCATTTGAATACAGCCGCTTACTTCTTCCTGAATTTGTTCTTCAGTACAGAAGATGTGCGCATCATCCTGAGTAAAACCACGAACGCGCATCAAACCGTGTAACGCACCTGATGGCTCGTTACGGTGACAACAACCAAACTCAGCCATACGCAACGGTAGATCACGATATGATTTCAGACCTTGGTTGAAGATTTGAACGTGACCAGGACAGTTCATAGGTTTAATTGCATATTCACGGTTCTCAGAACTTGTCGTGAACATGTTTTCTGCGTATTTGTCCCAGTGACCCGATTTTTCCCATAGGCTACGGTCCATCATCAATGGGCCTTTTACTTCGTCATAACTGTATTCAGTTAACTTACGACGAACAAAACGCTCTAGCTCAGTGTAAATTGAGTAACCATCGTTATGCCAAAACACCATGCCCGGTGCTTCTTCCTGCCAATGGAATAGATCTAACGCTTTACCGATTTTACGGTGATCACGCTTTTCTGCTTCTTCAAGACGCTTTAAGTAAGCTTTTAATTGCTTTTTGTCTGCCCATGCCGTGCCGTAAATACGCTGCAACATTTTATTGTCAGAATCGCCACGCCAGTATGCACCAGCAACTTTCATTAGTTTAAAGTGATGACAGAACTTCATGTTTGGTACGTGCGGACCACGACACATGTCGATGTATTCTTCGTGATGGTACAAGCCTGGACGATCGTCTTTATCGATGTTTTCGTCTAGGATCTCCATCTTGTACGTTTCGCCGCGCGCTTCGAATGTATCGCGAGCTTCTTGCCAAGAAACCGTTTTCTTAACAACATCGTAATTTGTTTTTGCCAGCTCTAACATGCGCTTCTCAAGCGCAACTAAATCGTCTTGTGACAACGGCTCTTCAAGGTCAACGTCATAGTAAAAGCCATTATCAATGGTAGGACCGATGGCCATTTTACAATTAGGGTAAAGCTGCTTAATCGCATGACCTAAAAGGTGAGCACAAGAGTGACGAATAATTTCTAAGCCGTCTTCGTCTTTGGCAGTAATGATTTGAAGCTGCGCGTCTTCCGCGATTTTTTCACAAGCATCGACACGTTCACCATTCACTACACCGGCAATGGTCGCTTTTGCTAAACCTGGGCCGATATCTGCGGCGACTTCTAAAACTGAAACAGCGTTATCGAACGCTCTTTGACTACCATCAGGAAGAGTTATAACTGGCATTTTATTTCCTTAGTACAGTGGCGGCGCCTACGATGCGTCGCGTATACAAACTAATAATTAAGTAGAAGATACTCAAATGGTTACTGTCCATTTGATGTCGTATCAAAAAAGAACAGCACAGCATTAAAAAAACATCTAATGCACTGCCGATAAAATCAGAGGCGAATGGTATTTTATAATTGCTAAAAGTACAAGACTACTAAAGGCTAGTTCAAAGATAAGTTGTATTTTTTATTAGTAAACTAAATACTATAAAAAACCGTAACGTAGCGGATTAATTAGAATTTAGAGAGAGACATGTCAGATCATCACACCATAGCTCCTGTCGCACTGGTCACAGGCGCAGCGCAACGAATTGGACGTCGAACCGCCCAAACTCTGCACGACAACGGTTATCGGGTAATAATTCACTGTAATAACTCAACAAATGCCGCATCAGAATTTTGCGCTGAATTGAACGCAAAAAGAGTTGATTCTGCAAGCTGGCTTCAAGCTGATCTTAACGACATGAATCAAGTCACAACACTTGCAAAAAGTGCTATTGAAGTGTTTGGCCGTATTGACGTGTTGGTAAACAACGCCAGTAGTTTTTATCCGACCAAAATGGGCGACGTAAACGAGGATATTTGGAACGACTTAATGTCGAGTAATTTAAAAGCGCCATTTTTTCTCATTCAAGGCTTACAGGAAACATTAGCAGAACACCAAGGTGTTGTTATTAACATGGTTGATATACATGCTGATCGACCATTAAAAGAATACCCTGTTTATTGTATGGCAAAGGCTGGTCTTGTGATGTTAACGAAGTCGCTTTCTCGCGAATTAGCGCCTAAAATTAGAGTCAATGGCATAGCACCGGGTGCAATTCTTTGGCATGAAAACGATCTGTCAGAGGCTGATAAAGACCAGGTGTTAAGTGAAATAGCACTTAATAGGCTTGGAACTCCTGACGATATTGCGCAAGCAATTTTATTTATGTGCAAATCAAGTTACATAACAGGACAAATACTCGCAGTGGATGGCGGCCGAAGCATAAATGGTGGGAGTAAAGCCTAAGTTAAAGAGGTAGGCTTATGGACACCTTTACAAAAGTTATAGAATGCCCACACTGTGGGCATCACGTTCGTTTTGAGTTTGATCCAAGTAATGGCGACCAAGACTATTATGAGGATTGTAGTGCTTGTTGTAACGCGATTCATGTTACGTTACACCTTGATGATGCCCATGCCAAAGTCGAAGTTCGCATCGACGCCGACGACGAACAGATCTATTAAAAGCAAGTTAAAACTCGCGACACTAAACTACCCTAAACAGGTAAGTTTTTGTTGATTGACTTTAAATAGCGCTCAACGGTTTGCACTGTTGTGTATGTCTGTTGATCTACTTCGATGTTTATTTCATCACCGGGGACGTATTCACCCAAATTAGTAATATTCATCGTTTCTGGGATCAGATGTAGATTAAATGTAGACTCAGTCACATCGCCAACAGTAAGACTGCAACCGTTAACAGACACAAACCCTTTGTGTAAAACGTATTTCATCCACTTTGGTGAAAGCTCAAGGGTCATTATCCAATTTGATCCATGAGATTCCGACTTAATAACTTTTGCAGTCGCGTGGATATGACCAGACACAATATGGCCGCCAATCTCAGTACCAAACGTAACCGAACGCTCAAAATTAACTAAACTACCTTGACGCAATTTACCAAGGTTTGTTTTTTGTAACGACTCATCTATTACATCAAAATAAACTTGCCCTACTACATCATTCATTTGCGTTTCGAATTTTGTAACTGTCAGACAACAGCCATTTATTGCTATGCTCGCACCAATGGTAAGTCGCTCTAAATGCTCACGGCCGACTGACAGACAAATTGTTTTAAAAGAGTCATCACCAGAAATACTTACAACGGTTGCCTTCGTTTGAACAATACCTGTAAACATACTGCTTCCTATTTAGAATTTTTATATTAATGTGGACAGTATATACGTTTATTTTCTGGCTTTGGTGTAAATCATTTATCTCTTGTCGAATGTTTAAACTTGAATTGATTGTTTTTTAAGTTTCTGTCGAATAAAGAATCAGTTAAACCATTTTGTGGTAAAAAAAGTTTGCTTTTTAAAACGGCCCTGATTAGGATACGTCTCGTCCTCAGGATACAACCGTAGCTCAGTTGGTTAGAGCACCACCTTGACATGGTGGGGGTCGGTGGTTCGAATCCACTCGGTTGTACCAACACTTTCCAATTCAAAGTCAAAACATCCCAAGTCAAGAAAAAGCACACCGCTCCTGATGACCCGGTCCGATGTTCGGTGGTTCGAATCCACTCGGTTGTACCAACACTTTCCAATTCAGAATCAACCCCCCCCCCCAAGTCAAGAAAAAGCACACCGCTCCTTATGACCCGGTCCGATGTCCGGTGGTTCGAATCCACTCGGTTGTACCTACGCTACCTCTCCGCCTACGCCTTGCGTACGAGTAATTTTTAGACTATTACAATATAAGTAAATTTTATTGAGGAACAGCGTCATTGAAACTACGTCTTGCGTTGGTATTGTTTGTATTTTCATTATTTTGCCCACGTGCTGAATCACTTGATCAGACGCTTCCTTTACGCATAGTCACTGAACATCTAGCTCCTTTTCATTACCTCAATCAAGAACAAAAAGTTGTGGGGCTATTGTCAAATAGACTGCTTCCTATCCTGCAAAATCTTGAGCCTGGACTCAAGATAGAACTTTTGCCTTGGAGTCATGCTTATGAATTAGCAACTAGGCGACCCAACACCCTGCTCTTTTCAGTTATTAGGACCCCAGAAAGAGAAAGTAAGTTTGTTTGGTTAAGTCGGCTGTTAGAAGTGAATACGATTTTAATCGCAAATTCAGATAGTAACGTAGAACCTACCGATAATTTAGCGGACCTAATGCAATACAACCTTGGGGTAAAGAAAAACGATGCAATAACGGACCACCTTCTGAAAGTAGGTTTCGAATTTGACAACAACCTTATGGAAATTGTTCAGAGTGAATCAACTATAACTATGTTGCGTAGGCAACGCTTTGATTTAATCCCAACAAACGTCTATATACTTGAAGATTATTGTAAAAAAAACGACTGTGAGCTTGATGAATTTAAGGTGATTTATACCTTTGACGAAATACCACAGACGTTTTTTCTTGTTATAAACAAAGACAGTGATCCTGTGTTAATAAAGTTGTTACGCCAAGAATTAGCATCTTTCGCTCCGCTAACCTTAAACAATAGAGAATTGGAATAACGCACATGAAGTATCTTTGGATTTATAAAGCCAACAGAATGTTTCGATTTGTACTTGTCGGACAAACCTTAATATCTTTTCTGATAGCTTATTTTACAGGAACCTGGACTGAAGCAATCGTAATTTCGTTAATTACTATTGCAGTGCCTCTGTACTTAATCCAAACCCAACCATTACATTATATGACACGACATTCCGTCGCTATTGCAATACAAATTTTAACCGCACTTCATATTCAGCAAACACAGGGGCTAACAGAAATCCACTTCGAGATCTTTAGCGTTTTAGCCTTTTTGACTATGTACAAAGATTGGCGTGTTGTAGTTACAAGTGTTGTTGTGATTGCAGTTCATCATGTGTTGTTTTTCTTACTTCAAGCAAATGGTCAGCCCTTCTTTATCTTTGAAGAAGGCCACGTGATGTTATATATCTTGCTAATACATGCGTTCTTTGCGGTTGCAGAAGGTGCCGTATTGGCTTACATATCGGCAACAGCCTTTGATGAGGCTCGAACCGCTGAGACGGTACAATCAAAAATTCACGAAATACTTAAAAATGAAGAACAAGTTGATCTGCGAATTGAACTTGATGAAAAGAACAAAACAATGGAAGAATTCAATCGTCTGATTGCATCCTTTGCGGACTTAACCAATCACTCTAAAAACCTATCAAAAGACATATTGACGATGTCTAAACAAGTAGATGAAGTTACCTATAAGATTAACGACGCTACCTCAGAGAACAATGTTCAAATAGAGTTAATAACGGAAGCTACGCATCAAATGACAACCGCTAATGTTGACATCGCTGATCGTTCTAACAATGTGAATATGCTCGCAGAAACGGCAACGGATAAAACAAGTGAAGCAAAACAAATCATAGTCTCTTCCAATGACAGTATTACTAATTTAAAGAACGATCTGACGGACACGTCAACTACCATCGATCAACTGGCAGAAAAATGTAGCTCTATTGAAGCAGCAATGGCTTCGATTAAATCAATTTCTGAACAAACAAACTTACTCGCTCTCAATGCCGCAATTGAGTCTGCACGAGCTGGCGATCATGGCAGAGGATTCGCCGTCGTAGCTGATGAGGTTCGCCAGTTGGCGATGCATACAGGTAAAAATGCGGAAGAAATTAGTGACATCACAACATCCCTCATAAGCGACGTAACAAAGTCTGTTTCTCAGATGCAAACGTGTTTACAAAACGCGACAGAAGCAACAGAAGCCTCTGTACAAGCTGTACTTGTTATAGATAAGGTGTTAGAAGATATAAGTGCGGTATCAGAAAATATTGCGTCCGTTGCAACAGCTGCCGAACAACAATCGCTGGTTTCTGAGAACATTACTCAGTCTACTCTCACTCTAAACGACACGGCTGAATCCTTGGCACAACACGTAAAAGATGCACACCATAGTGTCAGTAAAATGAATAAAAGCATCAATTCACTGGATAAGGAACTTGCGAAGTTTATTGTTTAAATGAAGTTAATTGTAGCAATAATCGTTTGGTTGTCCGTGCTCGTGGCACTATTATGGTATAGCGGTAGCGGACAACTGAGCCACTTTTCACCCAATAATACGGTGATAGAAAGTAAAGAACTGGTTGATCTAGTCAAAAGTAATCACCCGGTAAACAAGCCTATTTTACTTCACTTTTTTGATCAAGAGTGCCGTTGCAACTTGGTAGCAGAGCCCCACATCAATTCAGTAAAAGCTTTGGCACAAAAACAGCAATTTACAAATGTGTACATTGATATCAACGAGCACCCAAAGTGGAAATCTAGAATTCCCAGTACACCGGCAGTTTTGGCAATAAACAACAACCAACTACAGTATTTTGGTCCCTACTCAACCGGCCCTTCTTGTTTACCTGGCGAAGGGTTGATTGAACCATATTTGACGACTCCTACAACAAAACCACAAATTCTAACCGACGGTTTTGGTTGTTATTGTAATACTGGAGCTTAAACTCTCTTTGGCTTCCTCAATGGTCATTGGCTTATTTATATATAATCCTTGGCCTATATCGCAGCCAATTTCTTTAAGAAAGATTAAAACCTCTTCTGATTCAACATTTTGGGCTATCGCTTTGTATTTAAGACTATGGGCAATATTAACTGATGCTTTAAGAATCTCTTGCGACGTTTTATCATTTAAACATTCAGAAATAATAGAACCATCTATCTTAAGCTGGCTAAACGGCATTCGGCTTAAATATGTAAGAGAAGAACGTCCTTTTCCAAAATTGTCGATTGCGATCCTAAAGCCAAATTCTCTAAACTCTTTCAATCGTTGTAAAAACTTAGAGTTGTATTCGTACCCCACATTTTCTGTAACTTCCAAAATAAAGTCATTTGCTTTGAGTTGGTGTTTATCAAGTGTTTGGATTAGATATGATAAAAATGTACCAGAATTGATATCGTAAATTGAAACATTAATACTCAAGACACCTTTAAAGGAGCATTGTTCACGCAACCTGATCAAATCGAGACATGCTTTTTCGAACACCCACTCAGAAACCTTCTCTATTAAACCAGTATCTTCCGCCACAGCGATGAATTCGTCTGTAGAACCTAGTCCTAGATTATTATCCCATCTTAGTAACACTTCCAAGCCAATTACTTTGTTATCAACTAAGCTTACCTGCGGCTGATAGACTAATTTTAACTCATCGGCTAATAATGCATTTTTTAGTGCGGTCGCAATTTTTAGTTTACTACCTACAACGTCGTTACTCCGTGTTTTGAACCACCAGATATTGCTCTTATTTTGGTTCGCAATTTCAATACCTTGTAATGAGCGGTTAACAATTTCTTCCACGCCCTTTTCGCAATCACTCAACGATGCCGCACCAATCGTGCAATTTAGTCGAAGGCTTGCAGACTTAAGCTGATAAGTTTTGGGTTGATCACTCGCGAGTTCATTAAGTACTTTTTCTAGTAGTACACGATCATTACTTGTAACGATAAAAGCAAACACACCCTCTCTAATCATCGCGGTTGAATTTGCTCTAGCATCAGATTCTAAATTGATTAGCATTAATTCAGATGCTAACTTCCGCTCTATATCCGTTGCTACTTCATGCATTAATAACTTGAGTTCATCCGTTTCTAAGTATGGTGAAATTGATTCATATTTTTGAACTGCTACTGAAATAACTGAAAAGTCGTTATATCGCCCCTCCATCGCTAAGGAACTTACTTTGTTTCTCATTAAACTAATGTTGGGAAACCCAAAAACTGGATCGTGAGATGCTTGATAAAGCCGGTCGGCTTCGCTAATTCTCAACCGTTCAGCTAAAGCCATACTAATGAAAGCCATCTCAAACATAACACTCAATAATAACGCGTGCCTTGTCCAAAAGTTATATTCTACAACCCCCATAAACAACAATGAGCCAATACCTGCGCCAACTAACAACGGACACCAAGAAATTACGTAATATTTTGCCCACTTGATGCCTTCTCGCCATTTTTTAACAATGACCGAAACCACGAAAACATACATTATTATTTGAATCACAAAGAACAGCGGCGCTGCGTACATTTCTTTTATGAAAATTGAAATTAAACCACCTAGTAACACTAGGACTTGAAGAACTCTGCTGACCCGATAAGAACGATAATTTATTGTTTTTTCGATCTTAAAAAACTCCATCGCAAATCGAATGGTGAAGTAGCAAATAAGGTAGTTTAAAACGATTATGTTTTGTGATGCGACTCTGGCTGTGGCTTCAGGAAGAATATAAAAGTTATACCCATGCACGACACCTAGCTCAATCAAAAATGAGAGGATATAACCGACATATAAAATATAAAGGCGCTCTTTACCGCCAACATATAAAATTAGATTATAAACCGTCATTAATAATACAACGCCAATAAAAGCGCCCCAAATCATCGAAACTGCGTTTTGGTAGCGTATAAAACTTGATTCTTCAAACACTTTAATCGGTAGGAAATAAGAACCAGTGGTTTTGGTATAAAAGAGAACAGTTTGGCTACTTGTTTTATTGATTTCTAACAAATGAACTGGAGCCGCTAACTGGGCTCGACTTATCCCAGGCTGTTGATCACCTAGAGATGTAACATGTTTGACGTCATCATCATAAACTTCATAAACCCGAATATAATCAATTGTCGGGTTATCTAGTACGATCCGATACCTGACTCTACTGTTTGTAAGATTTTTGACGGTAACAACGTGCCAAAAGCCTGATTCACTGAATCCTAATTTTGTTTTATCAACTGGCGTCAAATCAAAGCGCCGGGTTCTCTCAAACATACGCTCCGCATTTAAACCATCTTTATCACTGTAAGCATTATGAGTTACTTCCGTCGTAAGATGGTTTTCTTGCACTGCGAGTGAATCCAACACAGAAAAGGAGCTCACGCTCGAAGCAATAAACAAAACCAAAGGAACGATGACTAATCCAGCAAAAATAGTTGCTCGCGAAAAAAACAAAATATTCTCCAAACCGCTTGCTTTCGAATAAAAAACAAACTAAATTACCAACACTGTATAAATAACCAGTATAACGAAAATGAAAAAACAAACGCACTCTCAACTAACTTTTGATTACGCTCAAGTGCTTGATAACTATAGCGCTATATCAACCAAAAAACATTCGCAAAGTGTCTTAGATTCAATATCTTTGAATTGTGAGGCAGAGGGCTGGTTTTTTGTAATTGCACCGGAAGGCCAAATAACTAAGGAGCTTTGTCTCGAATACGGAGTTGATGTAAATCGCATTATTGTTTTCCCCAAAAAGTACACAAGTGACGCATTGTTAACCTGCCAGCAGGCTTTACTCGGAAAAAACTGCGCTGGATTGTACCTAGCTAAAGATATGTTACCGATTGATCAGCTCGAATTTCTATTTGACTTGGCACGCCAGCAAGAAGTGCACTTCGAAACCTTTAATAGTAAACTGCTCGCACATTAATAAAGCCGTAAATAAACGTTATGAATTGTGTGTGTGACCTTAATCTCTTAAAAAACGACTGTATTTGCCAAGCGTTAATAAATAAACAACGTAAAGCAGTGAGCCCGGTTGAACTCATGCGGTCTAGGTATGTAGCCTTTGCGACAGGAGAAGCAGACTATTTATTTGAAACAACCTCTAAAGCGCTACGACAAATGTTAACAGTACAGGAACTTCAAGAGTCCTGTGACAGCACTCAGTTTATTGGATTGGAATTAATTGATCACAACGAAGACTCTGTCGAATTTAAGGCAAAGTATCTAGTGGATAGTTTATTTGGGATCATCCATGAAACGTCAAAATTCATCAAAGAAGACGACAATTGGAAGTACGATACAGGTACGTTACACCCGACAGTTGATGTAAACATCAAAAGAAATGATATATGCCCTTGCGGGTCCGACAAAAAATTTAAAAAGTGTCATATGAAATAAAAAAGCCAGACATAGGTCTGACTTTTATCTCTTAGAGTGCGCAGTGTGTTTAACCGCGTTTTTCTTTTTGCTCTGCTAGGTATAACCAGGTTTCAAGAACAGTATCTGGGTTAAGTGACACTGAATCTATACCTTCCTCAACAAGCCAGTTAGCAAAGTCTTCATGGTCTGATGGGCCCTGACCACAGATACCGACATATTTACCCGCCTTCTTCGCAGCTCGGATCGCCATAGATAACAATGCTTTAACTGCTTCGTTTCGCTCATCAAATAAATGGGCAATTAGACCAGAGTCGCGGTCTAGACCTAATGTTAATTGAGTAAGGTCATTTGATCCGATAGAGAAACCATCAAAATACTCTAAGAACTGGTCAGCAAGAAGTGCATTCGACGGAAGTTCACACATCATAATAATACGCAAACCGTCTTTACCACGTTCTAAGCCGTGCTCGGTTAATAATTCGCTTACCTGACGAGCTTCGTCAACCGTACGGATAAATGGAATCATAACTTCAACATTTGTTAAGCCCATTTCATTGCGAACGCGTTTTAGTGCTTCACACTCTAAGGCAAAACAATCGCGGAAGCTCTCGGAAATATAACGAGACGCACCACGATAACCAATCATTGGGTTTTCTTCATCTGGTTCGTACTGCTCACCACCGACTAAGTTTGCGTACTCGTTCGACTTAAAGTCTGACATACGTACGATCACTTTTTGCGGATAAAACGCAGCTGCAAGCGTTGCAATACCTTCTTTGAGTTTATTGATATAAAACTCAACTGGCGACTCATAACCCGCACTCAATTCATCGATTTCGTCTTTAACGTCTGCAGGCTGCACGTCATAATTTAAAAGTGCTTTAGGATGTACACCAATCATACGGTTGATGATAAATTCTAATCGAGCTAGACCGATTCCAGCATTTGGTAAGCGAGCAAAGTCGAACGCGCGATCTGGGTTACCCACGTTCATCATTACCTTAACGGGTAATTCAGGCATTTCATCTACTTTTGAGGTCACAACTTCAAATGGTAAAACTTCGCCATAAATATAACCTGTGTCACCTTCCGCACAAGAAACGGTAACTTCATCGCCAGTCACAATTTTGTCAGTAGCATCACCACAACCGACAACGGCTGGAATACCTAACTCACGAGCGATGATTGCTGCGTGACAGGTACGGCCACCACGGTTAGTTACGATGGCTGAAGCACGTTTCATGATCGGTTCCCAATCTGGGTCCGTCATGTCTGTAACTAATACATCGCCAGGTTGGATTTGATCCATTTCTGCGATTGATGCAAGTACCTTTGCAGTACCTGAACCAACTTTATGACCAATCGCTCGGCCAGAACACTTAACGGTTCCTCTGCGTTCTAGTTGGAATGTTTCAATCACATTTGCTTCTTCGTTACTGCGCACGGTTTCTGGGCGTGCTTGAACGATGTAAAGCTCGTTATCCAAACCGTCCTTCGCCCATTCAATATCCATTGGACGACCGTAGTGTTTCTCAATGATCACCGCTTGTTTTGCTAGCGCCATTACTTCTTCGTCTGTCAAAGAAAATTCATTCGCTTTAGCAACATCGACATCTTCAATTTTTACTTGTTTGCCATGTTCTTGTGTGTCTGCGTAAATCATTTGCACGGCTTTGCTGCCCATGGTTTTACGGACAACCGCTGGTAAACCTTTTTCTAAAGTTGGTTTGTGCACATAAAACTCATCTGGATTGACAGCACCCTGCACAACCATCTCACCCAGGCCAAACGCCGACGTTACGAATACAACATCTTCGAAACCAGATTCAGTATCAATCGAGAACATAACACCTGATGATGATAAGTCTGAACGAACCATGCGCTGGATACCGGCAGACAGTGCGACACCTTTGTGGTCATACCCTTGGTGAACGCGGTAAGAGATAGCACGGTCATTAAATAAAGAAGCAAATACATGCTTAACTGCAACCTTAATTGCATCTAGGCCCTTAACATTCAAGAATGTTTCTTGCTGGCCAGCAAAAGATGCATCTGGCATATCTTCTGCTGTCGCCGATGAACGAACCGCAAAAGAGGCTGCATCGCCAAGTTCACCTGCAAGTTGCTTATATGCTTCAGCAATCGCGTCTTCCAGTGCCGGCTGAAACGGAGTATCAATGATCCATGTACGGATTTGTTCACCGACTTTAGCTAACTCATTAACATCTTCTACGTCTAACGTTTCTAAAACGTTATGAATTTTTGCTTCTAGGCCACTTTGCTCTAAAAACTCATTAAACGCATAAGAGGTCGTTGCAAACCCGCCTGGCACTTTGACACCAGCATTAGAGAGGTTACTGATCATCTCTCCCAATGATGCATTTTTACCGCCAACTTGGTTGACGTCGTTCATTCCTAATTCTTGATACCAAAGTACATATTGTTGCACCATGACTACTCCACAAATATTTAATAAGTTTGAGATTTAATTAGCGACTGAAAACCCTTTTGTTATACAATTTGTAATATTACAAAAAGACTTACAAACTCAGCGCATTCTATACCAGCAAAACTTCAACGTAAAATTTAATTGTTGCTGAAAATTTATTACTACAAGGGACTTATATGACTAGAACGGCATTTTACATATCAGATGGTACAGCTATTACAGCAGAAACCATTGGCCACGCCACTTTATCTCAGTATGATTTTGATATCGAACATATAACCGTGCCTTTTATTGAAAGTGAAGATAAAGCCTTACAACTACAACGACAAATAAATAGACGTTATAAAACAACAGGTCACCGCCCTTTTGTGTTTCATACTTTTGTAGACCAATCACTTGCCAGTACGATTTGTGACTCAAATTCCATTTGTTTTGATGTATTAAAGCCATTTACCAACAAAATAAGTGAACAATTAAATATTACCGCAAATCCTGTTAAGCACAGGACCCACTCAATCAAAGAGCATAAATATGATGCGCGCATCGACGCGATGAACTTTGCTTTGGCTAACGACGATGGCCAGACGATGGAAAACTACGACAATGCTGATGTCATATTAGTTGGAGTCTCGCGTTCAGGGAAAACGCCAACGAGTATTTACCTAGCGCTTCAATATGGCATTAAGGCAGCGAATTACCCTTTCATCGAAGAAGATATGGAAAACCTGGTTTTACCAGAAGCGCTTAAGAAAAATAAAAAAAAGATATTTGGCTTAACTATTGAGCCTGCACGACTAGCAGCTATCCGTCACGAAAGATACGCCAACAGTAAATATGCCTCAATTCGTCAATGTCGCATGGAGTTACGCGAAGTAGAACGCATGTACAAGTCGAACAAAATTCCATTTATAAATACAACTCACTTTTCAGTTGAGGAAATTTCAGCAAAAATCATTTCTCAAATGAAACTTGAGCGCTACAACCACTGAGTTATTACCCGAAAAGGCAGAAGGTACAAACAAAAACACCGAGTGTTAACTCGGTGTTTTGCGTTTTTGACTTACTCTTTTAACGTGCGTCTTTTAGTGCATCAGTTATCAAAAATGCAAGTTCTAATACCTGATCAGCATTTAGACGTGGGTCACATTGAGTTTTATAACGGCGTGATAAGTCTTCCTCACTCAAGCCATACGCACCACCTGTGCACTCAGTGACATGCTGACCCGTCATTTCAAAATGTACACCGCCGGCCCAAGTCCCTTCAGACTTATGAACAGCAAAGAACTGCTGAATTTCACGTAACACAGAATCAAAGTTACGAGTCTTATACCCATTGCTCGCCTTGATGGTATTACCGTGCATTGGATCAGAAGACCAAACTACATGACGACCTTCTTGTTTAACGCGTTTAACTAGCGCTGGTAATTTATCGGCCAAGACGTCAGCACCCATTCGCGTAATTAGCGTCAAACGTCCCGGAACGTTATTTGGGTTTAGAGCATCAATTAATTGAATCAACTCGTCTGGGTCCATACCAGGACCGACTTTAACTCCAATTGGGTTGTTAATACCTTTGAAAAATTCAATATGAGCGTGGTCTAATTGACGAGTTCTTTCACCGATCCAAACCATGTGTGCAGAACAGTCATACCATTTGTCAGTTAAGTGGTCCTTACGGGTAAGCGCTTGTTCGTAATTTAACAGTAATGCTTCGTGAGACGTAAAGAGTTGAGTCTCTTTAATCATTGGCGTTGTTTCAGACGTCAAACCAATCACTTCCATGAAGTCTAGAGTTTCTTTTAGCTGGTCAGCTAACGCCTGATAGCGATCTCGGTTTGGATTTGATTCGACAAAGCTCATGTTCCAACGATTCACTTGATGTAAATCCGCTAGACCACCCTGAGCAAATGCTCGCAACAAGTTGAGAGTCGAAGCCGAGTGATGATACGCGGTAATTAAACGCTCTGGATCCGGCTCACGAGCAGCTTCATTTGGCTCAAAGCTATTGACGATATCACCGCGATAACTTGGTAATTTTACACCGTCTACCTCTTCAAAGTCAGCCGAACGCGGTTTTGCATATTGACCAGCAACACGGGCAATCTTTGTAACAGGGACCTTACCACCAAACGTTAGTACTACGGCCATCTGCAACATAACTTTGAAGGTATCGCGAATGTTTGCTGCATTAAAATCAGCAAAGGATTCGGCGCAATCGCCGCCTTGTAATAAAAAGCCTCGCCCTTGAGATACTTCACCTAATTGACGATAGAGCTCTCTGGTTTCTTCGGCAAAAACGAGCGGTGGAAACGAATGAATTTGCTCTTCCACACTGGTTAATAATTCTTTGTTTTTGTACGTTGGTTGCTGTTTTATCGGCAGCTTTCTCCAACTATCCGGAGTCCATATTGTCACTTAGTTCACCTTTTCTTTTTGTATATTCATAATGATGCCTTCACTGGCATCCTCGATGAGATCCAACACATATTCGAAACCAGCTGCACCACCATAATAAGGATCAGGCACTTCGTCTTGATCCAAATGATGTTGGGCAAAATCCATCATAAGCTTAACTTTGTGTTGATACTGCTCTGGACAACGGTTCATCAAGTCACTGTAGTTACTTTTGTCCATTGCCAAAATCAGATCAAATTGTTCGAAGTCGTGTTCTGATACTTTACGTGCGGTTAACCCTTTAAAATCATATCCTCTTGCTTCTCCAGCTTGTTGAGAGCGCTGATCTGGCTTTGAACCTACGTGGTACGCTGCAGTTCCGGCACTATCAACTTCAACAGCTAGGTTGTGTTGTTTTACTTTTGCTCGAAACACCGCATGGGCGGATGGCGAGCGACAAATATTGCCCAAGCAAACAAACAAAACTGAAGCTGTATCTGAATATGATGACACGTACTGATTACCTTGATTAGAAGTTAAAACTAAGTAGTCACATGGGTTCAGAAATTAAGAGAAAATAAGACGCTGAACGACATGCTCCGATGAAAACATTAAGCCATATCCCAATGAAGATTTAAACCTCCTTTTTATAAAAATAGAGTCTATATACTAACTTTTCGTTAAACTGGCTGTTTTTAAGGATTAAAACCCCGAAAACCAACCCTATAGGCTAGTATAAAGACTGTCTCTCAGGGATAATGCGCGCATTCATTTATATCAAGTCTTATTATGATCCAATCCAAGCCTAAATTTTTTGACGTTAATGAAATCAGGCATTTGTTAAAACTTGCCTTACCTTTGCTCATTACTCAGGTCATTACAGCCCTAATGCTATTTACCGATACGGTTATGGCAGGCCAATTAAGTCACGTAGATATGGCCTCAGTGTCTGTAGCAACCAGCCTTTGGGGACCTGTAGTGTTTTCAGTGCAAGGCTTGTTGATAGCGGTCACTCCTGTAGTTGCGCAACTCTTAGGTAAAGGTAGTTCAGATCACAAAACTGTCACATCGACCCTTTATCAAGGTTTTTATCTATCGTTACTTGTTTCTGCCTTTGTCCTTGTGTTGTATCAGTTTGCCGATGTACCACTGCAAAACCTGGACTTAGAGCCTGAACTATATGAAAAGTCCTACGGTTATCTGCAGTTTGCGATTTGGAGCATTATTCCAACCTGTATGTTTTTTGTTATGCGGAGCTTTTGTGAAGGTATGGGACTTACAACTCCGGCCCTAATTACAGGAGTTATCGGCTTAATCATCAATATTCCACTTAACTACGTGTTCGTCTATGGTAAATTTGGTATGCCAGAACTCGGTGGTGCCGGTTGTGGTCTTGCTACAGCAATTGTGCAATGGGTTAGTTTTGTGGTGATGTTGGCCTACCTCAAATTTTCTAAAAAGCTCAGCTCCTACAACATTTTTAGTTATTTTGAAAAGCCAGATTTAAGCAAAATTAAAGCGTTAACAAAAATCGGAGTTCCAATCGCAATATCTTTAGTGTTTGAGACTACCCTATTTGCTTTTTCTGCTTTGGCGATTGCCCCTCTTGGTTCGGTTTCGGTAGCTGGTCACCAGGTCGCGTTTAGTTACAGTAGTGTGGTATTTATGATGCCGTTGAGCCTTTCTATGGCCGCAACAATTCGTATAGGTTACCTCAAAGGCTTTGGTGACTTAGATAAACTCAAACAAGCTATCAGAACTTGTTTTGTTATGGCGACCGCGTTCGGTACGTTTGTAATGACTCTTACCTTCTTATTTAGAGATGCAATTATTGCCATGTATACCAATGAGCCAGAAGTAATCGCACTCGCCTCAAGTATTTTGATAATCACTGCCGTCTATCAACTACCCGATGCCATACAAGTTATGTGCGCCGGTATCTTCAAAGGTTTAAAAATTACCAAACCACTGCTTTACATCACGTTTATTGCGTATTGGCCAATTGGTTTTACGTTAGGTTACCTCTTAGGCCGCACTGATGTGATAGTACCAGCGATGGGCGCTGCGGGCTTTTGGTGGGGTATCGTTTTTGGTTTAACGGCTGCGTCTATCATGTTTTTTATAAAGCTAGGCTTTACGATGAAAAAGCCAGAGCAGTTATTTGACTAAGTGTTTATTCCTCGTTTGATTTGTACAAAAAATGATTCGTACAAAAAAGCCCAGTTTAACTGGGCTTTTCTATTTGATGTCACTTTATCGATTTAATTGCATTTAATTAACTGACTATTCTTCGTCCGTTAATGTCATAAGCGATGTGTTACCGCCCGACGCAGTGGTATCGATACTTACGGTTTTTTCCGTCAGCATACGACTGATTAAGTTGTCATCATACTCGGCTTCGATTACAGGCAGGATAGCGCCATCGCGTTTTGCCAACTGTTCTGATACATAAGCCGTGCGCTTAGAGCGTGACTCAATGACCACACCAGCTAGGTCTTCGTGAGCAAGTAATGGCTCAAGGTGACGTAATCTAGCAACTTGCAGCACGCCTTGATTTACACCTGTCGCTAATAATTTTTCTCTAAACGCTTGTGCTTCCTCATAAAACAGCTCAGAAACAACCGCAACAACGGTATTACCCGTTGCAAGGGCTGTTACGACTGACAACGCCCAATAGTGGAAAGAAACGTTTTTATCGGCGAAACATACTAACGTACCACGTGGTTCAAAATACAATGTATTTGACTCACCTGTCGGACCAGGTAATTGAATCGGACGCTTCATTTTGCGCTCGATGCTGATCAACTGGTTACGTGATGTTCTTAGAGTTTGTTCTAAATCGTCCGCTAAATCATCAACGATATCGACAGTGGCGATACTTGCTAAAAGCTGCCTAACGTGTGACAAACGAGTAACTAAATCTGTCAGGCGCCATGTTTCTCGAGCACTTTTAGCCAGTTCCATCATCTCATTTGCGGCATTGACAGACAGATCGTCTGTTTCTAATGCTGGATCTTCTTCTGGGTAATCAAACTCATCTGGCGTCGCTTTTTCAATCATTAGTCGCGGCAGGTAGTTTGGACCACCAGCTTTTGGACCTGTACCAGATAAACCGCGGCCACCAAATGGTTGTACTCCAACAACAGCCCCGATCATATTGCGATTCACGTAAACGTTACCGGCACGTGATAAACGAGCAAGCTCAAGTGCACGCTCTTCAATACGACTGTGGATACCCATGGTTAAACCATAACCTGTTGAGTTAACCTGCTCGATGACTTCGTTGATTTGGTCTGCTTTAAAGCGAATAACATGAACGACTGGGCCAAACACCTCTTTTTCCAGTACGTTAATATCTGAGATTTCATATAGGCGAGGCGCAAAATACGTCCCGTCTTTACACTCTTCTGGTAACTCAGCTTCAAACAGCAATTTACCTTTGTCCTTCATAAACTCTACGTGAGCATTGAGGGCATTTAAGGCTTTTTCGTCAATGACCGGACCGACGTCTGTAGATAGTAACTTAGGATCACCAATGCTTAACTCGGCTAAACCGCCTTTAATCATGCGGATCACATTATCAGCAATATCTTCTTGTACGTATAAAACACGTAGAGCGGAGCAGCGCTGGCCTGCACTTTGGAAGCCAGAAGCTATAACATCATCAACAACTTGTTCAGGTAATGCTGTTGAGTCAACTATCATGCAGTTTTGGCCACCCGTTTCGGCAATCAAAGGTACTTGTTCACCACCACGTTCAGCCAATATACGCGAGATCAGAGTACCCGTTTGCGTTGAACCTGTGAACATAACCGCTTTGATTCGCTCATCAGGAAGTAACGTGTTACCCACTTCAGGGCCCTCTGCGACCACTAGGTTGACCACATGTTCTGGTAGACCGATTTTGCGCATCAATTCAATCGCTCTCACCGCAATTAGACCGGTTTGCTCAGCTGGTTTGGCAATAACGGTATTGCCCGTCACCACTGCAGCTACAACTTGACCGAGGAAAATCGCTAACGGGAAATTCCATGGGCTAATACACAAAATGACACCACGAGGTTCAAGGCGATCATCTTGATCAAGTTCTTCGGCGCGAGCCGCATAGTATCGACAAAAGTCAACGGCTTCACGAACTTCATCAATACTGTCTTTGGTGATTTTACCCGCTTCTTTAATACATATCGCGATAAACTCATCCATGTGATCTTCAAGCATATCTGCTGTTTTGCGCAGCAGTTCTGCTCGTTCAGATACAGGAGTCTTAGACCAAGTTGCGAAAGCCTTCTCAGCATTTTCTAACGCTGACTTCATGTCATCAGAAGTAGCATACTTGTGATAACCAACGACTTCTTTTGTATTTGCGGGATTAACGACCGCAACACCTGACTTATCAGACTCTGCAACTGCCTTTTGGTTTTGTTCAAACCATGCTTCTAAATTGTTCTTAAGCGGTACAAGCTCGTTGATATCAGTGATATCAATACCTTTTGAGTTTTGACGCTCTTCACCATAGATGTCTTTTGGTAGACTGATCTGCTCGTTGTACACCTGCTTTAAGCGCTGCGTGCGCTCCATCGGATCGAACAACAAGTCTTCTACAGGCTTTTCGGTATCGACAATCGCATTTACAAACGAAGAGTTTGCACCATTTTCCAATAAACGACGAACCAAATACGCTAATAGATCTTCATGAACACCTACTGGTGCATAAATACGGCACTGAATTTTTTCTTCACTAACGATTTGGTCGTAAAGGCTATCACCCATACCGTGAAGGCACTGGAACTCAAACCCTTCTTTGTCATCGCCAGCTAATTCAAGAATCGTCGATGCCGTATAACCGTTGTGCGTTGCAAATTGCGGGTAGATTGTGTCTCGGTATTCTAACAAGCGGTTGGCACAAGCATGATATGAAACGTCCGTTGACGACTTACGGGTAAACACTGGGAAATGCGGTTCACCGTCACTTTGAGCGTTTTTGATTTCTGAGTCCCAGTATGCACCTTTCACCAGACGAACCATTAGTTTGCGATGGGTTTGTTCGGTTAGTTTACGAAGCCATTCGATAACAAAAATCGCGCGTTTTTGGTAAGCCTGAACGGCCAAACCAAAGCCATTCCAATCACCAAGATCGTCATCTAAAAATACCGCTTCAATAATATCTAATGAGATATCTAAGCGCTCTGATTCTTCCGCGTCAACAGTTAGGCCAATATCGTACTGCTTAGCTAATAAAGCCAACTCTTTTAATTTTGGTACAATTTCGTCTAAAACACGCTGACGATTCGTAAACTCATAACGAGGATGGATAGCAGAAAGCTTTACAGAAATACCAGGACTAGTACGAGGACCGCGACCTTTTGCTTTATCACCAATCACATGGATTGCATCAACGTAAGCTTTGTAATATTTCTGGGCATCTTCCATGTTACGCGCACCTTCGCCTAACATGTCATATGAATATACGTAGCCTTTTGTTTCTTTTTTCTGGGCGCGCTCTGTGGCATCTTCTATGTTTTCGCCCATTACAAACTGCTGACCCATTATTTTCATAGCGATTCGCATAGCTTTACGAATCACTGGCTCACCAAAACGGCCAACAGCGCGCTTTAACATGCCGTATTGGTGCTTGGTGCTATCACCAGTGTACTTAACCATGCTTCCGGTCAGTAATAAGCCCCAACTTGACGCGTTTACGAATAATGATTCGCTGCCACCGATGTGACGACTCCATGAGCCTTGACCGATTTTATCTTGAATAAGTTTGTCTTGAGTCTTTTTGTCTGGAACACGCAAAAGTGCTTCCGCTAGACACATCAACACAACGCCTTCTTCCGTAGAAAGAGAGTACTCATTTAACAACGCGTCTATACCGTTGTTATCAGTGTTCTCCTTGCGGATCCTGATCACCATTTTACGAGCGCGTTCCCACGCCCTACTTCTCGCTGCCAAGCTAATTTCAGCTTCCGGCAGAATAAATTTCATCGCTTCTTCTTCGTCGATTCGATAAAAATCGCGAATTTTTTGACGAATTGGACAATCAGTAATGTAGTTGTCGTCAAACAACATATGCAAATCCTCTTAAACGGTAGAATACGTTTGCTAATAAACGCCTAAGGTCGCGCATTCTAATTGAAAATATTATCCAATAACTAATTAAATTTATTGTCTATTTGTAGTTAATTTTACTTATCAATAAACCACAAACACCTTCCGTGGTTGGCCTTGTACTTACGGTAAAACTTCGCCTCGAGATGTTACGTATAGTTTGTACCAATGTTCTCGACTCAAGTTTACAGACGTGGCTTCATTACAAGCTCTAATACGGTCTAAGTTAGTAGTACCGATGACAGGCATTACATTCGCCGGATGTTTCATGAGCCAAGCGAGTACAATTGCTTCTTTTGATACACCATACAGATGGCTTAATTCATTCACAACCGCTGAAGTCTGCTGAACATTAGACGATTGGTCGGAATTGTCGCGACCTGTAAACAGTCCTTGACTCAAACTGCCCCACGCCTGAAGTTGAACTTCATGTTTGATGCAATATTCTAAAGTGCCAGACGGAAAACTTACCGACTTGTCGCTACCTACATTGTGCATGACTCCATCGTCAATCCAGTCAAGCTTACTTAAACTAAGCTCCATTTGATTGGCGATAAGTTTAGTATTGAGGTGTTGCTGAATCAGATCCATTTGCGCAGCAGACATGTTCGAAACTCCAAAACCACCAACTTTTCCCGTCTCTTTGAGTTTATTGAGGGTATCTCCCACTTCTTCTGCTGACATAAGCGGATCCGGGCGGTGCAATAACAAGATAGGTAGATGTTGAATCCCTAAACGCTCTAAAATTCCATCAACACTGCTTTCCAACCACTCTTTGCTAAAGTCATAGCGGCCTGGCCCAAGGTGATCCTCAAATCGTATCCCGCACTTAGATTGCAATACCAACTGGTCGGCAAGTTCTGGACGTTCTTTTAACACCTTTCCAAAAACCACTTCCGCTTTGCCGAAGGTATATATATCAGCGTGATCAATAAAATTGATTCCCTGGTCTAGCAACGTATCAACTACAGCGTGAGCTTGCTGAACGTCTTGTGCTGAAACTGGGTTTTGGTTCCATCCACCACCTAACCCCATACAGCCGTAGACAATAGGGTTTGTGATACCTAACGTTGACAAAGCGGTATTTATTTTCATCGAATTCCTAACTGTTTTTTTAAGTTTTTGAATAGCTTAAGTTACTAAGCTTAGAAGAAGGCGTTGAGATTTCAACGCCAGTATTTAATATAACTTTCTGCCGATCTTTGGCGTTTAATAGGTACGTCAGCCTCAGGAGTACCCAAATACAGAAAACCAACTAACTCATCTTGTTCGGCCAAACCAAACGCATCCCGAACCGTTTCACTTTTAGCGTAACTACCCGTTCGCCAAATACCGTTAAAGCCTTGGGCTTGCGCAGCCATTTGCATATTTTGTACAGCACATGCGGTGGTAGCGATTTGCTCTTCTCTAGGAACTTTATCATGAGGTTTGTAGCGCATAATTGCGACGATAACCATCGGCGCGCGATAGGCCATCTTAGTTGCTTTTACTTGTTTTTCTTCTGAAAGGTTGTCAGCAGCTGCCGCTGCAACAAAAATTTCAGTTAATCTGTCTAAGCCTGTTCCTTCGCACACGATAAATTCAAAGGGGCCTAAGTGGGCATGATCTGGAGCTCTTAACCCTGCCGCAATAATGTTCTCTAGTTTTTCCCCGGCCGGAGCCGGCTCAGAAACACGACTGAATGATGAGCGAGATAACAGTAAATCCAGCGCCTTCATATACCCTCTTATATTACGATTATTATTTTTGTACTTTTACAATAGTGTACTTGTTTTACTTGGGGCTTTATAGGGTTAACTCAAGCTTGCATACGTAATTTACGAGCTAGGTAATAGTCAAAACTGGTGTATCGACCTCCTCCCATAAAAATTAATACAATCACCATGACCAAATAGGTAACAGCAAACTCTACACCGTTATTTAATATCGTAATTGAACCACTGCTCGTTAACCACTCATAATTTCCATATTCTTGTAAGATAGAAATAGCCATTTGTTTTTTCTCTTGTGCCTCTAATACTCGTTCATTTAAAAACAAAGTACCGTCGGCAAACCAACTCTGTGGATCCGCTATAGCTAACCAACCATGTTTGAGATGCACTGTAGTTGCAGCCACCAGCATAGTCACGGCCAAAGGGATCGCAACGAGTCTAGTACCAAGTCCTATTAAAATTAAAAAACCACCAATGAACTCAGCGCCTGCTGCCAGTGCCACCAATAATTCTGGAAAAGGTAAACCTAAACCCCACTGTGCATTACCAAACCAACCTACGGTACTTTCAAAATTGCTCAATTTGGCCCATCCGGCTTGAATGAATACGGGAGCTAAATAAAGCCGTATAAATAAGGTTGGAATACCGTCTAATTTATTTAACTTAGCGATGATATTGGAGTATTGGTTTATAATGTTCATGTTTAGTGTCCGAAGTTGTTTTGCATTTAGACCGGATAAGACTAAATAAACATTCAACTCATATCTTTAAACACAAATTGAGTTAGGACGGATATGTCACAATTGACAAAACAAGAGCGTTTACAACGAGCTAAAAATAAAATAAAGCTTATGAGACGCACAGTTGATGAATCAAAGCAGCAACAGCTCAAACTAAGGGATTTAGTTAGGGTCTATGTCAAACAACGCCCAGAAGTTGCGGTGAAAATAGTAACACAATGGCTTAACGCAACGGCCAAGCGTTAAAAACGTTCAGGCTAACAGTTGCTATAATCCCCAATTCAACTAGAATTCGCGTCCAATTTGCGCAAAGAGACTAAACCAATGCCAGCTATTATACTTCGTGGTGACCGCGTTAAAGCGATGAACCGCAGACACCCATGGATATTTTCCAAAGCGATCAAAAAAGTCGTTGATAACCCACAACTCGGTGAAACCATCGATGTATTGGACCCAGACGGGAACTGGCTTGCACGTGCTGCCTACTCACCACACTCACAGATCCGCGCTCGTGTATGGACCTTTAATCAACAAGAGTTGATTGACCAAAGCTTTTTTGAACAAAAAATCGACCGCGCTATGGCGATTCGTCATCGTATTATCAGCAATGGTAACTTAACTGGCTATCGTTTATTTGCGGCTGAGTCGGACGGCCTTCCAGGGATCACAGTGGATCTTTTTGATACCACTTTAGTCTTGCAATTAGTGAGTGCCGGAGCTGAATATCAACGAGACAACCTTATTGCTGCGTTAAAACAAAAATTTCCTTCGTTTAATATTTATGAGCGCTCAGACGCAGACTCTCGTGGCAAAGAAGGTATAAAAAAAGCACGTGGCATTATCCACGGTACACTGCCTTCACCATTAGTCATCGAAGAAAATGGCATCAAAGCCTATGTTGATGTTGAAAAAGGCCATAAAACCGGTTTTTACCTTGATCAAAGAGACAATCGCGCCAAGTTAGAAAGTTACTGTAAAGACAAAACGGTTCTGAACTGTTTTAGTTATACCGGTACGTTTGGACTGTATGCCCTTCGAGGAGGCGCAACAAAAGTAACAAACGTTGATTTATCGCAAGATGCGTTAGACATTGCTCAAAAAAATGTCGAATTAAACGGGTTAGACCTTAACCGAGCTGAGTTTGTAAAACACGATGTGTTTAAGCTTTTGCGCAAGTACAAAGAAGACGGCGTAAAATTTGACGTCATTGTTATGGACCCACCGAAGTTCGCCGAGTCAAAAGCACAGTTAACAGGCGCGTGTCGCGGTTATAAAGACATAAATCGCATTGCAATGGAACTATTGAACCCGGGGGGTTTCCTGTTAACTTTCTCTTGTAGTGGTTTGATGGAAGCAAATCTATTCCAAAAAGTAGTTGCAGATGCAGCACTAGACGCTAGACGTGACGTCGTATTTGTTGAAAAACTCAATCAAGCACAAGATCACATCATTGCAAGCTACTACCCAGAAGGTTATTACCTGAAAGGTCTAGTCTGCCAAGTGTTCTAACTTTCAGTTAGATCAAAATAAAGCTTTTTGTTATCAGGGGTTATTAAGCTGTAATCGGCTAATAGCCCTTTTTCATTTAGCGTCACTAAACCTGCTGCAGACTGCGTGTGTAAGTTGCGATACCGAAAGCGACTTTGTTTTGCTTTTAATGGATGGTGTTCAATTTCTAGGCGCCGACGTTTGGTAAATATATTCAAAATACTGTGCGGCGAATATAAAAACCTATCTACGTAATCAAAAAACTTCAATAAACCTGGCGGGAATTGATTTTTAAAGCCACTACAAGTCAGTTGCCAAATCCTATCTTCGATATCGCTAAAGCGACGCTCCGCAGAAAAACAAAAAGAATAATGAACATCACCTGACATAATAATAATTTCGTCTGGAGCACGCTCATCCCTTAATATATTCATCAGCTTTTTTGCCGAGCCTTGGTGAGCCATCCAGTTTTCTACATCGACTAACAACTCTTTGCCAAAAAACGCACAAATCTTCTGAACCACTTCTATCGACTTTACGCCAAACACCGGCGCAGGAGATACAACAAGAATAGAATCGGTTTCTTTAAAGACTTGCCGCTCAAACTCTTCTAGTCTTGGGAAGTCCATCAAGCCACTTGGGTTTTTGGGATCTTTTTCACTACGCCACCTGTGGGTACGTGTGTCTAACACAACTATTTTAGGCTGACTTTGAACTTCAAAATGCCATTCAGAAAAATCAAACAAGGCCTCCGTGAGCGGTTCACTACTGAAGTCATTTTCGTGACTTAACGCTTGAATTTGTTGAATAATGGGGCGATTTTTCTCTGGATTGTTACCCCAGCTTTGAAACACAGCGTAGGATAACAAGGCGTTTTTGATCATTTTACGAGTAAAATCATTACCGTATATATGCTCTTCCCAATCCGCACTTAAATTCCAATCATCGGTTACATCGTGATCGTCAAAAATCATCAAAGTTGGTATGTTCGCCAAAGTTAACTCAAAATCAGGCAGAGTGGAGATAAATCCTCTTAGGTTTTGCCAATCCTTGTCGTAGGCATATTGATTCTTTTGGGCCACCAGCTCTTGCGCTTCATTTACGCTTTCTTCTACTAGCGCCCACGCTTTGGACGACCAAGTTAATAGATAACAAGCAAAAAACTCATTTAGGCTAATCAAATGATTGTCGTGATAACGGGCACTGATTATTTCTGAGCCGTGCCAAAAATTAGACCAACGGCTTTGTTTGTCTTTATTGGGTAGTATTTTGCTGCGCTCATTAATCGAATTTGTCCAACTTAACTCAGCGGGTGTCTTGTCCCCTAAGTCTTCTAGTGCTGTGTATAGCCCCAGTTTTTTAACCAGACTTTGGATCGCAACTAACATTGGGGCTGCAACGTCATCGGCATAAATTTGATCACCCGTCATCAAAAGGTAGTCTGGGCGGTTTACCGGTTCGTCATTGAGCATTTCAGCGATGCCATTAAACGCATCGACCGAAGGATGATCCGGCTTTCGACAAGAGCCCTGAATGACTTGTTTTATTGCAGATCTGACTTTAAAGGATAAGCGGCAATAACCTTGTAACCTAAGGGGTTGGTCATTAATTTTGTTTTGGTCTAAGTGAAGCTCGTAACCGTATTCCTTATCACTTATCCAAGTACCTGCATCGGGTTTAATCGTGCACAAATAAACAAAGCAGCGCACACCCAGTTGCACACAATCAATCTGTTGTCCCACCTGGACTAGTTCTGCTTCACTATGAGTTGGGTTTTCAAATACCTTTACGTCACAACTTTGCTTTTCGCTAGTTACAAACCAAACATTAACTTGGTTGTGGTCAACTAAACGCAAAAACGGCCCGCATAGTAAATTATCAGTCATTATTTTAAAGGGTCTGCTTTTTATTACATTTCTCTCTACTATCCCGAGTTAGCCACTAAGGATCAAGTTTGATACCCAAAACAAATGCAACATTTTGTTAAAGCAATTGTTTATCGTCTTGGGACTTACGCAAATCTTTAACTATTCTTACTTTATTACATCGATTGATGAAGAGGTTTGAATAGCGATGTCTGATGATAAATGTAAGTACAAATCTTATGATGGACAGTGTTGCGAAGAAACAGACATAGGGTCTGGATATTGTTTTTGGCACGATAAAGACATCGACAAGAGTGGTATGGACCTATCAGAACGGCTCGAAGAATACGCCAAAAGTGGAGGATTATTACAAGGTTTGTGTCTAGCTAGAGCAAATCTAGAAAACGTAAACCTCGTCCGTCATGGCCAAAAAGAAGGCTATGACCTGCGCCACGGTGACTTTTATAGGGCTAATATGACCAATGCACACCTGTTCAATGCCAACCTCGAAGGTTCATCCCTAATGAAGGCCAAACTATCCGAGGCCAACTTACACTGCGCCAATCTTCACAATTGTAATTTACTTGGCGCTAAGCTCACTAATGCGCGCCTCGACAACATCAAGCTTGGTACTCATGTTCAACAAGAAGCCGTAGCTAGACGAGCCGAACTGCGTGGTGAGCGAGAAAAAGCAATCGATTATTATGAGCAGTCAGAAGAAATCTATCGGGCATTAAGAAAAGCCGCGGACGACGATGGTTTGATAAAGCTTGCCGGTACCCTCGCCTACAAAGAGTTAACAATGCAACGAAAACAAAGAGAAAAGTTTTCTCTTGAACGTATTATGTTGAAATTTGTTGATTTGTTTTGTGGATACGGTGAAAAGCCTATCAATGTCATTATATTTTCTATGGGTTTAATTTTACTGTCCGCAGTTGCGTTCTTTTTTCTCGGGGTTGATTCAGGTGACGGGATCATAAGGTTTAATCCCGCCAATACCTTTAAACAAAACATCGAAGACTTAGGCAGCTCCATTTATTTTAGTGTTGTGACTTTTACCACCTTGGGTTACGGCGATATCCACCCACATGGATGGGCTCGACTTGTGGCGACGATTGAAGCGTTTGTCGGAAGTTTTGCGTTAGCGCTTTATGTCGTCGTTTTTGTAAAAAAATCGAGCAGATAGTATTTTTTAGGACAGTTTTGTATAAAAAAGAATCATTTAGTGTAAATTTACTTTTTTTGAAACTTTTTTTCATTTATAAGGTCTATTGTGTTGAATGGTGTTGAACATCTTGAGACCGTGTTTGATATCATTTCTTCATTATTTTGTTCCAATATTTGGACGGGCCAGCACCCTGCTGGCCTTTTTTTGTTGCCCTACCGTTTAAAACAATCCACCTCGCTCTTTGAGCATCTGATTCAATCCCGACTGGCGTGAGGTGTGCGTTGCCACCATCTTTTTAATGACCGCCGAACTGCCATAAATGGTAAATTGCTTTTTAGCGCGCGTAATCGCCGTATATAACAATTCTTTACTCAACAGTGCCCCTGCTTGTCCCTCTGGCGGTAACACTAACAAACCATGACTAAACTCTGATCCTTGGCTTTTATGGACTGTCATCGCGTACACGCTTTCGTGTGCAGGTAATCTTTGATTAAACAACCGCTTAATAGCGCCTTGGGCATCGATAAAATAAGTCACTAGCAGGCCTGATTCTGGCTCAATCGCCTGGATACCAATATCACCATTGAATAGGCCTAAATGGTAAGCATTTTCAGTGATCAATACAGGTCTTCCAGCAAAGTGACCATCGTGAGTAGTATTGGATTCAATCTTTAGGGCTTGTACAAATTGGCCATTGAGCCCCTCAACACCTGTGTCACCTTGCCTTACACACGCCAATATCTGAAATTGATGTAATTGCTCAAACATGGCAAAAACTTGGGTTTCCTCTTGTGCGACCGTCAAAGACCGAGCAGCATGGCACAACTCTGAATAATGTGGCACCAATGCACGCACGATGTCATTTAACTCAATGTCTCTCTGCGGCAAGATTGCAATGTCGGCTTTTGGGTTTGTTGCTTGGCTGAATCTCTGAACTACATTCCTGTCGACATTTTGAACTAAAATTTGTATCACACTGTTTACATCGCCATCGATAACAGCACGAGCCAGCTTACCTATACCGCCAACCGCATCAAATCGGTAACTGTGTTTCAGTTTAGTTAACGGCATTACTCGTTTTTGCTCGTCATCTGTTAACACATTTAGTGGCTGACATATCTCCGCTAAAATATTTCCCGCCTCTACCGATGCCAGCTGTTGTTCATCTCCCAACAAAACCAATTGCGTTTGCGGTGCTAAAGCATCAACCAACTTACACATCATGGACAAATCAACCATAGACGCCTCATCTAAAATAAGAACATCTAAAGGTAATTTGTTGTTTTGATTATATAGAAATCCAGACCCTCTTGGCTTTAGGAGCCGGTGAAGTGTCGTTGCTTCGGTTGGGATTTGGCTTTTTATGTGAGATTCAACCCCTTCGAGGGTTTTTACATTACTTGAAATAGACTCCGTCAGTCTAAGTGCTGCCTTACCTGTTGGTGCCGCTAGTGCAATCTTTAACGGCCCTAGTTGGTCTTTTACAAATGACGCTTGTTGTTCGTACAAGTAAATCGTCGCAGCGAGTAGTTTAATGACTGTGGTGGTTTTACCCGTTCCTGGTCCACCTGTGATCACTGAAAATCGATAATTTAGACTATTTAGCACGGCCTGGCGTTGCCAATCGTAATCAGGCCCACCTGTGTAGCCATCGTCAAGCGGTTTAAAAAGCTGAGCTAATAATGAAACTAACGTATTATCTTGCCCAAAGTGACCAGGGGCGTGACCAGGTGCGCCTTCAAACGAATTAAAAGACAAGGCTGGGCTTATTTTACTTTGAGTCGATAGGTAATTCGCCAAGCTCACTTCATAATTAAAGTTACGAGTTAAAAACAAAAAGCCATTATAAAACGTTAGCGGACCACCATTTCCTGTACTTTTGGCTTGGTCTATACAATCAGGCCAGGTTGATTTAGCAGGTAATATCAATGACTCCTGATTATCGAACATATCAATATGGCAGTCAGTTATCTCAAAGCAGGTACTTTGCGCGTTAAACCGTCGGATAACGTGCGCACTCATTATTGTGATCAAGTTAATAATGGGTTCGTGTTCCGAATAATCGCCAGATGACATCCCCAATATTTCTTGTCGTGCAATAAAATTAGCAAACTGAAATTCAAGTTCAGTCAACAATCCCTTTTCTTTGTTCGTCCTTAACCATGTCATTATGGAGACGTTGCGACTTCCCGTTTTACCTCCATCTATATTTACACTTTGCGCAAAGATTGAATTCGCTTGCTCCTTTATGGGCTCAAGCACAACCACTTTATTATCCATTAGTGCTCTCCAAGCTTGATTGTTGACCCAAGTTTAGTAACGCGTTATCTAAATAATCAATCGCTTCTTGATTAACCTTGTGACTGTAAACCCCATTAACAAAAGAACTTTCGCTATGATTTGTGTTACTATTTACCGTCTTATCATTAGTCATACCGCGCAAATACAAATAAACACCGCCGCCAACATGGCTTTGATAGTCATAGTCTTTTATTCGCACTTTTAAGAATCGATGTAATGCATAGGTGTAAATCAACATCTGTAAATAATAATTGTGATCGGTCATGGAATTTTGGATTTGCTCCAAGCCATAGTCGCTCAACTGATCACCCAAATAATTCGATTTATAATCCATTACGTAATATTGACCATTGATTCTACAGGTTAGGTCTACAAAGCCCTTAAGCCGACCTTTTAAACCATCGCCGGCTAGTAAAACGTTGTTGTAATTGAGGTGTTTAAACCCAGCCAAACGCAACGCGTTACTAACAATATCTGTTGTTAATTGCTCAAACGAAAAATAAAACTCCATTTCATCGAGTCGGTCACGGTTATTGAGTAAACGTAAACACCAATTTTGCTGGTCTAGAGATACAGGAGCGAACACAGGAGCGTCCAACGTCGACTGTAGCCAGTCACACAAAAGATCAATGTCTATTTCAGACAAACCAAATTTAGCAATGGCTTTTTCAACAATTTCAACTTGCTCTATCACCGGTAAGGTAAAATCTAAAAACTCATAAATAAAATGTAAACACGAGCCTGCGTTGGCCCCTTTTGGAAAACGAAAACGGTAAGCTTGTGCCTCCAACGTACCATCAAAGTGATGATTTTGACTTGTTACAACAGCTTCATCACTGACACCGGCTAACCACACTTCGCCTGTCGGTGGTGATGACTCTGCTTGATAAGAACTTTGCACATGGTCTTGTTCGCTGTTGTGCGCAATTGCAGAGAAACTCAATACTGACCAGCGTTTATCTATCCGCCCGTTAAACTCACCCACACTTAATGCGTCGTTGTTTTCGCTTACTTGGTATGGTGAGACTTTAGCGTCTTGATAAATCGACCATACATCTTGCTGAGTTAAAACTTGCCACTCCACCTCACTACACAACTCACTACAGGATTCTAATTGACCTACTTTTTCCACATAGGCGCTTAGAGCCGATATCCATTGCCCATCGGTTACTTTAGAAAGCCCCTTGCCTAGGACCATTAAACCAAACGCAGATTCGTGTACACTCGAGTCTTTGCTATTAGAACGCTCTAATGTAGTAAAGGTCGATAAGTTGAGTTGGTATTTCGCCCTTGTCATGGCAACGTACAATAACCTTGTGTCTTCATCTAAGCGCTCTTTTTCGGCTTTTTGGAGATCAATTTGACGCTTATCGGCACGATATACCAACTGGCATGCTTGTTCATCAAAAAACAGCGGGACTTTTTCTTTCGAAAACTCCGTCACAAACGGTAAGTAAACTATCGGATATTCCAAACCTTTAGAGCCGTGCATAGTGACAATTTGTACCAAGTTGCGATCTGACTCCAAGCGCAAACTCAAGGCGTCATTGCGTTCTATTTCTGTCACCGATTGACGGTACCAAACAAGAAGTTTTTCGTGACCAGGTAACTTAGCCGATTGCTCTTGGATCAATTGTTCTAAGTGGCGAAGGTCGGTAACTAGTCGCTCAAAGTCAAAGTCTGATTGTTGCCAAACTCGCAAAGTGCCTGCCCAATTAAGGATAGTTTGAATAGCACTGGTCACCTTACCCGCTTCCCAAAGTTCATGTGCTCTGTAAAAGGCGGCTAACACGCGGTGCCACTGGCGTTCATCATTTTGTACAGCAAGTTGATACTCTGGCAAATACGAAAAAAACAAGGTGCTTACCGCAGCCCTAACCCGTTTTTCATTGGATGGGCTATTAATCGCTTCTAACAACCTAAGCATGTCTCTGGCCAAAGCACTGTCAAACACAGAGTCTCTGCTAAGGTACACAGAATCCACGCCCAAATCTCTCAGCGCTTGCTTTATCAGCTTCGCTTGGTAACGACTGCGCACCAACACCGCTATATCCTTGCCTTCAATATTCCGGCCTGTACCTTGGGTAATGTCGCCTAGTTTAAGACTTGCCTGTTGGGACAGTTGTAATTGATTTTTTATATTGGCAGCGCAAAGTTTTGCTAAAGGTAATTTAGCTTCAGAAAAACTCAGCCCTTTGGCGTCTTCAATGACAGATTTATTCTCATCTAATTCACATACCGCAAGATGTTGTATTTTAAGCACAGGCAAAGGATCAGCACCTGTTTTGTTAGTTTGACGGTGGGTGTTAAACAATCGATTTGTATCGGGTTGACCTGCCCCTACTGCAACAAAAGGTATCGCGTCATGGCCAAATTGATATTCGCTGTTTAAATACATGTTGTTGATGGCGCGGATTAGCTGAGGATGTGAACGCCAGTTTTTGTCCAAAGTAAAGTGTTGGGTCTCATCCAAATCCGTTTTGGCCGTGATGTAGGTATTAATATCGGCGCCCCTAAACTTATAAATTGCTTGTTTGGGGTCGCCAATCATGATCATCGTCGGTCGATGACTATGAGGTACGTTTTCATTTGTTTGAAATTCATTTGATAGACATTCATTTTGATAAATCGATTTGAAGATTTCGTATTGAATTGGGTCAGTGTCTTGAAATTCATCGATAAACGCTAACGGATAACGACGTTGAATGGCCTCAATTAACGATTGATTATCTTCACTTTTGACGGCTTCTTGCAAACGCAATAACAAGTCATCTGGTGTTAGAGTTTGCTGTTCATTTTTGACCGCTTGCGCACCTTGTTCTATTTCGTGTTTGGCTAATACTAACCAGTAACCTTTAACTTCTGGACTTTCAAACCTTTTACAATAATCCACACAGGCATCAAATGCCGTTGATGTTGGATGCGATACCGCAGGCTTCTTTGCTAAATAATTGCTCTGATCAGCAAGGGAATCACTGGTATAGGCATCGATAACGTCAGCGGTGGGTAATACCTCGCCAAAAGGCCGTGATATGAATTCAGTTAACAAAGCCAGGTGTTTGTTTTGAGGGCTGCTTTTTTTCAATGCCGCACCAGCAACCACATCAACAATATCGCTGTCTTGCAATTGCTGCCAAAGCTTGAGTAACGACTCGTAATGAAATCGCTTTATCTTTTGATATTCATCGTCGCTTAGCGCCGGACTAATGGTAATAGGCTTATCGATTAGCTGTTGGAGCTCTGATTTAAGCTGCTCAGGGCTTTTCCACAATGAACTGACCTGGTAGTACTCAAAACCCTTTAATCCGCTCATGTAGCTTCTCCAGAAGTCTTGGAGCGCATGATTGAGATATGGTGCATTATCGAGGTCAAATGACTGCTCAAAACTCATTTGGGTTTCAAAAGCAAATTGATTGAGAACTCGCTGACAAAAACCATGGATAGTAAAAATTGACGCCTCATCAATCAACGTAATGTTTTGCTGAATTTTGTGATAAAGGGCCAATGCGGTGTCACGGTCTTTTTCGGACAAGTCTGTACTTGAATGTTCAACCGAATTTACCAATTGTTGTTGGTAGGCGAGTTCAATTATTTCTAAAACAGTGGGATCTACGTCTTTCACTTGCTTGCCTGTCGGCGTGTTCAGCCACTTTAATATTGCGCCCTGTGCTTCTTTTAAGCGTCCTCTTATTCGGCTTTTTAATTCTTCTGTCGCCGCCTCGGTAAAAGTTACTACTAAGATTTCGTCAACTGCCAGACTTTGACTAGATTGCTCACTTATCAAGCCTAATACCGCACGAAGATACAAAGTTGTAATCGTGTAGGTCTTACCTGTTCCGGCACTGGCCTCAATTAATGCATGTCGATCTAAAGGGAGGCTATGAGGTTTAAGTGTTTGCATTATGCACCTCCCTGCTCAGTGTTTTTATTGCTAGGTAAAAACAGGCTTTCATCATAAAAATGAGAATCGACAAACTCTTTCATCTCTTTGGTTTTAACCTTTTGTTTGTATTGCTCTAGGCCTATCAATAATGATTTAGACAAGCTTGAAAACGCCGGAGGTAATGATTTTTCGGTATTTTGTTGAACCATGCTGTTATCTGGACCGTTGTTTTCTCTTGCTGACGCAACCGATAAATTGGCCGCCAGTTGTTCTAAATACGCATCTAAGTGCATACCATGGCGAGGATTTAGGTCTTCCTCTAACTTTGAAAACACAGCGCGTTCGGCAGCCACTATTATTTCTTCTGGTTGACTGTCCAGGTGCTGATAAATCTGCTCTTCACTTAGCTCACTAAAGGCAATCTTAAACTGACTTAAGTACAATTGACCTAAGCTGCCAAACCAATTGTGACATTCGCCTTTAAAGTGACTTTGATAAAACGCGCTCAACCAAGGAACGAGTAACGCTTTGGCTTGAACCGAATCGATTCCGGCAAACGCAATCCATTCAGTGTGTTTCAACGAGCTTATGGTGGTGATACCAGGTTGCCCATCGGCACAGCGTATTAAATGCAATAACCAGGCTTGCACTTCATCGTCATAGCGCACCTTGTCACTGATCCGACGGACAATACACAAATTATCAATCAGTTGGTATCTGCCTTGCAGAACTAATGTTTGACTTTCGATTTCAAAACTCATTGAAATTTGTCGTTGCGATACACCACTTAGATTCAATCGGCGCTGTGCGATTTGATCGTGGGCTAACTCTAACCATTTTTCCTCTATATCGAGCAGCTTATCTGCAGTGGTTTGATAATCACTAAATAAACTATCTCCCCATAAACCAGATGGAAAATCGCCCGCCTGTAAATGCCTCAATTTCAAAGAACTGCGACTTTCAGCGTCTGATTCATTAACCAGTAACTCGGTGAATTGATATCGAGTTAAGCCATCGTGACTAAAAGGTTCTAAATCGTTAACTTGGTCTTCTGATAAGTCCAAGTTGACACCTAACTGTTGACGATAAAAATACTTCAAAGGGTTTTTAGCAAAACGGATCAAATCATCAAGTTCGACTCCTTTTTCTGCCGTGTCATTCATCATCAATGGTAATTCTGATGATTTGTCACTTTGAGCTTGAGAAGGCAATTTGAACTCATCACCTTTCGACTTTGATAATAAGCTAAACCACTGTTTGCTATAAGACTTTTTTAAATTCAATTTAACATTGTCGACAAAATACTGAGAGTTAAATGGTTGCAGCGGATGTTTGATCACAAGAAGATCCCCGGCAGATCCTTGTGAATTTTCTACGCTGGGATTGTCGACAATATAACTTTCGTTAATATAATCAATAAGTTCGCTAACCAATAGCGACGGAGTTTTGGGGTCATTGTTTTTATCAGACTGTCCGATATAACTGAGGTGCAATCGAGTTTGTGCGGTACAGAATGCTTCTAAAAATAAGTAACGCTCATCTAGCTTTCTTGAACGGTCACCCTTTCTTGGCGGGTTTTGATTAACTAAATCAAAACTCAGGGGTTCAACATGGCGCGGAAATTCACCGTCATTCAGACCCAAAATAGCGATCGTATCAAATGGCACCGAGCGCATTGGCATCAGAGTACAGAAGTTAACCCGACCTGCCATAAACCGCTGAGACACACCATTTGACGTCAGCGCCTGCCCTATTACCTGCTGTACAACGACCGCATTAACAGGCTCAGCGACGTCACCCGATTCGGTGTAACTCAATAATAAAGCATTGGCGTCTCTTAATTGCTGTGACACATAAGGTGATAACAAAGTATCGGATTGACTAGAAGTAAATAAACGCTCTACGACATCTTGAAGGTTTGCGTGCCAAGCGTCTAAATCTGCGCAATCACTGAAAGTATCTTTTAGCTCGATTAAATAACTTATATACGCGATGAACTTAGCCAAGGTGTTAGCGCTCAAGCCTTCTACGTCGTCATAGCTGACGATACCATTCCACAGAGAATGATTAGCTGCGCTATAACCCAGCATCATTCGTTCCAATCCGTATAACCAAGTATGTAAGTCATCTTCAGGCAACGCCCATTGGGATTTGTGCTGGCCGCTCACACCCCATTTAACGTTAGACTCTTGCACCCACTTTTTAATTATCTCTAATTCTGATAAGTCCAAGTCAAAAGCCGCCAAGATGGATGGAACTTCGAGCCAATCTAATATTTCTGATACTTTAAAACGCGTGATCGGCAGGCCGATGAGTGCTACGTAAGTGTTTAAAATTGGGTTTTCTTGAAGCCCAGAGCGGTCAGAAATGGCATAAGGTATGGTCAGTTCTGGATACTTATCATCACGTTCGAAAACAGCATCTATATATGGCGCATAATCATTAATGTCCGGTACCATGACCAATATGTCTTTTGGCTCTAGGGATTCATCCTGCTCAAACCAAGACAGCATTGAATCTTTTAGGACCTCTAGTTCCCTAATTGGATTATGACAGCTGTGAATTAGAATACTTTGGTCGTTAGGTAGGGGTCTTTTTCCATGATCTGAATTCAACGCCTCTACCGACAAAGGCTCTAACGATTGACGAAACTCAAGTTTAAAGATGTCGTTTTGGACTTGCTCCAATAAGGATGTAGTACGCCCTTCTATAAACAGATCGGTAAAATTTATATCCCGCCCTGAGAGTGCATCGAGGTAATCCCGTCCCAATTTTCCCCAACTTGCTAGTAATGGATTGCCAGACACAAAATAAGCATCGCTACCATTTTCCATCTGTTGAATGCGGAATTGTTGTATTCTTGCTTTGGTTTTTTCGCTAAGAATATCACCCCAATAGACTTGGCAAGGATTAAACCACAAAATTTGAACATCTATATGTGAAGACAAGGCTTCTAACACATCAGTTTGATGTTTTGGTAAGGTTGAAATACCAAATACGAAGAGTCGTGACGGTAACCCTTGTTTTTGCTCAAATGTCCACTCTTCAGACTGGAGCTTTTCAAGCAAAGCTTGGTGTAAGCTCTGTCGATTATGAATATTTAAACCTGCCGCCGACATTTTGGTTTTTAATGCTCGCCATAATATCGCTTGCCATTGCTGGTGGCCTATTTCATCGTCGCCTGGTAGATCATTAAACCCTTGTTCCCAATGTTCTAACCATTCAGGCCGATACATTAAATAGTTGTCGTAGGCATCGGCTATCTTTTCACTCAATTTAAACGCACGAAGCTCTGAAAACATTGACTTTATCGATGATTCATCGGCCTTATTGGTATCGCTTGTCGTTGCTAAATACTGTTGGATCGATTTAAATTCGTCAGCGTCCAAATGTTGCTTTATTTCTTTATGGATGTGCCAACGCAATCTGTCTTTGTTATATACAGAGGTTTCTGGAACGTCAGGGATAAATAATTTATACAAATTCCAGATAAACGTGCTTGGTAATGGAAATTCTAAATTGGCTGCAATACCGAGCTTTTCAGATAAGGTAACTTTCAGCCATTCCGACATACCTGGGCTGTGAACCAACACGGTTTCGGCTTTAAAAGGATCATCTGTGTTGGGTATTCGAAGGTTTTCAGTTAAAACAGTTGCGAGAACGTCCAAACGATTGGACTGAATAACATTTAAAGTATTGGATTCCATGAGTTCCTAAATTTTGTCAAATCCTCTGCTCCGAGAGGTGAAGGGAAAGCCCCCGACTTTGTCAATTTTTAATAATTAGTATTGGTGGCCCAAAAATTTGTCAATGAGATTTGCGATGTGTTGCATGGTTTCTTCATCCATGGAGTCGATGTCTTTATTGATTAGACTCAACATTTTATTCGCTTGGGCTTCATTGAGCGTTCTGTTTAGATAACAATATTCGATTTCGGCAAGAGACTTGTCGTATCTTGGAATTACTTGCCAACACAAAGTACCGACATAGAGCTTGTCGAAATAACATTGAGCCACTCGACAAAAGTCTTCGACATGATCTAACCCATCTGGGCCTAAAGAACCTGGTTCGACTCTAATCGTGACTTGAACTTTTTGTTCGTTTTGTGCTGCATCTGACATAGTGTTTCCCAAAGAACTCTACCGACATTACGCCCGCTTCACTAAATTCAGTCCGTGAAGCTTTTTTCTTACATATAGTTCACTTTAATAAGTAGTTTTGGAAATACAACTTTTTTATTTTGTTTATGTACCAAAACAAGACACTGCAATAACCAAAATCACGGGTTCATCCACAAACCAACATTTTGAAAACAATCAATACTATCCAATGCCATATGAATGAGAAGTCCAAAGCCTATAAGCCGTGTTTTGTTAAAGCCTAACATGACAAAATATACCGCTATCGCTGGTAAAGTATGTAACGGGTGAAAATTAATACTACATCGCAAAGGGTCATAAATGGGCGTCGCTAATAAATGATCGATATCGACCAGCATAGTCGCAATAAGTATTAAAAATGCGTTTATCCACTTTTGCGGATAAAACGTTCTTGCGAAGATAGCAGGTACGACAAAATGCAAAATAATATGAATGATAACAAAGCCCTCTAACAACTACGTCATTACTATATTTTGCCACCGATTTTACCGGCAAAATAGCTCTTTAGTCGGCAAATTAACATTCGAGGTAAACTTCATACTGTCAGCGGTTTGATTTATCGCTTTGAGGGCGGCATTATTCACCCACGATTCAATGGCTATGACTTCATCTTTCGGTGTTTTTTATGTCAAAGCCCTTTCCAACAAGGCAAAGTTACATTTTATGAAAGTTATTTCATTTAACATCAATGGTCTTCGCGCTCGTCTTCACCAACTTCAAGCGTTAATCGACAAGCACAACCCAGATATCATTGGTTTACAAGAAACCAAGGTTCACGACGAAGCGTTCCCAGAACAAGCGGTCAATGACATGGGCTACCAAGTACACTTTCATGGCCAAAAAGCCCATTATGGTGTTGCTATGCTTGTTCGAAACGACATAGCAACGAATATCACAAATGTTCAAAAAGGCTTTCCGACAGATAACGATGATCATCAAAAGCGCATGGTTATGGTCACCGTTGATTACGACGGCAAACCCGTAACAGTATTAAATGGGTATTTCCCACAAGGCGAAAACATTGATCACGAAATAAAATTCCCATACAAGCGGGCCTTTTATGCAGATTTGATGACATACCTTAATGAACATCGCACGCCAGAGGAAAATGTAATTGTGATGGGAGATATTAACATTTCTCCACAAGATTTAGACATCGGTATCGGTGAGCCAAATCGCAAGCGTTGGTTAAAGACAGGTAAGTGTTCGTTTCAACCAGAAGAACGCGAATGGTTGGGCAAACTAATGGACTGGGGCTTTAGCGATACCTTCAGAACTTTACACCCGACCAAAGGCGAGCAGTATTCGTGGTTTGATTATCGCTCTCGTGGTTTTGATGACAACCGAGGGCTGCGTATTGATGTAATTTTAGCAACCGAATCTCTTAACACAAAGGCGGTTGACGCAGGTATCGATTACGAATTACGCGGGATTGAAAAGCCGTCTGATCACGCGCCAATTTGGACCAGCTTCGAGCTTTAATTTATTAATGCAGATAGCTCGTCGCTTTAGCGGCGAGCTACAAATATAGTGTGAAGAAGCAGAGCCAAGTCCATGTAGGTTAACCGACTATTTGGTTTGGCTGGTAACGGCTCAATATTTTGTTTGATTTTAACCGGTTCTAGCCCTTCTGACTTGGCTTTTTGTTCAAGTTCTCGATACCAACTTTGCAAGCCGATTGGCAACCTCACTTTTGCTTGTTTGCCGAGCATGAAATATCCTTGAAACGGTAACGAAAGAACAAACAGAGCCATTGCTAATGACGAATGTAAATATTCCATTCCCAACATATCTATTTGTAGCCACAAAGTAGCAACCGCGATCGCCGGTGAAACCACAAAAGCTAAATCGGTTAGTTTTATGATCTTCGTTTGGTCAAACATTTGTAAATAAGGCTCTTTTTTAGGCCAAGTTTGACTAAATTTATAACCTAAAGTTATTGTTTTATACAAAATAGTCATCCACCAATAATCATAAAATGGTTATACTGTAAAGAATACATTCATCCTCATTTTTAGAAAACTTTGTCATGCTTTGTGTTGCTAAAACGCTTTGTCATGAAAAGTTAACCAAATTGCCTACGGCGTAAGGAAGCTATGAGTTCAGCTAATCAAGTTCTTGTTTTAAATTGCGGTAGTTCATCGTTTAAGTTTGCTCTTTTAAACAGTGAAACCGGTACAGAAACCCTATCAGGCCTAGCAGAGCGCCTTGGCTCTGACGACGCTTCTATTACCTTTAAACGCAACGGCAACAAAAACAGTTTATCACTGAATGACAAAAACCGACATCTTGACGCAATAAAAACACTGGTTTCTTATCTAGAAACAGAAGGATTGAGTAATGACATTGCCGCTGTAGGCCACCGGGTCGTTCACGGCGGAGAAAAGTTTACTGAAAGTGTGGTAATAGACAGCAGCACAATTAAGTCGATAGAGGATGTTTCTTCACTCGCCCCACTCCACAACCCTGCTAATTTGATCGGCATTGAAGCTGCTATGGTCGCATTTCCAGGAATTCCACAAGTGGCAGTGTTTGATACCGCATTCCATCAATCCATGCCTGCTAAGGCGTATTTATATGCAATTGACAAACAGTTGTATAAAGAAAAAGGCATACGCCGATACGGTTTTCACGGCACAAGTCACTTTTATGTGTCTCGACAAGCAGCAGAATCGCTGGCCAAACAAATATCAGAGACATCGGTAATTACTGTACACCTGGGTAATGGTTGCTCGGTATGTGCGATAGAAAACGGTCAAAGTGTGGATACTTCCATGGGCCTTACACCGATGGAAGGTTTGGTAATGGGGACGCGTAGTGGTGATTTAGACCCGGGTATAACCATCTATTTAATGAGAAAGTACGGTTACGATGCCGACAAGCTAGATCAACTGTTAAATAAACAAAGTGGCTTGTTGGGACTGAGTGGTTTATCTAATGACTGTCGTACCCTAGAACAAGCTTTAGAGTCGGAAGACGAGCAAACTCAACAATCAGCACAACTCGCTCTTGAAGTGTTTAGCTACCGTGTCGCTAAATACATTGCAAGCTACACCTGTGCACTGACGCACCTTGATGCGGTTGTGTTTACCGGCGGAATCGGAGAAAACTCAGACTACTTGCGAAGTCGAATTATAGCGCATTTAGGTGTGTTAGGACTGTCAGTAGATGAAGCTCGCAACACCGCCGCTCGATTTGGTCATTCTGGTCCAATTCATGGCAATGATTCACGCGCAGCAATTTGGGTTATTCCAACTAATGAAGAGCTCGTTATAGCTCAGGATGCTGCTCGACTGACATTTAACCACAGCCAAGACAATCAACAACAAGGAGCATAATTTATGGCACATCGAATCATGTTGGTTCCGGTTGGGTCTGGTGTTGGCCTTACATCCGTTACGCTTGGCTTGTTTCGCGCACTAGAACGCAAAGCCGTTAAAGTGAATTTTTTCAAGCCTATTTCACAGCCGTTAACCGGTGACAAAGGCCCCGAAAAAACCACTCAAATATTAAAAAACGTTGCACATATTAATCCACCAGAGCCGTTTTCTTTGCAGTATGCAGAAACCTTAATCGGCGATGGCAATGTAGATATACTGCTAGAAGAAATAGTAGAGCGATTCGAATCTACCATCAAAGACGATGAAGCAGTTATCATTGAAGGTTTGGTGCCTACCAAAGACCAAGCCTACGTTAATAAAATTAACCGTCAAATTGCCACAGCACTTGGTGCTGATGTTGTGTTTGTGATTGCACCAGGTAACGCTTCCCTAAACTCTCTTGAAGATCAATTAGAAATAACCGCCAACAACTACGGTGGTTTTGACAATGAGCATGTTATTGGTGCCATATTTAATAAAATTAACGCTCCTCGAGACCTAAAAGGTAACTTAGCGAATGACTTCTCCGAGTCGTTGGTTGAACCATCCGATGAAGATCTAACATCCAGCTACAAAAAGCTTTCTATTTTTAATAAAAAATTCAGCTTGTTAGGTTGTGTGCCTTGGAATGCAGATCTAATTGCGCCGAGAGTTAAAGACTTGGCGGAGTACTTAGACGCTATGGTCATTAACGAAGGTGATATTGAGTTTAGGCGTTTACGTAGTATTACAGTTTGTGCACGTACCGTGGGTAACATTCTAGGGCGTGTTAGACCAGGTGTACTATTAGTGACACCGGGGGATCGTTCAGATGTACTTGTTGCAGCATCATTATCAGCAATGAATGGTACCAAACTCGGTGCGATTCTTTTAACCGGTGGCTTCCAGCCAGAACCGTCTATCTTGGAGCTATGTAAACAAGCGTTTGAAACTGGTCTTCCGGTTCTTAGTACCAAGTCAGATACTTGGGATACGTCTATGTTGTTACAGAACTTCAATATGGAAGTTCCTGTGGATGACGAACAAAGGATTGAACGAGTCAAAGATCACACAGCTCGTCACATTTCTGATCAATGGATACAAAGTCTTACCGAAAACGTTGCGAAAGTCCGTAAGTTATCCCCTGCCGCTTTCCGTTATATTCTTACTGATAAAGCTCGTAAAGCGAACAAAACCATTGTTTTACCAGAGGGAAATGAACCAAGAACCATCAAAGCAGCGGCAATTTGTGGTCAACGTGGTATCGCCAAATGTATCTTATTGGGTGACCCAGAAGAAATATTGCTTATTGCAGAACAACAAGGTGTTGAATTAAACGATAACGTTACCATCAAAAACCCGAGTAAAATCAGAGGTCGTTATATTGAGCCTATGGTTGAATTGCGCAAGCACAAAGGTCTAAAAGCCGTAATGGCAGAAGAACAACTTGAAGACAACGTGGTGCTTGGCTCGATGATGTTAGCGCTTGATGAAGTAGATGGCTTGGTTTCTGGTGCCGTGCATACGACTGCCAACACTATTCGCCCTCCTCTACAATTAGTTAAAACGGCGCCGGGTGCTTCTTTAGTTTCGTCGGTGTTTTTCATGTTGTTACCTGACCAAGTATTAGTTTATGGTGACTGTGCAATTAATCCAGATCCAAATGCAGAGCAATTGGCTGACATTGCGATTCAGTCGGCAGATTCTGCGGCAGCTTTCGGCATCGAGCCAAAAGTGGCAATGATCAGTTATTCAACGGGTACTTCAGGTACAGGTGCAGATGTTGATAAAGTGAGACAAGCGACCGAGATAGCCAAGCAAAAGCGTCCTGATTTAGTTATAGATGGGCCATTGCAATACGATGCGGCTGTAATGGAGAACGTAGCTCGTAAAAAAGCACCAGACAGCCCGGTTGCTGGACAAGCTACTGTATTTGTATTCCCTGATTTAAATACAGGTAATACGACTTACAAAGCCGTACAACGTAGTGCAGATGTGGTAAGTATTGGTCCAATGTTGCAAGGTATGCGCAAACCAGTGAATGACTTATCTCGCGGCGCATTAGTCGATGATATTGTATATACGATAGCGTTAACCGCGATCCAAGCGAGTCAAATTTAGGATCGTTTTGACGATGTTTTAAGCTGTGTTTCTTTTTTGACCTAGTTTAGGAAAGTCCCTGTCTATCTGGGTCTTAAAACGTTACACCGAGTAACCAACAATGTTATCCACAGATTTTGTGGGTAACATTGGATAACTTAACGATCTAAATATCGAATAAATTACGAAAGGACAATTTAATGCCAAAGCAAACACTTCAGCATTTGGAAGCCCCGCTCACTATCCACAGCATGGCACCCAACAGCCCGATACCTGTCGAAGTGACTCAGGCTGAATTGTTTTTTATAGCAAAAACATCCGATGAACTATCAATCGTATGTCCTTCTGATATTGACATCGACAGCGATGAAAGTGAAAGTGGTTGGCAAACGCTTGAAGTGTTGGGTCCTCTGGGCTTTTCACTCACTGGGATCATGTCCAATATTTCTGGCGTTTTAGCAGCAGCCAATATTAGTATCTTTGCGGTTTCGACCTTTGATACCGATTACATTTTGGTCAAAGATGACAGTATAGAAGCAGCGGTAAAAGCCCTGCGCAAGTCTAGCTACAAAGTGTTGTCAGACAGTTATTAATAGATAAGGACCTCAGTCATGGCGTTTGTTAGATTTAATACAATCTCTCGTGAAACAACACCGGACAAAGTAGCCGGTATAAAAGTCATGGCTCCGATTTCCGGTGAAGTAACTTTGTTGTCACCTGCATTAAGTGGCGGTCAACTCGAAGGAGTGTCAATTAAACCTTCAAGTCACTTTGTCATTGCCCCCTTTTCTGGACGTGTTTTGGACATAACTCCGAGCCACGGTCAGATCATTATTCAAGCAAACAATAAGGTACAATTTGCGATTCAACTTCCAGAGCAATACAACCAACATTTAGGTGAAGGCCTCAAAATTAAAGTTGCTCGAGGGGACTCGATAGACGCAGGTCAGGACTTGATGGAATTAGACCTATATAAAATTCAACATCACCTAAAACCAATAGCTTTACAGTTTTTGCTCTTAGATAGTCGCCCTTTCAGTCGAGTTTTAGTACCACATAAAAATGTAGAGGCCGGTAAAGACATCATTTTTAGTTTAATTCCTCGCCCTAAAAAGCAAGACACACAGTAACCAAAAACATTAACCCACAATCAATAAAATTATTTATAAAGAGTAAGTTATGTCAGATGTAATCATGTATGGAATTAAAAATTGCGACACCATCAAAAAAGCAAAAAAATGGTTAGAGGAACATCAAGTCAGTTTTGAATTTCACGATTATCGCCAACAAGGGATTGAGCGTTCTTGGCTATCACAGGCCGTCGCGGACTTGGGTTGGGAAGCTGTTTTGAACAAGCGTGGCACAACATATCGCCAACTAGCTCAAGAACAAAAAGATGCCATGAACGAGTCACTTGCAATAGACGTAATGTTAGAACAGCCAGCTATGATTAAGCGACCTATCCTTTCTGTAGATGGTCAACTACACCTTGGCTTTAAAGCGGACCAGTACGCGGCAATATTTAACTAAAATATTGCACCCCGAGATATTTCTAACACCGATATATGTAATAAAATCAGGATAAGGCTTTACCAAATCAATGAGTGAACAACACAACGTACTAAACCAAGAGACGATAACATTAACCAAAGCATTGATTGAACGTCAATCTGTCACACCAGAAGATGCTGGTTGCCAACAGTTAATGGACGACTATTTGTCACCGTTAGGCTTTAACATAGAGTCTATGTACTTTGTGGATACGCTCAATATGTGGGCTCGAAAAGGTGATAAGGGTCCTGCCTTTTGTTTTGCCGGTCATACAGATGTTGTCCCAGTTGGCGATCCTGCCCATTGGCAAACCCCGCCTTTTGAGCCTACTGAAATTAACGGCCATATCCACGGTCGTGGTGCGGCGGACATGAAGGGTTCATTAGCTGCAATGTTGGTAGCAACCAAACGATTTGTTACAGATTATCCTGATCACAAAGGCAGTATCGCGTTTTTGATCACCAGTGATGAAGAAGGACCATTTATTAATGGTACAACTCGAGTCATTGATACCTTAGAAGCGCGAAATGAAAAAATTGATTATTGTATTGTGGGTGAACCATCAAGTACTGACTATTGCGGTGACATAGTCAAAAACGGACGCCGAGGTTCACTCACTGCATACCTAAAAATCAAAGGCGTGCAAGGCCACGTCGCTTACCCTCACCTAGCGACTAACCCAATTCACAAAGCAGCACCGTTTTTAGCCGAGTTAACAACCACAGTGTGGGATTCAGGTAATGACTACTTTCCGCCAACTACGATGCAAATTTCGAATATGAACGGCGGTACTGGTGCAGGAAACGTAATCCCTGCGACAGTCGATGTACAATTTAACTTCCGATACTCTACCGAAGTCACCGCAGAACAACTCAAAGAGCGAGTCGTTGCTCTGTTAGCACAACATGAAATCGAATACGAATTAGATTGGATCCATAATGGCCAACCTTTTTTAACCGACGAAGGAACACTGTTAGAAGCGGTAAACGATGCTATTACAAAGGTAAATGGCAAACCTGCTACGTTGAGTACATCTGGGGGAACTTCAGATGGTCGTTTTATCGCCCCAACCGGTGCACAAGTAATCGAACTAGGTCCGTGTAATGCCACAATTCACAAAGTGGATGAAAATGTCAGTATTGAAGATTTGTTAAAACTGACCGACATGTATTACCACACTCTCGTTGGGTGTTTAGCCTAATGCAAAACCCACTTGAGGTGCTGTTTGGCTTATCAGAGCAGCATTTAACACAAGTAGAAATCGGTGATGACAAAAGTCTGGCAAAACTCCATTGCAGTGTTGTCAATGACTTTGTCGCATTGCAAGCTGAAGCACAGAGGGCGGGGTTTAACTTACAAATCGCAAGTGGGTTTCGAGGTTTTGAGCGACAAGTAATGATTTGGAACAGAAAGTTCTCTGGCCAAACGCCATGTTTTGACAAACAAGGTAAGCCACATGAGTTTTCTTCATACAGCGACACTCAAAAAATCTTCGCTATTTTGGAATACAGTGCCCTGCCAGGTTTGAGTCGCCATCACTGGGGAACCGATTTTGATTATTACGATCCAACTTTGCTCGGTAGCGCTCAATTACAATTAATTCCTAACGAGTATGAAGAGACTGGTGTTTTTGCTCCACTTAACAAGTGGCTGACTGACAACATGGGGCAATTTGGCTTTTTTAGGCCCTATCGAGAAGATTGTGGCGGAGTTGCGCGAGAGCCATGGCATTTATCTCACTTTGAAACAAGCCAAACCCTGACTTCCGATTTGGCTGCAGCCCCAACTTCTAGCTTATTAAACGCCTTAAAACAACACAACACCTTGGGGTTTGATGCAATTGCTGAAAATATCGATGTCATTGTTGAACGATTTGGTTTAAATATTTGTCTACCAGATAAATAAGCAAAGCTAAAAATAAAGGAACGAATTATGTGGTTAGCAATCGGCTTAATTGTACTTGTTTTAGGGGTCGTTATTAGCAACATCATGTTGCTTAAACACTCTTCAAAGTTTTCTATGAAAAACTTCAATCAAGATCCCATCGACAACGCTCGACAGCGTTTAGAAGAACGAGAAAAAAACAAATCAAAAAGCGACTCTGATTCAGAGTCGTAATCTACGTTGGGTTTAACTAATTGTGTGTCGAGTCAAACCCAACTTCCATAACACAATCAATGCCATATAATTTTTTGAGCTTTTGATTTAAAAAATTGACGTTTTCTCTTGCGACTTGGGTTTCTGGCTCAACGAAATTGGCGACCCACCCTGCTAATTTGCACCCTGATGCTGTTACCGCTTGTGCGGTTAACATAGCGTGATTAAGACAACCTAACCTAATACCGACGACCAGTAATACCGGTAATTTTTGCTGAGCAACCCAATCAGATAATAGCTCATCATCATTTAACGGAAGTAACCACCCTCCGGCACCTTCTACCAAAATATTATCGACTTGATGCTGAATCGCGTTTTGAGTCTGTTGCCAGTGTTGGTCGAGTAAGTCTAAGGACAAACAGCGTAGCGATCGTTTTGCCGCGATATGGGGCGCTATAGGTTCATCAAATACTATTGGATTTATATCTTCTAGTTCGAACTTACCGTCGCTCGCTTGCCACAACTTAAATGCATCTTCGTTTACAATTTGGCTTTTACCGTTAACGGTGTATTCACCAGTCCCTGCAGAAATGGGTTTAAACGGAAACACAACGCGCTTTTGTTTATTAGCAGATTCTATTAGTTTGCAACTTACAAAGGTTTTACCAACTTCAGTGTCGGTGCCGGTCACAAATAATATGGGATATTGTTGAAAAACTGTGTTTGACATAGAGACTTAATTATTACTTTTTAAGTTTGATTATTAATGCACGGTAGGTTGCTGGAAGAAGGTTTGACGCCGGATCAGCAAAGTTTTTGACGTAAGCGCTTTCCATCGCTAACCACTTCCCTTTACCGCACAATGCTTTTGATGAACGCCCTTTTACAGCATTTGCGCCCAACGACTTAAGCTCTCGAGCTAATGCTCGAGCCGACTCATAATAATAGGTATACCGTTTGGTTTGAGTCTCGACTGTTTTCCAATTCATATTGGCCAGACAATCTTGAATCGTATGTAGGGATTGATATTGGTGAATATGTTCGTCGTCATCAACCACCTGCCACGCTTGCTGTAGTTCATACAAGCTACCAGGCAATAAAGTACTGATCACCGATTCGCCACCTGGTTTTAACACCCGATAAACTTCATTCACGACGGTCTCAAAGTCACACCATTGGATCATTAAATTAGAAAACACCAAATCTACGCAATTATCCAATAAGCTCAATTGATGGCTATCACACGTTAATTTGGTTTGGGAGTTTGGATTAGCTTGCAACATAGACAAGGAAGCATCCAAACTAATTAAGTGCTCAGAAAGTTCAGAAAGCGGTTGACTAAATAAGCCTGGACCACACCCCAAATCCAAAATTATTTCACGGTTATTAACCACTGCTGGCATCAAGGTCTTTAGTAAATCTGTACCTAAATCTTTTTGTAAAACGGCCCTTTGTTGATAGGTTGTTGCTGACGAATTAAAGCATTGTTGAACGAGTGAATTATCGTCATTTTTGGATTGTGAATATGTCTTAGTCGACATTTTAATATCAGTGTTTTGTTGAAAGGCAGTTTTCATGTGTGTTGTACTCCCGAATCAACTCTGTTACTGACCGCTCTACCTAACTCATTGATTAAAAACAATATAGATTGTTCATCATGTTTGGTATTTATGGTTACGCGTAACCTTGATTGGCCTTTCGGTACCGTCGGTGTTCTCATTGCACTTAACCAAATACCTTGTTGTTTGAGCTCTTCAGCCATGTGTACAGCTCTTGATTCTTCCCCTATTAAAATAGGCTGAATAGGAGATGTACTGTCCATTAAAGGCAGGTTATTTTTAGCGGCTAAATCACGAAATAAGGCGATATTATTTTGTAATGTAATTCGTCGGTCAGCTTGGGACTGAAGCTTTTTCAAATTAACCAGAGTCGCGGCCGCTTGCAGTGGTGATATCGACGTTGAGTAAATAAATTCACGACTTATATTAATCATTAAATCAGCCAATGGCTGTTTTAAAATTAGAGCAGCCCCTTGACTGCCCAATGCTTTACCAAAGGTAATTAAATATCCGGCCATTTTAGAAACATCCGGCGTGTTAATTACTCCAAATCCATGTGCATCGTCAACATACAACAACCCATTGTGCTGTGTTAATACATCGGCAATCTCTTCAAGTGGCGCACAGTCACCGTCCATGCTGAACACACTTTCTGTCGCAACCAGTTTTAACTGGTATTCATTGTGTTGAGAAAGTTGTTTGGTTAATTGTTCGATATCATTGTGTCTAAAACGAACCTGCTTGGTCAGCTTTTGCGCTTGTGCTTTGGTTCCCGCATCAATTAAAGATGCGTGATTCAATTTGTCTTGAACCAACAACATTTTATGTTTTTGATGGTCAGCTGTTGTACACATAGCAGATATAAACGCCTGATTCGCGGCAAATCCACTGGAAAAAAGAAGACACTTGTAGTTGGCTTGGTGTATTTGACAGTCTTTGAAAACATGGGCCATCAATGCTAATTTTAGTTGCTGGTGTATGTTTTGTTCACCAACAACCAAAGGGCTAGCAGTACCCCCACTTAAAATAGGCTGCTGTAAAGACGACTCGATATCAACTAAATCCTGCAATGAAAAATCTGACGCTAGGCCAAGATAATCATTACTACTAAAATTTAAGTAATCTTTGCCCTCGAAGCGCAAGCTTTTGGCGTCCACCTTTTCAAAACTCTTACAGTCTCTGAATAAGGACGACGCTCTCTTGTCACTTAAAAAGGCTAAGGCCGCTTGTTCTAACATCATCTTTAAATTGTCATAAAAATTAAGCTTCGTAGAACAATTCTTGCTCTGGCGCTTTGTTTTGCTCAGACAACTGCTCTAACAGCGCAGCTTCTTTAGTTTCGTCAGAGTAATCTTTGGTTTGCTCGGAGTTTATTCCTAATTTTTTGAACAGTTTTTTATCAAAGTGTTCGTCTGGGTTAGCCGTTGTTAGCAGTTTACAGCCATAAAAAATAGAGTTAGCGCCAGCCATAAAACACATAGCTTGCATTTGCTCGTTCATCCCTTCTCGGCCTGCAGATAGCCTCACATACGACTTAGGCATCATGATACGAGCTACCGCGATTGTGCGAATAAACTCAAATGACTCTAAATCATCCACAGAATCTAATGGTGTACCTTCTACTTTAACCAACATATTAATTGGAACACTTTCCGGGTGACGAGGTAAGTTAGCCAACGCCATCAACAAGCCGTGGCGGTCTTTTGCGCTCTCTCCTAAACCGACAATACCGCCTGAGCAAACATTCATACCTGCAGAACGAACATTTTCTAAAGTGTTAAGACGGTCTTCGTATGTTCGTGTTGTGATAATGTCCCCGTAGTATTCTGGTGACGTATCTAGGTTATGGTTGTAGTAATCAAGGCCAGCCTCTTTAAGCGCCAGAGCCTGCTCTTTACTCAGCATGCCTAGGGTCATACAGGTTTCTAAACCGAGCTTTTTCACCCCTTTGATCATTTCGATGACATAAGGCATGTCACGGTCTTTTGGGTTACGCCACGCAGCGCCCATACAAAAGCGAGTTGAACCAATCTCTTTCGCTTCTTTTGCTCTTTTAAGAACTTTTTCTACTTCTAAAAGGCGCTCTTTTTCGAGACCGGTAGAATAACGAGCGCTTTGTGGGCAGTATTTACAATCTTCTGGACAGGCACCCGTTTTTATTGAGAGCAAGGTGCTAACTTGTACATGGTTTGGATCAAAATGCTGACGGTGGACCAACTGAGCTTTAAACATAAGATCATTAAATGGCATCTCAAACAACGCTTTTACTTCTGTGTGTGTCCAATCGTGTCTAATTTCTGCGTTCATTTTGTCTCCAATATCCTGTTCGAATTGCTTTTGTTTTTTTAGGTTGAAATACCAAACAGCCAATTCGTAAAGTCGGGCTTGTACCCTTGTAATTTTAATGGGGTTTAGTCTATCCTGCGCCCCTACCTTGTCAATTTACTAAAATCACAAAAGTTTACAATAGGACATTAAATGAACGACAAAAACGCTCATCCTACCACTAATGGCATAGATTTGGAGTTCGACAGAGATCATTTGTGGCACCCTTATACCTCGATGAAGGCCCCATTACCTGTATACCCGGTGGTTAATGCAGACGGTGTGTATATCGAGCTTGAAACAGGTGAGCGTTTAATAGATGGAATGTCATCATGGTGGTCCGTTATTCATGGATATAACAATCCATCTATTAATGACGCCATTCAACAACAACTGTCCCAAATGAGCCATGTCATGTTCGGTGGCTTGACCCATCGTCCCGCAGTTGAATTAGCTAAAAAACTCGTTGATATGACTCCCAAGGGCTTAGATAAGGTATTTCTTGCCGATAGTGGCTCAGTTTCGGTCGAGGTAGCGTTAAAAATGGCGATACAATATCAACTCGGCAAGGGCTACAAAAATAGAAATAAATTCATAACGTTAAAACATGGTTACCACGGCGACACTTTTGGCGCTATGGCTGTGTGTGACCCTAAAAACTCGATGCACAGCCTTTATGACGGTATGTTGCCACAAAACATATTCGTCGACGCACCCACATCAAAACCAGATCAACAATTTGATCCAAGTGACCTAGAGCCACTAAAACAAGCAATAGAACTGCAAGGTTCAGAGATTGCAGCGTTGATCCTCGAGCCTATTGTTCAGGGTGCTGGCGGTATGCGGTTTTATCACTCAGAATTTTTAGCTGGTGCTAAAGCCATATGTGACGCATCAGGAATTTTACTCATCGCCGACGAAATTGCGACTGGATTTGGTCGTACTGGAAAACTATTCGCTTGTGAGCATGCCAACATAACACCAGACATCATGTGCCTAGGCAAAGCATTGACTGGTGGTTACATGACACTCGCTGCAACACTTTGTACCGACAAAGTTGCACAAGGCATCAGTGATTGCGATGCGGGCGTGTTAATGCATGGCCCTACTTTTATGGGCAACCCGCTTGCATGTGCAGCTGCAAACGCCAGTCTAGCATTACTTCAAAAGGGAGAATGGCTACAACAAGTCACTCAAATTGAAAAGCTCATGAAGCGAGAGTTAGCCAAAGCTGCTGACTTGAACTCGGTACAGGAAGTTCGAGTCTTAGGTGCAATCGGTGTAATCGAGATGAAAAAGGCAGTTGATGTTGGCGAGATTCAAAAAGCATTTGTAAAAAATGGCATTTGGGTCCGACCGTTTGGAAAGCTCGTATACATCATGCCTCAATACATAATTACAGAAGAACAACTCCAGTTTTTGTGTACCAAACTTATACAAGTACTGAGTGAACAGAAAGGCTAGCTTTTGATTTAGCTTTTGATTTAGCTTTTGATCACGATGAGAAAAGCGACGACCACAATTGTTAAGAACACCAAATTATAACGACGGTGGTCGGTTTTTCGTTTATTTCTAACCTGGTTAACCAGGAGCGAAACCAGGCTTAATCCAACACTAATATACAAAGAAATAAAAAGGTATTGTTTGAGGCGATAAATCCAATGTTCTCTGACAGGAATTTGATGAAATTCAAGAATGATGTTGTTTAACTCTGGCCGAGCATAATGGAAAATCGCCAACGCAATGACAAACACGACCCATGACAATACATTTAGCGTATTGACAGTTTGCATTACCCAGTCCGGACCTGAGCGTCGATCTATGCCATCCCACATGTTACCGCTTCCTTAAATGGCCAATAAATAATCATTAAACACGATTTGTACTAATTAACGTCATGGATAGTCTATTATCACTTGTATCTCAATGACAACTAAGTAAGATTACCATCTATTTATTTTTAAACAGACTTAATTTGTAGACCGAAATTACTATGGCACATCACTCAGTAAAATCATTATTAGCGGGCGACATCACAGCCGGTGAAATCGTTACCGTTAAGGGCTGGATTCGCACCAAACGCGACTCTAAAGCGGGCATCTCATTCTTAGCCGTTCACGACGGTTCTTGTTTCGATCCAATTCAGGCCGTTGTACCTAATGACTTACCGAATTATGAAGATGTGACCAAACTCACAACTAGTTGTTCAGTGATTGTTACAGGTAAACTAGTACAATCTGAAGGTAAAGGTCAATCTCTTGAAATTCAAGCAGAAAATGTTGAAATCGTAGGTTGGGTAGAAAACCCAGACACCTACCCTATGGCCGCTAAGCGTCACTCGATAGAGTACCTTCGTGAGCATGCTCATCTGCGCCCTCGTACCAACATCATTGGTGCAGTAGCACGTGTACGTAACTGTTTATCACAAGCGATTCACCGCTTTTTCCATGAGCAAGGTTACTACTGGGTTTCTACTCCAATTATCACTGCATCTGACTGTGAAGGTGCAGGCGAAATGTTCCGCGTATCTACATTAGACATGGTTAACACACCATTAACCGACGAAGGTAAAGTAGATTACAGCCAAGACTTTTTTGGTAAAGAAGCGTATTTAACCGTATCGGGTCAGTTAAACGGCGAAACGTACGCGTGTGCGTTAAGCAAGATCTACACGTTTGGTCCAACCTTCCGTGCTGAAAACTCAAACACAAGTCGTCACCTTGCTGAGTTTTGGATGATTGAACCAGAGGTTGCGTTTGCTGACTTGAGCGACATCGCACAGCTTGCAGAAGATATGTTGAAATATGTTTTCAAAGCCGTGTTAACTGAATTACCAGATGACATGAAATTCTTTGAACAACGCGTCGAGAAAAATGCCATCAAGCGCCTAGAGCAAGTCATTGCATCTAGCTTTGTGCGCATGGACTACACGGACGCTATCGACATTCTTCTTAAATCGGGCAAAAACTTCGAGTTCCCGGTTGAATGGGGTATCGACTTATCGTCAGAGCACGAGCGTTACTTAGCAGAAGAACACGTAGGAGCGCCTATTATCATGCAAAACTACCCGCGTGATATCAAAGCCTTCTACATGCGTCAAAACGACGATGGTAAAACCGTCGCGGCAATGGACGTTTTAGCGCCAGGTATCGGCGAAATCATTGGTGGTTCACAACGTGAAGAACGCCTTGATGTATTTGATGCTCGCTTAGAAGAAATGGGCTTAGATAAAGAAGACTACAGCTGGTATCGTGACTTACGCCGTTACGGTACGGTACCTCACTCTGGTTTTGGCCTTGGTTTTGAGCGTTTAGTTGCTTACGTGACAGGTATGCAAAACGTCCGTGACGTGATTGCGTTCCCTCGTGCACCAGGCACAGCAAACTACTAATACTGAGAATATTATGAATCTAGTTGGTGTAGAGCTAAACAATAAAGAAGCCGTTATTGTTCTTATGAGCTTAAATGACGGCCTATTCAACGTAAAAGAATGCCGCACGCGCGGCATCGAGTTACGCGATCCAGAAAATGCCGAAGGGATTCAAGCCTTCCAATTTCAATTCAAAAAGATCGTAGAAGATTACAAAATTGATACCGTTGTCATTAAACAGCGCCCGATGAGAGGTAAGTTTGCTGGCAGCGCAAACAGTTTTAAAATGGAAGCGGCTATCCAGCTAATCGACGGCATTAACGTTGAGTTAGTTGCGAATAAGGACATCAAAGATACATTAAAAGAAAACCCGTTAGGCTATACCATGAAAGACTTGGAGTTGAGACAATTCCAAGAACAAGCATTTAATGCAGCCTATACATTTGCACTCAATCAAAATTAGTCTTCTAAAGCATGAACAAGCGCCTATTAGTAATCGATGACGCTGAAGATATACTGCACTTATTTTATACGCTTTTGACTGATTTAGGCTTTCGCGACATCGATCTAGTATCGACTGGTCGCGAAGCGATTTCAGCTCTGCGTTCTCATCGATATGATCTCGTCATTTTAGACATTGAACTACCAGACATAAATGGCAAACAAGTCCTTGATACCATCAATGTCGAAGGATTTGATGCGCCTGTAGTTATGTGTTCTGCGCATAATTCAGTCGACAATGTACAAGTAACGTGGGAAATGGGCGCAAAAGGCTTTTTGTCCAAACCGGTCGATCCAAACAAACTTAAAAACCTATTAGAACGAATCGGAGTCTATTCATGATCCACGCCTTGTTACTCAGTGCATCAAAAGCGGACAATACCGGATATCTAGAGCATGCAATTCCGTTAATTAGTGACTTTTTGGCCCTAAATAACACAACCACACCTCTATCCGTTATATTTGTGCCTTATGCAGGCGTGACCATCACTTTTGATGAATATACACAAAGAGTAAAGGACGCACTTTCAGCTCTACCTTTGAGTATTTCTGGCATTCACGAACACGATGACCAAGCCGGAGCAATCAAAAATGCCGACGTAGTGCTCGTGGGCGGCGGTAATACCTTTGCCCTGCTCGATCGAATGTATCATAACGACCTTATAAGTGTGATTAAAGATGCAGTAGCGTCAGGAGTTAAGTACATAGGTTGGAGTGCAGGTTCTAATGTAGCTGGTCTAAGTATCAAGACAACCAATGATATGCCAATCGTAGCTCCGCCCTCTTTTGATGCACTAGGTTTATTGCCGGTTCAAATAAACCCACACTATACTGATTTTGTTCCGCCTGGCCATCACGGCGAGACACGTCAAATGCGTTTAGAAGAATTTATGGTTCTCGAACCTAATATGCCGGTTATCGGAATCCAAGAAGGCACAGCGTTACATATAGCTAATAATAATATTGACCTCGTTGGGCCAAAAAGCGGATATTTGTTTAAAGGTGGTAAAAAACACGAATTGGCCGCAAACACGCGACTAAACGAGTGGATAAACCGTTAACATTATGAACGACTTAATAAACATTCAAAATGCAGTACGCGTCCAAGCCGAAGATATTGTAATTTTGAATTCGCCTCGTCAATACAAAGACGAACTGAAAAAACAAATCGCTAGTGCTAAACATCGCATTTATATAACGGCGTTATATTTACAAGATGACGACGCTGGGCGTGAGATCCTCGATGCGTTATACGAGGCAAAACAAAAAACACCGTCTTTAGACATAAAGGTATTCGTCGATGCTCATCGTGCTCGCCGTGGCCTCATCGGTGAAAAACAAAGCGAAGGAAATCGCGGTCTATATTTAAAATACGAAGAGCTGCGTGCAGAATCTATCGAAATATATGGCGTCGCTTGTAAAACCAAAGAGCTATTCGGGGTTCTTCACTTAAAAGGGATGGTCTTTGATGATCTACTCTTTTACACCGGAGCTTCGGTTAATGACGTCTATTTACACCAAGCTGATAAATATCGTTTAGACCGCTACTATCTCATCGAAAACACTCAATTAAGTGATAGTTTTGTAAACTTTATCAATGAGATGTTTGTAGACTCAGGTTTTGCTCCACGGTTAAACGTAGAAGAATTTCCAGAACCAGTAGAGCTCAAAAAGCGCATAGCACAATTGCGAAAGCAACTAGTTACCTCGCAATATAAAGTTACGAATAAAACGACTGATTTAGATCCGCAAAACTCATTACTCATTGAACCTTTGGTAGGATTTGGTCGACGTAAAAACGAATTAAATCAAAAAGTTCGTCGTTTGATCCAACAAAGTCAACAGCACATTACAGTGTTTACGCCCTACTTTAACCTTCCTAAAGTGTTGATCCGCGATGTTGCCAAAGCGTTAAAACGCGGCGTAAAAATAGAAATCACAGTCGGTGACAAAACCGCAAACGACTTTTATATTCACGACCAAGAAAAATTTTCAACCATTGGTATTGTGCCCTACATCTACGAAATTCTATTGGTACGATTTGCTAAACGATGGAAAAAATACATCGAAAATGGCCAATTAGTTATTCGCTTGTGGAAGCATGACTGTAATAGCTACCATTTAAAAGGCATTATTGTCGATCAGCGCTATCACTTGGTAACTGGTAGTAACATCAACCCAAGAGCTTGGTCATTAGATCTCGAAAATGGCATTTTGATTGACGACACCCAAAAGGCTTTGATGCCAAGAGTCGAACGCGAGCTAGAACTGATTTACGAACACACAAAAATCGTTGAGAGCTACCAACAGCTCGAAACCGTAAAGGACTACCCGCTCAAACCGCAAAAGTTACTCAACAAATTGCGTATGACTCAAATTGACAGAGTATTAAAACGCCTGCTTTAAACAGGCGTTTTTAATCGATTATTTACATCGCGACTGGCTTTGATCAGTTCGGTTTGTTGTTGTGTAGTTTGTTGTCCAAACGCTTTTGCTGCCCTGTCGTACAAAACAACATTAACCGCAGCCGCTAAATTCAAACTGCCTATCGTGGGCATATAAACCACAGCGTCAGCCTGATCTACGACGTCTTGTTTTATTGAGCCATCCTCTGGCCCAAATACATAAAACGCTTTTTTGGGATGTTCAAACTCAGGAAGTGGCGTAGCACCAATGGCGAAATCAATACACACCAATTTTACGTCGTCAGGTTTCTCTGCTAAAAAACTCTCAACATGACGCATATCGATTGATTGAATGTTATTTTGAGTATCGGCTGCGTGCTTTTTAGCTTTGTTGTATCTATTACCCGTGTACAAAATTTGCGGGATTTGATAACAGCCAGCGGCACGTAAAATGCCGCCTACGTTACTTGGGCTTTTAGGGTTGGTTAAACAAATGGAAACTGCGTTATTGTCCATTAGTCTCTCTTGTTAATGTCGATCATAAAATTATGACCGACATTATACGCCAAGTTAGATGCGAGCGGCTAGTTCTGCACCTTGGCGAATTGCACGTTTAGCATCTAGTTCGGCGGCGACATAGGCCCCACCAATAATTTCGACACTTTGACCTTTAGCTTTAAGCTCGTCAGCTAAAGAGTTATTAGACAATTGACCTGCACAAACAACCACATTATCAACCTCTAATAATTGCTCTTCACCATTAACCGCAATTAATAGGCCTTTTTCAGAGTAAGATTTGTATTCAACAGAGTTAAGCATTTTAACACCTGCTCGTTTTAATTCAGTTCGGTGAACCCAACCTGAAGTTTTGCCTAATCCACCACCTACTTTACTTGATTTACGTTGCATCAAATAAACTTCGCGCTCGACTGGCTCATCGTGCATTTCTTTGATTGCACCACGTTCTTGGTATTCTTTGTCAACACCCCAATAGTCCAACCACGCATCCAGATCTAAAGTATGAGATTTTGGCTGCGTCAAAAATGCCGACACATCAAAACCGATGCCGCCTGCACCAATAACGGCGACACGCTTACCGACTTCTTTGCGATCCCTAAGCACATCTAAATAACTCATCACATTAGGGTGATCAAAACCAGGTAGGTTAAGTTCGCGCGGGTTAATACCTGTCGCGACAATTACTTGATCAAAACCTTGTTCGATTAAACTGTCCGCAGTTTGCTTTTGACCTAAGTGCAAATGCACTCCTGCATCTTTTACTCGATTATTAAAGTAACGGATAGTTTCGTGAAACTCTTCTTTACCAGGGATAGTCTTAGCAATATTAAACTGCCCACCAATTTCGTTGCTTTGGTCAAACAAATGAACTTCATGACCTCGCTCAGCGGCATAGCACGAAAACGCCATACCTGCAGGGCCCGCACCTACAACTGCGAGTTTTTTCTTATTGACGACAGTTTTAAACACAAGCTCAGTTTCGTAACCGGCTCTTGGGTTAACCAAACAGGACGCTTGTTGTTGTTTAAACACGTGATCCAAGCAAGCTTGATTACATGCAATACAAGTATTGATTTTATCGGCTTCGCCTTTGGCGGCCTTTTCAACAAACTTTTCATCGGCGAGAAGTGGACGAGCCATCGACACCATGTCAGCTTGTTGGTCTGCTAAAATTTGCTCGGCAATTTCAGGTGTATTAATACGGTTAGTAGTAATGACTGGAATGTTTACTTCTTTGCGTACACGCTCGCTGATCCAGGTAAAAGCTTTACGAGGAACCGATGTAACTATGGTCGGAATTCGCGCTTCGTGCCAACCAATGCCGGTATTAAGAAGCGTAACACCCGCCTCTTCTAATAACTTAGCAAGTGCGATAACTTCATCAAATGTCGAGCCATTATCCACTAAGTCCAACATAGATAAACGGAAGATAATAATGAAGTCTTCGCCGACAGTTTCTCTGATAGCTCTAACGATCTCTAATGCAATGCGAGTTCGATTTTCAAAACTACCGCCGTATTCATCTGTACGCTTGTTGGTTTTGGGTGCAATAAACTGGTTAATTAAATACCCTTCCGAGCCCATAACCTCAACGCCATCGTATCCTGCTTTTTTAGCAAGCTTTGCACAGTTTGCAAAATCTTTGATGGTCTTTCTGATGCCGCGAGCCGACAAAGCACGCGGTTTAAATGGAGAAATAGGCGCTTTAATTGCAGAAGCAGATACACTAAATGGATGATAAGCATAACGGCCGGTGTGTAAAATCTGCAAACAAATCTTACCGTCAGCTTCGTGCACTGCCTTGGTAATTTTTTTATGTTTGCCCACATGCCAAAAATGACTCAACTGCGCACCACGGGGCTCAACACGGCCAGCAAAATTTGGTGCAATACCACCAGTTACAATTAATCCAACTCCGCCTTCTGCACGTTCTTTATAAAATGCAGCAAGGCGTTCAAAACCGTTTTTTTGTTCTTCTAAACCAATGTGCATTGACCCCATAAGGACACGGTTCTTCAAGGTCGTAAAGCCGAGGTCAAGTGGTTGTAATAAGTGAGGATATGACATGTTGCAAACCCAAATATGCTGTTTAAACTGTCGGAAACTGTAACCGACTACTGGTCGGACTTCAATATTTTAATTTTGTTACACAGATTCACTGGTAATACGTTGTTTTATATTCAACAATAGCCACCAGTTATATATTTAGAATTAAGGCGGATGAATGTCTAGTGAGATCTCCCGAAATAAAAACTGGTTTTTCGATATATTAAAAGCGTGCTGGGGTGTACTAAACTTCACGCGTAAAGCAATTCTCAACCTCATTTTTATCGTGCTCGCTGTATTAATAATAGGTGCTCTTTCGTTCGAACAAAAAGAAAAACCTATTATCTTTGCCGACAATTCTGTTTTGGAACTCAAGCTAGTCGGTGAAATCGTCGAAGAAAAACGTTTTGTTGACCCATATTCAGAGATATTAAACGACGCTATTGGTAGTTCGAGTGACAACCCTGAAATTTTAATCACTGATATTCTAAACGCCATCGATGCTGCTGCAGAAGATGACAAAATCGTACTTTTGCACCTTAATCTGCACGGTTTGTTTAATAGCAGTATGACCCACTTACAAGAAATAGGTATCGCCCTTAAACGCTTCAAAGAAACCAGTGGCAAGCCAATCATTGCCTACGGTGATTACTACACGCAAGCTCAATACTATTTAGCGGCACACGCCGATGAAGTTGTAATGAACCCAATGGGCAGTGTTATATTGGAAGGTTTTGGTCGTTACCAAATGTATTATAAAGACGCGTTAGAGTCCCTTAAGATCACCTCTCATGTATTTCGCGTTGGTACTTTTAAATCCGCGGTAGAGCCATACTTGCGTAACGATATGTCTGATGCAGCAAAAGAAGCTAACGAGCAGTGGTTAGGCGTTTTGTGGGATCAGTATAAGTCTGATGTAAGTGCATTGCGAAACCTAAGTGAAGACAGCTTTGATGAGAGCCTAGACAGCTTGTTATCAAAGTTTAAGGCGGCAGGCGGAGACTTTTCGCAATACGCCCTTAACAGCAAACTGATTGATGCTGTCATGACGCACCAAGAATTCGATGCGTTTGTACAACAAAAAGTCGAACAAAAAGAACCTAACTATATCGCGCTCAGTGATTACTTAGATTATGTAGATCAAACTATTCAACCTATCGTCAAAGACAAAGTCGCCATCGTGGTCGCTAGCGGCACTATTTACGACGGTGTGCGCAAACCAGGCGAAATCGGTGGCCACTCAACTGCAGAGCTTCTAAAAATGGCACGGGAAGATGATGCGGTTAAAGCAGTGGTTTTACGAGTAAATAGTCCGGGTGGTAGCGCGTTTGCGTCAGAAATCATTCGCAATGAAGTTTTGGCATTAAAGCAAGCCGGCAAGCCTGTGATTGCCTCCATGAGTGGAGTAGCAGCGTCCGGGGGCTACTGGATTTCAGCTTCTGCAGACGAAATTTGGGCGTCTCCTACGACAATTACTGGCTCTATCGGTATCTTCGGTATGTTTATGACCTACGAAAAATCTCTACAACACCTAGGCTTGTCCACTGATGGTGTTGGTACCACAGAGTTAGCAGGTTATGGTCCAACCCAAGCTTTACCAGCAAAACTCGGTGACATTATTCAACTAAGTATTGAGCAGGGATATCGCGAATTTATTAATTTAGTATCAACAGAGCGCGGCATGACTCCAAAAGCGGTTGATCAAATCGCTCAAGGCCGAGTTTGGTCTGGACAAACGGCAAAGGAACTTGGCTTGGTTGATCATTTAGGTTATTACGATGACGCTATTTTAGCAGCCGCTCAACGTGCTGAATTGGAGGATTACGAAATCATTCAAATTACTAAGCCGATGAAAGGTTTCGATAAGATCATTCAAGAATTACTGGGATTAGCAAAAGTAAACTTGGGATACGAACCTACCCCATCAACCAATCAAAAGGTAATGAGTGCATTAAAGTCAGTCCTTAAAGACACGACGCGTTGGATTGAGTTTAATGATCCGCGCCATATGTATGTTTACTGTGTACAATGTGATATTGCTAATTAAGTTGTAAAGCGTAATGAAGAAAAGAATTTATATCGCCTACACTGGCGGTACGATTGGTATGAAAAAGTCAGATCATGGTTATATCCCAGTTGCGGGTTATATATCCGATGTAGTTAAAAGCCTACCAGAGCTTTTTAGGGATGAAATGCCAGAGTTTGTCATCAATGAGTACTGTCCGATTCTTGATTCTAGTAATATGACGCCATCGGATTGGCAAACAATCGCAGACGATATCGAATCGGTATATGACCAGTTTGACGGATTTGTCGTGTTACATGGCACAGATACGATGGCTTATACTGCATCGGCACTGTCTTTTATGTTCGACGACCTAGAAAAACCGGTAATTATTACTGGCAGCCAAATTCCGCTCTCCGAGATCCGCTCTGACGGCCAGGCGAACTTGTTAAACGCCCTTTACTTAGCCGCCCATTACCCAATACCTGAAGTGAGTTTGTTTTTTAACAATACGCTTTATCGCGGTAACCGAACGACCAAAGCAGACTCAACGGGCTTTAATGCATTTGAAAGCCCTAATTTCGACCCACTAGCCACCGCGGGAATACAAATCAAAGTTGACCAAGGCGAAGTAAACCGAAACCCGCAATCCAAAGCACTTAAAGTGAATCGGATTAAAGAGCAACCGGTTGGGGTGATAACGCTATATCCAGGGATCAGTCATAAGGTCATTGCAAACATTTTATCGCAACCCGTAAACGCGTTGATTGTGCAAAGTTATGGAGTTGGAAATGCGCCGCAAAACGAGCAGTTGATTGGTGAAATACTGTCAGCCCATCAAAGAGAAATATTGGTGGTCAATCGTACTCAGTGTTTTAGAGGCCAAGTTAATATGGATGGATACGCTACAGGTCACGTATTAAAAGACGCTGGTGCCCTTTCCGCTTCTGACATGACGTTAGAAGCATGCTTGACAAAACTGCATTACGTATTGAGCTTGGATATTAGCTACGAGGAGCGTCGTGCTCTGTTTAGTCAAAACCTCAAGGGAGAGTTAAGTTAGTCGATTTCTTTTTCTATTTCGGCAACTTTTCTCCGTTCCCTCTCCTTTCCAAAAGGCTGAAAAATAACGAACACTCTGTTTGCTTGTTTCGTTAATGGATTTTTACTTCTCTTATAAGCATTTGATAGATAATTATTAAATAGATGAAAACCAGCTTTACAAATTACGCTAAAATTAAATTTTGAATATTAAACACTAACATCATAACGGTAACCATCCCTAAGAACAGAGCAACCGCAGTTCTCTCTGGTATCGCATGAATTATCAAGGATGGCATTTGTTTTAGAACAGATATTGTTGGGATAAAAAATATAGAGTAATTTTCAAAGCTTTTATATTTATCCCACATTTTAGATAAATATAACTTGAACCCTGCGAAGTACATCAACACAAATGTAGAAGCACCAAGCACTTCAACTAGAGCCATCAGCTCAATGCTTACTATAAATTCTGGGCCAGCCAAAAGCATTACGATAATGACGGCTAACGAATGCCAAAGTCCTTTCGAGGCTACTTTTTTTAATTTATTAAACACAAAACTTTCCTTGTAAAGCTAATGCCCCGCTTGGTGCAAAAGTGAACTGCCTATAATTCGAGGCGAAACGAAGGGATTCTTGCTCGTTTGCTTCCCAACGTGGGCCAGTAAGTGACTGCAGGTATTTTTGATGCATTCAATCAGATGCCAGATAATATCCGGCATAAATGTTTGCAGAATCAAATTGTATTATCAGCCATTCGTAGTCGATACCCAAGTAATTGTCTCTTTGCGGTCCGGTTGGGTACGACAAACTAGGACCTTCAGAGTCAGGATCCATTTTTGTTGATGGGGTACCAAGCAAAACAATAATTTGATCTCTATTTTTACCCACAAGGTTGTTATCTATCAAGCTCCCTAGCATTTGTTGCCTGACAGAGCCTTTTTCTTTATTCCAGTTAATGGATTCTGGTTTTTTCCAGATATTGGATTGAAATTCTATGTCATAAGAACCAATAGGTAATTCCTGTCGAGAGCACCCAGTCAGAATAACAAGAAAGAAAAAAATAAGTGATTTCAAATTTATGCCTAACGCTCCTCATTGGAGCAATGTTTGGTTGGTGTTAAAATTGAAGCCTGCAAAGATAAACAAACTTTTTAAATTCATCCAATCGAACAGAGATTGAATAAGCTGTTCCAAGGAAAGAGTTAGGGCTTAAATTAACTTGCACCTCAATTTCTTGGTAGCTTTTAAAGTACACAAAGAAAGTGGCTTCAAAAAGCTCTTGTTTCTCTGGGTAACGTTTCCATTTTCCTATATTTGGGTTTGAGTCCATGACACCTCTGGTAACTTAACACTTAAATACGGGGCACAAACAGGCAGGCTATAATGGCGAAGCTGCCTGTTTGCGTCCCAGCCCGCCTGCGAGCGACTTGAGTGGTTTGCTATGCGTCACCTGCTATGCATTCCGCAACTTTCATTACTGGGGCGGTGCTGAAATCAAGCTGTAAAGTTGTAATTGCTGGAAGGCGCCCATCGTTTGATTTCGTTGGCTGCCATCTGAATTTTTTAAGTGATTTTGTCGCTGAATTAATAAAAGTAGAGTCAGGAATAGCCTTAATAACTTGGATGTTTTGTGCTTTCCCTTCACTGTCGATCACAAATGAAAAATCGACACAACCGCTTATGCCTCTCCTAGCTGCATCTGTAGGGTATATCGGGTAATCGTTTTTCGAAACGATCCACATTTTCTCAAGGGCATTTTTGTCGCCCACAAAATCAATTGGTTGTATTACGCTATCCTGAACGACAGAAGTCGAATTACATGCTGATAGTGCTAAAGCACTTGTCAAAAATAGAAACCTTGTCATTTATCCTCCATTATGTCCCGTGACGCATAACGCTCCGTTCAGGAGCAATCTTTGGTTGGTGTTAAAATAGGATCTTGCAACGATAGCACAAACCTGTAGTTAATTGTCGCTCTTGTAACGACTTGTTTGTTTCCTGTTTTTAGTCTTTAAAAATCAAGTTGAACTTTTAAATTATGTTGCTTAACTGGCACTCCGTTTTCAACTTTAGGTTTGTATTTCCACTTAGCTAATGCTTCAACTGCTTCATCGTCAAATCTTCCGGCAGGATAAGAGTCTATAATTTTAATGTTTTCAACATCACCAGACGCAGATACGTCAAAAGATAATTGAACCCAACCGTTTTGTATTTCACTTATTTGGTTCGAAGAGGTTATGGTAGCTTGCTTTGTTGAACTGTCCATATGGCTATCATTTGATTTACACGCTGAAACGAAGAACACAAATATAATTAAAAGAAGTCTCTTATTCATACAAATCCTTTTGGAGAACTAACGCCTCGCTTAACCGGCGAAAAATAGCAGGCTAAAATTAGCGACGAAGGAGCGCAAGCCTGCTGTTTTGCGTCCTTGGTTGAAGCGTTTGTTAGGTAACTTTTAAATTATTGCCAAAATTTATCCAGCTTTGTTCAATGTCGTTACCATACTGCTTTACTGTTTCAGAGTGTTGTTCCATAAATTCCTGAAGCACTTTATTTTGCTTTTGCATTTTTAATGCAACAGCATACCTTTCTGGATAAAAACCTAAACGCTCTACATTACTTCTTAAAAACTCAGTTACCACTTCAATGTTATTATTTCTTTCGTACCAAAGAAATGCGTGTGTTTGAATAAGGGCAATTAGTCTTTCTATCTCTGGTTTTATGTTTTCTGGCTCTTCAGGGTCAAACGTAAACAGTTTATATTTTTCACCTAAAACTGTTTGAAAGCTTTCCATAATGGTAACACCTTCACCTACTTTATATTTCAATCCAGAATACTTACGCGCAGTTTCTTCAATATCCCTAAAGTGAAGCCCGATATTTAGCATATAATAAATGGCTTCCTGCCCTCTGCTATCACATGGCATACCGTGCCATGAATAAACATTAGGCGAAAGCTCAAAATAGCAACATGAACGCCTTGGTCTTTTGTAGTTTATTGCAACAAAAGCAGAATCAATTTGGTCTTGAATTTGATTTATGAATTTGCGATCCATGCTAGTTACCTAACGCCCTAATAATGGGCAAAAAATTGTTTGCTAAAATGTTGAGGAACGAAACAGCAAACTGTTTTTTGTCCTTATTAATTAGCTTGTTATATGCCATTACAACTTAAAGTACCGAAAACTGATGCAGGAATTACCTCACACTTTTCACCTGTACTCGTAACCTGAATAGCATCACCGCATTGCGTTTCTTTTTTAATTAACGCAGACGCTTTATATTTTTTAGAACCACAAATTTTGACAGCCTTACGATGCCAATATGGAACTAATTGTTCAGGATCGCTGGCTGGTGCAATTACAGATAAACCATAATTTGTATTACTACCTGCTACTTCAGTTACCTGATATTCAATATCTATGTTTGCAAAGCTACTCCAACTCGAAATTAAAACTAGTGGAAATAGCACAATAGTTAGCGATTTCATCATTGGCATATAACATCATATTACGTAGGCTTCTCAGTAACGCTCGCCTACTTTGTAACTCTTAACCTAACAGAAAAAGCCCAACTTTCAATCTGTTATTGTCTTAAAACTGCTTAACCCTAAGCCTTACTAAAGTATTACTAAGAGTTAGCAGTAACAATACCTATTTTTAATAGTGCAGGTGATTTAAATGGTTTGTTCAAACAGTGGCTTTACACGCTCGACGTAGCCCATATCATCTGATGTCCAAGGCTCTACCGCTAACCATTTGGTTAGGAGCATGTCTTTATTAAACTCTATGCCCTGCTCTAACTTTTGGCTTAGCACATACAAGTTCACCGATCCTCGTTGCTCTTTGAGCTCTATAGGAGAGTCTACTTGGCAGATGGCCTCGAGTAACAAGGTTAATCCAGCCCTCGATTCAGTGAGTTCGGCGCTAATATCATTACTATCGCTCGTAATAGTGTCAGAGGTGTTTGTGGACTTTTTAGAGGCCTCTATTAATGCATTGCGCCAACCGCCGCTTAAGACATCCAAGTTTGGTTGTTTGTTATTGATTAAGTCCAAGACAAGTTCGAATAATTCTTCCGTTTTTTGTTTTGATTCTAATTGTCGAATAGTTTCGAAACCTAGCCTAATTTGCTGTTCTAGGTGGTTTTTCCGTGCCTTTGCTTCTTTTAAATCTTTAGGTAACAGGACTTCTTCGCTAAGCTCCGCAGCGTTGACTTTATCTTCAAAGTCTTTGAGTTCAACAAATGTTGTAGCCTCGCTAATTTGCTTTTGGAGCTGTTCAAAAAACGACATTAATGTTGTGCGGGCGTCTGATGATAACTTTTGACGCTCGCTAAAACGCGCACTGCGTTGCTCAAAAAACCTATCGTTCTCTCGCCTAAATGATTGCCATAACTTGCTGTCATGTTTTCCGGCGTAACCAATTGCTTTCCATTGCTTTTGTAGTGACTTAAGTTGTTGAGCGGCAGTATTTAACTGATCGCCTTGTTTTTCACTTTGAGATACCGCCGCGTCATTAACGATAGCTTTCGTTCGCTCTAATAAGGCCTGCTTTGCTTCTTTGTTAGCTAGATGCTCTGCCGATATCAAGGCTTTGATATCCTTACATACGGTATAATACTCGTCCTGTTGTCGGCTTTGTTTTTCTCTATCGACAGGGCCGATTACAGACCAGTCAGACTGAAGCTTTGAAAATACCTGCTCTAATTGTTTCCAGTCGGCAACATTGTTGCGCTTCATTTGTTCAAAACATTCATTTAATTGAACAATGATATTTTGTTTTTGTTGGTAATTTTGATGTCGTTGACTTTCACGCGCTTGATAAACCAAGCGACACGGTTCAAACGCTTTCTCTAACAACTCATCAAAAAGGACTTGTTGCTCTTGATGGCTGGTTTCTTCTAATCGAAGACTGTTCCAGTTTTTACGTAAGGTTTTAATTCTGTGTGCTTGCTCATCTAGATTGGCCAGTGGCTGCTGTGCCAGCTCCTGCGCCGCCTGAATAAGCTCGGCAATTTTGGGCTCATTAATTGTCGCTCGTAAATCCAGTAATTTAGTGATCTCATCTTGGGTATTTGCCCAATTTGCCTGGAGCTTAGCTTTTGCCTCTGTATCCAACGAGTTATACGTAGCTTCTAATTTGGTAAATTGACGTATTGCGTCATTAAATCGCCCCAAATTTATTTGTTTGTGAACGTCTTTTAATCGTCTTGCAATCGTTTGACTGGTTTCTGATTGCTGCTTTTTATATTTTTTGGCCAGTGCTTGTAGTTGTTCAAAATCATCAGGCAGGAGCTCATTTAATGCCACTTTGCCAAATCGGTTATTTAAAAGTGTTCGCTTGCCATTACTCAATAAGTCTATTGCGGTGTTCCAACTATCCGAGTACAACTCAACAGTTTTGAGCGTTTCTATGCATTCTCTTATTTCTAATAAGGTTGTGGAATGATCAACGAACTCTACCCAATTTAACTTTAAGGTATTCGCTTTAATTTTAAGTTCGCTACTCGAGTGCTCAATACCTTCGGCCACTTTAATGGCGTTAAACACCTCAGTTAACGCGCTTTCACTATATTCTTTTGCAAGACTAAATTGGTTAAATGTATCCGAAATGTCTTGGTCTAATGTCTGGGCAATAATGTTAGTGCGATTGATCAGTTCTGCTTCAACCGAGCTGATAAGGCTAGCTATCCGCTCTTGTTCTTTTTGTATTTGTTGCGCCTGGGCTTTTTGGTCGAGAATTTGTTGATGCTGCTTTTGTAGAAATTCTAATTGGCGCTCTGCGGTCGTTAATAATGTTTGGTATTTTTCGGTAACGCTATCGAGTTGTGGCTGACTCAACACCTTAATGTCCGTTTGGAGCCCTTGCCATTCGGTTATTATTGAATTTAAGTTTTTGCTAAACAATTCAAAATCAGATTGTTCTTTTAATGCTTTTAACCTTGCTAAAAGCAACCGGGTTTGTTGCTCTATTTTTGCTGGTTTTTCTGCTGCTTCTTGTATTTGTTTAAGTCGCTTTGAAGCACTTTGAGCTAATACTGGACTCTTGTGTTTGGTGAGTTTTTTAAGTGCTTTCGAGTCATTAAGGTGGTCAATGAGTGCGGTAACCGATGCGTCGCTCAAGTCTCTATTTTGTAATACTTTGGTCGTTGAGCTGTCTTTATCGATGCGCTGCAACATACTAATGACAAGACTCTCGTTACCCTGCCCGTCTAAAATAAAATCGAGCCACTTGTCTAATAGGCTTGGCGGTGCACTTTGAGTCACAAATGCTTGTTTATCTGAGTCAGAAATATCCGTTGATTCAAAAATAAAATAAGCGAGTTTGGTCTCTGATTTTTTTCGTATGGTTGGTTCCGGATCTTGTTTGTAGCTTTGCCAAAACAAGCTGAATTCTTGAAGTTTTTCTAAAGCTGGCCAACGTACCGACGCTGAACCGTCATTGTACGCTAACTCATGTAAGATTTTTTTATGTTGGGGATGTGACGGGTCCAATTCTGAAATTGCTTGAACCCGGTCACTGATTTTTTCACTTTGCCATTTTTTATTATTGTTATTAGTAAATAGCGTTTTAAATATCATCTTGGTCGAACCTTGCAATATCCGTTGCAGCCAAAAACTCTTTTTTCAATTCTCGCTTAGACTTCATAACCATTTGACCGTCTGCCCCGATGGTGAAGTGTTCTGTCGACTTTTCTACTTTAGCTTGATAAGCCATAACGAGCTGCAATGAGTCTTCGCGTTGTTTATCCGTTAACTTTTGGCCATTTTGCCATTTACCCGTCTCGACAGCATATTTTAGGTTTTCATAAACCTCAGGCGTAATTGCCTGCAACATTTGTTCTAGGTTCACTGTTTACTCCAGCATCAACTTCTTTTCTTAGACCAGATAATAATAAAACGATTAACGATATACCAGATGAAACCGATCACGACCGACGCCTGAGCCGCTATGTATTGTGGGCTTTCTTTATCTTCGATGGTGTAAACCGAAAAACAGCCAGCCAAAAAGATCAACATGGCAATAAATTGGTACGTTTGTAAATTTTGGTTGTGTTTAAGAGAGCTGATACGGCTCATTGACGCGAGTTTCTCTTCAGTCAAATTGGTCATATCCAATTCGCAGTGCGGACACACCTTTTGTTTGTCAGAAATTGATTTTTTGCATTGGGGACATTTGATAATTGCCATGAAATACCTCTTCGGTGTACCTACAGATCACGCACATAAAAGCAATCTGTCTTAAAACGAATAAGAGCACGGTAGTGACCTATCGTGCTCTTATAAAGTTTATCGATTTTACTCAATAATTAATATGGTTAACCTTCTTTTTTATTGTCCTTTTCGAAGTTTACCCAATATTCATCGACGGTTTCTTTCATCTCTTTGCGCAGTAACATAATACCTAACAAGTTAGGTAAGGTCATCACGACAATCGCAACAGCCGCTAACGTCCAAATCAAAGAAGTATCAGCAAACGATGCCCAGAAGAAACCAGCAACGTAAATCACTCGGTACGGCATTACAGAACGAGCGCCTAATAGATAGGTCATCGCACGGTCACCGTAGTAAGACCAAGCAATCGCGGTAGAGAATGCAAATAATAATAAACCAATGGTTACTATGTATTTACCAGACTCACCAAAATAACCACGTGTAAACGCTTCGGTCGTCAAAGATGCTGAGTGGATCAATGAGTCACCTTTAACAACGATCTCTTTGTTTTTCAGCTGACCATCAATAACATTTAACTTACCGTTGTAGACGTGCTCACCTGGTAATAAGAAAACAACGTTTTCTGCAAATGAACGAGAGTTAAGGATAGTGAAACCTTCACTTACCGCTAAACCGTCTTTAACTTGGATTTCACCTTGGTAAAGTTTAACTTCATTTGTCTGCGCGTTTAGGTAACGGGCAATTTCATCAAAGTCTTCTTGTTTATTTTGGTCGTATTCACCCGCCAAGATGATCATGTCTGAACGTTGGAATTCGTTTTCGTGTTTTTCATGCCAAGCACCAGACGATAAGATCACCATACCTGTTAGCGTACAGATAATGATGGTATCGATGAACGGTTCAAGAATCGAAACCATACCCTCAGAAACTGGCTCTTTCGCTCTCGCTGCTGCGTGAGCAATCGGTGCAGAACCCTGACCTGCTTCGTTTGAGAACAGACCGCGGTTAACGCCTTTAGTAAATGCATATGCAAATGCCGCACCTACGAAACCACCTGTTGCTGCAGAGCCAGTAAAGGCGTCTTGGAATACAGAAACAAACGAAGGAACTAGGTTTTCAATGTTGTAGAAAATAACCGCCAACGCACCGATGATATACAATGCAGCCATTAGAGGAACAACACGAGACGTAATATAAGCAATACGTTTGATACCACCTAAAATAACCATAGCAAGCAGAATAGCTAACACACCACCTGTTACCATGTGCTCGATGCCAAACGAATCATTCATTGACTGAGCGATGTTATTGATTTGTGGCAAACTACCAGTACCAAATGAGCTGATTACGGTTGCAACCGCAAACAGAACCGCTAACCATTTCATGTTTAGGCGACGGTCCATATAATACATTGGGCCACCTGACATGGTACCGTCTTCGGCTTTAACACGGTATTTGTGAGATAACGTTACCTCAACAAACTTTGTTGTCATACCAAAAAACGCCGTCATCCACATCCAGAATAACGCTGCAGGACCACCGATTGATAAGGCAAGTGCTACACCACCAATGTTACCAGTACCGACTGTACCTGATAGCGCAGTTGATAACGCTTGGAAGTGGTTTGTGTCACCTTCAGCGTCTGGTTTGTCGTACTTCCCTGTTACTACACGCCACGCGTGCTTAAAGTAACGAATTTGTGGAAACTTCAAATAGATTGTGAAAAATATACCCACGCCCAATAGTACATAAGGGAACCATGGAGAGCTCCCTAATAAACTATCAAGAAACAAGAGCAAATCATTAAACGAGTTCACTGGATATTCCTTTTTAAAAGTTATTGTTATTTATTTGTTGTAATTATTTATTGTTGTTTTACAAAACTGTTAAGTAAAAAAGGGCTGACAGCCCTTCTTTATTTAATTTTATTATCGCAACGTATCAACAACGGCCAAAATTGCTGTCAATGCATCTGCGCCAAATTTAGCAGATCGAACGTCGTTCCATCCATAAATTTCGTCAGGCGCATCATTATGGTCTTTGAATGGCATTTCTACTGTATAAGACAAGCACTTGAACGCCTCTCCTACCCAAGCTGCGCCAACCGTTGGTAACGCTTGGCCAGGTTCGTCTTTTGGATAACCGTGGACGTCTTGAAACTCTGGAGTCGCTGCCGCATAAGCAGCTTTGAATGCCTCTTCTAGGTTTTTGTGGCGCTCGTCATAACTCACTATGCCTTCACATCCGGCAACAAAGTTGTAAGGAATGGCCTCATCACCGTGAATGTCCAAGAACATATCAACGCCCGTTTCTTTCATTTTTTGTGTTACGTAAAACACTTCTGGGCTTTTTTCTAAGCTTGGCTCTAACCATTCGCGGTTAAGGTTTGTACCGACTGCATTGGTGCGAAGGTGCCCACGCACTGAGCCATCTGGGTTCATGTTTGGTACAACATAAAACACTGCTTTTTCTAGCAATAAACGAGATGTTGCGTCATCGCCGTCAAACAAACGGTTTAACAGGCCTTCAACATACCACTCTGCCATGCTCTCGCCTGGGTGTTGACGGGCGGTGATCCAAATAGACTTTTTACCTTCTGAAGGTTGTCCGATTTGAAGTAGAGAGATATCTCGACCGTCAATGGTTTCGCCAAGCGTGATTAATTGGGTATCTGGGTTGAGTTGTGATTGATGGATTAGGTCCAAGTGACGTTCATATGAGTACGGAACAAAATACGCATAAAACACATTATCAAACTCAGGAATGTGGTTAATTACGAGTTCACCATTGGTATATTCTGTTGGTACTCTGAACCATGTTTCTCTATCGTAAGACGCCATCGCCTGATATTCGACCCACCCTTCAGGGTACGCCGCAGTCTTGGCATTGATGATTCGCATTGTGTGCTCTTCACCCGCTGTGGTTTCTAACTTAAAGTGAAACCATTGATAGAAATCAGACTGATTATCGACGTTGATCTTTAACTGGATATTCGTTTTTGAAGACAAGTCAACGACATCAATATTGCCGCTGTCAAAGTTGCTTGTGATTCTCATTGTATTCGGATCCATCTTATTATTTGTAGTGAGGTTATCACACAAAAAGGCGGACAAGCCACTTATTCTGTTGTTTGCTCGTGATCTTTGTTTACAAAGTAAGCGTTCGGGCTTTCATCCCAATTTCAGAGGAATATCCCATGGATTTAGCGTGAATTTGGCCATTTGCATCCAGCACATAATAAGTAGGAAATCCCTGAATTTTGTAATCAATTGCGGTACTGTCTTTACCTAAAAGTGTCGTAAAACTGAGTTGGTTATTTTGCATATAATCCGTAACCGACTCGACCGACTCATAATCCATTACAATACTCACCACGTTTACTTGATCAAAATTGTCTTGGTGGAAGGCTTGAAGATTAGGCATGGATACTTTACACACTGAGCACCAAGGCGCCCAAAAGAACAATACGGTCGGCTTGCCTTGGAAGTCTCTCGTCGTCATCAGCGTACCGGCGTTTTTCCCCGCGACGGACACCAAGCTAAAGTTGGGTGCATGACTGTCACTTTCTAGTAGGCTGAGTTCTCTAACCCAACTAATTAAGTGAAATAAGATAAAGAAAAATAAAACTTGAAGTGAAATGTTTTTGATCATGGTACCGCTCTATAAACTGCATCTATCTACAAGACAGACTTGCGGCACAAAATGTTTCATCGCTTTGCAACTTTATAAAACCAAACCAGACACAAAACGGCACTAATTACCGCTGGAATAAGGGTAAAGTGACCCCAAACGTGGTGTGTAGTAGTTGCTGGTAACAAACTTAATTGCACAATAACAGATGTACTAAAAACCGCACACAATATGATGGCTACTTCAATTGACAACTTTTTCATTGTGACTATCCAAAACAGCGTTTATAAGGAATTGCATCCGATATTATCAGGGAATCCCTTAAAAATTAAGCATCAAATTTCGGGGATTTACTTATAAGATTGATTTAATATTGAACAACTATTGTTACTTATTGAAATTAATTGTTTTTTCAAAAAATAATTAAATTTAAATTAAATTAAAAAAGTCTTCGTTTTTGGGTGGCCACTACCTAAACCCCGCAAGTCTTTGAATAGTGTCTATAATATGAAGCATGAAATTACTTGGAAAAGTGCACGTCTTTTCATGACTTTTAAACACATACTCAACGCATCCGTCGGCCTCGCATTAATCATAAGTACTGGAGCCTGCAGTATAGAGCCAGAATTCGACATTTCTGGCTTTGGTCAAGTTGTAGGTGGATATCTAAACACAGACAAAGCAACCTATCAGGGATATGACGATAGTTTTTCTATCGATCAGCAGTCAATTTTGGGTCTGCAAGCAGATGTTCAATTTAACAAGTATATTTCGGCTTCAGGACAAGCCGTCGCTTACGCATCAGATACGAAAACGTCAGGATTAGAATGGTTATTCGTTAACATCACCCCATCGCAACGTTGGCAAGTTCGTTTGGGGCGACACAAAACCCCGTTTTTTAATTACAGTGATAGTGTCGATGTTGGTTTTACCTATCCGTGGGTAAGCTTGCCTCAGCAGGTTTATAACTTTTATCTATTTAGTAGCTTCGAAGGGGCTTTTGTACGCTACGACATCCCCAACAAACAATACGCTCTCAACTTCGAAGCTTACTGGGGGGCGTTCGATGACGACTATTATATTGCAGAGACTAAAGTAGATGTCGAAGTTGACGACCTAGCTGGCCTAATCACTAACTTACAAGTTAATAATTTTACGTTTCGTTTGGCTTACCACCAAGGCAATGTAAATACCAAACTACCTAACTTACAAGCCTTTATAGACACACTGTATAATGTGGGTTTTACCAAAAGCGCAGACTCATTGACAGTAGATGGCCATCTAGATTTTATTCAAGCTAGTGTGAATTATGAAAACCCTTCTTATTTTTCTCGTGCAGAATGGACCAAAATAGTGCCGGACATTTTAGTCGTCCCAGAGATTCAAGCCTACTATCTGAGTGCGGGAATATACGACTACCCATTTACATACCACATTACATTTGCCAACAGTGATATGAAGTTTAGCGATCCAGTTCAGGAAATCCCAGTGGGGGTCAGTCCTGAATTAGACATGCTGGCTTTTGGGTATCAAACCGTGTTCAGAGCATTAGATAAAGATGAATTGAGCAGTTTTTCAATAGGGACACGTTGGGATTGGAAACCTAACATTGCCTTTAAAGCAGACTTAACATTTCTACGTGGAGAAGCAGACCAACGCAGTTTTTATCAAATAACTGACCCCTCTTTTGATCGACATTCTACTCTTTTTCAATTAGCCGTTAGTTGGGTGTTTTGATGAAGAAAGTGTATCTATTTTTATTTCTAATGATGGCACTCTCTCAAACTGTAAACGCAAGAGTGGGTGGAATCATTGTTGTCGCAAACACCAATAACACGCCAATGGTTTTAACCAAACAAGAAGTAAAAAACCTATTCATGGGTGGAGCGTTAGAAGTAGAGTTTCAACCAGTTGTATTACCAAATAATAGCCCGACTCGAGTTATATTTAACACTAAGGTTTTAGGACTAACCGAATCGAGAGTTCAGTCTTATTGGGCACAAATGCGTTTTACAGGTCGAAAAAAACCTCCTACTCAAGTAAGTAGCCAATTGGAGCTTATCGAATTCTTGATCGATACGCCCTATTCTATTGGATATCTCCCTAAAGATACCCCAATCCCAGATGGTTTAACTGTGGTTTATGTACCTCAATAAAAAGCCTAATTGATTTAGGCTTTTTGTTTAATGTTTACCGTATCAGCATCGCCTCTGCGAAGTTTTTGAATATCTTTGAGTGGAGTCGGCTTACTAAAATAATATCCTTGCAGTTGGTCGCACTCTTTATTGAACAAATAATCCTTTTGCTTTTCTGTTTCAACGCCTTCTGCACAAATGGTTAAATTGAGTTGTTTTGCCAATTGAATAATCGTTGTTGTGATTAATGTGCTGCGCTCATCAACTTCAAGCTCGTCAATAAACTGTTTATCGATTTTTAGTGTGTCTATTGGGATTTTTGTTAGATAACCCAACGAAGAGTAACCTGTGCCAAAGTCATCCAGCGCAATTGATGCCCCAATTTTACTTAGCTCTTGTAAAAACTTATCCGCTTCTTCAAAGTTTTCAAGGTATGAAGACTCTGTCACTTCAAACTCTGTATTTTTGGGATCAACACCATACATTTGATAGTTTCGTTCAATGTAGTTTAGTAATTCAATGCGTTTAATATCCGTGGCAGATAAATTAATTGAAACTTTGAGATGTGGTCCATGTATTTCTATCAAGCTTGATAAATCATCAAAAACTTTTTTGATCACCCACTCGGTAATAAAAACCACCCTGCCTGTCGCTTCAGCAATTGGGATAAATTCCGCTGGCGATACAAAGCCTAATTTACTTTCTATCCATCTGATTAGGGCCTCGTAGCCCACCACTTCACCATTAACGTTTACTTTGGGCTGGTAATACACCTGAAACTCATCATTTTGTAATCCAGGTAATATGGCACTGGCTATGGCTAGTTTGCGTTTATTATCTTCCATCATTTCTGGTAAGAATGAAGTATGGCAACCCTTACCAGCCTCTTTAGACCGATACATTGCAATATCTGCATTGGCCATAAATTCAGAGATTTTAAAGTTAGCCTGTCTTGCTTCTGCAATGCCAATACTTATCGAAACCTCGACTTCCCAAGCCCCTACTTTTACAGGTTCTTCAATACTGGTGACAATTCGATTAGCCACTTCTTGTAGCAACAAAAGATCTGGTGAGTTATGTAACAATAAAAGAAATTCATCACCACCTAACCGAGACAAAACATCACCGCGACGGATATGCGCTTTTATGCGTTTTGTTACCTGAATTAACAATTCATCGCCTACGTCGTGCCCAAAAGAGTCGTTTACCTCTTTAAAACCATCCAAGTCCATGTACATCAGCGCCAAGTTTTTACCTTCTCTTTGCGCTCGGTCTAATTCGATACGCAATGACTCCATAAAAAACTGCCTGTTTGGTAGCTCTGTTAAAGGGTCAAAGTTAGCCATTTTTTCCATTTGGCGTTGTTGTTCTTTTAGCCGCAGTGTAATTTCGTTATTTTTTTGGGTTTCTTCGTCAATCATGACCATCATGTCATTAAAATCGGCGCTAAGAAGCTGGACCTCTTCTTTACCTCCCACATCAAATCGAACACTGTAGTCCTTGTTGTCTTTTACGAAGTTTGCAAGGTCTGCTAAGCGTGTCAAAGGAATGAGTAATTCACTTTGTAGTTTAATTAAGAAATAAACCACCAAACAAAGTATGACGATGGCCAAAGGGCTTATATTTTTCAACAGGCTTAAATTGCTCTGCTGTAAAGGTGTTTGGGCATCTTTAATGATCAATAAGTAACCTAAAGGGTAACTGACCTCTCCAATTCGTTTTAAAGACAATAATTGACCAGAATCGGTATGGATGCCCATGGCGTAGTTTTGAATATTTTTAGGTAAATGGGTCAATGGTCGCGCTTTGTTTACCGCGTCAGATTTGCCAATATAAAACTGGGCTAACTGCCATTCATTGTTGTACACCGCGCCTATAATGACATTTTCGTATGTATCTAGTTTAAGTAGCTTTGTAATTAGCTCAATGTCGTTGTTACTTTCGGCCATAAAGGGGATCAAATCATTGGCCATATTTTCTGAAAGTGCTTCTAAGTCTTGAGTGACCGCCTCCTTATACAAGCGCTCATGCTCGTTGATAGATAACCAGAGAATGCTGATCGTCATCACAAGAAACAATGTCACAGTATAAGTCGTCAACGAACCCTTAATACTTTTTAACAACTTTGCACCCATTACCTTCGGTTTAACCTTATTAAAGATTAGTTGAATTTTAATGGTTTGAAACTTTTAAGACTTTAATCCATAAAAAAAGCCAGCATAAGCTGGCTTTCAAAAAATTAATTAGTTGTTAGGCTGGTAAAGTTGGGTATTCGATACCTGCCATCTCTTGCATAACTCGCACAACCTGACAGCTGTAGCCAAACTCGTTATCGTACCAAACGTATAAAACAACACGATTGTCATCTACAATCGTCGCTTGTGAATCAACAACACCAGCATAGCGGCTGCCCACTAAGTCTGTAGAAACGATTTCTGTTGAGCTAGTGAAGTCAACTTGATCTTTTAGGTCAGAATGCAACGCTACGTCCAATAAGTAGTCGTTTAACTCTTCACGACTTGTGCTGCTGTTTAGATTTAGGTTCATGATAGCCATAGATACATTAGGCGTTGGTACGCGAATCGCGTTACCTGTTAACTTGCCTTTTAGCTCAGGTAGTGCTTTAGCAACAGCTTTAGCCGCACCCGTTGAAGTAAGAACCATGTTCAATGCAGCCGAGCGACCACGGCGTTCTGCTTTGTGGAAGTTGTCGATCAGGTTCTGGTCGTTAGTGTAAGAGTGAACAGTTTCTACGTGACCATTAGCAATACCGAACTTGTCGTTAATTGCTTTCAGAACCGGTGTAATTGCATTGGTAGTACAGCTTGCTGCACACACAATGTTGTCTTCAGGGGTGATATCACCTTCGTTTACACCATAAACGATATTTTTGATATTGCCACCAGCTGGTGCAGTAAGAAGAACTTTAGAAGTGCCTTTAGACTTTAAGTGCAAACCTAGGCCGTCTTCGTCTTTCCAAATACCTGTGTTATCTACGATTAGCGCATTGTTAATACCATATTGCGTGTAATCGATGCTATCTGGAGAGTTTGCATAAATAACTTGAATGTAAGAACCGTTTGCCTTGATAACGTTAGTCTCGTTATCAACAGTGATGCTACCGTTGAAAGGACCGTGTACTGAATCACGTCTCAATAGGCTTGCGCGTTTTTCTAAATCACCATCTTTGCCACCACGAACAACAATAGCGCGCAAACGCAAGTTTGCATTAGGGCCATTGCGTTCGATTAATAAACGCGCCAATAAACGACCAATGCGACCAAAACCATAAAGAACAACATCTTGTGGCTCGCCACCTTGACCATTTAAGATCGTTGCTAATTCTTTTTCTAGGTATTCTTGTTTGCTTAGGCCTTCCCCTGCGTTTTTGTAGATGTAACCGTAAGCTAGTTTACCTAAATCTACTTTTGCAGGTTTTAATTCCATTGCTGCAATTAACTCAAGAAACTCAAAGCTTTCACGTAAACGAAGCTTTTGACCTTCGTATTTAGTAACCGTCTTGTGCGCTTTGATGATATCAATCGTAGAAGCAGAAATTAAAGGACGGCCATAAACGCAGATTTCGATGCCGTGGTTGCGGTACAAGCTACCTACGATAGGTTGCATTTTATCCGCATAGTCCTGTCTTTCTAACCAACTTTTTTGATATTGCTGTTCTGGAGTAAGTGTCATTACTTCTGCCCTTCCACATTGATTTAGTAACTGTGATCGAAACCCATGTCGATCGAAACAGCGGCATTGTAAACCAACACAATGAAAGTTTAAATGTAATATTACAAAAACACTTACAAATATTAGAAAGTCACCTGTACACAAGTTTTTACCTAATACTAATTTTTAGCTCTAAAGCCCGATAAAATTGGTAAAAACGAGGGTTGATAGTGAAAAATGAACGGTGAATTGCTTTTTTACAGCGGGACAAATGTCATCGATAGTGAATTAACACAATATCGCTTACCAGTTTTAGTGGGGCCGTCGTCAAATACATGCCCCAAGTGAGCATGACAATCTGAACAAACGATCTCGATGCGATGCATACCGTGGCTGTGATCTTCTAGATAACTAATACTGCCCTCTTTGCACTCATCAAATGATGGCCAACCACAATGTGACTCAAATTTCTGATCCGAAAAAAACAAATCAGCGCTACAACAAACGCAGATGTATTTTCCAGCGCGTGTTTCGTCTAGTAACTCTCCTGTAAAAGGCCTTTCAGTCCCTTTTTGCCTTGTAACGTAATATTGTTCTTCAGTGAGTTGCTCACGCCATTGTTGGTCGGTTTTATTTATTTTTGCCATTTTAATTCTCACAATGCTTTAATTTGGGGTTTTGTATGACTAACGGGCTTTCGTGTTTTACTAAAGCAAAGCCGCAGGTGTTGATTCATCATTACCGTAAAGCGTATCAAAGTTAGGGATGAAAGATTCCCAAACAGGAACCCGGTTTCCGATAACTTCCTTCATTGCTTCGATAAAAAGCCTGGTTTTTACTGGTGAATCTCGATGTGGATACACAGCGTATAACGCACCATAATCCATAATGTTAAGGTCCGTCATAATCGGGATGAGAGACCCTGTTAACACTTCATCTTTAAGCATAGCAGCAGAAATAACCGCGAAGACATTTCCAGACTCGGCCGCTCTGACCAACATTTCTGGATCGTTAACTTTATACGCCGGATTCAGAGGTAAAGATTTAATAATACCGTCATCATCTTTATAATTTACCGAATCAACAACAAGCCCTGAATTGCTATAAACAGCACATGGCAGGGTTTGTAGATCATTTATTGTGGTCGGCAATTTATAACGCTTAATAAAATCAGGCGAAGCAACAATTGCTAACCTATTTCTAGCTAATTTACGTGCAATCAAACTTGAGTCTTTTGGCTGACCAAAACGAAATCCAATGTCATAGCCCTCACCTACCATATCAACAATTCGGTCGTCTAACCGCAATTCGACTTCCAACTGCGGAAATCGTTTTTGAAACTCTATGATAGCGGGTTGCACATATATCCGACCAAAGTGAGTCGCACTAGTGATCTTAAGTTTGCCTTTGGGCTCTGAGTGATAATTATGGGCAAGGCGTTTAGTTTCATTTAACAAGCTTCTTAAAGCTCTAGCTTGGGTTATTATTTCGTTACCGGCTGCGGTCAATGACAAGGACCGCGTAGTTCTGTTAAGAACACGGACACCTAACTCGTCCTCGAGCTTTGCGATTTGTTTAGAGATCACAGACCGATCAACATTGCGATGCTCTGAAACCTTTGCAAAGGTACCAAACTCTTCCACTTCCAATAACAGTAACAATCGACTGGCTAGATCCATTTTATCTACTCACTAAATCTACTCATTGTTGCCATATGAGCATTAATAATATGCCAATTCGAGCATTTTTCTTTGTAAAAGACAAGATTATAGTTGCGCATAACATAGGAGAACCACATGAAAAAAATGTTTCAACTTGGTGTAGTGAGTCTAGCACTCGCGACCGTTATTGGCTGTTCTGAGTCTGGCGCACCGCAGCAGCAAGCGGCGAGCACACCACCGCCACCACCGATTGATGTTGCTAGCGTAAGTCCGATGGAGATTACTGATTGGTATACCTATACAAGTCGAATTCAGGCGCCTGAAGAAGTTCAATTAAAACCGCGTGTTTCTGGCATCATTGAATCGGTTAACTATCGCGAAGGTGACCTCGTTCAACAAGGCGAAGTCTTGTTTACCTTAGACCAACGCCCTTTTAATGCGGAAGTAAAGAGTCTTGAAGCACAGCTTGAACGAGCAAAAGCGGCCCTCAAACAAGCCGAATCCGAGTACCTTCGAGCAACCAAGTTAAACAAGACCAATGCGATATCAGCAGAAGAAACGGAAGCACGTCGTGCCAACTTTGATCAACGCCAAGCTGATGTTAGCGCGATCACTGCATCGTTAAACATTGCAAAACTCAATTTGGAGTTTTCATCTATTGAAGCACCTATTTCTGGTCGCGCCTCAATTGCGTTACATACCAAAGGTAATACAGTTAACGCCAATAGTACCGTCTTAACCTCTATTGTTTCGACCGATGCTATGTACGCGTACTTTGATATTGACGAAAGAACATGGAACAGCGAATTTAATGATCTACAAAGTGTCATCGGCTTACCAGTGAGACTTGAGTTGATAGGCAGTAAAGGTCAATCAAAGTTTGGTAAGTTAGACTTTGTTAACAACACCATAAACCCGAACACAGGTACATTAAAAGTCAGAGCCCGCTTCGACAATGCCGATCACAAGCTTATGCCAGGTGCATTTGCACGGGTGTCTATCGCCCCGACAGATTTTGAACAACACATTGTTGTTCCTGATCGCGCCATTGGTACAGATCTAAAAAACAAATTTATTCTGGTTGTAAACGAAGATAACTCTCTTGGTTACCGTCCTATCACCGTTGGTAAAAGACTGGGGGATTATCGAATTGTCGAGTCAGGTTTAAAAGCAGGTGAAACCATTGTGGTAAATGGCCCAGCCAAAGTCGGCCCAGGTATGACGATCACACCTCGCTCAGTGTCACTTCAGCTACCAGAAAACCTACTTGTGAGTGAATTCAAAAAACACATGACAAATGAACACACGGTAATGGGTTCGAAGTAATATGAAATTTTCTCATTTTTTTATTAACCGTCCAATATTCGCTGTGATGCTGTCGATGGTGATACTTATTGCCGGGGCAATATCACTGACTCAGTTGCCAGTTAGTGAATACCCGGAAGTCGTTCCACCTACTGTCGTTGTTAATGCAAGCTACCCTGGAGCAAATCCAAAAGTAATCGCTGAAACCGTAGCAACACCACTAGAACAAGAAATTAATGGTGTAGAAAACATGTTGTATATGTTTTCTCAAGCAACCAGTGATGGTCGATTAACCTTAACGGTAACCTTTGCCCTTGGAACTGACCTTGACCGAGCACAAGTCCAAGTTCAAAACCGAGTAAACAGCGCAGTGCCGCGCCTACCTCAAGAAGTACAGCGATTGGGTGTAGTAGCAGAAAAGTCCTCACCGGACTTAGCCTTAGTTGTTCACTTGTTTTCGCCAGAAAAGACCCATGACATTAGCTACCTATCAAATTACGCAGACATTTACGTTAAAGACCAATTAGCGAGGTTGGGTTCTGTAGGTGACGTGCGAGTGTTCGGTGGTGGTCAATACGCGCTTCGGGTGTGGTTAAATCCGGAGCAACTGGCTGAGAAAAAGCTCACAGCCTCCGATGTCGTAAATGCGATTCGTAGCCAAAACCGTCAAGTAGCAGCAGGCTCTTTGGGCTCACAACCAACGGAGTTAGAGAATCAATTTCAGATATTATTAAACGTCAAAGGCCGATTAGACAACATCGAAGAGTTTAATGACATAGTTATTCGCGTTGGTGAAAACGGTGAAATTACGCGTCTAAAAGACATAGGTCGAATTGAGCTAGGACAAAACACCTACTCTCTCAGAGCTATGTTGGACGGCCAACCTGCGGTCGCAATCCCGATCTTCCAACGTCCGGGTTCCAATGCGATAGAGCTTTCTGATGACGTTCGTTCGGTGATGGCTGAAGCTTCTAAAGCATTTCCTGCCGGCGTCGAATACGACATAGTATACGACCCAACGATCTTCGTCCGTGGCTCTATTGATGCCGTTATCAAAACATTACTCGAAGCTGTTTTGTTAGTTGTCATCGTCGTTATTTTATTCTTACAAACTTGGCGCGCCTCGATTATTCCTTTGATCGCCGTACCTGTGTCACTTGTTGGTACCTTTGCAGCGATGCAATGGTTAGGTGTATCAATTAATACGTTATCGTTATTCGGATTAGTATTGGCCATTGGTATTGTCGTTGACGATGCTATTGTTGTCGTAGAAAACGTCGAACGAAACATTGAAGAAGGTCTTACTCCATACGAAGCGACAAAACAAGCAATGACAGAAGTTACGGGTCCTATTATTGCCATTGCGTTAGTCTTGTGTGCCGTGTTTATCCCCACCGCATTTATTACGGGCCTATCTGGTCAATTTTACAAACAATTCGCATTGACCATTACTATTTCGACATTGATATCTGCTGTCAATTCATTAACTTTGTCACCCGCACTTTCGGCAATTCTGTTAAAACCTCATGGGGCCAAACCAGACATGCCAACCCGAGTTTTAGATAAGGTCTTTGGCGGTTGGTTATTCAAACCATTCAATCGCATGTTTGACAAAGCGTCTAATGCTTATGTGGGCCTTGTTAAACGTTTGATCCGAATCTCCGGCATTGTTTTTGTCATCTACCTTGGCCTGTTGTTGCTTACATCAAAAATGTTTGATGCAATTCCTGGTGGATTTATTCCTCAGCAAGACAAGCAATATTTAGTCGCAATAGCGCAACTGCCAGATGCAGCGAGCTTAGATCGGACCGAAGCGGTAGTAAAAGAAATGGAGCAAATTGCGTTAGCAACACCTGGTGTTAAACACACAGTTTCGTTTCCAGGGCTTTCCGTTAATGGTTTTTCGAATAGCCCTAATAGCGGTATTGTCTTTGTTACTTTGGATGATTTTGAAAATCGTACTGCCCCAAATTTGTCAGCGATGGCGATTGCAGGTCAACTTAACGGCGCGTTTTACGGTATTGATGAGGCATTTGTCGCCGTATTCCCACCGCCGCCCATTCAAGGATTGGGCACAACAGGTGGCTTTAAAGTGCAGATAGAAGACCGCGCTAACCTTGGCTTTGAAGCTTTGTTTAACAACCTTCAAGCTGTGATTGGCAATGCTTATAAAGAGCCTGAGTTAACGGGTTTGTACTCTAGTTTCCGTATCCAAGTTCCGCAAATGGACATTGAGATCGACCGCGAACAAGCGTTAGTTCAGGGTATACCGCTCAGTGAAGTGTTTGATGCGCTACAAATTTATTTAGGGTCAGTGTACGTTAATGACTTTAACTTATTTGGTCGTACCTATCAGGTAACAGCACAAGCAGACGCTGAGTATCGCCTCGATCCAGAGCAAATTTTACAATACAAGATCCGTAACCGTCAGGGCCAAATGGTGCCATTAGGCAGTATTCTTACCGTAACGCCAACGACGGGTCCCGACCGCGTTATGCACTATAACGGCTATCCGTCAGCTGAGTTAAATGGCTCGCCTGCACCAGGTTATTCTTCGGATCAGGCGCAAAAAGCCATTGAGCGCGTCCTTGCTAGTACCTTAGACGAAGGTATGGAGTACGAATGGACAGAAGTGACCTACCAACAAATCCTAGCCGGTAATACGATGGTCTATGTATTCCCTCTTGTGGTGTTACTTGTTTTCATGGTGCTTGCATCACAATACGAGAGCTTACGTCTACCTTTGGCAATCATTTTAATCGTGCCTATGACAATTTTAAGTGCCCTTGTAGGTGTATGGCTGGTCGGTGGTGACAATAATATCTTCACCCAGATTGCGCTGATTGTTTTGGTTGCTCTGGCCTGTAAAAACGCGATTTTAATGGTCGAATTTGCCAAAGAAAAAACCGATGCGGGTCTAACCACATTGGACGCGATCATTGAAGCTTGCCGCCTTCGATTACGACCAATATTAATGACCTCTATCGCCTTTACCGCGGGCGTCGTACCTCTGGTTTTAGCTACGGGTGCCGGCGCTGAAATGCGCGAGACTATGGGTATAGCCGTATTCTCAGGAATGATTGGCGTTACAATATTTGGCTTGTTGTTTACCCCTGTTTTTTATATGTTGGTCGCCAATAAAAATAATAAAAAACAGGTTGTACAGGAGTAGTCCATGACAATTCCATTAAAGATGAAGGCAATTGCCCTACCTTCTCCATCAGGTGACTTCACGTTAATTGAGGTGACTGTCGATGTACCACAACGTGTGGCAGGACAGCATTTGATTAAAGTTGAAGCAGTGGGCCTCAACCCTGTTGACGCTAAATTAGCGAGATCAGGCGTCGAAGGTTGGCAATATCCGCATATAATGGGATTTGATGCTGTGGGAACCGTTGTTGAGTGTGACGACGGTAACCCGCTTGGACCTGGTAAGCGTGTAATGATCCACGCAAGCCTGACTTCACAAGGTGTGCTTTCGGAGTACATTTCAGTACCTTCGCACGCTTTAATTGAGATACCAGATTCAGTCAGCAATAGCACCGCAGCGACTGTCCCGTGCGCCGGTCTGACCGCTTACTTAAGTATTGAACGTCTTGATCTTAAAGAAGACCAAACACTACTTATTGAAGGTGGTTCTGGCTCTGTCGGTCAATTTGCGATTCAAATGGCACATTACCTTGGCTATCGCGTGATCACCACGGCAAGCCCTGACAAGTTTGCGTATTTGCGAAGCCTAGGCGCTGAACACGTGATTGACTACAAAGCGCAAGATATTGTCGAGCAAATTATGGCCATCACCATGGATCGCGGAGTTGATGCTGTGCTAGATACGATTGGCGGCGAGGTAACATCAAGATGTGTAAAAGTATTGAAGTTTGCTGGTTCCATTGCATGCTTAGTTGAATATCAGCCTATTGATTATAAGTTGTTGTTTAAAAAAGCCCCTCAATTGATTTCGATTTCGCTTGGTGGGGCTTGGCTGAGCAACGATATGTGCGCGCAATTAAAGATGGCTTTTATTGGCAATAAAATGATGAATTGTATCGGTAAGGGCGACTTTAAAGTACCTAAAGTACTACCCGTCCCTTTCGAAGCCGATGCCATTTCAGACGCATTACAAAGACAGTTTGATGGCCATGTGTTTGGTAAACAAGTGGTTATGTTGAAACAGTCATAACCTTAATACCTAATAAAAAAACAAAAGGTGGCAATCGCCACCTTTTTTAACACCACGTTTATTAACTCAACGTTATTTCACTTTAACGACAGGACGACCTGGTTTACTCCACTCTACGTGGTACATTTTGCCATCATTTTTATCGGCACGAGCAAAGGTATGCGCACCAAAAAAGTCGCGTTGGCCTTGCAGTAAATTAGCCGGTAATACTGCACTTCGGTACGAATCGTAATATGCCAAAGCCGAAGAAAATGCGCCAACTGGTATACCAATCAATGACGAATTAGCGATAGTACGGCGCCAATTGTTTTGGTACTTAGCAATTTGACCTGCAAAAAACGGATCGATTAATAAATTAGCCAGCTCTTCATCGCGCTCATACGCATCAGCAATCGATTGAAGGAATACCGCTCGGATAATACAACCCGCGCGCCAAATCTTTGCAATACCTGCAAAATCAAGTACCCAACCATGTTCTTTTGCAGCCATACTCATTAATTGAAAACCCTGTGCATACGCACAAATTTTCGAGCAATATAGGGCATCGTGTAGTTGTTCTATGACTTCTTCTTTGGATAAACCAAGATCTTTTAGCTCAGGTCCCGCTAATACTTTGGAGGCCGCGACGCGGTTGTCTTTTTGAGTCGATAAGGCACGAGCGTATACGGCAGATGTAATCGTTGGCGATGGAGCGCCTACTTGTAAACTGCTAACCGCCGTCCACAAACCTGTGCCCTTTTGGCCCGCTTTATCAAGAATTATGTCGACCAGAGGCTGGTTTGTCTCTTCATCGATGTGCTCCAAAACTTCAGCACTTATCTCAATTAGATAACTGTTTAGTTCACCCTCATTCCACTTACGGAATATCGCTGCGATTTCTTTTGGCTCCATTTTCAAGCCAGTGCGCATGATATTGTATGCTTCACAAATCAATTGCATGTCCGCGTATTCGATACCGTTATGGACCATTTTTACGTAATGACCAGAACCTGTTTCACCGATGTAAGTCGCACACGGTTCGCCTTCAGTAACTGGGTTACCTGGTTCGTGACGTTCAATAGGTTTACCCGTGTCAGGGTCTACTTTAGCAGCAATGGCTTTAAAAATAGGTTCGATACGAGTCCATGCGTAACGATCGCCACTTGGCATTAATGACGCACCAAAACGTGCACCAACTTCACCACCAGACACAGCCGTAGAAAAGAACAAGAAACGCCCTTCATAACGAGCTTCACGCTCTACTGTGTCAGTCCATAAACTGTTTCCGGTATCAACAATAATATCGTCAGCTTGAATACCAGCATCCATTAGCTTGTGACAAACATCATCAACAGGTGCGCCAGCAGGAACAGAAAGAATAATTAAGTGGGGAGAGGTAAGTTTAGAGAGAAGTTCAGTGTAAGAGGTGCAAGGGAAAATTCGTTGGGGTCCGTCGTTTCGTTCGAGCTCGTCTTGCTCGATGGCGGCTTCTACTTTTTCAGTATCTAAATCAAAAGCAGCGATTTTATATCCATTATCCGCTAAGTTTAGGGCCAAATTTTTACCCATAACTCCCAAACCGATAAACCCAATATCACACAACGTTGTCTTGTCAGTCATATAAACTTCTCTTTTTAGAGTGAGCGTTTTACAAATTTTGGCGGATTATACAGAACCACTCGCCAACTTTATACTATAAGAATCAAATAAATGTTGGCCCGCGCTTTTACTTTGTAATCCGACATTTAGTGCAGAGACAACTTCCAAAGACTAATACTCTGTGGCTGTTGAATGTAAGTTGGCTCTGAATAAATCATTTCTTCAAATTGCCCTTCGACTTTTGTATCAAGTAATCTAACCCGACTTGAAGAAGTTGGTAAGACATACTGATGTGGACATTCAGATGCGTTAAGAATAAATAACAATTGGTACTCTCTGTCTTCATCTGCCACTAATAGACCTAGACATTGATTATCTGGGTCTTGCCAGTCGTCAACACTTTTTTCTTCTCCGTCTGGTCGAAGCCAAGCAACGTGGTGATGACGAGTATGATGTTCAAATCCATCATCGTGTAAAATACAATGCTGTAACACAGGGTGCGCTTTTCTGATCTCAATGAGCTTTTTAACAAATCGACTAAGTTGCACCTGCTCAGGCTCTAATTGCCAGTTTACCCAACTGACCTCATTGTCCTGACAGTAAGCATTGTTGTTACCCTGTTGCGTACGACCAAATTCGTCACCTGCCAACAAATGTGGAATGCCTTGCGACAAAAATAAGGTCGCCAGCATGTTACGCTTTTGTCGTTCTCTGATTTTTGTAATGTTCGGATCAGATGTAGGCCCCTCAACGCCATAATTGCGAGAATAATTTGCGCCGTGGCCGTCTCTGTTGTCCTCTAGGTTTGCTAAATTGTGTCTTTGCTCGTAACTGACCAAATCATGCAATGTATATCCATCGTGATACGCAACATAGTTAACAGAAGATATTTGACTGCGGCGGCCTTTTTTAAAGATATCTCTTGAGCCCAAAATCCGACTTGCCAACTCAGGAACTAAAGCGCGATCACCTCGCCAAAACTTTCTCACGCTGTCGCGATAGCGGTCATTACATTCAACCCAATTAGGCGGAAAGTTACCCAGTTGATATCCTTCAGGCCCAATATCCCAAGGTTCTGCAATTAGCTTGGCTTGACTGATAACAGGATCTTGAGCCATTGCCCTCAGCAAGGTCGCACGATGGTTGAACCGTTCGCCATTACGTCCTAGCGTTGCCGCTAAATCAAAACGGAAACCGTCGACCTGCATTTCTTCTAGCCAATACCGCAACGAGTCCATGATCACCCTTAAACCGAAGTCGCTATCGGCATTAACCGTGTTGCCACAACCTGTGTAGTTGGCATACTCAAAGCTATAATCATCAGCGCCGCGTACATAAAACTCAGCTTCGACGAGACCTTTATAACTGAGTACAGGCCCGTCTTTACCGCCTTCAGCGGTATGATTGTAAACAACATCTAAAATGACTTCGATGCCCGCTTTGTGTAGTTCTCTCACCATAGTTTTAAACTCAAAAACTGCGTCTTTGATGGCATACCTTGAGTCTGGTGCAAAAAAGCTGATCGGGTTGTAACCCCAGTAATTGACCAAACCTAGTTCTTGTAAACGTGGTTCTGACATAAAACTAAAAACAGGCATGAGTTGAACTGAAGTTACGCCCAAACTTTTTAGGTAATCAATACTAATAGGCTCAGCAAGACCTAGGTACGTGCCGCGTAGCTCTGCAGGTAGCTGCGACTGTAACTGAGTAAAGCCTTTTACGTGCGTCTCATAGAGGATAGTTTCTGACTTGGCAATAGTTGGTTTGGTGGCCCCTTGCCAATCAAACGAAGCTTCGTTTAACTTTGCTTTTGGTAAAAAAAACGGACTGTCGTCTTTGTATTTCACCGGATCCCAGATCAGACTGCGGTTTAAGTTTTTGGCATATGGGTCGAGCAACAACTTGTCGTTAATTACCGCACCTCGAAGTGGATCTTTTTGAATGGCTTGTATCGCATATAACCAAGTTGACTCAATGTTTGCCAGTCGAGCGTGGAAGACTTTTCCGGTCCGGTGTGAAATTTCAACTTTGTCGACGTATTCTTCGGTATCTGGCAAAAAGAAATGAACAAAAACCGTTTCTGCATCAGGAGCAACGATTGCAAAATTTAGAGTCTGCTCATCTAGTGACCAACGCATACCAAGTGGTTGTGCATCTCCGGCGTCTACTACCTCTGGTTTTAAAAGGTCTTGTTTCATTACGTCGATTCTATTTTATGCTGGTGAAGTTTGTGATTTAGGCACTAGCATCACAACGGCTAATGGTGGTAAGTCCATCACAATACTGTGTTTTTGGCCCTGCCATTCAATGTTTTCGGTTTTAAATATACGGTTTTTCAGATAACCACTACCGCCAAATTCGGCATCATCAGAATTACACAAAATCTCATAATCTTCATGAATACCTGCCCCTAGGCGATATCCATCGCGCGGAACGGGCGTGAAATTTGCCACAACTAATACTTCTTCACCATGTGCATCTCGACGGACAAATGCCAACACACTTTGTTCAGAGTCACTGTGATCCAACCACTCGAATCCACGTTTGTCATGGTCTAATTGATACAAAGCCCGGTTAGACTTGTAAATGTGGTTAAGAGACTTATACCAATGTTGAATACCTTGGTTTTTGGGGTTATCTAAGGCAAACCAAGATAATTCGGTGTTGTGATTCCATTCTTCCCATTGACCAAATTCACTGCCCATAAAATTGAGTTTTTTACCTGGATGACTGAACATGTAACCTGCATATGCTCTTTGGTTAGCTGCTTGTTGCCATTCATCTCCCGGCATTTTACGTAACATGGAACCCTTGCCATGTACCACTTCATCGTGGGATATCGGCAAAACAAAATGCTCATCGTAGTTATAGACCATTGAGAACGTTATGTCGTTATGGTGGTATTTTCGATACATAGGGTCTTTGCTGATAAATACCAAAGAATCGTGCATCCAGCCCATGTTCCACTTGTAATCGAAACCTAAACCACCATCAAACGTCGGTTTAGACACACCAGGAAACGAAGTGGATTCTTCGGCTATGGTTAAACCATTTGGAAAGTGTTGATGAACTGCTTCGTTCATCCACTTTAGTAAACTGATCGCCTCATAATTGTGGTTACCCCCATCAACATTAGGGATCCACTCACCTTCATTCCTGGAATAGTCCAAATACAACATCGACGCCACCGCATCGACTCGAATACCATCGACATGAAATTTATCAAACCAATACAAAGCACTCGCGACCAAAAACTGGCGAACCGTGTCTTTGCCAAAGTCATAAATGCAAGAGTTCCAATCGGGATGCCAGCCCTTTCGCGGATCTTCATATTCATAAACATGAGTACCGTCAAATCGCGCCAAGCCATGAGCGTCTTCCGGAAAGTGGGCAGGAACCCAATCCACAATAATACCAATCTCTGCTTGGTGACACGCATCGACAAACGCCTTGAAGTCATCGGGATTACCAAATCGAGAAGTAGGCGCAAACATGCCTGTGGGTTGATAACCCCATGAACCAGTAAATGGGTGTTCAGACACAGGTAATACTTCAATGTGGGTATAACCCATCTCTTTAACGTAAGGAATGAGTTGTTCTATTAATTCTTCATAGCTAAGAGGGACCATTTCGCCGTGTTCGGTTTGTTTCATTCGCCACGAACCCAAATGGACCTCATAAATATTCATTGGTTGCTGATGTGTATCAGCTTGCTTTTGTTGATGCCAGTCTTGGTCTTGCCATTTATAAACATTGTGGTCATAAACTACTGACGCAAACGAGGGGTACTGATCGTGATAAAACCCAATTGGGTCGGCTTTGTGAGGCAAGACTTGGCCGTATTGGTCTTTTAACTCAAATTTGTATTTGGCGCCTGCAATTATGTTTGGTACCACAAGAACAAAATGACCACAGTCTGTTTTTTCCATTGGTAACCGACGGCCATCCCAATGATTAAACTCACCAATAAGGCTGCAAGATGAAGCATTTGGTGCAAACACTGCAAACCGAGTCGCGGCCGTCCCGTCCGCTAGCTCAATGAGTTGTGCGCCCAATTGACGGTAGGTGTTTCTTGGGTCGGAATGAACGTGGTGCACCGCATAAAAGGCCTCAGACTTATACTGATATGGGTCTGTTATTACGCTGACACCATCATGTGATTGAATACGAAGCCGATACGGAAACGCTTTTTTCCGACGCGGTAAAACAACCTCGAACAGCCCCGAATCGGTTTTCATCTCAAGTTCTGCAATGACTCTATTTCGCTTTGACTCCAGCAACTCAACTTTTACCGCATCTGGTTGCCATACTCTCAAAACAAAACCTTTACCATCTGGGTTTTCAAATAACCCAAGCTCCGCAAATGGCTTGGTTAACGTTGCCTGAGAGAGTTGAGTGGCTAGTTGATGATGAGAGAGCATGGTGCCGGGCTTCCTTGTTATATCACTAATGACTTGGATAGTTAAAACAGAAAACAGCACCCTAAGGTGCTGCTCATTTTATTATAGATTAGGCTGATTTACGTGCTTGTGTTAAATCATGCGTTAATTTATTGATTTCAGGTTTTTCGAAGATGTCCTCCAAATCCACTGACAATTTACGTCGCCAGTTAGGGTATTCTTCGCTCGTGCCTGGAATATTTACAGGCATATCCATTTGTAACCAATCTTCGATTTGCAAACTTAACAACGCCGAAGAACCTTTGGCCATGTGGATTTGCATACCGTAATTTAAGTCCTGAGTCATACCAACAAAATTTGCATCTCGACCAATGTGTTCGGGAATACTATTGTGGCCGTGTAAGCTATCTAGGATAGCTTGTTTCGACTTAACACGATCGGCATACAATGACTGCATAAGCTCTTCACCCTGATACAAACCAATTTCTTGACCTAATTCAAGATCTTTACAATGCCAGTAACCAATTAAGGTCGGCATATCATGGGTTGTCAACGTTGCCATTGCTTGCTCTTTGTAGTGCATAGGCGAGTAATAGCCACCATCTTCCGCTTGCTCAAAGAAGAACACTTTGTACGAGTGGATGCCATTTTCTTGCAATTTACCAACGATATCGTCAGGCACAGTACCTAAGTCTTCACCAATAATCGAACACTCATTCAAGTGGCTTTCAAGTGCCAAAATAGCAAGTAAATCATCAACTGGGTAATAAACATAAGTGCCCGCTTTAGCGGACTCACCTTTTGGTACCCACCACAAACGAAGTAATGCCATCACATGGTCAATGCGCAATGCTCCGCATGCGTGCATGTTAGAACGGAACAAATCGATGATAGGCTGGTAACCTTGTTGGTAAAGTTTTACTGGGTCCATCGGTGGCAACCCCCAGTTTTGACCAAGCGGACCTAACACATCAGGTGGCGCGCCCACTGACGCATCGGTGCAATATAAGTCTTTGTTTGCCCAGATTTCAGTACTGCCTTCACTGACGCCTACTGCAAGGTCACGATAAGTGCCCATAGCCATACCTTTTGCTTGGCTAACTTCGTTGGCTTTTTCCAACTGGGTTAACGCCACAAATTGTAGATATGCATAAAAGTCTACTAACTCGGCATTGTCTTTAACAAATTGGCGCACCGCCTCTGAGTTGAAGTCTTTAAACTCGTCAGGCCACACCGGCCACCCCCAGTTATCACCAATATAGCGACCTTCCGATTTGAACTTGTCCTGAATCGCGTCAAAGGCAGCCAGTTGAGCTAGGCTGTCTCCGCCTTCTTCTTTGAACGCTTCAAACGCTTTGGCAAGCTCTGTTTGATTCGCGATTTCTTCACGAGCAAAGTACTCATATAGCGGTTTGAGAGCACGTAATTTAAGGTCCATTACTGAGCCGTAATCTATGTGATCCGTTTCTCTCGCTGCAGTAAGTTGGGCTTGGAAATCATCTGAGTTGAATAGTTCTTGAGTAGCCTTATCAACACCAAAGCCAAGTACACTCTCTACATCGATATAAATCACGTTTAACCAACGACGAGAAGACGGACTGTAAGGACTACAGGCATCGCCATTGTTTGGATAAAGAGCATGGATAGGGTTTAGGCCAACAAAATCTGCACCGCGATCTGCTACTTTTTCTATCAAGGTAGCTAAGTCTGAAAAATCGCCTACGCCCCAGTTAGTCTTACTGCGAACACAATAAAGCTGAACGCTTGGGCCCCATAGCTTTTGGCCAGCAATAATTTCTTTTTGTTTAAAACAAGATTGGGGCGCAACGATCAAACGACCTTCGCCCAATGGTTCTTCTTGCCCTTCTTCTACAAGTGAAAGCTCGTAATAACCCATCTCTAAGTCAAAACTAACATCCAATGCGTATTGTTGAATTTCAATATCATTAACTTCAACACTGGCAATTAATTCGTGATCGATAGGCGTGACGTTTAATTTTTGAATTACCGTACCTTGCTGCTTAACAACTAACGTTAACTCGTCATTTACAAAGTCGATAGGCAATTTAATCAAAAGTGGTTTAGCCTCACCAATTCGAACAATATTTGCTGGTTCAATGACGGTTAACCACGCTGCGTTTGACTCTTCATTTACTTTTTCAATGAGAGCCGCCTCGTCGGTAACGGGATAACCCATCGCCGCTAAAATCTTTTCTTTAGACGCTTGGTCTATAATTGCTTGGTTGCCCCAAGCGTCAGTGTATTGAGACTCAATACCGCGTGCTTGAACTAACTGTTCGATTAGCGATTCGTTCATGATTATTCCTATGCATGGAAAATAAGGGCTAAGATTCGATAATTAATCAGAATTTATGGCCGCTAACTATAAAGGCCTTTGCTTTATTTTGACTACTACATACGTTTGCAAAAAGTGCTTTATATAGAAATGACATCATATTGTCACGCTAAACCCCTTTACTTCATAGGAAAATAAATGTAATTTTATTACACTTTTGAAATATCCATTCACTTAAATAGGATTTGATATGACTATTCGTGTTGCAATTAACGGTTTTGGCCGCATCGGCCGTAATATTCTTAGAGCTTTGTATGAATCAGAAAAGCAGTATGATTTAAAAATCGTAGCAATCAATGATTTAGGTGATGCTAGCATCAATGCCCACTTATTAAAGTACGATACCGCCCATGGCCGTTTTGCGGCTTCAGTTGAACACACTGACGACTCAATCACGGTAAACGGTGACGTAATCAAGGTTACTTCAGAGCGCAACCCTGCTGACTTACCTTGGGCAGAAATGAATATTGATATCGTTTTCGAATGTACGGGTATCTTTGCAACTAAAGAAGCGGCAAGTGCGCATATTGAAGCCGGTGCCAAAAAAGTAATCATCTCAGCGCCTGGTAAAAACGTAGATGCAACGGTTGTATATGGTGTTAACCACGACGAGATCACTCCTGACATGACTGTGATTTCTAACGCTTCGTGCACCACAAACTGCTTAGCGCCAATGGCCAAGGTATTAAACGACAAGATTGGTATCGAGTCTGGTTTAATGAACACCATTCACGCTTACACTAACGATCAGCGTTTAAGTGACGTATACCACACGGACCTGCGCCGAGCTCGTGCAGCAGCTATGTCTATGATCCCAACTAAGACGGGTGCAGCAGCAGCGGTTGGTCTCGTAGTTCCTGAATTAGCCGGTAAAGTGGATGGTCTTGCAGTTCGTGTTCCAACAATAAACGTTTCTTTAGTTGATTTAACGTTCATTGCTAAGCGTGATACAACGGTAGAAGAAGTTAACCAAGTGATTCGCGACGCGGTTGCTCAAGGCGGGCCATTAGCCGAAGTATTGGCAGTTAACGATGAGCCACTGGTATCTATCGACTTTAATCACAACGCCTATTCTTCAAACTTTGACGCGACTGAAACACGCGTAACAGGTCGACTTGTTAAAGTAATGAGCTGGTACGATAACGAATGGGGTTTCTCTAACCGTATGTTAGACAACGCAGTTTTATTAATGAAAGGTTAATAAAATAAGCGGCAAAGTACGCTATATTATAAGAGGTGAGCATAGCGCTCACCTTTTTTTATGGGTAAAAACTGAACTGCTCGTTTTATTTTTTACCGGCCCAGCTTTTATTTGAGATGTGTTGCGACAATGAGAACTAAGTACCTAAAAACCCTGAATAAAAATGGACAATTGTTTTATCAATTAGAACACCCAAAGTTTCATGCTGAGATCAGTCAGTTCGGTGGCCAATTGATATCTTTTAAAGATGAATCAGGGGTGGAATGGATCTGGCTCTCCTCCTCCGCCAAACTTGACGGTTCAGCACCTATACGAGGTGGTGCACCTATTTGCTGGCCTTGGTTTGGTCCCGCACAAGACAATAGCTTACCTCAACATGGCTATGCACGTCGTTTACCGTGGCAGTTATTAGATTGTGAAGGTGATGACGAGCGAGTGCGGATCAGGTTTAGTTGTCAATTGGACCAAGCACCTATTGATCTAAGTAATTTATCTCTGATTATCGAATACGTTTTGGGCGATGACATAACTATTAATTTACACACAGAAAACCTGACCGAAAAAACCTTAAATTTAAGTCAGGCCATTCATACCTATTTTAATATCAGTGATATCTATCAGTGCAAACTTATTGGCTTTGAACAAATTAACTACGAGGACAAACTAGCAAGTAAAAGCGGCGTTCATAAACACCCCTTAAGTATTTCATACCCAGTCGATCGAGTTTACCTCGACGCTATCGAGAAGATCGAAATTTGTACAGATGAGTCTCATTTTGTTGTTTCAGGGTCAGGTTACGACTCTGTCGTTCTTTGGAACCCATGGAAGGAAGGTGCTGAAGCTATGGGTGACTTTGACAATGATGGCTTTGCCCATATGATTTGTGTCGAAATGGCCAACACCCAAGGCCTACAAGTAGGCTCTCACGACTCCCACACCCTTACTCAACAAATAAAGCGCATCTAAATAAAAAGCCAGACTAATTAGTCTGGCTGATACAACATTTTTATAAGCTTATCCAGCTACAGCCGCTGCGGCTAGCTTAGTTATTTCGTCCCACTTACGCTCTTTAACTAACGCATCTGGACATAACCAAGAACCACCACAACACATCACGTTGTTTAATGCCAAATAATCTTGATAATTACCTGGGTTAATACCACCGGTTGGACAAAACTTAACCTCTGGGAAAGGCCCACCGATTGATTTCAACGATGGTACTCCACCTGACGCTTCAGCTGGGAAAAACTTAAAGTGACTATAGCCCTTATCCAATCCCACCATTAATTCTGAAATTGATGAGATACCCGGAATCAAGGCAATTGTTCCTTGATTACCAGCATCTAATAAGTCTGGTGTTAAACCGGGACTAATCGCAAACTTGGCACCCGCTTCAGTAACTTGCTTGAGTTGTTGTGCGTTGGTTACTGTACCAGCGCCAATAAGTGCATCTGGAACATGTGTTGCAATTTCACGAATAACATCAATGGCCGCAGGCGTTCTCAAAGTAACTTCTAATACTTTAATTCCACCTGCCATTAATGCCTTTGCAATAGGCACCGCATCTTCAACATTTTCAATAACTAACACAGGTACTACCGGTCCAGCGGCGAATACTTCAGAGGAGTCAATTAACCAATTACGCTCTGCCATACTAATTCCTTAATTCATTCAACTGTTTAGTTACAGTTCTTGTTTTAAATACGCCGCACAACCAATTAAGCCTGGTTGAGCTTCTGTTACAACATACACAGGGATCGCTGAGACAAACGGCTGAAAACGCCCTTTTGCCTCAAACTTAGTTCTAAAATCGCTGTTTTTAAGATATTCGATAAATCGAGGGACAATACCGCCCGCTATATAAACACCACCAAACGTCGCCATCGTTAAGGCAAGGTTGCCACCAAAGGTGCCTAAAATTCGGCAAAATACCGCTAGAGTTTTTTCAGCCATAGGATCTGTACCGTCAATAGCGTGGTTGCTAATATCTGCTGGCTGGTAATTCTTTTCTTCAACATTGTGAATTGCGCATAAAGACTGATAAATCTGCACTAGACCTAAGCCAGATAACAATTGCTCGGCTGAGACCGTTGGGTACTTTTTCTTAAGTTGCTTAAGTATTGCAATTTGCTCATCGTCTGTGGGAGTGAAGTCAACATGACCGCCTTCACCACCAAGTGGTACCCATTTACCTGCCACATTTACTAAATGTGCAACACCTAATCCTGTTCCTGCACCATATATTGCAATAGGTTTGTTAGCTTGTGGCTCTGTACCACCAATTTGTTCTTTTGCCTCATTAGGTAACTGCGGTACTGACATCGCGATTGCAGTAAAATCATTGATAACAATTAATTTTTCAAAACCAAATTGTGCAGCTAGCTTTTCTTGTGAAAAACACCAGTGATTGTTGGTTAAGTCAACCTTATCACCCAACACCGGGCAGGCTACATCGATACATGCATAATGCACGTCAAAGTCTAAGAAAGATAAGTATTGTTTTATCGCATCATCGATATTATCAAAGTCCGCACAACGATAGGTCTGGACGCGATCAATATTTAGTGTTGCCAAATCTGCGATGGCTAATCGAATGTTAGTGCCGCCAATATCTGCGACTAAAGCTTGCAATGACATTTTTAGTTAAGCCTCGTGGAATATACAACTTGCGCCTTCTTCAGGCGTGGTTAGAATTTTGCGGAAACCATTAAACATTTCACGGCCCATCCCTTCGCGTTCTTCCGAAAGATCTTTTGGCGTAACGGTACGCATAGCTAACTCTTCATCAGACACGTGTAATTTAATGCTATTTTCATCGGCGTTCACTTCAATAATGTCACCATTTTGAACCTTTGCGATCAAACCACCGTCTAGAGCTTCAGGGTATAGATGAATCGCTGCAGGCACTTTACCTGATGCACCCGACATACGACCGTCCGTCACCAATGCAACCTTGTAGCCCTTGTCTTGTAATACGCCTAATGGCGGCGTTAATTTGTGAAGCTCTGGCATACCAATAGCTCTAGGGCCTTGGTAACGAACAACAACAACACAGTCTTTATTTAAGTCGCCAGCCTGGAACGCACCATCTAAGTCGTGTTGACTTTCAAATACAACTGCAGGAGCTTTGACTACATTGCGACCTTCGCGCAGTGATGATGTTTTGATCACCGCACGACCGAGGTTACCGTCTAACACACATAAACCGCCGTCAGGCTTGAAAGGCTTTTCTATCGTGGTTAATACGTCTTCGTCACCTGATTTTTCAGGGCTATCAACCCATACTAATTTGCCGTCGCGTAATGCAGGTTCTTTGGTGTATTTTTCTAAGCCTTCACCACAGATTGTTTTAACATCATTGTGAACAAAACCACCGCGCAACAACTCTTTTATCAATAGTGCCATTCCACCTGCTGCTTGGAAGTGATTGATATCGGCCTGACCGTTAGGATAGATTTTGGTAAGTAACGGCGTTACCGAAGATAACGCATCAAAGTCATCCCAGTTAACAATGATACCAGCCGCACGCGCCATCGCGACTAGGTGCATGGTGTGGTTAGTTGAACCACCTGTCGCCAATAAAGCAACTATGCCATTTACTACTGACTTCTCATCTACGATGTGACCAATTGGCGTGTATTCAGTACCTAAGTCGGTAATACGAGTCGCTTGAATTGCTGCCGCTTCGGTAAGCGCATCACGTAATTCAGTACCAGGATTTACGAAAGACGACCCAGGTAGATGAAGACCCATAACTTCAACCACTAATTGGTTAGAATTAGCAGTACCGTAAAACGTACACGTACCTGCTGAGTGGTATGATTTTGACTCAGACTCTAACAACTCATCACGACCTACTTTGCCTTCAGCATATAACTGACGTACTCGCGCTTTTTCTTTATTAGGGATCCCTGATTCCATCGGACCAGCAGGAATAAATACAAATGGCAAATGGCCAAACGACAATGCAGACATAACTAAACCTGGGACAATCTTGTCACAGATACCCATCATTACTGCACTATCAAACATGTTATGTGAAAGACCAACGGCTGCACTCATCGCAATTACATCACGGCTCATTAAGCTGAGATCCATACCAGGTTGACCTTGAGTTACACCATCACACATGGCTGGTACGCCACCGGCAAATTGTGCAACTGAGCCTACTTTTTCAACTGCGGCTCTTATTTTATCCGGGTACACTTCGTAAGGTTGGTGAGCTGACAACATATCGTTGTAAGCCGAAATCATACCAACGTTTGCTTTAGTTAATGCAGTTAAGTCTTTCTTCTGCTCAGGTTTACAGGCTGCAAAGCCGTGAGCTAAGTTACCACAGGAAAGCACACCACGATGTGGACCTTTTAAGCGCGCTTTTTCTATTTTAGCAAGGTAGGCTTTTCGAGTTGCTTTACTGCGCTCAATAATCCTATCGGTAACTTGTTGAATAATTGGGTTCATTATTTACTCCTAGCGCCTATTTGCTGGTCGCTAACATAATCGTCATTGGTACCTTATCTTGATTCAAAAAGGCGTTGATGGGCGCTTTGCGTTCGTCATTTGATTCGCGAACCTGATTTAGAACGGCTTCTTTATTTTCACCCACTAAGTGAAGGTACAATTGTTTTGAATTTAACAGCGCGGCCTTAGAAAAGGTCATGCGCTGATGTGGTGCGGTTGTTGGTTCAGTTGCTAAGATTAAATCTTTGGTCGTAAGCCCTTCGTCTAACTGTGCACAACAAGGAAAAATTGACGCCGTATGACCGTCTTCGCCCATTCCTAAAATCACCACGTCGAATGGCATTTGAATATTTTGCATATTTGTCGTTACAGTAGAAACTGCGTCAAATGCGTTTTCATGGGATGTTTTCATGCCAATAAAATGCGCAGCAGCCGCGTTTTCTTGCAATAGGTTTTGTCTCACCATTGTTTCATTAGAAGCGGGATCATCTAATGTAACCCAACGGTCATCAACCAAAGCTATCGTTACTTTTGACCAGTCTAAATCTTTGTACTTAAGTACTGAAAATAACGCTTTAGGTGTATTACCACCTGAAACTAATAACGAAGCCGCGCCGTTCTGTTCAATACCTTGAGTTAGCTTTTGCGCTATTTCTTCAGCAAATGCGGCATTTAGTTCAGTGGCATTATCAAATTTATTTAATTGTACAGTCATATTATTCATCCCATTCTCTGTCGTCTTTTGCCAACATTGCAATAGACGCGACTGGCCCCCAAGAGCCGGCTGAATAGTCCTTAGGTGACTCATTAGATTTGTCCCAGGCGTCCAAAATTCCATCGACCCAAGCCCAAGCGGCTTCGACTTCATCACGACGTACGAATAGTGATTGGTTACCTAGCATGGCTTCTAACATCAAGCGTTCATAGGCGTCGGCAATACGGTCATTTTTGAACGTGTCTGAAAAACTCAAATCGAGCTTAGTTTGTTGCAGCTCCATTTTTTCACCAAGGCCAGGGACCTTGTTCATTAAGTGGATTTCTACACCTTCATGTGGTTGCAAACGGATAATTAACTTATTGGCAGGTAATGTCTTATAAGTTTCTTTAAAAATATTGTGAGGAAGCTCTTTAAAGTGAACGACAATCTCAGTGCCTTTAATTGGCATTCGTTTACCTGTGCGAAGATAAAAAGGAACGCCAGCCCAACGCCAGTTATCAATATCGACACGAATAGACACAAATGTTTCAGTGTCACTTTCTGTATTAGCACCTTCCTCTTCTAGATAGCCCGGTACTTGCTGTCCGTTTACAAAGCCTTTGGTGTATTGACCACGTACCGTTTTTTCTGATGCGTCATCTACTGTAATTGGGCGTAATGCTTTAAGTACTTTTAGCTTTTCATTACGAATGCTATCTGCAGAAACGTCGACTGGTGGCTCCATCGCCAGCAAAGACAAGATTTGTAAAAGATGGTTTTGGACCATATCGCGCATTTGACCAGCATCGTCATAGTAGCCCCAACGTCCTTCTACACCAACAGACTCTGCAACTGAGATTTGAACGTGATCGATACATTCGTGATCCCAGTTGTTAGTAAAGATCGCATTTGCAAAACGCAATACTAATAGATTAAGTACCGTTTCTTTACCTAAGTAATGGTCGATACGGTAAATCTGATTTTCGTTAAAATGTTCTGCAATTTTATCGTTAATGACTTTAGATGATTCTAAACAATGACCGATCGGCTTCTCGACGACAACACGAGTTTCTTCATTTACTAAACCCGCATGAGACAAGCCTTCACAAATAGCACCGAACACTGATGGCGGTGTAGAAAAGTAATTTACCATTGTGCGACTTTCTAAATCGACCACATCCGCTATCTTTAAGTAGTCGTCTTTTACTGTCATATCAACTTTGCAGTATTCAAGACGCGCTAGAAATCGCTTTTCTACTTCTTTATCGACTGGTTCTTTTAAAAACTCTTTTAAGCTTTCAGAGACAACCTTCTTGTAACCTTTCAAATCGTGCTTATCACGTGCTATACCGACGATTTTAGTATCTTCCGCTAATAATTGAGCACGCTCTAGTTGATATAAAGAAGGTATAAGTTTGCGCCTCGCTAAATCACCTTTAGTTCCAAATAAAACTAAATCACAAGGTTTGTGGCTTAAACTTTTGGCCATTTGACTCTCCAGTACGATGGTCAGTTTATTGTAATTAAACTACATTGCTCTAATGCTATCGAACAAATGTAGCCTATGTAAACCCGCCTTCTGTAATTTTTTTACACAAAAGTAAACTTTTAACTAATTTTGTTGTTTTTATTTGGTAATTAATTTCTAATGCTATACAGAGAGCGAAATTGAGCAGACTTTGATGTTTAATTTTAACCTGTATTTGAAATATGGTGACACCCTTTTTTCAATTTCTGGTCAATTTTGCCGTTGAGTCTGAAAAGAGTTGAGGCCAATTAATGAACATCTTAGAAAAAATAAACCTACAAATTACCACTTTCAGTAAATCAGAACGCAAAGTTGCTGAAGTAATTATAGAAAACCCAGAGCAAGCGATTCACTCTAGTATCGCAACACTGGCAAAGATTGCTGACGTGAGTGAGCCTACTGTTAACCGCTTTTGTCGTCGCTTAGACACTAAAGGATTTCCAGACTTTAAGCTTCACTTGGCTCAAGGTTTAGCCAACGGTACACCTTATGTAAACCGTCACGTTGATGAAAATGACGGACCAGAGGAATATACCGCTAAGATTTTTGAATCGACAATGGCCTCTTTAAACAGCGCTCGTAAAAGTTTAGACATCAACCAAGTTAATCGCGCAGTTGATATCCTGACTCAAGCTAAAAAGATTTCGTTTTTTGGACTTGGTGCATCCGCATCTGTCGCACAGGACGCACTTAACAAGTTCTTCCGCTTTAATGTGCCAGTTAACTGCTTTGAAGACATCGTCATGCAGCGAATGAACTGCATGAACTCAAGTGAAGGTGATGTTGTAATGTTATTCTCACACACTGGCCGTACCAAGCAGCTGGTAGAAATTGCTGAGATCGCTCGCCAAAATGACGCAACCGTTATTGGGGTTACATCAAAGGATTCACCGTTAGCCAAAGAGTGTAATATCTGTTTGAGCCCAGACGTTCCAGAAGATACAGACTTGTACATGCCGATGGCTTCGCGTATTGCTCAGCTCGTTATTATTGATGTATTAGCAACTGGTTTTACTCTTAGACGCGGTCCTAAGTTCAGAGATAACCTCAAAAAAGTGAAAGACTCTCTTCGTCCTTCCCGTTTTGACAAAAAAGACTAATCTAGTAGACAAACAGAAAAACTAGGGTGCCCTATTTATCAACTCTTCGGGGCACCAACATCCACATAAATTCACTTCAAATAAACAGATCACTCGAAGAAACCGTTAAGTACGCTATTCTTATACATTTCTATAAATGAATTTTGTCAGGAAAAACTGACATCGGATCTGTAGTTAAAATTCAGAATTTATTGAAATAAGCCTTGTAATTTTCTTCAATTCTTTCAAAATGTAATTTAATTACATTTTAATTGCTTTCACTTGGAGCTTTGTCTAAATGACTAATGCATTAAGAAGAACAAAAATCGTTTCTACACTTGGACCTGCCACCGACCGCGACGGAATATTAGAGCAAATCATTACCGCTGGGGTTAACACCGTAAGAATGAACTTTTCACATGGCACAGCGCAAGATCATATAGACAGAGCAAAGCGCGTTCGTGAAGTTGCAAAGAAGCTAAATACTTATGTTGCCATTTTAGGTGACCTACAAGGCCCTAAAATTCGTGTTGCTCGTTTTAGAGACGGTAAGATTCATTTAAGTGTCGGCGACAAGTTTGTGCTAGATGCGCAATTAGATAAAGATGCCGGAGATCAGCAACAAGTAGGTATAGACTATAAAGACCTTCCGAACGACGTTACACCGGGTGACATCCTTTTATTAGATGACGGTCGCGTTCAATTAAAAGTTGAATCAGTAGAAGGCTCAAAGGTGTTTACAGAAGTGACCGTTGCTGGTCCTCTTTCAAACAACAAGGGTATAAACCGTAAAGGCGGAGGCCTTACCGCTCCAGCCCTAACCGATAAAGACAAAGCTGATATCAAAACGGCTGCCGAGATCGGCGTCGAATACCTAGCTGTATCGTTTCCTAGAAATGGTGCTGATATTGAGTACGCACGAAAGCTAGCTAAAGAAGCAGGCTTTAATCCTCGTATCGTTGCTAAAGTCGAACGTGCCGAAACGGTCGCTACAGATGAAGCTATCGATGATATTATTCTAGCGTCAGACGTAATCATGGTCGCTCGTGGTGATTTAGGTGTTGAAATTGGAGATGCCGAGTTAGTCGGTGTACAGAAAAAGCTAATTGCACGCTCTCGCCAATTGAACAAAGCGGTCATTACGGCTACACAAATGATGGAATCAATGATTTCGAACCCAATGCCGACACGCGCAGAAGTAATGGATGTTTCTAATGCCGTGTTAGACGGAACAGACGCTGTAATGCTGTCAGCTGAGACTGCTGCCGGTGATTTCCCAGTTGAAACCGTCAAAGCGATGGCGAGCGTTTGTCTTGGAGCAGAAAAACACCCGAGTGTTTTAAGCTCGAAACATCGTTTAGACGTTCAGTTTGACAACATTTCTGAAACCGTTGCGATGGCAACCATGTATGCTGCAAACCACCTTAAAGGCATCAAGGCGATTGTAGCACTGACAGAGTCAGGTGGTATGGCAAGACTATTATCACGTATTAGTTCTGGTCTACCGATTTACGCCTTATCGCGTCATGAAAAAACCTTAAATCGTTGTGCCCTGCTCCGTGGTGTTTATCCATGCGCGTTTGACTCTACTGAGTTTGACCAAGAAGACGCACGCGAAGCAGTCAATGCATTGGTAGTTGCAGGACGTTTACAAAAAGGCGACCTTGTCATGTTAACCCACGGTGACAAAATGGAAACCGTCGGCGCTACTAATACGATGAAGATAATGACTGCTTAGTCTTATATGATATGAAAAAGCGAGCTTATGCTCGCTTTTTTATTACCATTAGCTTTTTAGTGCTTTTAACGTACTCGGTGCTAAATACAAAAAAGCCTGCATAAGCAGGCTTTTATCAACAATAAACTTTTACTAAATAGTTATTAGTAGAAGTTCTTCTTAAACTCGATACCCCAAGTCATTGGCTCATTAACAATACCAGTATTGTTATTGAAATCTACGCCTGCTTTAAGGTTGTCTTCGTCTGTGATGTTACGACCAAATACAGCAATTTCCATATCTAGATCGTAGTGGATGTAACCAATGCGTAAACCTAACTCGAATTGACCGTCAGTGTTGTACTCTTCAGTCTCGTAGATGAAGATGTTTGTTTCACCTTGGTATGCATAGTCACCGTAAACGTATAGCTCACCGTTGTCATTCATAGGGATTGCATAGCGAGCTGTTGTTGTGAAGATAGTTTTAGGCGCATTCGGGAATGGGTTACCGTTAACGTATGCTTCACCGTTTTCGTTTAGTGGGTCTGTCGGAGTACAAGCACCTGAGCCACAAGTTGCAATCAGTAGGTTTTCGTCTTGTAATTCAGTGTCGTTGTAAGAGAAACCTGCTGTAATAGTTAGGTTTTCATTTACACGGATTTCAGAATCTAATTCAAAACCAGTACCTACACCTTTACCAGCGTTAGTTAAACCAACATTGTTACCGTTACCACCAACAGCTGTTAATTGAATATCGTCAATTGTGTAGTGGAAGAACGCACCGTTTAGACGAACTGTGTTGTCTAATAGGTCAGATTTAAAACCAGCTTCAAATGATTGAATAGTTTCTGATTCTGCTACTGAAGGTGTACCAAAGAACGCAATGTCACGACCTTGAATTGATTGTGCACGGAAACCGTTTGACGCACGACCATATACTGATAAGTCACTGTCGATTTTGTGGTTTACCATCAATTCCCAGCTAACTTGACCGTCAGATAATTCTACTGGTTCAACATCTGCGCCAAAACCTGCAGAGTAACCTGTTAGGCCTTTTTCATCTTCTGTGTAACGAAGACCCGCAATAACCGTAGTTTGATCGTCAAGTGCGTAAGTACCTTGACCAAACACCGCCCACGTTTCGTTGGTTTGGTTTACTGTTGATGCAGGGATAAAGCCTGGATCAGTAATAACCGTTAGGTCAGAGTCAAAGTAGAAGAAACCAGTCTGCCAAGTAAACTCACCGTTACCGTTTGAAGACAAACGAATTTCTTGAGTGAACTGCTCTACGTCAGCGCCGTCTTGAGTGTCAGATTGGAAAGGAATGAAACCAGGACCATTTGGGTTACCACCGTCGATGTCACCTTTAGAGCGGCCTTCAGCTTGCTCCATTGCAGTAACAGACGTCAATGTGAATGCACCGAAGTCATAGTTGATGTTTAAGCTCCAACCATCTTGGTCGTATGCTTGTGGGTTGCTATCTAAGATTACACAATCGTTAGCGTTGTTTTGAACAACTTCACAAGACGGGTCTTGTAAATCCATACCACCGTTGTAGTAAACAACATCACGGTCATATAAATTGTTTAATTCGTTGCTACCTGTAGTAAGTACGTTAGCACGCATTACTGATGAAGTACCTTCGTATGAACGAGTGTGAAGGTTTAACAACATATCTAGGTCAGCTGTTGGGTTGTATGCTAATTGCAAACGAACCGCTTGATCTTCATGACCGCCAAGAGCGTCTTTTTGACCAGTGAAACCGTTATCAATCCAGTCGTCTTTAGATTGGTTTAATACAGAAACACGTGCAGTAAGGTCTTCAGCGATTTGACCGCCCATTGCACCTTCAAGATTAATTAAACCGTAGCTTCCGACGCCAGCTTTAACGTACGCGTCAAAGTCTTCAGAAGGTTTACGGCTAGTAAATTTGATGATACCTGCCGTTGTATTACGACCAAATAGAGAGCCTTGTGGGCCACGAATAACTTCTACTTGCTCGATGTCGAATAAAGGAAAGCTTTTTAAAACCACGTTTTCCATCACGACTTCGTCCATGATGATAGAAACTGGTTGCGAGGCAGCAAGGTCAAAGTCAGAGTTACCTAAACCACGCATGTAGAAACGAGGTGCTACACGACCGTTTGATGACTCAGCGTAAAGACCCGGAACACGTGTTGCCAATGTAAGAATATCGTCACCGGCAGCGAACATATTTTCAAACTTTTCGCCTGATAAAGTTGCAATCGAAACTGGAACATCTTGAATCGACTGAGTACGCTTAAGTGCAGTAACAGTGATTTTCTCAAGTTTAGATTCGTCAACTTTTGCTGATTCTTCCGCAGCAAATGCTGTTGTAGACATAGATGCTAACAATGCAGCCTTGATGCTAAGAGCTAATGCAGCCTTTTTCATAAATATTTCCCGAAGTTATAAATTGGTAGTCTTTAATGATAGTTTTCACTGCATGTTACTGAATGAACAAACTATCAAAAACATAAGCACGCATAGTGTAATTTATTTGTAACGATTTGTTTAGAAATATTTACTTTAGTTCGTCATAAAACTTTCATGATTTTACAATCAATTCCATAGAAAATGTGTCAAAACACAACAAAATGCTTGAATCATTTTTTAATCTGCCTATGATCCGTCACCCTGTAAAAAGAATATCTATGGTTTAGGAGCAATTTTTGTGGATATTGATTGGCTAAGAAGTTTAATAGGAATCGCAGTACTACTGGGGTTGGCGTTTGTACTATCCACAAACCGTCGTGCTATTAACAAACGTACCGTTATTAGCGCGTTTTTGTTGCAATTTTTTCTGGGTGCCATGGTTCTTTACTGGGAACCAGGCAAAGACATTCTATTAGGTGTGTCTACTACCCTTTCTAACGTATTTAACTATGCGACCGATGGCATAGTATTTATGTTCGGCGATCAAATCGGTGGTAAAGAGTTAGGCTTTATTTTTGCCGTACACATTTTGCCGGTAATTGTATTCTTCTCTTCTTTAATTGCAGTTTTATATTACCTCGGCGTAATGGGTAAGCTCGTGAGTATATTTGGTGGAGCACTTCGTAAAATTACCGGCACAAGTAAGCCTGAGTCGATGTGTGCTGCAGCAAACATCGTTGTAGGCCAAGCAGAAGCGCCATTAGTCGTTAAGCCTTTCCTTAAAACAATGACTCGCTCTGAACTTTTTGCGGTTATGGTTGGCGGCATGGCGACAGTTGCTGGTGCTATCATTGCTGGTCTTTCAAGTATTGGCGTTGAGTTGAAGTACCTAATCGCAGCGAGCTTCATGGCTGCACCTGGTGGTTTATTAATGGCTAAAATGATCTTACCTGAGACGAACGAAGGTGATATCAAAAATGACCTAGAAGAGTTAAAGCTAGAAAAAGCCGGTCACGTCAACGTGATTGATGCCGCAGCAGACGGTGCGGGTGAAGGTATGAAATTTGCCCTTTCAATTGGTGCCATGTTAATCGCATTTATCGCACTAATTGGTTTAGTTAACGGCATTTTAGGCTCAGTTGGCGGTTGGTTCGGCTATGAAGAGTTAACTCTACAGTTGATTTTAGGCTATTTATTTAGCCCTGTAGCATTCATCGTTGGTGTTCCTTGGAGTGAAGCCCAAGTCGCAGGTTCTTTCTTAGGTCAAAAGCTTATTCTTAACGAGTTTGTTGCTTATCTAGACTTTATCAATCACAAAGAAAACCTTAGTGAAATGACTCAGGTTATCGTAACTTTCGGACTTTGTGGATTTGCTAACTTATCATCAATTGCAATTTTAATTGGTGGTGTAGGCAGCATGGCGCCAGAGCGTCGTCATGACCTAGCAGAGCTAGGCCTAAAAGCTGTATTAGCTGCAACATTAGCTAACTTAATGAGCGCTGCAATTGCCGGCTTGTTTGTATCATTGAGCTAAATCCCTTTTAAACAAAAAAACCGATACGTAGGTATCGGTTTTTTTATGCCTGTGGATTGTCGGTCCGTTTACTAACGCACTGGTAAAGGAACCTTTTCAAACATCTTGTCTACTTCTTCTTGGTTTTTCAGCAAACATGCTTTTTCAACTACATCCCGAGTTAAGTGTGGCGCAAAACGCTCAATAAAGTCATACATGTAAGTTCTTAAAAAACTGCCCTTTCTAAAGCCAATTTTAGTAGTGGAAGCTTGGAACAAATGAGATGCATCAATCGCCACTAAATCTGTATCAGACTCATCCATCGCCATGGTTGCAACTACCCCCACTCCTACTCCCAATCGAACATATGTTTTAATCACGTCTGCGTCCGTTGCGGTAAACACTATCTTTGGTTTTAAACCTTTTTCGGTGAACGCTACATCTAACTCAGAGCGACCTGTAAAACCAAACACGTAAGTCACCAAAGAATACTCGGCAACGTCTTCGACCGTAATCGGAGTCGTAAGCTTAGCGAGTGGGTGATCTTTTTTCACCACGATCGAACGGTTCCAATGATAGCAAGGCAACATGACTAAATCGTTATATAAATGTAACGCCTCTGTCGCTATTGCAAAATCTGCATCGCCTTTGGCAGCCGCATCTGAAATTTGCGAAGGGGTACCTTGATGCATATGTAACGATACTTTAGGAAACTTTTCCATAAAGCCTTTGATGACTGACGGAAGCGCATAACGAGCTTGTGTGTGAGTCGTTGCGACATTCAGGGTACCTTGGTCTGGAAGTGTATGTTCACGGGCCACTTGCTTGATGCTATCAACTTTACTCAGAATATCACGAGCTAGCTCGATGATTTCTTTTCCTGACGGCGATACATGAGTTAAATGCTTTCCCGAACGACCAAATATTTGCACGCCCAACTCATCTTCCAGCATTCTAACCTGTTTACTGATCCCTGGTTGAGATGTATACAAACTCTCTGCCGTTGCAGATACATTTAAGTTGTGATTTTCGACTTCGACGATATAACGCAACTGTTGCAGTTTCATCTTAGACCTCTGTTTCGCCCTAATGATTTACTTATTCCTAAAATATATACATATTGTCTCATTTATTCCATTATTTTTTAGAAATGGTGAAAAACTAAAACAACTACCCTATCCCCTTAATTTTGTTTACTATTCAATAAAAGAAGTATTTGATCTAAGCTACATTAAGGCTAGTTCGCTATTTTGTGCGAACTCGATGTTGCTTTGAAGAGGAAATTGTATGTTAGTCGCCATCGTTGTTGGCTTAATTTTGGGTTTGGTTGTTATTGTGTTAGTCACCAACTCAATGCAGCAACAAAAGAAAAAACAAGAAGAAGAACGTCGCAAAGAAATGGCCAAATACAGGGCTATTATCGATGAAACTGAAGAGATCATCGTTAATTCTGCTGGTTTGCCTATTTCTTTAGAAGGCTACAGCATCCTCTATAATCGCGTATTAATGGCTTTGAAAGGCATGTTAGAACAAACGCCAGGCCACAAAGACGTTATTAATCGTATTCAACAGGTTCAAACTAAGATCGAATCGGGTGACTTCCCTACGGCAGATGCCGCAACCACAGAAATTCCTGACAACGACAAACAGTTAATTTCGATGATTCAAGGGATCAAGAAGTATAGGATCATGTTGCGCTCTGAACATGGCAAAGGACGCATCTCCAGTGAACTATTTGTTAAAGAAGATAAAAAAGTAGAAAAGCTACAGTTGAGAATCAATATAGAAGCTCAATTACGTCGCGGAAAAATGGCTCTCGCTAAAAACATGTCTGGTTCGGCGCGGCAATATTTAGAAAAAGCCTATGCGACTCTTAATGCTCAGAAATATGAAGATGAATATATAGCGACTAGAAAAGCAGAAATTGAAGAATTATTAGAGCAAATAACAAAAGATCTTAAGTCTGCTAACTTAGACTCTGTTAAACAAAAAGAAGCAGAGAATAAGCATGATCTCGATGAGTTATTTGCACCTAAGAAAAAATGGTAGAGCACAGTGTTTTGGATTAGCCCCCATAACCAAGAACACCAAAGAGAGATCAACAAGTTTTACAAACAGCACAAGCAAAATGTGAGTGCCAACAACGCTGACCGGGTTTTTGTTGCGCGTATGGAAAATAGCAATAACCTGATAGGTGTGCTGATCCTGCGAAATTATGAGAATGAAAGTAATCATCCCATTTGGTTATTGAGAAGTGTCTATATAACGCCGCGAATGAGACGCTTAGGTATTGCGTCCGAGATCATAAAAGAAGCGACCTCATCTTTAAAAACCAACGTATATACAATATGTGATGCTGAATTAATTAGATTGTATGAAGGCGTTGGATTTTTAGTTACAACAGAAATACCTTATGCATTAACCAACCTTTTAAACAAAAAAAGCTTAACCTTGATGGTTAAGCTTCCTTTTGATTCTGAGCAAGTAGAAGTCTTTTAAAGTTTACTTTCTAACTCAGGTAAAGCTTCGAATAAGTCTGCTTCAAGACCGTAATCCGCCACTTGGAAAATAGGCGCTTCTGGATCTTTGTTGATTGCAACAATAACCTTAGAGTCTTTCATACCCGCAAGATGTTGAATTGCACCTGAAATACCAACAGCGATATAAAGGTCTGGAGCAACAATCTTACCGGTTTGACCGACTTGCATGTCATTAGGAACAAAACCAGCGTCAACCGCAGCACGTGATGCACCAACCGCAGCACCAAGTTTATCAGCAATACCTTCCAACAATGAGAAGTTCTCACCGTTTTGCATACCACGTCCGCCAGAGATAACAACGTTCGCAGCAGTTAGCTCAGGACGCTCAGACTCAGTTAGCTCTTGACCAACAAAAGATGAAATACCAGCGTCACCTGCTGATTCGATTGTCTCTACTGACGCTGAACCTGTTAATTCAGCTTTGTCGAAAGCTGCGGCTCGAACAGTAATTACTTTTTTAGCATACTCAGATTGCACTGTTGCAATGGCATTGCCTGCGTATATAGGGCGCTTAAACGTATCAGAGCTTTCCACAGCGATAATATCTGAAACTTGTTCGACATCGAGTAACGCAGCTACACGAGGCATAAAGTTTTTACCTGTCGTTGTCGCTGGTGCAACAATGTGTGAGTAGTCGCCGGACAAGCCCACTACAAGCTTGCTGATATTTTCAGCTAAGCCGTACTCGTATGCACTATCATCGGCTAACAGCACTTTTGAAACATTGGCAATTTTAGCTGCAGAATCTGCAACGGCTGCACAATTGTGACCCGCTACCAAAATTGTAATATCCGATCCCATAAGAGACGCAGCGTGTGCAGCTTTAAGCGTATCTTGCTTTAATTCGTTATTGTCGTGTTCGGCAATTAATAAAATGCTCATGAGATCACCTTTGCTTCGTTTTTAAGCTTTTCAACTAATTCTTCAACTGATGCGACCATTGCACCGCCTTCGCGCTGTGCAGGCTCTTCTACTCGCAGTTGTGTCAATTTGCTCGATGTATCAATTCCTAAGTCATCTAATGCAATAACTTCAAGAGGCTTGCGTTTTGCTTTCATGATATTTGGTAAAGATGCATAACGAGGTTCATTCAAACGAAGGTCCGTTGTTACAATCGCAGGAAGATTTAGAGAAACCGTTTGTAAACCACCATCTACTTCACGAGTTACCGCTACTTTGTCACCGTCTAATTCAACTTTAGACGCAAACGTGCCCTGAGGAAGGTCAGTTAATGCAGCTAACATTTGGCCAGTTTGGTTGTTGTCTGAATCAATAGATTGTTTACCTAAAATAACCAGTTGTGGTTGCTCTTTTTCTACTAAGTTTTTAAGTACTTTAGCAACCTGCAATGAACCTAGCTTTTTGTCTGATTCAATTTGGATAGCGCGGTCAGCACCGAGGGCTAATGCTGTACGTAACTGCTCTTGACAAGCTTTATCACCGATAGAAACCACAACGATTTCTTCTGCTTTGCCCTGTTCTTTTAAACGTACCGCTTCTTCGACTGCAATTTCACAGAAAGGGTTCATCGCCATTTTGACATTAGCGAGATCAACATCTGTGTTGTCAGCTTTAACGCGTGCTTTTACGTTGTAATCTATGACCCTTTTAATAGGCACTAGGATTTTCATACATGCTCCTACCTGGTATACCGAAAGATAAATTAGATTCAGTATAGTTTTTATTATTGAATTAACGGCAGACAATTTAATATCAGTTTACGTAAACGTCAACTTAGTCAAGGCGACAAAACCTTTGAAACTGTAAATAAAACGTTATGTTCCGACTTTTGCTGGTTAATTAACCGGCTCTTCTCGCTTTTTTTCAAAGTTTTACCAAACTTAAACAAGAAGTTTATGGTGGAGATCGAATAATGCATAAACCAAAAAGAAGTGTTGAGTTTCGTTTTTTAGCAGAACCAATGGACGTGAATTTCGGTGGTAAAGTCCATGGTGGAATCGTAATGAAATGGATTGATCAGGCCGCTTATGCTTGTGCCGCAGGTTGGAGCGGAAAATATTGTATAACGGTTTCTGTTGGTGCAATTAGGTTTGTACGGCCTGTTTTAGTTGGCAACCTAGTTACTGTAGAAGCCAAAGTTGTGCACACGGGGAATTCCAGTATGCACATTTACGTCAGTGTACAAGCGACTGACCCCAAACAAAATGATCCTCAAGAGACCAATCATTGCATCATCACCTTTATTGCAGTTGATGCCGATGGTGATAAAGTGCTTGTCGAGCCTTGGCAACCACAAACAGAAGAAGACAAAAAGCTTCAAGACTATGCGATCAATATGAAAGAGTTATCTATCGAAGCCGAAAAAAGGTTAAAACAAGCTTAGCCTGACGTTTTGGTATTAACGCTGGGACGGCCTACACTTGGATTAAACACGGTTTTATAACGAAGCCTTGGACGCACTGGCGTTAGAGGCCACTCTCGCTTTTTTACTGTTAATACAGTAACCGCACTTGCCCAAGGCATAATGGATTTGACAAGCTTAGGCCAAGTACCCAAATCGAGCTCTTGTCCTGACTGGCCTAGTCGAGAATAAAATAAAGATTGTTCGTCAATAACCTCAAATCCCAATAGGCTCATCCAATCTTTTATTCTGCCTATTGTGAAAAACCGGCCTTGGCGAAATTGGCGGAACTGAGTCCCAAACCACAATTTATTAAAAAATAAAAAAGACAAAGGATTAAAAACACTGATAATCATGTTGCCGTTGGGTAATAACACTCGATGCAACTCACGCAACACTTGATGTGGATCGGCACAAAACTCAATAACATGACTTACAACAGCGGCATCTATGCTATTGCTTTGAAAAGCCATTTCATCAAACTCCGAAACTACCCCAACATTCGAACTGCGACTATACTCCGAGTTCAAATTAATTTGATGATTAATAAGGCTTTGAGGGGTCTGTACGTCACAACTGAGTGCCCCAACCTTTAGTAGGTGTTGGCCAAAGCAATATTGTAATCGTTCGTTGATAATTGTTGATTCAGCCTTTAACAGCAATTCTCCGGCAGGTATATTTTGCCACTGCGATAAAGGCAGAACCCACCGATAACCAAGTGCGGGTTTCAATCATGGCTCCTTCACGTGTACTAAAACTTTAGTTAGTATGGCGACTAACTAATCGGATTAAAAGAGAACTCATGAGTAATATAGTAAGAATTCCGGCTTTTACAGACAATTACATTTGGTTGTCAGTGGATGATAAAGGAAATGCCTTGGTTGTTGATCCAGGTGATGCTCGTCCAGTAATTGATTATCTAGAGCATCGTCAGTTTAATTTAACCGATATCTTGATCACTCATCACCACCAAGATCACATAGGCGGGGTTGATGAATTAACCAAGGCCTACCCAAACGTCAATGTATTCGGCCCTGCCACAGAACGGTTTCCAATGGTTACCGTTCCCTGCCAGGCCCTCGACGATATCGAACCAATTTCAGGGGATCACAGTTATCGAGTGCTTGAAGTCCCAGGTCATACTACCGACCATATTGCATTTTATAGTGCACCTAATTTATTTATTGGTGATACCCTATTTTCGGCTGGTTGTGGGCGACTATTTGAGGGTACACCACAGCAAATGTTAACCTCGTTAACAAAGTTACTCACCCTTCCTGGCGATACAAAAATATATTGTGCCCACGAATACACCCAAGCTAATATCGAATTTGCTATTAATGTAACGCCATACAACAAACAGCTGTTGTCTTATAAGCAGCAAGTTGAAATGTTACGAAAGGCCGGTGCAGCAACGATTCCAACTATATTGGCAACAGAAAAGCTGATTAACCCATTCCTACGAACTCACCAAGAGGACGTCATAGAGGGGATCCGCAAAAAGTTTGACCTTAAAGAAGAGACCAGTCAGCTAGAAATTTTTACTAAACTCAGGGCTTGGAAAGACACATATTAAAAACAAAGAGTTACAAACAAATTCGCACGGTCAATTTGATTGAGTTATGATACTAATAATTTTTGAAGATTCATTCAGCGCGTTTTGCTGTATAACTAGCGTAAGTGATTTATGTCTAAAATAAACAAAATAACATTTGTTGTGACCGCCACCCTATTTTCTCTAAGCGGCTGTCAAAGTACTGAACAAGGCCTTCCGCTTTTTGCCTCGTCAGCACCCGATGCAACAACAAACACTCCTGTAAATACTAATGAAGCAAGCCCTTCCGATATCGTTGATGCATTGACATTAGCAGCTTTAGAAACTGAAATTGGCGCAAACCTAGACGATGAGCCTCACGCCGAGTTCGACGATGTTTGGGACCGTATTGCTTATCAGCTTTCAATTGAAATCCCGCAAAACCGCCAAGTTGTCACCGAGCGTAATTGGTATGCCAAACACCAAAGTTATATAACTCGAGTCGGTAAGCGTGCTGAGCCGTTTTTACATTTTATCGTTGAAGAAATTGAAAAACGCGAAATGCCGATTGAATTGGCGTTATTGCCAATCGTAGAAAGTGCCTTTGACCCATTTGCATATTCTCATGGTCGTGCATCAGGGCTCTGGCAATTTATACCTGGTACAGGCAACCGCTTTAAACTAAAACAAACCTGGTGGTACGACGGACGTCGCGACGTTGTCGCAGCGACTCGAGCAGCGTTGGATTACTTATCGTTTTTACATAAAACTCTGGACGGTGACTGGCTTAATGCCATCGCAGCCTATAACTCTGGTGAAGGTCGAGTTTTACGCGCAATTAAACGCAATCGCAAAAAACACTTACCAACGGATTTTTGGTCACTTGATTTACCAAAAGAAACCACTGCGTATGTACCAAAACTACTAGCGTTAGCCGATTTATTAAAGCGTTCTGAAGAGTTTGATATCACTTGGTATCCAATTAAAAATGAGCCACACATTGCGATTGTTGACGCGCACAAACAAATCGACATCGCAAAAGCCGCAGAGTTAGCAGATATGGAGTTGAACGACTTACATCAGCTTAACCCCGGTTATAATCAATGGGCAACGGACCCTAACGGCCCGCACAAATTTATTGTTCCAATTGAAAAGGCCGAAGCATTTCAAGCGTCGGTTGACAACCTGACCGACCAAGAGCGAATGGCTTGGACTCGCTACTTAGTTCGTTCTGGTGATACCTTAGGCGGCATCGCTTCAAAGTATAAAGTGTCTGTAGAAACCCTAAGAGACATCAACAAGATCAAGGGCAATATCATCAGAGTCAACCAACCTCTGATGGTTCCTACTTCTGCAAAGTCACTTAAGCAATACACTTTAACGGCAAGTAACCGCCTAGCCAAAACTCAAAATAAAAAACGTGGCAGTCAAAAGCTGACTCATATTGTTAAAAGTGGTGATACGCTTTGGGACATCAGCCGAGCTTATAAAGTTAATCACAGAAGTTTAGCAAAGTGGAACGGCATGGCCCCAACCGACCCGTTAAAGCCAGGTAAAAAGTTGGTCATTTGGACTAAAAACCCAAGTACTGATAAAGACTCTGGCATCGTTAGAAAAGTAACGTATAAGGTTCGCAATGGTGATTCACTTGCGCGAATAGCTCAAAAATTTAAAGTTAAAGTTCAAGACATCGCCAAATGGAACCAGTTAGACACTAAGAAATATCTCCAACCGGGCCAAGCGTTAAAACTGTTTGTTGATGTTACACGTAGTTAATTTGTGAAGAAAAGTCTGATTTGAGGTTACCTAAATGACACACACTTTTAAGAGACTTTGTTTGGTTTTGGGCTTTGCTTCGCTCGCGTTTTCAAATGTTGCGTTAGCTGATTTTTCTTTAACGGGAGAACTAAACGCGGTTGATCCACGCGGAAAGTCGATCAAAAAAGACATGCCAATGGCGTTCACTCAGGTTGGTGACGATTTCAAATTTAAAATTGGTAAGTTTGAATATAAGGTACCAAGCCGGCCTGAAAAGTACAGTATTGCATTGGTACTTCAAGACAATAACTTTGTGTGGGTCCAAGAATTCAACAAACGACCTATCAAATCGTTTGAGTGGAAACTGGGTGAGCACAATATAAGGCTGTACAAAGAGGTACTAAAAAAACCCGTCAAGGGCGATTACATTTTGGCGATTGATGACAAAGATTACTTCTTTAAAAACAAATTAGCCCAGATCACTTTTATCTACAATGAAGAAGGAATCGAGGCTATCGAAGTAGATGGCATGGTCGCAAGTATAGGTTTGAACCGAGCGAAGGATGAATGTGCTTCGCAAGAAAATAAAGATAAGAGCGCCGAAGAAGGTTCAGAAGAAGCCAGCGCAGAAGACAAAAAAGAGTGTGAGCCGCCCAAAGGCTAACAATGGGCGAAGCCACGATAAAGACTGATACATACAATAAAAACAGGGCATAGCCCTGTTTTTTATTAATGCTATTATTCTCCAAACTCGTGATTGGTAATGTCAGCTATGTGCCGAAGACGTTGAGCGGCAATACCGTTTACTGAATCTCTCGGATATCGGCCTCTCAATGACATTTCACCCGCTACCTTGCCGGTTAAAATGCTCATAGCGTCATCAACTTGCTCTACTGCATAAACATGAAACAAACCTTTCTCAACGGCTTGTTGAACTTCAGAACTAAGTACTAAATTAATACAATTGGTTTTAGGGATAATAACCCCTTGTTGACCTGTTAAACCACGGGCTACACAGAGCTTGTAGAATCCTTCAATTTTTTCGTTAACCCCGCCAATTGACTGTACTTGGCCGTGTTGGTTTATCGAGCCGGTTATCGCAATGCCCTGATTTAGCGGGATTTGGGTAATGGCCGACAGCAAGGTACACACCTCTCCTAGACTCGCACTGTCACCATCAATATGACCATAACTTTGTTCTAGAGCAATATTGGCCGAAAATGATAAGGCAAAATCTTGCGCGTATTTATTTCCTAAATAACCACTTAATAGCATGACGCCTTTTGAATGGATTGCCTTGCCAAGCTCTACCTCTCGCTCAATATCTACAACGCCGTTTGAGCCTGCATAAACCGTGGCAGAGATCCGTGCTGGTGTGCCAAATACCGTATCGCCAATTTCAAGGACTGTTAAGCCGTTCAACTTACCCACTTCAAAACCGTCGGTATCGATTAAGATTTGACCTTCTTGAATGTCTTCTAAAAACGATTCGCTGATCTGACCAGAACGAGTTTGTTTGGCGTCTAATGCAGCTTTAACATGATCCTGTGTAACTTTTACCAAAGTGTTTGGAGCGGAAGCTGTTTTACTGTCTCGTTTGGCAAAAAAGTGTGCTTCACCCACTAATTCCAATACGTCAGCAAAGCGGGCTGACAGTTTATGTTGGTGCTCAGCCTGACGAAAGCTAAAGTGCAGAAGTTCGGCAACCGCATTGCCAGAAAGTACCATTCCGTGGTCGTGCGCATACCCTTTCACCTTTTGAACAAAACCATGCAATGCCTTATCGGTAAGTGAAATATAATGTTCGAAGTCGGCTAATACCCTAAACAACTCGTTGAACTCACTATCGTACTCTTGCATGAGGTAATACAGTTCTCGAGATCCCATCAAGATCACTTTAACGTCAAGAGGAATAGGTGCAGGATTCAAACTTGATGCATTGACGATGTTGGCTTCACCACTGGGTGATTCCATTTTAATTTGATGACTTTTTATCGCTAGTTTTAATGCTTCCCAAACTGAAGGCTGTCCAATGAGTTTATCCGCTTCTATCAGTAGGTAGCCGCCATTGGCTTTATGCAGCGCACCTGCCCTTACCATTTGATAACTTGTGTATACCGAGCCCTGGACCGAACTGTATTCAATTTTTCCAAATACATTTTGAAAGGTCGGATTGGCTTCATAAATAATTGGCGCGCCAGAAGAAGGTTCTTGTCTTGTTAGCACATTTGGCTTGAGCTGTTCTTCGAGTACCTTTCTGACATCAATTTCATCTGCGTCTTTGTCATCATCGGCTTCTGAAGACAGGTAATCTTGAATAAGTTCAATCAAGGTATCGCGCATGTCTTTCACAAACTTCACGATACCCAATTCGGCACTATATTTATGTTCTAAATCTTTGAGCATAGGCTTGAGCGCGCTTTCTATCGTCTCGCGACCGAGCTTCTTTTGCGCTTCAAACATCTCGCGCTTCCAAAGAGGCAGCTCAAGTAACGTCTCAGTTAAAATTTCTTCTAACTCGCTTATCACATCAAAAAAGTGTTGTTTGGTCTTTTCATCTAAGCCCGAAAACTCTGCGTCCGACAAGGCTTTACCACCGTGAACCGGAGCAAAACTAACAGTGCCCTTTTCTTCCACTAGCATCACGCTATTTTGAGTCGCTTTGATCTCAACGTCGTCGATGGCTTTTTGATATTTCAGATTAAAGTGCTGTTCGATATTACGCCATTTTCGTTGAAAGGCAGGGTTGTCAAAAGCGGCAGGAAAGGTATTTAAAATATCGTCAATGAGAGTGTCAATATCTTTACTAAAGCGACGACCGTCTCCGGGGCTCAGTGGTATAAAGTTTGGTGAGCGCGCCTCGTCAAAATTATTGACATAACACCATTCGTAAGGAGTTTCTTTATCTTTTGCAACTTGCTTAAGATGATTGTTAATTAACGTATGCCGCCCTGTTGCTGGTTCACCCATAACAAACAGGTTGTATCCTTTCATAGTCATATCCAACCCAAACTCCAATGCTTGTTGGGCTCGCTCTTGACCGATGAAATTGACATCGTGTTGGTGCTCTGACTCTAAAATTTTATTGATTTTATCTATGTCATGGGACGGAGCTAAACGGCCTGGTTCCAATCGAAAGGACGATTTTATCTTCATATTTTCATTAACAATATTGAGTTTGTCATTACCTTTTAGTCTATATCTTATTGGCTTAAAACGCATTGTATTTATCAAATGTTCCGGCCCTTCTACAATGGTCCGAAATAAAAACAGACAATCAGTTTTTAATGCCGTGAAAATTGCAAAAGTCTCCTTGTTGACCTAGCTTGAATTAGTTATCCTTACGTCCTAATTTTCTAAGACAATTAACGGCTTGAGAATGATTAATAAACACTCAGGCCTGTCGAGTTTTTACCCAAAACTCACGCTTTTTATTCGACTATTGAGAATCATCCATGCAAGCAGAATATAACCATCGCGAAATTGAACAACGCGTTCAGAAATATTGGCAAGAACAACAAACGTTTAAAGTTACTGAAGATCCAAACAAAGAAAAGTTCTACTGCTTATCTATGCTGCCTTACCCAAGTGGTCGTCTTCACATGGGTCACGTGCGTAACTACACAATTGGCGATGTGATTTCTCGATACCAGCGTCTTCAAGGCAAAAACGTGATGCAACCTATGGGTTGGGATGCCTTTGGTCTGCCTGCAGAAAATGCCGCAATCAAACACAAAACGGCACCGGCGAAGTGGACTTACGAAAACATTGAATACATGAAAAGCCAGCTAACTAGCCTGGGTTTTGGTTACGACTGGGATCGCGAAGTTGCCACTTGTACACCCGAATATTACCGCTGGGAACAGTGGTTCTTCACTAAGCTTTACGAAAAAGGCTTGGTTTACAAAAAGACCGCAACCGTAAACTGGGATCCAGTTGACCAGACAGTATTAGCCAACGAACAGGTTATCGATGGTCGTGGATGGCGTTCTGGCGCATTAGTCGAGCAAAAGGAAATTCCTCAGTGGTTCATAAAAATTACTGACTATGCAGAAGAATTACTCAATGATTTAGACCAGTTAGAAGGCTGGCCTGATACTGTAAAAGCCATGCAGAAAAACTGGATTGGTCGTTCTGAAGGCGCAGAAGTTACTTTCCCACTAGTTGGCTCTGAACAAGCTCTAGAAGTTTATACTACCCGTCCGGACACTTTATACGGTGTGACATATGTAGCCGTTGCTGCACAGCACCCAATTGCACTTGAAGCAGCCGATAATAACCCAGAGCTTGCTGCATTTATCGAACAGTGTAAGAGCCAGTCTGTCGCTGAAGCAGACATGGCGACCATGGAAAAACTTGGCGTAGATACAGGTTTAAAAGCGATTCACCCACTAACAGGTGAAGAAGTTCCAGTTTGGGCCGCTAATTTCGTATTAATGAATTACGGTACTGGTGCAGTTATGTCTGTACCTGGTCACGATCAACGTGACTTTGAGTTTGCATCTAAATACGGCTTACCTATCAAGCAAGTTATTACAGCTAGCGAAGCAGAAATTGATTTAAGCAAAGAGGCTTATACTGAAAAAGGTACGCTCATTAACTCAGCAGAGTTTGATGGCCTAGAGTTTACTGAAGCCTTTGAACAAATCGTGGCTAAACTTGAGTCTGAACGTAAAGGCAAAAAGACCGTTAATTACCGCCTACGTGACTGGGGCGTATCGCGTCAACGTTACTGGGGTGCGCCTATCCCTATGGCAACACTTGAAGACGGAACCTCTGTTCCAATTCCAGAGCAAGACTTACCAGTTGTGTTACCGGAAGACGTGGTAATGGATGGCTCTTCATCTCCGATCAAAGCTGATCCAGAATGGGCAAAAACAACCATCAATGGTCAGGCTGCGTTTAAAGAAACCGATACATTTGATACCTTCATGGAGTCATCTTGGTACTACGCACGCTATTGCTCGCCTGAGTCTGATGACATGATGCTAGACCCGAGCAAAGCTAACTATTGGTTGCCTGTTGACCAATATATTGGTGGTATCGAACACGCAATTCTTCACTTGTTGTATGCCCGCTTCTTCCATAAATTGATGCGTGACGTTGGTTTGATCGATTCTGATGAGCCGTTCAAACAGTTACTATGTCAAGGAATGGTACTTGCAGATACCTACTATCGTGAAGATGAGAAAGGCGGTAAGGTTTGGATTTCTCCAACTGAAGTTGAAGCCGAATATGACGAAAAAGGTCGAATAGTTAAAGCATGGCATAAAGAAGACAAGCAACCTGTCATTTCAGCAGGTATGTCAAAAATGTCTAAGTCAAAAAACAACGGTATTGACCCAGAGTCAGTGATTCAAACCTTAGGTGCTGACACGGTTCGCTTGTTCATGATGTTTACGGCGCCGCCAGAGCAAACTCTTGAGTGGTCTGATTCAGGCGTTGAAGGTGCACACCGTTTCATCAAACGCGTTTGGAAACTAACACAAGATACTATCGATGCAGGACTAGTAACTGAATTAGACAAAGCAGCATTGACCTCTGATCAAAAGGCGGTTCGCCGTGAAGTGCACAAAACATTGGCAAAAGTGTCTGACGATTTAGGTCGACGTAATACCTTTAATACGGCGATCGCTGCAGTCATGGAATTGACTAACAAGTTGAACAAGGCTTCACTAGAATCTGAGCAAGATAAAGCGGTAATGTACGAAGCTGTTAATGCTGTTGTACTTATGCTAGCGCCAATTACGCCTCACGTTTGTCATGATCTTTGGATTCAGCTTGGTCACAAAGAGCAACTAGACGAAGCACAATGGCCAAAAATTGACGAGTCGGCAATGATAGAAGACGAAAAGCTAATCATTGTTCAAGTCAACGGTAAGGTTAGAGCCAAAATAACGGTTGCTGCTGATGCAGAAGAAGAGCAAATTCGAGAATTAGGTCTTAATGACGCAAACGTTCAAAAGTTCACTGCCGACAAAACTATCCGCAAGGTTATTTTTGTTAAAGGTAAACTTTTAAATATTGTTGCTAATTAAACCTAAGCCGATAAAGTAAAAACAATAACCGGATCAAACTGCCATTTCGGTAGGGTCCGGTTTTGTATCGTTTAGCAAACAGAAAAAGGCGTGATTTGATGTATTTTAAGGCCCAACTAAGCAAACCACTCAAACCCTGGTTAATGATTATTAGCCTGTTGTTAGTTACGGGTGTGTTGTCTGGCTGCGGATTTCATCTGAAAGGTCAATATTATCTGCCAAGTTCTTTAAAAACGCTCTATGTCAGCTCTGAGCAAAGGTTTGATCCTCTATTAAAACAGGTCAAACTGCGCCTACAACAAAACCAAGTCAATATTATCGAAAAACGCGGTAAAGAATCTGCTGAATTGAGACTATTACCAGAAAGTTTTCAACGACGCACTTTGTCACTGTTTCCTAATGGTCAAATAGCCGAATACGAATTGATGTATTTTGCTCGTTATGAAGTCATTCGCCCGAACGGCGATAAAAAGCAATACACAGTAGAATTAAGCCGCGAATTTCAAGACGATCCTAACAATGCATTAGCTAAAGAACGCGAGCGCGCTCTGATCCTAGATGAATTGCGCGTAATCGCCAGTGACCGTATCTTAGCTCAATTGACCATGCTGGATTAATTTGCATGAAGCTATACGCCAATCAACTTCCAACAGAGCTCAGTAAAGGAATTAAGCCTTGTTACTTATTGTTTGGCGATGAGCCATTTCAAATTGCTGAAAGTCGCGATTTAATTAAGCGTGCTGCTAAAAGTAAAGGTGTGGAGGAAGTCATCCGCTTGGTCGAAGATGACCAGTTTGACTGGGAAGATCTGCGTCAGCACTGTCAAGCCCTGTCATTGTTTGCCAGCACTAAACTTATCGAGCTAGAGCTGACGTCAAATAAAGTTCTTAAAGCGGGTGCCGAAGTCCTTAAAGAGATCAGCACCGAACTCTCTCAAGATACGATTTTAGTTTTGTTTGGCCCTAAGTTAGACGCCTCTCAGACAAAAACAGCTTGGTTTAAAGCACTCTCAGGCGTTGGCGATTATATTCCGGTTTATGAAATTGAAGGGCCTCATTTAAAACGTTGGTTACAAAATCAATTGAGTCAACGTCAGTTAACCATGAGCGCAGACGCACAAGCATTTTTACTCAGTTACACCGCCGGTAATTTATTGGCTTGTTCACAAGAGCTCGACAAATTGAAAATGGCACTGCCAGACTCACCCACTCTATCGCTTTCAGCCATAGAGCAATATATCGCCAACCAAGCCCGATATACGGTGTTCCAATTAATGGAAGCGGTTTTAAAAGGTGACGCCAACCTTGCTTTGACAATTATAAGCCGATTAAAGTTAGAAGAATTCGAGCCAAATATCTTGTTGTGGTCTATACAAAAAGACGCTCTGATTATTAAAGCACTTCAAGACATTTTACTGGTGCCGGGACGCAATACAGATCCAAAGCCAGTATTTGATCAACACCGCGTATGGAAAAACAAACAAGCAATTTATCTCGCTGCAGTCAACCGCTTGTCGCCCAATTTAGTAAACCAAGTGATTAAAGAGCTGGCGCAGTTTGATGTGTCACTCAAACAGTTCCAGCTACCCTGCCCTTATACTTTAGCAAGTCACCTTTGTCTTAAGTTGTGTGGTGTAGACACTCTGTCGGGATACGAGTGGCCAGTCGTCAATGAATTGGTCAGTTAGTTAGGCTGTTGTTGTGATCTTGTTATACGGTGGGACATTTAACCCAATTCATTATGGTCATATCATTCCATTACAAAACCTGGCTAACCAATTGAAGCCAGATAGGTTGATATACATACCTTGTCACCTGCCTCCGCACAAAGCCGCTCCTTCAGTTTCTGGTCAAGACAGGCTGGAAATGACGCGTTTGGCGGTTACAGCTAACAAATTCAGTTGTCCAGTCGATGTGAGTGATTATGAATTACTCCAATCCGGTAAATCATATACCGCCTTAACGCTGCAACACTTTAAGAGTCAATACCCTCATCAAAAAATTGCATTTGTCATCGGTATTGACTCGTTGCTTTCTCTACATACTTGGTATGAATGGCAACACATTGTCGAAACCACTCATTTATATGTTCTTACAAGACCAGGTTATGTATTAGATGTTGAGGCATTACATCCCAAAATATCAGAGCGCATCAATGATAGTATTCATTTAGTCAACAACACCGAAGTTGAATTGGCATCTAGTAAGCTTAGAGAGCAATTAGAACAACTAGCAGTTACATTACCTCCAAAGCTAGATCAGCAAATTCCTGCCAGTGTTCTTAAATATATAAAAGACAATCAGCTTTATAGTTAAGTCGTGCCAAATTCTATTTGATTAGGACCAATGGCTAATCTGTTCAACCTTGCCATTTGCAATGATGATTTCACCTTTTTTAGCCGTTAAACCATCGGCGCTGTAATTTAAGTCAAAAAAGACTTTAACGACCAAACCGGATTTAACAGATACAGTCCAATCTGACATAGCAATCGACAAAAGTTGTAAATGGTGTTGCTGGCAATATTGTTTTCCAGCGATACGCGCGCGTTCAGCGACCTTTCTAGTTTGCCAAAACAACCACATCACCATGGCTATAAGCATAAGTAGCCAAACGGATTGTAAATCAAACAAAGTAAATTTCCTTTTGTATTCAAATACAAAAACGCGACTCAATGGCCGCGTTTTTTATAGAGTTATAATTGATTTAGGGTCATAGATCCTAAAACTCAACCTTAACCGATTTTTTCTACACCGCCCATGTAAGGAACAAGTGCTTCCGGGACCGTAATGCTACCGTCTTCATTTTGGTAGTTTTCAAGAACAGCCACCAGCGTACGACCAACAGCCAAACCAGAACCATTAAGGGTATGAACTAACTCAGGTTTTTTCGCGCCTTTTGCACGGAAACGTGCTTGCATACGACGAGATTGGAAGTCACCCATGTTACTACACGATGAAATTTCACGGTATGTGTTCTGTGCAGGTAACCAAACTTCTAAGTCGTACGTTTTTGTCGCTGAGAAACCCATATCACCAGTACATAAAATCACTTTTCGATAAGGCAAGCCAAGCTTTTGTAAAATAACTTCGGCATGACCCGTCAGTGACTCAAGAGCTTCGTTTGAATCTTCAGGCTTAACAATTTGAACTAACTCAACTTTGTCGAATTGATGCTGACGAATCAAACCACGTGTATCACGACCATATGAGCCCGCTTCAGATCGGAAACAAGGTGTGTGAGCGGTTAACTTGACAGGTAACTCAGACTCATCATAGATAACATCGCGAGCAAAGTTTGTTAACGGTACTTCCGCTGTTGGGATCAAAGATAATTTGCGTTGGTCTTGCTCTTCAGAGTTTTCTGACTGGCCGGTAATCGGCTGAGTGTGAAATAGATCCTCTGCAAACTTAGGCAATTGACCAGTGCCTTGTAAACTCTCATGATTAACAAGGTAAGGTACATAAGCTTCTGTGTAGCCATGCTGCTCTGTGTGCTGATCTAGCATAAACTGCGCAAGTGCACGGTTTAAACGAGCGATTTTTCCGCGCATAACAGTAAAACGAGCACCACTCAGTTTTGTCCCTGTTGCGAAGTCGAGGCCATTATCCAATGCTTCACCTAAGTCAACGTGGTCTTTTGGTTCAAAGTCCATAACACGTGGCTCGCCCCACTTTAACACTTCAACGTTTTCATCTTCTGACTTACCAACCGGTACGTCTTGTTGAGGTAAATTAGGGATCGAAAGTGCAATAGCGTCGATTTCTTGTAACAAAGCTTGTAATTCTGTTTTGGCAGAATCTAGTTTGTCACCTAAATCAGCAACACTGTCTAATAGAGGCTGAATGTCTTCACCACGAGCTTTTGCTTGACCGATACTCTTGGATTTTGCGTTTCGCTCATTTTGTAATTCTTGAGTTGCCGTTTGCAATGATTTGCGCTTTTCTTCTAGCTCTGTCAGCTTTGCAACGTCAATTTCGAAACCACGAGTTGCCAAGCGGTCTGCTGTTTCTTGAATGTCATTTCGGAGAAACTTAGGATCTAACATTTTACTAATTTACCTATGATTGTTTCTGAGTTATCCACTCAGTCATGTTCTGTTTAATACGTTATTTAGACGCAACGACTTGCATGCCTATCCAAGCAGCTAAAATACAAATCACCACGTTCAAAAATATGTTTATAAACGCTTTTGACCATTCACCTTGTTGAATAAGTAACAAGGTATCCAACGAAAAAGTCGAAAACGTTGTAAAGGCGCCAAATAAACCAATACTCAACAATGAGCGCCAAGGTAGGTCGGCGACTATACCATGTTCTATTAAGCTAAATAAGAGGCCTAGAAAAAATGAGCCTAATACATTAACCACTAGCGTTCCAAATGGGAATCCCTTACCCAGCCACAAAGTTAAAAAATGGTGAATTACAAACCTTAAGCTCGCTCCTATTGCGCCACCAGCGGCTACAAACGCTAAATTAGCCCACATTATAATTCATCCCATTTAAAAGCCTGCCGAGAATATTATTTATATTCATTTTTTGCATTCGCATCCAACTGAGCTAAATAATCGAGCTTTTCTTTTATTTTAATTTCCAAACCGCGATCTGTAGGTTGATAAAACTTCGTACCTGTAATTTGTTCAGGAAGATAAGACTCACCAGCGGCATATGCATTTGGTTCATCATGGGCGTACCGGTAATTTTTACCCTTTTCTAGGGTTTTCATCAATTCGGTTGGCGCATTTACTAAGTGATTAGGTACAGCCAAATCACCGGTTTGTGCAGCAAGTTGCTTTGCTTGATTGAACGCCATATAAGTTGCATTACTCTTGGCTGCCGATGCCATATAAATAGCAGCTTGTGCAATTGCCCGTTCACCTTCAGCGGGACCGACGCGGTGATATACATCCCATGCATTTAATCCTATTTGTAATGCCCTAGGATCAGCGTTGCCAATATCTTCCGATGCAATAGCCAACAAACGTCTCGCTACATAAAGTGGGTCACCACCGCCTGCTAATATCCGCGCATACCAATACAAGGCGCCATCTGGACTCGATCCTCTTACCGACTTGTGAAACGCGGAAATCAAATCATAAAAATGATCTCCGCCTTTGTCGAAAGTGGCCATTTGATTACCAGTTGCTTGTTCAATGATCTCAGCGGTAATAATGCCATCGGCTTCAACCAAGTCACTACAGATTTCCAAATAATTAAGCAGTCTTCGACCATCACCACCTGACAGGTTGATTAACAAATCTCGGTTATCAGGGCTTAAGTTTAAATCTTTATCACCAAGACCAAGCTCTTTGTCGCTTAACGCTCGATCTAATAATCGATGTAAGTCTTCCGTCTCGATTGATTTGAGTACATAGACTCGAGCTCGACTTAAAATCGCATTGTTAAGTTCAAATGAGGGATTTTCGGTCGTTGCACCGATAAAAGTGACTGTGCCATTTTCTATGTAAGGCAAAAAAGCATCTTGTTGGCTTTTGTTGAAACGATGTACTTCGTCTACAAACAATAAAGTTTTTTTGCCACTTTGGGCTTTTCGGTGTTCGGCTCTTTCCACTGTAGCGCGAATGTCTTTTACACCCGAACTAATCGCAGAAAGCGACTCTACCTCGGCATTACAGTATGACGCGAGCAACTCGGCTAAGGTTGTTTTACCTGTGCCAGGCGGGCCCCATAAAATCATTGAGTGACAATGACCGGCCTCTATCATTCGACGCAATGCTTTACCCGGGCCGACAAGGTGACTTTGACCGACGTAATCCTCAATCTTTTTGGGGCGCATGCGAGCAGCCAGAGGCATATGTCGCAGATCATTCGCTCTATGCGGTTCGGAATCAGATGAAGAAGTCTTACTTGGCGGAGTATCAAAGCCAAAGCTGTTTTGATCAGTCAAAAACGGGTCCTCTTAGCCAGCTACGTTTAAAGCTTTTACTTTAGTTGTTACTTTGTCTTTGGTCGTCAATATCAACACCAATGGGGATTTCAAACTCAAATCGCTGCTTGGTCGGTGACACTTTAGATTGGTCAGACAAAATATACTCACTAACTTGTCGACTGCGACTGGTGATCAAAATCGTCTCTATTTTTGACCGTGATTGATCTGTTTTTAACTCCAATTGAATGACTTGAGCGTCATCTAAATCAACTGGTGTAATGACAAAGCCCTGCTCTAAGGTCTGTATCCTAAAGTTTTTCCAGACATTAGGGTCGTCATTTACTAATAGCGCAAAAGGAGTGGTCGTCACAGCGCTGTTAGCATCATAAATTGAAACTTGTTCTACAAACGGGTTATACCACCACACGTATTTACCATTTGAGATGAGTAACTCTTCTTCCGGTTCGGTAACTTCCCATACAAACTTTCCTGGCTGTGAAAATAACATAGAGCCTTTGGCTTTATGAATTACATTACCTTCTGTATCGCGAACAATTTGTTCAAAGCCAGATTGGTACCCATCGAGTTCCTGCAATAAGCTCTTAAGTTGTTTGTTTTCGCCTGTTTGACCCAGTAACTTGCCGTCACCAAAGGTGTGAACAGCTTGGTTGCCTTGGTCAATGTTTATTTCCATTGCCGAACCGTAAGTCGAATTAAGAGCCAATAAACTGGCAAGGGCCACTGATTTTAAATGTCGTTGCTTTATCAATCGAAGCATTAAAGTTCCTATTATTAAATCCTGTTAAATCAAATCCTGCTGTTCTTCTTTGTTAGGTGGTGGCGCTAGTACATCCCTTGCACCATTGGCAGCCGGCGTGCTCACAATACCCATAGCTTCCATCTGTTCAACGATTCTTGCCGAGCGGTTATAACCAATTCTTAGCTTTCTTTGAATACTCGAAATAGACACTTTTCGGGTTTCTGTGACAAACGCAACTGCTTCATCAAAGACTGGATCAATTTCTTCGCCTTCTGCCATTTCTGCAGCTTCGCCAGGTAGCATGTTTTCCTCAGTCATTTCGCCTTCGAGGATTTCTTTGATGTAGTTAGGTTTTGCTTTAGATTTCCAATCATTTACCACAGCGTGAACTTCGTGATCATCTACAAAGGCACCGTGAACACGAGTCGGTACACCTGATCCTGGTGGTAAGTACAACATGTCACCCATACCAAGAAGGTTTTCTGCACCTTGCTGGTCCAAGATTGTTCTAGAGTCAATTTTTGACGATACTTGGAATGCCATTCGGGTTGGTATATTCGCTTTGATCAAACCCGTGATAACGTCAACTGATGGACGCTGAGTCGCCAATACAAGGTGAATGCCTGCAGCACGAGCTTTTTGCGCAATACGAGCAATTAACTCTTCGACCTTTTTACCAACAATCATCATCATGTCGGCAAATTCATCGATTACCACAACTATCGCAGGAAGCTTATCCAACTCAGGCGGCATCTCTAACATGTTATCTGTAGAACGCCATAATGGATCGCGAATTGGGTTACCGTCTTTACGAGCCGCTTCGATTTTTGCGTTGTACCCTTTTAAATTACGAACACCCAACGAAGACATTAACTTATAACGTCGTTCCATTTCACCGACACACCAGCGTAGCGCATTGGCCGCCTCTTTCATGTCTGTAACAACTTCTGACAACAGGTGTGGGATTCCCTCGTAAACAGATAGTTCAAGCATTTTCGGGTCAATCATAATCAACCGCACTTCTTCTGGCGTTGATTTGTATAACAAACTCAAGATCATGGTGTTAACACCGACCGACTTACCAGAACCTGTTGTACCAGCAACAAGTAAATGCGGCATTTTTGCCAAATCGACAACGACAGCTTTACCACCAATGTCTTTACCTAAAACCATGGTTAACGGCGACTCTGCGTTTTCAAAACCTGGGCTATCCATAACTTCAGATAGACGTACTATCTGTCTATGCTTGTTAGGGATTTCAAGACCGATATAACTCTTTCCAGGGATCACCTCTACAACTCGCACACTCATAGCTGATAAAGAACGTGCTAAGTCTTTGGACAAGCCAGAGATTTTACTGACCTTGATACCCGGCGCTAAATCCAATTCAAAACGCGTAATAACTGGACCTGGATATACACCGACTACTTCTGCTTGAATGTTGAAATCCAACAGTTTTTCTTCAACTAGTCGAGAGACCGCATCTAACTCTTCTTGGGAGACTGGGTTTTCTACTTTATCTGGACGGTCTAAAAGCTCCAACGACGGCAAAGTAATTGGCTCTTTTGGCGCTGCTGACTCAGGCACTAGCACATTTGACTTTGCCGTTGGTGTCGTGTCGCGCTCTTGATTCTGACCTGGAGTCTGAAGCCCTTCTAGCGCGCCTAAAATATCATCTTCGGATAGTTCATCATCGATTGAGCTATAGCTCATATGTTCGTCGATTAGAGCGTCATCTAGCTCTTCCGTTCTGGCTGCGGTAACTGGCTCAGTGCCAAATTCAAATGGCATATCATCGTCTAGCGAGACTCGATTCGCCTGCCCTTCTTTTGATGTTTGGGTAAGGGTTTCGGCCTGTGTACCTTGAACATCGACGGATGAGTCATTTGTGCGAGTTTTAGGTGTCGCTTTTTCTGTAGGCTCTTCTGTTTTCGCAAAAAATTGCGCTAATAATGATTGCTGCTGTTTTTTGTCTAAATCCGTAACTGAAGTTTGAGTGGCCTGATCTTTTTCAACATTTGACTTTTCAAAGCTTGTTTTTGCAACGTCTGGTTTTTCAGTTGATTGTTTTGGTTCTGATGTTGAGTCAGCTCCTAATTTGGCTGTGTCAGAAGTATTATTAGATTGATCCTGTGGTTCTGAATACGGGCCTGCAGGCTCTAGACCAAGCGCTCCTTTACTTTTTTCAAACGCCCAAGTACTACCTAGGATGGTATATCGCCCTATTCCATCAACGATTTGTAACCAAGAAATACCCGTCATTAAGGTAAAGCCCATCATCACGCTGACCAAAAACAGCAACGTCGCACCAGTAAAACCAAATAATGGAGTTAAAAGATAAGCAATGACATCACCAATAATGCCGCCTGAGGAATAAAAATAAACGTCGTCAAAATTCATGCTAAAGATAGCCGAAAGACCAAGTGTAAAAAACATAAACCCGATAAGACGAAGACCGAGAGCCAAATAATCCACTTCAATTAAATCGTGAAATTTTCTGAAAAATAGCCAGCCTATCAGCGAGACCAAAACTGGTATGAAAAACGCCAACCAACCAAAGGTAAACAGAAGAATATCAGATAGCCATGCCCCAAAGGCGCCGCCTGCGTTTTTGATGTATTCGTAGTTACCGGTTTTAGACCAACTAGGGTCAGCAGGATCAAAAGAAAAAAGTGTAATGAGAATATAAATCGAAATGGCCCCAGCGAGAATAAGGCCAACTTCTAAAAGACGTTGAAATCCATTCAAAAATGACGGTTGTTGGTCGCTCAAAATAACTACTCCAGACTCTCGTAATTAGAAAAAAAAGACGCTCGATGAGAGTGTGTTTAATCTACCAAAAATTTTCTGTTTTTTCATGACGTTTTTCACATGTTTATAGGTAGATGGGGATTGGTCGGTTTGATTTTACTTCTTCCATTACAACATAAGTTCGACTGGCACTTACAGACGGTAATTTGAGTAAAGTTTCGCCTAAAAGTTTCCGGTACGAAGCCATGTTTTTAACTCGTGTTTTTAACAAATAGTCAAAACTTCCAGAAACAAGGTGGCATTCTAAAATTTCATCGAGTTTTTCCACTGCCTTGGAGAAGTCACTAAATACGTCTTGAGCAGTTTTTTCTAGGGTAATTTCGACAAATACCAGCATATTTGCACCAATGGCCTCAGCATTTAACACTGCTTGATAACCTTCTATAACTCCAGTGCGCTCAAGTCTGCGAACCCTTTCTAAACAAGGAGTTGGCGACAATCCTACTTTTTTACTCAAGTCGATATTTGAAATACGACCATTCACTTGTAATTCGGTAAGTATTTTTTTATCTATTCTATCCACAATGACCAACATTAAAATCCGAAAATAAAACCATAAACAACATAATATATCGCTAACGATAAAAATACAGTGATTAATTTTTCTTTTTTGTCCATATAATGCGCTCAAATTTCAACAAAAGTTATTTATTAAAATAATAAGGTAATGAACATGATTATCGGTGTACCTAAAGAGATTAAAAACCACGAATACCGTGTTGGTTTGACACCAGCTGCGGCTAAAGAATTTGTTGCAAATGGCCACAGTGTTTTAATCGAAAACAATGCAGGTGCTGCTATCGGCTTTTATAACGAAGATTATGTTGCAGCTGGTGCAACAATCATCGACACGCCAGAAGAGATCTTCGCTACTGCTGAAATGATCGTAAAGGTAAAAGAACCTCAACCAAACGAATGTAAAATGCTTCGTGAAGGTCAAACTCTTTATACCTACCTCCACCTTGCCCCAGATCCAGTTCAAACAGAACTTTTAGTTAAATCAGGTGCAACATGTATCGCTTACGAAACAGTAACTGACAACCACGGTGGTCTGCCTCTATTAGCACCGATGAGTGAAGTTGCAGGTCGTATGTCTATTCAAGCTGGTGCTCATCATCTAGAAAAAGCACAAGGTGGAAGCGGCACATTACTTGGCGGTGTACCTGGTGTTGCTCCTGCTAAAGTTGTTGTTGTAGGCGGTGGTGTTGTTGGTACCAATGCAGCAAAAATGGCTGTTGGTATGGGTGCTGATGTTACTATTTTAGATCGTTCATTACCTCGCCTACGTCAGTTAGACGATATTTTCCGCGGTTCTGTTAAAACGGTTTACTCTACTGTTGATGCAATTGACTACTACACGGCAAAAGCTGACCTAGTTGTTGGTGCGGTATTAATTCCTGGTGCAGCTGCGCCAAAGTTAATCACTAAAGAGCACATCAAGAACATGAAGCCTGGTTCAGTACTAGTTGACGTTGCGATTGACCAAGGTGGTTGTTTTGAAACTTCTAAAGCTACAACACACCAAGATCCAACTTACGTTATTGATGATGTTGTGCACTACTGTGTTGCAAACATGCCTGGTGGCGTTGCTCGTACGTCGACGATGGCATTAAACAATGCAACGTTACCTTTCGGTTTGGCACTTGCTAACAAAGGTCCTAAAAAAGCCATGTTAGAAGACCAACATTTATTAAACGGCTTAAACGTTCACAAAGGTAAAGTAACTTATAAAGCAGTTGTTGATGCGCTAGGTGAGTCACTTAACCTAGAATATATGGATGCTAAAGCAGCGTTAGAAATCTAACAGCTTTACATCCCATATAGTCAAAAGCCCAGTTTATATACTGGGCTTTTTTGGTTTAGGGCTTCCTGTAAGGCGTAGGATCGATAATTTTGTATTTATTCTTTAAGGCATTGAGTGCACTTTGGTTATTTTGAAGAAAAGTATTAAATTCCGCAATGACACTCGGGTGTTTAACGGTTGATAAGTGGTATGAGTACACTTCGTAATCGAAGTGTTTATTGATGTTTGCCACACCTTCTTTATTGATTAATGATAAGTAATGGTTGACGACAGATGGCTCTAAATTAATAGCGTCTAATTGACCTCTTATAAGTTGCTGTATCAGCATCATGGTTGATGAGCTTTCATAAAGGATCACCTGTCCACTTGTTACCTCATCCAGCCATTTTGTCGGATGAAATCCCAAAAGCGTGCCCATAATTTTTATATCTTGTTTGGCTTTTATGTTCGAGTCAGCAGTAATTGTGCCCGCAACTAGATCTAAGACAGGAAGGCTGTAAGTAATATTTTTAGACAAAAGGTTCACTTCGTCAGACTCATTCCAACGCGAGTTATCTGGAAATTTTAAATCTATGTCTTTCTCAAATAACCACATGCCAAAACGCTTAACCGGCATCGCAAGGTATTCAAATTCATAATTATATTGCTCTCCAAATTTGCGTAACAGCTCTGTGGTAAAAGTGTCATGCTGATGTTTAAAGTCAAAAAGGGGAAAGTAACTTACGTCTTCAACGCCAACTACGAGTTTTATAGGGGGATTAGAAAAGCTTTGTTCGCTTGCAACTAAATTCCATTTTATAGGAGCACTTACATCGGACTTCACATCAGCCAATGCGCTATTAGTAAAAAAAGCATTTAATAAACAAACTACCGCTATCGAAAAGCGCAGAATACGCATCTAACAAACACCAATAAATGAGCAAAATTCACCCAATCATATATTATTCGTAAACTGAATCAAATTGAGTTTAGAGATAGATCGATAAATAATAACAATAACCATCCCATTTCACCTTGATGTTCGATATTATCCCCCCATTAATGATTCAAATTGTTTTTTTGGAGTTTTCTATATGAGTGCGGTACAGCATCACAATCTTATTATCCTTGGTTCAGGTCCTGCGGGCTATACAGCCGCCGTTTATGCAGCGAGAGCTAACTTAAACCCAGTACTTATCACTGGTTTACAACAAGGTGGTCAGCTTACAACGACTACGGAAGTTGAAAACTGGCCAGGTGATGCCAATGACCTAACCGGCCCTAAATTAATGGACCGAATGAAAGAGCACGCTGAAAAATTTGATACCAAAATTTTGTTCGACCATATCAATGAAGTGGACTTTTCTGAAAAGCCATACAAATTAATCGGCGATAATGAAAGCTATACTTGTGACGCGTTGATCATTTGTACGGGTGCATCAGCTCAATATTTAGGTTTAGAATCTGAACAAGCTTTTATGGGTCGTGGTGTTTCTGCATGCGCAACTTGTGATGGTTTTTTCTACCGCAATCAAAAAGTTGCAGTTGTAGGTGGTGGTAATACCGCTGTCGAAGAAGCGTTATATTTGTCTAACATTGCTTCTGAAGTTCACCTAGTTCATCGCCGCGACACGTTTAGAGCAGAAAAAATCTTGGTTAAGCGTTTAATGGATAAGGTAGAGAATGGCAACATCGTTCTTCATACCGACCGAACTCTTGACGAAGTGTTAGGTGACGATATGGGTGTTACCGGTATCCGTTTACAAGACACTAAATCAGATGCCAAAGAAGACCTTGATGTAATGGGTGTATTTATCGCCATTGGCCATAAGCCAAATACCGCAATGTTCGAAGGTAAATTAGACATGAATAATGGCTACATAAAGATTAACTCTGGCTTAGACGGCAATGCGACCGCAACTAGTGTTGAAGGTGTATTTGCAGCGGGTGATGTTTGTGACCATATATACCGTCAAGCAATTACGTCAGCTGGAACAGGTTGTATGGCTGCACTTGATGCAGAACGTTACTTAGACGCAAAATAATGTGACTATAATAAAGGGAGTGTAACGCTCCCTTTTTTGTCTTTGTTTTTGCATGACTACAACTATGAAACAAACGTTATATTACCTAAATGACGATGAAACTTGGTTTCCTCCCGTCAATGATGCCCTCGAAGACCCTTCAGGACTGTTAGCTGTAGGCGGTGACCTCTCATCGACTCGGCTTATAAATGCTTATGAGCATGGAATATTTCCTTGGTATTCAGATCAAGAACCCCTACTTTGGTGGTCGCCCGACCCAAGGGCGGTTATTGATGTTGGCGAAGTAAGAGTGAATAAATCACTTCGTAAGTTTCTAAAAAAATGTCCATATAAAGTTTCTATTAACTGCTGTTTTGAGCAGGTTATCACCCAATGTTCGTTACCTCGTAGTGAAGAGAACGGCACTTGGATTTTTCCAGAAATGAAAGCAGCCTACGTAGCACTGCATCAACAACACAGAGCACATTCTATCGAAATTTGGTCTGGTGAAAGTGGCTCTGAAACTCTAGTCGGTGGTTTATATGGTGTTCAAGTGGGAAGTAGTTTTTGTGGTGAATCCATGTTTTCTGCACAACCCAATGCCTCAAAGCTTGCGCTATTAGTGCTCGAAAACCAGCTAGCCAAATATCAACACAGTTTCATTGATTGTCAGTTACCAAACCCTTATTTAATCTCGATGGGGGCAAAAACCATTGACCGAGACTTATTCTTAGATCGACTTCAGATGGCCGCAATCGAAGAGGTTAACCCAGATGATTTCGAACCGCGGAATGTCGACTGGCGAGCTTTATTGCACAAAGTTATAGGCGAACATGAGTTACTTTAAATTTGGTTTATCAAGGGAGTTTGAATGTAGTTATCTACCTGACCACAAAGAGCAACTTCTGGTATACATAGACGAACAACCTATGACGCAAGAGCGTTACACCTTCTTTCAACAGGAGGGGTTTAGGCGCTCACAAGATATTGTTTACCGACCACATTGCCAGGATTGTAATGCTTGCCAATCGGTACGCTTAGAAGTTAAGAAATTCAAACCTTCCCGCAGCCAAAAACGAATTATCAACAAATGTCGTCGGTTCTCTGTCAAAGTATCCTATGAAGTTAGAGACAACTACTACCCACTATTTAAAAACTATATAAACAGTCGTCACCATGATGGAGTTATGTATCCAGCAGAGCCCTCTCAGCTGGACAGCTTTGCAGTGTGTGAATGGTTAAAACCATGGTTTATCGAAGTTTATGATGATGACAAATTGATTGGTGTAGGAGTATCCGACCCTTCTTCAACGACGTTATCGGCGGTTTATAGTTTTTTCGACCCAGACTATTCTAGTTATTCCCTAGGCACGTTTTTGGTTCTTAAACAAATTGACTTAGCAATCAAAACTGACCGTAATTTTCTATATTTGGGTTATTACATCGAAGATTGTCAGAAGATGAATTACAAAACTAATTTTAAACCCTATCAAATCCGCCTGGCAGAGCGATGGGTTAAAGTTGAGTAACTATAATTATTTAAAGGTTTACCTTTACAAAGTGCTCAAACTTGGGCAAAATCTGCGCTTATTTTTTTACGCTTAACGAAATCCCAGAGGTTATACGCTTAATGGCGAAAGAAGACGTTATTGAAATGCAAGGCACAATTTTAGAAACCTTGCCAAACACTATGTTCCGTGTTGAATTAGAAAATGGTCACGTTGTGACAGCTCACATTTCAGGTAAGATGCGTAAGCACTACATCCGTATTTTAACGGGTGACAAAGTGACTGTAGAGATGACACCATACGACCTTTCTAAAGGCCGTATTACGTTCCGCGCGCGTTAATCTCAAAACAGCTCAATTAAAAAAACCGAGCTATTTGCTCGGTTTTTTATTATTTACTCAGAGACTTATCAAATCTAAGCCGTTTCTGCTTGTTTCTCTGTGTATGCAAACGTAAGCTCATCATCTTTGATATTAATTGAGACTCTACCACCGCTTACTAACTCACCAAACAAAATCTCATTAGCCAGAGGCTTTCTTAATTTGTCTTGAATTAATCGAGCCATAGGACGTGCACCCATTTCTTTGTCATATCCATGTTTGACAAACCATTTACGAGCATCGTCTGATACATCCAGCTCTACCTGTTTTGAATCAAGTTGAGATTGTAATTCAACAATAAACTTATCTACGACCTGTTCTATCACTTTGTCATCTAGGTGATTAAACCAGACAATTTCATCTAGGCGGTTTCTAAACTCTGGTGTAAACGTACGCTTAATTTCTGCCATGGCATCAGAACTGTGATCTTGCTGCGCAAAGCCGATTGATTTACGTGTTGTCTCAAATACACCTGCGTTAGTTGTCATTACCAAAATAACGTTTCTAAAATCAGCTTTGCGGCCATTGTTATCTGTTAATGTACCGTGATCCATCACTTGCAATAAGATGTTAAAGACATCGGAATGTGCTTTTTCAATTTCATCTAATAACACTACACAATGAGGGTGTTTTAATACCGCGTCCGTTAGTAAGCCGCCTTGATCAAAACCAACGTAACCCGGAGGCGCACCGATTAAACGACTTACGGCATGAGGCTCCATATATTCAGACATATCAAATCGAACCAACTCAATACCTAACACTTTCGCCAATTGTTTGGTTACTTCTGTTTTACCGACACCGGTAGGACCGGCAAACAAGAAACTACCTACTGGTTTTTGCTCATTACCCAGGCCACTTCTTGATAGCCTGATTGCAGCCGTTAATGCATCAACCGCTTGGTCTTGACCAAACACTGCTAACTTAAGATTGCGATCCGCGTTTTTGAGTACGTCTTTGTCTGACTGAGAAACGGACTTCTCTGGAATACGGGCAATTTTTGCAATAATCTGTTCAATTACTGCGACATTAATTTGTTTTTTACGCTTTGATTTTGGTAGTACTTTTTGGTTTGCACCGGCTTCATCAATTACGTCAATCGCCTTATCTGGCAAATGGCGTTCATTGATATATCTAGCTGATAACTCCGCTGCTGAGCGAAGTGCTGCATTGGTATATTTAACGCCGTGATGTTGCTCATATTTTTCTTTTAAGCCAATTAAAATCTTCGTGGTATCTTCGACGCTTGGCTCAACCACATCAATTTTTTGGAAGCGTCGTACTAATGCTTTATCTTTTTCAAAAATATTTCTGAATTCACCATAGGTTGTCGAACCAATACAACGCAGTTTACCGGCCGATAATAATGGTTTTAATAAGTTAGATGCATCCATAACACCGCCAGACGCTGCTCCAGCACCTATAATGGTGTGGATTTCATCAATGAATAAGATTGCATTTTCTTTGGCTTGCAGTTGTTTGAGGAGTGCTTTTAATCTTTTCTCAAAGTCACCGCGATACTTAGTCCCCGCTAATAAACTCCCCATGTCTAAAGAGTATACTGTCGCGTCTTCGATGACTTCTGGTACTTGCTTATTAACAATTTGGTAAGCCAATCCTTCTGCAATCGCAGTTTTGCCGACACCGGCCTCACCGATCAACAAAGGATTATTTTTCTTTCTGCGGCACAGTACTTGGACGACTCTCTCGAGTTCTTCATCACGGCCAATAATTGGATCGATACCACCTGCAAGTGCAACTTCATTTAAGTTTGAGCACAAGCTATCTAGACTGCTTTCTTTGTCTACCGAGACATCTTCTTGTTCTTCCTCGGAACTGTCTTCTTCAATACTGTCTTTATCAACGCCGTGAGAAATATAATTAACGACATCGAGTCGAGTAATATCGAAGCTCTTCAATACATAGGCAGCGTGAGATTCTTGCTCACTAAAAATAGCAACGAGTACATTTGCACCGGTAACTTCTTGTTGACCAGAACTTTGTACATGAAACACAGCTCTTTGCAGAACACGTTGGAAGCCAAGTGTAGGTTGAGTATCTGGCTCTTCACCTTCTGGTGCATCTGGGAAGGACGGAGTGGTTTGGGCAATAAATTCAGCTAATTCCACCCTAATCTTTTCAAAGTCTGCAGAGCACGCTTGCAACGCCTGTTTTGCGTCTTGATTATCTAATAGCGCCATCAAAAGGTGCTCAACCGTCATAAATTCATGACGATTTATTTTCGCGTATCTAAACGCATCATTTAATGTAACTTCTAATGCTTTATTTAACATATACACCTTCTAATACTTAACTGACTGAGCAATGGAGTGGTTCCTGTTACTCTTGCTCCATGGTACACAACAAAGGATGCTCATTGGCTCTAGAGTACTGGTTAACTTGAGCAACCTTGGTCTCTGCGATTTCGGCGCTGTAAGTGGCAACCACTGCTTTGCCTTCTTTGTGAACTCTAAACATGATGTGGTTCGCACGATCGAGATCCATCGCAAAAAACTTCATTAACACTTCTACAACAAAGTCCATGGGGGTGTAGTCATCATTATTCAATACCACTTTATACATAGGTGGTCTTTTTAGTTTAGACTTTTCTGCTTCCTTTACTAATCCAGTATTGTGATCATTTTCACCTAAGTTTGGCATAAATGGACTGCTCTCCAATCTTTTTACGGGTCTTTTAAATAGTATATATAAAAACTTTACCAAGAATTAACAAATCAGACTTGTCAAAACCACTTTATTTGACTAATTTATCAACAGTCACTGTTTTTACCACGATAATGTGGCAGTGATTGGTAACTGATTCAATTCTAACTAAGGAAGTAGAAGTATGGCAGTCGGCAAAGTCAAATGGTTCAACAATGCAAAAGGCTTCGGATTCATTCGCGAAGAAGGCAAAGACGAAGACATTTTTGCACACTTTTCAACAATAACAATGGATGGTTACAAAACGCTAAAAGCGGGCCAAGAAGTTGAATTTGATTTAAGCGAGGGACCCAAAGGTCTTCACGCGACCAACATTAAACTCGGTGACAAGTAATTAATTCTTGTATCCCTAGCCATGCGGCTAGGGATTTTTATTTTTACCGATTATCTTTGTTCTAGTATCTCGACACCTAGTATGTAGGCGCCGGAGTCTTCTGGTGTGCACCGAACAACTTTAGCGGTCGCTTGAAGGGCTGGAATATCTGGGCTGCTGCTCGCTACTCGACACATGATACTAGTACCTGGCTCAACGTGTTCGTCAGACTCTATCGCCATGCCAGTGGCGCTCAAATCACGACATACTGCAGTAATCTTTCGACCCGCGTCAGCATCGGCAATTTGAATTTCGATATCTGTGTTTACCATCATCCGGAAAAAGTTTCGATTGTCGTCATAACGAATCATGTATTACCCCTATTCCATTTTATTTAGCGTACTTTTCTAGTTGTTCCTTTAGCTCCGCAATATCAAATGGCTTGGTCATATACCAATCACACCCACTTGCATAAGCTTCATTCTTTTCTATGTCGTTTTCTAACCCTGTTACCATAATAATAGGGATATCTGCCGTTTCAGGCGTATTTTTTAATAACCGACATGTATCGTAACCATCTAGGCCCGGCATACACACGTCCAATAAAATTGCATCCGGACGAGACGAAATTGTGTATCCGAGCGCTTCTTTTCCTGAAGACACATAACTTAAGTTATAGCGCTCTCCCAAAGTCAATGACAGCATTTCATAATTAAAATACTCGTCATCAACTAATAAAACATGAATTTTTTCCATTATCAAACCACAACGCTACTACAAAAATACGTTGATACTCGTTGTACCACTAGGTCCATTGTGCTCTCTCCAGTATATTAAGCAAGAAAAAATCTCACCATCATCTAATATAAATAAAGCAAATGTTTGACATTCCATCAAATTACCTTTGAAATTAGCGATAGTAAAGACATCATAATCTAGGAAGAACATATGAAAAAAACGATAACGGCTTTATCGGTGCTTTTAGCTTCGACTTCGGCGACTGCTGCACCTCTAGTTGACTTTTGGGCTGGTGCTTACAATTGGAATACGTCTTATGAAGGTACCGTGTCTGCTACGCCGACCTCTTTCGACCTACAAGACGACCTAAAACTTGAAGACTCAAACAACAATGTTTTATGGGCTGCATTTGAGCATCCAATCCCATTGATTCCTAACGTTCAAGTCAAACAGACTTCTATGGACACAACGGGTATGGGTCAAGTTACTGGTGTATACCAATTTGGTGGCGAAACCTTTACCGCTACAGGTGACGTAAATACCTTTGCTGATTTAAGTCACACTGATTACACATTATATTGGGGATTACCTCTTCCTGTTGTTACTGTAGATTTCGGTCTTAATGTTCGTAAATTTGATGGTTTGATTACGATTGAAGATGCTACCGCGGATTTAGATTTTGCAGTTCCTATGGCGTTTGCTCGCGTAGGTGGTTATTTACCTCTGACTGGCCTGTCAATCATGGGTGAAGCAAACTATATCGGCTATAAAGACACTGATCACCTAGATTACCAAATCGCTATTCGTTACACATTGGACTTTATTCCAGCTATTGATTTAAACCTAGAAGCTGGCTATCGCTCTTTCCAAATGAATATCGACCCGACTGACTTTGATGGTGACGAAGATGACTTGACGGCTGACATCGATATGTCTGGTGTATTTTTAGGTATCTCTTTACACCTTTAATTCCAACTCGTCTAAAAACAAAAAAGGAAGCTTAGCTTCCTTTTTTTATATTTAGATTTAATTGAAAATTGACTATTTAAGTTGCTTTGTCTGTTCTGCAATTGCTTGCTTTACACGTTTTCCTGAAACAGGGAACTTGGTCCCCAGTGTTTGAGCAAAAAGCGATACTCTCAACTCTTCAATCATCCAATAGATATCTTCAACTTCTTTTGGGATAGGCATATTTTTAGGTAAACGGCCTACCAGCTTGTCGTACTCGTCGTATATTTTGTCCAACTCAATTTGTGTTTGACGATCTTTAACAAGGTCAACCTTTAGTTTTTCCTGTCTAACTTGCAGTGCTTTCATATACCTGTGCAAATCATCAAGGCGGTCAACTCCAATTTCTGATACAAAGTCCTTATAGATTAAAGATTCTAAGTGAGCCTTAATATATGCGTGAGGTTGCACCATATCTAAACTTACCTTGCCTTTTAATTGCTTGGCAATTTGATGACCTATAAACAATGACTTCTCGACTTTTTGAGTTACCTCATAGACTTCGTCATTTAACGTCTTCTGTAACTCAGTTTGAAGATGGAAAAACTCAGCTTCATTTCTAGGGACGTTATTGTCTACTTTTGCAAAAATAGTTGCCTTAACACAATCTTTTATCAAGGCGTCAATCTGACCAAACGGGTTAAAATACAACACTAGCTTAGATTTGTTTGGCAATTTTTGTTGCAAGTGTTTAATCGGGGAAGGTAAAGTTTTCATCAACAAAGCGGTAACTCCCAGTTTGTGAGCGTGCTCTGCTTTTGTCTCGTTATCTAGTAACTCAACATTAACCTTATTGTCGTGAACCACCAGGGCTGGATAAGCTTTAATTTCAAACCCTGCTTGTTTTTTAACGTAGTGTTTAGGTAACTCGCCAAAGGTCCAGTCTTCGACATTTTTTTGTTCTAAATTGTCATCAACTGCTTTTTTCAACGTTTGTTTAACTTGCCCAGAAAGAGATTCTTGCAACGCGAGTAAATCAAAGCCATTTGCTACCACTTTGCCACTTTCGTCTACGACGCGGAAATTAATCTTTAAGTGCTCAGGTATTGATGACAAATCCCATGCTTCCAAATCAACTCGGGTACCTGTCATTCTAAACAGTCCCTCGCTCATCATTTCAACTAACGGCTCTTTGGTATCAACATTTTTGTCTGAAAAGCGCTGTAACAATGCGTCTGCGTAATTAGGTGCGGGAACAAAATTACGGCGGAGTTGCTTCGGAAGAGACTTTATTAACGCCACTAATAACTCGTGACGATGCGGTAATATGTTCCATTCAAACCCAATAGGTTGAACTTGGTTTAATAAACCAAGTGGTATCACAATTGAAAGCCCATCTCTATGACTCTCGCCCGGCTCAAAGTCGTATTGAATTGGAAGGCGAATATCGCCCTGCTGCCAAAAATCCGGGTATTCTTGTGCCACTCCTGATTCAGACTCTACATGAGCAAAGTCTTCAAATTTAGCTGATAAAGACTCTGATTTGTTGCTTTTTAACCACTTTAATAACGCAGGTCGATTATTTACCTCTAGGGGAAGTCGTGTTTGATAAAAATCGACAAGCTCAGGCTCATCAAGCAGTAAGTCTCTGCGTCGAGTTTTATTTTCTAGTCGCTTAATTCGCTCAATTAAAGCCAAGTTTTTCTCAATTACAGGGACCTTTGCTCCTAATTCCCCATACACCAAAGCAGATTGAATAAATAAGTGTTGCGCTTGCTCAGGATCTATTTGACTAAAAACAACCTTTTTACGATTGACGATAGGCAACCCGAACAGCGATTGTGATTCAAAGGCCATTACTGCGCCTTGCTTTTTATCCCAATATGGATCCGCATAAGTTCGATTTACCAGATGTTGGGCGAGCGGTGCGATCCATTCGGGAGATATCTTCGCGGCATAACGCGCATATAACTTTGAGGTTTCTACAAGTTCTGCTGCCATAACCCACTTAGGGGTATTCTTAAATAGGTTAGAGCCAGGAAAAATATGAAAGTTACTGTTTCTTGCGCCTTGATACCCAAGTGCTCGCGGTTTTTTGTCCGGACTTTTTTTCTCTTCACGTAACAGCTTCATACCTACATGACTTAGTAGACCTGATAAGATAGGTTTGTGAATGGCGTGATAATTACGCTCAACTGTTGGGTTATCAATAAAGTCATCGTCTAACTCTTGGGTATTTGACTGTGATAGCCTCTTATCTGTTTTAAGACCTAGCTCAGCAAGAGTTTGTTCTAGCTGAAATACTAAATCTTGCCACTCCCGTACCCGCATATAACTTATAAACTCTTGTTTACACAGTTTTCTAAATTGGCTTTTTGATACTAAATTTTGCTGTGCAACTAAGTAATCCCACAAATTCAAAAACGAAACAAAGTCTGAGTCTTTATCTTTAAATCGAGCATGGGCCTCATCAGATTTTTGTTTAAAGTCCGTCGGGCGCTCTCTAGGATCTTGAATACTCAACCCTGCGACAATAATTACGAGCTCATGCAGTGCATTGGTATCACTGGCATTCAAAACCATCGCAGCGAGTCTAGGGTCGACTGGAACTCTGCTTAATTGCCGTCCCAATGGAGTTAAACTGATCGCTGCCCTGCTACCTTTACGATGCTTTTTGCCAACATTATTAGTAGTAACGGCATTGAGCTCTTCTAACAGCCTCATCCCATCGTTGATGTACTTACTGTCTGGCTTTTGAATAAAAGGAAAGGATTCTAGATCGCCTAGACCAAGTGCCAACATTTGTAATATAACGGAAGCAAGGTTTGTTCTCAGAATCTCTGGAGCGGTAAACTCTGGGCGACTTTCAAAATCCTCCTCACTGTAAAGGCGAATACATATACCGGGTTCCGTTCGTCCACATCGTCCCTTTCTTTGATTTGCACTTGCTTGCGAAATTGGTTCGATTGGTAATCGCTGCACTTTAGTTTTGTAGCTGTACCGTGAGATTCTAGCAGTACCTGTATCTATTACATATTTAATTCCAGGGACTGTTAAAGAGGTCTCGGCGACGTTTGTTGCCAACACTATTCGTCGTTTACTGTGGGGGGCAAATATGCGATTTTGCTCAGCGGCAGACAGTCGTGCAAACAATGGCAGTACTTCAGTGTTTTTAAACTTTCTTTTTTCAAGTGCCTCTGCAGCATCCCTTATCTCGCGTTCACCATTCATAAATAGCAAAATGTCGCCAGGTGCTTCTTGATCTAGTTCTTCTACTGCCGCAAAAATTGCGTTATTTTGCTCACTGTCTTGATAACGCTCAAGCATTGAGTCGTCTAAAGGCGTTTCTTCTACCGGTCGATATCTTACTTCTACAGGGTAAGTACGGCCAGAAACAGAAATAATTGGTGCATTAAAAAAGTGCTTACTGAATCGCTCTGGATCTATAGTCGCGGACGTTATAATTACCTTTAGGTCGGGACGCTTTGGCAATAACTCTTTTAATAAACCAAGTATAAAGTCGATGTTTAAACTACGTTCATGCGCTTCGTCGATAATTAACGTATCGTATTGATTTAAGTACCTATCGGATTGAAGCTCTGCTAAAAGCACCCCATCAGTCATTAACTTGATATGGGTTTGTTCAGAAACTTGATCATTAAACCGAATTTTATAACCGACTGAACTACCTAATTCGCATTCTAATTCCTGACAAAGGCGATTTGCGACACTTCTTGCTGCGAGTCGACGAGGCTGAGTATGGCCAATTTTGCCTTCAATACCTCGGCCAATCTCCAAACACATTTTTGGAATTTGAGTCGTTTTACCAGAACCTGTCTCACCAGCGATTATTACTACTTGGTGATCATTGATGGTATGTTTAATAAGCTCGTGTTTTTGACTGACTGGTAAATTTTCAGGGTAACGAATAGTTGGAACGGAGTTTTGTTTTTGCTTTCGTAATTCTATGCTTTCTGATGCAGCTTTTTTTATTTTTTCGAGGGCTTGTTGGCGCTTTTTTTCGTCGCGGATCTTTGCAAGACCACGTAAACGCGCTTTTAATTTAAACCTGTCTTGATGGAGAACGTCATTCAAAAAGTCAGTATCGGAGTTAAACACGAAAATCCTAATAAACAATCAAAGAGAACACGCATTCTAACATTCTATTCAAGTCACAAAAAAGCCCCTAATTGGGGCTTGTAAATACTTTAGTTAGACAAAATGTGAGCCTTTTTCATAAATGGACAACAAATGTTTATCAAGGGCGTTCAGTATGTTAGTCCGGTTGACACTCCCAACCAGGTGTCCATCATCATCAACGACCGGATAAACTCGTGGACGCTGCCCCAACATATCTTCCGCAATAGATAAGATACTGTCATAAGGCTTAACTAACAAAACTTCTGTATTCATTAATTCTGCTACGCACTGCGATGCTTCACCACTGTGGTATGTCGAAGACAACATGGCTTTCAAACAATCTTGTTCTGACAAAAAGCCAATAACTTTTTTGTCATCATCAACCACTGCGCCACCTGAACTTTTAGATTGCAGGAGCTTTTCAACGGCAACCACGACAGTTTCTGTACCCTTAAAAAAAACCGGTCGATGATTCATGTGGTCTTTAACTTTTACGGATTCCATATAACAGCCTTCACATTCAATTACTCTTACTTAAATGCTAGATCTTTTTTCAGATTTTGCCTTGTTTTAATTAAATTTTTTCGCGAATTTTCAAATAACTATTTATATATAGCTACGACTTTATTGCCACGACTATCAGTGCTCGCACGATACATACCCGAGGTATTAAACGGCATTGCAACATTGCCTTGTGGGTCCACTATGATTACACCACCAGTGCCCCCCGCTGGTAACAATTGATCAAATAAAACTTCTCGTCCTGCTTCAGCGATCGATACCCCTTTATATTTAACACGGGCACAAATATCTGCTGCGACATTAAACCGGATAAAGTATTCACCATGCCCCGTTGCGGAAACCGCACAACTGGCGTTATCAGCAAAAGTACCCGCCCCTATGATCGGTGCATCGCCTATACGTCCGAATCGTTTAGCCGTCATACCGCCAGTTGATGTTCCTGCAAATAAATTTCCATTTTTATCAAGAGCTACGGCCCCGACTGTCCCATAACGATAATCCGACGCATGATACCAGTTTTTTGTCGTTGCCATTTTCAATTTGGCTTTTTGAAGCGCTTTAAAACGACGCTCAGTATTAAATGTTTTGTTATCGACAAAGTCATATCCTAACGATTTAGCAAAACTTTCTGCACCAACCCCCGAAAGCATAACGTGATCTGACTTTTGCATAACGTCCGTTGCCAATAAAATAGGGTTTTTTATGCGTTTCACACCTGCGACGGCTCCAGCCATCTTTGTTTTACCGTCCATAACGGATGCGTCTAGCTCATGTTCACCTTCAAAATTATAGACCGCTCCTATCCCAGCGTTAAACAGTGGTGAGTCTTCTAGTATTTGAATGGCAGCTAATACAGCATCTTGCGCCGATCCCCCTTTTAATAAAAGGGCATAGCCTGCTTCCCTAGCCTCATCTAATTTATCTAAATAAGCCTGTTCTTTTTCTGGTGTCATGTTTTCTTTAAGAATCGTTCCGGCGCCACCGTGGATAGCAAAGGCAATATTATTTGTAGCTTTTCCTTGTTCAGCAAATACTGACCATGAACCCACTAAACATGACACTGAAACCAAAGATAACAACACTCGTTTGAACATAAACACCTCTAAGAGTTAACACCATAATTTATAACTTACTTTTGCACCATCCCCGCTAACGTCAACGCCTTGCTTCAGGTTCTGCTCACTCGACCAAACCTTGTGTTAATTGTTACCGCCACGCATTGTAAATTCAGCTTTATGTGGGACAATAAGCGTGAGGAGAAAATTTATGACAATAATAGAATGGTTTGCGCTCGCAACGGTATGCTTTTTAGGGGCAGCCACTCCTGGCCCTAGCTTGGCCATCATAATTAATCACACGATAAAATCAGGTCGAAACGCTGGCTACGTTGCCTCTTTTACACATGCATTTGCAGTGGGCTTTTATGCGGTTGCGACAATTTATGGATTGGCCGAACTATTTAAGGTCTACCCTACTCTCGCACAGATCATTGCTTATGCCGGTGCTTTTTACCTAGCCTATTTGGCTGTTAAAATTTTAATCAGTACAAGCAATTCAAGCTCAACGAATAGCACTAAGCTTTCAAGTACAGAAGCAGCCGTTATTACTCATGGAAAAAAACAATTATTTAACGCGGCACAAGACGCTTTTATGGTTGCTTTTTTAAATCCGAAGTTAGCCTTTTTCTTCATCGCGCTTTTTTCGCAATTCATTCCTCAAGACGAAACAAGTATAGAATTAGCAACAATTTTAACCAGTACAGTTTTCATCATTGATTTTGTTTGGTACCTAATAGTTGTATCAATCGTTTGTCATGGCCAAAAGAAACTAAACGTTAGCCAAGCGACAGGCAACTGGTTTTTGCGATTGCAGGCCGTAATTTTCCTTTTGATTTCAATTAACACAGTTTTATGGCAATAACTTTTTATGAAAGATCAACAACCGAGTTTTTATTGGTACGACTTTGAAACATGGGGCGTAAGTCCTAAAAAAGACAAACCGAGCCAATTTGCTGGCATTCGTACAGATTTGGATCTAAATATTATTGGTGAACCACTCGTTGAGTATTGCCAAATACCCAATGACTACTTACCACATCCTGAAGCAGCACTCGTTACGGGAATTACCCCACAAACAACCTTACAAAAAGGTCTAATTGAGCCTGAGTTTTTCAAAAAGATTCATCGAGAAATTAGCAAACCAAATACTATAAATGTCGGTTATAACAACGTGAGATTCGACGATGAAGTCATTCGTTATGGTTTATATCGAAACTTTTATGACTCATATGGCTATGCGTGGAAAAACGGCAACTCCCGATGGGATATTTTAGATATGGTTCGAGCGTGTTATGCCCTGCGACCGGAGGGGATAAATTGGCCAACTGATGAGGAAGGTAAACCCTCCTTTAGATTAGAGTTATTGACTAAAGCCAACGGAATTGAACACGGTGCTGCGCATGACGCATTATCTGACGTTATCGCGACAATTGAATTGGCTAAGTTAATTAAGCAAAAACAACCCAAACTTTTTCAATTCTTGTTAGACCATCGTCATAAAAAACAGTTACAAGAACTCATTGATGTTTACCGTATGACCCCCCTAGTTCACACGACGGGTATGTTTTCGGCGTGGCAAGGATGTACCTCTTGGGTGTCACCAATTGGTTTTCATCCGACGAATAAAAATGCAGTCATCATTTATGACTTGACTAAAGACCCATCTCGTTTAGTAGATCTAAGTACGGATGAATTAAAAGAAAAACTTTATAGCAAAACAGAAGATTTAAACGGTGAAGAGCGTGTCGGTTTAAAATTAGTTCATTTAAACAAGTGTCCGGTACTCGCACCAGCCAAAACTCTTTTGCCAGAAAACGCTGAACGATTAGGAATTGACCGCGAAGCTTGTCTAAGAAATCTAAAGTTTTTACAAGAAAACAAACAATTAGTAATTAATCTAAATGAAGTGTTTAATGACGAGCGAGTTTTTGAGCCTGATACAAATCCTGAATATAGATTATATGAAGGTTTTACAAGTGATGCCGATCAGCACGTTAAAGATACGATTCAACAACACGAAATTCAGGACCATTGGAAGCTTAACATTCAATTTGAAGATAAAAAGTTAAATGAATTATGGCGGATATATAAAGCACGATATTTTACGTCACAACTGGACCACAAAGATGTAGTTTGGTGGCAACAATATCGCGCCGACAAGCTTATGCACGGTGTAGATAGCCCAAGTTTGACTGTTGATGAGTTTCAACAAGCTCTTGAGAAAGCAGCCGAGAAAAACCAAGGTAATGATAGAAATACCGCAATATTAAAAGAGCTATTCCTGTATGCTCAACAACTATAGTTAGGTCTTTGCCGTATATTCTCAATATGTTTTATATAAAACCTCGGAATGAAGTGACCCCATAAAGTTGGACTCATTTCTAAGCGGCAACCAAGGCCTGATTTCGATATTGTATCGGACTCAGGCCTTTTAGTTTGAGCTTAATGCGTTCGTTGTTGTAATAGTGGATGTATTCTTTGATATTTTCAATGAGGTCATTGGCGTCTTTGAAGGTTTCGTTGTGATACATCTCAGTTTTTAATATGCCGAAGAAGTTCTCTGCAACGGCATTATCTAAGCAGTTTCCCTTTCTTGACATACTCTGAAGTAGCCCGTTTTCTTTTAGGTGTTGTTGGTATTTTCTATTCTGATATTGCCACCCTTGGTCTGAGTGTATGAGAGGCTTCTCATGCTTCAGTAGCTTCGCTGTTGCAGCTTTGAGCATGTCTGTGACCAATGGCAATGTCACAGACGTTCGCACCTCATAGCTGATAACCTCTTGATTAAACAGGTCTATCATTGGTGACAGGTATACCTTCTGGTCGTTGACTTTAAACTCTGTTACATCCGTCACCCATTTTTGATTGGGCTGCGTTGCTGTAAACTCGCGCTCAAGGATATTATCGGCGATTTTGCCCACTTCACCTTTATAAGATTTATAGCGCTTAGGCCTTACCTTCGACTTTAGACCTAGTTCATTCATCAGACGTTGAACCCGTTTATGATTAACGAGTAGACCTACTGTTCTGAGGGCACTCGTAATTCTACGATAACCATATCGCCCTTTATGCCTGTGATAGATATCACGTATTTTTATGAGTAAGTCACTGTCGGCACTCGGCTGCTCGAATCTTGAGCGGTGATAATAGTAGACACTTTTCGGTAACTCTACGGCCTTTAATAGATGCCTTAAGCTATGTTTTGCCTTGAACTCTTCGACAACTAACGTCTTGTCTTTGCTTTTTTCTTTCTGGCTTGAGCCAAGGCTTCTAACTTTTTTAGAACATCATTCTCTGCCCGTAAGTACGCTAACTCTTCTCGTAACTCTTCCTCTGTCATCTGCTCTACGGGTTTTGCTGAAGAATCACTCTTTGTCACGGTTGGCCTACCTTTTTTCTGTGGTTTAAGACGGGATATACCACCTTGAGCATAAAGCTTTTGCCACTGAAATAAAATACCAGGAGACGATAGGTCGAAGTGAGCACTGGTATGGCCCAATGACCAATCGTTAGTTTTCATCGTCTTGAGGACATGAGCTTTGAACTCACTAGAATAAGGTGACTGATTATGAATAAAGCTATTTGAGCCGTTTAGCTGGTATACCTGAGACCAATAGCGAATAAGCCGAGCGCTTATATTGTGCTTTTTACTTAAAGCTACAGAGCTTTCCTGCACGGCATGCTGAGCGAGCTTTATTTTAAATATTCTATTGTGTTTGGACATAAAAAGACCCCCAGTAATTGGAATGTCCAACTATTGGGGGTCACTTCAGAAATTACCGAGGTTTTTTATTAGTAAGAAAGGGAGACATCTAAGTCTATCTTTGAGTCTCTCTTTTTCAGGTAATAAAAAACCCCTCGCACGCTGTGCAAGGGGTTTGTTAGGGGACTTGACGGTGAGCTACTCTCGCATGGCAAATGCCACACTACCATCGCCGCAGTTGCGTTTCACTTCTGAGTTCGAAATGGAGTCAGGTGGTACCACAACGCTATTGCCATCAAGAAATTCTGTAATTTTGCTCTTTGAGAAAAAATTAAGAAGAGAGCAAAATAAAACCCCTAACTCGTAGAGCAAGGGGCTATATATTTGGAGCCTGGCGGTGAGCTACTCTCGCATGGCAAATGCCACACTACCATCGCCGCAGCTGCGTTTCACTTCTGAGTTCGAAATGGAGTCAGGTGGTTCCACAGCGCTATTGCCACCAGGCAAAACTGGGTACATGGATGTATCAAGGTTCGCGTGACCATGGATGGTCAAGAGCGAACTGGTGAATACACCTCAGTACGTAATCTGGAAAGCTTAAATAAGGTAAGTTTGATTATCTCTCTAGGAGAACACTTAAGCGTTGTATGGTTAAGCCTCACGGGCAATTAGTATTGGTTAGCTTAACGCCTCACAGCGCTTCCACACCCAACCTATCAACGTTGTAGTCTTCAACGACCCTTTAGAGACCTTAAAGGTCTAGGGATGACTCATCTCGAGGCTCGCTTCCCGCTTAGATGCTTTCAGCGGTTATCGATTCCGAACATAGCTACCGGGCAATGCCATTGGCATGACAACCCGAACACCAGCGGTTCGTCCACTCCGGTCCTCTCGTACTAGGAGCAGCCCCTCTCAATCATCCAACGCCCACGGCAGATAGGGACCGAACTGTCTCACGACGTTCTAAACCCAGCTCGCGTACCACTTTAAATGGCGAACAGCCATACCCTTGGGACCGACTTCAGCCCCAGGATGTGATGAGCCGACATCGAGGTGCCAAACACCGCCGTCGATATGAACTCTTGGGCGGTATCAGCCTGTTATCCCCGGAGTACCTTTTATCCGTTGAGCGATGGCCCTTCCATACAGAGCCACCGGATCACTATGACCTACTTTCGTACCTGCTCGACGTGTCTGTCTCGCAGTTAAGCTTGCTTCTACCATTACACTAACCGTACGATGTCCGACCGTACTTAGCAAACCTTCGTGCTCCTCCGTTACTCTTTGGGAGGAGACCGCCCCAGTCAAACTACCCACCAGGCACTGTCCACAACCCCGATTAGGGGCCAATGTTAGAACATCAAACATACAAGGGTGGTATTTCAAGGATGGCTCCACCTGAACTGGCGTCCAAGTTTCAAAGCCTCCCACCTATCCTACACATGTAGGCTCAATGTTCAGTGCCAAGCTATAGTAAAGGTTCACGGGGTCTTTCCGTCTAGCCGCGGGTACACTGCATCTTCACAGCGATTTCAATTTCACTGAGTCTCGGGTGGAGACAGCGTGGCCATCATTACACCATTCGTGCAGGTCGGAACTTACCCGACAAGGAATTTCGCTACCTTAGGACCGTTATAGTTACGGCCGCCGTTTACCGGGGCTTCGATCATGAGCTTCTCCGAAGATAACCCAATCAATTAACCTTCCGGCACCGGGCAGGTGTCACACCCTATACGTCATCTTTCGATTTAGCAGAGTGCTGTGTTTTTAATAAACAGTTGCAGCCACCAGGTCACTGCGACCGGCACCAGCTTAGAGAGCGCGTCTCATCACCAGCACCGGCGTACCTTCTCCCGAAGTTACGGTACCATTTTGCCTAGTTCCTTCACCCGAGTTCTCTCAAGCGCCTTAGTATTCTCTACCTGACCACCTGTGTCGGTTTGGGGTACGGTTCTTAATCATCTGAAGCTTAGAGGCTTTTCCTGGAAGTATGGCATCAATGACTTCCGCTCCGTGGAGCGTCGTCTCGTATCTCAGTTCTAACCGCCCGGATTTACCTAAGCAGTCAACCTACATACTTTCACACGGACAACCAACGCCGTGCTCACCTAGCCTTCTCCGTCCCCCCATCGCAATGATTAAAAGTACAGAAATATTAATCTGTTTCCCATCGACTACGCATTTCTGCCTCGCCTTAGGGGCCGACTTACCCTACCCTGATTAGCATGGGATAGGAACCCTTGGTCTTTCGGCGTGGGGGTTTTTCACCCCCATTATCGTTACTCATGTCAGCATTCGCACTTCTGATATGTCCAGCAAGCTTCTCAACTCACCTTCAACCACTTACAGAACGCTCCCCTACCCAGCGCATAAATGCGCTGCCGCAGCTTCGGTGTCATGTTTAGCCCCGTTACATCTTCCGCGCAGGCCGACTCGACTAGTGAGCTATTACGCTTTCTTTAAAGGGTGGCTGCTTCTAAGCCAACCTCCTAGCTGTCTAAGCCTTCCCACATCGTTTCCCACTTAACATGAACTTTGGGACCTTAGCTGGCGGTCTGGGTTGTTTCCCTCTCCACGACGAACGTTAGCACCCGCCGTGTGTCTCCCGGATATTACTTTACGGTATTCGGAGTTTGCATGGGGTTGGTAAGCCGGGATGGCCCCCTAGCCCAAACAGTGCTCTACCCCCGTAAGTATTCGTCCGAGGCTCTACCTAAATAGATTTCGGGGAGAACCAGCTATCTCCCGGTTTGATTAGCCTTTCACTCCTAGCCACAGGTCATCCCCTAACTTTTCAACGTTAGTGGGTTCGGTCCTCCAGTTGATGTTACTCAACCTTCAACCTGCCCATGGCTAGATCACCGGGTTTCGGGTCTATACCTTGCAACTAGACGGGCAGTTAACCCTCGCTTTCACTACGGCTCCCCTATTCGGTTAACCTTGCTACAAAATATAAGTCGCTGACCCATTATACAAAAGGTACGCAGTCACATAACAAGTATGCTCCTACTGCTTGTACGTATACGGTTTCAGGTTCTATTTCACTCCCCTCACAGGGGTTCTTTTCGCCTTTCCCTCACGGTACTGGTTCACTATCGGTCAATTGGGAGTATTTAGCCTTAGAGGATGGTCCCCCTATCTTCAGTCAAGGTTTCACGTGCCCCGACCTACTTAATATGTCCAACATGGCTTGTCGTGTACGGGACTATCACCCACTATCGTTGCACTTTCCAGAGCATTCCACTAAACCATGCTGATTCGGCTGTTTCCCGTTCGCTCGCCGCTACTTAGGAAATCTCGGTTGATTTCTTTTCCTCCGGGTACTTAGATGTTTCAGTTCTCCGGGTTCGCCTCGCTAAGCTATGTATTCACTTAGCGATACCCTAAAAGGGTGGGTTTCCCCATTCGGAAATCGTGGTCTATAACGGTTTTTATCACCTTAACCACGCTTATCGCAGATTAACACGTCCTTCATCGCCTCCAATTGCCAAGGCATCCACCGTATACGCTTAGTCACTTAACCATACAACCTTAAGTGTTCTCGCTTGATTAAATCACTTATTTCGGCGTTATCTTGTTTCTCAATCAGTCATGTACCTTTCAGTACACTCCTTCAATCGAACCTTCGATAGCCTTGAACTAAGCAATTTACTCTGCGCTTAACTCTCTGAGTCGTATAATTTCATGTCTTTTATTTATTAACGAAACATGTTGTATAGGCATGTTCGTTTTGACATAAATAACGCTTGAGTTTTCTCTTACAGTGATAATCAAAATTATTTTTAAATTGTTGAATAACAAATTTAATAAACAATAATGTTTACCTTATTTATCAGCTTTCCAAATTGTTAAAGAGCATGACGCTATTGCGTCCGGGTTAAAAACCCTAACTGATGAGCACCGTAATGCGCATGGGTTAGGATTCCCTGCCAATTTCGTAATTAATTATTTGTGTAGGCACTTCGAAGGTGTAACTAGTCTATTAAGGAGGTGATCCAGCCGCAGGTTCCCCTACGGCTACCTTGTTACGACTTCACCCCAGTCATGAACCACAAAGTGGTGAACGCCCTCCCGAAGGTTAAGCTATCCACTTCTTTTGCAGCCCACTCCCATGGTGTGACGGGCGGTGTGTACAAGGCCCGGGAACGTATTCACCGTGGCATTCTGATCCACGATTACTAGCGATTCCGACTTCATGGAGTCGAGTTGCAGACTCCAATCCGGACTACGACAAGCTTTATGGGATCCGCTTACTCTCGCGAGTTCGCAACCCTTTGTACTTGCCATTGTAGCACGTGTGTAGCCCATCCCGTAAGGGCCATGATGACTTGACGTCGTCCCCACCTTCCTCCGGTTTGTCACCGGCAGTCTCCTTAGAGTTCCCACCATTACGTGCTGGCAACTAAGGATAAGGGTTGCGCTCGTTGCGGGACTTAACCCAACATTTCACAACACGAGCTGACGACAGCCATGCAGCACCTGTCTCAGAGTTCCCGAAGGCACTAATCTATCTCTAGAAAATTCTCTGGATGTCAAGGGATGGTAAGGTTCTTCGCGTTGCATCGAATTAAACCACATGCTCCACCGCTTGTGCGGGCCCCCGTCAATTCATTTGAGTTTTAACCTTGCGGCCGTACTCCCCAGGCGGTCTACTTAATGCGTTAGCTGCGCAAGACAACTCTTAAGAGTCAAACTGCTAGTAGACATCGTTTACGGCGTGGACTACCAGGGTATCTAATCCTGTTTGCTACCCACGCTTTCGTACATGAGCGTCAGTGTCGACCCAGGTGGCTGCCTTCGCCATTGGTATTCCTTCAGATCTCTACGCATTTCACCGCTACACCTGAAATTCTACCACCCTCTGTCGCACTCTAGCTAAGCAGTTTCAAATGCAGTTCCCAGGTTGAGCCCGGGGCTTTCACATCTGACTTACTTAGCCGCCTGCGTACGCTTTACGCCCAGTAATTCCGATTAACGCTCGCACCCTCCGTATTACCGCGGCTGCTGGCACGGAGTTAGCCGGTGCTTCTTCTGCGAGTAACGTCAAATCAAGCAGGTATTAACTACTTAACCTTCCTCCTCGCTGAAAGTGCTTTACAACCCGAAGGCCTTCTTCACACACGCGGCATGGCTGCATCAGGCTTGCGCCCATTGTGCAATATTCCCCACTGCTGCCTCCCGTAGGAGTCTGGACCGTGTCTCAGTTCCAGTGTGGCTGATCATCCTCTCAGACCAGCTAGGGATCGTCGGCTTGGTGAGCCTTTACCTCACCAACTACCTAATCCCACTTGGGCTTCTCTAAAGGCGAGAGCCGAAGCCCCCTTTGAGCCGTAGCTATCATGCGGTATTAGCAGTCGTTTCCAACTGTTGTCCCCCACCTAAAGGCAAATTCCCAAGCATTACTCACCCGTCCGCCACTCGTCATCAAACTAGCAAGCTAGTTCATGTTACCGTTCGACTTGCATGTGTTAGGCCTGCCGCCAGCGTTCAATCTGAGCCATGATCAAACTCTTCACTTTAAAAAGTTTAATCACTACTCATCGAATTCTGTTCAAATAAATTTTCGTTCAGACACTCAATGAATAGTTTACAAGTTGCTAGCCTGTCTCATAAGAGACTCTAGCTTATTTTGTTACTACTCAACGGAGTGCCCACACAAATAATTAATTACTAAATTGTTAAAGAACGATGAACATGGAAGTTCGAGTGTCGAAATCAATCATGGATGATTGTTTATTTCGACCGTTTAGAACATTTCCAGTTCTGGTTAAGACTCTGTCTCAACCGGGACGCGCATTTTACATTGCGTCGTTTTGTTGTCAACGTTTTTCTCAATCTTTTTTTAAAGTTTTCGAAACCGCTTGAAGTCTCAAACCGCTTATAAACATTATGTTTCGAGCTGTTTGATGTCTCCCTGACAACGAGGTGCGCATTCTAGGGATTTTTAACAAGAGCGCAACCTCTTTTTCGTCATTTTTTACAAAATAATGACTGAATGATTAAGTATTGTACAAAACAGTAACAATTCAAGCTTGGAACTATTAAAAAAGCGTCAGTGTTTATGTTTAGGCACTTAGGAATAAAGAAGTAAGCTTTTTTACTTACTTCTTTTAGTGGTGCATTACGCGACTTCAGGAGAATTAGTAGCTTTTACCTTGCAGTAATTCAAAGATACTTGAAAAGTCCTTCGTACCAGCCCCGCTTCTTGAGTGCATCGCGTATAAGTTACGTGCTATCGCCCCCAAAGGTGTACTAGATGATGATTTCGACGCGGTATCCATCGCCAGGCCTAAATCTTTTAACATTAAATCGGTCATAAAACCGCCATGGTAACCATTTGACGCTGGTGCAGTTTCCATTACACCAGGGCATGGATTGTACACATCAAGAGTCCAATTACTGCCACTGCTTTTCGACATTATTTCCGATAAAACAGTAGGATCCATTCCATTATCAATTCCAAGTTGTAATGCTTCACTGGTACCAACCATTAAAATACTCAACAACATGTTGTTACATACTTTGGCTATTTGGCCCGCACCTACTTCACCAGCGTGGAAGATGTTCTTACCCATTTTTTCTAGGAGTGGTTTAGCGAGCTCAAAGTGTTCACTGCTTCCACCAACCATAAAGCTCAATGTTCCGTTGGTTGCGCCAGCGACACCACCAGAAACAGGTGCGTCTATAAAAGAGACGTTATTTGTTGCCAATAATTGACACACATTTTTACTGGTCGCTACGTCAATAGTGCTGCTATCAATAACAAGAGCACCTTGCTTAAGCGTGTTAGGTTGTTCAGTTAGCTGTGAATATAAACCATGTACATGTTTACCAGCAGGAAGCATTGAAACTACCACATCAGCATCTTTTACTGCTTCACTTGGCGTCGCAGCACTTTCCGCACCAAGCTCCACTAATTTAGTAACCGATTCTGGTACTAAGTCAAACACTCTTACTTTGTAACCTGCCTTAACTAAATTGGCCGCCATAGGGCCGCCCATGTTTCCTAATCCAAAAAAAGCGATTTGGTTCATAACACTTCCTTATTTAAGTTCTTTCAATGGGTGGTTATTAGCATCCCATGGAGATTGGAAAAATTGATCTATAAATTCATCAGTCACATCGTGAATCGTGGCAAATTTCCAGTTTGGATTATTATCTTTATCGATCAGTAACGCTCTTACACCCTCAGCAAAGTCGCCAATTGCAGCACAGTTTACCGAAAGGCCAAGTTCTAATCTGAAACTGTCAGCCAAAGACATGGTTTTTCCTAAATCAATTTGACGCTTTATTATTCGTGCACTTAGCGGGCTACCATGGGCTAACGATGCTTGTGCTTTTTTAAACCAAGAATCATCAAAGGTTTGGTCTAAAATTGATGCAATAGCTGCAGACGACGAGTCGATACCATCAAGTGTCTCCATGTAATCACTGAATTTTGCAATGTTACCCTCTGGTATTTGCAATTTATCCTCAACTTCCAGCTCTGATAACAGATCTGTTAATTTCTGATGATTAAGCGCAACCGTATTGCCCCACGCAATCGTCAATAAGTGCTCTACTATAGACTCATGTCGACTGCTCGATACAAAGTGGTCAGCCAACTTAACAAACTTGGCATCTGCTGCATTGATTGAAGCACCAGTCAAACCTAAAAACATTCCAACCCCAGGTGGCATTTTATTTAGGAAATAAGATCCCCCTACGTCTGGATATAGTCCTATGGTTATTTCGGGCATAGCAATTCGAGAACGTTCGGTAACAACACGGTGGCTCGCTCCAGCTAACAAACCAAGGCCTCCGCCCATAACAATGCCATGACCCCAGAGTAAGATTGGCTTGTCGAATTTATGGATCAAGTAATCTAGCTTGTATTCCTTAGTAAAAAACTGTTCTACGTCACGTGCGATGTTTCCCTCTCCTGCAGAAACAGCAGCGTTGTGAAGTTGCACTACATCACCACCTGCACAAAACGCCTTTTGACCAGCGCCTTGTATAACGACAACCGCGACATCACTGCGTTCTTGCCATTCGAGTAACTTGGCATAAAGTGACTCAACCATTTCGAGGCTTAGCGCATTCAGTGATCGCTCGGCATTTAGTGTTGCAAAACCGACTTTCTTATCACTTATCGACTCTAACTCTTTATATAAGACAGACTCTGACATAGAACCTCCTATTCATTTCGCCAAATCGGCGCACGCTTTTCTAAAAACGCATTAACGCCTTCTTTTTGATCTTTTGAATCAAATAAACCAACGAACAGCTCTCGCTCAAGTGGCAACGCAGCATTAATAGAGCCCGCTCTCCCTGCTTGAATTAAGCTCTTACAGGCACTAATTGACGTTGGGCTTTGATTTGCAACGTTTTGCGCTAGTTTCATTGCTGAGTTCAGGGCTTCTCCTGTTTCAACTACTTCTTCCACTAGACCAATTTTTTCAGCGGTGGTCGCATTTAGGCGTTCGCCACATAAAATCATACGCTTCGCCCAACCTTCCCCTACTAACCACGCTAGGTTTTGTGTTCCGCCAGCACATGGTAAAAGACCAACCTTCGCTTCTGGTAGTGCTAATTGTGACTGCTGCTCTGCAATTCGAATGTCACAGGCTAGCGCAACTTCAAGTCCGCCGCCCATTGCATAACCGTTAATCGCGGCAATGCTCACGCCATTAAAATCGCGTAGGGCCTCAAAAGCGGCACCGAATACTCGTGCCATATCACTTGCTTTTCCTTTATCGCCATCTGCAAACACATTCAAATCGGCGCCAGCAGAAAAGAACTTTTCACCTGCTCCGGTTATTACTAAAGCAAAGATATTTTTGTTGGCATTTAACTCTTCTACCAAGTTTTTAAGCTCTTTTAAGCTTTCGAACGTCCACGTATTTGCCGGAGGATTATCTATCGTAATTGTCGCAATATGATCTTTAGTCGTTACCTTTAATAATGATGACATTCTGCCTCCTTTATAGAATATCTGCGGCTGCGTCATCGAGTAATCGACGGGCGATGATTAGACGCATGATTTCATTAGTACCTTCTAAAATTTGGTGTACTCTCACGTCTCGGAAGTGACGTTCAAGCGGATACTCTTTGATATAACCGTAACCACCGTGAAGCTGTAACGCTTCATTACAAACTTGGAAGCCTATGTCGGTCGCAAAACGCTTAGCCATAGCACAATATGCCGTCGCTTCAGGGTCACCATTATCCAGTTTGAACGCCGCCAAACGAACCATTTGACGGGCAGCGACTAACTCAGTAGCCATGTCAGCGAGCTTAAACTGCAAAGCTTGAAATGCAGCTAACGGTTTACCAAATTGTGAGCGTTCCTTCATGTAAGCAGTAGCAGTCTCCAAAGCTTGTTGAGCCGTACCGACAGAACAAGTGGCTATGTTAATACGCCCACCATCCAAGCCTTTCATCGCTAACTTAAAGCCATCACCTTCTTCTGCTAGAAGGTTTTCAACTGGAATGCGAACATCTTCAAATGTAATTAACCTGGTTGGTTGGGCATTCCAACCCAATTTTTCTTCAGCTTTTCCGTAAATAACGCCTGGTGCATCGGCAGGAATAACAACAGCGGAAATACCTTTAGGACCTGCTTCTCCGGTCCTTACCATAACCACCAATACATCGGTTTCACCGGCGCCGCTAATGAACATTTTCGAACCATTGATAACATACTCATCGCCATCGCGCTTAGCAGTGGTTCGAAGTGCAGCCGCATCAGAACCTGAACCAGGTTCCGTTAGGCAGTATGATGCTAGTTGCTCGCCCATAACTAAACCAGGACACCAAGTTTCTTTTACATTTTCAGTGCCCCAAGTCGCAATCATCCAGGTGGCCATGTTGTGAATCGTTAACATCGCCGTTGTTGTCGTACAGCCTTTGGACAATTCTTCAAATATTAAAGACGAATCTAGGCGAGATAACCCCATTCCTCCGGCTTCTTCTGGTGAGTACAATCCGCAAAAACCAAGCTCCCCCGCTTTTGCCATCACGTCTTTTGGAAAAATGTGTTCCTCATCCCACTTCGCAGCGTTCGGCGCTAATTCAGCATCGGAAAATTGTTTTGCCAAGTCGATGAATGCACGTTGGTCATCATTTAATTCGAAATTCATGATTAACCCTTCTTTTATATGTTGATATTTATTATTTTTGCCTCTCGGTAATCGCTATTACGAGAGGCTCTTCTTTTTAGACGAAAATTTATAGACGAAAGTCGGGTTGCCCTACTTTAATGTGATAGACATGTTTGGACCTGCTGCCGCAGCGACATCATCTTCAAACCAACGAGCCGTAATTGTTTTTGTTTCAGTATAAAACTTAACAGCTTGCTTACCATAGGCATGTTGGTCTCCAGCAAACGATCCTTTCCAACCGGTAAACGAGAAAAATGGCAGAGGAACAGGAATTGGAATGTTAATACCTACCTGACCAACTTCGATATTGTGTTGGTATTTACGTGCCGCGCCACCCGAAGATGTAAAGATAGAAGTACCATTACCATATGGATTGTTATTGATTAATTCAATGGCGTCATCAAGTGTATCGACATTCATTGTCAAAAAGACCGGTCCAAAGATCTCTTGTTTGTAGATCTCCATATCTGTTGTGACATCGGTGAACATAGTTGGACCAACCCAGTTACCGTCTGGGTAACCTTCAACAGTAAAATTAGAACCGTCGAGTACGCAATTAGCACCTTCCTTTTTACCTTGTTCAATTAAACCTTCGATACGTTGTTTCGCTTGTGGCGTAATTTGAGGTCCGTAAGCTGCGTCTTTATCTGAATAATGACCTGGGCGGACAGATGCAAGCTTCTCTTTGATTTCTGGGATCCACTTTTGAGCCTCCCCTACAAATACAGCAACCGAAATTGCCATACATCTTTGACCTGCAGCACCTACCGAAGCACCAACAATATTATTAATCACTGCGTCTTTATTAGCATCTGGCATAACCACCATGTGGTTTTTCGCGCCTAAAAACGCTTGAACGCGTTTCATGTTATCAGTACCTGTTTTGTAAATGTACTGGCCTACACCAACAGAGCCTACAAACGAAATCGCTTTTACTTCCGGCTCGTGTAACAAGCGATCCACTTGCTCTTTATCACCATGTACAACTTGTAACACACCTTTTGGTGCACCAGCTTGTTCAAACAACTCGACCAAACGCGTAGGTGTTAATGGATCCTGCTCAGAAGGTTTCAAGATAAATGTATTACCGCAAGCAATCGCTAGTGGGAACATCCACAGTGGTATCATCGCAGGAAAGTTAAATGGTGTGATTCCCACACACACACCTAGAGGCTGCGTGTAAGAATAAGTATCGATATTGCGCGCTACGTTTTCTACTGTTTCACCCATCATCATAGATGGAATGTTTGCCGCGTGCTCTACAACTTCTATACCTCGCCACACGTCGCCCATCGCATCTTCGTGAGTTTTTCCTAACTCTTCACAAATAATACCTGCGATTTCTTCTTGGTGCTCTTTTAATAGGTGCGCATATCGCATCATGACACGAGCACGCTCAGAGATAGCCACCTCTTTCCATGTCTTAAAAGCGGCTTTCGCGCTTTCTATTGCTGCATCCATTTCACTTGGAGTCGCGCAAGGTACCTGTGCAATCACTTCTTGCGTAGCTGGGTTTGTTACATCTATTTTTCTTTGTGAAGATGAAGTAACCCATTCACCTCCGATAAATAAAGGAACCTGTTTCATGACATTGCCTCTTTTATATCGACGATTTGACGTCGTTTATTTATTGTTGGCTTGATTACATCAAATCAATATTGAGAAAGAAATTGATTAAATTGCTTTTTTGATGGACTATCTTGCCAATACAAAATCAAGAGGTACTTATCTTGAGTGTTACTTCACAATGGCCCCTACCTAAATCCAGTGTTCGCTTTTTAGTCCCCAAGCCAATGGTTAAACAATTGGAGATCAGTAGTTTATCTCGTGGTTTAGTCCCCTTAGCCTTTGGTTTTTATGAAAATGCATTGGGTCATGGCATTGCTCGCCCGGAGCATACGGACAATCTTATCTTGCTGTGCGTCGGAGGTAAGGGTACGCTGCAGGTCAATGGCAAAACATTTACAATAACCAAAAACCAAATCGTGTTTTTGCCCCGGGGCACCGCTCACAAATATAAAGCTGACAATCATGAGCCCTGGTCTATTTATTGGGCTCATCTGCAAGGTCATCTTTTTGATGAGTTCATGGATATTATTGGTGTTAACCAACAAAATTTAGTACTTGATTTAACCGCTCCAGAATCTATCGTTGCCGAATTTGATGCGCTTATTCAATCTAGGTATATGGGTTATCAACTCAATCGATTTTTTGTTGCCTCAAATATGCTCAAAAAGATCTTAAGTTTAATTTCATTACAAACCCCTATCGTCAATATCCAAGCAGAGCGTCATTTTAGTGAACACAGCATTCATGCTTATTTTGAAGAGAACGTAGAGTCGCTACTGACATTAGATGACATGGCTTGCTACTTTGGAATGTCCAAATTTTATTTTGCAAAAAAGTTTCAACTTTTAATGAACAACAGCCCCGTTAAATATTTTTTGGAAATCAAGGTGCAGTATGCCTGTAAACTGCTAGACTCTACTGAGCTGAACATTAAAACGATTTCAAAAACAGTGGGTTATGAAGACCAGTATTATTTTTCTCGGCTATTTAAAAGTACTATGGGTTTATCACCAACCCAGTACCGACAATCTATACATGGTCAATAGAATGTTAAAATTTACGTAAAACTGTCATATTTCCGTCATATTACAGCCTGATAATGATGCTCGAACTTTTGTTACGAACTAACTAAGTAAGATAAGACTATGTCACATAAAATATTAATCATTGAAGATGAATTTGCGATTCGCGAAATGCTGACGTTCGTTATCGAGCAAAACGGTTACAAGGCAATCTCTGCCGAAAACTATAACGATGCGCAGCAACTACTTATGGATGAGACCCCGGCACTAATCTTATTAGACTGGATGTTACCGGGTATGTCAGGTATTCAGGTTGCCAAAAAAATAAAACAATCAGATAGCTACAAGCACATCCCTATCATCATGCTTACAGCTCGCAGTGAGGAAGATGATAAAATCCAAGGCCTAGAAGTAGGTGCTGATGATTACATCACTAAACCTTTTTCACCTAAAGAGTTAATTGCTCGTATCAAAGCCGTATTGCGAAGAACTCAACCAACCGCAACGGATGACCCTATTGAAATTGTTGGCTTGCGCTTAGATCCTACTAGTCATCGCGTGACTTTAGAAGGAAGCGATCTACACTTAGGTCCAATGGAATTTAAGTTACTGCACTTTTTCATGACGCATCAAGAGCGCGTTTATAGCCGTGATCAATTATTAGATAACGTATGGGGAACAAACACCTACGTCGAAGATCGCACGGTTGATGTTCATATCAGAAGGTTGCGTAAAGCACTCATAACTCACGATAAACTGATCCAAACGGTTCGTGGATCTGGCTATCGTTTTTCAACAAGAATGGACTAACGCTTTTTTATGTATCAAAAACGTTCTATCGGGCAAGTTGTTTTCCGCTTAATGTGGATATATGCCCCATTTGGAATTCTAGGGTACGCTGCTGGTTTCTTTATTGAAGCCAGTTTTGCTTTCTGCTTTCTGATTATCGGAATCCATTATTGGCAACTGCATAAGTTGACTCATTGGTTGTGGCACCAACGAGGAATTTACCCACCAAAAGCACTAGGTGTTTGGTCTTCTGTATTCGACGGTATATATTCTCAACAAAAAAGAAACGCCAAAAAACGCAACGATTTGTCCGCCCTTGTCCGTCGATTTAGGCTAGGCGCTGAAGCATTACCTGACGGCGTCGTTATCTACGACGAAACACGCCATATTTTTTGGTGTAATAAAATCGCCCAAGACATGTTAGGCCTACAGTGGCCGGCAGACAAAGGGATCCGTATCGATAACTTAATCCGAATGCCGGAGTTTATCGATTACTTGGATGATCAGGCTTATCACGAGCCGTTGGAGATCCCGTCACCAACTAACGAAAATCACACTTATGAAATACGTGTTGTTCCATTTGAAACAGACAAATGGACAGTAATCGTGCGCGACATTACGCAATTGAACCAACTTGAACAAATGCGCAAAGACTTCATCGCCAATGTATCTCATGAACTCAAAACCCCACTCACGGTAATGCGGGGTTATCTCGAAATGACCAAAGACTTCTGTGATATTGACGAACCTATGTGGAATAAAGCTCATAAAATGATGAGTGAACAAACCACGCGTATGGATGACCTAGTGTCTCAATTGTTATCGCTATCTAAAATCGAACAACAAGGCGCAGACGTTGAAATGCAAGAATTAGATGTTGCCGCATTGTTAAATGTTCTAGCTGAAGAAGCAAAGAGCCTGTCGGGTGGTAAACACACTATAGTGACTGACATAGATCCAACCTTAAAGGTAATGGGTAACCAATCGGAATTACGAAGTGCATTTTCTAACCTTGTATTTAACGCTGTACGCTACACGCCTCAGGATGGCCAAATAAAAATAAAATGGAACCTAACGAAATCTGGTAAAGCAAAATTTTCGGTTAAAGATACCGGCGTAGGTATTGATCCGGCTCACATACCTAGATTAACAGAACGCTTCTACCGAGTTGATGAGGCTCGCACACGTCAAACCGGTGGTGCAGGTTTAGGACTATCGATAGTCAAACACGCCCTCGCCCACCACAAATCAAAACTGGAAATTAGCAGTGAAGTTGGCAAGGGCAGTACATTTTCTTTTCGCTTTCCTAAGTCATTGGTAAGACAACACATCCAACCACAATAAATGCGAATTATTGGATTGATTGAGCGCTAGGGAAAGCGCTCGTTGATATGCTATTCTGTGCATGTCAAATCAGCAACGGAAACACATAATGAGCTGTCCACATCAAAATAACTTTAGAGAGCTAGAATCTTCTATTCATACTGATTTTAAAGAAGAAATGTCATATGGTGACTATCTGAACCTCGAAGAAATTTTAAATGCCCAACACCCTTTGTCAAAAGAGCACGACGAAATGCTCTTTATCATTATTCATCAAGCGAGTGAACTTTGGTTAAAACTTGCGGGTCATGAGTTAGCTGCTGCGATGCGTTTTATAGAGAATGAACAATTTGGCCCAGCGTTTAAGGTAATATCTAGAGTAAAACAGATCTTTATCCAGTTAACACAGTCCTGGAACATTTTATCAACGTTAACTCCTGTCGATTATTTGAAGTTTCGTGATGCACTTGGTAAGTCCTCCGGGTTTCAATCCTTTGGTTACCGCTCGATTGAGTTTATGTTAGGGAACAAAAACAAAAGCCTTATCGAAGTTCACAACTCTAATTCACAAGCATATGACACACTGACAAACCTAAGTAACGCTCCTAGTTTATATGACATTGTCATCAAAATTATGGCAAAGCGCGGGTTTGATATAGAGCCTCGTTTACTCGACAGAGACTTTAATCAACCTTACGAGAGACATGATAGTGTTCTAAACGCATGGGTAGAAGTTTATAATCACGCCGATACACATTTCGAACTCTATGAGCTTGCCGAAAAACTAATGGATATAGAAGACTCTTTCCAAAACTGGCGTTTTAAGCACATGTACACAGTACAACGTATTATCGGAAACAAAGTCGGGACAGGTGGTTCATCTGGCGTAGAGTTTTTAAAAAAGGCATTGGATATTAGTTTTTTCCCTGAGCTCTTAGAGCTCAGAACTAAGCTCTGAAAACCAAGTAAATTAGTGTGTTCGAGGGTATAAATCGTTAAACTATGCCCTCGACAAACCGTTAGTTAACACTCCGTTTCATTTTTACTCTAGTAATATTGACTATGCTCTCAAAAAACCAACAAAAAACATTAAAAGCGCTTGCAACCAAAAAAGAACGAAGACTTACAGGCCAGTTCTTAGTACAAGGTGAAAAAAATGTACTTGAGCTTTTAAACTCTTCTCTGGAGCTCGTCAGTTTGTTTGTAACGGAGACGTTCGCCGACAAACATTTCAAATTTTTGGCTACTAGGCCAATACACATTGTCAACGAAGAAGAACTATCGAAGGTTAGCAGTATTACTAGTAACAATGCAGCTATTGCTATTGTCAAACAGCCAGTGTTCGAACTTGGTGAAATGTCAGGTGTGGTGTTGGCACTTGATGACGTTAACGACCCTGGGAATTTAGGGACTATTATTCGGTTGGCGGATTGGTACGGTATCGAGCACCTAGTTTTGAGTCAACAAACTGCTGACGTTTATAACCCAAAAACTATTAGTGCAACTATGGGTGCCTTCACAAGAGTAAAAACCTACCGCACTGACTTAAAAGCCTTTTTAAACAAACAGTCCAAGCCAATTTGGGGCGCATTTTTAGATGGTCAGTCGATTCATGATTGCTCCGCTCCAACGGACATGATTATTGTATTAGGCAACGAGTCACATGGTATTAGTAAAGAGATAAGTGAACTGGTAACAGACAAAATTACCATACCTAAATATGGTCAGTCAGAATCTCTCAATGTTGCTATGGCGACAGGCATCATCCTAGATAACGTAAGGCGCACACAGAGTTAGTGGATAGAAAGTAACCACTTAACTGTTATTTTTGTTTTATTTTTTGCGAAACACTGATTTTCAACTAGTTTTAAAGTGAACAATATCCCTTTTGCTTTACTTGGAACAAGCTATGAAGTTCAGCCTAGGCACCAACATCAAACAAAAATTGATCATCAATGCAGCACTCGTTGCTGCCGGCATGGTCTTCATGCTTTTGCTTTTGATTTATTCAAATTCAAAAAACATGAGCTACACACAAGCGCTGCAATTACTTGAAACCTTTAACACGGGTACTTACAAACTTAAATCAGGTGCGCAAGCATTCTTAGAGACGAAAGACCTTACCGACGTCGAAAATTTTAATCAGCTAGTTGAAAAAGAAACTCAGCAAATAGCTAAGTTTAAGAAAGTTTTACAAGAACAATCATTCCCGACCAAAGGACTCGATAGTTTTCAAGCTGCACTAACCCGCTATAACAATTCCTTTAACATAGTCGTTGAGCTACAGAAAAAAATAGGTCTAAATCCGAAAGATGGTTTGTACGGAGATTTGCGAGGAGCAGTTCACAACATAGAAACCTTGTTAAGTGAACAGAATAATTACTTGTTATTGACTGATATGTTGCAGCTACGTCGTGCTGAAAAGGACTTTATGCTTCGATTTGATCTAAAGTATCTGGATAAATTTAATGATGGCGTAGATACCCTAAGCAGTAATATTCGCATGTCAGACATAGACCCTGCGACCCAATCAACACTTCAGTCATATCTATCTGACTACAAAAAGAAGTTTAGAACGCTTGTTGATGCCGAGACTGAAAAAGGATTGGATGCTCAATCTGGTGTTAGGGCTGAGTTGGATAAGTCAGTTAATGATTTAAAATCAGCCATGGCAACTATGTCTAATCAAATAAATGACGCGATTGTAAGCGCCCAAACCAAAACACAAATCGCAGGATTTGTCTTGTTTGCAGGTTTAACTATTGTCGTACTTGCGTCTACTTACGTTACAAGCACCAAAGTACTGACACCAATTAAAGAAATATCTTCTTCTATCTCTCTAGTCCGTGAAGAGAATGATCTTACTACAGATTTAACCTTTGATGGTTCGGATGAAGTCTCTGCAATGGGGAGACAATTTAATGATTTAATCAAAGAGTTCCGAGAATTAATCAATAAGGTTATCAGTGCAGTTCAAGCACTCGACTCAGCAACAAACAGTCTGGTAAATAACTCCCGACACAACCAAGATTCGCTAGATTTACAATTGAAAGAGACAGAATCTGTTGCTGCAGCCGTAACGGAAATGGGCGCGACCATTAAAGAAATTGTGAGTAATACCGAAGACGCCGCAGCTAAAGCATTGAGCAGTAACGACAATGCCGAGCAAGGGTACACACAAGTTAATCTAACAATTGATAGTATTAAACAGCTATCAGACAATCTGGCGATAGCCGTTCAGGATGTAACAGAGTTAGCGGAGGAGAGTAAAAATGTCGGCTCTGTATTGGATGTCATTCGAGGCATTGCCGAACAAACTAACTTATTGGCGTTGAATGCCGCAATTGAAGCAGCTCGAGCCGGCGAGCACGGTCGCGGTTTTGCGGTAGTTGCAGATGAAGTCCGTACCTTAGCAATGAGAACACAAGAATCGACCAAAGAGATTGAAAATATCATCTCATCTTTACAAGGTCGAATCGGTTCAATTGTTAACGTGATTGATCAGTGTCAAGAACAAGGAAATAACTCTACGCAGAGAGCGGCTGAGGCTGGCGACAAACTAAATTCCATCACGGCTGACGTTAAAGTTATTATGGATATGAATACCCAAATAGCGACGGCGATCGAGCAACAAAGTAAAGCAGCCGAAGAAGTAAATCAGAACGTTGTTGCAATCAGAGATGTCGCTGACAACTCATTTCAAAGAGCGAAAGACAACGCCAAAAGTAGCACTCAAATATCAGATCAAGCACAGATTCTTCGATCTTTTATTGAGAAATACAAAGTGTAGTAAAAAAGGGCCTCAAAGGCCCTTTTTCTTAGTTTGCTCTATATCTCTCAAGCCTTGCTAACAAGCTTGATGTATCCCATCGATTTCCCTGCATTGCTTGGACTTCAGAATAAAACTGATCTACCAAAGCTGTGACCGGTAAATGAGATCCGTTGCGCTTCGCCTCATCTAATGCAAATCCCAAGTCTTTGCGCATCCAGTCAATAGCGAAACCAAAGTCGTACTCGCCTTTCCACATAGTCTGATGGCGATTGTCCATTTGCCAACTACCTGCGGCTCCTTTTGAGATTGCCTCCACAACTTCAACTCCATCTAGGCCGGCAGAACGAGCAAAATGCAAACCCTCTGCAAGTCCCTGCACCACACCTGCAATACAAATTTGATTAACCATTTTGGTTAATTGACCGGAGCCAACGGGTCCCATTAATTTACTAAATTTAGAAAACGAATCTATTGCCGGTTTGGCAAAGTCAAAATCTGCCTGTTCACCACCAACCATAACAGTTAATACACCATTTTCAGCGCCTGCCTGACCACCAGAAACTGGTGCATCTAAAAAGGACAACTTGTGACCTTTCGCTTGTTCGGCCATTTCACGTGCTAATTCTGCTGACGTTGTTGTGTTATCTATTATGATCGCACCTGACTGCGCTGAGTTAAATACGCCATCCGAGCCATTTAATACGGCTCTAACATCATCATCGTTTCCGACACAAATAAATATCAACTGCGCACCTTCTGCCGCTAGGCCTGGAGTCGTGGCATAAGTGCCACCGTATTCAGCTTGCCATGCTTGAGCTTTGCTTGTAGTACGATTAAATACAGTGACATCGAAACCAGACTTCTGTAAGTGTCCGGCCATTGGATAGCCCATTACACCTAGGCCGATAAAGCTGACTTTCATTGTTTTTCCTTGTGATGAATGATTTACGTTAGGATTCTACCGCAATTTTATACAATTGAGTGCCAACCTGAACAGCAGCTGATGGATAATGTAAGATTACGGTTCCACTTTGTGGCGCATGAATATTAACAATCGCAGAGTCATTATCAAACTCCAATGAATTTAACACCCGCGCCAAAACATCGCCTTTTTGTACTTTGTCGCCCGCTTTTTTTATGTATTCGACCATTCCAGCGTGCTGGCTAAATAGCGTTTTGTAATTACTAAGTGGAACGACTGCCACAGTCTTGGGCGTTATATTTTCTTGTCCTTCAACAAGGCCCTTTTTAGCGAGATATTGAATAACGCCATTTGCGTCGTCACTAGCTTGTGCAAGGCAAATATTTTCTTGGGATCCCAATTCGATAGTAAATGCATCAACGTGATAATCAAAATCTAAACCCCGTTGTTTTAATGCTTGCTTAAGTCTATACCAAGGCGTAAAACTGGCTTCGTCTAGTGCTCCTGCAAATTCTATTGGAATAGATAAAACGGTCTCAATATTAAACCATTGAGCTTCTTCAGTAAGAAACTCAGGGCTATAGATGTGTCGTGTAGAAGATGGTCCTGTGTGAAGATCCAACACCATGTCAGCTTTAGAAGCCATCTCTTGTAATTTAATATTTAAAAACTGCGCGGTGTTTACGCCCCAGTCTTTGTTTAATTTGTTGTTTAAGCTATCCAATAAAAACAGACGGAATTTATCGACGATCTGTTTTTCGGACCAATCGGCCAGCTGCTCATCAAACTCCGAAATAAACCGGCCAACAATTTCATTGTCAAAGTGATAAAAACGATTCCAGTTATTACCCGTAGTAGCATCAAACCTACCTTGCAGATACTCACCAGCTCTTTGAGTACGTCCAAACGGGTTACAATTGGGTACTAGAACAAAATTCGCGTTAAGTTTTAGCGCTTTAAGTTTTCGGATCAAATGGTAAATCACCGCACTGCCCTGCATCTCTGCTGCATGCACTGCACTTTGGATGTAGACCGTTTTACAATTTGGTTGACCGCAGTCAATATCGTAAACTGGGATACCAATTTCTTGACCGGCGATATCCTGATTAAGAGTCACCATTTGTTTTGAAATATTCATAGTCACTAAATTCTAGCCTATAAGGAAAAAACATCATCGTGGATTGATTGCACTACCGATTTGGCGTTGCGTTGGTGGACCAAAAAACAAATATTGTGAATGCTTGCACCATGGCAGATCATTCTTAAAGGGTGAGACGATAACGACTGAAAAAGCTTTCTCGCACTATCATTTCCTGTTTCTGTAATACTGTGATTACCTATTGCAGCTACTAGTGCTAGATCAGTCTCAACTTTTACAGAACAAAAGTCGCTTAACTCTGCTAAACACTCTTCAGAAATAACAGCAACATGCTCATTTGGTGCTTTATCTATAGTTAATGCAACCGAAATTTCCGATGTGGTGATCAAATCAACCGAAAGGTCATGTTTGGCAAGAATCGCAAATACACGTGCCAAAAAGCCACTTGCATGTAACATCGCAGGACTACTGACCGTCAATAGCGTTTGGTTTTCTCTCAACGCTATTGCACGAATTCCCGGTGCGGAGGGTTGTTTTTTGATCCAAGTCCCACCCAACTCTGGGTTAACGCTTGAACCAACAAAAACATCAATATTGGCTCTCGCTGCTGGAAGTATCGTCGCTGGATGAAGTACCTTTGCGCCAAAAGTAGCCAATTCTGCTGCTTCGTTAAAGCTAAGTTCTAACATAGGCTTTGCATGGCCAGTGATACGAGGGTCAGTAGTATAAATCCCCGGCACGTCGGTCCATATTTGAACTTCATTTGCACCTAACGCTTCTGATAATAAAGCAGCCGAATAGTCACTTCCTCCTCGACCTAGTGTTGTTGTGTTACCAAACTTATCCGAGCCAATAAAGCCTTGCGCAACGATTACTTGAGTAGATAATAAAGGCGCTAATAACTCATTTGAAAGCTGAGCAATTTCGTCGATTTGCGGTTGAGCATGGCCAAAGTTACTGTCTGTTCTCATCACAGCCCTAACATCAAAAGCTCGAGCGTATCCCTGACTTAATCCCCTTAATGCAGCGGATTCGTTTAATACTTGGCTAAATATCACACTCGACATTTGTTCACCAAATGACAATATCTCATCTACCGCCTTGTTACTGTATAAGTTATTAAGCTCGGTAACCGCGTGTTGTAGATTGTCTAATATCGCTAATACGGTCTTTAATACTTTAGATGGATCATTTAGTTTATTTATGATTTCAAGCTGAACGGCTTTGATACTCTCAATAATATCGGCTTGCTCGAGTGTTTCGGTTTGTCGGTTAGCTAATTGAACAAGGTAATTAGTAACACCTGAAGACGCTGAAACTACAACAACTTTGATAGACGAATCGTTTAAAACAACATTAGCACAGCGTTGCATCGCAGCGTGATCGGCTAAACTTGTTCCGCCAAATTTAGCAACGTGTAGACGAGTTTGTGTAGACATTTTTATCCCAAAATTAAAGTAATAATGGGGAGGGATCAGGTTATAAGGTGATTGGCTGCGATTGCAGTTCATGAACTTACTAACCAGAAGCGCTCCACCAGATAACATGGTGACAACTGCTGAAACTCAATTCAGACAGCCGAAATACGTCTATCTCAACAAACGTATCCCTCGGCGATGAACCCCTCACAAGTTTTCTTAGAAGTTGAGACTTCTCCAACTTGCTACCTGAACATCGCACCTCTTCTGTGTTGCAAATACTTGCAACGTGACTCGTAGCTTTACGAGTTAGTCGCTATTACAAAAAAATTAGAGTAAAAAGTCAAATGCTATTTTGCATGCAAAGTAAACTGAACAAAAATAATTCTGAGACTCGGTCAGCAGAATTATTTTTAAACAACCAATTATACTTTTTCTAAACTAATACAACCAACAGAGTACCCGGCTCCAAAACTACAAAGTATCCCTTTATCACCTGCCCGGAAGTCGTCTTTGTACTTGTGGAACGCAACAACACTGCCTGCAGAAGCAGTATTAGCATATTCATCTAAGATCAAAGGTGCATCCAAAAACTCAGGCTCTCGACCTAGAAGTTTTTTAGCAGCAAACAGATTCATGTTGATGTTAGCTTGATGCAACCACATGCGTTTTACATCTTCAACCGTCCAGCCGTTTTGTTCTAAATGTCCGCTAATGGTTGATGTGACGATAGGCAACAACTCTTTAAACACCTTTCGCCCCTCTTGGAAGAAATATGAATTGTCTTCAGGTAATTCGTCGTAACAATGATCAACATAACTGTGATTACATTGAATATTATTCGAGAATTGAGTGAATTGTTGAGTGTTAACAATTTTAAATTGTGAGTCACTCGTTGCTGTTTCTTGACGTTCAATTACAACCGCAGTTGCAACATCGCCAAAGATGAAGTGACTGTCACGATTAGTGTAGTCCAATTGCGGTGTGGTGAATTCTGGGTTAACAACCAAAACACATTTTGCCGTGCCACTGACTACTGCGTTGTAGGCATTGACTATCGCAAATGTAGCCGTAGAACACGCAACGTTCATATCAAAACCAAACCCTTGAGCGCCAAGAATTTGCTGAACTTCGATCGCCATAGCCGGATACGATCGTTGCATATTGGATGACCCCAAGATAACCATGTCGATTTCGTCAGCTTGTTTGTTCGCCTGACGTAACGCATCTTTCGCTGCTTCCACCGCCATCAACACCATTTCTGGTGGCTCTGTCGGTGCGTTTTTGGTTAGTTTAGGGTGCATAATACGGGTGTCAGTTATACCCTCTTTTACCATTGCATAACGAGACTTAATCCCTGAGGCTTTTTCGATAAACTCAACACTTGAAGGTTTCTTTTCCGCGCGCTTTCCAGCTGCAATCTCTTCCGCATATTGCTCGTTGTATTCACTTACATGGGCATTTAGAACATCAACAAGTTCTTGGTTACTGATTTTATGAGGTGGGGTAAACAGACCTGAACCCGAAATCACGATTGATGACATATTTAACCTACTTAACTTCACATTCTGTTATTAAAAGCAATGACTGCAAACTTAATTCGCTGCTGTATCTAGTGGCTCAAATGACTTAACTAAGTCATCGATTCGTTTCATTTGCGACAGGTAACCCTCTAACTTGTCCAATGGCAGTGCACATGGCCCATCACATAGCGCTTCGTTTGGATTAGGGTGTGCTTCGATAAACAAACCTGCAAGACCAAGTGCCATTCCGCTTCGTGCTAATTCCGCGGCTTGGGCACGACGACCATCCGCAGAGTCAGCTCTCCCGCCTGGGCGCTGTAAGGCGTGAGTCGCATCAAACATAACTGGTGCCATTTTCTTCATATCGTCCATACCCAGCATATCTACAACTAAGTTGTTGTAACCGAACTGACTGCCTCGCTCACATAAAATAACTTTATCGTTACCTGCTTCATTAAATTTCTTAATAATATGGCGCATTTCATGAGGTGCTAAAAATTGCGGTTTTTTAACATTGATAATGGCATCTGTCTTAGCCATAGATACAACAAGATCAGTTTGACGCGCTAAAAATGCAGGAAGCTGAATAATATCTACAACTTCTGCTACAGGTTGTGCTTGATGTGGCTCATGAACATCGGTGATGATAGGTAAATCAAACTGTTGCTTAATTTCCTCAAATATTTTTAAGCCCTCTTCTAGGCCGGGACCTCTATAAGAATTAATCGAAGAGCGATTGGCTTTATCAAAACTCGCTTTAAAAACATATGGAATACCAAGTTTTGAAGTTACTTCTTTGTATTTTTCTGCAATTTTTAAAGCGAGGTCTCTCGACTCTAAAACATTCATTCCACCAAACAAAACAAACGGCTTATCATTAGCAAGCTCAATGTCTTTGCCAATGTTAATGATTTGAGTATTCGTCGATGTTGTCATTCAAATTTCTCTTTTTTAAATTCGTAATAGATGCGGAGCATCAGGGAAAATTAACTTACAATCGTGCGTAACAATTGGCCACAGAACCAAGCGGCAAATGTACCTATCGCATAACCAAACACAGCGAGTAACACACCTACAGGTGCTAGCGAAGGATGGAATGCTGAAGCGACAATCGGCGCCGATGCTGCGCCACCAACATTGGCCTGACTACCTACTGCCATGTAAAACAAAGGAGCCTTGATAAGCTTAGCAACCGAAAGCATTAATGTCGCATGGACTAGCATCCAAATCGCGCCAAGCGCAAAGTACACTGGGCTATCTAAGATAGCAGTAATATCCATTTTTAAACCGATGGCAGCTATTAAGAAATATAAGAAGGCACTGCCTACTTTAGATGCCCCTGCCGATTCAACTTTTCTAAATTTTGTAAATGATAATGCGATGCCCATTGCACTTGAGCTCACAATCATCCAGAAAAACTTACTGTGGAAGCTGTATTTATCTAGTGTAGGAAAGTTAGTTTGCATGAACGGTGTGACTACATCTGCAAATATGTGTGCAATACCTGTTACACCAAAGCCAATGGCACAAATAACCATCAGGTCATTTAGATTTGGGATACGAGCGTTATTCTTTTGATATTCTTCCACGTCATTTTGTAACTTGGCGATCGCAGTTGTATCAGCACCTGATTTTGCGTCTATGGATTTGGCACTACCGGATAAAAATAACAAAACAGCCATCCATATATTAGCCACGATAATATCGACAGCAATCATAGACGAGAAAATAGTATCACCGACTTCGTAAATTTCTTTCATTGCGGTTTGGTTTGCTCCACCGCCAATCCAGCTCCCTGCGACTGTCGTCATTCCTCGCCACACTGATTCAGGACCATTTCCACCTAAAAGGTCAGGTGAAAATACGCTCATGATTAACAGTGCAATAGGTCCACCGATTACAATACCTAAAGTACCCGTTAAAAACATGACCATGGCTTTAGGGCCTAATTTTAAAATCCCTGGTAGGTCAACGCTTATCGTTAAAAGAACGATACAGGCAGGTAATAAAATTCTTGATGCTACATAATATATGTTAGCGGTCGCTTCTGGGCTGACTAGCCCAAACGTTTTAAATAACGATGGAATGAAATAACACAGCAATAATGCTGGAACAAATCGATAAAATTTCTGAAAAAATGGATGGTCACTTTTACTGGTATAAAACACCAGACCTAATATCACAGCAATTAGGCCTAATAACGTTGCTTCATTTTGAATAACTGGCATAAATTCCAACCCTGTTAATTATCTTTTTTAGTGGATGGTATGCACCGGAAGGACTTGCTCCTCCAATTGCATTTTAAAAAAGCTTGCCATTGGATCATTCGGACATGCTTTTATGAAGTACTTTAAATCTTCTTTGGCCCATTGCTCACAGTCTAATTGCTGTAAAACGATGCCTCTATCTCTGCGCTCGTATGGATCTTCAGGTAGCATTTCCATCATAGTTTCAACACAAGCTAAGGCTTCCTCTAAATGACCCTCAGCTAACAAACAAAGCTTTTGTTCACTGATTATTTCTTTGATCAATTCGTCATTAGGCACAGGTTTAGCGAAAGACGCTAAGCCATTTACGAAGCTTTCGTTTAAGTCGTCACTCGTAATTAAATATTCTGTTGCACCCGTGATGGAGTCCACAACAATCATTTCCGCATTGTTTAACATCACCACTAAAGTGACATCTGACTCCAATTCAGCAATAAATGCATTAAAACCAAGTTGCTTTAATAAATACGAGACGACCACAGCTAATGTCATATGATTACCGGTACGGGCACTAATGCAGTAGCTTAATGAGCTAAGAGCAGACTCAGGTAATTGCTGCATACCAGGACCAGAAAAAGCCAATTCATCGTAAATCGCATCCAATACACGATACAGGCTTTGCTGACCAAGCTCTTCGCCGTCTAACACTTGTAACAACTGCTCTACATAAAAATCGAGACTCAACTCTACTTTTTCTGGGCTTATGGCAGATTGCCAGTTTTTTTCTAGTTCAAGTATTTCAAACAAAATATCACTGTTCTTATCCAGTGATAAAAACCAATTTGCAGACATAAACTCTCTTAAATTTGATAGTGGCATTATGCCATTTTTGTAATCGCGGTAAACGCAGCCAAAACTAAGCACACAGACGCCGCAGACAACCATTGGATCGCTTTAGACTTTTGTGATGCTTTAATTGCAAAAACGGCAAATACGATATATCCAATTACAAATAAAACTTTAAAGGTCAACCACGTAACGACGAGTGGATATTGTTGTAAAACAATACACAAGCCCACCGCAGTACCTATCAATGCGGTATCAATAACATGTGGAAGCACTTTTAAAAACTTAGGTAACTCTTTTTGCTGAATCTGGATAGCAAAAAAGCGATAGTAAAACAAAACAACACTTAACAGTACAAAGGTTAGGTGTGCGTGTTTCAATCCCATATACATAAAATTTCCCCGTCTATTTTTATTCTTTTGAGGCCAAACCCTTTCGCGGATTAACCTGGTTAAGGAATTCTGTTGGGTTGCTGATCTTCGATCAGCAACGGGCGATCATAACAGATTTGAAATGGTTTTTCTGCAAAGGATTAATAAAGTGCAGAAAACTTAGATTGATTGCGGTCAAATAACTCAATCAGCTTTGGATCAAACTTTTTACCGCTTTGTTCGAAGAGGTATTCGATGGCTTTTTCGTGAGACCAAGCATCTTTATACACTAACTTACTGCGCAACGAATCATACACATTGGCAATAGAGACGATTCGAGCGTAAATATGTATATCTGTGCCTGACAAACCATCGGGGTATCCTGTACCGTCCCAATGTTCGTGGTGTTGTTGCGCGACGATTGCGCCAATTTGAATTAATTCGCGCTCAGAGCCTGCTAAAATTTTATACCCTTCAACTGGCGCTTGTTTAACCGCTTGCCACTGCTCTTCCGTTAACGACTTTGGCGCTTTTAAAATATCGTCACTTAAAAGGATTTTTCCGGTGTCATGTAAACCGGAGGCACGCTTTAAAAGTTCAATTTGAGAATTGGACAGACCGTATAATTCAGCTAGCATTGCACTAATTTGGCCAACCCTGTAGATGTGCTCACCACGATCGTTTAGGCGTTTTTCTATCGCACCACCAAGGCGTTGCAGGAGCTCTGTTTGGGAGGCTTCTAGTTCAATTTTTAGTTGAATACTTTCGTATGCTACTTGGACGTTCTGGGCAAACAACTCAACCAAATCCCGCTTGTTGTTGCTCAAATCTGTTGGTATGCCAGAAACAAACAACAGCGAATTCGTACTAAATTTACTGTGACAGTATGCGATAAGATAGTTGCCACGATAAACAATAGCCCTGCGTTTTATCGCCTCAGCAAATGCCCCCTGCAGTTCATCATTAATAATATCGGAAATTTCGCTAACGCGTTTGCCAACAACAGCCCCAAACCTACCTTGACCCGCTACAACTTTGAGTTCTGTATCAGAATCTGTAGGTTGGCAATTTACCATTAAGCTGTTAGAGGCGTACATAGCTTGTTCTTCACCACAGCCTAATATTGAAGTTAACTGCATCATGACACCATCGATAAATTGCTCCATCGAATGCACACTAAAAATATCGGAAGAGGCAGATATAATTTTCTTTAAACCATCTTGAGTGGTTCGCAAAGACATAATGTCTCTATATGAACGCAGCCCTGCCATTATGACGGTAAACAACTTTTGCGCTGTGAGTTCTGTTTTGGATTTATAATCGTTGATATCGTAATTTACGATCACTTGGCGCTCGGGCGCTTGGCCGGGTTGACCAGTTCTCAATATAATTCGGATACTGTCGTTTTCTAATTCATTACGAATAAAGTCGGCAACCTTAAGGCCGGCGTCATCAGTCTCCATTACAACATCAAGCAGAACAATCGCGATATCTGAGTGTTCTTTGAGTAGATTAGTTGCTTCTGTGCCAGAATAGGCACTTAAAAAGTCGAGGCTTTTATCTCTAAAGGTAAAATCACTTAATGCCAGTTTCGTCACTGCGTGAACTTCGGGTTCATCATCGACAATTAATACCTTCCAGGTTCCAATCGTAGGTTGAGTTACCTCTTCAACTTCTTCCCCTGAAAATAAAAAATCCTCAGCCATTCTGATCGCACTCCAATAAAATTAGAACAACGACTGCCACAAACCCCGATATTGACAGTATCTTTTTCCTCTAACTTTAGAGTAACCCAATTACAAAAAATAGCCAATGGTTATGCGATCATTTTGGCCTAAGTCTTTGATCGTCTTTACCTTAGTGAATCTATTTTGGATAAAGATCGCCTGTACTGCTTTGCCTTGATCGTAACCGTGTTCAATCACTAACAGTCCATTAGGCTTAAGGTACTCTGTCGCTGCATTTACTATATGCTTTATATCTGACAGTCCTTTGTCTTTAGCTATTAGCGCAGATAAAGGTTCGAACCGCACATCGCCTTGGTTTAGGTGTATATCGTCTGGGTCAATATATGGTGGATTACTAACGATAAGATCAAATTTTTGTGGTGGTACATTGGTAAACCAGTCACTTTGTACAAAGTCACAGTTATCGATGTTATTGCGTTTTTTATTGCGCTTTGATAATTCAACGGCTTGTTGATTAAAATCAACACCCAACCAATGAGAGTTTGGTAATTCATAACTCAAGGCTAAAGCGATGGCTCCGGTCCCTGTACCTAAGTCCAAGCCTGACAACGACTGATTTATATTGTGTTCACCAAGCTCTGCTAACACAGTCTCAACCAAGACTTCAGTATCTGGCCTAGGAATGAGCGTGCTGTCATTTACTTCAAGGTCCAATGTCCAAAACGCTCGGTGACCGATGAGGTGAGCAACTGGCCTGCCTTTTTGGCGTTCTGCTACCAAAATATTAAATTGACAGTGCTCTTGCTCCGTCAATTGTCGATCTGACCAAGTTATCAGGTAAGTTTTGTTTTGCTGTAATACGTGACACAACAATATCTCTGCGTCGAGCTTTGCGGTGTCAGAGACATCAGAAAGAAGTTGCGCAGCTTGTGTAATAACAAAAGCGATGGTCTTGAGGGACTGACCATCGCTATTTTTGTCTGAGGTATTCAACTCGACTTATTCTTCTGACATTGACGCCAATAAATCGGCTTGATATTCCGTCATTAGCGGTTGTAATACACAGTCTAAATCACCTTCGATGATCTCATTTAACTTATACAAAGTTAAGTTAATACGGTGCTCTGACATACGTCCTTGAGGGAAATTATAGGTACGTACACGTTCCGAACGATCACCACTTGCAACCAGGTTACGACGCATGCTGGTCTCTTCTGCACTGCGTTTTTCATCTTCAGCCGCTTGCATACGGGCGCTTAAGACAGACATTGCTTTCGCTTTGTTCTTGTGTTGAGAACGTTCGTCTTGACATTCAACTACGATACCCGTTGGTATATGAGTAATACGAACCGCTGAATCGGTTTTGTTAACGTGCTGACCACCGGCACCTGACGCCCGATATGTATCGATTTTTAGGTCGGCAGGGTTAATTTCAATCGCTTCTGCTTCTGGAATTTCAGGCATGACCACAACTGTACATGCAGAGGTGTGAACGCGTCCTTGTGATTCTGTCTCAGGAACACGTTGTACACGGTGACCACCTGATTCAAACTTCATTGTTCCGTAAACATCATCACCAGTGAAATGAGCTACGATTTCTTTGTATCCACCATGCTCACCTTCGTTGGCACTCATGACCTCGACTTTCCAACGCTTAGATTCAGCGTAACGGCTGTACATACGGAATAAGTCACCCGCAAAGATGGCTGCTTCATCACCACCGGCACCTGCGCGGATCTCTACAAAGCAGTTATTAGAGTCGTTTGGATCTTTAGGTAACATGAGAACTTGCAGCTCTTCTTCCAATCGCTCAATGTCTTCTTTCGCAGCTTTAATTTCTTCGTTGGCCATCTCACGCATTTCTGCGTCGTCTTCTTCCAACATTAACTTAGCGTCTTCAAGGTTTTCTTGGGCGGTCTGAAATTCTGTAAATGCCTTAGTTACAGGCTCAAGGTCTGAAAACTCTTTAGAAAGCGCTCTAAATCTATCTTGATCAGAAATGACTTCCGGGTCACTTAATAACGCTTGAATCTCTTCAAAACGCTCCACTAACCCTTCTAATTTTCTAAAAATTGATTCTTTCATTGGATCCCCAATACGGATTTAAGTATCGCTAATTCATCTTTACTCTGCTTTTCTGCCGCTTCTTTCAGTGCGGAAGTAGGAGCATGAATCAGTCTGTTTGTTAGTTTGTTAGCCAGCTCAGTTAACACCAACTCAGCGTCATTGCCCGCCTGAAGTTGATTCTTAGCTCGCCCTAATAATTCATCTTTAATAGCAAGACTTTGAGTTCGGTATTCTTTGATTAGATCTACCGAATCCAACGCACTCAACCAATCAGCGAAAATCGTGGCCTTACCATCAATAATCACCTCGGCTTCTGCCGCAGCCTCTGAGCGCGCTTGCATATTACTTGCTACGATTTCTTGTAAATCATCGACTGTGTAAAGGTAGGCGTCTTCTAACTCAGCTACCTGAGGTTCTATGTCTCTTGGTACAGCCAAATCGACTAAGAACATTGGCCTGTGTTTGCGTTGTTTGAACACATTTTCAATCAGGCCTTTGCCAATAATAGGTAGAGTACTTGCGGTTGAACTAATCACTACATCCGCCGTCAATATTTCTTCACTAATTTGACTCAAAGTACAAACTCGAGCGTTAAATTGCTCTGCTATCCCTTCTGCTCGACTCAGTGTTCTATTGGCAACTACAATATCAGTCGCACCTTGTTCAAAAATGTGTTTGGCAACAAGTTCTATCGTTTCACCGGCACCTACCAGCAAAACTTTTTTACCTTTGAATTCTCCAAAGACCTGTTTCGCCAAGGTTACCGCAGCATACGCTACAGATACCGCATTAACGGCAATGTCAGTGTCAGTTCGTACTTGTTTAGCAACTGAAAAAGATTGTTGAAACATACGTTCGAAGTAAGTCTGGACCGTACCAATTGCTCTTGCTTGTTGATATGCCTGTTTCACCTGGCCCAGGATTTGGGGCTCACCTAAAACCATTGAGTCCAACCCACTAGCCACTCTCATCAAATGTTTGGTGGCATCAACATCTCTGTATATATATGCATGCTCAGCCAATTCACTTTGAGCTACGCCATGAAAGTTTGCTAACCAATCTACCAAGTTGTTTGAATCTGCTTGCTCTCCAAAGCAATAAATCTCGGTGCGATTACAAGTAGATAAAATGACAGCTTCTTCACAACCTGTTTGCGTTTTTATCGTTTTTAACGCTTCAGGTAATCGCTCCGGCGTAAACGCAAGACGTTCACGTAACTCTACGGAAGCAGATTTATGGTTTATACCTAGTGCAAGAACGGTCATATTTAGCTTAAAATGGTCTCAGATTTGAAAAAGCATGCAATTCTACGAAAATACCAAAGTATTTAAAAGTCTATTCCCTTGATTATTGTGATAGATATAATTGAATACACTAGGTTATCTAACATAATTAAGGATATTTGATGTCAATCTTTCGTTTGGGACTTTTAATTTGTTGTTTTTTTGTCCTCGCAGGTTGTACAACTCGCCCTTCTGTAACGGGTTCTGTGCCACTAAAAAAACCGACATCAATCGCCGAAATAGGCAATTACACGGCATCTGGAAAAATCCTGCTGGTTAATGGCAGTGACAAACAATCAGGTTACTTTTTTTGGCGTCGTTCTGAGTCCGGTTATCAATTTGTTGTTTCGACAATTCTGGGTATTGATGTGTTTTCTTTAAAAGTAAATGAGAATAACGCAGTCGTATATGTAGATGGTAAAGAACACAACGGTGATGATCCCCAACTGTTATTACAATCATTAACAGGACAAACACTACCATTGCAGCATATATCAAAATGGCTTATTGGCCGGGTTGAAGGCCGTGGTGTATTCAACCTACAAAAGTTCACTTCGGGTCGACCAGAGCGCTTTGTCTTTAGTCCAAATTCAGCTACCACACCACTGCCAACAAAAGTACCAACAAAAATGCCTATAAATTCGAGCTGGAGTGTACATTATCAGCAATACCAATCTGTCGATGGCCTTTGGTTACCTAGCCAAATTCAAATTAGCTCATCACTTAACCGCATCAAACTAAGAATTAATAACTGGGACCTGTTCTAATGAGTCTTGTTTTGCCAATGACGTTACTATCGCCAGCCAAGCTCAATTTGTTTTTACACATCAATGGGCGCTTACCCAATGGCTACCATGAATTACAGAGCTTATTTCACTTTTTAGACTACGGCGACACCATGACGTTTTCCGAGTCTGACCAACACCTTTTTACTTGTGACAATCCAGAACTAGAAACTGAAGACAATTTAATTATTAAAGCGCGTAATGCACTGGTTGAAATAAATAGCTTACGTGATAAGCCTCAACACCTGCAACCCATTCATATTCACCTCAATAAAGTGTTACCTATGGGCGGCGGAGTCGGTGGAGGCTCGTCAAATGCGGCGACGACTTTGTTGGCGCTAAATGAAATCTGGCAACTTCAATTGTCAAAACCACAACTGGAAGAAATAGGTCTTAAATTGGGCGCAGATGTACCAATTTTTGTACGCGGAGAGTCTTCAATCGCCGAAGGTGTTGGTGAACATTTAACGCCCTATCCGGTTAATGAAGCTTGGTATGTTGTTCTAACTCCAGATGCTCATGTCAACACAGCTATGCTTTTTAACTCGGATTCCCTACCCAGGGATACAGCCAAAATCCCCCTTTCAGAAATAGACTACCAAGCTGTTGATCCACAGTTTAAAAATGATTTTGAAAACATAGTGATTAAAGGCTATCCAACCGTTGCCAAATCATTGAACTGGTTGTTAGAATATGGCCCGGCCAGGATGACTGGCACTGGCGCTTGTGTTTTTGCTGAATTTTGTTCGCAAGACGAAGCAAATGAGATATTTCGTCGGCTGCCTGTCGAACTGGCTGGATTTGTTGCAAAAGGCTGTAACATTTCACCAACGCACCAAACGTTGTTTGGCCAATAAACATTAGAGAAATAGTCTTTCTTTGACTAATCTCAACATAAATAAAGCATAAAGCTATAGGATATCTCCGTGCCTGATATAAAGCTCTTCGCTGGAAACGCTACGCCAGAACTTGCCGAAATCATCAGTAATCGTCTCGACATCGACCTAGGAAATGCCACTGTAGGTCGTTTTAGCGACGGTGAGATCAGCGTTCAAGTAAATGATAACGTCCGTGGCTCAGACGTGTTCATTATTCAATCGACCTGTGCCCCCTGTAACGACAACTTAATGGAACTTATCGTCATGGTTGACGCTCTTAGAAGAGCTTCTGCTGGACGTATTACCGCTGTCATTCCATATTTTGGTTATGCTCGCCAAGACCGTCGTGTTCGCTCTGCACGTGTTCCAATTACTGCCAAAGTTGTTGCCGACTTCTTATCGAGTGTTGGTGTAGACCGTGTATTAACGGTTGACCTACACGCTGAGCAAATCCAAGGTTTCTTCGACGTGCCAGTGGATAACGTTTTCGGTAGTCCTATTTTGGTTGATGACCTTCGCAAAAAAGGCTTTGACCGTGCTGAAGATGTGGTTGTTGTATCACCAGACATTGGTGGTGTTGTTCGCGCTAGAGCAATCGCTAAATTATTGGACGACAAAGACCTTGCGATTATCGACAAACGTCGCCCGCAAGCCAACGTCGCTCAAATCATGCATATAATCGGTGACGTTCAAGGTCGTGATTGTATTATGGTTGATGATATGATTGATACAGGTGGCACCTTGTGTAAAGCAGCTGAAGCACTTAAGGCACACGGCGCAAAACGCGTTTTTGCTTATGCAACTCACCCGGTATTCTCTGGTAATGCAGTAGAAAACCTAAAAAATTCAGTCATTGATGAAGTTATAGTAACAGATTCGATTCCACTGGCAGAAGAAATAGCCGCACTGCCAAATGTTCGTCAACTGACCTTGGGGAACATGTTAGCAGAGGCGATTCGTCGCTTAAGCAACGAAGAATCTATCTCGGCCATGTTCGAGCACTAGATACCAAATAGATATCCTAAGAAAAAGCGGCTTTGAAGCCGCTTTTTCTTAGTTAATTTTTAATGACTTCTGCACAGCTTGTTTTAATTTGTGCCGACTTTAGCTCACTGACCTCTTTAAAGCCCAATGTTTTGGCGGTCTCTAAATCAGACTTAGAAATCGAAAACACATTTATTGTGCCCTCATCATTTCCACAAACCTGTGGGTACACCATTCCATCATTATGCCGTTCTGCACAAAACACAGTTACGCCCGATATTGAAAGAGTCGAGCTCATAGTTTCCAAGGCGATACCGTCACCAAAGCATTGCTTTTTTACAGCATCTTTATATATTGTAACCCGCTCATTCGACAGCGGTTGAATATCATTACTTGAATCTGTCGAGGTACAAGCTGTTATTAACAAGCCCGTTGCTATTAACATAAACTGCTTCATTAAAACCCTCCAATAAGGCTACAGACATATTTGTCTATGGTTCGATACGACCTAATCTCTTGCTTCATTTAACGAGCGTTTGCTGGACTGATCTTCCGTAGATTTAGAATGGTTTACGACTTGATCGTCATCGCTTGAGTGGAACGGTGCTTCAGCCTTGCTATTATCCACATACTTAACATTGATCAAATCTAACAATGCCAAAATAAACACAGACAGAGCATAGACCGAGAATATAAACAGCGTTAGTAACGAAACTTGTTGGCCCATTAAAATTGTTAAAACCAACAGAAAATTCGCCATCAAACCCGAATATAAAATACCTTTGATACCGTCGCGTAGTTTTTCTAGTGACATATTTAAAGCGAATAAATTTATTACCGCCAAGCCAAACACCCAATAAGAGGTTGAAACTGCATTACCCTGATTCACCTCCATACCACTTTTAACGAGTAAAAGTAGCAGAGGTAAAAGAGCGATTGCCCTAATCAATCTATTCATTGTAACCCTAACTCTTTTTTGTTCTTTTTATTATCCACTTGATATTAAATATTATATGCATTTGACACAAGACCCACGAAACAATGTCTCTATAAGTGAAACGCATCGATTGTGAGTTTTTTCTTCCTAACAACAAACCATATTAACTTGCTGTAAATAAAATAAACAGTTGAGCGTTTGGTCACTTTCCTTTAAAATACGCCGCCCTCATCTTTTGGGGTATGGGTTTTCTCTTGGTCGCGGGAGAAAACATCTTTTATTTATGTATTTTGGAGAATTCCATGTCTGAAGCTATTTACACTTTAGAAGCTACAGTTCGCAACGAAAAAGGTACTGGTGCGAGCCGCCGCCTTCGTCACGCTAACCAAGTTCCTGCAATCGTTTACGGTGCAGATAAAGAAACTCAACAAATCGCTCTTGCGCACAACAAAGTTTGGCAAGCTCAAGAACACGAAGGTTTCTACTCTCACATCTTAACTCTAGTTATCGATGGCAAGAACGAAGAAGTAATCTTAAAAGACGTTCAACGTCACCCTTACAAAGCACAAATCATGCACTTGGACTTCCAACGTGTTGAAGCTGGCCACAAGTTACACACAAGTGTTCCAGTTCACTTCATCGGTGAAGATGTTGCTACTAAGAGCGGCGCGATTGTTAATCACACAATGACTGAACTTGAAATTACTTGTCTTCCTAAAGACCTTCCAGAGTTCATCGAAGTTAACGTTGCTGACCTAGAAGTTGGTCAAACGTTACACATCAGTGACTTAACGCTTCCTGCAGGTGTTGAATCAGTTGAACTAGCTAAAGGTGAAGATCACGACCAAGCGGTTGTAAGCTTAAGCGCACCTAAAGCAAAAGCAGCTGAAGATGAAGCTTCTGAAGAAGCAGATTCTGAATAATCTGCGTTGAATAGACGTACACTAAGTGAGTACTGATATTCAACTAATCGTGGGCCTGGCAAATCCGGGCCCCGAATACAAATATACCCGCCATAATGCTGGAGCATGGTTTATCGAAGAACTTTGCCGAAGCAACAATGTTACCCTCAAAAACGACAGTAAATACTTTGGATATACCGGCAAAGTTATTTTGCACGGTCAAGAAGTTAAATTACTCATCCCTACCACCTTTATGAATTTAAGTGGTAAAGCTGTCGCAGCCTTAGCAAACTTTTATAAAATTAAACCAGAACAGATCTTAGTCGCTCACGATGAAATGGATCTACCGCCAGGTGTCGCTAAAATAAAACAAGGCGGCGGTCATGGTGGACACAACGGTTTAAAAGACATCATTGCAAAAATGGCTAACAACAAAGAATTTTATCGCTTGCGAGTTGGCATTGGCCATCCTGGCAGCCGCGAAAAAGTAACAGGTTGGGTATTAGGAAAAGCGCCAAGTGTCGAACAAGAAAAAATAGACGCTGCCGTTGACGAAGCAGTTCGCAGTCTCGACATTTGGTTTAAACAAGATTTGAAAAAAGCGCAGAGCCGTCTGCACTCTTTCAAAGCTGAATAATACTTTTATACAAATAAAAGCAACAATTAAGGAACCATCATGGGTTTTAAATGTGGCATCGTAGGTTTGCCAAATGTTGGTAAATCAACACTATTTAATGCATTAACAAAAGCCGGTATCGAAGCGGCAAACTTCCCGTTTTGTACAATCGAACCAAATACAGGTGTGGTTCCTGTTCCAGATTTACGCTTGAACAAACTAGCGGAGATCGTTAACCCGCAACGTGTCATTCCAACCACTATGGAATTTGTTGACATTGCAGGCTTGGTAAAAGGTGCGTCTAAGGGTGAAGGTTTGGGTAACCAATTCTTATCGAACATCCGTGAAACTGATGCGATTGGCCACGTAGTTCGTTGTTTCGACGATCCGAACATTGTGCACGTAGCGGGTCAAGTAAATCCTCAAGAAGATATCGATGTCATCAACACTGAACTTGCGTTATCTGATATGGAAGCCATCGACCGAGCGTTACAACGCAACGCTAAAAAAGCAAAAGGTGGTGATAAAGACGCTAAGTTTGAAATCACAGTATTAGAAAAACTTAAGCCTGTTGTTGATGAAGGCGGCATGGCTCGTTCTGTTGAGTTGGCAAAAGAAGAGTTAGCAGCTATTAGCTACCTTAACCTCTTAACTATGAAACCAACTATGTATATCGCAAACGTTGCGGAAGATGGTTTTGAAAACAACCCGTTTTTAGATCAAGTGAAAGAAATCGCTAAAGGCGAAAACGCAGTCGTTGTTGCAGTCTGTGCGGCTATTGAATCTGAGCTTTCAGAGCTTGAAGACGATGAGTTGGCAGAATTCATGGAAGATTTAGGTTTAGAAGAGCCAGGTCTTAACCGTGTAATTCGCGCTGGTTACGAATTACTTAACCTACAAACTTATTTTACTGCTGGCGTTAAAGAAGTTCGTGCTTGGACTTTCCCTGAGGGAAGTACTGCTCCACAAGCCGCTGGTAAAATCCATACCGACTTTGAAAAAGGCTTCATCAGAGCTGAGATCGTCGGCTACAGCGACTATGTAGAAAATGGTGGTGAATCTGGTGCTAAAGAAGCAGGCAAGTGGCGTTTAGAAGGTAAAGACTACATTGTAAAAGATGGCGATGTCATTCACTTCCGTTTCAACGTGTAATTTAACCAAAAATCTTTTTATGAAAGCCTCAAATTGAGGCTTTTTTTATGGATGAAATTTGTCCAGTTGGTTAATTTAAAAGCCCGAACTTGGATTGATTTAAAAAACTTAAACTACCTTTTCGGTCTGTTCTTATGTTTATTTTATTCAAACGCCTAAAATTCAACCTTTTGATTTTTAATTAAGGACTTTCGATCGCTGTTTAAACCACCAAAAGCTCCCGACTTCATCACGTAAAATACTATTTAATTCAAATAAAACAGCCATTATTTTCATTAAACAAAGCCCAAAATCGGCGATTTTTAATTATATTTTGTTCAACTTGTTTATTTTAAAACCAAACAATCAAAACAATGACATTTTATTTAAAAAAGCTGTTGACGAGTGGGGGTCGCATCAGCATAATACGCCACATCGCTTGAGGCGGTAATCGAAACAAAGGATGGCTACGTAGCTCAGCTGGTTAGAGCACATCACTCATAATGATGGGGTCCCCTGTTCAAATCAGGGCGTAGCCACCAATTCGATACCACTACCAAACTCAAGTATAAAGAATTTGCGGGAGTGGCGGAATTGGTAGACGCGCTGGATTTAGGTTCCAGTATCTTCGGGTGTGAGAGTTCAAGTCTCTCCTTCCGCACCATTTAAAGTCATGGTCTTTTAACCAAAGTCATGCAAGGTTACGTTGGGGTATCGCCAAGCGGTAAGGCAGCGGGTTTTGATCTCGCCATTCCCAGGTTCAAATCCTGGTACCCCAGCCAACTTTTTGTTGGAGTATCGCCAAGCGGTAAGGCAGCGGGTTTTGATCTCGCCATTCCCAGGTTCAAATCCTGGTACTCCAGCCACCTTTAAAGCCTCGCTCTTGCGAGGCTTTTTTCTTTCTAAAACAAAAATCTAAACTCCCCTTTCGCAATCCAATTTAATTAGCTATCTTTCTAATTAATCTCGACTCTCACGTTTTTTAAACGTTGAATACTAATGCTTTCGTATGTGTTTTTGCTAGTAGTCAATGGAGTGCATCAATGAATAATCGTTTTATTAATACCTGTGTCAGTATTACTGTTTCCTTGTTACTTATAAACTCTGCAATTGCAGATGAATATCACTACAAAAACGTGTTACTTGGAACCAAAGCGATTGGCTTGGGTGGTGCCTTTACCTCTATTTCAGACGACATGTCAGCCGTTTTTTATAACCCTGCTGGCCTGGCCCAAACAAAGCTCAACAACTCTGCATCATTAAGTACTTTTGCTTGGGAAGAGATGGATATAAAAGAAGTCTTTGCTGATAACTCGGACTTTTCAAGGTCATCGTTTTCTATCGTACCTAGCTTTTTAGGAACAGGTAAAAACACCGATAGATGGCATTGGAGTCTGGCCTTTGCCGTATCTGACCTATCTATCGAACGCAATTACTCCACAGCGAAAACCGATATTTTATTAGACAACGGGGCTCAAATTGGTACCGAGACACAATTTGCCAATATTGACTTAGACAATGCATCCTATGAACTCGGAATTGGTGGTGCGGTTAAGATCAATGACAACTGGTCGTTTGGCAGCTCGATGATTTTAAAATACAAGCAGTTTGAAACCGTGCAAGGCTCTGGCATTTTAGCTAATGTTAATACCCAGCTTGGACCCATTAACCAAGGGTTTACCGCTACAAGACGAATAACCGATATTAACGTCATTGCGACACCACAAATAGGCGTGTTATACAAAAGTCCTGAGTTTAATTGGGGTTTAAAAGCGTCTCAGGACGTTGCCCTTAACCGAAATTTTGAAGCCGCACATCAGATATTTGTATCAAGCGTTGGCGGTGTGCCCGCGCCAGGAAGAAACGCCAGTGTTGGCCTAATCCAAGGCGAAAAAAAGCAAGAGTACGCAACCAACATCTCAACGGGTTTGTCGAAGCAATTTAATCGAGTGATGGTTAGTTTTGATATTGATTATTACAGTGATGTCGATGTTAAACCATTTACCATTAGTGACTTTCACCCACCGATTACCCGAAACCTCAAAAAAGTAATTAACTACTCATTAGGCTTTTCCTATCATCTGTCAAAAACAAATAAAATGACATTGGGTTTCTTTACTGATAATGCGAATGACCAAATCGACACGGCCCAGCCCTATCAAAGGACGGAAGTCATAGATTTGTTGGGGTTAAGCTTATCAGTAAATACTGACGCGTTTGGCTTCCCTATTACTATTGGTGGATATGTTAAACAGGGAACGGGAGAGATACGATTATCGGATATTAGAGTCGTCGAAAACATCATAGGTTTACCATTATATCCACCTAGTGAAACGTTCGATGTATCAGAGGCTGAAAAAAGAATGGCGGTTTTGTATATCAGCGCTAATTTCTAAAAACCCAACGCTTTTTTAATTACCGACTTTTTAGCAAAAGAAAAGTGGTTTGCCAAAGATAGCATAACGCCCCTAGCTTTTTTAAGTGGGGCTTTGTCGTTACTGAACAAGTGATAAAACCCATCCATAACACCAGACATTAACAAGCTATCGGCTTTGCGCTTGATAGTATAGCGCTTGAGTGACTTAACTAATCTATCAAAGTCTTTAAGGTCAGAGTCCTGCATTAACGAGAGTAACGTCGCGTTGTCTTTGTACCCTAAGTTAACACCTTGACCTGCTAATGGGTTAATCGTGTGAGCAGCATCACCAACAAGTACAATTCTGCCATTGTTATACTGGTTGGCTTGCCTGCGAGTTAATGGAAATGATGCGTGTTGAATGATATCAAAATCACCAGGTAGCTCGGGAAACGTCTCAATAATCGCTTGTTTCAAAGCTTGGTCAGACAACCCTTTTAATGCACTAATGGTTGATTTACTGTCATACCAGATGAGGCTAGCAAAACCGTCATTTAGAGGCAGAAATGCTTTAGGGCCCGATGGCTGGAATTCTTGCCAGGTAATGTCTTGCGTCGCAAAATTGGTTTTTATCGTAATACTAAAACAAGCCTGCTGATAATCCCAACCGGTCACCCCAATTTTTGCTAATTGGCGAACTTTACTATTGGCACCATCTGCACCGACTAAAAGTAAGGTATTAACAGTAAACGCTTTATCATCTTTGGTGCGACCTGTAATAATTACATTGTTGGTGTTGTTTTGTACTTGATCAATTTGCCCACCGTACATAAAAGACACCTTATCTGAGTCATTTTTCTCTAAAGCGCTATAACAGGCTAACTGCAAAGCTTCGTTACGAATTAAATGACCTAAATGAGACTCCTGTAACTCTTCAGCACTGAATTCGACTTTATCAGTGCCCTTTTCCCAAGTTGCGAGTCGATTAAATTGGCATTTATCTGCTTTATCTATGTCATTCCAACACCCAACCGATTGTAGCCAAGTTTCGCTGTATCTGTTGACAGCAGATACCCTCAGCGGTGGTTGTGATAGCCAATCATTATCTGGACGTGCTCGCTCAATCACCAGTACAGACTTGTTTTGTTGAGCAAAACCCGCTGCTAAACTCGCACCGACCATGCCACCACCTATAATAACAATATCGAAACTGTTGTTGAGTAAAGAGTCTTGCAGATTCTGATTGGGCATGTTTTTGTACCTGTGATTGGCTGTTGTTTTAAAGCCGATAAACTACCAATATTATGCCAGAAAAGTCTTTATTAAGAAGGCATTTACTGCAAATATTCACAAAATCAACTACAAAGAAATAAGTTGTTATAAACAGGACAAATTTCAGGTCTTCCAGTTAACCTCTTTTACCTGTAAAATACGCGACCTTTTACAAACCAACGTTTTCATTTACGAAGTACGAGAGCAGAATGACAAAGAAACTACATATTAAAACCTGGGGCTGTCAGATGAACGAGTATGACTCGCAAAAAATGGCAGATCTTTTGGATGACAGTCATGGATATGAGTTTACCGAACAAGCAGAAGACGCTGACGTCATTCTTCTGAATACCTGTTCTATTCGTGAAAAAGCTCAAGAGAAAGTATTCCATCAGCTTGGACGTTGGAAAAACCTTAAAGAAAAGAACCCAGACCTAATTATCGGTGTTGGTGGTTGTGTTGCGTCTCAAGAAGGCCAGCACATTCGTGAACGCGCACCATATGTAGACATGGTATTTGGTCCTCAAACTTTACACCGTTTGCCAGAAATGATTGAACAAATCAAAGCTGGCGAAGGTGAGTCTGTTATTGATATCTCGTTCCCAGAAATCGAGAAATTTGACCGTTTACCACAGCCAACAACTGATGGTCCAAGTGCGTTCGTTTCCATTATGGAAGGCTGCAGTAAATACTGTACGTTTTGTGTTGTACCTTACACACGTGGCGAAGAAGTATCGCGCCCTCTTGACGACGTATTATATGAAATCGCGCAACTTGCAGAGCAAGGCGTTCGTGAAGTTAATTTACTTGGCCAAAACGTTAACGCATATCGTGGTGAAACACACGATGGCGACATTTGTTTATTCAGTGAGTTGTTGCGTTATGTTGCTTCAATCGATGGTATTGACCGCATTCGTTACACAACATCTCATCCTGTAGAATTTACCGACGACATTATCGCCGCGTACGAGGACATTCCAGAGCTTGTAGATCACTTGCACTTGCCAGTTCAATCAGGTGCTGACCGTATTCTAAACTTGATGAAACGTGGCCATACGGCAATTGAATACAAGTCACAAATTCGCAAATTGCGCAAAGTGCGTCCTAATATAAGTATGAGTAGTGACTTCATCATTGGTTTCCCAGGTGAAACAGCGGAAGATCACGCTAAAACGATGAAGCTAATCGAAGACATTGGTTATGACCACAGCTTCAGCTTTATCTATAGTGCTCGCCCAGGTACACCAGCGGCAGATTTACCGGATGACGTGTCTGAGCAAGAAAAGAAAGAGCGACTATACGAGCTTCAAAACTTAATTACGCACCAAGCAATGCAAATCTCTCGTCAGATGTTAAACACGGAGCAGCGTATTTTGGTTGAAGGTCCTTCGGTTAAAAATCCAATGGAGCTTCGTGGTCGTACTGAGAACAACCGTGTAGTAAACTTTGAAGGTCCACACTCGTTAATCGGTGGATTTGCAGACGTTAAGATTGTCGACGTCTATACAAACTCTTTACGCGGCGAATTTATTCGTGGCGAAAACGAAATGGGCTTGCGTCAAGATGTATCGCCTGCCGACATTTTAGCCAAACGACAAGTTCAAGAAGACGATTTAGGTGTTGCGACCTTTACACCAAACTAATGAAAATATAGGGTGCATAGACACCCTATTTTTAACTGAGGACTGAACGACATTGCCAAAAAAAATCAATACCGTAGAACTGTTTCTAGAACCTGCCAATAAAGACCGTTTAGCGTCTCTTATTGGTCCATACGATGATAACCTCAAATATATCGAACGTCGCATGGGAGTGGAGATCACTTATCAAGGAAACAAATTTAAAATTGTGGGTAACCCGCAAAATACGGCAGCGGTGAGCGATGTATTAAAAAATCTCTATATCGAGACACAGCCCAGTCCCAAAGCTAAAAACAAAGTAAAAGCGGCAGAGCTAACCCCAGACCAAGTACATTTGGCAGTGCAAGAGGCGGCCGTTCTTGATCAAGGTCACGAAGCCTATGACGACGAAGTCATTGTTCGTACTCGTAAAGGCAACATCAAACCTCGTAACAAAAATCAAATCGATTACGTTAAAAACGTACTCAATCACGACATCACATTTGGTATCGGTCCCGCAGGTACTGGTAAAACCTACCTAGCGGTAGCGTGCGCAGTCGACGCATTAGAGCGCCAAGAAGTTCGTCGAATTTTGTTAACTCGACCAGCGGTTGAGGCCGGTGAAAAGCTGGGCTTTTTACCTGGTGATTTAAGTCAAAAAATCGATCCGTATTTGCGCCCACTGTACGATGCATTATTTGAAATGATGGGCTTCGAAAAGGTAGAACGCCTTATTGAGCGCAACGTAATCGAAGTTGCGCCTCTAGCCTACATGCGTGGACGCACACTTAACGATGCATTTATTATTTTGGATGAAAGCCAAAACACCACAGTCGAGCAAATGAAGATGTTTTTGACCCGTATCGGTTTTAATTCTAAAGCCGTCATTACAGGTGATATCACTCAAGTCGACTTACCTCGCGGTGCGAAGTCGGGTTTACGTCAATCAATCGAAATCCTTGGTGAAGTCGAAGACATTAGTTTTAACTTCTTTAAAGCCGATGACGTTGTGCGTCATCCAGTTGTGGCTAAGGTTGTTATGGCTTATGAAAAACACGACGAAGACGAGCGCAGAGCCAAAGCTGAGCGCGACAAACTTGCAAAAGAAAAAGCAGAGCAAGAAAAAGCCATTCGAGAAGCGACATTAAAGGATCTCTCATCACAATGAGCGTTACTCTAGATTATCAACTTGCTACTTCAGCAACCAACCTTCCTTCGCAAGACCAGGTTGAACAGTGGTTGAATCATGTATTGCCGCAATTTCAAGCAGAATCAGAGATCACAATACGCATTGTTGACGTAGAAGAAAGTCAAAGTTTGAATCACGAATATCGTGGCAAGGATAAACCGACAAACGTTTTATCTTTCCCGTTTGAAGCACCAGCGCACGTAGAGCTTCCGCTGTTAGGTGATTTAGTCATCTGTGCGCAAGTTGTTCAACAAGAAGCCAAAGAGCAAAATAAGACCGAACAAGCACATTGGTGTCATATGATTATACACGGAAGCTTGCATCTGCTCGGTTATGACCATATAGAAGACTCAGAAGCGGAAGAGATGGAACAATTAGAAATCGACCTTCTAAAAGAGCTTGGTTTTCACAACCCTTATCTAATTGACTAATTTTGTAACAAATATTTAGATTGACATTGCGCTCATTTTTCAACCAAAATGGAGTCAAATGGCAGTCTTTTTCGGTAACGATTAAGTTAGCCGTTTTAATAGATTTTTTAATAACATAGGAACATTCTTACTAGAATGAACGACGACAATCCACATAGTAGCAACGGTTCTTCGAACAAAGGTTGGATAGAAAAACTTGGCCAACTTTTTACCGACGAACCGCAAAGTAAAGAAGATGTCGCTAACATCATAGATGCTGCGGCACAAAATGATCTGATCGACCTGAGCACCAAAAACATGATTGATGGCGTAATGGGTATTGCCGATTTACGTATCCGTGACATCATGATCCCTCGCTCACAAATGATCACTTTGGACTTATCTGACAGCCCAGAAAAGTTCATCCCAGAAATGATCGAGTCAGGTCACTCACGCTTTCCAGTTGTGACTGAAGACAAAGATCACGTCGAAGGGATACTTCTTGCAAAAGACCTACTGCAACTGTTAATGGACCGTGAACAAGAGATTGACCTTAAGTCTCTATTGCGCCCAATCGTTGTTGTACCTGAGAGTAAGCGCGTCGATACCCTGCTACGCGAATTCCGTTTAAATCGTTATCACATGGCAATCGTCGTTGATGAATATGGTGGTGTATCAGGACTAGTTACTATCGAGGACATCCTAGAACTCATCGTTGGTGAAATCGAAGACGAGTTTGATTCTGAAGATAATCAAACCGACGACATTCGCCAAGTTTCAAAACACTGTTATATGGTTCAAGCGTTAACGGAACTTGATGACTTCAATGCCTATTTCGGAACTGAATTTGACGAAGAAGAAGCTGATACCATTGGCGGTATCGTTTTGCACAAATTCGGTCACATGCCTGAAAAAGGTGAAGAAGTGCACATCGAAGACATCAAGTTTAAGATTCAATCTGCCGATACGCGTCGAATTCAGCAACTAATGGTTACTCTACCTAAAAAGAAAGCGCACGCTGTATAAGGTGTTTTATCTACATGGTTAACAAATTCCGCACGGATGCACTTTTAAGCCGATGGTTTCCCGCCATCGGCTTAATATTAGCTGGCAGTATTAATACACTAGCCTATGCCCCATTTAACTTATGGTGGCTTCCCTTTTTTACCTTCACTTTATTGTTTTATAGTTTAGAGCGAGCCTCTACTGCTAAATACGCACGTACTTTAGGCCTGTGTTTTGGACTTGGATGGTTTGGTGCGGGAATCAGCTGGGTTCATGTTGCAATCGCTGACTTCGGTGGTCTTCCCATCGCCGCTTCTTTACTCTTGATGGGTCTTTTAATTCTGTATCTAGCATTATATCCAGCCCTCTTCGGCTGGGCATATAAAAAATTAACCCAACGTTTTATTGGCCTACCGCTGACTTTAATCATGCCACTATTATGGCTGATAGCAGAGTCTTTACGTGGGGTATTTTTAACTGGGTTTCCGTGGCTTTCAATTGGTTATAGCCAAACAGAAGGGCCGTTAAGAGCGTTAGCGCCAGTTGTTGGTGAGTTTGGCTTACAGGCGATTGTCGTTTTTGTTACCGCAAGCCTGGCACAACTGCTTATCAAGGTTAAACAAAATAAACTCAGGTTCAACTCGAGTATTTATATTTTACCGTTCGTATCTATATTTACTGCGGCAACCATTCTCAATAATGCTTCCTGGTCTGGCCCTACGCACAAACAAGTTAAAGTTGCGATGGTGCAAGGCAATATTGCCCAGAGCATTAAATGGCAACCTGAAAACGAATGGCCAACAATGCAGACTTACCTCAAGTTATCGACGTCGTTTTTTGACGATCATGACTTAATTATTTGGCCTGAAGCTGCTATTCCTAGATTAGAGATCCTGTCTAAAGAGTTTTTACACGAAGTAGATAGTATTGCGGCTCAAAGTAACACAGCTCTTATTACGGGCATCGTCGATTATCAACCAGATACCACTAATGCCTATAACAACATAATCGTATTAGGCAATAAGAACTCAGGTGACGAACATGGCCACTACCGATACGGTCACAGCAATAGATTTAACAAACACCACTTATTGCCAATCGGTGAATTTGTGCCGTTAGAGAGCGTATTGCGAGAAATTGCGCCGCTTTTTGATTTACCCATGTCATCATTTAGTCGAGGTTATTACCAACAAGATAACCTGATTGCTAATGGGCTTAACTTATCTCCTGCGATTTGTTTCGAAATTGCCTTTGCTGACCAAGTTAGAGCCAATCTATATAACAACAGCGACGTTATACTAACTCTGAGCAATGACGCTTGGTTTGGCGCTTCTCATGGTCCATGGCAGCACTTACAGATTGCCCAAATGCGCGCACTCGAAATGGCTATGCCAGTAATTCGTGTCACCAATAATGGTGTTACAGCGGTTATTAACAGCGATGGAACAATTGCGGCGCAGTTGCCGCAATTTGAACAAGCAGTATTGAGTCATACAGTCGATATTGCACTGAGCCAAACTCCGTATAAAACGCTAGGTAACCTTATTGCTTGGTTGTTTACCTTGGTTTTGGCAGGAATTGCTGTAGTCGTTCAATGGCGCTCTCGAGCATTGAACGCGGACAAGCAAAGTTAATCCTAACGTAATTAGGCCAACCAAAATCTTTTCCTGGCGAGGGGCCCACACCGGCCTCTTCAAAGGTTTTTTGCACATCCGCTACATTTAACCCTTCAGCATTAATCCAAGCTAAGTATGTAGCCGCTTGGGGCTTGTATTCGAGACCCGGAATTTCATTTATCGCTTTGTTTAAGTATTGCTGATTTGCTCTAAGGTAATCCAACTGTGCCAGATACCAAGGCTCACATTGACTAAAAGCTGTTTTCGTCGCAATCACACCCAAGTTGTTAGCTGAAGGACAAATTCCGTCTGCGGCTTGTTTGAATTGCGCCCTTATTTTGGGATCCTTAATAATCGCAAACGAAACTCCAAACCCCGCTATATTAAACGTCTTACTCGCTGCCATTAAGGTAACGGCTTGACTTCCAATTTCACTCAGACGGCCGGCCGGAAAATGAGGTTGAGATGGCTCTAATATAAGATCTGCGTGGATTTCGTCAGAACATAAATACACACCATTACGAAGACAAATTGCCTCAATTTTCTCTAATTCCTTTTCTGTGTAAACACTGCCACAAGGGTTCATAGGATTACATAACAAAAAGACCTTGGCGTTTGGTTTTGCCGCTTGACGCTCTAACTCTTCAAAATCCAACTGCCAACGCCCATTTGACCAAACGGTTCCTACTGATAAGGTTTCTAAGCTGTGATGATTCGCTGCGTTTAGAATAGGTGGGTAGTTAGGTGTTTGAACGATAACCCCATCGCCCTTTTGACAAAACGCTCGCAACATGACGTTAAAGGCAGGTACCACACCCGGAGTCCACACCAACCACTTAGACTCTATTTTCCAATTAAAACGCCTATCCAACCAATTGACGACAGCCTCAGTCGCATCTTCATCGTGATAAGGATTGTGATAACCAAAAATCCCGTGCTGCACTCGTTTGGCCAATGCAGCCTGTATTTCTGTTGGTGATTTAAATTCAGAGTCTGCTACCCAAAGTGGAATAACATCCTTATTTTTATAACGATTCCACTTTAAAGAATGTGTATCAGTGCGCTCAACAAGTTGTTCAAACCATTGATTTGTCATGGATTCCATTATTCACCTTAGTTAATTAGTTGTTTATCAGAATAAAAACCAAAAATTCAGACTTGTCACATTCGCGTAACAAACTTGTCACATAAGTTCACTACACTTCGCCGCTCTACATTGGAGTACTTATGAGAATATCTAACCTAATTCGCATCTCGGCTGTCACTATCATTATTTCCGTAATTGTAATGGCTGGCCTATTTTTTATAGCCAAAAACAAACTTGAATCCTCAGATAGTAACGCCAATCAATTCCAATTGGTTTATCAAACGATGACGATAAACCTTTACCGACACATCCAAAATTACCTATCTACTGGTAACGCCATAAACCTCAGTGAAGCTGAGTCTTTAGTAGAGTCAATCCAACAACAACTTACCGTGTTGGGCGATCAAAATAAAGCGGTTAAAGACTTACAAGTTAAGCTACGTGAATTCAATGACAAGACCACTAACAAATATCGAGCACTTGGAAAGTTAAGTGGAAACGAACAAGCCCTCATCGTCAACGCCGAGAGAGAAATGTTTGGATATGCCGATAGTTTGATTGGCTATGGTATGCAAGGCTATGACAACAAACCTTTAATTGCCAAACAATACATTGAGTACGGCTCAGAGGTGATGTCCTTGGTTAATCAACTTGGTGAAACTCGAGTTAAATTTGTCGAAACAGCCGACTCTGAGTTAAAAGATGCGATTGCAGCAACCGTGACTCAAATTCAAAACGTCAATAGCCAAATAAGTAACTTACCTTTACTTGAGGTATTTGCAGAGAGCGACACCGATGATGATTTGGCGTCTTTCTTTGGTGATGATGAAGACAAAACCGATATTGGCGAGGACATCATAGGCGAATTGCGTTCTTTGGCAAATCGTTACCCAATGGAGTTAAACAACACTTTGGATTCTATTGCGTTACGCGTTCAAACAATAAAAGAAATAAATAAGGATATGGACGAACTCGAGCATTTAACGGAAGTAGCCGCAGCACAAGTACAAAAAAACCGTGAAACAACCTATCAAACTTCCATTTACATCACCTTAGTGGCATTGGCGATTGTTGCCTTTGTTGGTCTGATGAACTACGCAGTAATGGTTCGTCAAATATTATACCCTTTGCGTGAGTTAAGAGACGCCTTTAAACGGCTAGTGACAAGTGGCGAACTCAATCGAATAGCAGACAGAGCAAACAATGAGTTTGGTGAAATAGCCACGTCGTTTAATCACATGTTAGACAACCAAGAGCGTGACTATAAACTCAAAACAGAACAAATGACGGTTGTATCCAATGCGTTAGCCGAACTTGGTGATAAAGTAGAGAGAATTTCCCATAGCACCCACGAAACTCAACAAAATGTTCATCAAGCAAAAACGGTATTGAGCCAACTTTCTCAAATCAATGAACAGCTCAACGACCTTGCCCAGCAAGTCGAAACTTACGCCCAGGATACTGAAAAAGCCATGATTTCTGGCCGTAAAGGTGCAGAAGAAGTACTCGCTGCAAATACCAAAACCATCGAGCAAATCAATGTCTCCAACGACACAGTAAATCAATTACAAGGCAGCGTAACGGAAGTACAACAGGTCATGGACGTGATTAGGTCGATTGCTGAACAAACCAACCTCCTTGCACTTAATGCTGCCATTGAGTCTGCCCGAGCTGGCGAACACGGCCGAGGCTTTGCGGTAGTGGCAGATGAAGTAAGAAAACTCGCCTTTAAGACACAAGAGTCGTTAGAAGATACCAGCCAAATACTCGAACAATTAACTAATTACAGTAACCTACTCCAATCCAACATCGAGCAAATTTCCGAATCTGGCCAGCAACAAACGGTCATAGTTAATTCGCTGATAGAAACGACAAACTCAGTTGAGGAAAAAGCCCTGATGTCAGCGCAAATCTCCGCACAAACATTACAGTGCGCAAACGAACAGCAAACTCACTTTGGTGATTTTGCCAATATGATGAATGAGATAAGCCTGCAAGTTGACGATGCAAGTCAGCAGGCTTTGGATGTAAAAACGTCTGTCAATGAACAATCAAAGCGTATTAAAGATACCTTCGCGTGAGATGATTAACCGCTCGCAATTTACTCTTTTATAACAACGCTAAAGCCGCCAAAAATAAGACGTTTGCCATCAAAAGGCATATCTTCAAAAAGCCCGGCTAGAGATTCGTCGGCTTCTATTTTTGGCCAGGCTGCCATACGCGTATCTTTATCGGGCCACACTATCCATGAAAATACTACTGCTTCACCCTCCTCTGCTTTGACCGCCATCGGAAAGGACGTTAGTTTTCCATCGGGAACATCATCCCCCCAACATTCCATGACTTGGGTGGCACCGTATTTTTTAAATGCAGGTACGAGTTTTGAGGCGAACTCTATATATTCATCTTTTTTGTCCTGTGATACCGCTAGTAAATAGCCATCGATGTATTCCATTTCGTTTCCTTTTTTATTAAAACAGTCAATTAAATAAAGTCTGCCGGTTTGCCTACACAATTAAAGTTAGTAAGGCTGTTTTCATTAAGTTGATTCGCTAATTCTAATTCCTGCTTGAGTTGGGCATTAACAATTAACGACAGTACTCGCTTAACCTCTAGAGCTCCTTCACAATGGTGAGCTTTTTTTAATTCGAGCTGCAATTGAGGTTTAATGTTTCCCGATACATACGCGCCCAACAGTGCCCCTCTTAATGAGTCAGGGAGCCGATTGTTCAATAACCAAGGCGTCGTATCTGGATTCACTTCTACCAGTACTTTATCGGACTGCTCAGCAAATTCAATAATTTGCCCAGCAAGCTCAAAGCCACGTTTGGAGATAGGTTGAACCTGATAGTCTTCGATAGCTTGAAGCACCCTTTCTTTACCAGACAAAGGGCCACGTTCAGCAAAACTAAACATGGAATTAAACGATAACAGTGCGGCGAAAATTACCAGCCCTGAGCGTTGCCATTTTGAGTGCAATAAACTTTGACCTGACATAGACATAAAAGCTTCCCCCGTTTTTAATAACTATAGGCCTAAACACGGTTACTGCATATATGCGCTACAACAAAAAAGCCACTGGGTGCTTAATCCAGTGGCTCTGATTTTAAGAATGTCTTTTGAAAAAACGAAAGTTATACGTTCATTTCTTTAACGTCATCAGGAATAATTAGTTTACCAGCGGTCTTTTCCTTCACTTCCTCTACGCTTACGCCTGGTGCTACCTCACGAAGAATAAACGCACCATTATCAACTTCTAAAAGCGCTAAATCAGTGATGATTTTAGTGATACAGTTAACACCCGTTAGTGGCAAAGTACACTTTTCTAACAGCTTAGACTCGCCATTTTTGTTGGCGTGAGTCATGGTAACAATGATGTTTTCTGCACCTGCAACCAAATCCATGGCACCACCCATTCCTTTGACGAGTTTGCCAGGGATCATGTAACTCGCAATATTGCCTTCTTGATCAACTTCAAATGCCCCAAGTACAGTCACATCAACATGACCACCACGGATCATTGCAAAACTCTCTGCCGAGCTAAAAATCGCCGCTCCCGTCGCTGCAGTTACCGTTTCTTTACCCGCATTGATCATATCAGCGTCAAGTTGGTCTTTTGTTGGGTATGGGCCCATACCTAACAAACCATTTTCTGACTGAAGCATTACTTCAATACCCTCAGGCACATAATTCGCCGCAAGAGTAGGAATACCGATACCTAGGTTAATGTAATCGCCATCATTGAATTCTTGGGCGACGCGTTGTGCAATTTGTTCTCTTGATAAAGCCATCTGTCGCTCCTTAGTCTCTTGTGGTTACTTTTTCGATGCGTTTTTCAAAGTTACCTTTGATCACTCGATTGACGTAAATACCTGGGGTTTGGATTTCTGATGGCGACAATTCACCAGGTTCAACGATTTCTTCCACTTCTACAACGGTAATTTTTCCCGCAGTTGCAGCCATGGGATTGAAGTTTTGAGCCGTGTGACGATAAACACAGTTGCCGTAGCGGTCTGCTTTCCAAGCTTTTACAATCGCAAAGTCACCGGTGATGCTTTCTTCTAGAATATAGTTGCGGCCATTAAATTCGCGGACTTCTTTTCCGTCGCCAACGGGAGTGCCATAACCTGTCGCCGTATAAAATGCAGGAATACCTGCACCACCGGCGCGCATTTTTTCTGCCAAAGTACCTTGAGGGGTTAATTCTACTTCAAGCTCACCATTTAATAGCTGCTGTTCGAATAAAGCATTTTCACCAACATAAGACGACACCATTTTTTTAATTTGGCGATCTTCTAACAACAACCCTAAACCAAATCCATCAACGCCACAGTTATTCGAAACGACTGTTAGGCCTTTGGTTCCCATAGTTTTAATCTGTGCAATTAGGCCTTCTGGTATACCACAAAGGCCAAATCCACCAGCGATTACCGTCATATCGTCTTGTAAACCCGCCATCGCTTCTTCGTAGCTGTTTACGACTTTGTCAAAACCTGACATATTTCTCCCCTTCACCTTTCAGTGACTCTTCAATCAAACGTTTTGTTTTTCATTATAATTTTTTATTGCCAAGTCGTTTTTTACAAACCCGACTCGCAGCTAAAGCTGATACTTACACAAAGTTGGCAAAACCGCGCTATTTTTTGACATCAAATGAATAAAAACTCAACACCGTCCAGTAAACTCTATTTGACACTTCCATAGGTTTTACCTTTGAAAATGAAAGATAATTGGCTAGTCAATAAACATCAACTCTACTTTCGTACCGAACAGCAGGATTTCATACAAATACGACTCATACTAAGGTAGTAGATATCAGCGCCCTAAATATTGGTATCGTTATTCTTTAGGTTTTATTTCTCGGAGTTTCGCTTTATGGCTGTGCAAGTCCCTAAACATCAATTTGTAAATGCCCCCTTAACAGGCAAGGTCGCTTTAGTCACAGGTTCGACTAGCGGTATCGGCTTAGCAAGCGCCCATAAATTGGCGCAACAAGGGTGTAATGTAATAATTCATGGTTTGGTAGACCAAGCACAAGGTAAAGAACTACAAGGACTTTTCGAGCGAACCTATGAGATAAAGTCTGCGTTTAGTGATGCCAATTTGGCGGAAGTAAAAGAAATTGATCAGCTTTTTTCTGTCATTCAAGCCAAATTTGGGCGATTGGATATCGTAGTAAACAACGCAGGCGTTCAATATACGGAAACCACCGAAAAATTTCCGTTAGAACGCTGGCAAATGATCATTAACATCAACCTGACTGCTGCTTTTTATATTACCCAAAAAGCACTTCCTTTGATGCACGAAAATAACTGGGGACGGATCATAAACATCGCTTCAGTTCATGGTTTAGTCGGCTCTGTAAATAAGTCTGCATACGTGGCTGCAAAACACGGATTAGTGGGGTTCACTAAAGTGGTTGCAATGGAGCAAGCTAATCGAGGTGTAACGGTAAATGCTATTTGTCCAGGCTGGGTCGAAACCCCGCTAATCAATGATCAAATTGACGCCATCGCTAAACATCAATCACTCAGTTTTGATGATGCAAAAAAACAATTAGTCACGGCCAAACAGCCGCTGGAAAACATGACAAGCCCGGACCAAATTGGCGATCTTGTAAGCTTTTTATGCAGCGACTCCGCGAGTACTATGACTGGAAGCGCATTGACAATTGATGGAGGCTGGACTGCACAGTAAAACTAGCACCTCATCTTGCGCAAAGGGTCATGTACGGGGCTAATTACCCAGATAATTGACCTGGTAATTTACCTGATTGTTTGCCTGATTCTTTGCCTGGTAGCTTAGTAGAAACCAACGTAGCCAAAATTAATAATAACGACGACACCGCTACGCACTCGACCAGACCATAGGCTTGATATACGGCACCTGAGAGTATGGTGCCAAGCAATCTGCCCATCGCATTGGCCATATAATAAAAGCCGACATCCATGGCGACGCCGTCCGCTTTTGCCAAATCAACAATCAAGAAACTATGTAAGCTAGAGTTCACAGCAAACACAGCACCAAATACCAACAAGCCAATTACAACGACTTGGTTAACGATTGCCAAATCACCATTTCCAATGACCACTTGGAATACTCCAGTCAGAGCGAGTGTCACAATAGTTAACGCCAAAACAGCCAATAAAGCAGGTCTAGAATGTTTTAATTGACCAGTTACATCTAAGAAAAGTCGCGGGGCAAGAGATTGAACTAGGCCATAACCGATAACCCAACTCGCCATAAAAATACCGACGGACGCACTGCTCCAGTTTAGAACAGCCGTTAAAAAAACCGGTAGTGCCACCACAAACCAAACGTCTCTAGCACCAAACAAACACATTCTGGCTGCAGATAGGTAATTGATTGCAGGACTTTTTGAAAACAGCTCAGAAAACTTAGGCTTATTTTTCGCTTTTCCTAGATCTTTGTCCAAAGTCCAGATACTCAAAAGCCAAACAGCAAAGAGCCACATCGACATCAGCCACATTGCCTGACTGAATCCAACCGTAGTCAATAACAATCCACCTAAGAAAAAACCGACGCCTTTTAACGCGTTTTTCGACCCCGTCAGTACCGCAATCCATTTGAATAACTTGCCAGTCTCTCCTTGTTTAACCAGCTGTTTGATGCTGCTTTTGGCGCTGAGCTTATTTAAGTCTTTGGCAATGCCTGACAGGGCTTGTGCGATCATGACCCAAACAACCGTTAAATATTCGGTTGGTAAGGTTAGCATTAACAGCGCACCTACCTGCAAAAGCAACCCTACGTTCATTGTTCGGTTTAAGCCTACCCGACTTCCTATCCAGCCCCCCAACAGGTTGGTAATGACGCCAAATACCTCATAAAAGATAAACAACAGTGCAATGCTTAATGTGTCGTATCCCAACTGGTGGAAATACAACACAACAAGCATGCGAAGTGCACCATCTGTCAGGGTGAACGACCAATAGTTAAATGTAACTAATAGGTACTGTTTGACATCTCGGCTAACAGAACTAAGGGCACTCAACATAACAAACTCTCGTCTATCTCTTATTAGTTATAAATAATTTAAAAACTTAAAATTAAAGTGCTTTTGCAACTTTTTGAGCAAGCTCAGCAGTACGGTTAGCATACCCCCACTCATTGTCATACCAAGTGTAAAGTTTAAGCTGAGTACCATTTATGACCATGGTTGATAACGCATCCACTATGGTAGAACGAGGATCTGTTTTGTAGTCGATTGACACTAAAGGTTTAGTTTCATATCCCAAGATACCTTTAAGTGCGCCTGTTGAAGCCTCTTCAAACCAATCATTTACCTCTTGCTCGGTAACTGCGCGTTTTAACTCAAATACACAATCGGTTAGGGATGCATTAGCTAAAGGCACGCGAACAGCATGGCCATTTAAGCGCCCTTTTAACTCAGGAAAAATATGGGTGATCGCTGTCGCAGAGCCTGTTGTCGTTGGGATCAAACTCATACCACAGGCACGAGCTCGACGTAAATCTTTGTGAGGTGCATCTAAAATAGTTTGGGTATTGGTGATGTCATGAATGGTCGTCATGGAGCCGTGCTCAATACCCACTTTTTCCTGTAGCACTTTTACAACCGGTGCAAGGCAATTAGTCGTACAGCTCGCTGCCGTGACAATGTCGTACACGTTTGAGTCATACAAATGATCATTAACGCCCATGACAATGTTCAAAACCGAAGGCTCTTTTACTGGTGCAGTCACAACAACTTTTTTAACACCTTGATTCAAATAGGCAGTTAGCAGTTCCGTCGTTTTCATTTTACCGGATGCTTCAATCACGATGTCACACCCCGACCAGTCTGTTGCTTCTATTTCTTTGTTTTGGCTGAAAATTAACTTATGACCATTAACAGTCACTTGATTATCGTTAACTTCTATTTTTTTGTCCCAAGTTCCATGGACCGAGTCAAACTCTAACAAATGGGCGAAAGTTGCCGCATCTCCGGCCGGATCATTTACTTGAACAAACTCTAATTCAGGAAAGTCGCATGCCGCTCTGAACGTCAGTCGACCCATGCGGCCAAAGCCATTAATACCTACTTTAATTGTCATGTCGGTTCTCCAATGAAAATGTGTTTTAGCCTTTACACTTGGTTATCTGTGCTAAGGCTGTTTTAAAGACGAAAAGTACAAATTAGATACAACAGTTCTCCGTTCGCTGTGGTCTTTCCCCCATAGCTAACAGCTTTGTTTTAAATGGTTGTAAAAAGTCACTTTGAATGAGTAATTGTGCTTTGAGTAAATCACTCAACCAGTTTGGGCAGCGTGGAGAAATTGAATAAAACACCCACTGTTTGTGTTTGCGATCTTGCAATATACCCATTTTCTTAAGTTGGGCTAAATGTCTAGAAACCTTAGGCTGACTATCTTCATCAAGTGCCGTCATCAGTTCACAGACACAAATTTCATCTTGATCAACAATGAGTAATAAAGCCACCAGGCGTATTTCGTCACCGAGCGCTTTAAATAGTTGAGGTAGTGTTGGCGTATTGTGTTCCATATGGTTCCTTTGAACCCAAATTTAAAACGCCACAAGGATACATAACAAAAACCGCATATGCAATTATTGTTATATAACAATTTTGATATACGGAATTACCAAGACATTAAGGAAATGTAAAAATCTACGCCGCTGGTGGTGCAATTGTGCTGGGTAAATCTTCGTTTATAAAGTCACCAATGACTTTGTAAAGCTCTCGACATTCATCCGGAACTAAATCTTCTATATTCATAAAGGCATGAATCATATGCGCAAACTCACGAACCACCACTCTATGCCCAGCGTCAGTTAACTGCTGCGCGTACAAAAGCCCCTCATCACGCAAAGGATCACATCCGGCAACGATTAAAAGTGTATCTGGCATTTTTTCACTTAGCTCTGCAAATAATGGCGAACACAACTTTCTGTCTTCATAATCGTCAAAGTAGTTATCGAAATACCATTGGATGCGCGTTCGTTCGAGTAAATAGCCTTCGCCATTTTCTTGTATTGAAGGTTGGCTCATTGTGTAATCTAAGGAAGGATAGATTAAAATTTGCTTGGAAAAGTTAAGCTCAGGATCGTCCTCTTTACGCATGGTAAGAGTGCCACAAATCGCACCACCAGCACTATCCCCGCCAATCATTACTGTATTTGAATAACCGACATGTACCAACGCTTGATGGTATTTCTTAACGACCGCTTCACAGTCATTCACACCGGCCGGATAAGGAAACTCAGGGGCAAGGCGATAGTCGACGCTAATCACGACGCAGTCGCCTGCAATAGCAAGCTTACGGCACATAGGATCATATAACTCAGTGCTACCACACATATGGCCACCACCATGAAAATATATCAAGACAGGGAGCTCTTTCTGGGGATTAGGAGAATAAACACGGACTGGAATTTCAATTTGTTCGTGATAAATACGGCGCTCTTCTGCAAAGGCTATTTGCGGTATCTGAGTCACAAAGCCCGACAGTTTTGTTAGATTTTCCCTCGCGAGTTCAGGGGTCGGTGTTATTCCGTCTTCGCGCGCTTTGTTCAGAGCCGCATTGACATCGTTAATAAAGCCTTGCAAGTGATTTGCTAACGTACCTCTCATTACGCCTCCTGTTCGTTACTGTCATTTGAAATACTGTTTTTATTTGGTTTGGGATTGGTTTCTGGCAAAAAGAAGCTCCCCAAAAACAACGTAGAGCTTACCATGGCAATTAAACCAAACGCATATTGAAAATCACCATTATTCATATCGACGATTTTGCCAAACAACCATAGTACGACCGTAGCAAAAAGATAGCTGATTGACCAAAATAGACTAAACACAACAGTAATTTTGTTACTTGTCATTTTAGGTAACTCATGCGGAATAGAGACTAAAGCAGTTATCGGAAAAAATATAAAAAAGCCCAATACCATAGCTGCAAGAGCCTGGATACTTTCGCTACTGACAAATGATAAAGTGAAAACCATCAACGTAACGATCAATCCCGACCATTTTATTACCGAAACTCGTTGTTTGATCCGTTTGCTATAAATCATACCCGCTATCGTGCCAACAATGCCAAAGCCTATAACTACACTACTCTCGCTTACACCGGCTTTAGGGTAAAAAGTAAATAAACAGATATAGAAGGCCAACAATCCTGCATAACACAACGAGTATGCCCAATTAAACGGATCCTTCAAACCGTCGACATAACCGTAGGTTTGTTCGCTGTCCTGACTTACAGTATTTTGACTTGACGTTTGGGCAGTCGTTGGCTGATCGTCTACAAACAGCCAAATCACAATCAATACAAGGCTAATAATACTAAACAGGACCAAACTGTTTTGCCAATTACCAGTTAACTCATTAATACTAACCATAGAGGTTAATATAATTGCAGTTCCAACATTAAAGGCGACCGCATTTAAGCCATTAATTGTAGAGCGCTCTTCTAAGCTAAACCAATTCATTACGATAGGATTAAAATAAACAATCATTAAGGCCCCACCTAACCCCATCAAGAACCGACTGACTAATAGCCATTCGTAATCTTGTGCAAGGGGCGTAAATATGCCAAGCACAACCAGCAAGCCACTTATAAAAAAGGCAACTTTAACTCCAAATTTAATGGCTAACCAAGCCGCCATAAAGGTGCCCACTATTTTTGCAAAAGTAACCGCTCCACTAATAAAACTCGCAGAAGCATAACTGTCTAATTGCATCGAGCTCATTATTTGACTCATACTGGCTGTGCCACCCACCCACGCCATAGCAAACAAGACATAACTCATAAAAACAATGGCTTCGACCAAGTATTTGTTCCGAATTTTCATATGTGGTAGTTTCTTTTTGATAATAATAAAAGTGCTTCAAAGAGTACTGGACCGCCTTATAAAAATATCTACTACCTTAGTCCACTACCCTTGCCAACTGGTCATGGGATAATCATCAAACTCTTTGTAAAAAAGCAGAAAAGTCGTGAGGGAATACTGTGTTAGTTTGGTTGTCGATTGATACGTGGTTAGTGTCCCTTTTGGCACTGGGGTTTTTAGGCCTGCTCTTTTTTGTAGCTTATTTTGGCCAAAAACACCTTTCTCATTGGGCTGCCAAACCCAGCCTCTATACCCTTGCAATTGCAGTGAGCTGTAGCAGTTGGGCCTTTTACGGAACGGTTTCTCAAGCAGCTCATACGGGTTACTGGTTAGCACCAATTTATATCGGAACGATTGCGTGTTTTGTATTAGCTTGGCCAATGCTGTTAAAACTGGTGCGAGTAAGCAAACAACAAAACCTCACCTCTGTTGCTGACTTTATTGCATGTAGGTATGACAAAGCCCCAAGCATTGCAGCTGTTATCTCTATTATTGCCGTCGTCGGAACACTTCCATACATAGCACTCCAATTGCGAGCTGTAAGTCAATCATTTGATTTAGTCACGGGCAGTTATCAATCAGGTTTTGCGACAACAACAATTGTAACCATAGTATTAATTGGGTTTAGCGTGTTGTTTGGGGTCCGTCACGCAGAGGTTAACCGGCAAAACCCCGGCTTGCTCATTGCCATTGCATTTAGTTCGTTATTTAAGTTGTTCGTAATTCTAGCTGTCGGCGTCTTTGCGGTGTTTTATGTGTTTGACGGTTGGGAAAGCTTGCATCAACAATATCAAGCCCTGCCTTCTCCCGTTGACCAACCTATGGATATGTATTCTATTCTTGCACAAATCATTCTGGGGTTTGCGACGATATTTATTACGCCGCAACTATTTCACATGATTGCCATAGAAAACGATAATGAACACCAGCTAAAACAAGCCCGTTGGATGTATCCAGGATACTTATTACTGATAAATCTATTTATTTTACCTATAGCAATGGCCGGTTTGGTCACTTTTCCAGGTGGGGCGATTAGCCCAGACACCTTTATGCTGACAATCCCTTTGTATTACGACCAATCAGTTTTGAGTTTGTTGGTGTTTTTAGGAGGGTTAGCGGCGGCATCTAGCATGGTGATCATTGCATCAATCGTATTATCAACGCTCATCACCACTGAAATTGCCAACCCAATTATTTTAAAAACTTGGCGAAAGACCAAACAAACCGGCACTGATCAACCTAAAACTATGGGTCGATTGTTATTATTCATTCGGCGTCTAGTGATTGCGGGAATATTGTTGCTGTCTTTAGCGTTCGACCAACTTATCACTCAACAAAGCGAGCTTGCCAGTTTAGGTCTATTGTCCTTTGTTTTGCTGTCTCAATGCGCTCCCGCTGTAGTCGGTGCGTTGTATTGGCGAAACAGTCGTTCAGATGGTGCCTTGTGGGGGCTGATTGGCGGTAGCGTAACATGGTTTTATTGTTTACTAATACCAAACCTTTGGCCTGAGTCATCAATAGTTACAAACGGCTTGTTTGGAATAGACTTTTTAATTCCTACCGCCATGTTTGGGCTAGATAGTTTAGACCCTATTACTCACGGTCTGTTGATGAGTCTGACAATCAACCTGATGTTATTTGTGGCCATCTCCAATTGGAAGCAACCGTCACTTGGTGAATCCCTATTAGCCAAAAACTTCACCGCTGCGTCTTCCCACCTAAACTCATCTAGTGGCATTGAGCATACTTTGACGTATGGTGACTTACTGGACTTGCTGCATCGGTTTATAGATGAAAGCGCAAAAAACAATTTTGCAAAAAGCTTACCTACTGCGCTTCCATTGTCCCAATTAGCAAAAAAACAAGATATTCAGTTTGTACAAAAATCCCTATCCGCTATTTTGGGGACAGCTTCGACAAGACTTGTTTTACAGGCCGCGAGTCAACATAGAAGTGGCGACATCCACACCCTAGATAACGTTGCGGAAATTGTCGATGAAGCATCTCGTTTGTACGAGTTCAATCGAGAGTTACTTCAAGCCGGTGTCGAGAATATAGCGCAAGGAATAAGTGTTATCGATGCTGACATGAAGTTAGTGGCCTGGAACCAACGCTATGTTGAGTTGTTAGAATTTCCCGCTGGTATGCTCAAGGCAGGAATGCCGATTGAAGACATCATTCGATATAATGCCGAGCGTGACTTACTCAGCGGTGACGATATTCAAGGCATGATTGATAAACGCCTTGCCCATATGCGTCAAGGTCACCAGCATCACACACAGCGCACATTACCTTCTGGTGTCGTCATTGAAATACGTGGCCAAGCTATGCCAGGTGGTGGTTTTGTAAGTACTTTTACAGATATAAGCCGCCACATTGAAGCCGAAAAGCAACTCCAACAAGCGAATGAACTATTAGAACAAAGAGTTGCAGAGCGAACTTCTGAGTTAACCGAAGCAAAAGCAGAAGCAGAAAACGCCAACCGCAGTAAAACCCGATTTTTAGCAGCAGCAAGTCACGACTTAATGCAGCCCTTTAACGCTCTGTCGCTTTTTACCGCCATGCTTAAACAAAAAGCCCAGAACTCTGAGGTTGAAGAACTAGCGAACAACATTGAAGATTCACTTCAAGTCGTAGAGGAACTATTAACGGACCTGGTTGAGATCAGTAAACTAGATTCAGGGGTGCAAAAAGTTGATATCCAATCTTTTCCTGTGATGGAACTGCTCCGCCCTCTCGAAAATGAGTTTTCTGCGATGGCAAAGCGTCTTGGAATTGAATTCAGTTGCGTCCATAGTGCGCTTTGGATTAGATCTGATAAGCGTTTATTGCGCCGAGTATTACAAAACTTTTTGTCCAACGCATTCCATTATGCACCGCTTGCACTTGCCAAAGATCCAAAGCGAAAAATAAAGGTCGTTATCGGTGTGAGGCGACATAGACAGCGATTGCGCTTAGATGTGATCGACAACGGACTTGGCATCCCAAACACCAAGTTGTTTAGGGTGTTTAAAGAGTTTGAGCGTCTACAAGAAAATAAAGAAAAGCCAGGTTTAGGTCTTGGCTTAGCGATTTGTGACCGCATCGCTGATTTATTAAATGCCCCTATATTTGTTCGTTCTGTGCCTGATAAGGGCATATGTTTTGGCATTGATGTTGAACGTGAAGTGCAACCACCAACCTTGCCTTCAAGAGCAGAAACCAACAACGCTATTGCGGTTACGCAAAGCCAACAAACCATTGCCATCATAGATAACGAACCACTGATCGTTAAAGCCTTATCTCAACAGCTTGAACATTGGGGTTTCAAAGTAATATCTGGCCACAGTCGGGCTGAGTTGTTCGAGAAGTTGACTCAGTACAAAAGTACGTTGGATTTAATTGTCGCAGATTATCATTTAGATGACGGTGACACAGGCATTGAAGTGGTCAATTATTTACATGACCATCCATCACTGACCAAACTTTTGACGTCGACAACGCCAGTTATTATTTGCTCGGCGGACCCTTCCGAAACACTTCGCCAAACCTGTATCGATCACAAGTACAGCTTTATTCGAAAGCCAGTCAAAGCTCCTGCTCTCAAGCGTAAATTGAAAAATATATTAAACCCCACCGCAATTTAGGTGGGGTTTAGGTGAGTTTTAATTTAGTTTTAACTGTTGAAATGCCATACCCGCAAGGGTTCGATTGTGAACCTGAAGTTTTTCTAAAATAGCCGACACGTGTTTTTTAACTGTTGTTTCTTTGATGTCTAATTCGTAGGCTATTTGTTTGTTAAGCTGTCCTTCTGCAATGAGCTTTAATACCTTGTATTGTTGCGGTGTCAGCTCTGCTAATTGAGCACTTAACAACACACGAGCTTGGTGTTCGGCGCTTTCATGACGCACACCAGAGGGCAACCAAGTTTCACCGTCCAAAACACTCTCGATGGCAGCTTGAATCGAGGCCAAGTCCGCCGACTTAGGTACAAATGCCGAGGCGCCAAAATCTATGGCCTGTTGCATGAGCTCCGTTTGTTCGTCGGCACTGACCATAATAACTTCGATATCTGGGTAGTGGTTTTTTAATTGGGTAAGTGACATAAACCCATCGTTGCCAGGCATATGTAGATCCAAAAACACGATCTCTAAGTCAGACAAGCGATTCACTTGGCCAAAGAGCTCTTCTACATCACTCGCCTCGACAATGTGTGACTCTGGAAACGATAGCCCTACGGCTTGTTTTAATGCAGCCCGAAACAACGGATGGTCATCGGCAATGAGTACGTGAGACATGTGGGTTTCCTTACTTCCTATTTGTTATCTATAAAAACAGAAAAAGCACATCATTGCCAGATGTGCTTTTTATCATAGTGGTAGTGAATTAGAAGCGATATCCCACTGTTAAATGAATGGTTCTGGGATCCCCGTAATAACTCGCTAATGTGGTATCTCCACCTAAACCAGGTGAATAAGTGCCATCTTCATTGCGTGCGGCAAAGGCGTAGCCACCTACCATGTATTCTTCATCGGTTAAGTTTTTGCCGTGCAACCCACCGTACCAGGTTCCGTCATTGCTTTCCCAGCTGACGCCTAGATTAAAGATGCCATAGCCATCCTGATACAAATCATCGCTATCTTCAAAAATACGGTAATCATCACGATAGTAATATCCACCGTTAACAACAAAGTAACCATAATCTGATTCAATCAGGTAGTTACCCGACACCGCCAAAGTGTAATCTGGCGTATTAGCTAATCCTACTAGCGGTGTCGCAATGGCTGGATCATCCTCGATTTCTGCGTCTAACCATCCTAGCGCGATGTCAAAACTCAATAAGTCCGTTGCAGCTATACTGACCTCAGCTTCAAAACCTTTTACCGTAGAACCTTTAACATTGCCTAGATTTTGGTTTAGTACCGTTGCATCGTTTGGATCAGGTGTCACAACAATGTACTGACGATCCGTATGATCAATACTAAAGGCAGTAAGATTGGTTCTTAGCTGACTATTCCAATCTTTCTTCATACCAATTTCAAAAGAGTCAACGATTTCTGGGTTCGCTGCGTCTTCATTACTCGACGCTCGAGGGTTAAATGTTCCTGATTTAAAACCTTGAGAGTAACTAGCAAACAACATGGTTTTGTCATCGACAAAATATTCAACACCGATTCGAGGTGTAAAACGAGACCAATCTGCAGACTTAGGTGCATCTAAGGTTCCATCGCCATCGGTATCTGTGCCCAACACACGACCAAACATTAAGTTAGGATCGCGAGTATAGCCCGGGATCCAACCCGTGCGTGGATATACATTAGAAATCGTCACATCATTATGTACAAACGCATCTTTTTGTTCTTTGGTATACCTTGCGCCTACGGTTAACGATAAGTTTTCAGCGAGGTCAAAACTACTTTGTGCGTATACGGCTTGGCTTTCTGAGTTATTACAACCAGTGACTTCTCGGGTAAATCCAGTCGCAACACCAGGGAACAATGCACGCCCTAACACCCCTAAAATTGCGTCAAATTGACCGCATGATTCGCCATCATAAAGATAAGCACCAGCCACTAAACTGTATCCTTGGCCTTGATAATTAGCTTGTAATTCATGGCTTGTATTTTCATCGTCATAAATCGCTGGAACGTCAAAAATATCCAAGGCGGTATTATCAAAGTCAATATTGGTATCGGAGTAGCTCTCGCGGCTTGAGCCAATATATTTCAGAGATAAGGTTTCTGAGACTGAGTAATCAACGGTAAGGCTAAGACCATCTAACTCAACTGAATTTTCCGTTGGTAACGAGGTATACGAATCATAAACACTGTCTGGAACCGGCGCATTGGTCAACAAACTCGGCAGTAAACGATAACCCCCTTTGGCATTACTATCATCTTGAGTCGTATCCCAAGCTAGACGAATAAATAAGTCGTCAGATGGTGCGTACTCTAAAGTCAATCGAGCCGCCGTTAAGTCTTTATTGTAATTTTCGGTATCTTGCGCTCCTAAGCCTTCAGCAACCGTCAAAAACTCACCATAACCATCACGATTTAAAGACGCGTATCCAAACCCAACGTACAGCTCATCGTCAATCAAAGGAATCTGACCTGTCACTTTAAAATCTTTTTGGTTGTATGAGCCAATTGTTGCATTAAGGTCAACTTGAGTTTCACCACTCATCGCTTTAGTTACATATTTGACGGCACCACCTATGGTGTTTTTACCGTACAACGTTCCCTGTGGCCCGCGTAATACTTCGATTCGTTGGACGTTTAGCAAATCGATAACAGCTCCTTGAGGACGAGCGATATAAACATCGTCAACATAGATACCAACACCTGGCTCATAACCCCACAAAGGGTCTTGTTGACCAACACCGCGAATAAAAGCCGTTAATGTTGAATTAGTACCACGACTCGTTTGCAGCGTCGTATTTGGCGAAAATTGTTGAATTTCCGTTAATACTTGAATGCCGGCTTCTGCTAAATCCGACTCACTTACCGAGGTAACTGCAACGGGTACTTCCTGTAGATTTTCAACCGTTTTTCGGGCTGTTACTTCGATTACTTCAAGACCCTTTTTCTTAGATGCTTTAGCTTCGGATTCCGCAGCGTAACTGACGGGTGCAACCAAAACGCTTGCTACAGCTGCCGCCACCAGTGATTTTGTTAGGAGGATAGAATTCATGTTGTAACCCTGTTTATATTTTTATTATTTGACGTCATCCACCCTAACCCAGTTAAGAACAAATTTAATGTGTACCTTAGTAGTATATGGGGTTTGAGAGACTGACTTTATTGTTCTACTTCGCTATTTTTAATGGCCCATCAACTTGACGCATTGTTCTTTCTAGCGCCAAACCAAGTACTAAAAATAGAACTACTGGCACTAAATCCTACATCCAAGAAATACGGCGCTGCGCGTTCTCCAGATAAGGTACGACTGTCAACTGGCAAACCGTGATCCATGTCTAACACTTGGTAATAATCGATTTGAGCGGGGATTTTGCTATCGGTTTGGTGATAAATCATTTTCGAATACCCGTCTCCCTCTTGTTTTGACGGAAGCTCAGTTAAGCCCAATAGATGTTTGTATTGTGAAACAGTTAGTTCAGAGTTATTTGGCGATACAATTCGATCCCCTGTGCCAGTAATAACAATGACGTGATTTCCTCGAGTCAAGTTTGAACCAAGTGTATTTGAACCAGAGGACATTGCGGATTGCGCCATCGCTTTACCAGATTGGTTAGGCCCCACTTTCATACAAGAAATAGCTTGAACCAATGACTGCGCACATGGAAACGGAATACCAGCTACGACAGCCAAACCATCAAATTGTTCGGGTTGCTGAGCGTAGAGTGCATTCGCCATTGCAGCACCCGCTGACAGCCCTATTAAAAACCGCGCCTGAGGTGAGGTAAGTTGTTTTTCTGCCTGAAAAACAAAGGCCATAATACTGGCGTACTCCCCTTTGCCTACTGTCGTATCATGCTCAGAAAACCAATTAAAACAGCCCTGTGGGTTGTTTTGTTGCGACTGTTGAATCAACAACAAGTTAGCTTCAAAGCGCCGAGCCATCGCATAAAACCCACCATGATTGGCAAAGTCTATTGCCGATTGGCCACAACCATGAAGTAATACCACCAAGTTCTGTGCGTTTGTCACTTTATAAAGTGATGCTGTTAATTCACCAGGGTTTAACTTTGGTGCAATCTGTATAGGTATCAATGACTCGTTCCAAGTTGCCACAGAATCAGACTTTGCTGCAACCGAGTAATTAGGTAAGGCGATTAGAAAAGTCACGACAATTAGCACAAGCTTTCGCACCCTGTTACTAAATCTGAAATCGACATAATCGATGCCGGCGTTGAACATATGAGTTGTCTTCAAAATAGTATTCCTTTTAAAACAAAGACGTCCTGTAAGTCAAAATGAGAAAGAGACCAGACACAATGCTACTTTAGTCCCGGTTAAATCCCAACTGACTATATTTGTATATTTTTAATGCACTTTAGCGAGTTTTACACTTATACTATGGGCTTGTTTTCTCGTAGTGTTGTCTTGTCAAATTAGAGAATGGAAAACCTAATTTATCGAGTACGGGAAGTCTATCGCTGTTAATAGATTTAAATATGGAGTTTGTTTTTGAATATACAGTTTTTAGCGAAACAACCAATTTTTGATGCTGATCATGAAGTTGTTGCTTATGAGTTGCTCTACCGTGATTCAGAAAAAAATATGTTTCCTGCCGGTATGACTGACGAGGAAGCCTCCGCTCGTCTTTTTTATGAAACTGCATTATTTCACGGTATCAATAATGTCACCGAACAGCGCAAAGCATTCGTAAATTTATGTGACAAAAGTGTTCTAAGAAAAATCCCTAATCTTATCCCTCGTGACAATCTTGTAATTGAAATTGTCGAACGAAGTGTAGTCGATGATCAAACCGTCGCCGCTATCGGTGAACTGCACAAAATGGGCTATATTTTTGCACTCGACGATTATGATTTTGAGGGCAAGTGGCAGCGTTTATCGCCTTATATCAACTATGTTAAGTTTGATATCCCGGAGTCTCTAGGTGAAATACCAGAGACAGTAAGGGTGATCAAACAAAGATTTCCTGATGTCAAACTTGTCGCTGAAAGAGTCGAGACCCTAGAGCAAGCAGAAGCTGCAATTAAATGTGGAGTGGACTACTTGCAAGGGTATTACTTTGCCAAACCTCAAGTTATGCAGTTTAAAAACATTGATCCATCTAAAGTTGTCGCTTTAGAGCTTGTCAATTGTTTGAGTAAAACCTTATTGGACTTCAACCATGTGGCAAGCGTGTTAGGTCGAGATATAAGTCTAACTGCTCGTGTTATAAAGCTTGCCAATGTCTCTTTAGCGCTTCGCAACATTAACATTTCGAGTATTAATAAAGCGGTTATTTATCTCGGTGAAGACACCATGAGAAAATTTATTTCAGTGGTAGCCGTTACTAAGCTTGCAGATTCAAAACCTAGCGAGTTGGTTTTACTGGGCTTGAGGCGCGCCCTGTTTATTCAGAACCTACCAACGCTCATTGGTCAACCACCAAGCCCAACTGGATTCTTAGTGGGAATACTATCAGTCCTTGACGCGATTCTAGATACAACAATGGAAGATGTCGTCGCCAAGCTCCAATTACAAGAGAAGCTCGCCAACTCACTGTTGCATTATGAGGGTCAGTACGGCTGTGCTCTTCAGGTCGTTAAGCACGTTGAGCGTGACGAGTGGGATGGTGTAAGAGCCGTCGTTGAAAAGCACTTTCCCGACCAAGATTTTAATATAGATAAAGTTTATTTAGACGCAAGTATCGAAGCCGATAGTCTTTTCAGTTAAAGATCAAGTTGCTTAACGGTTAACGCACCGTTCAAAATCAATTGTTGTTTTTGAGTTTTGGTCATTTTTTTAATGGCCATTTCTCTTTTTGTCGCAGAACTTCGGCATTCTGCCACCTCCGTATACATAACTTCGACGGGTGTTCGACTGCGCGTATATTTGGCCCCTTTTCCAGAATTATGCTGGACTAAACGCCTTTTTACATCGACTGTAATCCCTGTATATAGAGTATTGTCCGCACACTTTAATATATAGACATACCACAAAGCTGTACTATCCAATTTTTAACCTTTGATTCGATTGCTTACATAGGCGCTTTCCTGTAGTCTTCGCGCCACTTTCCACTGCTGCTCTGCGAGCTCGTACTCCCTTGGCAGATGCTCGTATGGTTTCAATGATACAAACTCAATCTTTGGGCTAATATCAGAGCAATACCAAAAGAATGCCAGTGGTTTAAGTTTGTCATCAGCCAGCAAGTGAGAAAACATGCAGTTTACCGATTTAGGCCTTAACGAGGCAATACTAACATCTATTGCCGAACAAGGTTACGATTCACCCTCTCCTATTCAAGCCAAAGCCATTCCAGCTGTCCTATCCGGCAGCGATGTCATGGCCGCCGCGCAAACTGGAACGGGAAAGACCGCAGGTTTTACTCTACCTATGCTTGAGCGTTTATTGTCTGGTCCAAGTGCCAAAAGTAATCAAGTACGAGCGTTGGTATTGACCCCCACGCGTGAGCTTGCCGCCCAAGTAGCCGATAGTGTTGCGACTTATGGTAAACACCTTAACTTAAAGTCGACTGTTGTGTTTGGTGGTGTAAAAATAAACCCACAAATGATGGCATTGAGAAAAGGCGTAGATATATTAATCGCTACGCCTGGTCGATTACTTGATTTGTACCAACAAAACGCGGTTAAGTTTGAGCAACTTGAAATGTTAGTCTTAGACGAGGCAGACCGTATGCTCGATATGGGTTTTATTCACGATATAAAACGCATTCTTAAACTTCTGCCTAAAAAACGCCAAAACTTAATGTTTTCTGCGACCTTTTCAGATGACATCAAGCAGCTCGCACAGGGTCTAATGAATGATCCAGTCCACATATCTGTGACTCCGGCCAACACAACGACTAAACTTGTTGAACAAAGGCTATACAGCGTCGACCAAGGCCGTAAAGGTAAATTGTTAATCAAGTTGATTAAACAAAATGACTGGCAGCAGGTATTAGTATTCAGTCGCACTAAACACGGTGCAAACCGCATTGCCCGCAACCTAGACGCAAAAAACATCACAGCTGCCGCTATTCACGGCAACAAAAGCCAAGGGGCTCGAACTAAAGCCCTGGCTAACTTTAAAAATAAAGAAATACGAGTTTTGGTAGCGACGGATATCGCTGCTCGAGGTTTGGACATTGAACAACTGCCTCAAGTTGTTAACTACGATTTACCACAGGTTGCTGAAGACTATGTTCACCGAATTGGCCGCACAGGCCGCGCTGGTGCAGCCGGTCATGCTATTTCGTTGGTTAGTGGGGATGAATTTAAGAACCTTAACGATATTGAACAGTTAATTCAGCAACACATTCCGCGTTTAATCGATGAAGAATTTGAGCCACAAATGGTATTGGCAGAATCAAAACCGATAAAGCCACCTAAAAAGAAAAAGCCTAAAAAGAACAAAAAACCAAAGTCAGAAGAGACCGAAGAAACCTCAAGCTCAGATACCAAATCACGTGCAAGTACAACTGAGGGTAAAGACAAAACACGTCAAAGACGTCCAAACAGCAATGGCTCTGGGGCCAATCGCCGTCGAAAACCAGACGCAAATAAAAAAACAGACAGTAAACCAAAGCCTAAAAATCAAGGTAATAATAAGCCCCAAAATAAGACTGGGCAAAAGCCGAAGCAGAAGTCGAAATACTCAATAAACAAAGCTAAATAAACCAACTACTTGATCCAAATCACATCTGGATTGAACAAGAGTTGTTTAGACTAATTTTGCACAGTAAACTGGAATTATTATCCACATCATAGGTCCCGTTACTGTGCACGGCTCTTTTTTACTCGAAATCATCTATCTTCTTCTTGCTGCGGTTATTTTTGTTCCCATCGCACAAGCCATCAGACTAGGCGCGGTTCCGGGCTTTTTGTTAGCTGGTATTTTAATCGGCCCCGGGGTTTTAGGCCTAGTACATGATGTAGAGAACATCGCTCACATTTCCGAGTTTGGGGTGGTCCTGCTTTTGTTTGTCATCGGTATGGAGATGAAACCGGCATTTTTGTGGCGGATTCGTCATCTTGTATTTGGCTTGGGCTCTGCACAAATTTTACTTTGTACCGCAATTATCACTTCCTTTTGCTATTTTGTAATAAATCTAAGTTGGCCTACTTCAGTGGTCATTGGTACCGCTCTGTCCCTTTCTTCTACTGCATTTGTATTACAGATATTAACAGACAAAAAACAGTTAACCACAGACACAGGTAAGCCTTCGGTCGCAATTTTATTGATGCAAGATTTAGCGGTTGTTCCTTTGTTAGCCCTTATCCCTATGTTGGCGGCGACAAACTCTGTGACTTCAAGTGTCAGCTCGGCATTTTTACAGTCTATTGGGATATTAGTCGCGGTATTTTTAGGTGGGCGCTATTTATTGACTCCTCTTTTACATCGCGTCGCACTTAGCGCCAATGCCGAGGTCTTCACGGCTCTCGCTGTACTCATAGTATTAGGTACTGCTTACTTAACCGAGCTTGCAGGTTTATCTATGGCAATGGGCGCGTTTTTAGCTGGTTTATTGATTTCTGACTCATCCTATCGCCATCAAATAAAAGCAGAAATTCAGCCCTTTAGAGGATTATTACTAGGGGCGTTTTTTGTTGCTATGGGCATGTCACTTAATATCTCGGGATTAATTAACAACCCTGGGATAATTTTATTTGCGACACTCGGATTAATTGTCGTAAAAGTTGCTGTCATTACGCCTCTTGCAAGATTGTTTGGCTTACCATGGCACAAAGCATTGAGTGTGGGTTTATTATTGGGTCAAGGAGGTGAGTTTGCATTAGTACTGTTTACACTCGCGTTCAATCAAAGCATTTTGGCTCAGCCCATATTTGACAAGCTCATGTTAGTGGTGCTTGTTAGTATGTTGGTAACCCCTGTTTTGGCCTATTTTGCGGATGTTTTAAAAGCAAAACCTCAAGATGATACAGATCTCAATACAGTAGAGGCTGAACAAAGCGAAGGCAAAGTCGTTATAGCCGGTTTTGGTCGAGTTGGTCGAGCTGTCGCTCAGGTATTAGATAGCGCCAATATCAGTTATATGGCCTTTGATAAGAGTGCAAACATTGTAAAAGCCTACCAACAAGAGCACCCGATTTTTTTCGGTGATGTCACGCAAACCAGCCTACTTCACGCTGGCGGCATACAGCATGCAAGTTGTGTCATTATTACAGTCAATTCACCAGAGGACGCAAAAGAGTTAGTCTCTACGCTGCATCACGCTCACCCAAGTCTACCGTTATATGTAAGAGGTCATAACAGTGACACTTGTAAAGCCTTATACCAACTCGGGGCAACAAGAGTCATATCTGAAAATATAGAAGTAAGTTTAGAGCTCAGCGAGCAAGTTCTGGACGATCACGGCGTAGATTCATTATTACAAAATCAACTTTTAACGGCATTTCGCGAAAATTACTATAAAAAAATTAAGGATCCGACCGATACTATAATGAACTAACATTAGTTTGTGATTAGCTTTGGAGTAATTTAGCTTAATGTACAATTCGTGCCAGCATTTAAGATGTTTTGTCTTAATGGTGGTGTTGTGGGCGCTAACAGGATGTGGCTCAAGCGATGGTCAGGACGAACCAACACCTACGGACACACCATTTTCAGTCCAAGTCAGCCCAACTTCGCTTGATGTGCAGGTCGGGGAGCAAGTTACTCTCAACTACACATTAACTAATGCTAATGTTGACGATGTAGATGTTTCGGCGATTGTTCAAAGTGACTTAGGTACTGCCGTCATCAATACTGACGCTCAAACCGTTACATTTACGGCTGGAGATGCAGCCAGTTCTGGGCAGTTACAACTGACGTTTGTTGCACCTCAGCGCACGGTAGTATCAAATATATCCATTACCATAAATGACTCTGCTAACGGTGGAGATGGAAATGGTGGCGGTGATGGCAGTGGCGGAGACGAAGAAGAAACCGGCCCTCTTACCGTCAGCTGGCCATCCGATTACATCACGATTTTTGAAGACGAAAAAATCACACTAAACCTCAGTCGAAACTACAGTCTCGATAATTCAGACATCACTGAGACGCTTTATCTAAACGCAGCAAACCTGACTGGACGCCTGGGCAATGATGGGCAAAGTTACACAATTACTGCAGATGATGGTGAGGAAGATACCTATGGTCAATTACTTGCAGTGACCGAATACATGGGTGAACGGATTGAGTCCAGCATAGACATCATCTACTACAATAAAAACAGAAACTTAGTTACCCCAGAGCCACCTGTAATTGCATTAATCGCACCTCAAATGACATTAACGCCGGGTGTTACAACTCATTTGACCTTTGATGTCTATGATCCGGACTCAGATCGAATTTCATATCGGGTTGTGTCGGCTCCACCTCAAGTTCAAACTCACGTGCACCGATTAGCCATAGGTTATCAACTCAGTGTCTCATTAATTGACAGCCTGCCGGAAAATCAGACGTTTATAACTTTAGAGGTGAGCGATGGTCACCTCAAAGATTTAATCGATATCGAGCTTATAGAATCAGCCAACAGTCAAAGTCTAGTTAATAACAATCAACCGCCGCGATTGTACCTAGAAGAAAATGTGACTGTGAGCTTAACCAAACGCCTAACCGGTAACGAAACCGACGAAATAAGCCGCTTTGCATTTGTGATGGAGGACGAAACCCCTGAGGATGTAACGTATGATGTCCTGACTACCTTTGATGGATTTACGTTTGATATTAACTACCCTTATTTTTCAGTATATGCCGATGATGTGAGCCAACTCCAACACGAGCAAATTACCATCGTCGCGGCTGATCAGAGCTTTCAAAGTAAACTAACTTTTCACTTATATGTGCGCAATAATTTCTCTACCTTTCAAGGTGGTAACGAAAACCTTGCGCCTATTATTGAAGCAACGACTCCACCTCCTGTACTAGAGAGTAAGGCCATCGACTTCGTGGTAACTGGCTCAGACTTTGAAGGTCATGACTACACATTGTCTGCACAAATAGACCCGGTGTATGGCGATACTACAGTCAATACTGACACTGTTACGGTCAACACAAATCTACTTGCCGAATCAACAACGGTTGTAACAGATGTCACAGTAACGGCGACAGACGTTTTTGGGAGCGACCGAAGTATTACAGTTCCAATTGAGATCTATAAAAACTCTGCTCCAACTATAACTACAAATGTCAGCGCTATCGACATTGTAGAAACAGGTACTCTTAATATTCCTCTCAATGTAGCAGATGTTGATGAAGGTGTGCTTATACCTACATTTACGTTTGATTCTGATTTGGTCAACATTAGCTACACCGATGGCATCATGACCGTGACAGCGCAGGACGTTGAATTTGAAACCTCTGATTCTGTATTGATTAGAGCAGAGGATGAATTTGGCGCCGTTGCAGAATTAGAGCTTCCGGTCATTGTACGAATTAACAATAGACCACCTGAAATCTCAGTGAGTCAATCACAAGTGACGTTAGCACCAGGCCAAAGCACTACACTATTATTGACCTATACCGATCCAGACGGTACCGCTCTGACTATCAATCGGTTTACCAATAACACATTACTTACTTTTGGCTATAACCAAACATCTGGAGAGCTAACCTTAACTTTGGATCCGAGTGCTGAGTTCCAACAGAGTATGACGTTTACTACCACAGCGTCCGATGGTTTTATTGAAGTCTCAGAGACTATTACCGTCGTTGTTCCTACGGCACCTGAGCCACCTATTTTGACCATCGAGCCATTCAACCCAAATATTGAAGAAGGTAACTTCCAAATCATCAATTACACCGTCAGCGACCCTAACGGCGACGGTATAATTATCAGTACGCTTGATGGAGGAACCTCTAATATTGCCAATTTGCAAATTGATTATCTTGCTAATTCGTTACAAATAAGAGTACCCGATAATGTACTCAGTCAAACCGTATACAGAATTCAAGTCGTCGCCACAGACACAAGTACCAGCCAACTCAGTACTTCAGAAATCATTGAGGTAGTTGCACTGCCTGAAAACGATCCTCCGACCATCAGCCTAGGTGCACCGAGCCTTGCTTTAGTCAACGACTACACAGCGACAATGACGCTCAATATTAGTGATATAGATAACCAGCTTGGTGATTTGCAAATCGAAGCGCTCAATGGCAACTCAGAAGCATTACCAACAACCATAGAAGTGGTTGGTTTTGATATTTATTCAATCACCCTGAAAGCTGCGACAAAAGGCACATCACTTGCCGGCGAGGTAGTAACAATACGAGTAACGGACCCAGATCAGACGTCTGCTACCGCCTCATTTACGCTATCAAAAACCATTGACAATACGCCACCATATATAGAATTTGAAAACTTAAGTCCCAAAACCATCAGTATGGGAGATAATTCATCGCTAACCGAAGTCTTCTATTTCTTTGACGATGATGTGCTACAAGATGGTGTAACTCCGGAGGATACTGTAGTTCCTATCAGTGTGAGTACAACAAACAACTTCGGCAACGCCTCCGTCGTCAATATTACAAACATCAACTACTTTAACAATCGGGTTGAATTTACTATCAATACCAACGATGTAACCCTGGCCGACCCAGCTGATAGTCGACCTGTCAGCATAGCGATTCGATTAACCGATGGCTATGTTCAAGTGGATGAGTTTATTACTGTAAAGGTCAGGGACGATGATCTGTAAGAGTCTACAAACTAACCACTAATTTAAACTTGCCTCCAGGTCTAAATACACGTTAAATAAAACAATTATTTAGGCTTGGAGGACGGCATGAGTCAGTCAGAACAACACCACCCGTTAACCGATTTCATCAAATATCCAGAATCAGAAATGCTGGAACGCTCTGTTCAGTTTTACGAAAACATTAAGCGTCGACACAGCATCCGCATGTTTTCGGACCAAGCAGTGCCGCGCACTATCATAGAAAACTGCATAAAAGCGGCGGGAACCGCACCTAGTGGAGCCAACCATCAGCCTTGGCATTTTGTCGCTATAAGCAGTCATGAAGTAAAAAAACAAGTCCGAGAACAAGCAGAACTTCACGAAAAAGGCTTTTATGATGGTAGAGCTGGAGATGAGTGGTTAGAAGCACTCAAGCCTTTGGGTACAGATGCTAACAAACCTTTTTTAGAACACGCACCATGGTTAATCGCGGTGTTTTCACAAAAGAAAGGTGGTGTCCACGCAGGTGATCAAAATACTAACTACTACGTACATGAATCAGTTGGTCTTGCGACTGGCTTTTTAATTAATGCACTACATCACGCTGGACTGGCGACATTGACTCACACCCCCAAACCTATGCAGTTTTTATCAAAAGTGTGTCAGCGACCGGACAACGAGCGCCCTTACATGCTGTTGGTAGTAGGTTATCCAGCACAAAACGCAACTATTCCACATCATGCAACCATTAAAAAGCCACTAGAGGACATAGCTAGCTTTTTGTAATAAAACCGAGAACAGGAAAAAACATGGAATACGCAAAACTTGGCTCCAGTGGTATCGACGTTTCAAACATCTGCTTGGGCTCTATGACTTGGGGCGTACAAAATAGCCAACAAGATGCAGACCAACAAATCGAATTTGCTATAGATAAAGGCATCAATTTTATCGATACCGCAGAGCTTTATCCGGTGCCGCCATCAGGTGAAAAGTATGGCGATACAGAGCGTATTATTGGCAATTGGTTAGCGCGAAACAAAGCGCAAAGACAAAACCTAGTCCTTGCTACAAAAATAGCAGGTAACGGCTTGCCTTGGATTCGAAATGCTGAAGATATTTCAGGTCCTGCTATTATCAAATCAGTCGACGATTCTCTTCAAAGGCTACAAACAGATTATATAGACTTATACCAGTTGCATTGGCCCAATCGAACCTCTCCTCATTTTGCTAAACATCGTCCAAATCAAGTTCGTTTTTCTGAAGTAAGCGCCGCACATGAAACAGCAGTAATGCATGAAATCCTTGATGCACTACAAACCTGTATTGATGCAGGAAAAGTAAAACATTGCGGTCTATCTGACGACACGACCTGGGGGATTAATCAGTACCTAAAACTCAGTGAAAAATACCAATTGCCCAAGATGGTGTCGATTCAAAATGAGTTCAGTTTGTTGCACAGCAAAGATTGGCCCTACCTAATCGAAAACTGTATACACGAGAATATTGCTTACTTACCTTGGTCACCTTTGGCCGGCGGCGCTTTATCCGGTAAATATTTGAATGGTGCCCGCCCCGAAGGAAGCCGATGGACTATGAGTCAACGCAATGGCTTGTTTAGGGATTCTGAGCAGAGCATGAATGCGGTCGCTGAATACAAAACACTCGCTGAAAAAAATGGTTATAGTGCGGCACAGTTAGCGTTAGCTTGGTGTAAACAAGTAGACGGTGTCACATCGACGATTATCGGTGCTACATCAATAAAACAACTCAATGAGAATATTAATGCGTTTGAAATTACGTTGGATGACGTATTACTAAGTGAAATTGATGAAATTTTAAAGCGCTTCCCTGCCCCTTTTTAAAAAGGGGTAAGTTATTGATCTTTTGACACCAAATATAAAGTCGCTTCTCGGTACAATGCATTCAACTCAATTGGTTTACCGAGGTGAGAATCAAAGCCTGAACTCATATATGTCTTTACGTCTTGATCCATTACATTAGCGGTGAGCGCTATTATTGGGATGTCTGTATTAACTTTACGAATTGATTTACAGGCATCAATCCCATCCATATTAGGCATTTGAATATCCATAAAAATTAGATCTGGTGAATGATTTTTAAACGCATCTACCGCTTCCACACCATCTTCAGCAATGGTTATTGTTGCGTTTGTCGGTCTCATCATGGCTAAAAAGACTGTTTGATTAATTTTATTATCCTCTGCCAGTAAGATGTGTTTACCGGTGAGATCAGGTGTCACTGACTCTGTGTGGTGATGCTCTTCCTCTACGTCTAATGTAGTTTCAATAAGCGGCAGTAAAATAACAAATTTTGTGCCTTTACCAATTGTACTACTGACCGTAATCTCACCTTTCATCAGTTCTACTAATTGTCGAGTTATCGTCATGCCTAAACCCGTACCACCAAACCTTCTCGTAGTACTGCTATCCGCTTGCTCAAATCGATTAAATAAATTTTGACACATGGATTCTGACATACCAATCCCAGTATCCATGACAGTTATACGAGCATGACCGGAACTTTGATCGACCGCTAACTCAACGGTTACGGTGCCTTTGTCAGTAAACTTAATTGCGTTAGAAATAAGATTTAACAAGATCTGTTTAATGCGAACAGGATCCGCAAACCAAGTAGAACTGAAAGTTGGGTCTTGAATCAAATCTAGTTGCAAACCTTTTGACTCTGCTTGCGGGCTCAGTTCCGCAACAATATCTTGAGTCAAGCTTGAGATGTTAGTCGGTATCGTTTCGAGGTGTAAATGGCCAGCCTCTATCTTTGAAAAATCGAGTATATCGTTAACAATCGTCAATAACATTTTGCTCGACAACACACCTTTTTCGATTAGGTCAGCAGACTCTTTAGGCAATGGTTGGCGCTGTAAAATTTGTAATGTGCCTAGAATTCCGTTCATCGGGGTTCGGATCTCATGACTCATATTTGCTAAAAACACCGCTTTCGCTCGCTCTGAAACCTCTGCGCGAGTTCGTTGTTCGTGTAAATCGTCTATTTGCGCCGTTATCGTCTTAGTCATGTTATCAACGGTGTTAAATAACTTATCAAATTCAGTGTACTCTGAGCGCAAACCAGTGACTTCGTAATGCCCTTTTCTGATCTTTTCTGTCATTTCTTCTAGTAATTCTATTGGGTGAGTTAGGCGTTTGGTCACCCCCATTAAATACATTTGCAGCACGACAAATAGTAGAATAACTAACAAGCTGGACAATATAATTGATTCGAATACCGAACTAGTAAAGTATTGCTCTGAATGCTTAACTTTTACTTCAAAATCGAGACCATACTCATTTTTTTTAGACGCAGTGTGCTGCTCTACAATCACCTCATCCTGGTTTAGGTTTTGTTGACCAAACTGAAACCAAGTCACTCCATCAATAAGGAGTTGTACATTAGAATGCGCTAAACGCTCATCTTCATTTACAAAATGTTCGGGGTTGAGTAATAAAAATAAAATAGCGGTTGTATCGTAGGGTCGGACCAACGACGAATTACTTTTGAGAAGTGGTATCGCAAGCACGACACTACCCTTTACTGTAGGCTGTAAACCGTCAATTTTATCTTGTAAGTAAAGCATGTTGATTTGTGTATTCACATAAAAGGCATTTACTCGGTCTTGGGTATACGCTTTGATCACCTCATTATTAAACTTTAACGTTGCAATAGGAAATCCCTCAACGATAAAGCGACTGCCATCGCTTATAAACGCAGCGTCAATAAATGGGTTAGTTTCAACTGTTCGCTTTAACTCACGAAATGCATATTGGGTAAACAAAATATTTTGTGGTAGCTCGGCCAAAACTTTATTGGTCGATAAAACCGCGAGTTAATTAGTTTGTTTAATTAACTCTGATTGCATGTCTAGCGCTAGGCTTTTGGCATGACGAGCCACATCTTGTTTTGCGATTGAAATGGACTGTTGGTAATTGTCGTAGCCAAAGATAGTTAAACACAAAACCAACAGAGCAAGAATAGACAGTGATACCGTTATTCTAAGTTCGTTTACAACACTCTTTTTATTCATCATTTGACTCTTTATTTACCGATTTTTCGGCAACGTGTTGCATATACTCTACCGCTGTTTTTGCATCAAAGACTCCGGCTAAGTAACGATTCAGCCCTTTTAGTAGCGCCTCCCAAACGATAGCCATTTCTCTCTCATTAGGCATAGGGTTAGCGTTTTGAATTTGTTTGTACATCACATCAAAATCTGCCGGGCTTTGCTGCTTAACAAAATTCAAAGACACTTCGTTCGTTGGTACCGTATTCAAATCTAAACCAATCGTTTCTTGGGTATTCTCTGTTTGAAAAAAAGCAGCCAGTCGGCGCAGCGCTTTACCTTTGGGGCCCGCCAGAGATTCATCAGGAAATGCAATAACGTGAGATGAAAAGTAGGGTCTCATATGCTTGTTATCTTTTAAGGGTAACGATGCAACGCCAAGTTTGTCTCCGAGCGCTGTGCGATTTGCTTGGTATTCCCAAACCCCATTTATGGTCATGGCTAATTCACCGGCTTTAAATCGGTTGTTGGCACACTCATAATCGCAATTCGTATCCACGACCTTGTTATCCCTCAAAGACTTGTACCATTTGAATGCGGAAATCATTTCATTTGTATTTAGTTTAATTTGGCCATTTTCGTAAGGAACACTGTCATATACGCCCAAAAACGGAATAAACCAATACATTTCCATATAACTCCAGGCTATATAATTACTTGGCTTAGAGAAGTTTGATTGTTCTTTAATGAGCTGTTGCCAAGTCGATGGAGCTGTAGTGACTAATGATTTGTTGTAATAAAGTACAAGGTGATTACCAAACACAATTGGAATACCTTTGAGTTCTCCTTTTACCTTCGCTGTATTAAGCGCTACTTTACTCACGTTTTTATTAATTAAGCTATTGGGAATAACACTTGGCCGTAGCTCATCAATCCCTAAAAAATCAGACGGAACGATTATCGCATCGGGTAATTGTTTTATCGTAGACCGCTGGATCAGCTCTGATTTTAATTCGTTATTTTTAAACGATTTAACATTAACAATAATGCCTGTTTGCAGAGTAAAAGTGTCTAGTAAGTGTTGAAAGTCATAACTCTCCAGACCATAAGCGAGAGTAATTTGCTCGGCCTCTTGCGCAGCAAGTCTAAAAGGTAATAACAAGCTAACCACTATCAAATAAAAGGAAGATAAAGCTAAACCAAGCATAAGCTTGCACCGCTGTTTATGCACCACTGTCACATTACCCTCCAACAAGCCCCGATATTAATTCAAATAAATTGAACGTAATTTAAAATTTATTCAATTATACAAATCAACGAAATTCAACGAACATTAGGTTATCGCATTAAGGAGATAACATTATGAGCCAACTTATTGAAACTTTAGACCAAATAAACAAAAACGAAAAACAAAAGACGGTAGAAATGACTGAATGTAATTATTCGGACAATTATTACGGTGACCAGGTTTGTGTTACCAAAAGTGTTAACCTAACAAACGTGGATTTATGAAATGGCTAAAACGACAACCTTTGCAATAACGCACTTTACTGTTGCGTTTGGGGTAACGTTTGCGCTGACAGGTGATGTGGTGGTTGGCGGATTAGTCGCAATGGTAGAACCGGCGATTAATACCGTTGCGTATTACTTTCATGAAAAACTGTGGCAACGCAGAACTGCAAAGCAAAACTCACAGAGTATTGACGTTTCCGCATCAAAAAGTTTGGACTCTGAGCGCTTATCGTTATCGGTATAAGCGCCCAGGGTAACCAAGTTAAGGAAAGCTGTATCTAGCAATACGCGTCATAACTTGGCCAAATTGCTTAAATATATTGCCATTATTGTACTGAATACCGTGTTTTTTGCAGACGGCCTGTACTTTAGGGGCAACTTCCGCATATCGATATGACGGCATCGTTGGGAACAAGTGGTGTTCAATTTGGTGGCTAAGGTTTCCACTTAAAATATGAAACCACTTGCCGCCTTTGATGTTTGAAGACCCCAAAATCTGGCGATAATACCAATGTCCTTTAGATTCGTCCTTAAGTACGGAACGATCAAAAACATGTGCATCCTTAGTAAAATGACCACAGAAAATGATCAAATACGTCCATAGGTTACGGAGCAAATTCGCAACTAAGTTACCCAAGATCACAGGTACAAACATTGGTCCTGCAATCACAGGAAAAAACACGTAATCTTTGAAGACTTGGCCAAACATTTTTTTGAACGCAGGTCGATCTTCATTAATAAATTCCTTAAAACTTACCTTACCAGTGAATAACCGACCTAATCTAAGGTTTTGTAACGCTACGCCCCACTGAAATAACAAGGCAAATATCACCGCATAAATAGGCTGAAAAACAAACGCCGGATGCCACTTTTGCTCTTTAAAGATTCGTAAAATCGTATAGCCAATATCATGGTCTTTACCCTTTACATTGGTGTAGGTGTGATGGGAATAATTGTGGGTCTTACGCCAATTATCAGCAGTACCTGCAATATCCCACTCATAGTGGTTACCGTTAAATCGCTCGTCATTCATGAAGTTATATTGGCCATGTATAACATTATGACCTAACTCCATGTTCTCCATTATTTTACTGAATGCTAATAAGGCAGTGCCCAACAGCCAAAACGGTGGGAACCAAGAAAGCATTAACAACACTCGCCCAGCAATTGCACTATATCGAACAATTTTTTCGATGCGACGAATATACAGTGCGTCTTCCTTACCCACTTTGGCCATGGTTTCTGTTTTGATCGCATCTATATCAGCGGCTAATTGATCAAAATTCACAGTTCGATCTCCAATGATTGATTAGGTACCGTCGTACACAATTGAATGGATTTATTGTTGTCGTTGAGAAGAGAACTTGGAGCGACACGACAGGTACATTGATGACAAATGCCTTGTTTGCAACCATATTGAGGTTTGAGACCCGCCTCTAACAAGCTTTCTAACAAAGTAGACTGGTTGGTGACGGTCAGAGTTTGATTTGACTTGGTCAATATTATTTGATGTTCAGCATATTCTTCAGAGATATTTGCAGGCTCTGCCGTCTTAAAGCTTTCAAACTCGACATAAATTTGTTTGTCTGATTTTTTAACGACCTCATTAACTTGCTGATTAAACCCTTCCGATCCGCACGACAATAACCGACTAGTGTCACCAAAATGGTTAAGTAGCTCATTTGCATTGGTCAGTGTTGTTCTACCATCGAGTATTTTTACTTTGCCCTCAGTAAACGCACGGCTTTGTCTGATCTCATTGAATAGTACGTATTCTTTGTTGTCCTTAGGTAGGCCACTTTCATTGCTTTCAAGGCGAGTTAAATAGAGCAAAACTAAATCAGGGTTGTCTTTTTTTGCCGACAAAAATAACGGCCACAGAGCTGTAATTCCAATCCCCCCTGCAACAAAACCATCAAACCTTTTTGAGTGATTGTCGCCAAATGGCTGAGAGACATCGAGTACATCACCAATGCTTACTTGATGTCTAATTGCATTACTGACCAGACCTTGAACTTTAATATAAAGCTCAATAACCCCTTTTGAACTTGGAAGATTCGCAATGGAATAACAACGTTCGTGCCCTATTCCATCAATAAAAACCTTTAACCTTATATGTTGACCTGCCAAAAACGCATGACACTTTTTACTCGGCTTTAACACCAACTTTACCGCGTCACCGATTATTGCTTTGTCTAAAACTTTTACCGTAGGAGTATCAAATTGAAAATTAACCTTAAATTGCTTCAACCAAAAATCTAGAGACTGTGGTAGAGCAGTCGAACTCCAAAGGCGTTGTACCAAATTTTTCACAACTGAAAAATACCCTTCTTTTAAAAATATGCATGTTGAACTGGGCATTATACACATAAATATACAACCGTATATAAATTTGTATATTATCTATTTTGTACAGTCGTTAACTATTTGGTAGCGCCCCAATAATCCGGCACAGGATTGAACCTAGTAAAAATGAGTAAGTTGTGAAAAAATGGCGCTAGCAAAATAGACATAGAAGCACCATTTTGAAAACAGTTGGAAGAAAAGCCTCAATCAGTAGCGAAGATATTATCAACGCGGCTATCGCATTAGTTGGCCCTCACCGCAGTATTTCCTCATTGAGTTTAAGAGAAGTAACTCGTGAAGCAGGTATCGCCCCAAATAGCTTTTATCGTCACTTCAAAGATATGGAAACATTAAATATCGCAATCATTGAATTGGCGGGTAAACACCTTCGTACGATCATTCGTGACGCTAGAATACTTATCATCAACGAAAAGTCAGTGGTAAGGGTGTCGGTAGAATGTTTTTTTAATGAAATGACAAAGCCAGGTTCATCTTTACCTATCCTTTTGCGGGAGGGTACTGTCGGTTCTGGTAACTTTCAGGCGGCTATTAAAAACCAATTGGACTTTTTTGCTAACGAACTAAAGACAGACCTTGATAAAGCCAACGACGTCAATCCAAAATATCATACCCAAGATACTGACGTTGTCGCAAAAGCCATCACACAATTAGTATTCGCTATGGGTGGAATTGCTTTAAATGCACCAGATACAGAGTTATCAGCGCGCATTGAAGAAACGGTAAAAATGGTGAAGTTTATTTTAAAAGGGGCGTCGTCTTTAAAAGAGATCTCGTGACAGCCAAAGAGAACTAACTCAGAGATTGCGTCACGTGACTAACCTATCTCTAAACGACCCTACTGACACTTCGTCACCTGACATCAACACAGGGATTATGTGTAGGTCGTCGCCCTCTACCCAAAATATCGCATTTTGGTCGTATTTGAGCGCCAAACCAATTGCAGCTGGTTTGGATATTTGCACAATAAAACTGTGTTCTTGGTGTTCTAAATCTTCTGAAGCACCAATTATTTTTTCATGCAGAACATGACTTAGTTCTTTTTGTAATTGCCTATTTCGTTGATCGTTTTCATCTTTCGACAGGATCTGTCCCAATGGGTTAGATGCAGTAATGATGGCAAACGGGTTGGGTAAATGGCCATCCTCAAGAGTACGAAATAAAAATACCGTTTGGCTGTATAACGCCATTAGGTCATCTGAAGTTTGTTTAGGTGTAATTTGTAGTGCTTCGTTTCCATAACTCATAACCGCTCCTTTTTTGACTCACAGTTAGATTACTAGTTCCACTTATAGCTGTTACTCTTTAAACCTAGCAGACCTCCTCAAATATACCCAACTAAACTTCAAATAGAGTGAGTGCGGGTCGGTCTTAATAAATTGGTGGACAAAGTGACCACGGTAATTCGAGAACTATCGCAGTCACAATTAATGTAGAGAAAAACTTGTAATTAGGCTCGGCTTACAAACTTGTTTTCTTCAGTGTTTACTTTGATCTTGTCACCAGTAGAAATATGCTCCGGTACTTGAACAACAAGCCCCGTGCTCAATGTCGCTGGTTTTGTACGAGCAGTCGCTGAACCACCTTTCAGAGACGGTGCGGTTTCGACAATGTCCAAATCTACCGTCAACGGCACTTCAACTGTTGCAGCTGCATCACCTATGACCAATACCATTAACCCTTGAGTTTCTTCGGTAATGAATTGCAATTGGTCTTCGATAGTTTCTTTGTTCAAGTGGTATGGTGTGTAGTCTTCGTTGTCCATGAAGACATACTCATCGCCATCTGTATAAGAAAACATAACCGGACGACGAGACAAATCTGCCATGGTTAACATATCCGAATCTTTAAACGTCTCGTCGATTTTGGTGCCCGTGACTACGTCGTACATACGCATACGATACAAGCTACCACCTGCACGGCCCTGTGGTACCGAACGCTCAATGTCTTTAATTAATACAACACGACCATTGTATTCGATGGCGGCGTTCTTTTTGATTTCACTTGCCTTAGGCATGCTACTTCTCCAATTGTTTTTGTTATATTTCGAGGGGGATTTTACGAAAGCCAAGTACGAAAGTAAAAGCCCCTTTCTTCTGAATAACCAATGAATATTTAAAACCAGTGACTGAACATCAATACACCGGCCAGTACCATAACAACATTTTCAGTCAGAGATACAAATCCCAGTGGCACATTACTGTTGCCTCCGACACACGCACAGCTGAGTTCTCTGCGGTCAATATAAACCGCTTTGATCACCGACACAGCTCCAATCGTTCCTATCACAATCGAAACCGGAGCAATAATAAAAATCGGCAGCGCAGCCAGCATACCTATGCCAACAAAGGCTTCCAAATAAGGATAAAAATTGGCATATTTAGGTTGCCTTAAGGCTAACAAGTCGTAGGTCATAAAAGAGTTCGCAAATGCAAAAACGTCCTGTAACTTCTGGGCCGCTAATAACACCATGGCATAACCAACAAAGGTCATAAATAAGGTGTAACCATCAAACGCGAATACTGCTTCAAACTGTGTCACTAAAGCCAAAACTGCAGCTACTGCAAATAACGCAAGTACAGGTCGATACGTTTTTTTTGACCTATCTTTTACTTCCTTACCCAAAAACCGACATACATCTTCGTAGCCACCAATTCTTTTACCCTCAATGAAGGTTTGTGGGGTCGTTTTAACATCGTGCTCCGCTTTAAACTCATCAGTTTGTTCGCGGCTAGTGAGGTGCTTATCCTCTACCTCATACCCCTCACTTTTTAACAAGTCTTTAGTTCTTATCCCGTAAGGACAAATGTGTTTATCAGTAACCATTCGGTACAATATTGCTTTTTTCATAATAAAATCACACCCTTAATTAGTTAATCACTAAAGCTTAGTCGTAAAATTGCGCTTGTCCGACTCTAAACAACTCAAGTCATACTGATGCGGCTCGTGATACATAGCAAAGCCAAACCTCAAACGGTCGCCGCGATAATCGGTTTTGATGCCGTGTTGTGATAAAAAATTTGCCAGTCGAGTTACTTCTTCTTTAGGTAACTTGAACGTCAAAAAGTGGCCGTGTATAGACTTATTTAACTCACCTTCTACTGCCGACAAACTCTCATAGAGGTGGGTTTGCAATAAATTTTTTCGATTGAGGGTTGGGTGCTCAATTTCGTCCAAGATCGCCAAAAAAGCGTTTTGACATGCCAATACAAATTTATGGATTTGAGCGATGTTCACCCCTTCACTTTTAAATAATGCAAGAACAGAGTGCAGTCGGTACATTGCCGACATGTCCATGGTTGCACCTGCAAACTGTTGGCCGTGTTTCGCGTACGCAACTGACCCTGATTGACGATTGTGTAAATCACCAAACTCAGCAAACCACCCTGTGTAACGAGGCTCAAAATTACCGTCAGGAACAACTGCAAAACAGGCCCCTTCTCCACCCTGTGCATATTTATAACTGCCTGATAAATAAAATATGCGCTGCTCCAGTGTTGATAGGTCTGTAGGAATCGCAAAAAAGCCGTGATAACCATCTATAGTAATTAAACTCGACTCCGGTAATTGCTCTACAAACCGCGTTAAGTTTTGAATGGCATAACCTGAGTTAAAGAACACCTGACTACAAAATATCCAGTCAAAATTTGTCTCGTTCGCCGCTTCAATAAAGCGTTGTTCAAATGTATCAAATGGCTCTGTCGGCACTTTCACCAATTCAATCACATTTTCTTGCAACCAACGTTCTGATTGCCTTTGAAATGAATAAAACTCACTATCCGTAGTTAAGACTCTTAGTTTTTTTCCAGCCGGAAAGCTAGAGTAAATACGATACAAAAGCTCATGCGTATTGGGTGCAAAAACAATGCGTTCTGGCTGTTTGATCGCCAAGTATTCGGCGATCATAGCTTGTGTCGACGGCATCTTTTTAGAAAATATATATTCCCATTTATCATCAACCATTCGAGCCGTATCGTCCCAATATTCAAGCATTGCCTCACGTGTCACATCTGGCCAATAGTGGTGGCTATGACAAGCAAAATGTTGAACATTTGGCCTAGCCTTTAAAAATTGTTGGTAATATTGTTGATACATAATGGTCCTTGGTGAGTTATGCCTAAGGCACAGTGCAGAGCGAGGTCTGTTAGATAAGTATAGATTATTCAATGCGCGATAAGTTATCAATACAACAGGTTAAGTACACTGATAATGCAGTGATTTTTACTGTAAACTTAGGTTTATGCGTAATTGCCAACATTGCCGTGACAAACTAGGTAAACTACTTATGATGACCAAAGCCACTACTACCCTTACATTAATTATGCTTGCCGCTTTAGGGTGCAGTTCTGTATATGCACAGCCCTTCAATGACGACAAAAGTACCAAAGATAACGTCGTGGTCTCAGCAGGAGAAAAATTAAGCAAAGCCGATACTATTGTCGGTTATGATCAAACCCGCTCTACGCCCACCAATGAACAACTCAAAGCGGCTATTATACGTCCCATCAAGCAATTGTTTGACGGTATGCGAGAGCACAACAAAAATAAAATCGTTGCCTCCTTTGCACCAGACGCTTCCCTTATTAGAGCGTCACATTCAGGTGTTCTTAAATACACTGATGTAAATCAATTTGCCGAAAGCATCTCTAAACGCAAAAACGATATAATGGACGAACGGATCATTCGCTATCACATTCAACGTTTTGAGAATCTAGCAACAGTTTGGACTTACTTCGTATTTTATTACAACGGCAAAATCAGCCATTGCGGTGTCAATACGATTCAGGTAGTTCACGCAGACAAACAATGGCGAATTGGCAGTTTAATGGATACGGCTTATCAAGGCTCTTGTGAAGAGTTTATTCTAGATTTTCGGATAAAATAGCAACATTTATCACAAAACCAGTTGTTTTATAAAACGAATCCATGTACCTTTCTGCCCTCCAAAAAGTTGTAAAAGTAAAAAAGGATTTCAACATGGAAAAAACAATGAAGGCGCTTTCTTTAGCATCTGTTCTAGCTGTATCAACTCTTTCTGGTTGTGCAACTATCGCGACTGAAAACAACCAAAACATCAATGTTGTTACTTCTAACGGTAAAAACGTTCAAGTTACGGTTGAAGGAAAAACTTTCCAAGCTCCAGGTCTTATTCAAGTAACTCGTGACGGTTCAGAGAAAGTTATCACAACTTCTGCTGAAGGTTGTGCTGCTTCAACTGCAGTTACTAAGAAGATCGAGCCAATGTTCTTCGGTAACGTTATCATCGGTGGCGTTTTAGGTTCTTCAACAGATGCCGGTACTGGTAAAATGTGGAACTACGCAGAAACAGTAAGCATTGCTTGTACTGAATAATTCTATCTAGTTATCCATTTTTGTAAAAATGTACAAATTGATAGAATACAAAAAGCGAGTTTTACTCGCTTTTTTGCTTTTATTTACTAGCTCAGTATTAAGTACAGAGTCTAGTTTTGAAATTGCACCAAACTCCTTCGAACAAATCACTACACATGTTGAAAGCATTGAGTTACACAGACAAGAACGCTGGCGTTTACTCCTTCATGCAGTAACAGTTCCGCAAATAAACGACCCTAAATTTTTACTTAGCGAGCCAAAATTCGATTACAAAAGTGAACTATTGGCAACAATTGAACAGCTGTTATCAACTGAAAACCTAACCTCAGATCATCACGCATCTTGTCGCTTTCCTGCGCGTAAGTATTTTATCGAGCAAGAGCTTGCTAAACACCAGATCAACGTTTCGTTTCCTCAAGCTAACTGTACTGGGCTGAAAACTTACATTGACTATGTGCCTTTTGAGGATCTAGAGTTAGTTTTTGCTTCCAGTGACCTCAATTCTGCAACGAGTATGATGGGTCATATTTTTTTAAAGGTTAGCGGCACGTCTTCTCGAAACAATTACGTAGAACACGCACTTTCGTTTTACAACGAAATAACTTCTAACAACCCTGTCAAATTAGCTTATGACGGCTTGATAAGCGGCATGCCTGGCTACTTTTTAGTCAAGCCTTATCAAGCGGTTAAACATAGATACATAGCCCAAGAAGAGCGTAACCTGTGGCACTACCCAATAAAGGCCGACGAATATGCAAGCCAACTCCTTAGACTACATCTTTGGGAACTTAAAGATATCGACATTAGGTATTTGTTCCAGTCATACAACTGTGCCACCTTAACCTTGTACATTCTTGGTCTAATTGAACCTGCAGTGCTGAATAAAGAGGATATATGGGTTACGCCAATAGATGTGGTTAAAGCAAGCCAACAAGCTAATATTTTGGACACTCCGTCAGTGTTGCTTGCAACTAACTGGGGGAATATGGCTTTACCTCTTTCAGTTCCGGATCAATTACAACCCGATTCAAGTGCCTACTTAGCAATTGGAAAGCGGGCACAGCAAACCGTATTAGAGCTCGGTTTTTTGCCAGCCTCGCACAAATTAGAATACGACAATCGGCTTAACGGTTATGAGTCTGAATTAAAAATGTTAGACCTATCCGTATTAATAAACGTTGATGAGCAAAGTCTTAAACTCAAGCAGTTAGGGCTATACTCAGTTACAACCCTAGCAATGAACCCATCTAAGGTATTTAATGCTAGTCATTTTTCTGTCGGTATTGATAGTGTTTATAAGTCACCTGAATCGACAGATCGCTACTCCAATTTACAGTATTATTTAAAGTTAAATTACGGCATAGGTCTTAGTAAAAGGACCTTGATGTCCACTGTTTATACAATGTTGGATATGACTTTAGCGACAAATTTGTCAGACAGCTATTTTAGTCTAGCCCCACGTGTAGGTATGCTTGCTTATGTTGGTGACAAAAACAAAGTACAGTTTGAAATATCTCGTGTATTCAATGAAATTAATATTGGACAGCACAGGACATCACTGTCGTCGCAATGGACTCATTATTTGAAGGGAAACAAAGTAGTGGCTTTAAAAATTGCAACAGAGCAGTCTACGTCCTTTAAGGAAAAGTCTTTCATGGTTTCATTTGATTGGCTGTTCTAATAACGCCTTATCAGTACTAATAACAATCCTCGAGTAACAACACTCATCCCATTGAGCAACAATAACGGCCAAGCTTGCTCAATGGGTATTGTCAGCGCAAAAGCCAACGTACTAACATCCTTTATTAAAATGCTTTTAAACAGGGTCGCCGATAAATCACCTCGTGTTTTATTGGTATAAACCAACCAACATTGGTGTAATGTGCCTTGCACTAAAATCACGGTGACAATCAACATCAAACTTGTCGCACCTAATTGTGCAATACCCGGATAAGGTCGGTATAAGATTGACACCAGCCCCAGTAACAATAACCCTACCGATCCTGCCACAATTAGTTGATTCTTTCGACTTGACCGCTCTTGCCATATTCTAACGATCACAAACAAAACCAAAAGTAGCGCGCCGATACGCGTCCAAAATAGATAATGATTAAATGGCTCGAGAGCGATAGCAAAAATGAAATTTGCGTAAAATGCGAGATAACTAGAACTAAATTGATTCATAGACAAGCTTCTAGTCGAAGCAAGCCCTGCCAATCTGCGTGACTCAATCGCTTTTATTTGTTGATAAAGGCCAAACCATGTAAATAAAAACAATGCTGCGCTGAGACTACCCAACCAGTGATATAACACACTTTGCTCCACAGCCATTATTTTAGGACCTGTAAAATACTCGAAAAGTCATCAGTCCAGCGTACCCCCTCCGTTTCGGTAGTCTCTCGAAGATTGTACGAACCAGCCAAATACAAATCCAAATCAGTCTTTGACCTAGATAAGAAGACCCAATCAGATGCGTAAGGGTGACGTTGATCAGCGGGGGTATAGACGTAGCTTGACGCTAAGTTGAAGTCCGCTGCTGCTTGCGCCAGAACCGGTCTTAAATCCAGATAGGTATTTGAGATATGAAATGCCAGCACGCCATGTTCGTTTAATAAGTCTAAGTAAAGCTGCATTGCTTCTTGAGTAATTAAATGCACAGGTATGGCATCGCTCGAAAACGCGTCAATGACCATGAGATCAAATTTATTTACGTCTGATTTATGTAACTCTCTCGACAGTTGAATCCTAGCATCACCCAACACCACATCAACTTGAGCCGATGACGTTGTTAAAAAATCAAAGTATTTGTAGGCTGCGTCTTTTACTTGTGGGTTTAGTTCATAAAATCGATATTGGTCGCCTGCTTTACCGTAATACGCTAATGCACCAACGCCCAAGCCAACTAACGCAATTCGACGAGATGTACCTACATTCCATTCACTACTTAACCACTTGCCGATCCCAGTTTCACGGCGGTAGTAACTTTGCGGTAGCGGCTTTAACTGTGAGTCAGAAATGACTTGATTGCCATGAGCGGTATAACCATCGATCAATCGCCTTTCAACCCGCCCTTCTAACTCTATATCTTTAACCGTCACCGTGCCGTAAAAGTTTCGGTCTTGATAAATATTAAACCGATTAAACTGGTTATCAATCGTCCAGGTTGCAACAACATAAAGTGACGAAACCACGACCAAAGAACTACGAGTTAACCAGCCAACATTTTTGCTCAACCCGACCAAAATCATGATACCAACAAGCGCAACAAACAATTCGTAATATTGATTAAACAAGGATGTCGCAACAAATGAAGTAAATAAGCTACCTACTACACCGCCTAAGGCAAGAATAAGATAAAAACTTGTGACCCTGTCTGGAGCCGGTCGAGACAAGTACAATTCACCATGACAAATCACACAGCCAACAAACAGCAATAACAAGTAAAGTACCACCTGACTGACCAAGCTAAACTGCGAACCGATATAAAATAAAAACAGGCCGATAACCGCTAAAACGACAAACAGTACGTTCCAGTAGATCCTTTGATAAAACGCTGGAAACCTAAAAGTCAAAATATAAGACAGCAGATATAAGGCTAATGGCACGGTCCACAATAAAGGGATGGGTGGGACGTTATGAGTTAGATTACTTGTTATTGATATGAGTAAAACAACACCGAGCGCAGCAAAACCTAGCCATCGCATTGACTCAAAAACAAAGTTTGTAGGGCTGTCGACACCGTCTTTTTCTGGTTTTGGTATTGATTCGTCAGCGCCACCTTTATCTTGGCTCAATCGCGTAATTAACCAAGCCAAAACCACTACAAAACCAACAAAGCCACCTAACCAAAACGCACTTTGTTCGGACAATGACAAGCGATATTCAATTAACAAAGGATAACTAAACAAAGCTACAAAGGCACCGACATTAGACGCCGAGTACAATCGGTAGACATCATTACTCTTGTCATCACTAAGTGATTGTTGGCTATACCAAAATTGTAATAAAGGTGCGGTTGTTGATAGTAGCCAATAAGGTAGCCCAACAGTCGTAAGTAACTCGACAAATATCGCTACAAAAGGATCACTGCCTTCCTGCACTGTCGAGACTATGTCACTCCTAAGGGCCCCTATTAGGAGGTATGACAGGCCAACAAAAAGACTAATAATTAAGTGAACTCGCTTTTGATGCTTCATCGGACACCATCGCACCAGGCCATGGGCATACGAATAACCAATTAACAAAAAGCTTTGAAAAAACACCATACACGCCGTCCAAACCGCACTGCCACCTCCATATTGAGGTAACAAAATTCTGGCGTACATTGGCTGAACGACAAATAACAAAAATGCACTAATGACAATAGTAATTAAAAAATGTGTTCTCACGCTAAAAAACCAAATTAAAAAACAGAATTAAAAAAAGAAAAGATACGACGGAAGTAATTGAATGATATAACGAAGAAGGTATTGAGTGATATAAGTTTGTGCTTTTTTAAAGGGATAGAACCTATTGTCCCTAAAAACAAGAAAGCGAACCCTAAGGTTCGCCTCTTTTTGCTTATGTTTTACCAATTTATACTCTTTGGATTAGAGTTTACTCTGCTACGACACAGCGTCTTTGTTCTTATTTTGATAGTACTTATACAGCCCAATAATTGAGGCAGCTATCCAAAATAGTTCGATAACAAAGCTCGCTAAGTTGAAGTTGTAACAAAGGCTGATAAGCAACAAAATTGCCCCAGTTAAGTTCATTAAATTGTAAGTTAGGCCCGTTGGTGGGACTTTATCTAACTGCAATAAAAAGAACGCGCCGACAACTAAAAAAGTGCCAGACATACCTATGACGTCAAAAATGATGTCAATCATTTCAACTAACTCCGGAAATTTTCAATGATCCAAGAGGGCTGGCCCAATTCCGTGGGAAGGATCATTCTCAGTCCATGAAACAGCGTATCTTTGTGAGAGGACATCTTGTCCTCTAAAGAACCGGGTCGAGGGGACCCGCTGTTCGAAGGGAGAAGTATATCAAGCCTCCAAATTAAACTGCAAGAAGATTTTTAAGCAAATTAGACATTTTAGCCATGCATTGTATCAGCGCTAACAAATTACATTTAGCCATCTAAACATCTTGACATCTTAAATTGAGCCACTATTCTAAATAGACGTTTAGCCATCCAAAACCAATGACAAACCAAATTTATGAATCATAACTCTAATATCATGCCCATAGGCAATTCATTGAAATTGTCGTTAGGTGGTGAAATCCAAGCTCCGCAAATTGAGTACCGCTTAGTTGGTAAACCCAATGCTCCTGTCATTTTAGTGATGGGCGGGATTTCTGCTGATATGTTCGTTACTAATGAGGAGCAACTGTCTAGTCTCAATATATGCGACTCAAATGATTCAACGATAAATTTAAAAAAAGGGTGGTGGCATGATATTGCTGGGCCCGCGGTAAGTGATAATTCAAATACAGAATATGACCTTAACTATGAACCGGCGTTGTCGACAGACAAGTTTCGAATTTTAAGTATAGAGTTTTTGGGTGGCAATGGCCGTTCATCTTCAGTTAAGTCACCCCTCTCGTTTGATCGCAACAACACCATTTTGCCTCAAGACCAAGCTAATGCCATTGCCCTACTGCTCGACAAACTTAATATTACCAAGTTGCACGCTGTGGTAGGCAATTCATATGGAGGCTTTGTCGCACAAGCATTTGCTATTCAATACCCTAGTCGCCTAAATCAAGTTTTTGTGATCTGCTGTGCACACACTACGCCAAACAAGGCAAAAGCGAATCGTGCAATACAGCGCCAAATCATCAAACTGACACTTGAAAGCCCGAACCACAAAGAGGGGTTAAAGCTCGCACGCTCCTTAGCTATGCTGTCTTATCGCGCCGACGATGAGTTTGACGGTCGCTTTTCGGCTCAACCGTATGAAAGGAACGATAGCTTTCGTTTTGAGTTTGAAGACTATTTAGACAGAGCTGGTGATCATTTTGTAAACCGTTTTTGTCCGTATGCCTATATCACCTTAAGTCAATCAATCGACTTGTTTGAGATCAACCCTGAGGAAATTAAGGTTCCTATTGTCACTGTCGCATTCGATACCGATGTGTTGATCCCAGAGCATTTAGTAAAGGAGTTATCAGACAACTCCAGTTCCAAATCCAGCCATTATTTAATTCAAACCCCTTTTGGTCACGATGGATTTTTAAAAGAAACTCAGGCCCTAAACAAAATTTTTAACCGCCATATCAAAAGTGAAGCGGCACCTCAGACCAAAGCATTAACTTCAGGAGAACACTCATGACTCGCAACTACTCAAATCAAACCGCAGCGATTCGAGCTGGCCTAGAGACAGATGAACAATTCGGTGCTGTTATTCCCCCACTCTACCTTTCAAGTAATTACACGTTTGAGGGATTGGGTCAGCCACGTAAATACGACTACACGCGCTCAGGTAATCCAACTCGTGATAATCTTGCCACTGCCCTAGCTGAGCTAGAACAAGGTGCAGCTGGCATCATTACTTCTTCAGGAATTTCGGCCATTCATTTGGCGCTTCAAGTACTCAATCCGGGCGATCATTTAATTGCCCCGCACGATTGTTATGGGGGCACTTATAGACTATTTACCAAGCTTGCTGAGCGTGGATTATTCGAAATCGACTATGTAGACCAAAATGATGAAAGCGCATTGAAATCGGCTTTGAAATCTAACACTAAACTGATTTGGGTTGAGACACCGTCAAACCCATTGCTACGTGTATATGACATCAAAAATATTTGTGCACTCGCTAAACAAAAACAGGCCCTCGTCGCCGTTGACAATACCTTCCTGTCACCGGTTCACCAGCAGCCGCTAAAACTTGGCGCTGATATTGTTGTTCACTCTACGACTAAATACATCAATGGTCACAGTGATGTTGTTGGTGGCGCTGTAATTACCAAATCAAAAGAACTTGGAGAAGAATTAGCTTGGTGGGCAAACTGCTTAGGCATCACAGGAGCACCGTTTGATAGTTATTTGACGCTTCGAGGTTTAAGAACATTACATGTACGCCAGCAGCAACATGAACAAACAGCCAAAAAGGTTGTCGCCTTCTTGTTAGGCCACAGCGCAGTGGACCGCGTATATCACCCTTCTTTACCAACTCACCCTAACCACCATATTGCGGTAGAGCAGCAAAGTGGTTTTGGTGCTGTACTAAGTTTCGAACTCGGACTTACTCAACCACAAATTGCAGCCTTCTTTTCACATCTCGAGCTATTCTCTCTGGCTGAGAGTTTAGGTGGAGTTGAAAGTCTCATTTGCCACCCTGCAACTATGACCCACGCCGCTATGGATGACGCAGCTCGCCTAAAAGCCGGTATCCGAAATAATCTTATTCGAGTGTCTATCGGTCTTGAGCAAACCGAAGAGCTGATTGCCGACTTGCGCAACGCATTAGACAAGGCCAAACAATGGGTCGAACCACAATCAGCCTCACATTCAGAGATCAATGAGGTAAGCCATGCCATTTGAAGCCGAAGTTCCTAACATCCAAGTTCACTCTGGTGAACCTATCCGCGTCCACGAGGTATTTAAATTTGGTGGTTCGAGCCTAGGGACAGCGCCTAGAGTTTTAGCGGCGGCTCGTGCCACTTTAGCTGAGAGCAACGTCAGTGCTGTCGTTGTTTCTGCTAATGGTAATAACACCGATCATTTAATCCAACTGTGTGACGATAAAGCCTTATTAGACGAAGCTCTTACCGGTGATTCAAAATTATTAGCCAAGCAATTAAAAACGTTAATTGAGCAACAAACCGAACTTGCCCGATTATGTATATCAGACAAGTATTTAAATGAATATATTGAGCTTTTACATCAAGATCAAAATTCAATTTCAAGGTGGCTCAACAATGGTCACCCTAACCTAACCAGAGCAGATATCATTGCCTATGGCGAAGTATGGTCGGCCAGATTATTCGCCCTTGCCCTCGAGTTTTTGAATGAACAAAACAAAAACCGAAAGTTTACCAGCTCTCGTTGGATAGACGCCCGCAATGTACTTAGATTTAATAAAAATGGCTTTTGTGAAAGTACTAGTTTCGCCAAGTTACAAGCGACCTTAAACCAAACAAAAACAACTCATGAACGCAACATCAATGTAATCACAGGATTTGTCGCATCAGACCACATGGGTAAAACCATTCTGTTAGGAAGAAACGGCAGTGATTATTCTGCGAGCCTCATCGCAAGTTTACTTGATGCTAAAAAAGTTACGTTTTGGACCGACGTTGATGGTGTTTTCTCTGCCGATCCAAACAGCGTGTCTGAAGCGCGACGACGAGACGAGTTGTCTTATCAAAACGCCTTTACTTTGTCTCAACTCGGTTCTCCTGTGTTACACCACCGCACCCTAAGCCCGCTTGAGTCCAATGCCATAGAATTGACCATTCGTAGGCTTGATACTGAGTACGCATCAAACCAAAATAATACTGAGACAAATAAGTTAAAAGTAGGCTCAAGTATTCGCCACCAGGATTTAAATCAAAAAGAAGATTGGATTGTCCATGTCAAAAAAGATCTGGCTCTCATTGATTTAGAGTGCGTACCTGAGCAATACCCTATTTTGCTGCACTTTGAGAACAACATTGGTCAATTGCAAACAAACTCATTAAACACTGCATTGAGCCTCGCCCTCATCGACCCGCAGTTAGAACTACTTACTCTCGACAATACACATGCCGATTTTAAACACGTGAGTTTGATCAGTGTTATTACCCATAACAGCCACCAATTACAAGATTGGTTTGCTCAGTTTTTTACGCAACATAATATAACGCCAATACAGTTGCTTACTATGCCAAATGCATTGGTTGCCTTGGTCGACGACAAGCAACTCGACGATGGACAATCGACAGCGTCTAAAGACAATATAGAATCACTGTTGCATAGCGCCCTTTCTAATTTGCATACCGAGCTTCTAGTCGGCCTAATCGGCCCTGGGCAAGTTGGCGGCGAAGTCTTAGATCGAATCGCATCACTACAACCTGAGGCTAACCTAGCAAAAAGGTGTCGTTTTGTATTGCTTGCCAATTCTAAGCAGCAGGTAAGTTTAAATGAGTTAACGCAATGGTCTAGCACCTTGAATGAATCATCCGGCTTAAAACAAACAGCCGACCAAGATTTAGTCCAATTTTCTAAAAAGTTAAAAAGCTTAGTACACACTGATACGGTTCAGTCTGTCATCATTGACACGACTGGTAGTGATCAAGTTGCGACTTATTACAGTCAATTTTTTAGCGATGGTCACCATGTCATCACAGCCAACAAAGTTGCGGGTTCTTCACATTCGACCAACTACCAGCTTCTTCAACACGTTGCACGAGATAACGCTGTTAAATGGTTATATGAATCAACGGTAGGTGCAGGTTTGCCGGTCATCCAAACAATTAAAAATTTAATTCAGAGCGGCGATCGAATTCACAGCATAAAAACAGTATGTTCAGGTTCATTGGCATACATATTTAATCAATATAGTCAGGGGACCCGATTTTCTGAAGCGATTGCCCAAGCCAAACAAAAAGGCTTTACCGAGCCAGACCCACGTCTGGACCTATCTGGTATCGACATCGCAAGAAAATTAGTGATTTTGGCTCGTGAGGCTGGTGCCAACTTAGAGCTCAACGACATTGCTTTGCCCAATTGGTTGCCGAATTCCGTTTGTGATGCGCCATCTCTAGACATAGACAAACACGCAAACCAACTCGATGCGTATTTTGACAGTCAGGTACCGACTACACCAACGGCACTCGTGCCATTGGCACAAATAGATTTTCAATACGGTATACAAACAGACCAGCCTGGTTATATCGTCGCCAACGCTCGTCTTGAACTGACCGATGTAGACTCTGACTCACCGTTTCACGGTTTATTACCAGGTGATAATTTGTTCTTGATAGAAAGTGAGTTTTATCAAGACATTCCACTAGTCATTCGAGGACCCGGTGCTGGGGCTACGGTTACTGCATCAGGAGTACTTGCTGATTTGTTGACGTTACTTTCAAGTAAGCATTTATAAAAGCAGCTATTGATAAAAGTGAACGTTAATAAATTTAATTGCGTATTGTGTGGAGGTTTAAAGGGGTTCAAGTTAAAATTGGACAAAAGCAGTAAAGGTTCAAAAGGCACTTTTCAATGAGTGAAATACGTTCACGAGTCAGCCTACACGTAGGCAAAGCAGGCAATATTCCTGCAGAAATTGTTACTTTTAAAGAGTTTAAAGAAGGTAACGAACACATAGCGGTTATTTTTAAGCGCGCAGATTTAGAGCAAGACGCACCATTGGTCCGTATTCATTCTGAGTGTTTAACTGGTGATGTATTCCACTCATCTCGCTGTGATTGTGGTGATCAATTAGATGAAACCATAGAACGCATGGCTGAAAATGGCGGTATTATTTTGTACATGCGCCAAGAAGGACGTGGCATCGGTCTGTACAACAAACTCGATGCCTATGTTTTGCAGTCAGAGGGGATGAACACATACCAAGCCAACAAAGCGCTTGGTTTTGGTGAAGACCTACGTCAATACGGTGATGCAGTTCACATGTTAAAGGCGTTAAATGTGAGTTCATTGCAATTGGTGACCAATAACCCAAGAAAGATCAAAGCAGTGGCTGCTGAGTTCAACCTAGTATCTGATCAACGAACTGGCACCTTCATTAAAAAAGATAACCTAGGTTACTTACAAACCAAGTCTGCCCACGGTCAACACATGTTATGTAAGCATGATTTAACTGACGACACAGCTCAGGACCAGGATATAGCGACTGAACGAGCAGCGAGTTAATCGTTAGTTATTACAAACGATTCAAAACGGAAAAAGGAAGGCTTCGCCTTCCTTTTTTTATTAATTCATTCAGAACCTAAACAACCGTCTGTTGCTCCGTTGGAGTTTGAGCTTCAGCTTTTTCAATATTCAGGCTTTGTTGCTCACGTTTTATTTTGCTAACAGTGCGTTGTACTTGCTTGCGCCAAATATACTCAAGTGGCCCTTGATTGAATTTAAGCTTGTACAAACTCGCAAGTACAAGCTGAATCACAGCAAAACCGAGCGCCACTATAAAGTATTCAAATAAATTTAGCTGTACCGAAAGCTCAGTAAAATACACTCTAAATATCAAGGTCATAACCAATGACTGCAAGATATAAAATGTAAACGCCATCGTTCCGACTTTTTTCACCGCTCGAACAAGCCACGAGCCAGAAGAGGCTAAATCAGCTTTAACCACGAAGTGCCAAATAATAAGCGCCATACTTAACCCAGACAACGATGCCAACACACCTGACGCACTTTGCCAAACATCTGGGTGAACTATTGCGATAAAGGCGTCAATTGCAGAGACAACAAGTGTCACAAGGAGTAGCTTGATTAATGCTGGCCGAGTAAAGCCGGTTTTTAACGCCCCAGATTTGTATAAACCCAGGCCAATAAGCATAGTGCCTACAATATAAAACAAGCTTAGTATCGGAAAAGTAACAACATAAGCAACAGCAATAAAAAGCGAAACCATAACCCACTCCCAATAAGGAGCGTGTGATGTTGAGATAGCCTCATTAAATGCTTCCGAGCCACGGACCATCGGCTCTCCAAAATACCCAGCTAACGCCCATTGTGTTGCTAACACAAGCATACCAATAGCAAAGAAAGTCTTGCCAACTTTAAGGGTCTTTTCGGCACTCCATTCCAAGCGGTTTAACAAAAACAATCCTGATAGTGCATAAACTAGCAGTATATCCCCAGGCCATATAAATACGCAGTGAATCGTGCCAAAAAGAACTAGCCAAAACAGCCTAGATTTAAGAATGGGCTTGGGTTGTAAGTTTTTGTTTTGGTAATTTTGCCACTGAATATAAAGACCCACCGCAAACAAAATACAAAACAAGCTTCTAAAACGGCCATCAAACAAAAATGCGTTTACACCACGCATAATTTGATCTGCTAGTAAAACGGGCTCATGCATGACGTAACCAAGTTCAAACATTCCCATATGAGTTATGTTCAAAAACAGTAACCCCAAAACAGCAAGGCCTCTGAGTAAGTCTAAGTATTGGATACGAGTTGGGGAGATAGTTTGAACAGTTTCAGATGACGAAACTTCAGATGGTATACTGGACATAATTTGGCCTTCCTTTGACTGGGCTCCATAAAACCAAGAGTCAGTCTAAAGAAAAGCCAAAATAAATCCCAGTATTTCTGTACCAGATAGCCGTTGTAATTTGTTTCTAAATGTTAACTAAAAACAAATCACATGGAGCGTAGTTCGCAACACCATTTGCAGTCGACCCCAACATGCCGGTGATACCCTTTTCAGAGTGTGTCCCCATAATGATCAAATCAGCTTCAATCGCTTCGGCTTTACCAATAATTTCACGATATGGTTTACCGACTTTAACTGAAGTACGCTTGCGACTAACATCATATTTAGTGGCAATCGCTTCCATCTTAGGCACAATTTCTTCTTCTAGCTTAGCTTGGTAGTCTTTTGGCAATAAGGTGTATGAAATTACACTTATCAAATACACTTTTGAATCAAACTTCTTGGCAATATCCAGAGCTTTTTTAACAACCTGCTCGCCTTCATCACTTGCTTCTATCGCAACTAAGATTTTATCGTACATTATCTAATCCTTATTCGTGAAACACGTTTACCACTGATTTTTATATTTCTAAGTGTAGCTTTAAATTAAATGAAATAAATTGATTTAAAACAACTTTCTCTTCTTTGTATAAATAGTTATTTAATATTACTAATCACTCTAATCCAAGTCCTTTCTTCCATCGTTTTGCATAGTAGAATTCGCGATCTTTCTCGAACAACACAAAGTGATCTCTATGTTTTCTCGATTTTTCTCACTATCACTGTCAAAGCAAATCTTATTTGCCTTTTTGGCCGCTATCGCTTTTGGACTTGTATTTAAAGATGCAGCCTTAGCAATTAAACCTATCGGAACAGCCTACATCAATGCCATTAAAATGGTGGTTATCCCATTGCTGTTTTTTTCTATAGTAAGTTCGATTTTCAATTTTTCAGATCCGAGTAAATTAAAACGACTGGGACTTAAAACAATCGGCGTATTTTTGTTAACCGCTTTAATTGCGAGTTTAATCGGCTTAGGCGTTGGTACGGCGTTTAATTGGACCGACAGTATTCAAATGTCCTCAGAAATCGACAAAATAAGAGTTATTCCTAGTATTGGGGAAGTTCTCTCAGGTTTCATCCCTGCAAATATTGTAGACGCAATGGCTAGTGGTAAAGTAATCCCCGTTGTGGTTTTTTCGGTAATTCTTGGCTTTGCAGTTCTTAAAACAGGTCCTGCTGCTGACGCATTTAAAGCCTTTATCGTATCTGGTAACGAAGTTATGGCTTCGCTGATGCGTATTGTGTTGGCAGTAACACCAATCGGTGTTTTTGCTATTTTGGCCGCAACCGTCAGTCAATTTGGTCTTGAAACGTTGTTGCCTCTCGGTCAATTTATCCTAGCGGTTTACTTAGGTTGCTTAATTCACATCGCGGTTACCTATTCGAGCCTGGTATATGCCTTTGGTAAAATGAACCCAATTTCATTTTACAAAAACATCTTTGAGGCACAAGCGACGGCCTATAGTACTTGCAGTAGCTATGCAACACTGCCAGTAACTACTAAAGTCATTTCTGAAAACTTAAAGGTCGAAAAAGGCTTTGGGTCTTTCGTCGCAAATATTGGTTCGAGTGCCAATATGGACGGCTGTGGCGGCATTTATCCGGCGATAGCGGCGATATTTATTGCCCACATCTACGGCATCTCTTTGGATATGGTTGACTACGGTATCATTACCATGACTGCGGTCATAAGTAGTATCGGTACTGCAGGCGTACCTGGTGCTGCATTGGTCATGCTAACGGTTACACTTAATGCCGTTGGCTTACCATTGGAGGGTATCGCCATTGTAGCTGCAATTGACCGCATTATTGATATGATGCGAACAGCCACCAACATTACAGGCGATGCAGTCACGGCTCTAGTGGTTGCTCAAAGCGAAGGGCTGGTCGGTAACGAACAACCTGATAATACAAAAAACATAAATCAAACCCAGGTTAACTCAACAAACGCATCCATAGCATAAGTCGTTATACCTTTAAGTTAATCATCTAATAAAAAATGCGAGCACTTGCCTCGCATTTTGTTTTTTGTTAACTACCTATGTGTGCAGTCATTTAAAATGATTACTTGGCATCTCTGAACAGTACTTCAGGGTTTACCATTGTTTTCATTTCTAAGACGTTGCCATTTGGATCTTCGATAAAAAACGTCTCTTGCTCAAACTCAGTTCCAACAAAACGTCTGTAAGGCTTATCAAGGTATTCTAATCCAGCAGCTTCAATACGCTGTTTTAATGCCTGAAACTCATCTTCTGGCATATGTACGCCAAAATGAGGAACTGACACCGCGCCCATATCAACGTCGTGTCTTACTGTTGGCAAGCGCTCTTCGCTTTGATGAATTGTTAGTTCGTTACCCCAAAAATCAATGTCGATCCAACGGCCTTCCTCACTATTACCCGAACGACAACCCATAACTTCGCAATAAAACTTCTTTGCAACTTCCAGGTCACCTGCAGGAATAGCTAGATGCAAACAATTAGACATATCTTATTTACCCTTCAAAACATGGTGTTTATTTGCCGCTATTATAATTAATTCCACAATTAAAAAAAGCGTTGCTATTGAATACCTAATTACACATTGATGTAAATCAAAAAGGAGTTTGTTCGATCCAGAAAAAGCCGAAATTTTTTAACCCTATGTCTGCCTTGAGTTTATTGACAACTCCCGAGAGTCTACTACTTATTAAATACACGCTTTTCGCCAAACGTTCCCGTTTTAGCGCAATAGATTAGACGGATATTTTGATGTAACAAACAAACTATAAACACAAGAGATTGATATGTTTAACTTTACTAGCAAAAACTCTCTCGCAGAACAAGCACTCGCACAGACAATCGTTGCTGTCGTAAGCATAGACGAAAATAATAATGTAACTTTCTTTAATAAAGCTGCGGAAAAATTGTGGGGCTACACAAAAAGTGAGGTTCTCGGAATGAACGTTAAAATGTTAGTTCCCACCGAGCATCAAAGTAACCATGACAGTTATGTAAATCATCATAGAACATCAGACATAGATAAAATCGTTGGTAGCTCTCGAGAAGTGCAACTCGAAACTAAGTCCGGTAAGCGAATATGGGTACAACTTTCTCTTTCTCAAGTGAAACTCAATGGCAAAAAACACTACACAGCCTTAGTTCGAGATGTAACGGCAGAGCGAGATCAACGGGAAATTGTTGAACAAACCCTCGAACAAGCACTCGACGCAGTGGTTTGTATTAATGAGCACAACTGTGTGACTTTATTCAACAAAGCCGCAGAAGAACTTTGGGGTTACGATCGTAATGAGGTATTAGGCGAAAACGTTAAAATGCTTGTACCACAGGCTATACAGCCTGAGCATGATGATTATGTCAATGCCAATAGGACCACAGGCCAAGACAAAATTGTCGGTACGAGCAGAGAAGTAAAAATAGAACGTCGTGATGGCGAAACGCTTTGGGGTCGCCTGTCGCTCTCTAAAGTTAAATTAGAAGGTCGAACACTCTATACAGCGTTCATAAGGGACGTTACCGAAGAAATACGGCAGAGGGAAATGCAAAAAATGATTTCGCTAGTCGCAAACGAGACCGACAATGCCGTTATCATCACCCCACCTAACGGCAAAATTCAATACGTTAACAAGGGATTTGAGCGTCTCACAGGTTACAAATCAGCAGAGGTTATTGGCCGTAAGCCAGGTGACTTCTTACAGGGTGAAGAGACCGATACTGGTACTGTTGATCGAATTAGACATCACTTGAGTGAACGCACTCCATTCTACGAAGAAATACTTAACTACCACAAAGACGGGACTCCTTATTGGACCGCCCTTTCAATTAACCCGGTGTTTGAAGATGGTGAGTTAACCAACTTTATTGCGGTTCAAGCTGATGTGACCCGAGTCAAGCAAATGGCGTTGGACTTTACCCGTAAACTCGATGCCATTGGTAGTGCCCTTGTGCTTTTAGAAATGAAGACCAACGGCGAAATAATTGATGCTAACGATTTGCTGATAGAGACGATAGGCAGCCGTGTTGTTGCTGAACGAATGGCTCAAGAAGTTCTTGCCCTTATTTCTGGTGACAACAAGACCAAGCTCGAAAGCAAAGGCTTTTTATCTATGGTTTTCGATTTTGATGTGGATGGTCGCTACTTTGCATTTGATGCAAGACTTAGTGCCCTTAAAGACTTCCAAGGTAACGTAACTCGTTACGTGTTCTTTGGTATCGACGTAACCCAAAGAAAGCAGGCAGTAAATGAAACACAGGCTGCAACTCAAGAGCTTGTTACAACGAGTCAAACTATCAGTTCAATCGTTGGTACAATCAATTCTATTTCAGATCAAACTAACTTGTTAGCCTTAAATGCAGCTATCGAAGCGGCTCGAGCCGGTGAGTCTGGTAGAGGGTTTGCAGTTGTTGCTGATGAAGTTAGGACATTAGCAGGTAACTCAAGAGAGTCTAGTAACGAGATTGACAAACTCATCCGTGAAACGGTAGCAAAGATAGACGAATTGGCGTCTTGGATTAAGAAGATTGATGCCTAACTCTATACTCATTTTTCCAATAATAAGGCGCTGATTCAGCGCCTTTTTTGTATTTGAACAATTAGTCTTTCGAAGGTTGGCGTAAGTCCATTATTGGCATAACGCCCTGACCGCCCATCATGGTTGTTGGTAACTTACCATCCCATTGCTGTGCTTCTGTAAACTTAACAATTAATGGATTTTCTTTTAATGCTTTTGCTTTTGCTTGAATTGCTTCTGCTTCAGCTTTACCTTTTAGCAAAATCGACTGAGCCTCAGCTTCTGCAACCTTAAGTATTCCTTTTGCTTTTGCATCAGCCGTGTTTACAGCGCGTAATGCCTCTAATCTCTGACGCTCTAGTTTGTGCTCTTCTGCAGCCGCTAGGTTTTTTTCCGTTTGTTTTATCTCAATGGAATTAATGTACTTCTGAGGTAAAACAATATTCTCTATTTGGATGTTATCAACAATAACCGGAAAGCCTTCCATCTCTGCAGCCAATCTATGTTCAATCCCTTGAATTGCAGAAGCGCGATCTTGGATTAATTGCTCAGCTTCAAATTGAGGAATCGTATCTTTTGTCGCTGAACGGAAGCGCGGATCTAATATGCGCTGCTCAAACTGTGTTAAGCCACCATAGCGCTTAAATAAGTCTAAAGCCGCTTCTTTATTTACGGTCCAGTTTACTGAGACTTCAACCGTTACTGGCATTTGCTCTTTTGTACTCGATGCCATTTTTTCGGCATTTTTACGAGTTCTTACCTCGATCATCTCGACCGTCTCGATGAACGGTATTTTTAAATGTAATCCAGGGTTTTCTTGGTGTTTGGCCTCACCGAAACGCTTTACAACACCAACATGACCTTCAACAACGATAAAATAAGAGTTAAAAATGACGACAAGCAAAATCAATCCAGGAATAACCTTTTTTGCAAGGCCCGCCTTAAAAAAAGAATTAGCTTTTGAAGTGGCTTCATTTGCTTTAGATGATCTGGATAAGTCCATGTGTTAGTTCCTTTAATTTTCCTTTAATATAAAAAAGCTCGAGCCGAAATCTCGGCACGAGGCTTGAAAACCAATGTTTTACTATAAAATACGACCGCTCTTCAAGTGTAAATCTGTCTTACTGAAGTAACCCAACTATCAATTCACTTCTCGATTAAATAGGTATTTACTGACACAGCGCCATCAGCTAAGTATTACTGACCGTTGATTTGGCTCTACCCGTCCTTTTTTAATGGCATGGGCCATATGGCCTATAACAGGACTGGGGTTACCTTCGCCGTCAACCAAAAAATAAGAGTGGCCCTTCCGGTCAAACTTATTATTAAATTCGTCACAATCGACTTCAAATACAGATTTTGGTAATCGCTCTAAGTGTTCTGGGCCAGTCATACCCAGCCGCCTTGAAGCTGTCATATTTTTAACATTAGCAACTTTCGAAGCGGGCATCGCAAAATCATCGTTGGCGTAATATACAACTGTATTCCTTGCCGATGAAACTACATGATGACCTCGCTGATTATTTTCCAAAATCTCATTTTTGACATCCGCTGCCATCATAAAAACGTTGCGAAATAACTGCGGTACTTCACCTCCTGGTAGCTTTTTAGCAAAGTGTTCGAGTGCGTTTACTAACACTCTATTTCCCATTGAATGTGCCAATACATTAATTCGCCTAAAACACGGGTGAAGCAATTGGTCTTGAGAATGTCGCCATTTGTTGAATTTAAGTAGCGCTCTTGCAAAGCCAGGCCCAGAAGCATCAGCTGCATCTTGGTCGTCCCAGTAATCTCCTATAAAAGCAGCAGGTGAGTCATCATCACAAGGCCAAATTACCGGTACTACCCTAACCAAATTCCCCTGCTGACGATCAAATTGCCTTTGTAATACTTCCGCATTGTTAAAAATATCAGGCTCCATGTTGTTGTTGAAGCCATGAATGTATAACAATAGTTGTACGTCATCAGGCCAATTCTTAAGCTCATTGAAAAAAGGCTCACTGGTAATTTCGGTGTAATCACCAATACCATTGCGGCGGCAAAAATAAAGATTCTGCGAAACTGTGGTGTTTTGGTAATTAAAGGTGACACTGCGATTGCGTTTGCTTCGTGCAGATTGATTGGGTAATCGGTTAGTAATAAATAACATATCAACTCCTTTGGTATGTTGAGTTACCTAACAACCAGTTTTGTCCAATTTTTGCGCAATTACAATAACTACTCTCTAATTTAAGTTTATGTTTAGAAACTCAATCCTATATCACCTTTGAATAGCGAGCTTGTGCCGCTTCTGGTAAATAGGCGTCAAAAGCCATACATACTGTTCTAATGATAAGTCGTGCTTCAGGAGCTACAGATAAATGAGTCAAGTCGTTGTTTACCAGACCATCTTTTATTAGCGGTTGTAGTACTTTTATCGAATCTGCAAAGTATTGATCAAAATCTACTTCAAAATACTCGTTTACTTTGGGTTTGCTTAAATTAAGGTTACACATGAGCTCTGCGATTACATATCGCCTGACCATGTCATCCTCACTTAACACCTTGCCTTTTTCTATCGCGTGACCTTGTTCAGCAATTGCGGTGTCATAATCTCGTAAAGATTTATGGTTTTGGCTATAACAGTGGCCTAAACTACTGATCGCCGATACACCCAAGCCCAATAAATCCGTATCCCCTTGCGTGGTATAACCCTGGAAATTTCTGTGTAGCTGTCCAGATCGCATAGCAATCGCAAGCTCATCCGTTGGCTTTGCAAAATGATCCATGCCGATCATGTCGTAGCCTGTTGCTAGAAAATGCGCCATCGCCATTTGCATTAATCCAAGTTTGGCCGCAGCACTAGGTAGCCACGTATCTTTGATTTTTCGCTGAGCAGCAAACCTATCTGGTAAATGTGCATAACTAAATAGTGAAATCCGATCAGCGTTAAACCCATTAATCACCTTCAATGACTCAGCAAAGCTTTGTTCAGTTTGATGGGGTAAGCCATATATTAGGTCAATATTTACAGAGTCAAAACCAACCAAGTGAGCACGCTCTATAAGTTGTTTTATAAATCCAGACGACTGCTGACGGTTAATGGCGATCTGTACCTTAGCTGTAATGTCTTGTACGCCAATACTCATTCTATTGAATCCCTCGTTTGCTAGGTGATCAACATAGTTTAAGTCTAGGTTTCTAGGGTCTATTTCAATACTGACTTCTGTACGTTGTTTAATCTTAAATAAGCGCCTAACCCATAACATTAGTCGGCTTATCTGAGCTTCACTCAAGAAACTTGGTGTGCCACCTCCTAAATGAATTTGACTCACTTCTCTGTCTTTTAATTGTGATGCCCTATATGCCATTTCTTGTATGAGCATATCTAAGTAGCGATCCGCTTTTTCTGGGTGACGGGTAACGATTTTATTGCAACCACAGTAGTAACAAAGTGAATGGCAAAATGGGATGTGGATATACAGTGACAAATCTCGATTGATGCTTGATTTGATGCATGCCTCAAACTCATCATTTTCAAAAGATTCCTCAAATTCCAATGCGGTTGGGTAGGAAGTATATCTAGGTCCCCGACTATCATATTTTTTTAACATGTCATTATCGAATAAAGCACTCAGTTTGTTTACTGTCATAGGAGGTTCTTTAATTAACTTCAGGCATTCTGAATTTATTTACAATTTGACAGTTATTTTAGGCAGCCATAAAAATAAGAGATTGATAAAGATCAACTATTCTTCTGTTTTAGCAAGAACATAAAACCACAGGTAGGCAATCAAATTTAGTTGCTTAATAATATGCAATTAAATTTAATTGCACAATTAAATGCAATCAAATATAGTTGCATTTAAAATCCTAATTAGGTAGATAAAAATGATTGCAGTTCTTACAGGAGATATCGTTCGTTCCACTAAAATGTCGGAACGACAATACCAAGACTTGATACAGCTGTTACGCGAGCATATTTCTACTCTGAGCAACTCTTATCAAGCTCGAGGGCAAGTCTATAGAGGGGATGAGTTTCAAATTCACTTTCCTGACCCTGATTTTGCAATAAAACAGACTATTTTATTAAAGTTGCTGTTAATTACATCTCCTGTGATTAGTACGCCAATTCACTGTACCTTGTCCTTAGCCTTCGGCCAACACAGTGTTATGGACGCTTCGCCAGGCACCTCAACAGGACCTGTTTATGTCGACTCGGGTCGTAAGTTAGACACTTCGCAAAGAGAAGCTCTTGTTGTTACATTCAGTGATTGCCAAAATGACCCAAGCCTTACACTTTTAACAAGCTGTATTAGCCACCAACTGAACAAATTAACTCAATCTCAAGCTGAGCTCTTGCATATGTATATCGACAGCGATTTTGTTGAACATCAAAAACTTGCTGACAAATTAGGCACAAGTCGACAGAATATAAGTAATCGCCTATCGAGTATGGGTGCTCATTTAATTCGGGATTATATTCAACTGATTAACCAAAAGCTTAGATAGGACAGTTAGGTCGCCATGGAATTACTCATTTTGCTCATTGTTACCCATTTCATTGCAGACTTTTACTTACAACCAAAGGAGTGGATTGACTGTCGATTCGACAATAAAGTTCGCTCAAGAGGTTTGTATAAACATATCTTGGTACATTGTGTTTTAGTCGGATTGGTTTTGCTGTTTTATGCTCCGAGTTTTTCTTACGCTCTGGTTATGATGTTAGGGATTGGATTAAGTCACTTTACGATTGACCTTTGGAAAGCTGGTAAACCAGCCACAACACCGTACTTTTTAATCGATCAAGTATTACACATAGCTGTTATTGTCAGCTTGTGGGTATATGTGAACGGTTCGCACATACAGCTCTTGGAGTTTTTAATTCAAACAATTACTAACCCACATGTATTAATCATTGTCCTTGCTTATATTTTAGCGTGTAAGCCCGCCTCTATTTTGATCAGTATTATTTTAAAACGACATACAGCGGCACTATTTTCAGCACAAGCCTCCTCAACAACTCCTTCGGACCCCAACATAGGGCTAGAAGCAGCAGGTAGATGGATTGGCTATATTGAACGGTGTTTAACTCTCACGTTTTTATTTATGGGCCAGTTTTCTGGTATCGGCTTTTTAGTAGCTGCAAAAACAATTTTTAGATTTGGTGATCTCACCAAAAACAACGACAGACAGCTAACTGAGTATATGTTGATTGGAACTTTGTTGAGCTACACCATTGCTCTAGCCATAGGTTGGGGAACCATGGCCTGTTATCGATTTTTATAAAAACAGAGTTACTATTTAGTGGCTGTGTTTCAAATCTTTACGTCGTTACAAATTCGACGTTGAGTTCTGAGTCTAAACAACACGCCGTTAAACCGTTGCCGCTGACTACAGAAAAATCGACACAAATTACATTGTCGCTCATAGGTTTAGGTTTACCCTGCATCCAGTAGTGGCCAATCACACATAAAGGTTCATCTAAACCATAAAATGGCACTTGTTGAGTCAAGTCCATGTCAATATGTGATAAGTCTAGATCTCGCTGTCGAGAAATATCATTTAATTTACTGTCAGAGTCAGACCACCAGGTTACTCTGACTGCATTTCGGGTGTGACCATCTTTGTCGTTAAAGTACAGTCCCTCTGGCAACTTTACTTCAACACCTTTTAATATTCGCTCGATGGCAAAGTGTTCTTTCGAAGAGCTATCACATGCTTTAACCAAAAACTCACGTGTCAGTTTATTATTCTGTAACGACTGTTTAATAAATGATATTTGTTCAGGATCCCAACATGCGTGTACTACTCTGAAAGGCTTGTTACTGACTGCCGTTTTTAGTTCTAAAAACAAAGGCAGAGTCATAAAAAACTCAAGCACAGCTTCTGTTTTGGCTTTGCCTAACGGAAACTCATTCAAAAAGGCTTGATGTTGTGCTTTATTTTTTTCGGTGTGAGGTCTCAGGTAGCAGTTAGGCTCACCTGGATGTTCAGTATGAAACGCCAACGCATTAAACTCGTGGTTACCCATAACAGCGCGGGCATGACCATGTTTAACCATTGGCATCACTATATCGAGTACTTTTCCATGCTCAACGAGGTCTTCACCTCGATCAATAAAGTCGCCTACAAAAATAGCGGTCGCCTCAGGGTGAGAGTAACCTGTTTCAGTCATCTTGTACCCAAGCTTTAAAAGCAAATTTTCTAATTCAGTACCATGGCCATGGATATCACCAATAATATGGTACTCATTGCTTTCATTCATTTTTACGACCGCCATAAACGCCCTTGTTGTATTGAGCTAAAGATAAAGCTACAGCGACTTCAATAGTTCTTCCACTGCTCGTTTTAGCTGTGGATCAACGTTTTTCGCCTTGTACGCTGGCGGATTAAAGACTTCAATATCTGGTTGCGCAGGGACAAAGTCCATATTTGCATCCGAATCTTTTACAAACCAACCTCTAAATGGCATACGCACAATTGAACCATCTACTAAGCTTTGTGCACCAGTACTAATTACGGCACCAAATGTAGGTCGACCAACTAATTTGCCAAGTCCCAAGGCTTTGTATGCATGAGAGAAAATCTCCGCATTCGAATAGCTCGACTCATTACTCATTGCAATTGAAGGCTTAGTCCAAGCTGAAAGCGGCAAACGCTCTGAATATGGATACTCATTTCTGAATTTCTTTTGATCGCGTTTTAAATTATCTGATGCGCCACGAGGAATCGTGTAAGCGTGTTGCTTAACATTTAATACTGCCATCAAATAGTCTGTCGTCCAGCCACCGCCGTTATAACGAACATCAATTACGATGCCTTCCTTACCGTAACCCGCTGCCATTAACTCACGTTCAAAACGTTCAAAACTAGTCCAGTTCATACCGCGAATATGCAAGTAACCTAAACGGCCACCTGAATATTCTTCGGTTAACTTACGTCGAGTTTCGACCCAATTGTCGTATTTTTCATTGTTCAATGACGCTGTTGGCCAAACAACAATTTCTTGAGCTTCTCCAGCGCGCTCTATTGCGACTAAAACAGGCTGGTTCGCTTGCTCATTCAATAGTGCATATAGGTTTTGGTCCGTAACAGAAACCTGATTAATATGAGTAATAACATCATTCACCATTAGCGTGCTGTCTTCACGAGCAGCAGGACTGTTGTCCAGAACAGAGGCCACCATTAAGCCTTTGTCCGTTGGGAACACTTCAACACCTAACAAGCCTGTTCGTGTGCGCTGCGTTTGTTTTTGGTTTTCACCTCGATAAAGCCCCATATGACTTGCATTTACTTGGCCTAGCATCAGGTTAAATACATATTGAAAGTCTTCTTTTGTCGACGCTTTTAAAGCCAGAGGTCGATATTGCTCTTTAAGTGCTTGCCAGTCATTACCGTGAAAGTCAGGATCGTAAAACCCTTCATTTAATGCCTGCCATGCTTCATCAAAGATTTGTGCTCGTTCAGCCATGTGCTCAATACTTTGATTAGAGATTGTGGTCAGTTTTTCAGCTTTGTCAGTCTTAGTGTTGATCTTTTCTAAATCCCCACGGCCGGTAAGCACGAACAGGCTCTTGCCGTCTTTGCTCAAACTTAAATTGCGCGGCATTTTATTGCCTTTTAAAACGCGTTTGTTCTCTTCTCCATTCCATTTTATTTTGAACAGCTCGCGGTCCATTGTGAAGTTTTGACGACCAGCACCACCAATCGCGTAATATACATATTCACCCTTTTTATCGAAGGCAAACGACGACTCATTACCTGCATATCGAGTGACCTGTTCGAGGCGTTTGTAAATATCATCCAAGTCAATTTTCAATGGTTCAGCTTGTTTTTTGTCTTTTTTGTCTTTTTCTTCAGTCGGCTTGTCACTGTCAGACTCGTTCTTAGCAACTTTGGCTTTCGCAGGTTTTGCTGGCTCATCATCAAATTCATCACGCTTCCATTCTTCTTTAGAGCGTTGCCAGTCGCTTTCTTTTAGCCATGCAAACCAAATGTCGTAATCGCCATTATTACGCATAGAGACAAAACCTAATTTGCTACCGTCTGGCGACCAAACTGGGTTGTAATCCCCTTTAGGATGCATACTTACGTTGACTGGCTCTTTTGAATTATCGGCAGCATGAATAAAGACTTCGTTGTTAAACGACAAGTCTGCTTTTGAATACGCAAGCCAAATACTGTCGGGTGACCAACTAATACCACTCGGCGTCGCCCAGCCATCAACTAAAGTTACCTCATTATTGAGGGTTTGCTCTTCAGTAAACTCGGCTACTTTTAAGATACCGCGACCTTGCTGATAAGCCAGCTTTTTACCGTCTGGCGATACGATAGGATTACGCTCTTGAGCTGCGGTTCGAGTTAACGGTTCGACTTGATGCTTTAAAGACTTAAAGATATTAGATTCTTTATCGTCAGCAGATGTCAGTTTGAACAAATCATTTTGACCATCGCGATCTGATACGAATACAAGCGTATTATCATCCAACCAAGTTACATCGCGGTCACGCGCCGCCCCCGTTGTTAAACGAACCGAACGTTTGTCTTTTTTGTCATTGCGTTTAACAAACAAATCACCACGTACGGCATAAGACACTAACTTACCGTTTGGTGAAACACTAAACTCATTGATTGAGTTTGTAGTCTTTTTGTTGGTGATAGGATCAAATCTGAAGTCTGTCGGTATTGCTACTGAGAGCGACTCAGTCTGGCCATTTTTGACCATAGCCACTTTATCTGCGGCTTGATAAACCAGAGTATTAGCAGAGTTATCAATACTGAAGTGCTCTACACCAAACTCAGACTCATTAGTCACTTGTTGCGCTTTGCTCGAACCGACTTTTTGCTTAAATACATTGTATTTACCGGCACGTGAAGAGATGAAGTAAAGCTCGTCGTTACTCGCCCACTGTGGCATAAAATCATTGCCATCAAAATCACTTAGCTGCTCATATTTACCGGTATCAACGTCATAAATCCAAATGTCTCGGTTTGCCGGGCCACGGTAATCTTCACGTGCAACTCGACAAGTACCGCGTACAAAGGCAATCTTCTTGCCGTCCGGTGATACAACCGCATCAAAACCCAGCGCATCCATATAACGGAATTCAGTGGCTGCGTCAGTTTGGTCAACACCAAAAATTTCCCACTCTCGCTCTACTTCTGCGTATAAACGACGAGTATTAAACAAAACCTGCCCGTCATTGTTGAAACCTAATACTCGGTCAGGCGCACTGTGGTACGTCAAACGATCCGGACGACCACCGATACTTGGCATTACAAAAACGTCATCATTACCAAAACGGTCACTACTAAAGGCAATACGCGAACCGTCTTTTGACCACTTGGGGCTTCGTTCATACCCTTCGTGAATGGTTAAACGGTTCACTCGACTGCCATCTAGTGGCATGGTCCAAATATCACCTTGATAACTGAATGCGATTTGAGTCCCGTCCGGACTAATTTCAGGCTGTAAAATCAGTGGACTCGATGCTGAGTCTGTACTCGCATTTGCACCTAAAGCTACCGAAATTAACAAGCTTGTTGCCAGTTTTTTCATAGTATTGCCTATATTTAATTAGAATTATTTTTATATACGGTTTGATCTAACCTTCCATCATTGCGGAAAAGCTAGGCATTCGCAATTAATGCCTAGCAATCAAAAAGGTAAACGAAAGATTTTGTGGGATGGACTAAAAATTAAATCTCCGTATTAAATGCTTTTAACGTAAGATTCAAACCAGTCTGTATCGGTAAAATCAGTCAACCTAAAACGCTCTCGGCCGTTCCTAACCACGACAAGCACAGGTAAATCGGTCACTTTAAAATGATGGAACCAGTCATTTTCCACATCAATTTGAATCGAATGTTGGACATCAAATTTCTTGGTAAATGCCGCAAGTTCGTTATCCCCAGTCCATAGTCGAGACACGACCGTTTGAGTGTTAAGTTTAGGCCCCAAATTTGCCAAGCGATTCATTAATTGTTGAGCTTTAATAGCCTGCGCTGCAGTTTCTGGGCGAGTTTCTTTGATATACCAATGTGCCCAAGTTGACGTCAATAAAATCAGGTGTGTTTGGTCACCACCTAGCGCTGAATGTATCAAATCGTCGTTAGTCTTTGCCGTTACCGTTAACGCATTTATTGACTCTTGAGTCAAAACTTGTGATGAAGCATTGGTAGTTTCTGAGCACCATTTAGGTTGAGTTAACGCAGCGATATTTTTGTCGAGCGTTGTATTTGTATCATGCCCTGTAAAAACCAGATTCATTTGCTTATCGAATAACAAATGATAAGGCGTGCCTTTAACTTTAAATGCATGAGTCAATGCACCATCTGAATCAATGGCCAGAGGCATAGTTAAGCCAAATTCTTGCTGGGCCTGATGAACCGTTTTCACATCGTCACTGATACCTAGGTTGATGCCTATCACCATCAAGTCTTCACCATAGGTCCACTTTATTTGCTCGAAATGGGCCATTTGTTCGCGACAAGGCGCACACCAACTGGTCCAAAATTTGACGTAGACCGGTCGCTGGCCTTGTAGTTGTTTTAACGTTAGGACTTCACCGGTAATTAAGCTTATCGGAAGGTTCAGTATCTCTTTGGCGATGTTTGACTCTGTGGCTTTGTTGGCCTGATTACAATTGGGCTGGGCACCCGCGGCATTTTTTGTGTCTGACATGGTATGAGTTTGTATTGTCATAATAGGTTTTCCTTGTGTGTTATTTAACTCCATACAATGTATCTATATTTTAAATTGGTAGAAGTGACTAGAATTCCCTATATTAATGAATAACTTTCACGCAAAGATTTTGTATGCTCTGTCGTTGAGTAAATAAATGGAATAAAAAAGTACGAGACAAAATGGACAAATTTAAAGGTATGTCGCTGTTCATGTCAGCGGTAGAAACTGGCAGTTTTGCCGCCGCAGCAAAAAAACACGCAACGGACCCGAGCAACGTCAGTAAAGCAATGAAAAAGCTGGAAGAGCAGCTAGGAGTTCAGCTTTTTTATCGCTCAACACGCAAATTAAGCCTTACCGCTGCGGGTCAAAAATACGCGGATTCTGTCGGTCATATAGTCGCTCAACTGCAAACGGTTGAAGACGAGCTCCTTTCTGACAATGACACACCACAAGGCCCTTTGAAAGTGAATTTACCCGTTGCTTATGGCAGAAACTATATTTTGCCCATGTTAGCCAAATTCAAAAAAGCCTACCCACTTATTGAGCTTGATGTCAGTTTTAACGATCACTATGTCGATATGATCAGCGAAGGCGTAGACGTTGCTATTCGCAGTGGCTCATTGGCCGACAGTCGTTTAGTTGCTCAAAAACTCAGTCCTATGTCCTTTGTTCTATGCGCTTCGGCCAAACAATCACTGGACCTCCAAGATATATTTGACGGTGACCAGTTAAACGAAGAAAAAATGCGAGCTCTACCTTGGGTTCAATTTCGGTTCCGACAAACGGGGCGATGTATGCCCATCGACTTTTCATATTCGGGCAAACATATCCAAATAAAGCCCAGCTCTACCACTATTGTTGATGATGGCGGTGCATTTGTAGAATTATGTGCAGAGGGCGTCGGTTTAGCGATGATCCCTCATTTTGCGATTAAATCTCAGGTAGAGGCCGGAAACATAAAAGTCCTCGCCAAAATAGACGAGTTTGCCAATTCTGGCGTTTTTATTGTTTATCCTAAACGTCAGTATTTACCAAAACGGTCGAGGGCATTTATTGACTTTGTTAAGGCTGAGCTCAAAACAATGGGCGAAACGGCCAAAACGACATGGCTAGATTATATCCGTCATTCCTTAAGAGAGTAGCCAATCACTTTACCCATCACGTTTTGTTGAGCATCCATACCACCGATTCGATATAAAATACCGTTGTGCTCTAACAAGCCTCTGTGATCCATGGTCGATGTTTTTGACGGTTGAATAATTTGCCATTGATTGTTTGAAACGTCAAAACGCCATACATGACTACTCGCAGGGGCTGGTTTACCGTCGTATCCCATACCATCGTAGTTATAAGGGTTGTTTGAGCCACCAATCATATAAATCGCCCCCTTATAACTTGCTGCAGCCATTCGGTAATGCGCATCTGCCGTTGGGTGTGGGATGGTTCGCCAGTCAACTTTTGCAGGGTTATTTTTATCTATAGTGCCCTTTAAACATTGAGCTACGTCACCAAAAGAGCGGCGTCGGTTAGGATTGGCGACCGTCTCGACACCATCACACACAACCATCACGTTGTCACTAATAGCTCCCGCCTGACCGAATACCGCTTTACCTAAAAAAGGTGAGGCCTGAAACCAAGAATCAGTCTCGATGTCATACACCTGAGTCAGGTTCACGTTACCATCATTGTGCCAGCCACTAACCAAATAAATGTATCTGTCCTGATAACTCAATGCCACGCTGTCGTCTACCGGTACTGGCATCGATGCTAGGCGTGTATACGTGTCTGATGTGACTTCATATTTAAACACATCTGGACTAGATATTTCGGTGTGATCTTCGGCAACCGTATAACCACCAAACAAATACGCATCTGCACCTATGCCTACAGCAGTCGAGGCTAACCTTCCGGTTAAACTCAAACTAGAGGGCACATTTTTTTTCTGTTGCCACTGACTGTCACTGAGATTTTTAGCAAGCTTTAAAGCAAACACTTTGTCGTGTACATCACTATGGCTTTTGCCTTTCCCTAAGCCCATAAAACTCAAAAAGTAGACCTGTTTGCTTTCCTCCTCAGTACTCACAGTGACCTTCGCCACCGCGTTATTCGCAACGGGTTCAGGCAAATCCGGTATTTCATAAAGCGTATTAGAAGAGGCAACAATAAGGGCAAACAATAAGCTCATACAGGCTCCAACAAAGAATTAAAAAAGGTAACTAAGCCCATAGCATATTTCAAAAAATCCCACAGACAAGCGCTAAGTCTGACTAAGCTCGCTATTTACGCTCAATATGATTAAATAACATTCAAAGGCTGGAAATTAATAATAAAAACACGGCAAGGAACACAAACATGGATAAAGATTTTGCAATCCCCAGACCCCTAATCATAATTCTTGCGATTTTTCAGGGCATAACACTAACCCTGCTATATCAAAGTGTCGAACAACAAGTTTGGCCGGGTACAGACTCTGTATGGCTTACTGCTTTGATTACCTTTGCCATTAGTTTCCCACTATTAACCTATTTATGTGTTAACCAGGGCAATATTAAAAAAACCTTGCTTTGCGTCCTGCCCTTCTCGCTTTTGTTGTCTCTGTTAGGCGCCTATGTCGGCTTACAACAGCAGCCATCAGGCTTTTTTAACAACGGCTTAGTGCTGTTTTCTTTTGCCGTTACTTCTCTGATCGCTTCGTTTAAAGCATTGATGTATTTTCAGCATTTTACCAGTCAAGGGACTGAGTTAACGCAACAGCGCGAATTAACCCAAATCAGTTACAGCAGTCTGTTTACGCGCTCTTGGCGCAACTTTATTGTATTTGCCGAGTGCGTGTTGTTTGTTGGTATATTCTGGATTATTTTGCACCTTGGAGCATCTCTATTCGCGGTACTTGAAATCAATATATTCAGAGAGCTTTTGCAAGAGAGTTGGTTTGTCATCCCAACCCTCAATCTAGCCTTTGGATTTGCCATTATCGTATTTCGCAATATCACCCACACCGCAGACACCATAGCCACAATTTTACAAACACTGATTAAATTTTTGTTACCTGCATTGACGTTAGTCTCGTTGGGCTTTTTAGCTACTCTGCCTTTTACTGGCTTGACGGCATTGTGGGAGACCGGTTCGGGAAGCTTGCTGGTTATGTGGTTACAAGCGCTAACTTTGTTTTTCTTAAACGCGGTCTATCAAAATGAATCCCACCAGCGCCCTTACCCTAATTGGCTACATAGGCTAATTTATCTGGGCGTGGCATTGCTACCAATTTATAGCGTTATTTCTGCTTATGGTCTGTGGCTGCGTATTGATCAATACGGATGGACAGTTGATCGCTGCTGGGCCTTTTTAGTGTGGGGATTGTTGGCATGTTTTTGCTCCGGTTATTTATTTGGGATCATCAAAAAACGTGATGCTTGGCTAGAAACCTTAAGTACTGTCAATGTCCGCATGGGCTTGGTGGTTTTGTTGAGTGTGCTGCTGGTAAATTCACCGCTAGTAAATTTCCAGCGACTCTCTGCCGATAGTCAAATTTCAAGACTCAATCAGAACCTTGTCACTATTGAAGATTTCGATTTTTATTATTTTGATCGTTCTCTTGGCCGACAAGGCTACCTTGCAATGCAAGCGTTAAAAACTGAGCTGGGAGATTCAGCTCCAGAACACGTAGCGATCATTGACCGCATGTATACCGAAAGACACAACACAGCCAATCCGCTAAACATTGACGAGTTTAAAACCATCATCAGTTACTGGCCAAACCAAGCTTCTTTTGAAGAGAAGCTCGACGACCCCGACGCACTGTTGGAAGCTGTTTATGACAGCGAAACTGACTCAGAGTGGAAAAGTTATCGTGGTAATTCCTATTACTTCTTAACTCAAGATCTAAATGATGACGGCCAGGTAGAGTTCATCGTTATTACCGAAAAGAACCACCACACCTCAGCCAATCTATGGTTGAAAGAGAACGACGAATGGACCAGTCGTTACATGACGTCATTTAATCCAAACAAAGAGAACTTTTTAAAAACTGACCTTGAGAAAAACAAAATTGAAATCGTAAAACCTAAGTGGAATAAGTTAAGAATCGGCGACGTTGAGTTTCGCGTGTCGCAGGATTGAGGTGACTAATAGCCATTGAGCGAGATAATAACTTACCATAATCACTAGGCCCTCAAAGGGAACGGGTGTCACAAATTTGTTTATGGCAATCACACTGTCAGAAAAAACAAACACCAGTGCACCCGCTACCAATCCCAAGTTCAGTTGTGGCGATTGAAGCTTAAGAGATGATGATAGCTGAGGTTGTGACACATACATTGCCATAATAGCCATTGCCAATATCACAGCCATATACACCACAACCGGTATCATCAAGTCACCCGTTTTAGGAAGTACCACCAGCAACATTCCAATAAAATAAATGAGCGTTGCGTATATCAATAGCTTTCTAGAATCCAACCTCGAGCCCTTTAAGTTTGCTTCGTGCTCTCGAGGCTGAAGCTCTGGACCTTGAGTGGTGAGACTGGCTTTCCTCAAATGCCAAAACCCCACAATATAAAACACATGAGCAGTCAAAAAAGCACTTAACCCCAACACAAAACTATGCTCAATCGACAGTGCCAAAAATACATCTCCTAAAGCCGAAAAAAACAAAGCACCTATTACTATGTTTCTGAGCTGTCGTGATGATGGCGACGAGGAAAGGGAGCACCAAGCCCAAGCTAACAAAGTGATAATTGGCAGTGCTTTATGAACATAATGCAGTGGATAGTCACCCTGCCCAATGAGAGCCAAATAGCTTAGGGATAACGTTAAAAATATCAGGTGAAATAATTTGTTCTTCATACTTTCCCTGTACCCATTCCCTGCACCGACCTTGTAAAGCGTATCGAAACGCAACGAATAAAATAATTTGAATAAAAACTATACATGCATCATGGACTAGCGTACAGTGCCCTAGCTTTAGAAAAATTAAAGCTTTATCTACTACTGCACTTTACTCTTCTAGTTCTTCTTTTTTATTAAGTTTTAAAATTTAGTCGGACCTGTGTTTACTTCTGCTTTACTGGCTAAATGTTTTTTTCGATGTATCTATCGCAATACCGGTGAATCTTTTCACCACACTCTTATTAAATAAAAAAGGTTTCAAATATGTCTAATTCTGTAAATGGCGTAGTCAAATGGTTTAACGAAGACAAAGGTTTTGGTTTTTTAACTCAAAGCAATGGTGGAAAGGACGTATTCGTGCATTTTCGCTCTATCGCTTCTGAAGGGTTCAAAACGTTAACTGAGGGACAGCAAGTCCAGTTTAATGTTGAACAAGGCCCAAAAGGCCCACAAGCATCTAATGTGATTGCTTTATAAGCTAAACGCCACACTAATATAATTAAAGGCTAGACCCTTCTAGCCTTTTATCCTGCCTAAAGGCCCCATCGAGAACAAACAACACTATATGATTCATAATTATAACGGCATAAGCATCCGTGCTTGCCCACCATTTTTAAACATTTCGGTAAACAAGTTCAGCGTCGTCTTTCAAGACAAAAAAAGCAAACACTCAGTTACTCTCAAAAACGCAATCGAGACAAAAAAATTCGTCAGTTGGTTAGTTTCAATCTAACCAAGGCGTTTGTGAAGATCACGCTTTAACAACTCAACCAGCCAGACCATACCCGTAACTGACAAAAACAAAGTCGCAACCGCAAAACATATGATTAGCCAGTGATTGAAACCACCCGTGTTACCATAATCCATAAAATGGAGTTTGAGCATCAAACCCTTTAATCTCGAGTCGTCGTTTACGTGTCGAAGCACCTGGCCCGTAACCTCATCGAGATAAATCGTCGTATTATTTTCATCTTTGACGTCAACTTGCCACATTGGGTTTTGTTGAGCGACGTAATCGTCAAATGGCGGTTGTCGCAAGATGGGTTTTGATAACTCGCCAGAACCGGAATATGACTGCTCAGCGATGGTCAAGACTTGAGGCGGGGATAACTTAACGTTCTCGCCATTAACGGCATTAAACAGCTCGGAGTCACGCTTTTGATCGCCATGAGCGCCAGCTTCATAGACAAAATGGTAGTAGGGTTTGCCCAGTAGCCAGATTTGCTCCACTTTTATGGGAGCATCAAAAGAAGCATCATTATCACCTTTTTCCAGCTTTGACGGACTCACGTTGGCGATTGAAATGAGATCAAATGCTGCTAAGTTGTGGTCGTATTGAACACGAACCCGATGTTCATTGCCACTGGCTAAGTTTGCATCCATCAAATTAAAATAAAGGCCAGTCACCAGCCAAATAATCAACTGGATACCGACTAAAACGGACAGCCACTTGTGAAATACTTTGAAGTGTTTGAGTGTCGGCATCATGACGTTCGACCCTTAATAGCACGGTATTTAACCACACCTACATGATGAAACGTCAAGACACCTCCTGTCACCGCCGCACCAACTCCAAATAAGGCAAATAAAAACAACAGCCAGTTACCCACATTTTCACCATCGTCATAATCCATAATATGAAACCGCCACATCCAATCAAACAAACGCCATAAATCATGGCGCTTAGCAACGATTTCTCCGCTGTGTTGGCTAACGTACAAAGTGGGTGTCAGAAACCCCTGATACTGGATTTGCCAAAATGGTAAGTGGCGAGGTGACAACTCTGCTGGCATATCCGAAACAGAGCTCATTTGGGTGACGGAAACGATGTCTGTGCTGCCGTTGTAATAATAATTAGCGATTTGTTTAGCGGATGTTTCATCGATTGGCGGCACCACCTTTCCACTGACGGCATCGACCATCACTTTACCACTTTCACCATTGTTGAAACGATAAACAGGTAATCCCTGCAACGAAGAAAGTGAGATTTGATCTGCGTTGGGAAAATCAGCCGCTAATTGGTCTATTGTGTAACGTATATCGTCGAGGTTAAGCGCTGTCTTTTGTTGTTTTACTATTGATTCGCCGTGAATATAGTGAATATCCATACTCACCATATATACGCCTGTTATCGACCAAAACAAAAACTGGATCCCTGTAAACGCCATTAACCACTTATGGTATTTCCTGCTCAACCTCAACAACTTAACTCCTTGACTCTCGTTTCAGGCTGTTTAAACGCCAAAGATAATAAATCGAGGGTAACACGATTAATGTAAGGACGACAGCACTAGCCATGCCGCCTACCATAGGAGCGGCGATACGGCTCATAACTTCAGAGCCCGTCCCTGTTCCGTATAATATCGGCATCAAACCAATGATGATTGTCGCTACGGTCATCATCACGGGACGAATTCGCATACCGGCACCTTCCATAATTGCCTGTGCTAATTTATGAGCAGTAAACGGTGTGTTCGTTTGTTTGCACTCGTCCATCGCACTTTGATATGCCTGATTGAGGTAAACAAGCATAATTACCCCTATTTCAACCGCGACACCCGCAAGAGCTATAAAACCAACTCCCACGGCAACAGAAAAATTAAATCCCTCAAAATACATTAACCAAAGCCCACCAATCATCGCCATTGGCAGAGTTACGATAATAATGGCCACTTCGCTAAACGAGCGGAAGTTTAAATAGAGTAAGATGACAATGATCGCAAATGTCAGCGGTAACACGTAGGTCAGCTTTTCTTTCGCGCGTTCCATATACTCATATTGACCGGCCCAGGTAATTGAATACCCAACTGGCAGCTCTAGATTGTTTGCCAAATAAGACTTGGCACTTTCAACATAACTACCAACATCAACGCCATCAATATCGATAAAGGTCCAGCCATTAATGCGTGCATTTTCACTTTTTATCCCTGGTGGCCCACTCTCGACTCGAATGTCTGCTACATCTCCCAGTGCAATTCGTTGTCCGTCTGGTGTTACAACCGGTAATCTTGCGAGCTGCTCTGGTGAATCTCGATAATCCTGCGGATAACGCAAGTTAACTGGATATCGCTCTTGGCCTTCGACAGTTTGGGTCACATTCATTCCACCGATGGCTGTTGACACTACTTGTTGAACATCTTCAATGTTGAGACCAAACCGGCTCGCTTTGTCCCGCGAAATATCGACCTTAATGTATCGACCTCCCGCAACGCGCTCAGAGTACACTGAAGCCGTACCCGTTACGTTAGGCAGTAATTGTTCGATCTGTTGGCCTATCTGCTGAATCGTATCTAAGTTTGGTCCTGCCACCTTAATCCCAACAGGCGTTTTAATACCTGTCGCCAACATGTCAATTCGAGTTTTGATTGGCATTACCCAAGCATTGGTTAAACCAGGAAACTTAACTAGCTGATCAAACTCTGCTTTTAGTGATTCAGTCGTCATTCCCTCTCGCCATTGGTCCTTGGGCTTGAGTTGAATAAACGTCTCTATCATTGTTAGTGGCGCTGGATCGGTTGCAGTTTCAGCTCGACCCACTTTACCAAATACGTTTTCGACTTCTGGTACGGTCCGAATTAACTTATCGGTTTGTTGCAACAACTCTCTCGCTTTACCAATAGATATGCCCGGATAGGTAGTCGGCATATACATCAAGTCGCCTTCGTCTAATGGCGGGATAAATTCACTGCCAATTTTATCAACCGGCCAAAAGCCCACAAGAGTTATTAAAACAGCAGCCACAATCGTCGATTTAGGAAACTTCAATACCCCTTTTAGTACAGGCATGTATACGCTGATCAGTAATCGGTTAAGCGGATTTTTGTTTTCTGAAATGACCTTTCCGCGAATAAAATAGCCCATCAAAACCGGAACCAACGTTATCGCTAAACCAGCAGAAGCCGCCATTGCATACGTTTTGGTATAAGCCAGTGGCGAAAACATTCGACCTTCTTGAGCTTCCAAAATGAAAACGGGTAAAAATGACACCGTGATGATCAATAAGCTAAAGAACAACGCAGGACCAACCTCGCTGGCCGCTTTAGCCACCAGCTCCCAGCGATTTTGGTCATTCAGAGGAATGCCCTTTTTGTTCAGTGCCTCCATGTGCTTATGCATGTTTTCTATCATTACAATGGCACCATCTGTCATAGCACCAATAGCAATGGCAATGCCACCAAGAGACATAATATTGGCGTTGATACCTTGCATGTACATGATGATAAACGCGACTAAAATGCCCAGTGGTAAGGTAACAACCGCGACAATGGACGAGCGCAAATGAAACAAAAACGCCACGCACACCAGAGCGACTACAGCGAGCTCTTCAATCAGCTTTTCCCACAAATTATCTACGGCGCGATCGATGAGGGTCGAACGGTCGTATACCGGAACAATCTCTACTCCATCAGGTAAGGAAGACTTGAGTGAATTGAGTTTTTCTTTTACCCCGTTAATCGTTTGTTGGGCGTTTTCGCCAAAGCGCATTACCACAACACCACCTACGACTTCGCCTTCACCGTTTAACTCGGCAATACCTCGTCGCATTTGCGGGCCTAAATTAACATCGGCAACGTCCCCGATACGCAGTGGCGTGCCCTGGTCATTCATCCCTAGTGGGATCTTTTCAATGTCTTGTACAGACTGGATATAGCCCGTTGCTGTTACCATGTATTCGGCTTCGGCCATTTCGACAACCGATGCACCGGTTTCTTTATTGCCTCGTTTTAGAGCCATTTGAATATGGCTGAGAGGAACGTTGTAGGCTCTTAATTTATCTGGGTCAACTTGCACTTGGTACTGTTTTACCATGCCGCCAACAGCTGCCACCTCGGAAACACCGGGTACAGTTTGTAATTCATATTTTAAAAACCAATCTTGAATACTTCTTAATTGGCTTAAATCATGATTGCCAGATTTATCCGTCAAAGCATAAATATAAACCCAGCCAACACCTGTCGCATCGGGGCCCAATTGAGGTTTAGCGGATTCTGGTAAGTTAGGCGTAACTTGACTCAAATATTCAAGTACGCGGCTTCTTGCCCAATACAAATCGGTATCATCATCAAAAATGATATAGACATACGAGTCACCAAAAAATGAATAACCTCTTACGGTTTGCGCGCCAGGTACAGATAACATGGCCGTGGTTAACGGAAATGTGACTTGGTCTTGAACAACTTGCGGTGCTTGGCCCGGGTAACTGGTTTTGATGATCACCTGGACATCGGATAAATCCGGTATTGCATCTACCGGTGTGTTTTTAATCGAATACAGTCCACCAAACGCAACTATCAAGGTGATCAATACGACAAAGAATCGATTACCAACGGACCATCGAATTATTGATTCAATCATAATAAACGTCCTTATCTGCTACTCATGATTACTGTGATCAACATGTTCTTCAGGGCTGTCATCCTTCAGAGAGATGTTTGTTATGACAAAGTCATCACCTACTTCAAAGGTAAATCTAACTTCATCACCAACTACAAAACCGGACAGGTCTACATCGTCAGCCACTACAAAATCCATGGTTACCGCAGGTCGATTCCATTTAGCTATCGGTCCTCGGCTGATATTTAGAATTCGATTTGCGAGATCAATCGAGTTGATAGTGCCGTTTACTGTTGCGGCATTTGCCGGCTCTGATAGTTGTTGAGGCTCTTCATCATGAGTCATACGTTTAAAGTCTGAGGTTTTGCTTGATTCAGAATCTATTAAAAACTGAGCAGATGTGACGACTACGTCATCAGGCGTCAGTCCATCTAAGATTTCGATACTCTCTTGGCTTACCCTGCCGACGGTGACTTCAATTGACTTAAATTGCCCTTCTCCTAAGGCTAAAACAACACGGTCTTGGCTACCAGTGCGAATTACCGCCTCTTTTGGCACAACAATCACTTCCTTGTCTTGGTCTGCAAAAATCGTGATTTGCGCAAACATATTCGGTTTTAAGTGGTGCTCTGGGTTGTCGAACTTTAATCGGACTCTCAGTGTCCGTGTTTTGCTATTTAGTGTTGGGTACACATAATCAACGACGCCATCCCATGTTTTGCCCGGTAAATAGTCTAGATTCATTAATACCGCCAATCCTTCTTTTATAACGGCAGTGTCTCGCTCAAAGACTTCAGCTTCTACCCAAACTTGATCCAGCTTACCAATGCTCATCAAAGTATTGCCCGGTTTAACAAAAAAGCCCTCTCTGATTTTTAAGCCATCTACCACTCCCGATTGGGGAGAATAAAACGTGATATTTTGTTTTACTTTACGGCTCGATTCGAGCTCATCGATAAACTTTTCAGACAATTGCAACGCTCTTAAACGCTCCGTTGCGGCGGCAATAAGGGATTTGTTGTTCCGATTCAACGCAATTAACAACTCTTCTTGAGCATTAACTAACTGAGGCGAATACAAGGTGTAAAGAGGTTGGCCTTTTTCGACTGGGTTACCTGCCGCTTTGACAAAGAGCTTTTCTATCCAACCATCCACTCTAGGGTGAATGTGGACCAACTGATCTTCATCGTACTGTACATAACCCACGGTTTTTATTTCTGAGTGCATTGTTTTAAGTTGCACTTCAGAGGTTCTAACTCCTAAGTTATTAACGACATGTGGAGCAATGGTAATTGCACCAGGTCCCCAATCATTCGTTCCAGACGCGTCTTCTTCATACACAGGAATCAAATCCATGCCCATTGGCGATTTGCCCGGCTTGTCTCGTCGATAATTAGAGTCCATTGGCGCCACCCAATAAAGCGGTTTTTTCTCTGCACTAGCTTCGGTTTCATCTGTAGAGCTTGGTGTGCCTTGTAACGCACTGATTGCACCTGCACCGACAAGGGTTCCAAAAATAACAGCAGCGACGAGTTTAAGTGACATTCCATTGTTGTTGTTATTGTTTGGCATAATCATTCTCCAAATTTTGCGCACTCGTGTTAGTGGCAAAATAGTAATTAATTCGAGCGACGGTTTTTAATGTTTCAACGTCGATTTTTAACGCTGCAATTCTTGCGTTTAATTCGGCAATTCTGGCTCTTACGACCTCAGCAAAGTCACCGTCGTCATTGGTGTAAGCCGTCAGGGATGCTTCTGCCTGATCGTGCATTTGGGTCAGTAATTGTTGTTGATAAATCGATTGGCGCTGCGACAAGCGGTTAAGTTGTTTTAATTCTTTTTCAACCGCACTCATCATCTGTTTTGTCACCAGCAACTTTTCAGTTTTTATCGCTTGTGACTCAGCTATAGATGCAGAGACCACTTGGTCTTGACGGTTTTTGGTAAACAGCGGCACATCAAAGGTAATACCAACCGAAAATAAGTCTGCACGCTCAGCGCCTGACGGCATATCATTGCGATAGCCATAACTCGCGTTCAGCCCCCATTTGGGTTTGTATTGTTGTTTTGCTAACTCAACGCCTTGCTCGGATGCTTTTCTCTTTACGTCAATCGCCATAATGGCGGGGTGTTGAGAAAAGGCAGCCGCCAGTTCATTACGGTCGTATTGATAGGTGTTTGCAAATGACGATAAGACCACAGATTTCAATTTAATTTGTGGCAATGAGTCTGATACAGAAAAACTAGCTGGTTGGGTACTAAATTCAAAGTTAGTCTGATCATATCGATGCAGCCATTCGCTCAAACGTGTCATTGCCGATTCGTATGCGAGTTTTTCGGTTTGTAATCTGTCTTCTAACTGGACAATTTCTAGCTGAGCTCTGATCACATCTTGTTGTCTGGTTTTACCAATCGCATTTGAATAGCTCGCTCGCGCTACTTCCGCCATTTGCTCAAATAAAGCACGGTCTGATTCAATCAATGTAATCGTTTGTTGAGCCAAAAATGCGTCTAACCACAATTCAGATACCATTGCTTGTAATTTTGCTTTTCTATCGGCTCTTAATAATGGAAACACAGAGGCTTCAATGGTGAGTTGACGCTCTTTTATCGCCAAACTATCGCCTCGTGGAAACATTTGAGACACCCCAACTTTAAATTGAGTCATTCCTTCTTGATCTAAATCCCAAGAATCGACGGGAATGTTTGCCATGCTAATCGAAACATTTGGATCCGGCAGTGAACCCGATGCCACACTTTTGTGTTCCATCGCAGTTTGCTTTAACTTGCTACCGTGCAGCCATGGATCGTTGGACTGAGCGAGCTGAACGGCTTGCTTTAGGGTAATAGTTTGTTGAGCTTGTAAAAGACAAGGCACCAGCGTTAAAAGTAATAAAAAACGACTCTGTTTGATCATCATATTTGTCTCCAGATTGCTCTGGTTTATAAGCTTGGTTTATTAACGGCTTTAATTAAATGGTTTGGTAATCCAGAGGAACACCAAATAAAAAATGGTTTTGAGAACACAGCTCGTTAGTCACATTGCGCATTTGCTAAAATGCAGACGGACTGATCCTGTGTTAAGCAAATATCGGTGGGCGATATAAAGAAGAAGAAATAGATTTGGTTTGACTAGTCGGCTGCATAGAAACAGCTTCGCTAATTTGTATCATTGCGCTTGAAGAGGCTTCGGAGTTTACAATACTTAAGTTTGTGCACGCACTTGCTGGGCATGAACATTCTGACTCACAGCAATCTTCATCTGTGTTTGATAGGTCTGCGGTATCGTGATTCATAAGACTGTGATCTACAACAATATGATCTACAACACCATGGTGCATTCCGTCATGGTTCATATCAGAATGAGTATCCGCCGCCATATTCATATGAGATCCGTGTGACGCACCGGTCATTTCACAAGACATAGCCGAATACGCAAACGCCTGCCCTACTAAGGCAATTAGCATTGTCGCAACAACTAATACTTTTGAAAGTGAATTAACCATAAAAATCTCGATATTGAATTGAGCTAAAGGCTATGACATTTTCCAAAAAAAGTAAACGATAAGATGAGTTACAACAGAACTTCTATAATATCCCTATGACCTAAACCAAATCGTAAAATCTCAAGCTGACCATGTAACAAAAATGTTGCTGAAGGGCAAATATTCAACAATAATTGCGCGCCTTTCAGGTTGAGTAAGTCTATGGTTGGCATAGAAACAACACTGAGAGTCGGAGTAACTTATGGGTGATGCACTGGGCATTATTATCTTGATATTATTTGGTGCCTTATTCGCAATGGCTGAGATTTCTATCGCAGCATCTCGCAAAATCAAATTAAAAGTCATGGCCGACGAAGGCAATGATCAAGCTGAAGCGGTAATTCGGCTTCAAGATCATCCCGGTCGGTTTTTCGCGATGATTCAAATCGCCTTAAACGCCATTGCTATTTTAGGTGGTATTATCGGCGAGCAAACTCTCACGCCCTATACCTCACAATTGGTTGCACTGGTTTATTCTGGTCCATTAGCTGGGCAAATTAGCTTTGTGTTATCGTTTTTAGCGATAACCTCTCTGTTTATTCTGTTTGCTGATTTGCTGCCCAAACGCATCGCGATGATCATGCCGGAGGCGGTCGCAGCACGAGTTGTCAGATTAATGAACGGCATTACCTTTGCGCTTACGCCTTTTGTCATGTTTTTTAACAGTATTACTAACTTAGTATTACGAATCTTTAATGTTCCAACCGTTCGGGAAGATATTGTCACGACCGAAGACATAGTGGCCATGATGGAAGCTGGTGCTCAGCACGGCTCACTGCAGCAACAAGAATATCAATTGTTAGGCAATGTTTTTGAGCTTGAAGGGCGAACGCTAAGTACGGCCATGACAACTCGAGATGCTATTGTATATTTTGACATCAAAGACGATAACGCCGCCATCAGCGCCAAAATTTTAGAGCACCCTCACAACCATTTTCTGGTGTGCGATGGGCATTTGGATAAGCTTGTTGGACTAGTCGAGTCCAAACAATTATTGCGCCAGTTGTTAAAGGGCGAATCCACTCAACTTACTGACAGCTTAATCGACAAGGATCTGTTTTACCTGCCAGAAACCTTAACCCTCTCAGAAGCGCTCAATGAATTTAAATCAGCGGCTCAGCCTTTTGCTGTTGTGGTTAATGAGTACGCAATGGTTGTCGGTATCGTTACGTTAAAGGACTTGATGAGTAGTTTTATGGGGGATTTGGTGACGTTTCAAGGCGAACAACAAATCGTCCAAAGAGACAACAATTCATGGCTGGTCGATGGTGCGACACCGATTGTAGATATCATGAAGTTACTCGATATTCCCGAGTTTCCAAATGACAATCAATACGAAACCGTTGCTGGATTTCTGATCTACATGCTCAAGCGTATCCCTAAACGCACAGATTACATCAACCATGCCGGTTATAAGTTCGAAGCGATAGATATTAATGGGATCCGAGTGGAGCAGTTATTAGTGACTCGGTTGAGTGAGCCTGAGTCAGACTCAACAATTGACAGCTCACAAGTGAGTTAACCCACCGTATAAAATGAGTAAGGCTCCCAAGGAGCCTTATTTTTTGATTTAAAAATCAGAGTTAACTCGTCAGGTTAACTTGGTTTTTTCAGGACGTATATTTCACCATCAAAACTACCCTGAATGGTCAAACCCTGCCCTGCCAACTCTTTTAAATAGTCGATGTGCTCTTGAGTGATATTCTGTCCAGGAACCAACAACGGAATACCCGGAGGATAAGGCGTCACCAGACCTGCGCAAATGCGATTATTACACTTGTCTATCGGCAACGACTCTCTGTCGCCATAAAACGCTTCACTTGGAATACACGCCAAGTCGATTTTTGGTAGCTTTTCTGGCAAACGCGAACGACGTGTCGATTTGGCCAGCTTAACCTTGCCGCTATCGAGCTTTTTAAGGGCATTGTACAAACGGATTATTTTTGAGCGTGTGCCACCTAAGGTCAATAAAACCAATATCGTGCTGTGGGTGTACTTCTCAATTTCCAAACCAATTTCGTCTAACAAAAACTTGTGAATGTCTTTTAACGAATACGGTAGCGCGCTGATATCAATTAAGATTTTTAACGGATCGTGGCCGACATTATCATCACTAAAATGCGGGAAAACCTTCATAAAGTCGTCTTTGCCCAACACTTTGATTTTTTGTAACGATTTGGTTTGTTGTTTAAATTCCTCAACGTGATTTAACAAGGCGTTGAGTAGTTTATAGCCTTCCATTTCCAACTGTTTTTGACAAACATCTAACGATGCAATCAACTGATACTTTGGCGATGTACTTGCGTAAATGCTGTAAATTTCTCTAAAGAAGTCCGCATCAAAGTCTGGATCGTTTATGTGGATATAGGATGCTTGCGAAAACGCCGACACAACTTTGTGGGCCGAATGCGTGACATAATCAGCCCCTGCGTGTATCGCAGAGTAATATCTAAAGCTTGGATGAAACAACGAATAAGCAAACCATGCTTCATCGATAAACACTTTAATGCCATGCTCATGAGCCATATCAACGACTTGCTTTAAGTCACTCAATAAACCGTCGTACGTACAACCCGTTAAAACCAATAACTTAGCATCAGTATTTTGCTCAATGGTTTGTTTGATTTCTGCTAACGAAGGTGGTGCAAAGATCCCGTATTTAGGTGACAAAATACTTGATAAATAAACAGGGAAACTCGCTGATTGCAAAATACCGTAGTGCACAGACTTGTGGCAATTGCGGTCAATGATGACCTTGTCGCCTTTTCGAAGTAACGTTTGTAAAATAATCTTGTTCGACGTGGACGAGCCATTCGTTACAAAATACGTGTGTTTGACTTCAAAGGTGGCCGCAGCCGACTCTTGAGCTCGACCTATGGTGTTAGTACTGTCCGACAATGAGCCTAATGAGTCCACCGATACAGACAAGTCACCCACAAACACGTTACGACCATAAAATTGATAAAAGTCTTTGATATACGGTGAGTTTCTAAAACTCGAACCACCACTGTGACCCGGTGTATGCCAAGAGTCATTCGACTCGCCAACATAACGGCGATACGCAGTCCAAAATGGCGTTTCAGAGCGGTCATCAAAATCGTTGATCATGTAACCTAAAATGGCCTCAGGGTCCGAGATCACTTCATCTTTAAAAAAGAAAGACTCAATATCTTCAGACTCATTTACGATCTCTAGGCCCTTGGTATCATCACCAATGACATACACAGGCAGCTCAATGCGAGTCTCTTTCAAACGCTCGATAAACTGGCTGTAAGTTCGCTCTTCGCTTTTTTTGTTGATATCCCAGCTCAAGACAACAGCTTGGATATCACCGTCCTCTTGGATAAATTCCAACGCTTTTGATAGCTCTAAGCATTCAATAAAATCAATATCGATATCCTGTCGCTCAAAATTCGCGACAGTTTTGGTGAGATTCGTTGCAAGTTCTTGCAATACGGTAGGATCTTGCTCAATTACCAAGATTCGAAACAGAGGTAACATAACAATTAAAGCCTATAAATCATAAAGTGTTCCTAAGGATAAACAAAGACTTGATAGTTGTGAAATGAATAATTCAACAACGTCACTTTTTGTTTATTTTCCATAAATGGTTACAACAGCAGGTTGATCTATATGATTTAACAAAGCAGCTATTTTGAGTACCGAAAAGGAAAATGGAAATAAATAGAACTCAATATGGTATGATCCACGCCATTAAATTTCCCACGAGTCGTGTAAATGTCAGACAAGTTTTTTTTCAAGGGGCGTCAAGACGCTCGCCAAAGCCACATCAAGAGTTTTCAACCAAAAGTAACCAAAAAAGCAGGCAGCAAGAAATACCCATTGCAGCTTACCGTAACTTCTGAGCAGCGTAAGTTAGAAATCGAGGCACTACTCAACGAGCACCAGCTATTTGCAGATATCACGATTGATTCGTCGGACAATGCACAAGAGTCCATCGAACAACTCACGACTATTTTAAACAAAGCGACGACCGTCAAAGTAGACAAGACCCCTTCTCGTAACGAGCCTTGTGTATGTGGTAGCGGTAAAAAATACAAGAAGTGCTGCGGCTAAGGGCTCACAATGACAAACATTTACGAAAATAATCCTTTGCATGGCAAGAGCCTCGAAGCCATATTGAACGAACTCGTTGACCATTACGGGTGGGAAATTATGGGTGCTTACATTAATATAAATTGCTTTAAAACCAAGCCGAGTATTGCATCTAGCTGTAAGTTTTTAAACAAAACGCAGTGGGCAAAAGAAGCAGTCGAAGCATTTTATATGTATAAGTTTAAAAACTTACCAAAACCCAGCGATGACCAATATGACCTACCACCGCGAGACCGTATCGTGCCACCAGAAGACAAACCGCGCGCACCCAAAGAGTTGAGCTTAGAAGACGCGGAGCGTATTAAATACAACAAACAGAAAAAAAACCGAGAGCGTGCCATGCGTCAGAAAGCCTCGACCCCATCTAACCCTTGGGGCCGAACTAACTCCTAACAAATAATAGCCATCGTCACTTTTTGTTTATTTTCCATAAATGGTAACGACAACAGCGCCACCTAAACCTACGTTGTGTTGCAGCGCTAATTTAGCCCCTGCAACTTGTCTTTTACCTGCTTGACCTCGTAAATGCCAAGTCAGTTCAGCGCACTGAGCAATGCCTGTCGCCCCGATTGGGTGACCCTTTGACATCAAACCACCCGAAGGCCCAATTACAAATTTACCGCCATAGGTATGGTCATTGTCAGAGATTAATTTTATCGCCTCTCCTTCTCCACATAACCCGAGCGCCTCGTAACTGATCACTTCATTGGTGGTAAAACAATCATGTAACTCAATGACGTCTATGTCTTGTGGTGAAATACCGGCGATGTTAAATGCTTTTTCAGCGGCGTTTGCGGTCATGCCAGCTCCAACAGATAAGATTGGATCTTGCCAAGACGCTTGAGTATCTGTCGCCATCGCTTGCCCTAAGATTTTTACGCCATTTTTAATGTTGTGCTTTTGAGCAAAGCGTTCGCTACAGAGAATGGCAGCAGCGGCACCACAGGTTGGCGGGCAAGCCATTGTTCTGGTCATGTAATTATCAAAAATCACTTTATCATTAAGAACGTCTTCGACTGAGATTGGTTTGGTAAACAATGACAATGGATTGTTAACAGCGTGTGATCGCGATTTCACTGCAACTTGGGCAAATATGTCTCGAGAGACATTGTATTTTTCCATGTAGTAACGGCCCGCAGCGCCAAATGCTCTAAGTGCAATCGGTGCATTAGGAATATCAAATTGATCGTAAACCTTATTCACTCGCTCAAATGGGCTTTCTCTGTCATCCCAATGTGTACCAAGGGCGCCTGGTTGCATTTCTTCAAATCCAAACGCGACTGCACATTCTATCTCGCCGGATAAAATCGCTTGCCTCGCTAAATACAACGCAGTAGAACCACTAGAGCAGTTATTGTTTACATTAATGATTGGTATACCACTTTGAGCTACATCGTAAAACGCATGCTGCCCGCAAGTACTATCTCCGTATATGTATGATGCAAAGCCCTGTTCTATTTGACTAACATTAATCCCTGCATCTGTGATTGCATCTTTAATCGCGTTGGCGGCCATAACTCGGTAAGGCTCTTGTTGACCTGGTTTACAAAACTTGGTCATCCCTACGCCAGCAACAATTACATTATTCATTTTTCACCTAATTTTTATTAATTCTTTTAAAGGTAACACATTATCGCGAGCCGCTACTTTATCTCCCAAGCCTTTTTGAGGAGAGAAAAAGCTTCGTCGGCGTTATCCGCAAACTGCATTAATTGTGTATCTTCGGCTGCAATCACGCCTTGCTCAATTAAAAAGTCAAAATCAATGACCCGCTGCCAAAACGCACGCCCCACTAAAATCACAGGTAACGAGCTGACTTTTTTGGTTTGTAACAAGGTTAGTGTTTCAAACAGTTCATCTAACGTGCCAAACCCACCTGGAAACGCGACTAAGCCTTTTGCCCTTTTCAAAAAGTGCATTTTTCTCATCGCAAAATAATGGAACTGAAAGCAAAGCTCAGGTGACACATACGGGTTCGGTCTTTGCTCACGTGGCAATACGATATTTAATCCAATGCTTTTGGCTCCTGCATCAGCAGCGCCTCGATTTGCCGCCTCCATGATCCCAGGTCCACCGCCTGTAGTCACGACATACTCGTTACCACCGTGCGCCAATGAGAGCTCGGACACTTTCTTAGCCAATGCTCTTGCAGTGTCGTAATACCCTTTTTGTGTATCATTACAACTTTGAGAAGACGTATTGAACCTCGCACTGCCAAAAATCACCAACGTCGAGTAAATATCTTGCTCGTCCAATGCTAAGTCCGGCTTCATCCATTCGAGTTGTAACCTTATACCTCTCAATTCGTCTTTGAGCAGTAGGTCATGATCAGAAAATGCCAGTCGGTTTGCCGCATATGGCGACTCACAACCCAATTTAGCCTGTTCTACCGCATCCATCGCGGTCGAAAATCGGGAAGTCTTATTACCTTTTTTCATTGTACCACCATGTTAAAACACAACCTCTTGACCAAGTGAAGGAATCGTCACATCAAAGCCGTTCGCTTTTACCGCTTGTTGTAAAACGACTTTTGCAGACTCTTCTCCGTGTACCAAAAAGACCTTTGGGTCTGCCTCTTTCATATGTGACAGCCAGTCTAATAGCTGTGATTGGCTCGCATGAGCAGAGAAGCCTCCTAAAGTATGAATTTGTGCCTGCACAGCTATGTTTTCTCCGGCTAGTTTCATTTGTTTTGCGCCATCGATAAGAGTTCTTCCAGGTGTTCCCATTGCTTGAAAGCCAACAAAGATCACATGGGAGCGTTTTCGCCATAAATTGTGTTTTAGATGGTGACGGATCCGCCCGCCGTTACACATGCCACTACCAGCGATAATAATGGCCCCACTGTCGATGTTATTTAAGCGCATTGACTCTTTGGTACTGGTGGAATACCTAAGCACAGGTAAATACGAATGTAAGCTCTGGCCATTTCGCCGTGTAGGTTCGGTGTGTTTTATGATCTCTCGCTTGTCTTCTTCATTGTAAATATCTTGATACCTGTGATAAACCTCAGTGACGGCAATCGCCATTGGGCTGTCCAAAAAAATCGCCTTTTGATGGAGTTTGCCTTTTTGATACAACTCTCCAAGTCGAAAAATGATCTCTTGAGTCCGTCCAACTGCAAAAGACGGGATCAGTATGTTGCCGCCGTTTTCGGATGCTTCTGTGATCACAGTTTCAAACTCATCAAGCGTCTCCTCGATGGACCTGTGGTCTCGGTCACCATAAGTCGACTCCATCAGTAAAATATCGGCCTCGGTGATGATATCGGGATCGCGTAACAGCGCAGCTTGTGAATTACCCAGATCGCCAGAAAAAACCAGTTTCTTCTGTTTACCTGATTCATTAACTATGAGCTCGACGATCGAAGAGCCTAAGATATGACCCGCATCAGAAAACCTGAGTTCGACATCATCGGTGATATTAAACCTGTGATAATAAGGCACACCAATGCACAGCTCCATGACGTCGTCGACCTCTTCTTCGACATATAAGGGCTCGACAGGTTGTTTGCCCGAGCGCTTGCGTCGTTTGTTCTCCCACTCTGCGTCTCGCTCTTGCAACGAAGCTGCGTCTTTTAACAAAATTTCAATTAGGTCACAGGTGGGTTTGGTCATAAAAATAGGCCCGTTGTACCCTTCTTTTACCAATAAGGGCAATCGACCAGAATGGTCTAAGTGAGCGTGAGAGATGACCACACCATCGAGTTGTGAAGGAGAAAATGGCAAAGGTTTTCTATTGGCTTTTTCTTCTTCTTTTCGACCTTGAAACAACCCACAGTCTAATAAAATTCGACTCTGTTTTGTCGTAAGCAAATACATGGAGCCAGTGACCCCTTCAATCGCACCGTAAAAAGTAAGCTTTGCCATGAGGCATTCTCCATTTATTTTTATTGACGTTTCACTGGCCTTTATTTATTGCCGTAAGGCCATACCCACTCTTCTATTTCTGGCATGTCGACGCCGTGTTCATGGGCATATTGACAACATTCAAGTTGACGATCGCGAAACGCTTGTTTGGCATGAGCCCCTCGTACTTTGATTTTCTCAACCCGATCTATCACATCGATGGCGATGCTAAACCTATCAATTCTATTTTCTATCGCCAGCTCAAGCGGGGTATTGATATTGCCACGCTCAATATAACCCCTAACGTGTAAGTTATTATGGTTAGCTCGACGATATGCGAGGCGGTGTATTAACCAAGGATAGCCATGAAAATTAAAAATGACCGGTTTGTCGACCGTAAACAAACTATCAAAGTCAGCATCCGATAAGCCATGTGGATGGGCGTACTCTGGCGCCAAGCGATAAAGGTCGACGACATTGATAAAGCGGATCTTTAAGTCATCAAAGGTTTCTCGTAATAACGCGGTTGCCGCTAAGGCTTCTTTGGTCGGGATATCCCCGCAACCGACGATCACTACATCAGGCTCTTGGCCTTCATCGTTACTGGCCCAGGGCCAGATCCCCAATCCTTTAGTACAATGCTTAATGGCACTTTGGGTATCTAGGTACTGCATGTGCGATTGTTTGTCACACACAATGACATTGATGTCGTTTTGACTTTTTAGGCAGTGATCCGCGACCGACAACAAGCAATTGACGTCTGGCGGTAAATAGATCCGAGTCACGCTAGGGCTTTTGTTCACCACTAAATCGAGAAAACCCGGGTCTTGATGAGTAAACCCATTGTGATCTTGGCGCCACACCGTAGAGGTAATGAGAAGGTTAATCGATGCAATAGGTGCGCGCCAGCTCAAGCTTTCGGCAATAGCTAACCATTTTGCATGCTGGTTAAACATAGAGTCGATAACATGGACAAACGCCTCATACGTCGCAAAAAAACCATGTCGACCGGTTAAAACATACCCCTCAAACCAGCCCTCTAGTGTATGTTCAGACAACATCTCCAACACGCGCCCATCAGTGCTTAGGTGGCCGCCGTCTTCATCTTCTGGCTTGTACTCGCACAACCAGAGTTTTTTGCTGACTTCATAGATGTCGTCCAACTTATTTGAAGTGGTTTCGTCAGGCCCAAATACCCGAAAGTTATTGTTGTTTTTTACCATTACATCTCGAAGCATGGCGCCAAGAGGTTTGGTGTTGAAGGCAAAGGAGGTTCCAGGCTGGTCCACGACACAGGCGTAATCGGTAAAATTTGGCAGCCTGAGATTTTTCTTTACTAACCCGCCATTGGCGTGGGGGTTAGCGCTCATGCGTCTTTGCCCCTTAGGCAACAGTGCCTGTAGCTTGGCCACCAGCTTACCGTCTTCATCGAACAAGGTTTGTGGTTCATAGCTTTTAAGCCATGATGTTAATGTCGCTAGGTTTTCAGGGTTATCACGAACATTTTTGAGAGGCACTTGATGGGCTCGCCACGAGCCTTGTGTTTTATGACCGTTAATTTTTTCTGGGCAGGTCCAGCCTTTGGGTGTTCTTAACACTATCATTGGCCAACGAGCCCGGCTTACCTTTTCAGCGTTACGAGCATTTTGTTGAATCTCTCTAATATCTAGAATACAAGATTCCATCGCCTCAGCCATTTTTTGGTGCATATGAACAGGGTCGTCACCCTCGACGAAAATTGGCTTCCAGCCGTATCCATTAAACAAAGCACCTAACTCTTCATTTGGGATCCTAGAAAGTAAAGTCGGGTTATTAATTTTATAGCCATTTAAGTGAAGGATGGGCAAAACCGCCCCATCTCGAATTGGATTAATGTACTTGCTAGAGTGCCACGATGTCGCCAATGGGCCCGTTTCGGCTTCTCCGTCCCCAACCGCAACCGTCACAATTAAATCGGGGTTATCAAAGGCTGCGCCAAAAGCATGAGAAATACTATATCCCAGCTCGCCACCCTCATGAATAGAACCTGGTAGCTCTGGAGTACAATGACTGCCGATTCCCCCCGGAAACGAAAAACGTTTAAACAGGTGTGTCATGCCTTCTATATCCTGACCAACATCAGGGTATATCTCACTGTATGTTCCTTCCAGATATACCGGAGCAATAACACCAGGAGCGCCATGACCAGGGCCTGCCAAAAAAATTGCATTTAAATCATACTTGTTGATAAGTCGATTCATGTGAACATACATAAAAGATAGGCCAGGACTTGCACCCCAATGCCCTAATAGACGCTTTTTAATATGCTCTTTGCTCAAGGGGATTTGCAGTAGAGGGTTGTCTTTTAAATAAATCATCCCGGCCGCTAAGTAATTACATGCCCGCCATAAATCGTGAGTTAATCCGAGTTCTTTATCAGATATGGGGTCGATTGCTTGAGTATCGAGTTTTGTAGCGTCTTTCATAGCGAGTCCTCTTACGTAACTCTTCACCGAGGCCGCCACAGCCATAGCCACGATAAATACAAAAATAAACACAATAGCGATCAAACCATTGCAGTGATGTCCTTAAAAAGTAGCTCAGGCTTTTCAACCTGAGCAATAGAAGCAATGTCCTCTGTTAAAGATAGTGTGACTTTATTGCATTGTAAATTCAGTTAAAAACATGATTTTTAAAGGAAATTAAAATAAATAAGGATGGATTGATCTAGATCATTAAATTAAACACACCACTTCAATCTCAGCGTAATGAACAATGTCCACTTAATATAGTGCCAAGGAAGTGTAAGTAGGCATGGGACCTATTTGCCTGTTTATTGACGTTATTAGTAGTAATTTTAAGGCTTTTGATTCAAACTTGATGAACAAAATCTAGCCTTTTAATCACGTATGCAACCTATTTCTCAACAAGTTCAGGCTCTTGACGACGCTCTCTATGATACAGTGCAAGGGATCAATATTCTGAGTGCAGTAGCCCCGCTTAATTTTCAGCAGGCTAAAAGCGCGTTCTTTGAATCCAAATTTACTCAAAATCCGGAATTTGTGTATACAGATACACGCCTCGATTGTTTCGAGAGAAAGCGCAAGCTTTTCAATCTTCCCATAGATTCGTTAGGCGATGAAGATTTAGTCACTTTCTATAAAGATGTTATTGAATCTTACGTAGATAAAATTGATCAATTTAACTCCGTTGGCACACCTAATTTTGTCTACAACTGTTTGCGTTATTACGGTGAGCCAAACCAAAAAGACATCGCAAATGCGAAGTTTCTATTGCACTTGCCAGGTGAGTTAGGTGAGCTTGAACAAGAGCCATTAAATGCAGAAGCTGTGGTGTCGCTTATGGGTGACTTTGCTAACCAGCACGGCTATCAGCATCAAATAGTGATTGATGACTCTATGATTGCTAATGCCTTGGTCACTGGGACAACGATTAAAGTGAACACAAATGCCAAGATCGCTTTGGTCGAAGCGCAGGCGCTTGCACACCATGAAATTGGTGTGCACTTGGTCACCACCTTGAATTCTCGCGCCCAACCTATAAGAGCTTTAAATCTGGGTAGTCCACTCAACACCATGACGCAAGAAGGCATCGCCATCTTATGTGAATACTTAGCAGGCTGTGTGTCTTTACCTCGTCTTAAAGTACTTGCTTTAAGAGTTTTGGCCGTGGATTCAATGTTAAAAGACAGCGACTTCAAACGCACTTTTACCATGCTGCTTGAGCAATACAGAGTAGATCCAAATCTTGCCTTCACTATTACAGCTAGGGCCTATCGAGGCGGCGGTTTCACCAAAGACTACTTGTACTTGCAAGGTCTACATAACATGCTTAACGCCTATGAAAACGAACCCAATTTTAATTATCTACTCGCTGGTAAAGTGTCGCTTGAACACTTACCGTTAATCACTCGATTAATTGATAAAGGATTTTTAAGTGCACCCAAACACATAAGTCCTGCAATTCTCAACCCTGTTAAGAATGACAAAATCAATGAGTTTATTTCACACGCGATAAGATAAAGCGCTTAACTAGAATTAGATTTCCTTTACCTTATTTACTGCTAGTTTCAAAAACTTGCATAGTGACTCTTGTAGGTGATGCGTAATTATAAAAAGTTGTTGGTTGTCAAATTGATAGTAAATTGACGACCCAACTTGAAAATGTTAACAATATGAAAAATATAATAATTTAATGGATTAACATGGTCTCCCTTCGACAACGGCTCACAAGCAATAAACTTCTTTTATCAATTGCCCTTTTGATTTTAATTTACGGAGTGCTAAGGGGACTTACTGCAGTTCAAACACAAACTTTTGAAACACCGGGTGAATATTTTGACTATCAAAACTATGCCGTTAGATATGTTTGTCAGGGACAAAATGCGCCTTTTGTAATTTTTGAAACCGGCTTTGGCTCAGACTCAGAACAAACCTGGTCACCGATATTTGACAAGCTTGCAGAAAGTCCAAAGTCCTTCACAGCCTGCTATTACGACCGATTGGGTCACGGTGGCAGTGCTGACGTACCAACGGATTTTACCACCGACGACAAATCACAATTACAACAAGCCCTCATAAAACACATCGCCAAAGACCAACCGGTCGTGTTAGTCGCCAAATCATACGGAGGAATCATTGCTAGGCGCACACTCGCTCGCAATCAACTAAATCACCAGATAAATCTACAAAGCCTAATTTTGTTGGATTCTGCCCATGAAAACCAACATGGTATTATGCGCGGTAAACTCGACCCTATTTCTGACTCTGTCAAAAACTGGCAGTACGCCAATGCATTAGTCGGCTTTACTGCTATTAAAAACCTGTTCAAACACTACGACAATGCGACGGATAAGCGTGTAGATCATTATTATTCGAGCTTTCGCTACGCTCATGTTTTGTCTACTTACCGAAACGAAAAAGGCTTTTACACGCCACTTTCAGAATTTAACTATGACTTTGGAGACTTAAAGCTTGTTGTGCTTAGCCACGATCCCGAAGCCTATGCAAACAACCCTCGCCTTTCTGCAGTTTCCAAAGATTGGGCTGAAATGCAAGCGAGCATCGCTGCACTTTCGAAAAACTCGGTTCATATCGTCGTAAAAGGTTCTACCCACAATATGTCTGCAGACGCCCCCGATTTTATTGTGGCTAAGGTTTTAGAGTCTGTGGATGAAGTTGCAACTTTAAGGAGAAAATAAACTTCGGGCTCCTCCACTCATTATGGTGTGATCCAGTCGGCAAATAAACTCACCAGTACTTAGTTGATTTAATGACGGACCTGTATATTATTTATACAATCCAATTGTGTAAACAAATAATAGGGACGTTATATGAAGATCTGCAAAATCATAGTTTTTATAGTACTCGGGGTCACGCACATAGCTCAAGCCGAAGAAATTCAACTCTGCCAAACCGATATTTATCAAAATAGAACTGAGCCGTTTTTTGAAACTGGAAAAGAAATAACGGTAGACCAATTAACGTCTGCAATAACTCATCTTAATAAAGTTAGTCGTGCTATAGAATGTAAAAAAGATAATTCTTTATTTAAGTTAGAGTCTAGCTACAAGAGCGTTATCACAAATCTTGAAAAAGAGATTGAGACCAAAGAGTCAAGTATTAAAAAGCTTGAAGGTAACTCTGCCAAACTTATGGAAGAGTTGCTAGATTCACCCACTCAAGAAAAAGCAGAGGAAATAAAAGGTGTCAGGCAAACAATAGCAGAACAAGAAATGCAAATGGCTGGTTTAAAAGACAAAAAATCTTCTACCAAGCAGTCACTTGATGCACTAAACACTTCAGTAAATAAGACAAAAGTAAAACTAAATAAACTTTGTCTAATAAACAATGAGCTTAACAAAGAAAATAAGGTGAAGTGCCTAACTGCGTTGCATACTGAACTAACTCGAGAGAGGGAGAACCTAGTTGAATTCATTAGTGATGTAAAAAAATTAGAGTCAATAAGCAATGTCGTACTTGCCGATTTAAATTCTATAGAAAAGCTAATGCCTGCGAAAATTGATCTAGAAAAATCTCCAAGCCCAAAAGAAATTCTGGATAAGTTTATTGATGACAGCGGCGTTATGAATGCTAACGCAAAAGTCATAAAAGACATACTTGATCAACGTTCAACGCAAATTGCAATATTCAGGCAAAAGCTCAAAGTGTTACAACGAAACACTAATATTGCTATTGAGATGTTAAAAGCGCCAACAATGAGTTGTAGTGTCGTGAGTGAAGTTCAAAAAAAGACTGGTTTCTTTAGTAACTCACTAGATCCAAATATAAATGAAATTAAAGAAAAATTAACACAAGTTGAAAAAGAAATTAAAAAGAAAGACATTGAAGCTGACAATACTCTCAACAAGGAGTTTACAGCACTTAATGAGGAATATAATTCACTTGTTACTTTAAAAATTGCTTACAACAATTTATCAACCTCAGATATTGAGTTTTGCGAAAAACTACCTCAACTTGAAGATACGGTCAAAACAACACTCAACAAAACCTATGACGACTCGTGGTTTCAGAATAAAAACCTTGAAGTTGAAATTGATGATATCGATCAACTACTACGAGAATTAAATGGAATCATTACAAACCCGAACTCTGATCCAGTTGAGACTAGAGCCAAACGCACAAACTTTATGCAACACAGTCAACGGTTTTTTGCTAAATATAACGCGACAGCAAGGTTTAACGTTGGTCTTGGTTTGACAATGTTCAGTACTCCCAAGCTGATGTATAACTCTTCTAATGATATTCTTCTGGAAGAACTATTGGGACCTGATTCACCCAGCCTTTCAGTTGAAATTAATGAAATGTTGCCTGACGTTCAAGATTTAAGCCCTTCAATTGTTATCACAATGGCCTATTTAGATTTGAATCTAACGATACCCAATATAGATGAGTCTTATCAAACTATACTCCCTATCCAATCAATATCAGTGGAAGGTCCACCACCTGAAGATGGCCAACCTGCGTTAGAACCGACTATATACCTCGCAAAATCTACCATTGACTGGCGACACAAAGTCGACTTTGATGCGAACTTAAACATAAAGGTGCTTGGGTTTCTCAGAGAAAACTATGAGCGTATACCCTGGTTCAATAAGCGCGGATGGTTTAAAGACAAAATAGCCAATTTTGATTTAAATTTTACCCGAGGTAGAACGCATATAGAGCTAGAGCAGACTATAAACTCGGAATTAAGACAAACCACAGATTCAACTGTCAAATACGCTGATCTTGCAAGCTTTGGTTCCATATCGAATAGTAATTCGATTAATGACACTCACAGTTATAAAGGCTGGTCATTTTCATATTACGTTGCAGACCAGTTGAAGTTAGATATCTACAAAAAATGGTATGGTAAACCACCCGAAGGATTAAAACTAATAGATGATAAGGTGTGGGGAGTTACGTTCTCATATCTATTTTTTTAATTAACAATTTATCTCACAAAAGCATAAAGGTTATGAAACTTAACAGTTACGCATCTATATAAGCAAAAAAGCGAACCTTAATGGTTCGCTTTTCTAATTATGAAATTACTCAATTAATAATTAAGCAACTACAATTGATCCAATGATATAAGTCGTTTAATCAGAAGGAGTAATAGTCAATACTATAGGAAGCCATCATTATAATAAACCGTTTAACGAGTTGGGTGGTAACGGCAATACTTTCTGGCGATTCTACTTCCTATTTTTATTAATGTGTATTTGAACAGCATAAGTAAAACTAATTTCGATAACAAGTCTAAAGAAAGGAGGTAACAATTTGGCGTTAATAGACGACGTTAAAGCAGCTAAGCATGCTTGGGGGAAATTATCTTCATTTGGAAGGCTTTTTCTCGTTCTATCTACCTTTCTCTCTCTAAATAGTATAGCCGGAATCAAACATTCAGTTATTCAGTGGAAAGGGTTCTTAAAAGATGGTTTTGAATTTTATCGCACAATACTCATTGAGCCTCTCATCGCTGCTTTTTCATCATTTGATATAAACGTTTCAGAAAGCCGTGCAAATGGCCTTACATTATTAGCCGTTATTTGTAGCTCTATTTTAAGAAGTTGGGCATATGACAGGGATTTAAAATATGAATGGAAAGATCTTACGAAAATAACGCTTATAAGCCTGACTTTATTCATTTTCTTTGCATACCCAATCATCTTCGTTAATAAGCTATACGTGGCAGGTATTTATTCTTTGATAGCTATTTTGTGCTACAAACTTTTTTTAAAAGAAGTTTTTGAAGGCTCATTTTATAAAAAACTCCACTTCTATACTCCCTATGTTGCAGCAATTATTCTCCTTTTTGTATGCGCTGCGATAAACGCGGGGTTGAACGAATAGTAGGTTAATCCGTCAGATAGCCAATAAGTGAAGATGAGTAGAAAAACATCTTGACGTTCTGACTAGGTTTTTCCCACTTTATTCTCTAAAGTTACGTCGGCCGCCCCCGACATCAACAACAACTGTTCATGTTCCGTCAACTGTTCAGCTACAGCTTTACCAAGATACGTCCAATACTCGATTAATTGAGTTGGTGTTTTAGGTAGTTTCTCAAGATATGCTTTCGCAGATGAAATTAAGTCATCGTCTATCTCGATGGTGGTATCGCTTTCATTTTTTTATACATCTTTATTACCCTCTTTGATTTCAAATTTCGCTTTTAGCCTTCGGTAGTAACGCCAACACAATGGCATCTTTACTAATGCTTTAGTGATCCAACCATGACCTCCAAAGCTCTTATCTATTATATATTTTGTTGGTAATTACCTATTGCTTTTCACGAAAAAGAGAATTGAGTTTTTTGTTTGAATAAAGACTTTTTAAAATTAAACAAAGTAGCAACGTTAATGATAATTGCACTGACTAATGTTTTCTGGAAAATAGCCCTCAATATCTTTTAAAGTAGCTAGTACGTCTTTGCTACCAAAGTGCTCTGCGATTCGCCAGCAATCAACATCTTCGCCTGTATTGTTAACATAATATGTTTTCCTTGGTTCCCCTCCATTACTTAGCATTTTGTTGAATAAATCGACTTCATCCAGTTCTGCGGCCAGCATCAGTGGGGTATAACCTTTGATCGGTGCAACGTGTTCAGCATTAACATCTGCACCAACTTCAATTAATTGACTCGCAATCAATCTCATTTTTGCAATGTCGATTCTCGTATCTAGCTTCTCTGACATTAATCCAATTAATGAGTGTGACATTTGTCGAAACTTAGGGTTTGAGTTTTGAGTTAAAAGAAATTGTAGCTGATCCTCCAGAGTGAAACCCGTCATGCCTGAGTTCTCCCTCCTAATCGAATCTAACACCTCCGGAGTTAACTGCATTTGAAGAACACTGGACCAATAACGCTTTGGGTCCTTAGCTATACCAATCATCTTTATACAGGCATTCAATGCGGTTTGATTGTCAGTTAAACCTCTATTATTAACGTTTGCCCCCATAGCTAAAACTTTATCAACAATATCAGGTCTACCAGATTGAACCGCCGATATAAGAGGCTGTAGACGCTTTTTGTCAGTACAACGGTTCATAGTTTCTTCACTGTGAGGATATTCTGATAGTAGATTAAACAGAGAGTCGTCTAAAGATCTAAATGGCACCGCTCTTAAGTTTAAAGCCTCCAAAGCCATTAAAATAGCAGTATCACCTGAGCTACTGGTAAGATTAACATTAGCACCTTGCTTTAGGAGCTTTTTGACTACATCACTTTTTTCCATTTGAGCAAACCAAACCAACTGAGGGTATGTTTTCTTCCAAGTTTCTCCAATTTTCAGCTTTCTATTCGGGTGTCGATAATCTGGTTTTATCTCATCAATATCTGTAACAACATTAATTCCAATTTTAGCCGCAATTTCTGGAGTCTTTGCTTCTGGAAACATTCCGGCTTTGGGGAAAACTTTATAAAACGAAGATCTCCAGATTTGTACTTCCCAATCTTCAATGATGTCAGAAAATTTATTCGATGATTCGCAACTTTGAACTGAAGGAATATCATAGTTGAACATCAGCAATGCGTTCTTTAAGTGTTTTAAAAAGACTTTATCCGGCTTTTCTTGGCTTGCCGCGACAACTATTGCCTCTTCAATTATATACTTTTGATTAATACCAGCTCTATATAACCCCCCATCAAAACCTAATTTATAAAGCGCATTAGCTTCTTCAAGCTGGCCATTCAAGACATACATCCTAGCTTTGTGCCACTGTACCCAATATGCAAAGTGAGATTTATGCTCTTCGGGAGATAGTTGTTGCTCAAGTTTATCTATTGCGGTTTTAAAATATTCGAATTGTCCTTCGTTTTTAACAATAGTTCGCTTCAACCCCTGTTGAATTTCTTCGACCAATGGCAGTAAATAACTAATCCTATCCTTATAGTCTTGTTGATGTGATTGAATTAGTTGACTAAATTCATAGGTGGGCTTTGCTCCCCACGAAAACAATCGGCACTCATCTATCAACAAAGAGCTGCCTTCTTCCTTAGCTGTACGGTCAATAATTGACGCAATAAAAAGTAGTACTCTCACTTTTTGCCAGTCAATATGTTCGGGCCAAGGACCTTGTGACCATGATTGCAGGAAGACTAATGATTGAACGTCTGGTTTATGTTCACCATCTTTCCAAGCTTTAACTTTTGCTTTGTTTTCTTTTTCCAGAGACTTGTAAAAGGACTCCCAACCTCTTTCATTTTCTTCTAACCAATTGAGTATTTGTGATGTACAGGTTTCATGATATGAAAAGAAGACTACGCTTAATGGCTTTTTACTTGAAACTAATCTCAACGCACTATCGATTGTATTTACGACATGTTTGCTTAGTAACGTCTTACAAAGCGATAATCCTATGTCTGTTCGAGATAATCCGTCAGCGCTAATGATTGATACATGAGTCATGTATTCCGTTAAATACCCATGAAACCCTTGCTTGAATATTGCACTAATTTCGTTGCCAAATGTTTTTGATAAGTAATCAAAAACCTCCTTGGAAAATTCATCTATCAAACGATAATCAGCGGTTTTATCCTTGGCTTTATCATCAAGATATTTATTACCAGCTTTTACACCTAAAACCTTTGCAAAGGTTCTCAAAGTCTCTATGTGAGTTGGATACGGAAATTCAGACATAGTTGCGCTCCCTGCAAATAATGGTTCTAATATCGTTGGAGAAATTTTTAAATGCTCTTCTATCACTTGGTGATGAAGGTACTGTTATTTTCTTTCCATTTGGGGTTATCAAAGCCCCATGCTTTTTTCTATTAATAAATCGCCAGCCTATTTTACACATTCTGGTAACTAATTTATTTATATCTTTATCGCTACTGTATTTTTTCATAAATAAATAGAGGGCGTTTAACACGCCCTCGCTTCCTTCTTATTTACCACCTTTTACTGGCGCATTCCCACGACCACCACCAGACTTACCACCTGTTGTGCTGGGCCAGTTGCCGCCCGGTCCCGGATGTGAAGAAGGGCCACGATTATTACCAGAGCTTTGATTTGAGTTATTTGATACTGTTACTAATGACATTGTTAATCACCTTTTGTTTTCCGTCCGACATTGGACGATCCCAACTTTAACTAACAACTCAGATGTTCGCGGTAATCCATGTGGCGGAAAAATTTCATTTTTTACAATTTCAATAAAAACAATGGCTTATGACTTCCTCTTGGCCATTCATTTAGAATCAATAAGCTTTCTAGCAAGCTTCTAGTACAGTTTCAAACCGTTTCTAGCTACTATTATCTATGACGTTCTTTAAAGGCATAAACATGAAAACTAATGTAGAAGACTGGCAAATAGTTTCTGTTTTAGACAATGGTGCTATCGTAGGAGAAGTGTTATGGGGAATATGTGTTGATGACTCGACGAGACGATTCATTAAGGGAGATTACATTCGTACATCTCGGATCGTAAAATCTCACAACCAGTTAATTGAAACTGTTAGCGGTAATATTTATCGACTTTTAGGTGAAGGGGTAAAAAGTCACATATCAATAACAGACATTGGTTTGTTGCGGCAAGGTTTTAGTCCTCAGGAAATTAAGTACTTAAACTCCACCGGCATTAACAAGCAACACTAGGTATTTTTGATTCAGATCCAAAAGATCAGACAACTTTTTTAATTATAAAAAATAGACAAACCGAAGTTTGTCTATTTTTAGCTACGATATTAAGTATTAAACGACTTATTTCATGAGATCAACAATCCTGACCAGAATGAATTAAGTTTATGACAACGAACTCGGCCATTAGTGGGCTTGCTCGGAGCCAAAAATTAATAACGATTGTGACAAACTGAGGATTTCGATCAGATCGAGGCTTGAAAAAATTAATTAAGTTTGTGACAGGGCCTGCAGAGACATATCGCTACAAAATAGCTTGTTGTTAACAGAATAATGTTTAGTAAAAAACATATCAAATCTGACATTGTATGCTACTGATTATGATTTGACCTGACATACTGTTTCAGACAAACAATGGACTTTCAATAATTTGGCGGTGTTTGCCTACTTTGCATACAGAGTCGCTTTACTAGCTTGCTGGCATTCATATGAAAGACTGTATACATACTCATATATAGTAGCAAAGCGAGAGTTCGTAGGTTTGTCGTCGAGAAACACCTGTTCCGAAATTAACTAGCCTGAAGGGTGGTTAATTCGCGTGATTATATTCTGACCTACCATCGCGCTCAGAACAGTTTTCAATTGGCACGAAAATTTCGTTGCGACATTGCCTTTTCACTCAAAGTTAGGCAAGGTAGTACTTACTCGATGGATTTACATGATTCGCAGTTTATTCTAAAAACTAGTGCAGTGCTCATGGGTTTCAGAAGGAAAAATAATGGAAGATTTAAGCCTTAATGATAACTGGGTAATCATTACTTCTCTCGTGGTGCTAGCTGCCTTAGTAATATTTTATGTACTAAAGGACCGCATATCGGAATTTGATATTGACCTCTTAAAGGGGGTTTTCAAGTTGTCTGGTAAAGCAGCACCCAAGAAGTCAATTCCAATCTTGAATGATAATGATAACCAACCTGACTCAGGGGTTTTAGGTAATTTTAATGGATATAAATTACTTCATAATTCAGATGATGTCACTGAGGAAATTGCCTCAATTTTGGCCAAGATTCCAAAAAAGTTATCTCAAACTTATATGGGTACTAACCTAGTTGCGGGCAATGAAGACCATTTAAATAGTTGGTTAGAACTTGCCGCGGAAAAACGCCCAAAAGTAGACAGGATTCTACCAATAAGTTCGCCTGTTGATTTGTACTTTTGTACACATTGCGTAAAGCTGAAGGAAAAGTATGGCGCTAATCTCAATTTATATGTCTTTCAATCATACAATGACGCTGTAGACTCACCGACAACAAACTATACCGTTATTGACAATAATGTAGTGGTTACACTACCTCAGTTTCATCACATTGCAAATGGACTCCAGGTTCCCTCATCTACTACTGGGTTATCTATCAAAGAAAACTCAGAGCTAGCATCCATGGTTAAAGAACATTTAGCAGAAATTCAAAAATCAACTCTTGATAAAAATGCTTTTGACTCTGTTGAGCAGCGTTTAGAGGCTGCAAAAGAACACTTCTGGGAAGATAAAAAAAGGTACTTGCTATCAATTGCTTATGCTATTTCAAAAAACTTCAGAAGAACTCCTGAACTGAAAGCTCGCCTACGTTGCTTTTCAGTAATAGGAAGTGTTTTAGATGGTGGAGACTGCATACCGAATGACCTAGATTTGGTGATTGTTTTTGATGAGGTTACTCAAGCGGTATATAACAAATGTATCGCAGAGATTGATGAAATTATTGGAATATTTTCTCTTAAAGAAACTAATTTTGAATTATATGACCTGGCGGCACCTGTGAAACCGAACAGTGACTACTCATTTCCTATCCAAGTTATGATTCACGACGCATCTACAGTTAATCAATGTTCACCATTTTCAAGTAGAGACAGACTCAACAAACACCTAGATTTTCATGGCAGTTTATCTGACTACCTGACGGTAGAACAATTTAAAATTAATGAACTAATAGATGGCAATTATGGCGTATCTTATTGTTTAGAGAGGATTCGTACGAGGACACTCGATGGAAGAAAATGGAGCGAGTTTGGTGGTAAAATGTCATATCGTTATACCCCTGTTCCAGTCAATGAAGGTGAAAGCCTTGACCAATTTATTGACTATGCTTGGCGATGGTGTTTTCACAACTCACTTGAATATTTTCAAGGTAAAATGAACCGATTAGAAGGGTACAATACTTGTTTAAAAAACGAAATCGAATACCTAAGAAACCAATCCGATACTATCGTCAACAAAGTTGATGGTCTAGAAAAGCTTCAACAAATGCTTAGGGTTTACGCTGGTGTTCAAGATTCGTGAGGAATTCAGACGTGATGGACTTGCTGCACATCCACAACTTTGTGGCGAACACTATAAACATCTTGTAGAAACATTTAGCGGCGCTAGATTCAATATCGGTTATCCCTCTATATCTAAAGGCCAAAAGGCTAAATGTTTAGATATTATTGAGCAATGCTACGGAACTGAGGAGATGTGTGTTACTGGAGTCGCTTCCAGGGAGAGCCTAGATATATTAATCTCAACACTTAATGATTATACTCGCTTTACATCAGCTAACATTTGGATTCCCTCAAGCGAAAGATTAAGTAAACGATTGCTTGGATGCGACCTAGAATCTATAAAGATTCAGCTAAAAGAGTTGATTGCGTATTGGTCTTCACAGCTTAGCTCTGTCCCGATTGATTTGGCTCTTGTGGACTCTATTTCCGATGAAGTTGGCTGGATAGAAAATTCGACTAACATTGCCTCATTTGCTCTTCAAATTGGATTCCGCTCTGTAATTTTATGCAACTCTTTAGGAACAAATTTTGATCCCGAAAAGGTAATCGAAATAACGTCGAAAGTGAAACAATTTGGAGAGTGTGAACTTCACATTCACGCGGATTCTTTTGAGGAAAACAAAGTCCGTGAGCTTGCTTTGGCATGTAAGGTTGATTTTGTAGGGACATCTTTGGCGAGGGCGTCAGAGAGAGGAACGTTGCCCGATAGTATAAGTTTTCATTCGCAACCAAATTTAGATTCGCTTGACGATTTCTTAAAGTCCTATGAGAGAGACTTCGGTAATATATATTCAAGAGTGTCCTCTATATTTTGCAAAGAAAAAATTTCAAGTGGCGCTCAATATCTCCTACAAGATTCACCAAGTAAGAACCTTTTATTCTCAATATGCTCCGATAGACGGATTGTGGAGAAAATGATTAACATTCGTTTGAGTTCACACCAGTTATCAAAGTTGAAGGACATTTTATTTTCAATAAACTCAATGAATTACTATATGAATGACGCTGAGCTTTTAAGGGCCTATGAAAGATTCAAAGCGTTACTTTAGATAAACTAGGGCGTTTTTAGAACCATTATGTATGTCGTGCATTAGACTTCCTGTTCAGTTAGCTCTTCAGGAAACTGATATTTTAGTTCAAGGGTAAAATCTAATAATCGAGAGCGAACTTGAGTGATAATCTGCAAAACTGAATCAATGCTTATATCAGAACAAGCTTTTTCGATTTGATATCCATTTCCTAGTCCTTTACCAAATAAACTGTAAGCTTCCTTTGGAATATGAGCCTGCAGCTTACCTTTATTTTTTCACTGAACCTATCAAGAACATCCAACGACTTATCCATCCTAGCAGTTTCTAAAGACGACCTATACTCCTCTTCTAAGTGACCCATTGAAATATGCTGTGCCGTGGCTCGATACGCGCCATTCGACGCATTTACCAACACTTGCGCTGGCAAAACTCTATAATCAGGTAGAGTATTCCTATCCGGATATCCATTTGATTACATTGAGTACTTCTACAATCCCAAAAGAAATCATGGTACAAATGGTGGCGTTTCTCCAAACGAATATGATAAACGTTATTTTCAGGAGCTGGAATCTGTCTAGATAATTAGAGTCTTACCAATGTGCCGGTTTGTATAGGAATATTGGTTCAGGTGTGGGCTGCGCATCTATCATTGATCTGATGGCTTCAAAATGACGCTTTTTGGGGATCGCTTTTATTAGTTGTACGTTTGTTGTCATAGTTGATTTTTCTACCTTGGTTTGCTTTTTGTATATTAACAGGCACAGGTTTCTGAGGAAAGTAAATTGCGCCGCACTGCTTGAAGTAGAGAGAAAATCCATTGTGAACTTTTTCATAAGATTTAGCTATAGCCACAAAGTAAACGACTTTTGCGATGTTAAATATAGGCAAATAGCGATTTGAAGTAATTAAATTTCAATAGTCAATTAAAGGTATTTTAATACGGACGGGGTTGTAGAGGTTTATGCAGTACATCAGACTGCAAAAAGTCGAGAACTATACGTAGTTCAACCTAGTCAACACCAGTTCACCTACACCTTGCACTAACCTAGGTTCAGCGTCTAACGCTTTGCAATACAAACAAGTAACGTTTTGATGATAGTTAGCTGTTAGGATAGAAGCTAAAACATGGGGTTTAGGTCCAAACAAGGCGATAGAAATATTGCTTTCTTTTTTCAATGGAGTGATTATTTGATTGATATAGTCAAAACAAACTGTCACGTTTGGTAATGGAAGTCCTAACAACTTAGTCTTACCTCCTAAATTAGAATCTATAAATTCTGAATTGTAAGCAAGAACGTTATCAATATAGCTATCTTTTGCACTAGGTGAAGCAAAAATTCCATAGCTGTTGTCAGGATTTAAAGAGTTAAAAATAACTTGAGGTCCAACTGAGTCAAAGCCAAGTAAAAATAGTGCTGATTTTTTTGTATAAGTTAAAGGCGAACCTTCGCAGCCCTGCAATACAATAGGTTGAGAGAAATTCTTATGCTCTTTGACATCAGGATATTCACCTACTGAATAAGAAAAGTCTATTGTAACTGAAAGCTTTGATTTCCTTTGAATAAATTTCAAGAAGAAGAAAACACTTATAGATAAAAGAGACTTGGTCATTGACGAATAGTCAATCAAAACCCTTAACTTTGACTGTGAATCAAATTTTTTCGATTCAAACCAATCTTTCAACTGAGTAAATTGTGCTTGAATATCTAGCGAAGATACTGAATAAACCTTTTTACTACTGTAAGTTCTAAGAAAAAAATTATCGATAGACTTTCGATGAGCCATCTCGGAATGTTCATTATAAGAAAACACTATAGCATCACTTATGTTTGAAATATCTAATATTTCTGATAAAAAAGTGCATCTTGGCTCATAGCCACAGCAAAATATAGCTAAGTCATATTTACTTTCTAATAAGTCTCTTCTGGATATATCACTTAATCTAAATTCATTCATTAAACATTTCCATCTGATCAATCGGTTTTAGGTCAATGGCCCTAATAGAACTATTGGATACTCTCTTTAAAATAGTACTCAATTTTAAAACTCCACCACGTCTTGGAGGTAAGAAAAACTGTGGGCTTATACTTCCTGATAGATGAAAGCGCCCTGACATTACAGGCATATTATCATCACCATCTGCAGTCGTAATGTGAGGGATGAGCAACCCTAAATCAACAGCAATTCTAATTGATTCCCATATTGTTCTATCGGATATATCAAACTCAAAGGACATGTTAATTTCTGTTCCAATTTTTTCATTATGCAATGCCCATTTAAAATAATTGCCTATTTGAGTTAAAAAGGTGGCGGCAGCTAATCCATTTTCTTCAGCTCTTATCGAATCAATTTCGGAAATTGAGAAATTTTTAATAATCCGTCCTTGCTTCCCTTTTTCTATTGGCAAGAAACTAGTCATACTGTTTTGCGACGTTATAAATCGATTAAAAAGGTTAATTAACTTTCTGGGATTTCCATCACAACATTTTATTGCAACATCAAAGCCAGAAAAAACCTTTGGGGCCGCATAAGCTTGGCCTGTTGTAGACTCAAAGTAATCTTTAATTACAAGCAAAGGTCTAACTTTCCGTTCTATCTCGTCACTAAAACTTTTACCATTTGGATTTCTTTTATAAAGCCTGTCTGCTCGTTCAATCGTTGAAGGGTTACAATACCTTCGAATAAAATCCATAATTTTATCCTTGGGTATAATTTCTGATGCATTATCGGTTAAATCTGAACTACCTAATAAAAACTTCAAAGTTATACCGGAACCAGAAAGTTTAGAGTTAGAGACTTTTTTATTGAAAAGCTTCTCCGCAAAATCTAAAATGATTTTGTCGGCATCCCTTTGTGACTTATCAATCGTACCCAATCTATCTAAATACAAATAATCAAAATCATGCTTCGGGTTTAAGTATTCATCCACATTTGTTTTTAAAGTTTTATGCTTATAGGGCATGGTGGTTATTTTAAAAACAATTTCAGTGTATGTTCTCAATTGAGTATTGATTAAAACCCATTGTTCTTCGGTAAGAACTTCAGCCTCGTCTAAACATACAGCCCACGTCGTATCATCTGAAAACTCCAACTCTTTTTTCAATATATCTATCCCCATTTTTATTGGGGAAAATAGATCTGTGTGGAACTTTTTTCCTATATTTAAATCATCATTTGTTAATTCAAAGCCCAATGATGCTTTATTGAAACAAAAATTCTTTTCAAACTCTAAAGATGTTAATGCCTCACTCAGTCTATCTAGAGACTCGAGCTCAGTTTCCAGCCATAGATTACTCAGTTTCAACGATATGTTTCTTTCGTGTATTACTGCGTCTACATTTGATTTTGAATAGCTTTTTATACAATGCTTAACTATTTCTAAAAATCGACTACATGAAGATAAATTTACTCCCCAGACAAAAAAGAAATTGCTTTTCTGGTTATCATCCTTTATGGAGTTTAACTTTGCTAAAAATTCAGGTTTAAAAGAAACGAAGGTTGCAACAAAGGAACGTTTTTTAATCAGCTTTTGGGCTCTATCGTCTTTATATTGTGACAGTGAATCAAACGCTAACATTTTTGCAAATGCTGTTTTTCCAGTGCCTCGTGCACCTAAAATTATATGGTTTCTTTTGGAGAATAATCGTTCAAATGTGTTAGTCCAGATAAACTCGGAGGCTAATTGTTTGCTAGTCATATCTCTTGCATTTGACGACTCGAAGACATTTCTATTCATTACTTTCCTCCTTCTTTCTTCAACAAAATGATTTCTGGTTCTTTATACACTATGAAATCCAATTCGTTCTCTAGTTCCTCGAGCACTAATGAAAGCACAACAGAAGAACTGTATTTAATATCTTTATCTCGTGACTCGATTTCGGTCCATTTTATATACGGCTCTGTTGAAAATAGCTCTAAAATTATATTCTTTATTTTCAGCTTTAGTGTCTTTCGGTTATAGCTACTGCCAAATCTTGATTCATGAGGGATAGAATCTCGTTCTGAATTGTTCTGAATCCACCCGTGTTGTACAAAGTGACTCCAACTTAAAATCCTTCCCTGCGGAATTTGTTGCTCCGCACAGTTTTGATCAATTTCAATTATATGAAACGCATTACCTACATCATCAAACCACCGATCATCTAATCTAGCAACAAAACTACCGGCACATAATATATTCATAGGATGTCTAACGTCAGTTATTAAGTGGCTGTATCGGGGAATATGTTTATGTCCATGTACTAAGAAATCAAAACAATACTCTGCACCTAATTCAATCAAGGCATTGGCATTGGCCATAATACTATGATCAACATCTGAAAAAGTTTTTTCTATATAATTAACTGGATGGTGATGAAAAAGTAAAACTTTTATTTTGTCTTCAAAGAGTGATTTGTGTTTTTCTAGTTCAGTTTTAATTTGTTGAATTGACTCAAGAGAAATTTCTCCATGATGAATGTTTTTTTCGTCATTATCATTGGCTGAAGTATTGAAGGATAGAACAGATAAATCTTTATTACACCATAGTACACAGTATGGCGACACGTGAAATTGACCAAACGTCGCACGGTTGTTTAAGTCTTTAATAAATTTGTTACCGTTGAAAAGTTGATAGCGAGCCTCTCTTATTTGTTGTTCGTCACTTACGCCTTGGCTTTTTATTGAACGTCCTAGTTCCCAGTTTGAGTCATGATTGCCGGGAGTAAGAAAAATTGCATCATGTGGGACTTTCAATATATCAGCGATATCTTTAATTCTCTCCTCCGCTAACTCAAACTCTTCATACTGAGCTTTATTCGTTATATCACCAGCTATTAACAAGGCATCACATTTATATTCGTCGTCTGAAAATTTTTTGGAAAACGAACCTAGATAATCATCAATGATAGAGTGTTCACTATCATTGGGGGTGAAGTCCTTTGCTCGAGCATAATCACCTATGTGAAGATCACTTATAATCGCTATTTTCATCAATATAAATAAATCGCTTTTTTCTTTTAGATGTTTGAGTATAACCAAACGATTAATAAAATAGTACCTATTATAAAGTAGTTAGCTTAAAGAGCGACTATAGTTTTTGTCATACTTGAGGGGGAAAGCTTCAGACAGAGCAGTATTAGAAGGGAAATAAGCATAAACCTATTAAGGTTACTTGATGGATCAATATTTCTTTTAAGTAAACGGCGTTTTACACTAAAAATTATGTTTATTTAACAAATTTTTAACTTCACAATTGTCTCTTTATACTTATTTACTAAGTTTACGCATTCTAAAATTCGAAAAGTTTATAGTGAACAAATATTAACTTAGAGTAATTGGGGCTAGCACGAAAAGGGGCAAAAAATGAGTTGGTTGGACCGTCCTAAAGCGGCAGTCCTAGTAAAGAAACGTCACCATCCACTCCTTGTCTAAACCTGCCTGTTTAGGTAAAAACAGTCAATATAGGCACTTTGCTAAAAGCAACCAAATTTTCTTCTACTTCGTTGGCACTTGGAACACTAGTAAAGTAAAAACAAAAAAGCGAACCATTTCTAGTTCGCTTCTCTAGCATCAACCTGTCACAAACTTAATTAATTCTGTCACAAACTTTATTTAACGTGCACACAAGTGACTAGGATGAATAAAGTTTGTGACAAGTACCCGCACCACTCAAGGGCTAGCGCTGACCTAAGGATTAATTAAGATTGTGACAAACTGAGGTTTTCGATGAAGTCGAGGCTTAAAAAAATTAATTAAGTTTGTGACTGGTTAAGTCGCACCCATGCAGCGAATGATAGGTTCCAACGAAGAAGGCTGGTTAGCTAGATGAGTTCTATATCAGGTTCTACAGAGTATATTCGTAGTCTGCACATACAAATGAGTGTGACCAAGCAGGCTCTACTTCAGGGGAGCTATTGATAAAGCAGTCGAATAGGCTCAATACATCTGAAAAGTATTGGTTAAAGTGATCTTTCTTACCACTAGCAGGCATGATACCAAGGTCAGCCAAATAACTTCTAAATTTCCTCTCAATCTCCCAGGCAGACAGCGAATCACTATGCCACTACACTAGCGCTAGGTATTACTAAGACAGCTTCTAAAGTTTTCTTCCTTTTATCAAAATGGGCAGTTATTGACTCGACTCATCCTAATAACGTACCTTATAGTAGCCTTATAAACCACTGAAAAGATATGGCCTGCTTATCCCGCTAATTATTCAGGCATGCATAATTCGAATTGGTCGGGAGAGGAAGATTAAGAACATTGTTTTGCATTTTATTTTTTTATTGCTGACAGAGCGTTTGTAAAAATACTTCTAGCTTATATTTCTGTTACGTGGTGTACGCGTTTCCTAAGAAAAATTTTTACTTACCCGATGGAATTATTCAATACAACCTAATCAATATTCTATGTTTTAGGAAGGAGCTTTACTAATTTTTTGGCATGCGATAAATTCCCAGCCCCTAGATCGCAAGTAACACCATATATATTTGGGTCAACAGGTCTTGGTAACTCGTCTGCATCAAGAAATTGACCATAATAGTCGCCCCATTTGTTCTTTGTATATTCTATTGGATTTGTTTGTGCAGGCTTAATATCGGAAACCAATGTTACACCCATACGCGATAGTTGTTTTTTCTCTTTGTCAGTATAAGGGCGCTGAGGAATCAAGGGGAAGTAGATTCTAAAGGTCTTAATGACGCTTCTTTTTGCATCAATAAACTCTTTATGGCTCATTTTTCGCATCAAGTGCTCATATTTAATAGTTTTTGCACTCTGATACACAAGCTCAATAAGTCTTGTATTAAGTACTTTATTAACTCCACCGCTGTATTGGTTTATGCAATTACCGTAACCGTTATCTATATGCCATAAAAGAGCGTTTCTAGCCTTTTCCCAATTTGCAAAGTCTTGATGAGTTTTTTCATTCCCCTGTATTTTTTTACCAAATTCATTTATCCAGTCATCAATTCTTTTTACAATTTCTCGTGATAATATTAGAGCTAATATGGCTGAATTTCGTTCAGATTGAAGAGGTCTTTCTTCCGGTTTATCTCCCATGTAATTAGGATCATCGATTTTGGTTCTAAAACGTATATCCGAATCATCTTTATATGTGAAGATAAAGTTCTCTCTATCCTTGTTTAGGAAAATAAAGAAGTCATTTGGTTTTAGTGCCTTAATAGAGTAGCGGGCCTTAATTTCAATTGTTTTTTCTGGAATATATCTAATTGATTTAGGGATTAAGCTTTTTGCTCTAGCGCTAAGTTCTAAATAGGTGACGTGCCGAGTTTGAGAAAGTCGCCCCCCCCATGAGATTGAACTATCTTCTATTTTTCCTTTAAAAACAGTGCGTGATGAATAATATATATCACTTAGAGGTCTACCTTCCTCTACTTTTCTCCAAAGACCAAAGTGCTCACCTAACTGAACAATGTCTTTATTCTTTTCGTTTGATAAGTTTTTCATTAATTCTAAATCGATAAGCTGGTTTAAGTCTTCAGCAGCCAATGATATTAGTAAGGGGAAGTTTTGAGCAATAAATGTATCTTGGTTGGCAGTCGGATCTAAGTGTTTGACAACCTTTTCTTTTTGTTCGAGTTTTCGATATAAACTATTTGTAATTCGCTTTTGGATAAATTCTAAAAGATTTTTGTGACCTTCGATAGCTAGTGGTTCAAGTTCTAGGTAATTCATCATGTGGTCATAAACCTTATTACCGTATTTTTCCAAAAGAACTCTCGCCAAAGGGATGGCTTCACGGGATTCCCTTGCTGAATCCTCTATTTTTGAAAACTGTGCCTTCAGTCGTGCGGAATCGATGAATAGTTCATCAAATCTGTCGTAAAATACCGCCATTTTTAGATATTCAGGCAGTAATACATTGATAAATAAATTTGGATTAATCAGATTCTCGTAAACATCTGTATCTACGGTCCGTACATATGAGATTGAAGGATTTCTATATTTTTGTCGTAGAGTATCATCTTTCAAGTATTCAGAATTCATCCATTTGCTAATTTCCTCTAATTGGTCAATACGCGCTGCCGCTGAAACTTCATTAAAGATGTAATCCCAATCCATAATTTTAGTGTCATTAATGGGCGTGGGACTCGAAAATATTTTACCTCTATAAATGTCAGGATCTGTTGCATATGAAACAATCCTACTCAATTGGTCAAACACTTCTTTTTGGTGAGTTACCGCTTGCTTGCTGCACATCCCCTTATTTTGTTTGCACGAAATTATATCTTCAAAAATCGCCGAGGATGGGTCTAAAACGCGTTTAGTCAAAACGTTTGTACGAGTCTTCAGATCGTTTAATATGCCCTCTTCAAATAACTCTCTTGTATAGTTCATCTCCTGATATCTGGCGGCGCTTATTTTATCGAGTCGCTCTATAATATTGGTAAGTTCTCTTAAGGTTTCTTTGTGTTGCTGTGCTGAAATACTGATTATGTAGGATAAATCGGACTCTAAAATTGCTTGTTTGTGTTCTATTTCTGCTAACTGCTCCAGAATCAACTTTTGATTAGCAAGCACTTCCCCAAGCATTTCCATAATAACTTCATCGGCAGTGGGGCCACTATTTTTACTCATTAAAGTAAGTACAATTCCGATACCACTCGCCATATCGCCTAACATCCTTACATTCAATTCACCTTCAATATCATATTGTCCGAAAGCACTCATTATTTTTCCATATGCCTTCCCTGCACGATTAAATTTAAATGCGAATTCCTGATCAACCAACGCAACAATCGATACGAAACCATTTAAATCCTTGTGATAATCATCTACCTTCTTTTCCAACTGCAACAAGCGAATTGCTCGTTTTTGAAGAGTGTTGCCGGAATTTGAATCATCTATATTAAGTAATCTTTTCTTTTGCCAAGTTGGTATCTTAGGATCTATGACTTTAGCTTTATCGTCGTCTGATAGCTCATTAAACGCATCCTCCAAGTTGTCTGAATTTTCGGTAGTCTTTCTTTTATGTTTTTTTGTTTTGTCTTGGGGCGGGAGTATTTCAATATCAGTAGATCTTATTTGGTCACCGTTGGGTAAAGTTTTCACTGCCTCATCATAATTGGCTACCAGATTTTTAACTTCACTTTCATCAATTTTAAATGTGTTCGCAAATTTTCGTGATAAGGTATCGAAATTTGTTGAATGCTTTTTAGATGATAAAATTCCTAATTCGATTGAAAAGTACGCAATTCTTGCAAGTGAAGCTGCTCCTTCGGGTCTTAACAAATATTCTTGGTAAGCTCCATTCGTTTTCCCAAATCTAGTATGACTACCAAAATAGGCATAAGAGTCGTACTCATCTTCACCAAAGCTTACACTGAAGTTATCAGGGTTACTATGGTACCTCTGGGCCAGCGCCAAACCCTCACCATATATTGGGACTTTATTAAGTAATAGCACTGCAATATCACGCTCGTTTATTCCTTTAACGCTGTTTTGATAACCCTTTAAAACTTTCTTTCCAGCATGAGGTCCTCCATTAAAATTGACCCTAAATAGATTGTAAAAATGAGGGTTTTCATACAGACGTCGTGCGCGTTCACTTACCTTAAGGCGCTTACTTTGATTCAGTGCCTCATAATTTTCGTTAGTAATAGTCCATTCTCTTAACTTCCTTGAATCGGCACTGATAATCTGTGATTGGGATGATGCAAGCATTGAGAATGTTGCGCAAAATAAAAATAAAGTGTACTTTAGAAATGCAGTTGTATTTATGAAAAACCTTATATTTTTCATTTTATCATTCCTTTTAAATCTATGGCTTATGTAATATTTTTGAACTGCAAACCAATCATGTATGACGAATATTTTTACCCAAACGTTAAGAAAGTTTAAGTCTATATAGGGTTATACTGTAACCTAAAATGTATTCATTGCAATGTCTCATCGTCCCCCACTAGGAAGGAAAAGCTCACTATTACCGAGCTTGAGCTTTTTTTACAAAGTAATACGCGCAAATTCAGATAATAAGTGCACCACTCATGGTTAATGGGTCACAGACGATCAACTGCCTGTAGGTGGTATTCTAAAGTCGCCAAACAATTAGAGTATTACCATGAGTTACAAGCAGTTGACCGAGGGTCAACGATACCAGATTGACGCCTATCTGCGCGAGGGGTTCAGTTACCGTGCAATCGCACAACGGTTAGGAGTAAGCCACAGCACCATTAGCCGTGAGGTGCGCAGAAACCGCCTCAGGGGCAGTCATTATATGCCTGAGTTTGCCCATGCATACGCGTTAAAGCGACGTTGCCAGGCAGCCAAGAAGCGTATCTCTGCGGCTACCATCACGCTCGTCGAGTTTGGCCTCTCACAGAAGTGGAGTCCTGAGCAGATTGCAGGTGTTGGTAAACAAATTGGTCAGGACGTCAGCCACGAGTGGATTTACGTGCACGTACAGCGAGATAAGTTACGTGGCGGGCAGCTATATAAGCAGCTACGCCATGGGCGCAAAAAGTACCGCAAAGGTAGCCGAGTTAAGCGCGTCATCATCCCTAACCGGGTTGGCATTGAGTATCGGCCGATAGTCGTAGCTCAGAAGAAACGCTTTGGTGACTGGGAAGTGGACACAGTGCTCGGTAAGCAGGGAACCGGTGCGATAGTCAGCGTGGTATAGCGCACAAGTAAGCTGTTCCTAGTGCGTAAAGCCGCCGCTAAAAGCGCCGAAGACGTCAGCAAAACCATGATTGGTATGTTGTGGCGATACCGCCGCCATGTGCACACCATCACCGCCGATAATGGTGCTGAATTCTGAGACCATGAGCGGGTAGCTAAGCAATTGAAAACAGATATCTATTTCGCCAATCCCTACTCATCTTGGGAGCGCGGATTGAACGAGAACTTCAACGGTTTGCTCCGTCAGTACATCGGTAAAGGCACGGATTTGCGAACGGTCTCCAACCAGCAACTGGCCGAAATAGAGAGAGCAATTAACCTGAGGCCTAGGAAATGCCTCGGGTTCAGACATCCTGCAGTGGTGTTCGAAGAGTTACGACAGGCCGCCTAAATGAGAGTGGTGCACTTCGAAGTTGAATTCGCGCGTTCCCAAATCTTGAAGAAGTTAACATAACTGGAGGGGAACCACTTTTGCACAAGCAGTTTAAAGACTTCGTGAAAGTTATTAGAAGTAAACTTCCTAGCATTCAAATATCAGTATCAAGTAATGGAACTATATACAAAAGAAAACTATCTAGTTTCATGTTAGATAGCATCCAGTCCATCAATATAAGTGTGGATGGACTTCAAAAAGAGCATGAAATTTATAGAGGCTCAGTTTAACTTACAAAAAGACCATAAACAACATCTACAAATATGTTGAAGATGGACATAGAGTTTTGATAAACACAGTAATCAGCGAATTAAACAAGCCTACACTCGCAAAAATGAAGGGTGAGCTGGAAAAGATAGGAAATGGTATAAAAATTAAAGAGAATTATGTGGACTACAAGAGAAGTGCATGTGAAACATGCAAATTAACAAAAACCATCGCCATTTACCCTGAAAATAAAATTGTAAAATGTTACGCAGAGCTCGAGCCACATCCAATTAACGATGAAGAGAAAATTAGTTTTAAGAGTATCTAAAAATTTTGAGGTGACGCCCCCCATTCAAATGAAACCTATAAGCCTTCACATAAAGCATATATCGGACACAAACTAACTTTAATCTCGTTTATATCGCACGCACTAATAGTAAATTTATACCTAATTAACATCGCGAATTATAAAACTCTCCGTACAACCATAGGAAAATGCGAACCGTAGTAGATTCGCATTTCCTTGGTAAGGCTGTCACAATCTTAATTAACTCTGTCACAAACTTTATTTAACGTAGACAATACCCCTACTCGTCCCTGTACGTATCAATCGTAGGACAGCTACACACAAGGTTGCGGTCGCCGTATACGTCGTCGATACGAGTAACTGTTGGCCAGAACTTGTTGGCTTTCACAGCTTCACATGGGAATGCGGCATAGTCGCGTGCGTATGCGCGGTCCCACTCTGGGTCAAGTACGTCTTCGGCTGTGTGCGGTGCGAAGACTAACGGGTTGTTGTCTAGGGTCCACTGGCCGTTTTCGACTTTTGCAATCTCTTCACGGATGGCGATCATTGCGTCGATAAAGCGGTCTAGTTCTACTTTTGCTTCTGATTCAGTTGGCTCGATCATAAGTGTGCCCGCAACTGGGAACGACATAGTCGGCGCGTGGAAGCCATAGTCATTTAGACGTTTAGCGATGTCCATTTCTGAAATGCCAGAGGCTTCTTTAAGTGGACGTAAGTCAATGATACATTCGTGAGCAACGCGGTTGTTACGGCCGCGATACAAGATTGGGTAGTGTTGACTCAAACGCTCAGTAACATAGTTAGCGTTAAGGATTGCAACTTCTGTTGCTTGACGTAAGCCGTGTTTACCCATCATCGCAATATATGCCCAAGAAATCGGTAAAATACCTGCAGAGCCGTACGGTGCAGCAGATACCGCGCCGTTATCTAAGCCGACATTTTCGATTGCGTTGTCACCAAAGAACTCTACTTTTGTCACTTGGTGGTTTGGCAAGAACGGAGCTAAGTGAGACTTAACACCAATTGGGCCCATGCCTGGACCACCGCCACCGTGTGGAATACAGAATGTTTTGTGTAGGTTAAGGTGTGAAACGTCCGAGCCGATGAAACCAGGTGCAGTTAGACCAACCTGTGCGTTCATGTTGGCTCCGTCCATATAAACCTGACCGCCATTTTCGTGAACAATGTCACACACTTCGCGAATCGATTCTTCGTAAACACCGTGTGTTGACGGGTACGTAACCATGATGCACGACAAGGCGTCTTTGTGCTCTTCGGCTTTGGCACGAAGGTCTGCCATATCGATGTTACCTTCGGTGTCACAGTCAACCACAACTACTTTCATGCTTGCCATTTGCGCTGATGCAGGGTTAGTACCGTGCGCAGAGCTAGGGATCAGACAGATGTTACGGTGATGGTCGCCACGACTTTCGTGGTATTTGCGAATTGCTAGTAGACCTGCATATTCACCCTGTGCACCAGAGTTAGGCTGCATTGAGATGTTGTCATAACCTGTGATTTCGATGAGGTAGTCAGACAACTCACCGATCATTTTGCGGTAGCCTTGTGCTTGCGTCATCGGCGCAAATGGGTGCATGTTACCAAACTCAGGCCACGTCACTGGGATCATCTCAGCCGTAGCATTTAGTTTCATGGTACAAGAGCCCAACGAGATCATTGAGTGGTTAAGCGATAAATCTTTGCCTTCCAACTTGCGAATATAACGCAACATTTCAGTTTCTGACTGGTATGAGTTAAATACTTCGTGAGTCAGAATGTCTGTCTTACGCGTGTAAGCAGCTGGTAACGAATCAAAACCTTGTGCTTTTGCATCTAAGTCTTCAACAGTTAAACCATGACCTTCGCCTAGTACTAGGTCAAATAGTTCAATGATATCAGCGCGAGTGACCGCTTCGTTCATTGATACGCTTAATTTACCGTCTAAATCAGCGCGGAAGTTAACAAGCTTGTCAGCGGCTTTTGCCAAAATTGCATCTTTGCTGTCAGTCTTAAACGTCACAGTGTCAAACCAAGTGTCGTTAACTAACTCAACGCCTTTTTCTTTTAGGCCTAATGCAAAGATGTCAGCGAAACGGTTGATGCGTTGTGCGATGGCTTTAAGACCTTGTGGGCCGTGATAAACCGCATAGAACGACGCCATGTTAGCTAGTAACACCTGAGCCGTACAAATATTTGAGTTGGCTTTTTCGCGGCGGATGTGTTGCTCACGAGTCTGCATTGCCATACGAAGTGCTTTGTTACCGCGACGGTCTTTAGAAACACCGATAATACGACCAGGTAGTGAACGCTTAAACTTATCAGTTGTTGCAAAGAATGCAGCGTGTGGACCACCGTAACCCATAGGTACACCAAAACGCTGTGCTGAGCCAAGTACTACGTCTGCACCAAATTTAGCTGGGCCTTCTAATAACACCAAACTCATGATGTCAGCCGCGACAATAGCGATGGCCTTTTTCTCATGAACTTGTTCTACCAACGGTTGAATGTCATTTACTTGACCTTCATGACCCGTGAACTGGAACAAGGCACCAAATATATCGTGTTGACCTACGTTTTCTGCTTTATCAACAACAACTTCAAAACCGAATAACTCAGCGCGAGTCTTAACTACGTCTACTGTTTGTGGGAATACGTCGTCAGCAATAAAGAAGGTGTTAGCTTTTTTAGCTTTTGAAACACGCTTTGCTAGTGCCATCGCTTCTGCTGCTGCAGTCGCTTCGTCTAATAACGAGGCACTTGCTAAGTCAAGACCAGTAAGGTCAATCGTCAACTGTTGGAAGTTAAGCAGTGATTCTAATCGGCCCTGAGCAATCTCTGGCTGGTATGGCGTGTACGCCGTGTACCAACCTGGATTTTCCAATACGTTACGCAAAATAACGTTAGGAACAGAAACTGGGTGATAACCTAAACCAATGTATGACTTAGCGACTTGGTTTTCGCTGGCCACTGATTTTAAGTACGCAAGGGTTTGTTCTTCCGTTTGCGCGTCATTGATGTTTAAGTCGCTTTCTAAACGGATTTTACCTGGAACCGTTTGGTCGATAAGTTCTTCAACTGAGCTTACGCCAAGGGTCTTACACATCTCTAGCTGTTCTTCTTGGCTAGGACCGATGTGGCGGCGAATAAAAATTTCGTTTTGCTCTAGTTGAGTTAGGCTCGATTTTTCTGACATGGCTAACAGACTTCCTACAGTTTAAATAGACAAAACCTCGCAGAGGCTAACCTGCGAGGCTTCTAAGATGTTCGACTTAGTCTTCGTCGATAGATTCCGCGTAACCTTCCGCGTCTAACAAGTCGTCCAATTCTGACTCGTCTTCAATTTTAAGCTTGAATAACCAACCGTCACCGTATGGGTCAGAGTTTACGTTTTCAGGCGCGTCTTCTAAGTCTTCGTTAACTTCAACAACTTCACCGGCTACAGGCGCGTAAATGTCAGAAGCGGCTTTTACAGATTCCGCTACGGCACAGTCGTCACCCGCTGCAAACGCATCGCCTACGTCTGGAAGGTCTACAAATACCATGTCGCCAAGAAGTTCTTGAGCGTGCTCGGTAATACCTACCACTACGATGCCGCCTTCTTCTTTACGCACCCACTCGTGCGAAGAAGCATATTTTAAGTCCGATGGAATATTGCTCATGTTAAGTTCCTTAAGGGATCTTTCTTTATTAATGTTATATGTTGGTGTATCCGTTCGATGAACGGGGTGATTGTCTGTTTAGCCACTCAAAAAGATAATGGCAGTTTAGACAGGGGTCAACCCAGCTCACCAAAAAATCAATATCTACGCGATTACAGTACCGACTTACCGTTGCGAACAAAGCCTGCTTTAACGACTTTTACTTCGACTAGCTTCTTGCGCATTTCGACTTGCACTGTGCTGCCAAGCTCTACACCACCTGGCACACGAGCCATCGCCACTGAAAAACCAAGGGTCGGAGAGAAAGTACCCGAAGTGATTACGCCTTCGCCTGCGTCTGTGATCACTTTAAGGCCGCCGCGTAAAACGCCTTTTTGTTCCATTACAAGGCCAACTAACTTGTCTGTGCCCTGCTCTTTTAATTTAGTTAATGCGTTACGACCAATAAAATCACGGTCTTCTGGCTGCCAAGAAATCGTCCAGCCCATATTTGCAGCAAGAGGAGAAACAGTCTCGTCCATATCCGAACCGTACAAGTTCATACCCGCTTCTAAACGCAAGGTATCACGTGCACCAAGGCCAGCTGGCTTAACACCCGCATCTACTAGTGCTTGCCAAAAATCAGCGGCTTGCTCAGGAGGAAGAATGATCTCGTAACCGGCTTCACCTGTGTAACCTGTTGTTGCAATAAATAAGTCGCCCGCTTGAACACCATAAAACGGCTTCATGCCTTCTACTGCTTTTTGTTGTTCAGCTGAAATAACCTTTGCGACTTTTTCTTTAGCATTTGGACCTTGTACCGCAATCATCGCGTAATCAGGCTGTTCTGTAACTGTTACGTCAAACGCTGCAGATTGCTTAGTGATCCAAGCTAGGTCTTTTTCACGCGTTGCAGAGTTAACAACCAAACGGTAAAACTCTTCGTTGAAGTGATAAACGATAAGATCATCAATCACCCCACCTTCTTCATTTAGCATACCTGTGTACAGGGCTTTGCCTTCTTCTTGAAGTTTGGCAACGTCGTTCGTGACTAATTTGCGAAGGAATGCTTTGGCATCGGTACCTTTGATATCAACGATGGTCATGTGTGAAACATCAAACATACCCGCGTCTTGACGAACCGCGTGATGCTCTTCGATTTGAGAGCCATAGTTGATTGGCATTTCCCAACCGTGGAAGTCAACCATCTTAGCGCCGGCTTCGATGTGCTTATCAAAAAGAACCGTTCTGTTGCTCATAGCATTACCTTTTTAGTAATTGTTCGCTTATTGGTGCGATTATCGTTTGGATCGTGCAATTTTTAGCCTGGACCCAAAATAAGTGGCCGTGAGTATATCGCAAAGAATGGCATATCTCTACGCCATAACGATTAGTAATTCTAATATCAAAAAGCACCAAATTTGTGCGAGTCAGGCTGGAAAGAGCCTTGATTAAAAGAGTAATTTTAACCAAGGCCAGTGATTAGATTATCTTAGAGGATCTACTGGTTTGGCTAGAGTTGGTAGCTCACCTTGCATACCAACGGCTTGCTCGGTAATTCGGCGTTTAATTGGGCCTGCTTTATCGGTTAATTTGAGTCCGACACCACGGATTAATTTTTTTATAGGATGATTACCGTCAAACAAATTCTTTAATCCAGCCATTGCCACAATATAGGTTTGTGCCTCAGCTTTGCGCCAGCGCTCAAAATGGCGTAGTCCTTTTTGTAATTTTGCTGGATTTTGCAAGTCAGTTAGGTCGATACAATCGACTATACTCGCGGCATCCATTAAGCCCAAATTCATCCCCAGTCCGGCAAGTGGGTGGATGGTATGAGCTGCATCGCCCATAAATAAAACTCGTTGTTCGAGCCATGTTTGCGCGTATCGCATAGTAAGTGGAAATTTAATACGATCTGTCGTCAACTCTAGTGGTCCCAAAACACTGTCACTCGCTGCAGTAAGCGCCTTATTAAAGTCACTGTCGGACATTGCCATCAATTGCTCTGCGTGTTGTGGTTCGGTAGACCAGACAATGCTGCAAATAGACCCCGGCTCTCTATTTGGAGTTACCGATGCTGTCTTTGATGAAGAGTGATACATAGGGAGTAATGCCAACGGCCCATTTGGCAAAAATACCTGTCGAGCACACTGCCCATGAGGTTCTGTCGTTTTGATGTTAGCCACGATGGCGTGATGATCATAATCAGAAAACGTAGTAGGAATTCGCAGTTGTTGCTTAACCCAAGAATTTGCACCATCTGCAGCAATACATAACTTTGCGATAACCGGCTGACCATTGTTTAGGGTCAACAGCACTTGTTCGTCGTCATTGTGAATGGAAGTCACGCCAGTTTCGAGCAGTAAAGTAATGTTGTCTTGTTGCTGTGCTGCTTTTAAAAGACCATTTCGAATATTGTGGTTTTCGATAATATGGCCAAGGTGACCAACGGATTGTTGCGCGTTTAGGTCATTAGCATCAAAAGTAATGTCGGCAAAACTCTCTTTTTCCCATACGTGCATGGTGTCATAAGCCAAACAACGAGATAGGTCCATGTGCTGCCATGCATCGAGTTGAGTTAATACCTGTTGACTCGCCAACGAAATCGCACTGACGCGAGACTGCGGTTGTTCTAATGGCTGAACTCCTGAGGCTTGGTCAATAACAGTGACTTTAAAGTCGTTTTTGGCTAATGCCAAAGCTGCAGTCAGGCCAACGCTTCCGCCGCCAATGATAACTACATCGGTATTAATCATCCGTTTACTCTTTCTTTGATCTTTTGTGAACTGCTATTGAGCGGGCGGTTTAATTCTTTACCTAAATTAAACTGTTTGTGACTGCCCATAAAGTGTAGTGCCAACCACTGCTGTAAAAAGTCTGATGCTTGTAGTGCCATTAAGCTGGTCGTTCGTGCAAATGCCGCAGTGCGACCTGGCAAACCAAACATACGGACCAAAAAGTCAGTAAACGTGACGATTCTATCTATGTCTTCAATGCGGTTTTGTTCGTAATGGCGCAGTATTGATTCTATTTTATTGTCTTCGTTACTTTCGCTAAGGTTAGCTTTTAAAGCAAACACCAACACACCAATATCTCGAACCCCAAGGTTAAAACCCTGGCCTGCAATCGGGTGTACTGTGTGTGCTGTATTTCCTAACAATACTGTATTTGCGGCAGTTAAACGTTCCACTCTTGTCATTGATAAGGGATAACATGCGCGTTTAGAGACTTGGTTGATGTGACCTGCGGCTAAACCAAACTCGTTTTGTAAACGCTGACAAAAGGCTTCGTCAGACAAGCCTTGCACTTCTTTGGCTTGCTCAGGGGTTTGAGTCCAAACGACGTTATATTCTTGCTCACCAATGGGTAAAAAAGCGATTGGGCCATTTAAAGTAAAACGCTCAAATGCCACGTTATTTGGCTGATCAAATTGGCTTTGTAGCTTTTTGGTCCCGCCTTTGACTTTTACATTGGCGATCACAGCCGATTGCTGGTAATCGCTGGTTGTACTGCTAATGTTTAACAAGTCTCGGGTGTTTGATTGGCCGCCTTCGGCAACAACTAACAACTGTGTTGTTAGCTGTTGACCCGAGGTTAAGGTCAATAACGTATTGTTGTTACTAAGCTTGTCAATTTTATCTGGACAAAACCAGTTAATCTCTAGGTCCACTGCGACCTGTTTTAATGCCAAACCCAAGTTGTGCATTGAAGCGACCTGGCCCATGGCGTGTAGCCCATAATCTGCTGCTCGCATTATGGTTTTACCGATATGGCCACGATCCGATGTCACTATGGACTGAATGGGCCAACCGTTCGCTTTTAACTTTGACCAAATATTCCAATGGTTTAAAAGCATTAGTGAACCGTAAGACAATGCGAGACAACGCTGGTCAAAGTTGGATTGAATGGCTGACCCTAAATTGCCTTTTTGAGGCTTGGCGTCTTGAAATGGCTCGACAACAGCAACGGACAAATGTGGGCATTCTGTTTTGATCCCAATCGCAGTTAACAGCCCCGTTGGACCGCCACCAGACACAACGACATCAAAACATGCCATGTTAGTTTGGCTTTCGCATTGGTCTTGCACTTTATCACTAGTAACGTCAGCGCTGCCCGTCAAACCCACCGCTTTATCCTCTGTTTTACTTTTATCTTGTGTCTTGTTGACGCGTCAACTCACTAACGCATCAGAGCTTCAATTTCTTCAATGGTTTTTGGTACGTCTGCTGTAAGATTTTCGTAGCCATTATCGGTGATCAAAATATTGTCTTCGATACGAACGCCAATGCCATGCCACTTAGGATCGCAGTCGGCTTCGCTGTCGATATATATACCAGGCTCAACCGTAAAGATCATTCCTGGTTGTAATCCGCGTTGCGCACCGGCTTGGTTGTAATCACCCACATCGTGGACGTCAAGGCCTAACCAATGTGCTAAGCCGTGCATATAAAACGCACGGTGTGCGTTGTTCGCAATAAGATCATCAATTTGTTCTGGTGTCACTCCGTTTTGCGACTCTGGCGTCTTGATGATCCCAAGTCTCACCAAGCCTTCGGTGATTTTACGAATAGATATGTCAGTTAATGACTTTAGCGATGCGTCTGGAGAAATCGCCTCTAGTACAGCAAGTTGTGCGTCTAATACTACTTCGTAAATTACCTTTTGTTCTTCACTGTATTTGCCGTTTACTGGCCACGTTCGGGTGATGTCTGCTGCATAACCTTGTAGTTCACAACCAGAGTCAATTAATACCAAATCACCGCTTTTCACTTCATCTTGGTTTTCGGTGTAGTGAAGAATACAGGCGTTTTCGCCACCACCGACAATAGTACCGTATGCAGGATAACGTGCGCCATTCATCGCAAAGTGATGATGAATTTCGGCTTCGAGTTGATATTCAAATACGGGCTCGCCTTTTTGGCTTTGTTGTGCAGCAAACTTCATTGCTCGAGCGTGTGCTTCGGCACTTATTTTGCCGGCTTGGCGCATCACTTCGATTTCGGCGTCAGATTTAAACAAGCGCATATTGTGAACAATTGGGCGAACATCCAATAACTCTGTTGGTGCCGACCAGCCCTTTTTAGGACCCATTCGCAAAGTTTGTAGGGTTTTAAACACCAACTCATCAGCATAATCATATTCACCTTGTCCGAAGTACAAGGTCGCTTTGTTGTTAATTGCCGTTTGTAAGGTTTGCTCTAACTCAGTTTCGTCTGCCGTTTGGTCAAACATAAACTCAGTTTTGGCCTTGTCTTTGCCAATACGACGGCCCTGCCAAATTTCGGCCGTTTTGTCTTTTACTCGACACACTAAGGTAGTGATGCTCGCTTGTTCAGCACCCACTGCCGAGTCACTCAACTTCTCGATGATTAAATAAGCATTAGGCTCTGGAAAACCAGTTAAATAGAAAAAATCACTGTCTTGGCGAAAAGGAAACTCAGTATCACGACTGCGGGTTAACTCTCTTGATGCAGGAAAAACAGCGACACTGTTTGGCTTCATTTGTTCTAAAAGCTTTTCTCTGCGAGCGACAAACTCAGTCATAGGAATAGTCAGTTTCATTTTCACCTCTTGTTTAATTGGTCATATTAGCCATGTTCAAAACGCCCCTAGAGATCACTACGGTCGTTTGGTACTTCTCAATCAATCGATTTTAGTGAAGTGTTTTGTTCGATTCGGTTGCAGTTTGGGTCTTTTTGCCAAACTCTTGGTAACACAAAATGGCCGACACACGTACAAACTCAACGACTTCATAAAAGTCCGCTTGGTTTTCGTTGTTGTCTTCCATCTCCGGTTCCATGCGAGTAATACTCGTCATATCTTCGATGATCTCGCGAACATCATTACTCGCCATTTTTAAATCACGCTTGTTTAAACCAAAACCAACCAAGAAGTATTGAACCCAGTTGATCAACTCTTGTGCTTGGTCACTGAGGCTTTCGTCTTCATCAATCAATAGTAACTCAAAGCCAAATTCATCGGATTCTAGCTTTGAGAATATCTCGTCAACTAACTTGGTCGATGCTGATTTCAGCGACCCTTTAATGGTTAAACCATTGTTAAACAACTCTTCCATGTGATTTAAAAAATCATTTGAACCGCGAAACATACCACCAGCAACTAAGCCGGTTAACAAACCATGTAGTTCACTAGCGGTTGAGGTAAAGTCGTGTTCGTTTAGCACTTGCATCAATTCTTGGTGGGTCATAAAAAGCTCGGCAAATTGTATTTTACGTCAGTGTAATAGAAGTTAGATAAAATCAGAAGTGTTGCGGTCGTTTTGACCAAGGGTATCGGTGTAAAAGTCTAATTTTTCTGCAGTTCGTAAAATTTCTGGGCAAACGACCGATCTAATTTGGGTTTATCGTTGTACTGTCTGACAAAGCTGTTATATTTCGCAGCGAATTAGATAGTTAGCGATCGATACCCAGATATTATTGGAGTTCAACCGCACTGTGGACTATCTTTTAAAGTCGTATGCAATGGTTACCTGGGGTGTTTGACAGAGAACTTATATCCCTGAGCCGATACTATTTTGTAAGGATTCCATCCTTCCTACTATTGCGCAGGCTCGGCTTGCCTTATGGCACGAATCGAGAAGCCTACGGTGGGAATATGGCATCCGCCTTGAACACGTCGGTTGTTCAAGGGTTCGGTTTTCATCGGCACTCTGGGAACCACCACGCGAAACGACTTCACTCCTGACTTTTACAGCTTATATCTTTAGGAAAAACTAAGTCCGCCCAAACCAAACGGTGATCGGATGATGCCGACCTACCCTTGACCAATCTTGCTTGATCGCTGTTAGAACTTGGCCAATACACGCCACTGTTGGCAACGTCTAAATTGGCTGAAGGCAATACATAATCCGCTCTCATGCCCCAGCCGGCCGTATGTGTCGCCGCAAAGTCACTGTTGTTGCGAGTTTTAGGTTTGTTTTCTAATCCACCAACTGACAAAGGGGCCGGGTAATTGTTAATTTTTGGATGCGACAAAAGTTGCTCCATAGCACCTGGATAAGCGTCACCTTCTACTGCACTGGCGTTTAAATCACCGACGATGACAAACTTCGCATCAGCTGAGCTCATTCCCCCTTTTTTGCCTTTATCATCAAAATGATAGCTGTCAGGTTTGGCGTTTATGTAATCTTTCCAAAATCGAAGCTCATCATGATTACGGCGACCATTGCGATCTTCTTTACCGTCAAACACTGGCGGTGTTGGATGGCTAGCTAATACATGCAACGTAGTATCACAAATTTTAACAGGTACATCCCAATGTGACTTTGACGAGAGTCTCATTATTTCAACTTCATTTGGGCGATACCAAGAAGTTCCATCTGTCTCAACGGGCATCAAGTTATTTGGCATGTCTTTCCACAAAAACGTCTGAAACGTACGCGTGTTTTCTGTATCAATTGGAAACTTTGACAACAGGACCATGCCGTACTGGCCAGGGTATTTACCAAAACCATAATGGCTCAGACGTACCTTTTGACTCTGGTTTGGCTGCTCACCAAGCCCCGTTTTAACACCCGTATTGACGGGTGTTAAGTAAACATGAGGATATTGGATTGGCGTTTGGCCATTTTGCGATACACCTAAGTAATCCTTTTGAAACAAGTTAATGCCCAAATCAGGATCGCTAATGTAATCAAATTCATTTAATAAAATGACATCGGGCTGCACACGCTGAATGATCTCGGCAATGTTTTTGATTTGAGGATGTTGCCCAGATTGTAAGGCTGCAACTAATGCAGCCGCAGGCTCCCTACTAGTCACTTTTTGATTATCACTCTTGTAATTATCTGCCTCCATACTGACATTAAAAGTCGCAACACGTACCTGGTTAGCTGCAGATTTTGGTGTAACGTCGGTCATTCTCGTCTGTTCCTCAGCACTTGCAACAGAACTGCCACCTAGCCCCAACAGCAGCCCAATTGTGATCATCTTTAGTCGTTTTGAATTTAATTGCATCATTATTCGTTCCGTGACTGTATTTTGTCCTAAAAGTCTAACTTAATTTTGTTGGGACAGTCTGTTTTTATTGTCTTTTTTGTTTACATTTTTATTTAGATTATTGTGGAGTATCTGACGGAACAGCTCGCCGTTAGAGACTCCTCCATAACAACTTGAAGGTTGCCAATACTGTGCACCTACCTTTTCGCCGGTCGAATGACTCGCCTCAAAAAAGTTGCTCTTCAGTAAAAAGCACTGGCCGTTTACGCTGACGATCTTTTCTTTGTGAAAAGGCGTCTCGAATTCTTCGATATTATCGAGCGCCGCGCTATCCGGGGTTGGCTTGTGTTGCAATTGTCGCTTTCTATTATTTGAGCGCTGAGATGATGATGAAATAGGTGCAGGTGAGCCAAAACGATATTCTCGAGCGGCATCAGTGGCCATTTGTTCCAAGGCGTTGTTGTTGAGTTGCTGTAAATAGGCTTCGACAGGAGTTGTCTTAGTTTGACTCGAATGTTCTGTGAGTGAAGGCTCTGCGGGTAAAACTTCTGTCGGCTCAAGCTGCTGAAGTGATTGTTCTGAAGGTTGTGTAAGTGGCTTTTCTAATGACTTTTCTACGTCTGACGACGGTTTGGGCTCTGGTTTGGGCTCTGCTTTTAATTCTGGCTGTGTAGTTTGCCCTGACGCTACAACCGGCATTATTTTTGGTTGTTCTGTTGTGACTTTTGGCAGCTCCTGAATCAAATAGCTTTGAATAATCGGTTTGCTATCACGTTTATTTTCAAAACTAGCCTGACTTGATGCCATGACATAGACAACAACAAGATGGATCACTAATGAAACCAGAACAAACGGAACATACCGCCATACACCTCTTTTATGCACATTGGGCTTTACTGCCTCTGTGTCAGTGAGGTCAGTATTATTGATTTCCGTATCTGATAAAAAAGGCTCTATTTTCATAGAGCCTTCTGACTGATGCTTAAAACAAAAGTTCCAAAAGCAAAGTGATTAACCTGTATTTCGCATGCCTATTGCTATGCCACCAATGGTTACCATCATAGCCTGCTCAAGGTCAGAACTTATCGGTAATTCCTCATCATTCGCTCTAATTCGGCTTAATAACTCGATTTGCAAATAATGTAATGGTTCTAAATATGCGGACCTTATTTGCATCGACTCTTTACCCTTAGGATCGCTTTCCATAACCTCTTCTTGCTTCAATAAGGTTAACAACAAACTCATACTGTCCTTTAATTGAGCACGTAAAGTCTCACCAATTGGCAGTAGATCATCAGGAACCAAACGTTTATCAAATGCCGCGCTAATGTCACTGTTCGCTTTGCTAAATACCATGTCGAGCATTAACAATCGAGATTTAAAGAACGGCCACTCATCAAGCATTTCGTTAATGGTATCGAGTCCTAGTGATTGGCCTTCTGGGTTTTTCGTTTCGTCGATATAGTCTTGTACTGCTGGCATAACACCTAACCAGGATGGCAATACCAATCGGGTTTGTGCCCATGCAAAAATCCAAGGTATAGCACGTAAACTCTCAACCCCGCCCTGTGGTTTGCGCTTAGCCGGTCGACTACCTAGCGGTAATTTACCAAGCTCTTGTTCTGGCGTAGCGGTTCGGAAGTAAGGCACAAAATTAGGATCGTGACGGACAAACCCTCGATAATTGTCTCTGGCCTTTGCTGCCATAGCAGTCATTGCATCACGCCAGCTTTGTTTTGGTTTAGGTGACGGCAGCAACATCGATTCTAAAATAGCACTAGCGTATAAAGTCAGACTTTGATTAGCTAAATGAGAATTACCAAATTTGTAGCGAATGGTTTCACCTTGCTCTGTGATCCTAAAACCACCGGTCAACGAACCCGGAGGTTGTGAGCGAATAGCTTCATACGCCGGTAAACCACCGCGGCCAATCGTACCGCCTCGGCCGTGGAACAGGGTCAGACCAATATTGTTGCGTTCGCTAAGGGCAATCAGCTTTTCTTGCGCTTCGTATTGAGCCCAACCAGCCGCTAATGCACCTGCATCTTTTGCTGAGTCTGAATAACCAATCATGACATACTGCTTGGCTTTGTTGTTAGCATTCGCGTCGAGCTCGGTGTTGGCAAAGCTGGTTTCAGCAGATAACTGCTGTTTGTACCAATCAATATCAAATAAAGCGGCCATAGTAGCTTCGGCACCATTTAAGTCATCGAGCGTCTCAAACAGCGGTGCTACCGGCATTGGCCAATCAACACCTGCTTCACTTAACAGTAACTTCACTGCTAACACATCAGATGGATAAGTCGCCATAGAAATAATATAAATACCAAACGCATGCGCTTCGTTTTGTGCGATTGTTTTACAGGTATCTAGTACTTCCTGTACCTCTTCAGAGCATGGCCATTTGCTTGGAAATAAAGGACGCTTTGATTGTAACTCCTTGACCAAAAACGCTTGTTTTTCTTGTTCAGACCAAGCGTTGTAATCACCAATATCAAGATACTTAGTCACTTCTGCAATCGCATCTGCATGACGTTCAGAATCCTGACGTATATCTAGCTTTAATAAGTGAACACCAAAACAATAGGCTCGACGAATGGTATCGAGCAATCGATCATTGGCAATCGACGCCATGCCTGACGCAACTAAACTTCGGTAACAAACTAACAGTGGCTCGAGTAACTTTTCTTGACTGATCAAGATAGGTTGACGCTCTGGTGATACACCATCTTCTAGGTTTGTCGATGAAAGGTGCGTGTTTTCTTCGTTTAATTCAGCTAAGCACTCAGCCAAACTTGCTTGGCTTTCTAGTAGAGACTTGCGCAAAGGATTAAGCAATGCCCGGTAGGGTTCTTTTAAACCGCGCTCTTTTAAGTCGTATTCTTTGCTTGCATTACCTTTGTTGTCTTTGTTGTTTTGCTTGAGTTGTTGTTTTACAACTAATTCCTTCAACTCATCGGTACAGGCCGACATAGATAATTCGGCACAAAGTGTTTCTAAATCTTGAGCGAATAACTCTGCCGCTCTGTGCCTTGCGTACCAGAGAACTTCTTGAGTGACTTTTGCCGTCACAAAAGGATTACCGTCTCGGTCACCGCCCATCCAAGAATTAATTTGCACAGGCACTGAGTCAATCGGTAAACAAACATTAAAGTTTTTGTCTAGCTGGCGGTCCAGCTCTCGCATAAATTTAGGGACTGCGTGCCACAGGCTTTTTTCGATTACCGCTAAGCCCCACTTGGCCTCATCAACAGGAGTTGGACGGGCAGCTCGGATTTCATCCGTATGCCAAGCTTGTGCTATCAATACCGCAATGCGTTGACTAACTTGCTCGCGCTCAAATTCAGACAACTGACCGTGGTCAAGTTTTGCCAAACAAGCCGTTAGTTCACTGTATTTGTGAATAAAGGTTCGACGGATAACTTCCGTTGGGTGGGCGGTAAGTACTAAGTCAATATTGAGTTTATCAACCGCCTTTTTAACTTGTTCTGGAGCGATATTTTCGCCATTTAACTTAGTCGATAGCTCAGTTAGCACGTCTGTCATTACATGCGAACTATTAAATTCTTGTTCTGCAATGTTCGCTAAGTTTAAAAATTGACTAAAGGCTCGAGCGACAATCAACAAGCTGGACTCGTCGAGACTCGCTAATTTGTCCTGGAGTGCTTGAGTCGCCTTCGACTCTCCTTCTGCCGAGCTGCGTCCCGCTAGGCGAATTTCTTCAATTTGGGATAACCAGTCCTCACCGAGTTCGTTTGCGATGGTCTCACCTAAGGTGTTACCTAAATCACGAATTCGTTGTTGTAACGCTGGATCAGAAAACGTAGCCATTTTTGCTCCCTTTTATTGTTTTTTAAATCGTCTCGACTTGATTTGTTGCGACACGTTTGTGTGCATTATTCTTTATAGTTCAATTTGTTGTACGTTGCTTGTCATCAATAACAAAACATCGCATTGAACCAACCCAAACGTGAAATAAAATTACAAAACAAGGTAGAGTTATTAATCTAACCTATCAAGAAAAACCAACAATTTCGAGTTTTCGCCCAGACTTCGATGAATTAATAAACAAAAAATCATCATGAACTAGAACCTATGTAAGTAAATTACAGCAAACAACTCTCCTAGAGCGTACATATGACAGCGGGTTCAAGCTATCAACCTTGTTATTGCTCAATTAATGTAAGTGCGAATAACCAGACAATTCATTTGATTCGTCGATTTTTGTGCTGGACAGGTTCCAGTACCAATCTGAATTTGCTAGGTTATCGTAACCCAAATGGACGTGTTGTCTTTATCGAGGACGAACGCTTCCGTATTCCAACAATTAATAACAATAAACTAAATTAGGGAATGTATGAAAAAGTCACTATTAGCGGTCTCAGTACTAAGTGCGCTTGTCACACTTACAGGCTGTGAAAAATCGACCACTGCCCAAAACGCAGAACCAGTTGCTCAACAAGCTGAAGTTAAGGGTCAAGCTGAGCTTGGTAGCTTTGGTGTTGATTTATCTGCGCGTAACGAACAAGTAAAACCAGGCGACGACTTCTTTATGTATGCGTCAGGTACTTGGTACGACAATTTTGAAATGCCAGCAGACAAAACGCGCTACGGTGCTTTTGATAGTCTTCGCGAGCGCTCTGAAAAACAAGTTAAAGAAATCATTGATAGCTTAGCGACGGCCAAAGAACTTAACGCTGAAGAGCAAATGGTCGCTGACTTTTATGCGTCATACATGGACACAGAAACTCTAAACGCAAAAGGCATCAAGCCTATTCAACCAATTTTGGATAAAATTGCTGCGGTTGATTCAGTTACTTCACTAACAAAAGTATTTGGTAGCGCTTGGTTAGACAGCACAACAGCACCGATTTATGGCTATATGGGTTCTAACCGTGTAAACCCTGACGAATACCAAATGACTGTAGGCGTGGGTGGTTTAGGCTTACCTGACCGTTCTTACTACTTGGAAGAAAGCGATCGTTTTAAAGATATTCGTGACGCATACGTGAAGCACATCGCGCAAATGTTGTCTTTTGCCAATGTTGAAAATGCCGATCAAAAAGCACAAGCCATTCTTGAGTTAGAAACCAAGATTGCAGAAATTCAATGGCCTCGTGAAAAGCGCCGCAACCGTGATCTTACCCTTAACCAATTAGAGCGCGAAGACTTAAATAAAGAATACCCTGGCTTTGATTGGGACGTATTCATTGCTGAGTCAGGTTACAAAGTTCCACACTTGAACGTGTCACAACCTCAGCCAGTTAAAGATGCAATCGAAATCATCAACAACGAGCCGCTGAACGTTTGGAAAGACTATTTAACTTACCACGCAATTTCGAATAACTCAGGTGCCCTTTCTGAAGAGATTTATGCAGCTAACTTTGAGTTCTTTGGTAAAAAACTAAGCGGTCAGCAAGAACCTCGTCCACGCTGGAAGCGTGCAGTATCGGCTATGTCAGGTACTCAGTCTCTTGGTTTTGCCATTGGTAAAATCTACGTTGACCGTTACTTCCCTGAAAGCTCTAAAACTCAAATGGCAGAGCTTGTTGAAAACCTTCGTAAAGCATTGAGCGAACGCGTTGACAACCTTGACTGGATGGGCGAAGCGACCAAACAAGAAGCGCAAGCAAAACTTAAAGCGTTTAAGCCAAAGATCGGTTACCCAGATGTCTGGATCACATTTGACGGCCTTGAAATCGCCGAAAACGACCTAGTCGGTAACTTGCGCAATATTCGTCAGTTCTTCCGCGAAGACAGCATCGCTAACGAAATGAAGAAAACGGACCGCAACCGTTGGGGCATGACGCCACAAACGGTTAACGCTTACTACAACCCATCGTTTAACGAAATCGCCTTCCCTGCTGCGATTTTACAACCACCATTCTTCGATCCAAACGCAGATGCAGCGGTTAACTATGGTGCTATCGGTGCGGTTATCGGTCACGAAATGGGCCACGGCTTTGATGACCAAGGTTCTAAATCAGATGCAGAAGGTGTTCAGCGCAACTGGTGGACAGACCAAGACCGTGCAGCATTTGAAGCGAAAGCAGACATGCTTGCAGATCAATACAGCCAATACGAGCCACTACCGGGTAACTTTGTTAACGGTCGTAACAGCTTAGGTGAAAACATTGGTGACGTAGGTGGTCTAGCAATGGCTTACCACGCATACAAGCTAAGCCTAAACGGTAAAGAAGCACCAGTAATCGACGGTGTAACTGGCGATCAACGCTTCTTCCTAGCTTGGGCACAAGTATGGCGTGAAAAACGTACCGAACAAAGCATGCTTCAGCAGTTACGTGCCGGTACTCACGCACCAGGTCAGTTCCGTGCCCTTGCGCCGCGTAACCACGATGCTTGGTACAAAGCGTTTGATGTTAAACCAGGTGACGCATTGTACTTACCACCAGAACAACGCGTTCGAATTTGGTAATACGCTCTTAATTACATTTGTTAAGAACAACAAAAAAGGTCAGTTTTTAAAACTGACCTTTTTCTTTTTTACTGAGTTATTAACTAAGTTAGTTAAAATTAGTAACGATGATTACAGTTTAACCATCAACTTCCCTTTATTTTCTCCAGTAAAAAACATATTCAAACCTTCGACTGCCGAATCCAAACCATCTAGGACATGTGCGCGGTGTTTGATTTTACCCGACATAACATATGGCGTAAGAAGCTGGAGTAATTCAGGGATCTCACCAAAGTGGTCTGGCATGGTAAAACCTTCAATGCGAAGACGCTTTTTGATCACGTTTAACCAACTTGGGCCCGGCGCTGGCTCTGCTTTTGAATAATCAGCGATTAAACCACAGACAACGATGCGACCATGGGCATTCATTCTGCTAAAAATGTGATGCTGAATAGGACCACCTGTATTTTCAAAATAAACATCAATACCATCTGGTGCCAGTTCGTCCAGTTTGGCCTCTAAGGCGTCCGTTTTGTAATTTATCGCCGCATCAAATCCCAGCTCATTGACTATCCAATCTGCTTTTTCATCGGAGCCGACAACACCAATGACGCGCAGGCCTTCTGCTTTGGCTAGTTGACCCACAATTGAGCCCACTGAGCCCGCACCACCAGTCACTATTAGTGTTTCACCTGACTTTGGCTGACCTACTTTTAACAAGCCCTGTGTTGCAGTCAGCCCAGGTAATGCAAATACCGACAATACTTGCTCATCGCTAACTGGCGCTTCGATTTTGTTTAAGCCTTGGCCATTGCTGATAGCATATTGTTGCCAACCCATCATCCCCATTACACGGTCGCCAACTTTAAAGTTTGGGTTGTTGCTCTCGACTACTTCGCCAACACCAGAGCTACGCATAACGTCACCAAGCTCGACAGGAGGAATATAACTTTCGCGATCATCCGTCATCCAGCCAAACATTGCAGGGTCTAATGACATATGAGTTTGTTTGACTAAAAATTCATTGTCCTTCAACGCCGGAGTTTCGCTTTCTTTGCGTTCGAACATGTCGTGATTGATGGGACCACCCGATGGGCGTTTGATTAGATGAAGCGCAACATTTTTAGCCATAACCTTTCCTTTAATTGTTAATAAAACTAATTCAACCGATAAAAAAAATTAGCCTGTATACAACCGCCTTTTACTTGACGAAGAACCAACAAAACAATATAAATATGCAAAATTTATAAATACTTATTCACCCAGTCATTTTGAACAAATAAGCGCCATTCAACGGTTGTTTTTAATATAGCTTAGGCTGTTAGATATATTGGGCATTTATGAATATTCAACCTATTTTAATAATTTAATTAACAATTTCGTCGATTTACACGTTTTTAATACCGAGGAGCCACCTTCATGGATTCACAGTCCACTGCCCTGTTTAAGTTTTCTGCTTTATCTTTTGCTATTTATGCAGCGATGCACAGCGCGAGTAGTGTTGCCGAAGTTTCATCTGCACCACAAGCCGCAGTCGAAAAAGAGATTGAAACAATCGAGGTCACTGCAACTCGACGCACAGGCACAGCACAAGAAGTGCCAATGAATATCTCCGCTCTTGATGGCGATATCATGAAAACTCAAAACATTTTGTCACAAGAGGACGTGGCTCGTTGGGTTCCTGGTTTAACCATTTCTGACCAAGGTGGACGAGAAGACGCTGCAATTATCGTTCGTGGCTTAAACACCAATACTTCAGACCGTATCGCCGATGGCGGTACCGTTGCGACTTATATCGGCGAAATTGCCTTAAAGTCTGACATTAGATTGACTGATATTAAACGCGTAGAAGTGTTAATTGGCCCTCAGGGGACATTATACGGCGCAGGTACGTTAGGTGGTGCTATTCGATATATCCTAAATGACCCCGAATTAGATTACACCAGTGCAAGTCTGTCAGCGGATCTGTTTAGCCTAGCGCATAGCAGTGGCCTAGGTAATGAGCTCGGCGCAGTATTTAACACGCCAATCATTGACGATGAACTTGCCTTGCGCGTCAGTATCAACCGATATGACACCCCTGGATTTATTGATTACAACTACATTCTTCGCGAACCTGGTGTGTCTCAGGCTGACCCAAACTGGGACGACCCGAGTGCGGTTCAAGCCAATTTACGACAGGTAAGTGACGCCAACGATGAACAGGTGTTAACGTTTAGAGCAGCAGCAAAGTGGGCGCCTAATGATACTTTCAGTGCGACGCTTAACTACTTCTATCAAAATCAAAAAAATGGCGGTAACTCGACTGATAATTATCAATCTCTAAGCCAAGACAACCCTATTTCTGGACTCATTGGCCAATACCAAAATGCGTCCCGTTATGAAGAGCCAAATGAAAAAACCGACAAATTACTTAGCTTAGAAATGGAGTTGGATTTAGGGTTTGCCGATTTAGTTTCAGCAACAGGTTATGCTGAATACGAACAAGCTGGCCAACGTGACCAGACCGACTTGTTAATGCAGGACATTTGGTCTGGTTATGCCGATTACCCGGCATACACGGGCGACTCTGGCAGTTCAGAAACCATCAGTCAGGAGTTAAGATTAGTATCAAACGCTGATTCTGATTTTAATTGGATTGTTGGCTTGTACTACAACAAAGTTGAATCTCAAAATGACGACCGTGAGTACACGCCAGGTGCGACTCGAGACTGGTTTGATGGTGAGTACGTCAACATTGAGTACGACCTAGAGTACATTGCTAAGGGTTGGGCCGAAGACGAAGAGTCGGCCATTTTTGGTGAGCTAGGTTATCAGTTTACTGATTCATTAAGCATGGTCCTCGGTGCCCGTTTTTACGAATACGACGTAGCAACTTGGTCAGCGGCAACCGCACCGTTTTACGATGGTGAAATCGCGAGTACAGATGAACTTAATTACGAAGAGGTCAGTGCATCGGACAGCGGTAGCCTGTTTAAATTTAACCTTAGTTACCAAGCCAACAAACAGGTCTTGACCTACTTTACTATTAGCGAAGGATTTAGACTTGGTGGTGGTAATGGTCTTGTCGCTTGTACCAATCCATTGACGACACAAGTGTGCGCATTGCCAAACGAGATTGATTATAAGCCGGATACCACAACAAACACCGAACTGGGCATTAAAAGTAGCTGGATGAAAAACAAGTTACACCTCAATGCTGCCTTGTTTAGCGTTGATTGGGATGATGCACAAATTGGTGCCGCATCGGTTAATGGTGCAGAATTGATCACCCTTAATGCTGGTAAAGCAAATTCCACAGGTATCGAATTGTCAGGTCGTACGACCTTGATTCAAGACTGGACACTTTTTGCCAGTTATTCATACGCAAAGGCCGAACTTACCGAAGATGCGCCTTTCTTGTTTGGCGTTAAAGATGACGCTGGCACTGCCCTTCAAGACTTTTATGATGGTAAAGGTGGCGATCGCCTACCTGGCGCACCACAGCAACAGTTCTCATTAGGTGTTACTTATCAAACTGATGTGATGGACGATCTGCCATTATCGATTAATTATGGATTAACGGCGCAGGATGAAGTGATCACTAAAGTAGGCCTGCGTGCAGACGGTGAAACATTACCAGGTTATGCGCTAAGTAACCTCTCAGCGACCTTGATGTTAGATAGCTGGTCTGTGACCGCTTACGTTGATAACATGTTCAACAAGTATTCGTATACGTCAACTCGTCGTGATAAATCATGGGCAGGACAAGCCAAGTTCGAAAGTCAAAACAAAGACTTACCAGAGCTGGGCCGAGTGTATGGTCATTATGTAACCAAGCCAAGAACCATAGGGGTCAGAGTTAACTACGAATTTGACATGTAAACTCGTAGCACGGTCCTTTAAATAAAAAGGAAAAAGCAAAGGCAAAGGAAATGAGACTTTAGTGGACATTGAACACTTAAGCGCGCAGTGTCGAGCTGCGCTCCAACAACAGGACTTAAAAGGGGCTCATTATTGGGCCCTTTCGTTGATCCAGCAGAGCCCAAATAAGCCTATCGGTTATTTTTACATAGCCCAAATACCAATGCAGGCTCAACAATTTCACAAAGCCATACCCATCCTACAAAAAGCCCTCAGCTTGTGTAAACCAGACGAGGCGCTAGTTGGCTCCATTGTTGCGCGCCTAATGCAATGTTTTGGAATAACTGGCCAAGCCAAAGATGCCTTGGCGTTATTTAAACAAAGTGTTTTTTTACCCCATTCCAACAATACAGCGCAGTTGGAATGCCTCGATTTAGAAAAAATCGCGGTTACTTTAACTCGCTTTGAATGGCACGCACTTGCCCTGCCAATTTTTGAACGCTCAGTTAAAACACCGACCTTTTTGAATTTAACCTCAGAGCAACAAGCTAATCTTTATTGCAATGTCGCAGCGAGTTGTGCGTATCAAGGTACGATCTCAGATGCAATTAAATACTACCGAAAAGCTCTGAGTTGTGAGCCTAGGTTAGGAAAAGCTCATGCAGCCTTATCACGACTCAACCCTACTGGAGAGCAAAAGCGAGTCGCGCAATTACAAACGTTTCTTGAACCCCAACTTATCTCGCCATTGGGCGAACAAGACAATGACGCTTTGTACTGCGCTAATGCTTTATTTCACGAGTTAGAAAAACAGCAGGACTATGCACAAGCTGGTAATGTTCTTCACAAAGCGAACGCCATGTATCAAGAGGTGTTAGAATCCTCCAACAAAGCATTCTCTTTACAGGCTCATTGTAAATACATCGAGGTCATTCGAGAACTCGCCAGAGTAATAACAGAAAGTACGTCGCTGATTATCGACAACGACGCAAGTAAACCATCTGAGTTGTTTATAGTAGGTCTGCCGAGAAGTGGCTCTACGCTACTAGATTCAAAACTAACCCAACATCAGCAGATTGTTTCTTTGGGTGAGCGTGACGACATAGAACGTTTAATCTCGCCAATACTCAAGTCACAGAAGGCAATAGATAAGGAGTATTTTGACCAGCCATCACCTGAGTTAGTTCGACGGTTACAAAGCATTTTGGTCAACTACCAGGACTTAACGTCCGCACGTTTAGAAGGACTGGAACTTTGCGCTCATGCGCAGCACTCTCTAACCGAAGAGAATAAGCGCATAACCTATACCATTGATAAAATGCACCTCAACATTTGGTATACACCGCTGATTTTGGCGTTGTTCCCAAAAGCCAAAATCATAGCCGTTAAGAAAAACGACCGTGATTTAGCTTGGGGCAATTACAAATACTTATTTAACCCACAGGATAGTCGCTTTTTTTATTCCTACGACTTACAAAATATTCAGTCATACATAGATTGCTACCATCAACAAGTTGAATGGCTCAAAGCTCATTTTCCACAAAGAATTATAGAAGTTGAATACGAACAGTTCGTTGCCAATACAGAAGCTGAATTAACCAATGTTTATGCTTTTTTAGGGTTAAAAAATCGCATAAATTCAGCAAAAAAAAGTACTTCAACAGCAATCTATTCTGCACCTATATATTCTACGGCCAGCGCACAGCAAGTCAGAGAAGGTATTTCCGAAAAGTACGTTGGACAGTGGCAACGCTACAAATGGTTATTTAGTGATATAAAAGGCTTCAGACAATAAAAAAATCGTTTAATCCATACAGCGCATTCACATCGTTATTGGATTAAACGATTCTCTTAATACCTCGGTAGGATGCCAGAGGATTTGGTCACACTAACAAAGAGACAAGATTAACAATCTGTGTCTTTTGCATCTGCTTTTTCTTTCACTTCTTCACAGGCGTCTTCTACTGCATTACCTGCATCAGTCAATACTTCGTCCACTTTCTCACCCGCTTCTTCAGCCTCTCCATCACCACATGCTGTTAAAAACGAAGCAGAAAATACCAATGGTAACGTCATTAATAGTAGCTTAAATGTTTTCATTTGTTTCTCCTAAAATCCAAAAAGTTGTTGTTTGATTGTTTAATCTGTTGAAATAGAGCGCTTGCCTTACACGTTCGGCTTGCGACCCCTTGTCATGCCAATAACAACTGAGACAATTAATCCAATTAAAAACAAAAAGAATAAAAACTTCGCTATTCCCGTCGCAGCACCGGCGATACCACCAAAACCTAAAACACCGGCAACAATTGCAATCAATAAAAATGTTACTATCCAGCCTAACATAGAGACCTCCGTTTTAAGTTTAGTCCTTTAGTCTGTTGCTAAGCTTGTGCCAAAACCTAAAAATAGTCAGAAAAAAATCAAAAAATCATTGATTATTAACAGTTTAAACCACAACCTTTTCAACTTGGTGGTCACTCGATGATGATTTAAATAACATTTTAAGGCTTGTGATTTAAAAATTTTTCACAGTCACTGTGCAAGTTTTTCATAACTCACTACAATGGGGTTCATCTTAATTATTTCTAACTAATTGATTTTTCCAATTGTTTGGAAGCTCTAGTATAAAAGAGAGACGAATGTCGTATTTTAATGTTAAATATTTAGCCACCTTATTATTCCTTTCTCTAAGCCTAATTCCCACAGCTCATGCTTTAGAGGATGATTTAGACCAACCACTTGAAGAAATCAAAACACCCGAGCAACTCGCTCTGGAGCAAAAGATTAAGTCTTGTGTTGCAACCCTAAAAGAAACTGGGTTTGTAACGGGTGAAGACAAGTTAATCTATCGATACTGTGAAACACGTATTCTCAGCCGTGGTATCGTCCCAGGGCGACTTGCCAAAAGAATATTGAATGAAAGAACCACTGAGCTAAACCCGTTTGTTATCACGCCACACAAACAAAGTTACATCCTGCCGATAACTATCACTGATAGCTTTAACCGGGACGTTTACATGTTTGAACCAGAACGTGCCGAACAAATGAAAGACGTAGAAGCTAAGTATCAAGTGAGTATCAAGGTACCATTGAGAAGTAGCTCGTTGTTCATTCCTGGCGATGGATTGTATTTTGCGATGACAATTCAAGCTTGGTGGCAATTGTACGCAGATGAAATCTCAAAACCATTCCGAGAAACCAACTACACCCCCGAGATATTCTATATTGCGCCACTGCCGTTTAACCCATTCGACGGAAACATGGCGTTTGCCGTGCATTTAGAACATCAATCAAACGGCCAATCACAAGAGCTTTCTAGAAGCTGGAACCGCCTGTTATTTTCGGTGATTTACGAAAAGAATGATTACGCCTTTGCATTCAAACCTTGGTATCGCTTTGAAGAAGAACCAAAAGAGTACCCTCTAGATCCCAAGGGAGATGACAACCCAGATATTGATGATTACTTGGGCCATTATGAAATTTTGGCAGCCTATGCGTTTAACGACCAGCACAAGTTATCAGCACTGATCCGCCAGAACTTTGCTACAGGTAAAGGCGCATTGGAACTAAACTACACCTTCCCTTTTCCGGGCTCGTCACGATTAGTCGGATTTGCTCAATATTTTACTGGCTATGGTGAGAGCTTAATTGACTACAATCACAAACAACAAAAGTTTGGATTGGGTATCGCGGTGAATGATATTTTTTAGCGTTATAAGCTTTATTGTTGCTCTGTCCGATTTGACAAATATACGTCCCAATCGGGCAGTTCTAGTGCGTCAGCTTCTTGTTCGTAACGAATAGACTTTAAAAAAGCTAAGAGTACCGACAACAAGCCAACCAAAAGGTAAATATTCCAATAATCTAGTGCCTTAAAACCCACAACCATCGAAATTGCCGCATAAGCCGTGGTCAACAAACTCAAATAATAAAAACTTAAAATACCAAAAACTCGATTACGAGCCGCAAACAACGGCGGGATTTCTTCTACATGTAACGCCCACAAAATCCGATAGAGCAACGGAGCGGCGATGTCCTTTGAGATCCCCAAGTATTCCATTTCTTGAGTGTAATGTTTGGCTTTCTGTGCAAAGTTCATATTCGTAAGCTATTGTTTTTATTATTAACGATTTTAGGTAACCGGATAAGGCGCTCAAAAAAAAGACGCGCAATCATACGCCATTTGCTGCACAGAAAAAAGACGCAATTTGCAATTAATTTATTAAATTCAGCGACTTGTACCTAATACTAAGTAATTGGTACACCACTGTGAAATTTAAAGTCGTTATCTTGCTCGGTGATTAGGGCAGCTTCAACTTCGCCAAAATACCTGACCCGCTCACTGATGTCAGTGCCTGCGATATTACCCGCAAGCGTCAAATAGTCCTCAAAGTGACGAGCCTCAGAGCGCAATAGAGAAACATAAAAGTCACCCAAACGCTGATCAACATGAGGGGCAAGTTTGGCAAAACGTTCGCAAGAACGCGCTTCAATATAAGCGCCACAAATCAGCTTGTCGATAAGTGTTTCTGGCTCATGGGTTTTCACATGACGCATCATTCCTTTAGCATAACGACTCGATGTTATGTTGCGATACTCAACGCCTTTTTCTTCCATAATTTCTAAAACTTGGTAAAAGTGATGAAGCTCTTCTTTTATCAGCAATACCATTTTATCGACTAAGTCTTGGCCATAACGACTGCCCGATTTTACTTGCAGCTTCTTGTTCAAGCCTTTCAATTTACCAAGGTCAGCCAAACTGCCCTCTCGGCGGTAAATAAAATCTTCGTATGGTTTTAACCAAGCCAAAAGTTGCTCGCCACTCTCTTTATCCACGGCATATTTACGGATCAACCACATTGCCGTTTGAGCCGCTTTTAACTCACAAATCATATGGTCAATGAGTAACACTTCTAGGTTTTTCTCATCTACTGCTGCGGTGACCCAATCATCTGGGGTTTCACATTGTAAAAATTGATTAATTGGCTCAAGTAAAGATTGAAACTGCACTGTCATGGTATTGAGTAAATTGACTTTGGTCATTAGGAATAAAAACAATGCGCAAGATTAGCATATTTCTGTTGCCTGTTTAACAACCCTTGTTGCGATTTGTTCTTATTTACTTTGAACGTGTCGAACGGTTTTTATCCTAAGATTCCGCAGACACCACTCAAATGATTAATATTTGTACAAAAAATTTCCATATCTTAGCTATGACGTCAAAACTAACAAGATATTGGTAGGTGTTTGGTTTTGTTGAAGTTACTGATATTTTTAGAATTTTTACTCTATGGTTAATTAATTTTTATATAACCTTATAATCTAAATGGGTTAATTTTTAAGCAATTCTATTCTTGATCTCTGATTAAATTTTGATCATAACTTATTCAAGGTTGTGTAACTTTTGCGCAATTAAGCGGTCACTAGACAGTAAGGAACATAATTATGATACTAAACCACCTATGGGGTCTGTACGCGCATCCGGTTGAAGAATGGCATACCATTGACAACCGTCATGAAAGCTTCAAATACTCAATGTCCCACATCATGATCATTGCACTGATCCCGGCAATATGTGGATATTTTTCTGCAACAGAACTGGGTTGGAGTATAGGCGCGGGTGAACCCCTGCGTATGACCTCTGACGCAGCATTAATTGTTTTTTCGGGTACCTATGTTGCCTTAATTGGCGGTGTATTTATGCTGGGTTATTTAGCCCACTGGATGGCACACACGTTTGGCGCTGAGCCAACTTATACCCAAACCCTTGAACTCGCTGCGTATACCGCAACGCCGCTGTACATGGCTGGTTTTGCTGCTTTATACCCTGAAGTTTGGTTTGTAATGTGTGTTGGACTTGCGGCACTGACCTACTCTGTTTATTTACTCTATGCTGGCGTTCCAATTCTCATGCATATTCCTGAAGAGCGTGGATTTATCTATGCAAGCTCGGTAGTGACTTGTGGTCTTATTCTACTGGTTTGTATTATGACGGCATTCGCTATGTTCTGGAGCTCAGGTTACGCACCAGTATTTAGACACTAATTCATAAATCGTCTGCAAAGACATAAGCACAAAAAAAAGCCGACATCCGTCGGCTTTTCTTTTCGTGTGCAAAAACTAAAAGGTCCTACACTTTACGCCACGTCGTGCCATTCGCACCGTCTTCTAACACAACACCTAATGCCGTTAAAGCATCACGAGATTGGTCAGCTGCGGCCCAATCTTTGTTTGCACGGGCGTCGTTACGTTGCACGATTAATGCTTCGATTTTAGCAACTTCGTCGTTGTCTTGATCACCCTGTAAAAATGCTTCAGGCGCGCTTTGTAAAATTCCCAAAACTTCGCCAAACAATACAATCGCACCTGCTAAGTCTGCGGCTTGCTCTGCAGAATCAGATTTTGCGATATTCAATTGTTTCACTAAATCGAATAATACCGCCAGAGCTTCTGGTGTATTAAAGTCATCGTCCATTGCAGCATAAAAGTCCGCTGATTGTGGCAGCGTCGATAAATCCACTGATAAGTTTGGCTCAACATCGCGAAGCGCAGAGTACATACGCTCTAAGCTCGACTTAGCTTGTTTTAGGTTGTCATCCGAATAGTTTAACTGACTGCGGTAATGCCCCGACAATAAGAAATAACGAACTGTCTCCGCATCGTAAGTCTTCAAAACTTCACGCACGGTAAAGAAGTTGCCCAAAGATTTAGACATCTTTTCGTTATTAACCTGTACCATACCAGTGTGCATCCAGTAATTAACGTACGGCGTGTCAAATGCACAGCATGACTGAGCAATTTCGTTTTCGTGGTGCGGAAACGTCAAGTCTGAACCACCACCGTGAATGTCAAAGTGCGTGCCCAAATGTTTTGAGTTCATCGCCGAACATTCAATGTGCCATCCTGGACGGCCGTCGCCCCATGGCGATTGCCAGCTTGGCTCACCTGGTTTAGCAAGCTTCCACAATACAAAGTCCAGTGGATCGCGTTTTGTCTCTTCAACGTCGACGCGGGCACCCGCAACTAATTGAGTTAGGTCTTGTTTGCCTAACGCGCCGTAGTTTTCAAAAGTAGACACTTCAAACAGAACATCTCCGTTATCCGCAACATAGGCATGGCCTTTACTGATCAAACGCTCGATTACGTCGATAATTTCTGGCATATGGGTTGTTACGCGCGGCTCGATATCCGCTGGTAACATTTTTAATGACTCGAAGTCTTCGTGCATCATCGCGATAGTGCGATCGGTAAGTTGATCACACGTTTCATTGTTTTCAATTGCACGTTGAATGATTTTGTCGTCAACATCAGTAATATTACGAACAAACGTGACGTCATAACCAGTATGACGGAAATAACGCTGCATTACGTCAAATGCAACGTATGTACGGCCGTGTCCCATGTGTAACAAGTCATAGACCGTGATACCACATACATACATGCCCACCTTGCCTTCTTCGATTGGCTTAAAGGTTTCTTTTTTGCGGGATAATGTATTGTAAATACGTAGCATGTTTAATCCTGATTAATTTTATCTTTAGAGTAGTACTGATTTTTCGGCATTTTACCAAACTACCGACGATACACCAGCAACTTGTTTATAACCATTTAACTTTGAATATTCTATCTGACAAAGTACAACAGTTGATCTAAACCACCTTCCCTCACGCTAATATCAGCTTGTTCGCGCACTACTGGTTTCGCGTGGAAGGCAACACCTAATTGCGCTTTTGCCATCATCAACAAATCATTTGCGCCATCACCCATGGCAATAGTCTGTGTCATTGGAATACCAAACTCTGCCGCCAAAGATACAACTGCATCAGCTTTAGCTTGAGCATCAACCACAGCTCCCGATACAGTTCCGGTTAATCGTCCATTATCCATATCAAGATTGTTAGCAATAGTGCGATCTAAACCCAATTGGTTCTTGAGCGCTTCAGTCATAGCAGTAAAACCGCCCGAAACAATGGCAATTTTCCAATTGTGTTTTTGTAACTCAGATACCAAAGCCTCAAGCCCTGGCATTAAAGGCAAAACATTTGCGACTTGTTCGATAATACTAGTCGAAGCTCCTTTTAGGGTCGCAACTCGAGCATGTAAGCTTTCCGCAAAGTCTAGCTCACCACGCATCGCTTTGGCGGTAACCTCTGCAACTTGTTCTCCGACTCCTGCAAGTTTGGCTATTTCATCAATACACTCAATTTGAATAGCGGTACTGTCCATGTCCATTACCAGTAAACCAGGCTCAGCGAGTGTAGGAAGTGAACCACATACGTTAACAACTCGTTGATCACCATCGAACTGCTTTTTTAGCGATTCACCGTTGGTGACATTAAAAAACCTTACCGCTGGTGCTAAGCCAGTTGTTGGCTGAATACATTTTAAAATAAGCTTAGGTCCGACAAACTCTGCAGTATTAATAAAACTATCGAGCTCTTCCTGACTCCATGTGCCGAATAAGGTGACGTACTCATTACTCATTGCATTGGATGGCGCCTCTTCGGCTTTATTTGATAATAAATCAAGAGTCCATTGTTGTAGATTTGTTGAAGTCATTGCCCGTTGTCACCGTGGTTTATAATGTAGAGAAATTATGTGTTAGTTTGTAAAGCGAATGGAGGAATATAACAAACTTCATTGCTTTTTCAGCAATTAATGCGCACTATTTAAAGTAAATTTATCCTGACCTACACTTTTGTTTGGATTGGGAAAAACTGACAGCCAGACTAAGGAAAACATGGCCACCAAAGTTACCTACATAAAGACCTCGTCTTTTAGCAAAAAAATCCTTCAGCTTTTAGCTGCAGTTGCGCTCGTTGTGGTGACTTTAACTCTATGGTCAGATATCAAACAAAAAGGCGAAGCGGTGTTGATAGAAAACGCCATTGTACTCGCCAAAAACATCCTTAAACAAACCAGTCACAGTGCGTCGTTTTATATTGCCAATAAAGATCAGGCTTCACTTGATCACCTAACCGAATCAGCACTTAAATCGGACTACATTTATGAAATGCTGATCTATGACAAAACGGGCACAGTTTTATCAAAAAGCCAAAATGCTTTACCGGCAATAAGTCGGTTTATGGGTTTGATGCCGTCTGCTATTGAGACTGATTCACCAGATAATGAATCGCTCGATGCGTTTTTTCCAACCCCTTATGTATCAGAAATAACCGCAGAGGATGGCACTTTACTGGGGTTTGTTCGAGTGACAGTACTTACTAAAAATCTTCAAAAATCCGGTTTAAGTTACATTCACTCTTTGACCAAACAAGTTATTTTGATCGCGTTACTAGCCGGTTTTATCGGTTACTTGTTTACTAACGGCTTAAAACCCTTCTCTGCAAATGCCTACGTGGTAAAAGATTAACTGATTTTCTAACTTACACTAAGCAGCGTTTTGGCGTTTGTGCTTGTCTGCTCCGCAACAACTGCAACATCTAATCCCTTTACATCAGCTAAACAACGCCCCACCAATTCAACTCGCTCTGGTTTGTTTACTTGTCCCTGAAATCCCGCTAATGGCATGTCAGGTGAGTCCGTTTCTAACACGATATGTTGCAAATCTAACTGATTAAAAACGTTTCGGGTCTTAGCGGCGCGTTCATAGGTAATGGTGCCGCCACAACCGAGTTTAAAACCCAAGGCAATGTAATGCTGTGCATCGGTCAAAGAACCACTGAATGCATGGATAATACCGCCATTTTTAGGGTTACAACGTTTAAAAGATTGAAGGATTAAATGATGAGACTTGCGGTGATGCACGATGAGAGGTTTATTGGTTTGATTCGCAATGTCTATTTGGGCTTCAAAAATTGATTGTTGTTGCTCTACTGAAAACCGTGTTGTGGCTGCTAAAAACCCGTCGATACCGCACTCCCCTATAGCTTTAACCCAACCTTTTTGAGCATAGTTGTAAAGCAAATCGAGATCTTGCTGTTGGTATGTGTCTAAAAAATATGGATGGATGCCAACACCTGCGCAAAGCATAGGATGAACTTGGACTAAATTTTCTATTTTCTGCCAGTTATCTCGACTGACACCCGGCACAAAAATATGAGACACACCTTTGTCTAATGCGCTTTTGATGACCGCTTCCCTGTCATCATCAAACGCATCAAAATCCAAATGACAATGGCTATCAAACCAATTCATAACAACGCGACTCGTTAGGGAGCGAGGCGCTTTTTAGACCAAGTTTCACCAACTAATTCATACAAAATACGGTCGTGTAATCTATGTTCACCACCCTGCCAAAACTCAATTTTGCTCGGTTTTACCCTAAACCCACCCCAAAAGTCAGGCGCCGGAATCGCACCGTCTTTAAACTTTTGTTTCATTCGTTCGAACCCTTGCATCAACAAATCGCGCGAACTAATTGGATGACTTTGATGTGAGGCGTATGCCGCTAGCTGGCTCTCTTTTGGACGAGATAAAAAGTAACTCATATTTTCTTTTTGACTCAGTGGCTCGACTTCACCATAAACAATGACTTGTCGCTCTAAAATATGCCAAGGAAAATGTAATGAAATCTTTGGATTGGCTTTGAGCTCTTGCGCTTTACGGCTACCTAGATTGGTAAAAAATACAAATCCGTTTTGGTCGCAGTGTTTAAGCAACACTATTCGTTGTGAAGGCTGCCCAGATTCATCCACTGTCGCAACAACCATAGCAGTTGGATCCGGTAATTTAGCGTCGATGACTTGTTGTAACCACGCCTCAAATTGCACGATTGGATTGTCATCTACATCTTGCTCGGTCAACTTACCTTGGCAATATTCACGACGTAAATTAGCTAGTTCCACTTTGGTATCCTCTGTATTTGCAACTGACCTACACGGTTGTTTTTCAGTGTGATTTGTCAATTATACGAATAAAAACCAACAAAGACTCATTGTTTATCAAAAAATTAACAGCCGACTAAATAGTTAAAATGTGCGAAATATATTACGCAAACACGGTTACGACTTGTCGAGACAAAGCAATTAAATTGCCGTTGGTATCCCAGAATTTTGCCTCTTCGTGACCATAACCTTGATTTACGTGACTGGCTTTAACAACCATAGCTAGCCAATCTTCTGGATTGATCTTACTTACCGGGTGAATAAATTCGATATCCCAACTCATAGTGCTCGCTGGCGCCGGGATTTTCATCATTTGGAACATACTCGGTGGCCAACAGTCCATCATCGCAATCAAGTGCGCCATACTGATTTCTTTAGGGGCTTTACTAAAACGACACCAACCGTGCATTTCAGGATCACGCGTCGAACCAACACCAAATGAACCAACTTCCATCGCCAAATCAAAATGACGAATAAACTTAGGCACTATTTTAGGAATTTGTGGAATAAACTTCGGCTTTTTGGGCAGTGGCATGTTGTGGCTAGGATGATCTTTAAAATCGAGTTTAGACTCTCGAGCGACACCAAAGCACAACTGCACCATCACCCCAACTTGTCCCGCTTGTGTTACTTTGGCAAGAATTTGGGTCACGCTTTTACCAGTGCGCAACACTTCAGCACTGACTTCAATTTCTTGCTCAACGTTAAGAGGGCCAACAAAGTTACAGTGAAACGCGCGTAACTCCCTACCGTCTGAGATTAGGTTTGCTGATGCTTGGTAAGCAAGTGCTGCGGAAATACCGCCAAATACTGTACGCCCTTGTGACCAGTGATCTGGGATTGTTAACTTATATACATCGGCTGGTTGGTTAAACGCTTCAAATAGTTGGTCGATTGTCATTTTTGCCTCAACTGGTCGGACTTCCTTCAATATGTTAATGAGTGTAGCCAATAAACAACTGAATTAAAACAATTGTTGAGTTTAAAACAGCTTGCTAATTGCTGGATTTTCCAGCAAAATCGCCAATAATTATAAAAAGGCATAAATTTTTATATTTTTAGCCCTTTTGGATTTAAAAAAGTAAACAAATTTACACTGTTAGTGGTTTAAGGGGTTAATAGTGAAAAAACTTATCCTATCTTCATTGTTGGCATCGGCATTAGTTGTTCCTGCTGTAGCGAAAGCAGACTTCATCAACATATTTGATATCTCTTACAGTGGTTCTATTTTGGCTATTAGCTCACAAGGCCCATATTCTGGTCAATATAATGGTGCTGGCACTTTCAGTTTCAACACACCTTTGACAGATTTAACCCCTACTGTAGATAGCTTTGTTAGCTCTCCAGTGCTTAATTTTGATTACGAAGCGTCTTTTTGGTTTGATGATGACAAAGACAATCCATTTTTTAGCTTTAAGTTAAGTGACTGGCTAAATGGCACCAACTGTTCTGGCGCAACAACTTGCCCTACAGCATCATTATCTTTTTATGATTTTACGCTTGTTCAGCAAGATCCAACAGGAACAGATCAGTCTGATGCATATTTTTTCTCAAACTCTGCTCCTGCAAGTGGTGATTCCCCACAGTCTTTTGGCCTTACTGTCGAGTCGTTAGACTTTGGTAGTCTATTTGTTCAACACTCGACTTCATATTTGGACACAAACGCTATGAATGATGACTTCTATTTGTCAATGGCGCTGAATGAACCATTTACTCAAGGTGCACCAGTGATGACTTTAACTGATATGGGTTCTTATAGCATGTCTCTTCGTGAGCCTGGTACAGGTACACCAACTGACCCGACTGACCCAACTGGGCCGACAAACCCAACCGATCCAACAGAGGTGCCTGAACCTACGGCTTGGGCATTAATGCTAGCGGGTATGGCATTCATTTTGGGTCGCCGTCGTTTGAGCTAAAACCTCAGGCTTACAAAAAAGACGCTTATTCAGCGTCTTTTTTTGTTTTTAATCTCTCAACTTCAACTTGTGTTAAAGACCAAAGTCAAAATCGCCTAACTTGTCTTTCAACTTGTCTTTGAGTTTGTCCTTCGCTTTGTTCTTGAGTTTGTCTTCGAGTTCTTTTTTCTTTTGCTCAATAAGACCGTCTAATTGGCCTTCTTTGAACTTCTCGAACTCTTGCTCAAGGTTACCCAAGCGTTCTTTGTATTGTTCAAACTTAGCTAAGTCATCAGAGTTTAGGTTAAGCTCGGATTGCAATTTGGCCTGTAGTTGCTGTTTGGCATCGCCCTCAAACTCATTCCATTTTGCTTTAACTTGAGACTTAAAGGCATTATTAAGCTGATTGTCTAAATCCGACTTTATCTTAATATCCGGCGAGTCAGGCTGACCTGTAATACCTACATTTAAACCGAACTTATTAACCTGAGTTAACGTATTCAGAGCAATTTTCGCCAGTTCAGTCGTTGCATTACCGGTTAATTTAACGCCTTCAAAGCGAATGTCATTAGTGCTGATAATATTGCTATCAAACTGGTAGTTGCCCTCACCAAAGACAAGTGCGTCCGTCATTGTCAATTGAATATCGTCACTATCTGAAAGCTGCTTATTTACCACAGGTAAATTAGCGATACCGTAATTACCTTGGGTAGAAAAGTTTTTGGCTTGATCAACCGCGTATCGGCCTTCTAAGTCGAAGCGCTTTTTAGGATCACTCGAAACAAGAGCGACTTGATATTGACTGTCTTTGTTACGAATAAAGTGCTCTATGTTAATTTCGCGCCCAGTCAGTTTAAACTGCTCTCCAGACGGTGCAGACACATTAACCAAAAGGTTTTGTACTATCCAAGACGGATACGGGTTATCCAATGGAAACTCGATATACTCGCCTTCAATAAGTGACTCTGCAGAGAGTTTGTCTTCAGCCTTAACCTCTTTATTGGCATCGATATATGGTTTTACTTTTTCGTAAGCTTGTTGGGCAGTAACTAAATAGCCCGTAATTTCATCACCAAAAATCAATTTTGAGATGGCCACAGCATTTGGGTCGTCGATTGGATATTTAGCTTTAATGTTTTGCCAATCTTGGCCAGGCGCCGCCTTAAGCTCTTTATAAGCAACATCTACGTTGGTTTTGCTGACCTTGTATTGTTCGCTGAGTTCTTTTACTGCAGCTCTGTCCTTTTTGATGTCTGCTTTTAACTTATCAATTTTTGCTTTGAGCGCCGCGATGTCTTCTGCGGATTGTATTTTCGTATCTTGAATTTCTTGCCACTGCGCTTTGTATTTGTCTACTGACGATTTACTCGGCAAAGCCTCTACTTTTGATTTGAGTGCTTTGTTTTCAGTTTGCCACACTTGTTTAAGCTGACGACCTTTTTGCTCAGTCAATAAGTCTGCATTAGCAATCACGTCTTTGGCACTTGGAACTTCTAATCCACCAGCAAACTCACTGGCGCTTTCTTTGATTGAGCCTTGAGCCGTTTGCTCAACCGCTTCTCCAGCTTGACTACGAGCTGTATAAAACTGCAACCCATCAACGGTTAAATCATCAATTACGGTATTACCCAATATTAACTCAAACGGGTTGACCTTGGCTGAAGCAGTTTTAAACTCAAATAAGTTGCGATTAAGGTCTTCAGGATCCGTTTGTTGAAGGCCATTCACTGCGATACCAAACGGACTTAAACTCAAATCTACCGAATCAATGTTGGTCTCAGCACCAATGGTATTTTCCATCACAGAGGTGATTATGCTTTTTGTGATTGGCTCTGCAGCAAAATAGCCGGCGGCAAATACACTTCCAGTCAACGCAAACAGTGCACCCGTACCCACTGGACGAATCATGCCCTGGTTTTTTGGCTTGGACGATTGTTTTTGTGCCGCTTTATCATTGGTTGTTTCAGTTACTTTATCTGTCATTGTGCGTCCCTCACCTTAACCGTGAACAGCTTCATAAATACGGTAAAACTTCGATGCTTTAAGCGTCTGTACGACCTTAAACCTACTCACCCAGTCCATAAATACTTTTCTATATTTGAGGACAAGCCAATGGGCAACAACAACGACAGGCACAAAAGCAAATAAAGAAAATACCGCAGCTCCTAACTCTAAGGTATTGTTAAGCTCAAACACTCTGAACCAGTAGGTGTTGTATAAAGAGGTCCACATCTCTGCCCATGTAGGTTCAGTTAATAGTGACTTACCTAAGCCAGCAGTTAGTGGCGATAACAGCAAAGACAGCACGCCAAACACCGCAGACATAGCGAGAAAAATAGATAGGTTAACTCGTACAATAAACAACAGAGCAATAACGGCAAGACCAACCAAGGACAAGAAGCCATTAAACCCAATTAAAAACGCAAACCCAAACGCCAACGAGAGTTGCAGTGGTCGAGTGTCAGAGCTCAATGCTCCTAATATTTTCGCTAATAATGTAAGCACAAACTATCCCCTTTATTTCTGTACTTATAAAAACAGCCAAGTGGCCTTAACAGTATAGCTTTGAAAAACTACTTATTTTCCGTCTCTTCCAAAGACGTTTCTGGTTCGTCCAACGCTTTTACATTTGCGTCGTCCTCTGGACCTAACAAAATTCCTAACCAACGTGTTTTTTCACTGGTATCAAGGGCGATTTTTATCATCATAGTTAATGGCACTGACAAAAACATGCCAACAGAACCAAAGATATAACCCCAGACAATTAAAGATAAAAACACAACAAACGCAGACAAACCTAACATCCGCCCCATTAGCTTGGGTTCTAAATAGTTACCAACAATGTTGTTAATCGCAAAATAACTCGCCGCTGTCCAAACGACACCAATCGGCCCCAGCTGAATCAACGAAAGAATCACCGGCGGTACCGCCGCAATTAACGAGCCCAATGTAGGAATAAAATTAAGTAAAAAGGCCAACATGCCCCATAAAAAAGGATAATCAACACCAATAATGACCAAACAAATTGACGCTAATACGCCAGTTAGCAAACTTGTGGCGGCTTTAATCGCTAAGTAATGACGAATTTTGCTCAGTATGTGATTTACATGGACCATCTTGTCTTTGGCATCAGCAAAGGCATTGGCGAATTTTGCTGGAAAGCTTGTAGCTTCAGCCAAAATAAAGATAACGCTTAAAAAGATGATAAAGAAGTCACTAAATATGTTGCCCACCCCACCCAATACGAGCGTTATCATCGACATAATATCGATATTTTCGAAGGCGGCACCGATGTTGACGGCTTCAACTGGTATACCTTGTTCTGACAACCACGCAAATATTGACTTAATCCGTCCGTCTAGCTGCTCTATATAAAACTCTTTATTGGCATTAAATGCGTTAATCGAGTCTCCTACCAAGGCAAAAATGGCATAAACAAAGGCTAATATCACAGCCAACACTATGATAACCGCCATTGAACGAGGGACTTTATGGTCTTCCATCCAACGAATAGACGGCATGCAAATAACTGCTACAAATAGCGCCATCAGTAGCTGAACCAAAATAGGCGCTGCTACTTTAAGACCGGCAATAATGATTATGATTGAGGCAAACGCAACTAGATAAGGCGTCGCGCGTTTAGGTTGGTTGAGTTCCAAATTGATTTCCTTTTTCAATCTTTCTCTTGAACCACAACAGTGTAATGGATCTACCGAGGTTTTACATTCAAAAGAGTGAGCGAATTCGAGCTAAGTACCGTAAAAGAACTACACTTAATAAACAAGTTAAATCCTTATTGATTAACGAAAAGATAATGAAAATTTTAGTAACGGGTGGCACCGGCCTAATTGGCCGAACATTTATCGAAAGTAGTTTGGCAAGTGGTGCTGAATATGAGTTTACGGTACTGACCCGTGATGTATCCAAAGCAAAGCAAAATCTGAAAGATGAAGTTTCGATTATTGATAATTTGGCTCAAGTAAACATGGCGAACTTCGACGTGGCTCTTAACCTTGCCGGCGAGCCGATTGTTAACAAGCGATGGACTCAACAACAAAAACGTACTTTGTGCCAATCTCGTTGGCAATTGACTGAGCAATTGGTTAACAAAATTAATAGAGAATGCAATGCCGATAACCCTATTCGTTTTATAAGTGGCAGTGCCGTAGGCATTTATGGTCGTCAGCCGAAAGGCTTGATAACCGAAACGCACAGCCCTCACTTTCCAGAGTTCTCGCATACCTTATGTCAGCGTTGGGAAGACATCGCATTACAAGCCAAACACGCCAACGTAGCGTTGTTGCGCACAGGTATTGTTCTGAGCCACTCTGGCGGCGCACTCGATAAAATGCTTTTACCATTTAAGCTGGGGCTTGGTGGCAAAATCGCCTCAGGTGAACAGTTTATGCCTTGGATCCATATTGACGATATGGTCGCAGGTATTCAGTTTTTGATTGAGCACCCTGTTTTAAATGGGCCTTTTAATTTTACTGCGCCTCACCCCGTTACCAATGCGGAATTTGCCAAAACCCTAGCAAAATCACTGAACCGACCTTGCTTGTTTCCCGTACCAGAGTTTGTATTAAGACTTATTATGGGCGAAATGGCCGACCTATTGGTTTATGGTCAAAATGCAATTCCAGAAAATTTAGTCAAAGCAGGTTTCAACTTTAAGTACGAGACGTTGAAGCCTGCATTGGATGAAGTGGTTTCGCACTGACCGTAAAGGTCTTTGTAATCTAAATTAGAGATAAAGCATGAGTTTTAAATTGTTTTACGATGGTTGTTGCCCTTTGTGCGTCGCAGAAATGAAAAAATTGTCGAAACACGACCATCAACATCAAATTGATTTTATCAATATTCAACTAGACTCAGAGATGCAAAAGTATCCTCAAGTCGACCCGAGTCATGCTAACCGCATTCTCCACGCTATCACTCCGCAAGGTGATTTAATCACAGCGTTAGATGTTACTTATCAAGCATGGGCACTCGTTGGTAAAGGCTGGTTGTTTAAACCTCTAACTTGGCGTTGGGTTCGCTTTTTTGCCGATCCTGTTTACCTCTGGTTTGCCAAAAACCGTTATTCAATTTCGGCCATTTTAACCGGCAAAGCACGTTGTGAATCTTGCCAAATTGGCCGTCCAGATTAAGGACTTAATATGGAACACGTATATTTAGTGTTTGGGGCGAACTCCGCGATTGCCAGAGGCGTGATAAAAGAGTTGATTGATACACAAAGTCCCGAGCATCAAGTCACAATCTATGGTTTTTCTCGTGGCACACTTCCCGACGACCTGAGTTCGTACGACTCTGAGTTACATTGGATAACTGTTGCTGACTATACCCAACAATCTTTGTCTAAAGCATTAACCGAAGTGCAACTCAAGCATTCGAATCTAAAGGGAGCGTATATTTTTAACGGGATATTACACAATGAAGAATTCATGCCAGAAAAAGCCCTCTCTCAATTTGAGGCGAACCACTTTGAGCAAGTTATACACGCCAATACCACAGTCCCCGTCGTTATCATCCAACAACTACTTGCGAATGTAGACAAACAACAGTCGTTTAAAATAGCCGTTTTGTCAGCGCGAATAGGCAGCATTGGAGATAATGGTTTAGGTGGTTGGCACAGTTACCGCTCCAGTAAAGCGGCGCTTAACATGCTATTGAAGAACGTAGCGATTGAGTGCGCCAGAAGTTACAAAGGGATTAAACTCATAAGCTACCACCCAGGAACGACAGATTCGCCACTATCCAAACCGTTCCAAAGTAATGTGCCGAGCGAACAACTGTTTGATCAACGTCAGTCAGCGCGCTACTTTCTAAACGTCGTTAAAGCACAAAAATTCGATAACACCCTGAGTTATGTCGACTGGCAGGGAGCGGCTATACCTTGGTAATTTAATCTATACCTTGGTAATTTAGTTTGTCACGCATGCTCACTGACCGTTATTCTCTTTTTGTTAAAAGTTATGAAAGGCAATAGCTTTTCATAACATTTGATCGCGCTAAGCATAGCTCCTTCAACTCGACCTCCACAAGTCCAGTCACCTATGATTGCGACTTGCTGACTTGAGTCCACTATCGCGTTACACCCTTGTTGTTCGACTTGCTGTTCATAATCCAAACTCAACCGCGCGTAACGCCAGTAATGACAGTACCCCTCCACGGCGACAATTCCTTCTGTTTTATCGTTGTCGATAAGCAACTGATTTAACCAATCAAACGCCATAGTTTCGATCATTGCGGCAGATTTATCTTTGTGTTGTTCGGTAAACTCAGGAGAGAAATGAATATTCCAAATATCGTCGTAATGAGGATCATCCTCACTACTTACGCCCTCTCTACCTGGACGTGTGGTCTGTCGTGCAAGCCAAGATACTTCTCGCTCTCCGAATACGCCTTGGACATCATCGTGTACTTCACCTTTGGTTGCTATTGTTACGGCCCAACAAGGTGAATGAACGCGTTTAGGAATGGATTGATAAATTTCTGGTTCTGTTTCAAATAAATCAGCGGCTTGCTCGGCTGGAATAGTAGAGACTATCCAATTGTAAACACCTATTAGGTCGCCTTGCTCGTCCCACAAAAACCACTTAGGTAATAATTCATCAGTATCGTCGCGAGTCACCCTGTTAACTCGGCAATTGAGTTTGATTTTGACGTCAGTAAGTAGTGATTTGGCAAGAGAGTTCATGTCGGGCGTTGATACGTAGCGCTCTTCTTTATCAAAAGACGAGAGTAACACCCCTCCTCTAATCCGACTTGGTTCAAAGGGCCAAGGACTAATCAAGCCCTCAGATAGCCAACGTTGCAGTAATGGCTTTGTTTGGCAGTCTCTAAAGGTAAAATATTGCGCGCCCATATCGCAGTTTGCCCATGACAAACGCTTAGTGGACATTCGCCCGCCTCTGCCTCTCGATTTTTCAATGACAGTAACATCAACACCTTGTTCATTTAGTTTATTCGCAAGTAATGAACCCGACATACCTGCGCCAATAATTGCCACCTTCATATTTGATCCCATTTATTTACCTTTAACTTATCTATTACGTGCAAAGTTTTGTTTAGTTCACTTAACGTACAAAAACTGTACTCCTAGTGTCAGTGAGTCAGCTTGATGTAAATCAATTAACGGCTTATAAATCTGAAAATGACGAATCAATAAAAAGACAGTGACCAGCTTTAAAGCTAGCCACTGAAGTTTAATTTGAAAATGAGATTTAAGGTGAGAACGCTGCGTTAGTTTGCTGATAAAGTCAAAGTGACGGCGCAATGATCACTTAACATCCTCTTAGGCTCCATGTCCTGATAGTGGTGTACATCAGCACTTTGTTTTGCCACAGTTTGTGGGACTTTACCCATCAAAATATGGTCAATCGGTACTGGGTAATACTGATGGCACCCTTTTAGGCTTTTTGTGGTGTTTTGAAGTGTAGAGACACTGCCATTAGAGTTTTGTTCTAAAAGTGACGCCATCGCATTACCTGGCTCTGCCAATCTGTGATTAAAGTCGCCCAAAATAACGTAAGGGGTATTTCCCAACTCTTTAGTTTCTACATATTCGTCTAAAATTGGCGCTTGTTGTGCGTAAGTTTGGCATGAACGTTTATCAGATTTAGCATAATCTGGGACGAAGCAGCCGCTTTTCATGTGTACGTTTAACAATGACATTGGACCTAAATCACTGTTAACTGATATCTCAAGAGCGTGACGCAAACCACGTGAGTTAAGCGCAAATTCAGCTTTTGAATCCACATTTTGGATTTCTAGTCCTTTTTTAACAGCAAAGGCAACTTTTTGTTGAGTAGAAATATTACCGTTGCTGCGACATTCAAATGGCTCATTGTCCGCACGTCCTGACATAACTACTTGCCAATCTGACGCCGGGAAAATTTGGTGCACGGCTTGCGCTGAATGAACCTCTTGCATCGCAACAATATCCGCGTTAATTGTGTTGGCATAAGCTTTTAACTTTGCCATTTCTTCTGACGTGCGAGGTCGACATCCAGCCTCAGCTGGGTATGCAAGGTGCTCTAAGTTCCATGTTGCAATTGTTAAATTTGAAGAAGTTCCATTGGCATTTTCCGATACTCGATTAGATTGACCTGCCAACGAGTTTTTAGAATCAACTGATGGGTTTTCAGCTTGGCAACCTGCTACTAACAGCGTTACCGCACATGCTAATAGCGACTTTTTAACTATTTGTAATTTCATTGTTTATTTTCTTATTAGATGCTTTTTCAAGCGTGAGACCTAAAGTGTAGCGGGCTAGTTTAACCGTTTTATGACAAATAATTGAGGGTCTATTAAGACGTTTGACCTTAATAAAGTGTTGCTGAACGAAAACAAGAAAACGGTTTGTCGAACCCAGCGGGTGTTCTCATCCCGTCCAGAATCCATATAAAAAAAACTGAAGCCATCTAGTGGCAGCTTGCAAAACTAACTGAAAATTAATTATTCCAGTTAAATGTAATACCACCCCAACTGTGTGTCCTCTCGTATGGCCCCTCCATTTTGTGCTCAGAGGTTCTTCCATGCCAGGAAATAATAATGTTGTAGTCATCAAACGGTATAAGTGCACCAATTGTAAACTCACCTAATACAGGACTTACATCATCAGAGGCTAGACAATGTTGACTTCCTACTCCTTTTCCTTGACATTGAAGTAGTGCATTATATCCGACTGCTGTTGCTTGTAGTCCAAAGAAAATGTTCGTATCTGCCCAACTAAAACTTTTCTTAAGTGGTTGAACTCCCATCATCTTATTATTGCTCCCCATTGGGTTGGCTAATACAAAAGCATCATATGCATAATTGATATACTCTTGGTTTGAATTCCAAAGGAAACCAAAGGATGCCATAGTGTAATATCCAAGGTTTAAGCTGCTGTAACCTACTAGTTCGGAATTACTAGTACCAAAATTCCCAAACTTTTTGTGGACTGAATACTCAATTTTAGCTGTTAACTCACCACCATTTCCTATTTGGTTGTCCCAACCTTTTGGATCATAAGGTTCTTTATTGTCAAATGTATTCCTAAGCACGTCATGCCATGTAGCCTGAAGTGCACCACCTAATGGAAGGCCTAATAAGCCATATGTAAAAGAAGCTCCATAGCTAATACTTTCATCGCTCTGATTTACGGCATAAAGCGTAGAGGTTGCAGATAGCAATGACGCATAGGGGCGGTCATTTAAAACTGGAGTTTCAGAGCGCAACTCGTCGGGTGTAAAATTAGTTAATGCTATTTCAAAATGATGAGCTCGTTTATGGAACATAACGCTATCAAAACTTAAAAAGTCAGTCGCCCATTCTGCATAAAGAGGGTGAGCTTGAGCCTTGCAATTTCCCCATCCCCAAGAAGCACCGTATGTGTAATTTTGATCATCATTGTTACCAAGAATATCAAACATGTCATTTTCAAATCGAAATGTATCCGCATCCCAAAATACACTGTGACCATGCTTTATTTTATTTTTTACGGCTGAACACTTTTCAGCGTAACTTGATGACGAAAAAACAATTAAAAGTAATAACGAAACAAATTGTTGTATTTTCATAATAAGTTCCTTATCAAGAACCAATAAGTACCATTTCGATCAAAGATAAAACAAATATAGTATCTGTATATTTAATTTATTTATCAGCCGTTTATTACAAAACACTTCTTAGTTCGCTTTCGTTCTTTGAGGCTTCATACATCATACAACGTATCAATTTCCCCTTATCATCTTCAGAGACGCTATCCAGCAAAGTATTTATATTTCGTCGTGCATTTTCAGTGTTGTAATTCTTGTTTCGATACAAACCGGTTAACCCCAGTCGATCTTGCTGGGAATGTTGAACATCCAACACTTGTAAAAGATCAAATGCTCCTAAGCTATCTAACATTAATTCACAACTCTTAGACCCAATCTTTTCTATAGAAGTAAATGACTTTTTTATTACCCTTTTCTCTACTGAAGTAGCAATTGAAAAGTGAGGGGTAAAATCAGTTGTTGAGCCCACGTTTATTTGGGTAGTAAACCTTTTTTCATCTCCTGACCCGATCTTATGTGTAAAAATTACATCATCCGCGTTTTTTTCATGTGAGTGACCTGTTAACCATAGGTTTGAATGGCGTCCCTTCAGTAGCAAGTCGCCTGGCCGACCAATTGGGCCAGCACTAACGTAGGCTAAATTTTCTATTGGGTAATGAGTTGCAATTATACGAACAGTTGGATTTCCAAAATTTGATATAAACCAGCTTGTTTGAGACTCTCCTTTCCATGAAATTGAACCCCGATGGCCATAAAAATCATTTCGCAATAATGCTGGCTGTACATCTATATCCTTATAGTCTGAGCTATCTGCCAAAATTAACTCGCCGGATATTCCATTTTTCAAATAAGTTATAATTGCACCGTAAAAACAACCACTTTTTTGTTGATTTTCAACAATAGAGAGTAAACATTCATTTGATAAATCTTCGACATTGTCTTTGAATGACAATAAGTAATCGCCCTTATATTGATTAAATGAATCAAGGTTAAATTTTTGTACGATTCGAATTAAATCGAGCTTAGATACAAAGCCGTTCTTTTCACTACAAGTGTCTTCTAGAGCCTCAATTGATGGTTGGTTTCCAGTAGCTAAATAGTCATGATTGCCTATTACAAAGAATAAAGGTTTTTGTAGTCGAGCTCGAGACTCCTCTAAAACTTTAAAGAATCCAGAAACTTCATCTTTGCAACCACTATTAGCTCCATCTCCCAAATATGTGATGATATCGACATTTTGTTCACCTATATCCTCAAGAAGCAATCTCAAATGCTTTAATGAAAGCTCTTCTTGTGCAGTTGTTCGAATTGCTACGTTAACAATGAAGTCAGCTTCAATTGTTCTGAATTTATTTTTCCCTTTATAAGGGGAGGTCACTTGAGTATCAGCTATCAACGCAATTGACAAGCCAGTATCAAGTTTAGTGCCGATATTAGAGCGGAAAATGGAGCAGCCACTTAAAGTAAGTGCAATTAAGAACAAAATGGAAGCTTTCATATTTAACGTCCCTATCACATGAATAATGATTAAACTTTAGACGCAATTTAAGATTTTGCACAACTCATGTAAAAATTAACGAAAAGTTTAGTTGAGGAATAGCCTTTCAATTATTGAGACCAATAGTCGAATCTAATATCCGCTAAATTCTTGTGAGTAACTCACTTACTTCGGTAGCGTTTAATATCAAATAATCGCCCTCACAACGACGTTGAGAGGGAGGGATTACAAAATACATCCTGTATTTTGCCCTTCGGGCCGCCTTCGGCGTTCAAATTTGTTCCCAACAAATTTGTCGAACCCAGCGGGTGTTCTCATCCCGACCCATCTCGCAGATATAAAAAAACCCGCTCAATGAGCGGGTTGTTTTATATGGCGGAGAGGGAGGGATTCGAACCCCCGGAAGGTTTAACCCTTCGCCTGATTTCAAGTCAGGTGCATTCGACCGAACTCTGCCACCTCTCCAAAAAGATTGGACCTTTATGTCGACACTAATATGTCTTAGGTCATTAACAAGTTATATAATCGGTTAACTCATTAATTTATGTAAGTGGCGGAGAGGGAGGGATTCGAACCCCCGGAAGGTTTAACCCTTCGCCTGATTTCAAGTCAGGTGCATTCGACCGAACTCTGCCACCTCTCCACTTGATGGAGCGCATATTAGTGACCTTCTTGGACGTTGTAAAGGGTTACTTTAAAAAAATGTTAATTTCATGGTTTGAATGGTGATTTTTGAACCAAAGTGTCATTTTTATATGCAATTTATCGGTTTTTTAGTCGATTTGTGGGAACCAATCATATTTGTATTAATCCATATAACTAGATTAGGTCGTTAAATATAAATAGGCATGAGTGATCTTTTATTGTGAAACAGGTTGTGCTTTTAAACTGTGCCGAAATTTTCATCGTACAGTCATTGAAAGAATTGAGAATAACCACAATATATTGACCAGGTAAAAATTTTAATGAACACTACCGCAAGGTAAAACATTAACCGTTTTATAATTAAAAACATTTATAGAACATTATAGGAGTTCCAAATGGACAGTAGAATGGCGTATCAAGGTACTCAGACGTCTGCATTACAGCAGAACCGTGTACTGAGAAACACATATTCACTTTTAGCGATGACTTTAGCGTTTGCTGCTGTTGTTGCAGGCGTAGCGATGGCGTTTAATTTACCAATGCCAAACATCATCATCTTTTTTGTTGGTACGTTAGGCTTATCTTTCCTACTACACAAAACAGCTAACTCATCAATGGGCCTAGTAACTATCTTCGCCTACACTGGCTTTTTGGGATACACAGTTGGCCCTATCGTAAACATGTACGTTGCTGCTGGCGGTGCTGACATCGTATTGATGGCATTAGCGGGCACGGCGCTAAGCTTCTTTGGTATGTCTGCTTATGCTTTAACAACTAAGCGCGACTTATCATTCATGGGCGGCATGATCACTGCGGGCTTCATCGTTGCGATTGTTGCAATCATTGCCAACATTTTCTTAGCGATGCCAGCTCTAAGCCTAGCTATTAGCGGTATTGTAATCATGATTTCTTCAGGTGCAATCATGCTTCAAACTCAAGCAATTGTACGTGGCGGTGAGACAAACTACATCCTAGCGGCAGCTGCATTGTTCGCTTCGATTTACAATATCTTTATCTCTCTTTTAAACATCCTTAACGCATTAAGCGGTGATGATTAAAAGATACGTTCATCAGAAAAACGCTGCCTCGTGCAGCGTTTTTTTTTGCTTTTTAAAACCTGCTGACTAGGTTCATTAGCCAAATTGATTTAAACTTAAAGGCAAGGTTGCTCAGTGTTTTTTTTTTACAATAACAGGTTTTAAATTCGTTTATGCGTTATCTCTTAATGATCCATAGCTCGCCTTGGTCACATCAATCTGTGCGTTCAGCCACTGATTTCGCCACGGCAGCGATTCAACAAGGTCATAAGATTGATGCTATTTTTTTGTATCAAGACGGTGCAAGTATTGCCCTGCCCAACCTTGAGATCAGTAGTGATGAGTTTAACGGTCAACAAGCATTGCAAGACCTGCACAACACCCATGGTGTTCCTATCTGGCTGTGTGTCACCGCCGGGGTAAAGCGCGGTGTCAATGAGGCGCACTTAGCTAATGGCTTTAAAATCGCGGGACTCGCCGAGTACGCAGAGGCATCAACGCTAGCTGACAAAGTCATTCAGTTTAAATAAGTGGAGACAGGAATGAACGTAAAAAACATCTTAGTGATCCACACACTACCTAGTTTTAATGACTTGCAAGGCAAGGAAGCGTTAGATTTAAGTCTTATTTTTGGCTCGTATGAACAATCCGTAAAAGTAATGTTTTTGGGCCAAGGCGTGTTTCAGACCCTGGCTCATCAAGACCCAGAATCTATCGGTCAAAAGGATTATTTAAGCACCATTAAAGCGCTTGAGATTTACGATATTGAAGAAGTCTATGCATGTCGTGCTAGCCTCGAACAATATGGATTTGACCAACACGAATTAATTGATGGTGTTCAGCTTGCGTCACAACAACAGCTGAATGCATTAAAACAAGCCGCCGACCACGTTTACGTTATTTAAGGAAAGCGACATGCCCTTCTCTTCTCATGAATACAGTCTGCACCTGATTTTTAGTCCTGACGGTTGGCTCAAAGCCCAACCTTTGGTGACATCGACTGATCGTGTGTTTTTTATGCAAGATGCCGTTTATCTGTTACAAGCGAACATCACTAGCCCGTCTGAGCTGCTATACGCACGGGCAACTGACGTGTTAGCCAGAAACATTCACCCAAGTGAAGCCATTGAAATTTTAGACGATGAGCAATGGGTCAAACTCACTGAGCAAGCCAACAACGTGTTGAGCTGGTAAACAGCTTGAGCTAACAGCAACAATTATTACTTTCCCAAATTATAGAAACAAAGGCTTTTACAATTTCATGATTGAATATAATGGCAAACAATACGAAACCGACAAACACGAATACCTTGCCAATTTAGAGGACTGGAGTGAGCCTTTGGCCCTTCATATTGCCTCACTAGAAAACATAGAAATGACTGATAACCATTGGGAAGTGGTTCATTTTGTACGAGACTTTTATAAAGAATACAAAACTTCTCCAGCCATCAGAATGCTGGTAAAGGCGATGGCCAAACAACTTGGCGAAGAAAAAGGCAACAGTATATATCTGTACAAATTATTCCCAAAGGGCCCCGCAAAACAAGCTACGCGCATCGCGGGCCTGCCAAAGCCAGCTAAATGTATATAAGTTAACGTTTGGTCTTTCCTATAAAAAAACCTCGATGTAATGACATACATCGAGGTTTTGTTATTTAAGCTAACGGACACAATTATTTGGTGTCTGTCTTCTCAGCCTTCACCGAATATTTTTCGAACCACCCTAGAATGTTTTCAATCTTAGCAATCATTCGAGACGGACGGCCGGCTATACCGTGCGGTGAGTCAGGCACACGCACCATTACAGTATCAATTTTGCGTAGCTTAAGCGCTTGGTAATACTGCTCAGTTTCTGACATAGGTGTACGACGGTCATTTTCACCAGTCAACAACATGGTTGGCGTGGTTACATTGCCTACTAGTGACAATGGTGAACGCTCCCAATAGTGCTCTACATTTTCCCAAGGCATTCCAGGGAATTGGTTAGGGATCTGACCTAGGTAACTATCAGCCGTCAAAACTTTCGATATCCAGTTAATCACTGGCTTGGCTACAACTGCCGCTTTAAAGCGGTCTGTTAAACCAATCGCATAAGCCGTCGCAATACCACCAGCAGAACCACCCGTGATATACAGTCGTTCTGGATCAACCATGCCCTTCTCGATTAACGCATCGACGCCCGACATGTGATCGGCAAAGTCCCATTTGCTCGAATATTTGTTTTGTAATAACAAAGCAAATCGCTCACCGTAACCTGTTGAGCCTCTGTGATTGTCATAAAACACTATGTAGCCTTCGGCGGCAAAACGTTGTAGCTCAGCCGAGAAATGAGGTCCATAGGCCAAATGAGGGCCACCGTGAATTTCTAATATTAATGGATATTTCTTCGTTGGGTCGTAATCCGGCGGCAAAATGTACCAACCCTGAATCTCTTCACCATCAATAGAAGAGTTGTAGATGATCTCTTTTACTTCGCCTAGTTTTTTGTGACCTAATAAATCTTCATTAAGGGCAGAAATTCTCACTTCATCACGGCCATCTTTGACAAAAATATCAGCCGGACGCTGGCCTGAACCTTTGGTGTAGGCAATCACATCATCATCTGCGTGAAAAGCAGCAAACGCATAAGGTCGTCCAATTGTCGTGCCACCTAACCCAGTGGCCAACTTCTTGTGTTTGCCCTTTAGACTTGAATAACCGACAGTAATGGTGCCGCGCTCAGTCATTTGATAATAAAGCCCTGAGCTTTTTTCATTCCAAATCGGTCCAGACACTGAGTTATCGATATCGCTGGTGATGTTTTTGCTGTCTTGTTTACCCAAAGTTTTTACAAATAAGTGACGGTTGCGATACGCCAACTTTTTGTTGTCAGAATGCAAATATGCGAGGTATTTGCCATTTGGCGATACGACAGGCGAGTATTCATCACCTGGGGTATTGGTAATTTGCGTTATCGTGCCTGCATTTGGGCCAAATGCAGTAACTGAGTAAATATCCGATTCACGAGACTCATATTCCCAATTGTCACTGCGATTAGCCGAGAAAAATATCTCACTGCCATCTTTAGACCAGGTCAAGTTGCCGCCGTGATTATAGTTACCTGAGGTTAACTGTCTTGCCGTTCCACCATCAGCTGGGATCACAAATATATGTCTAAAACTTGGCTCCAAAATACCGGCTCCGTCCGCTTGATATCGCGCTTTAGTGACGTATTTTACTGGCTTAGACCAAGTGGCGCCCTTTGGCTTTTTCGGCATTTTGACTGAAAACGGGCGGTTAGTGTCATCAACAGACATTGTAAAAGCAAGGTACTGACCGTCCGGGGACCAGGTCACATTTCCTTGCCCTTTTGGTACGTTTGAAATCAGTGCCGTTTGACCTGTATCCATCCAACGAACATAGAGTTGTGTTTTGCCCTCTTCATTCGATTGATAAACGATGCGATCGCCGGTCGGTGACCATTTGGCGCCATAGAAAGCTTTTTTCCCTGATAGTAGCGGGCGATGCTGGCTGCCGTCAGTTTTGGCTATCCACAAGTTACTACGAGTGCCGTCAGTCATGATGTCATTAGTACGACGAGTATAAATCACCCATTTGCCATCTGGAGAAACTTGCGGATCAACCGCATACTCAAGCTCAAAAATATCTTCAGGACTGAATTTACTTTGAGTTTGCGCGGCAATCGAGGTTGCTTCGCCGTGTTCATCTGTCCCGCTATTTGCTGAGTCAAAAGACAAGGAGTCAAAAGACAAGGTCACCGCCAACAATGAAGAAACGGCGGTCACGAGTGTTCGCTTAGGAATAGGTTGCATAACAAGTCCTTATTCTTATTAATACTGTTTTGTCAGTAGTTTGGTAATACAACTGAAATCAGTCTACTGGATCTAATTGAATTAGAAAAATTTCCTGAGACTAATAACAAAAAAGCGCGGCCAATTGACCGCGCTTTTGTTATTGCTAATCCAGTTAATAAATTACTGTTTGTTCACTTTTGCCCAGTCACCCGCAGCAAAAACATTCAACTCTTGGGTTGCAATGTACTTAGCAAATGCCTCGTTGACTTGTTCTACAGTCAAACCCTGAACCTTGTCTTGATACTCTTTAAACCAACGAATATCGCGTTCTACTTTTTTGTTTTCGTTCAGCATACGAGCAATGTAGCTTTCAGACGACCAAGTAACACGCTGTGATTTAAGAGCACCCTCGATGGCATCCTTTACTTCTTTTTCTGTGAAGCCATTGTCCAAGACTTTTTGGACTTCTTCTTTATAAGCTTCCACAACTTTCTTCATGTTTTCTGGCGCAGCAATCGCTGACATGTAGAAAAGACCTTTTTCTTCATCGTACTCTAGACCAAGGCCAGAACCTGTGCCGTAGCTATAACCTTCTTTGACTCGGATACGCTGCATCAAGCGCGAAGCAAAACCACTACCACCAAAGATTTGGTTAGCGATATACGCTGCGTGGAAATCAGGGTGTTGCTCATTTAAGTCAACCGTGTGGGCTATATACAACTGAGCGTTGGCTTTATCTGGCGTCTCAATCCACATGTCTAGGCCCGCAGGACTAACAAAAGTTTGCTCTGGTTCAATATAATCGGCTGAACCGTCGATGCCACCAAAGTAAGCTTCTAAGTCTTTAGAAATCGCTTCAGGCTCAACGTCACCAACAACGGAGATAAACCCGTTGGAAGCGTCGAACAATGATTTGTGTAGTGCTTTAAGGCGCTTTTGATTAACCGCTTTTAAGCCATCAATTTGCTCGTCAATGGTTTTATAACCAAACGCGCTGTCCTTTCCATAACCGTCAAATGCCTTGTTTAGCGCATTAAGCGCAACAGAACGAGGTTCACTGCGGCTCATTTCTAGCCCTGTGATTGAAGCTTTGCGGTCGATTTCGATTTCAGCCTCATCAAAAGCAGGGTTCGTCATTAACTCTTGAACAAACAGTAACGTCTCATCTAGGTTTTCTTTAACTGCTTTGATAGAGACATTAATTTCACCTAACGAGCGGGTAGAAATACTTACTGACGCCTTTAACGCATCTAGCTTAGAAGCGATATCTGCTTTACTGTAAGTTTTTGTTCCTGAGAACAACAAGCCACCTAAGAGTTTAAAGTCCGCCTCATAACCTTTTAGAGTTTTGTCACTACCGACCGGGAAGTTCATTGCGATATGTACTTCACCGGCACGAAGTTTTTTAGGGTAAACACTGACTTTGGTACCCGTTTGCCATTCAAACTCTTGCAAGCGAGCCAACACGTTTTCTACTGTGTTGTCATACACTTCACCACTTTCTACCGCCTTACGGCCTTTATAGTCGGCTAATATTTCAGAAATGTCTTTCGCTTCCGAAATTTCCGCACGAACCGGCTCTTTGGTTGGGATAAAGCGCCCGATCGTGCGGTTACTCGAAACAAAATACTTCTCTGCAACACGCTGCACATCTTCAACAGTGACTTTTTCAACTAAATCGCGGAAATAGAAAATATAACGATAATCACCCATCGCGATAAATTCTGATAACTCCATGCCTACGCCTGTAACATTGCGCAAAGACTCTTCTGTGTCTTTTAAGATTGCCGCCTTAGCCGTCGCAACTTCTTCAGCTGTCACCTTGTTTTCATCTAAGTCTTCTACCAAAGAAATCAGTGTTTTTTCCATTTCTTTAGTGTCTTTATCTTTACTGCCCTGACCTACCAACATAAAGATTGATGGGTCTTTCAATAGATAAGAAAACGCTGTTGCTCCCGTCGCTAAACCTGGCTCGACCAATTGCTTTTGCATTCGGCCACGAGCACTGTCTGATAACACGGTCGCCAATACTTGAAGAGCTGGGGTATCTTCGTGAAGCGCCGAAGGCACATGATACACAGCGCCAATCATAGGTACGTCACCTGTGCGGCGTAAGTTTACTTCGCGCTCACCATCTTGAGTTGGCTCTACTGTATATAGCGGCTCAATCGGTGTTTCAGGTTGCTGTAATTTACCGAATGTTTTTTCGATAAGCTCAATGGCTTTGTCTTTTTCAAAACGACCAGCGAGGGTTAATACTGCATTATCCGGACGGTAGTGTTTTTTGTAAAACGCACGAAGCTTATCAAATGGGAAGTTTTCGACGTCAGAACGCGCGCCAATTGTTGAGTTTGCGTAGTTGTGCCACAAATAAGCCGTTGACGACAAACGCGACGACAACATTCTAAATGGGCTGTTTTCACCGCGCTCCATTTCATTGCGGACAACCGTCATCTCAGATTCTAACTGCTCGGCCGTGAAGGTTGCGTTAACCATACGGTCCGCTTCCATGCCCAGAGCCCACTCTAAGTTGGTCTCGTCGTACTCAAACAATTCAAAATAGTTGGTTCTATCTAACCACGTCGTCGCATTTACACGCATACCGCGCTTATTGAATTCTAAATCAATGTCTTTGTAACTCGTAGAGCCTTTAAACAACATGTGCTCTAGCAAGTGGGCCATACCCGTTTCACCGTAATTCTCATGAACAGAGCCAACTCTATAGGTGATATTAACCAGAGTTTTAGGTTGAGCTGAATCTGGGTATAAAAGCACCTTCATCCCATTAGAAAGGGTATACTCCTCAATCCCTTCAACGCTACGTACGTATTCCATTTTGGCATTTGAAACAACAACTTCTGGCGCTGTTGAAGACGTTTGAGTAGCAGAACAGCCAGCTAATGCAACAAACATTGCAGAAGCAATCACTGTTTTCGCGAATTTTGATTTTTGACCAGCGGCAAATACCTTCATCCGATTTGACTCCGTGTAGTTATTATAAGATCACGTGATAAGGCCGCTATTTATATCAAATTAGCCACTAAAAGCTAACGAACAACATGTAACAAGGTATGAATAAACAGTTGAAGTAACGGCTTCTCACGTCCGTTTGTAAACTTAACTTTTCGGTTTAGACGTCTAGGCGTAAAAAAGTGTTAGGCAAATTTAGGGTTTATGGCTTAAAATTACCTGACTAAATTTTTCATAAACCTAGAGAGTGACTTAATGGCAAAACATTTATTCACATCAGAATCTGTATCTGAGGGTCATCCGGATAAAATCGCGGACCAAATTTCTGACGCAGTGTTAGACGCAATTTTAGAACAAGACCCAAAAGCACGTGTTGCTTGTGAAACTTACGTAAAAACTGGAATGGTAATGGTCGGTGGTGAAATCACTACATCGGCATGGGTAGACATCGAAGAGCTTACTCGTAACACCGTTCGTGAAATTGGTTACGTTCACTCAGACATGGGCTTTGACGCTGATTCTTGTGCCATCTTAAACACGATCGGTAAACAATCTCCAGACATCAACCAAGGTGTTGACCGCAAAGACCCTGCTGATCAAGGCGCAGGTGACCAAGGCTTAATGTTTGGTTACGCGTGTAACGAAACAGACGTATTAATGCCTGCTCCAATCGAGTACTCGCACCGTCTAGTTAAGCGTCAAGCTGAAGTTCGCAAAAACGGTACCCTTCCTTGGTTGCGTCCAGATGCAAAATCACAGGTGACGTTTGCATACGAAAACGGCAAGCCTGTTGGCATTGACGCGGTTGTTCTTTCAACTCAGCACTGTGACACTATTTCACAAAAAGACTTAGTTGAAGCCGTTCGCGAAGAAATCATCAAGCCGGTTCTTCCGTCTGAGTGGTTAAACGAGCAAACCAAATTCTTCATCAACCCAACAGGCCGTTTCGTAATCGGTGGTCCTATGGGTGACTGTGGTCTTACTGGTCGTAAAATCATTGTTGACACATACGGTGGTATGGCACGTCACGGTGGTGGTGCGTTCTCTGGTAAAGATCCTTCTAAAGTTGATCGCTCTGCCGCTTACGCAGCGCGTTATGTTGCTAAAAACTTAGTAGCAGCGGGCCTTGCTGACAAAGCTGAAATCCAAGTTTCTTACGCTATCGGTGTTGCAGAGCCAACGTCTATCAGTGTTGAAACATTTGGCACAAGCAAGCTAGAAGAAGACAAGCTAATTGAGTTGGTACGTCGTCACTTCGACTTACGTCCATACGGTCTTATTCAAATGCTTGACCTTGAGCGCCCTATCTACAAAGGTACTGCGGCTTACGGTCACTTTGGTCGTGATGAGTTCCCTTGGGAGCGCACGGACAAGGTTGAGGCGTTACGCGCTGACGCTGGCCTATAAATCTCAGGATTTATCTAAAAAGGACGCTTCGGCGTCCTTTTTTTGTGTCTGCCTCGAAAAAGCAACCGCTCATACTCATCTCTCATACTCATCCCTAATATTTAGCTTTGTCGGCACGAAACATACTGCACGTTCTGTGAATAGGCTGACCATGAGTGGTTGGCTTTGCCTCGGCCGCGCAAGTACATCCCTGTAATGCTTACGGCCACGCATCCCTGCGTGGACTACCTCGGAAAGCAACCGCTCATACTCATCCCTTAAACTCAGAATCGTCGATATGGTCAGTGCTTATTTCAAATAGGAACGTCTGCAGTGCCAGCTATAAGCGGTTAACACCAAAGTGTGAATTGCAGATCCTGAGTTGGGTACTATAACCCTTGATAGTCCAAACAGGATGTTTGGCCGTAAGCGTCACATGGATGTGCTTGAAGCGGTCAAGGGTTAAAGTACCCAGGTTAGGAGCTCGCAACGGCACAGGCAGTCCTAATGCTTAGCCCATTCACTTAACTTGCAGTGTGTTTAGCGCCGACACTTTACCGACCATCTCCTTCCCAACGAAACAGCGTCGTCCCAATCCCCAAAAACACCACCGTCATACCAACCATCACCAACACATGATCAGCAATATCAGCCAAACTTGCACCTTCGGTCATCACGGCTCTCGCTCCTTCAACCAAATGCGTCAATGGCAATGCATAGGCAATTTGCTGAATAAACTCTGGGCTACCTTCTAACGAAAACCACACCCCGGATAAGATCATCATGGGCCAGGTAGCAAGGTTTAACAGTCCGCCAGTGAGCTCTTCACTGCGAGAGCGTGACGCAATCATTAGGCCTAATGAAATGAGTGAAAACGCCCCTAATATACCGACGATAAAGAGGTCTAAATAACTACCCAACATGTAAAAATCGAATAAAAAGTCACAACCTACAAACACCGAAGTTGATAAAAACATCACGATAAACAAGCGTGAAACCACTTGAGCCGTCAAAAACTCAAACGCAGTAACAGGTGTTGCGTTGAGGCGTTTTAAAACCATGTTTTTGCGATAACGCACAATCACATAACCTACGCCAAATAAGCAACTGAACATCATGTTCATACCTAAAATACCAGGTAACACAAAATCCAAATACCGGATTTGACGGCCATCTACCGTTTGTTGCTGCCACTGACTTGAGCTTGGTTCATACCCCACTAACAGCTTTTCCATAAAATAACCGTTTGGCGACGACTCATTGATCCAGTATTGTTTAGACTCAAAGTCGATCAACATATCCAGTCGGTGCTGACGTAGCTTTTCGATGGCGACATCTGAATTTTCATAATCTACAAACTCGACGTATTTTGTCGCTAAAAAACCTGCACTTTGAGTATGCTTTTCTGAAGCGTTCTCAGAGGCTTGCTTAGAGGTGTCAAAAGACGAAGGCTCAACATTCACCGCACCTTGCCCAACCGGAGAATTTAATAAGCCAACTTTGAATTGATCTTTTCCATCACCGCTAAACACAAGCGCAAAACCAACCAGTAACAAAACAGGAAAAACAATACTCCAAGTTAACGATGATTTATCTCTAAAAAACTCTAAATTTCGACCTTTTAATATGGCGTAAAATCGCGAAAAAAATAACTTCATATCTGTCTACTCCACCGAGTCCAAATTGGCTTGTTCGCCTTGTTCTTCCTGACTTTGCGTTAATTGATGACCGGTCAATTTAATGAATAAATCATCAAGATTTGCTGATTTAACCTGCAGTCCGTCTAATTTAACGCCTCTTGTTAACAACTCACTAATCGAAACCTCAACATCTTTCGCATCTATGTCCACATGGTGTTCGCCAAAACGTCGACCAAAATCGGCAATTTCATGACCTGCGAGATTCTCAATTGGCAAGCGAATAATGGCGCCAGAAAAGTGTTCAGTGAGGAGTTTTGACGGTGTGTTTTGAGCGATGATGTTGCCTTTGTCCATGATCACGATTTCATCACACAAGTACTCCGCTTCGTCCATGTAATGAGTGGTCAAAATAATGGTTTTACCTTGATGTTTGATCTTAGTGATCAGGTCCCAAAAGTTTCTTCTAGCGTGAGGATCTAATCCTGTTGTTGGCTCATCCAAAAACAAGATTTTTGGGTCGTTGATTAAGGCCAGTGCCAACAACAAACGTTGCTTTTGGCCGCCTGATAGCTTTTGATGACGTCGGTCTTGAATATCAACCAAGTCACACATTTCCATCACATCATTCAAATTTGCAGGATTAGGATAAAACGCCTGAAACATTTTTAGGGTTTCGCCCACGGTCAAAAAATCCTGTAACGCCGTATGCTGAAACTGAATACCTATTTCTTTCAAAGATTCTTTATTGAGTGGATCGCCAAAAAACGAAATTTCACCGCCTGACGGTTTGATCAGGCCTTCCATCATTTCTATCGTGGTGGTTTTGCCCGCGCCATTTGGACCTAACAAACCAAAACAAATGCCTTTTTTCACAGAAAAAGAAATGCCATTGACGGCTTTCACATCGTCGTATTCTTTGGACAGGTTGTTCACTTCAACATATGCAGTCATAACCTACTCTTTTATTTATTAAATTTATTCACAGGGAATTCGAATGATCCGATATTCAATACTACTTTGAGTTGCTAGAATAAAGCCATTGAAACTTTTATTAAATCCACCGATCAACAAAGACAGACGACCATGCGGATCCCAAGAATTTTTGAACCTTCTTCCCTCGAGCTTAATAGCACAATTCAACTCGCCGCCGATGCGGCTAATCACGTTGGCCGAGTTTTGCGAATGACGCCTGGCCAAGCTATTACGTTGTTTTGTGGCGATGGGTTTGATTACGCTGCGACAATTGTAGAAGTAACCAAAAAAAACGTCAGTGTAGAAATCACCGACAAAACTGAAGTCACAAACGAGAGTCCCCTATCAATTCACCTTGCTCAAGGTATCTCTCGCGGCGACAAGATGGATTTTACGATTCAAAAGTCGGTGGAATTAGGCGTGACAGAGATCACCCCGATTTTTACTGAACGCTGTGGTGTTAAACTAAAAGGCGAACGTCTTGAGAAAAAACATCAACAATGGCAAAAAATCGCCATTTCAGCGTGTGAGCAGTGCGGCCGAGCAACTGTACCTGTGATCCATCCACCAATTGATTTTAATGAATTTATTCAACAAAAAACCGATGAGTTGAAGTTGAATTTGCATCCTAGAGCCTCCATTTCTGTATCAGGATTGAGTGTTCCCGATTCTGGTGTGCGTTTCGTTATCGGTCCAGAAGGTGGTCTTAACGACGATGAAATCGAAGCTGCTGCAAATGCCGGCTATCAAGAAATCCTGATGGGACCTCGCATTTTAAGAACGGAAACCGCCGCCTTAACACTATTAACGGCGTTACAAGTTCAATTTGGCGATTTAGCCTAATCGCCCTTGCAGTCGCGAAATGCCTGATGCCTTCTATACTATGGGGCTTATGATTGAGTGTATTTCGCAAGACTTTTAATTTTTGACAGAGAAAGCAGAATATTATGACGGTAAAACTTGGAATCGTGATGGACCCCATCGCAGACATCAACATCAAAAAAGACTCTAGCTTCGCCATGTTACTTGAGGCACAGTCTCGCGATTACGAATTGTTTTACCTCGAAATGAACGACCTATATCTTCGCGATGGTCACGCTTTTGGTCGCGTTCGCCCTTTAACAGTTAAAAACCAAGCTGGCGACCATTACACTTTAGGTGAAGTATCACACATTCGTTTATCAGAACTAGACGTCATTTTGATGCGTAAAGATCCGCCTTTTGATACCGAATTTATTTACGCCACTTATATGCTCGAGCGAGCTGAAGACGAAGGTACGTTAATTGTAAACAAACCACAAAGCCTGCGGGATGCCAACGAAAAACTATACACAAGCTGGTTCAGTGAGTTTGTACCACCGACCATAGTGACCCGTGATGCGCAGCTGATCAAAGAGTTTTACCAAGAACAAAAAGATATCATCCTGAAGCCGTTAGACGGCATGGGTGGCGCGTCTATCTTTAGAGTAAAAGAAGGCGATCCAAACCTATCCGTAATCATCGAAACTCTAACCGAACACGCAACACGCTACGCAATGGTTCAAGGGTTTATTCCGGATATCAGCAACGGTGACAAACGCATTCTTATCGTAGATGGCGAGCCAATGCCTTACACTCTGGCTCGAATTCCAGCAAAAGGCGAAACTAGAGGTAACCTAGCCGCAGGCGGTCGTGGCGAAGCTCGTCCTCTGTCAGATACAGATTGGAAAATCGCCAAAGCGATTGGTCCAACCCTTAAAGAAAAAGGCCTTATTTTTGTTGGTCTAGACGTAATTGGTGACTTTGTTACCGAAATTAACGTCACCAGCCCAACCTGTATTCGAGAAATCGAAGCCGCCTATGACATCAGCATCACTGGGCATTTGTTTGACGCCATCGAAAAGCGTCTAGCAATGCGTCATTTATAAACCAAGGAGCGCCCATGACTGTTAAATTTTCAAGCTCCTTGAGTTTAGCTAACCAGTTTTTGATCGCCATGCCATCGATGGACGACGGCTACTTTCAGCGTTCGGTTACCTACATTTGCGAACACGACGAACAAGGCGCAATGGGTCTTGTCGTCAACAAACAGACAGACATGTCTGTAAAACGCCTGCTTAAAGAAATTCAAATCGACTTACCAGAAACCTCACCACTTGAGGAAAACATGGTGTTAGCTGGCGGCCCAGTTCAGACCGACCGCGGCTTTGTGTTGCACAAAGGTAACCGCACCTGGTCTTCAAGCCTTCAGCTAGAAGAAGGAATCATGGTGACCACTTCCAAAGATATTTTGGAAAACTTAGGCAAAAAGTCAGGTCCAGAAGACTTTTTAGTGACGTTAGGCTACGCAGGTTGGTCTGCAGGTCAGCTAGAGCAAGAGATTGCTAACAACTCATGGTTGACCGTCAAAGCCGACCCTGAAGTTATTTTTAACACCCCTGCTTCTGAGCGCTGGGAAACCGCAGTTAAAATGTTAGGCATCGACATCTCACAATTAACCAGTTTTGCAGGCCACGCTTAATGACCACACAAACAATCATGGGCATAGACTTTGGTACAGGCAGCATTGGTTTTGCTATCGGCCAAAGTTTAACAGGCACGGCCTCTCCAATTGGTGCTGTTAAAGCTAAAGACGGCACGCCAAATTGGGACGACATCAAAAAGCTGTTAGACGAATGGCAACCAGATTTGGTTGTCGTAGGCCTACCTCTCAATATGGATGGCACTGAACAACCTATGACACTGCGTGCAAAGAAGTTTGCCAATCGTCTTCATGGTCGTTTTGGGGTTAATGTCACGACGCACGATGAAAGGTTGAGTACAGCAGATGCGAAGGCGCATTTGTTTGACCGTGGTGGTTATCGCAATCTTAAGAAGGGAAATGTGGATTCTCAGTCGGCAGTGGTGATTCTTGAGAGCTATTTTGAGTCTCTATACGATTAACCTTTAGTTACTCCTGCTCAGTAAATGGGCTGATCATTGGGTGGCCTTTATCTCGGCCGCGCAAGTACGTCCTTGTAATGCTCCCAGCCGCACATCCCTGTGCGGCAACGCCTCGCAAACGCTCACCCAATACTCATCCCTAATATTCAGCGTTGTCGGCGCTAAACACACTGCAAGTTAAGTGAATGGGCTAAGCATAAGGACTGCCTGTGCCGTTGCGAGCTCCTAACTTGGGCAGTTTAATCCTCTTAACTTAAGCTCAGTGAATGGGCTGACCATGAGTGGTTGGCTTTGCCTCGGCCGCGCAAGTACATCCCTGTAATGCTTACGGCCACGCATCCATGCGTGGACTACCTCGGAAAGCAACCGCTCATACTCATCCCTTAAACTCAGAATCGTCGATATTGCCAGTGCTTATTTCAAATTGGAACTTCTGCAGTGCCAGCTACAAGCGGTTAACACCAAAGTGTGAATTGCAGATCCTGAGTTGGGTACTTTAACCCTTGAAAGTCCAAACAGGATGTTTGGCCGTAAGCGTCACATGGATGTGCTTGAAGCGGTCAAGGGTTAAAGTACCCAGGTTAGGAGCTCGCAACTGCACATAAGCCACCCAATGGTCAGCCCATTCACTAGACCAGCAGTGTTTCGCGCCGACAACGCTGGATATTAGGGATGAGTATTGGGTGAGCGTTTACGAGGCGTTGCCGCACAAGGATGTGCGGCTGGGAGCATTACAAGGACGTACTTGAGCGGCCGAGATAAAGGCCACCCAATGGTCAGCCTATTCACAAACTTATTAGTCGATTTCGTCCAAAAACTCATCGTCCAACTTAAACTCCTCCTTCACAGGCGGATTACCATCAAAAATCTGATAATTCTGATTTTGAAAATAAGCTTCCTTCACAAAAATATACGGATCCGTCGAGTCATAAATCAAACGTTCCTGCTGCAACATATCCGCGCGTGAATACACCGCCTTCAAGCCAGTTTTTACCAAAGACCAAGGCCATTCAATCAAATACATAGGGAAAATTTCACTGTCAACAAAATCCCCTACTCCATCACGCACCGTCGTTGGGCCATAGCCAGGAAGCATGATAAACGGGCCATTACCAACACCGACCATTGCCAAGGTTTGGCCGAAGTCTTCCTTGTGGCGTTTAAGCCCCATAGCGTCTGCTACGTCAAAAATACCGAGTAAGCCGATGGTTGAATTGATCACAAATCTGCCCACACCCGTTGCGGCTTTTTTAAATTTAAGTTGTACCAAGCTGTTCAGGGCGTAGCCTGGCTCTTCTAAATTGGTCACAAAACTTCGAGTACCTTGCTGAACCGGTTGAGGCAATGAGGTGTAGCCTACTGCAAGTGGGCGCAGGATATGTTTGTCTAACACTTCCCAGTTGAAGTCCCACATACTGCGGTTAAAGCTTTCAAATGGGTCGCGCTCGTCAACGTATTGTGATTCGGTCGCAGGCTCTGGCTCAAAAGGCTTTGTTTCATCAACCGGAACCGTGGCTAAGTTACCGCTTTCATTTAAGGTTTCGACTTGATTTGTGGTAGCCGCTGCGGTTTGTTGTTCGTTTGGTCCCTGCGCACAAGCCGAGGTCAGTGCTACTAGCGCAGCAATTAAGACGGCTTTCATTGTGTAATTCATTTCTGTTCCTCAGATTGAGCGATAATCGTTAGTTTTACAATTGACTCGGTGGGCAATGCAATATTTGTTTGTTGTGCTTGTAAGTCACCCGGCACAAAAGGCGCTTGTTCGTCTAACGACAAACGCGCGAATACGTCAACACTAGACTGACTCGCCAGTGACAAAGTAGGCATCATAACGTCTTGCTCTGTCAAAGTAATAGTTATCCCTTTTGTCAGGTCTGCAAGCTCAGATACTGCTAGCTTTTTAACTGCTAGAGGCATCGGCATTTCAGGCGATTTGGCAAATACAAACAAATGGCTAAACTGGCTTATATCAACATTTTGTTCAACGCGGATCTCTACATTAACGGTCACACCTGATGCAGATTGCTCTGGCTGCGCTGTTGGGTTTTCTTGCGCATTCGCTTTTATCCCGGCTAACTCCTCAGATTCTTGGGCGTTAAGGTTCAAGCCTAACTTGTCCTTCAAAAACGCAATGCGCTGCTTGACGGCACCTGCGCGCGGATCATTCGGTGGCACAACTCGATCAATAAACGTAAAGTCATCTAAAGAAGACGCGTACTGCTCGTCTAACAGCTTACCTTCAGCAAACAAAATCAACGCCGTCAGGTTTTGTGGGTTTAACTCTAAGGCGCTTCGCAATACTCGAATAGAACGTCGATAATCTCCAGGTTCGCCACGTTCTTGTAGTGCTTGACCCAAACTGACAATTGTAGAGCCACTGCTCGGCTCTAAACGAAGAGATTTATCAAACGCGTCGATGGCGCCATCGAGATCACGCAACATATTTAGGGTGCGACCTAACAACATCCAACCTACAGAGCTAGGCTCGTTGGCCAATCGAGTACGCAAACCTAACGCAAAGTCCTTTAAATCTTGCTCCGTCGGTGTTGCCGCACTGTTTTCTAACACTTGTTTAGACAACGCTGGCATTTTATCGAGTGTTGCGCGCCATTCTTCAAGCTTGTGCTCTTCACCATATTGGACAAACGTCGTCATCAAAGTAGCGATAAAAATGACGAGCGCGGCAATTAAATACGGCGCGATTGCACGTTGAGAGTCGGCTTCTTTTCCATTATCTGAACTTGAGACAGCGCCATTGTCTTGATTGCTTTCTAAACGCAGCTCATCGGTTGCCGTTAACTTTAATTCAGTCACCGCTTCGTCGTATTCTTGCTGACTAAATTGCCCTGACGCTAACTCTTCTTTTAATTCTGCTAAACGAGTTTTGTACCAATTTGATTTTAATCCTTTATTGGTGCTGTCTCGGTTAAACTTATACAAAGGCACTAAAATAAACACACACGCAACCACAACCATGGCAACGATGTTGATCCAAAATGAAGTTAAAGAAAGTGACATGTGTGTTAATTACCCTCTGTTTTGTTCTTTGAGGTGGTGTTTGATTGGTTTGAGTCGCTGCTGTCGTCTAACAAAGCGTTTAGCTCTTTATCTAATTCGGCCTCGTCAATCGCTGCCTGTGCCGGGTTGGCTGTGTTTGCGACATCCGCGTCACTTTGTTTGGCAATGCGTTTTTGACTTTTTTGGATCAACAACACAACACAAAACAAAATAAATGCGACTGGTAAAAACCACAATATACTCGTCGCAAGCGTCAATGGCGGCTGATAGTGAGCAAACTGACCGTAGCGATTGACCATGTAGTCTATTACGTCTTGTTTTGAATAGCCTTCGTCTAGCAACTCTTTGGTTTTGACTCGCATGTCTTGTGCGATAACCGCATTACTATCCGCAATGTTTTGGTTTTGGCATTTAGGGCAGCGCAATTCAGTGACTAGTTCCAAATACATGGACTTTTGTGCGTCGTCTTTAAATGGTGTGATGTCTTTTGATTCTTGTTTGGATTCTTGTTTGGCTTCTAGCTGCTCAGTAGCTTCGTTTGTAGGTTGCGAAAAAGCACTTGGGCTAACAGCAATACTAGATAAGCAAAGTAAACCAACAGACAGCGACTTTATAGTCATAACCTTAGCGTTTTTAATTGTTAACATCACGGCTCTCCATTGAGTTCCAAATTGGTGCTAACTCTGAGCGCCAAATTCGCTCATTAATATCACCCATGTGGTGTTTTTTGATCACACCATTCGCATCTACCAAAAACGACTCAGGCGCACCTGTCACACCGAGATCAAGTGACAAACTGCGATCCAAATCTAAAATATTGTACTGATATGGATTACCCCAACGCGCCAACATCTCTTTGACGTCTACACGAATATCTTTCACATCAACAAATTGACCAAACTGCGGAGCGTGCGCTTGTTCGTAATAAATACCAACGATTTTGACCCCATACTCTTCTCTCAACTTGGTTAAAAATGGCAGTTCGTATTTACACGTTGTACACCACGTACCCCAAACGTTGAGTAATACCGGCTGGCCGAGCAGTGATTGGCGGTCATGGATCACCGAATCATCATACAAGTCCACCAGTTTGAACTCTGGCAACGGTCGTTCGAGTAATGCAGAGTCGCGTTTGGTCGGATCGCTAAACAAGCCTTTTAACAAAAACACACATAACAAACCAAAAATTAAAAACGGCGTTAGTGATAATAAAAATCGTTTGTTCATTGAGTTGAATTCCTTACAACTTGTTTAAAACATTAAGCTTTTTTTAAGCCGCGATAACGACGGTCAAACAGAGTTAAGAAGCCACCTATCGCCACCAAAATACCGCCTAACCACAACCAACGGACGTATGGTTTGACATAAATTCGAAGTGCCCAAGCATCATCCGGCAACAACTCACCCAACGACACATAAATGTCTCTGAAGAAGCCATCATCAATTGCCGCTTCTGTCATCGTATTACGCTGCACAGGATAGTGGCGCTTTTCAGCCAGCAAATTCGCTTCCAAAAAGTTACCTTTGTAAATACTAATATCGGCCGCCCACCCTTCGTAGTTTGGACCTTCAATATCTTTTATCGCGTTAAATTTATAGGTGTAGCCCATTAATTCGGCACTATCGCCAGGCCACAGCTTTACATCACGCTCTTGCGTGTATTGTGAGGTAAGACCCGCACCTGCGATTACAAACGCCAATCCAATATGACCAAGCGCCATCGCATAATGACTCATAGGTATCTTTGCAAAACCCAGTTTTAACCAGGTTTGACGAAACTCTTTGGCGGTAAAGATAACAATCCACAAGCCCAGTGAAGCCGCCAAAACGGCCAGTACATGTAATTCACCAAACTCAGCCCACAGCCACACGACACTGAGTACCACTGAAGCAACGCCAATTGCCGCTGGAGCAGTAACAAACTTATTCAATTTGTCTTGTTTCCAACGCACAAGCGGAGCAATACCCATAAGTAGCGCAAATGGCACAATGAGGTATGTAAACATTTGATTAAAAAACGGTGCACCAATTGAAATCGAGCCCAAGCCAATCTCTTTGTGAATCAACGGCATCAAGGTACCCAACAAAGTGATTAACGTCGCTGCGACAAGAAGTACATTGTTACTCCACAACATACTTTCTCGCGAAAACATCGAAAACTTGCCAACACTTTTTATTGCGCCTGAACGAATGGAATAAAGTAATAAGCTGCCACCCACAACGAGCGCAAGCAAAATAAGAATAAACACTCCGCGAGCAGGATCGGTCGCAAAAGCATGAACAGATACGATCACTCCAGAACGAACCAAAAACGTCCCCAACAGACTCAAACTAAATGCCGCAATCGCTAAAAATACGGTCCAACTCTTAAACGCATTGCGTTTTTCCGACACCGCCAAACTGTGCAATAGTGCTGTTGCTACTAACCAAGGCATAAAGGATGCATTTTCGACTGGGTCCCAGAACCACCAGCCTCCCCAGCCAAGCTCAGAGTACGCCCACCAGCTACCTATAGTAATTCCTAGAGTCAAAAACGCCCAGGCCGCCGCCGTCCAAGGGCGGGACCATTTGGCCCATGTCGAATCTAGATTACCGCTCAATAGCGCTGCAATGGCAAACGCAAAGCTAATACTCAAGCCCACATAACCCATGTACAACAAGGGTGGATGAATGATCATGCCAATGTCTTGCAGTAACGGGTTAAGGTCGCGACCATCAACAGGGAAATAAGGAAGGGTTCGCTCAAATGGATTAGAGGCGATGATGATATAGGCGTAAAAGCCGACACAAATCCAGCCAAGGACCATTAAAATACGAGTTCGCATGTCCGCAGGTAATGACTTTGATTTCATTACAACCGCAAACATCCAGCCAGATTGCATCACTAGCCACAACAAAAATGAGCCTTCGTGACTACCAAAACTTGCAGCAAATTTATAGTGGTCAGGAAGTAAAGAATTAGAGTTTTGCGCTACGTTAATAACCGAAAAGTCATCGGTTAAAAACGCATACACCAAACAACCAAAGGCAAACAATGTGAAAGAAAACAGACCAATCGTTAGATTAGGTGCCATTTGCATGAGTTTCAGGTTGTTTGTTCGCAAACCAATCAAGGGAAAAATAGACAGCAACAAACTAAACGCAAACGCCACCATGAGCGCAAAATTACCAAGTTCTGGGATCATACTTCGTCTTTACTATTATTAATTTTTATCAAGTGAATGATGGTTTTAAGTGACCGGCAAAATTGTATCATAGCCAAAACCGCTTGCCTATTTAGCAATGCGGCTCTAGCATGCAATTGTTATGGACTCAAAAACACCACCCATTAACCCGTCTAACACCTCTTCGGGTACAGGCTCGGGTACCAGCCAACAGGCTCAGACAATGAGCTTGTCGATTCAGTTTGCCGTTCTCAACAGCATGCGAGGTGGTCACAGCGCCAACTCACAATTGAACATTCCGATTAGCCCAGCACTTTCGACTCAATTAGCGAACTGGTTACAACAAGCACCAGCGCCTAAGATCGAACAGCTCCCCGCTAATCTCGCCAATTGGTTAGTTGAACACCTCAACAAGCACCAAACTCAACAAGGCCAGCCAAGACTAACGTTGTCACAGTGGTTACCTATCATTAGCCAACTGACCCTAGCGCAAACTGCACGCGCTGATGCCAACCAGTCGATGAGTACGGCAACCTACGACGTTCTACGGGTCGTATTTGCGCTTGGCTCACAGAGCCCGGCATCAAATGCCAACAAGCTCAGCAACAAAACAGACGGTATCGCACAACTATTAAAGTTATTAGTGCCGATTCCATTACAAGACAAGGCCAGCCTAGTGATCCGCGAGCGCCAACCAAGTGCAGCAGATACTGACTCTGCGCGCCTACCAAATAATGAGCTCGCAGCGATGAGTCGTGATACTCAAAATCCAGAGCACAACAAAGTGACCGGCAAAGACGAAGAAACATCTCAATCCAAATCAACCAAAGGCGAATTGCAGCCGCTCAGCTTTACGTTAAACTTTGATTTGGATGCACTCGGCTTGTTGTGTGTTGAGTTTGATCTTATTGGTCTTTCGCTTTCTAGTCGCTGTTATTGTTCAAATTTAAAACTACAAAGTAGTGTTGAACAAACTTGGCCGCAACTAGAAGAGCGGCTCCGTAAATTTGGGTTTTCGGTCAAAAATGACATTCAACTCGAGCCTAACCTATCGATTGAACAACCGAACCTGGCCAAAAATAAACCAAACAGCGGCAAACAAAGCGGCTTAATCGACATAAAAGTGTAATTAATTGTAATGAAAGAAAACTTAGAAAAAGGTGCACTCTCTCTTTTATACGATGGCAAAAACGCACCCAATTTAGCCATCAAGGGCTATCACAAATTGGCAGAACAAATTATTGCTAATGCCAGAGAAAACAAGCTTTTGGTTCATCAAGACCCAGAACTTTTTCGCCGTTTAGAGCATCTCAAAGAAGGCCAGGAGATTCCCCCTAATCTGTATATAATCATTGCCGAACTCATCGCCTTTAGTTATGTTTTGAGAGGTAAATTTCCCGACAGTTGGCAGTAAGAGGGTTTTCTCAATTAGCTTGCTCGTTTAGAATAACTTCCTTTAAACAATAAGATAGGATGATTTGAGTGCGTAAATCTGCTTTTTTCCCCTTAGCTTCCACTCCAACAGCCTTGGGCCTTACAGCTCTGCTGATGGCACCACTCTCGTCTCTTGCGAGTTCGTCAGGTGTATCGGGCTATGTCCCTTTAAATCAAAATCCTTATCTCGAATCACACATCAACCGTCTGATGGTTGCAGCTGAGTTGGGCGCAGTTAAACGCCCCTATGCTATTAACCAAGTGCGCCGTGCCGTCCAAAAAATCTGTGACGTCGAAAATGTATCCAAGCCTGCTCTAAAAAAAGGTTGTTATGTGGTAAAGGATTACATAGAGCGTGTTGACTCTGGCTCTTATGTCAACCATGCAAGTGTTAGCGCTCGTTACACCAAAGACTCAGACCTAAATGACACCCAACCCACGATGGCAATTGCCAATCAGCGCGGTGAAGAAATAGATGCGGTATGGCAATTACAAGGCCAAGCAGTACTGACCTATGGTGATTATTTGGCACTTAATGCGGGAGCAAAGGCATGGCAAGGTGAAGTTAACCTTGAAGACAGCTACGTCTCAATCGGTGTGCCGTATCTGCAGTTAGATGTGGGCTACAAGCCTCACTGGCTTTCGCCTTTCAAACAGTCTGCGATGCTATTAAGCACTCATGCACCAACATTCGCAAACGTATCTCTTTCAAACAATACACCGCTGACCGACTGGAACATTAACTATGAGCTTTTTGCGGGTCAATTATCAGAAAGCCAAAATATTTTATACCAAGGTGAACTAATAACCGGCAAGCCAATGTTAACCGGTGTGCATTTCTCTATCTCACCAGCGCCAGGTTTCACTCTAGCGTTAAATCGAATTTTGCAGTCAGGTGGTGGTGAACGCGGTAATGGCTTTGGTGATATCTTAGACGCATTTTTTGATCCAAGCGGTTCGGATAATACAAGCGAAAATCTAAGTGTCGATGAACAATTTGGTAATCAGGCCGCTTCCATTGTCACACGGTTCGACTTCCCTGGTGACACGCCGTTCTCTATCTACATGGAATACGCAGGCGAGGACACAAGTCGTGGCACCAACTACCGATTAGGTAATTCATCATTATCAGCAGGATTTGATTTCCCTTTGCTGTTTAACCGTTTCTCATTAAATTATGAGTACAGTAATTGGCAAAATGGCTGGTATGTTCATCACGTCTATCGTGATGGCCTGGTCAATGATGGCAGAATTATTGGTCATTATGGAGCAGAGTTGCGAGCTCGTTCGAACTCTGGTGCCGGTGAATCAATTGGTGCATCAACGCATAATTTAGAACTTGGGTGGCAAATTTCACCTTCTGAACGAGTAGAGTTTGGATTTAGTACCATCAAAAACAACGAACTATCAAGTTATGATTATGTTAACGGTAGAACATTTTCTCTTGATTGGTATACCAATGTCGCTGGATACAATTCAAAGATAAGTATACTTAATACGCGAAATACTTTTGACGAAAAATACACGTCTCTAAGCTTTACCCTATTTCAATAAAGACAATTGCTCATTTGAAATTTAAATACAAGGCAACAATATCAACATGTTAAAAACACTGCCACAGATTACAAAAAAGTACCTACTATGTTCTCTGTTAACCCTGATTACAGCGATAAGTTTTTCTAGTTATGCCTCTAGCTCAGAGGACGAATTAAGTGACTGGCAAATTAGAGACGTGACTTGGAGATTTGATGTCGGTGCGAGTTTATTGAAGCTAAAAGTCATTGATGATTTCTCCGCACCTCCACCGGAATATGGCGATACTGAGTTATCGCCATTAATGGGCCTTGCCTTATTAAAGCGTATGGGCGAGCACTCTATCATTGGCACTAAAGTTGAGTTGCAACGCATTAATGGCGCTCTTCTCACTGCATTTCGAGCAATTGATTATCGCTACATTTTAAACAGCCAATGGCAATTAGGCGCATTTATAGGAGCTGCAAAGTATGACTTCCGAAGCCCGGCCTATGGTTATACAGCCGGTTTTGGTGGCTTTTATCGCCCTCCTCATTGGAAAAAATGGAGCATCGGCATGGAGGTTCAATTTATGGATAAACTTGCCCGTGACAAGATTCACCCGGATGATAAGCCTAGCACGCCTGCAACGGGACCTGACACGTTTACGAATATGGCGGGCGTTTCTCTGACATTCTCTCGCTATTTTTAGTCATCTCCTCTACCACCTACTCAGGAAATGGGCTGACCGCGAGTGGCCCTTCTCCTAACTTGAATAGTTTTCTCTTCTTATCTCCTACTCAGAGAATGGGCTAAGCATGAGTAGTTGGCTTTCCTCGGCCGCGCAAGTACATCCCTGTAATGCTTACGGCCACGCATCCATGCGTGGACTACCTCGAAAAGCAACTACTCATACTCATCCCTTAAACTCAGAATCGTCGATATGGCCAGTGCTTATTTCAAATAGGAACATCTGCAGTGCCAGCTATAGGCGATTAACACCAAATTATGAATTGCAGATCCTGAGTTGGGTACCCAGGTTAGGAGCTCGCAACTGCACAGGCATTCCTCATGCTTAGCCTATTCACTTAAATTGCAGTGAGTTTCGAGCCGATAACTCTGGATATTAGGGATGAGTATTGGGTGAGCGTTTACGAGGCGTTGCCGCACAGGGATGTGCGGCTGGGAGCATTACAGGGACGTACTTGAGCGGCCGAGATAAAGGCCACCCAATGGTCAGCCCATTCTCTGAGCTCAAGTTAAGAGGATTAGACTACTCGAGTTAGGAGCTCGCAATTGCACACGACCTACTCATGGTCAGCCCATTCTCAGTTGTAGTGATGAACGGTTTAGTTGTACCCGTTTGGATTGCGTACCTGCCAATTCCAGGCACTCTTCACCATGTCATCTAAGTTAAGCTCAGCCTTCCAGCCCAGCTCACGCTCAGACTTCTCAGTTGCAGCCCAACACTTTGCAATATCGCCTGGGCGACGAGGAGCAATAGCATAAGGAATAGGCTGTCCGGTTTGCGCTTCAAACGCTTTAACCATCTCAAGAACCGAGTAACCGTTGCCCGTACCTAAGTTATGAATAAACAAGTCAGTTTCTTTAGTAATTTTTTCAAGCGCTTTTAAATGACCTTTAGCTAGGTCGACCACATGGATATAATCGCGAATGCCCGTGCCATCTGGTGTGTCATAGTCATCACCGAATACAGCTAGTTGCTCACGTTGCCCTATTGCGACTTGTTGAACAAAAGGCATTAAATTATTTGGGATACCATTTGGACTTTCACCAATTAAGCCAGACTCATGGGCGCCAACTGGGTTAAAGTAACGCAAAATAGAAATCGACCAACTTGAATCAGACTTTTGTAAATCTTGTAAAACAAACTCGGTCGCGAGTTTAGACTGGCCATACGGGTTAGTTGCAGAGGTAGGAAAACTCTCAGTAATTGGCACCGAAGCGGGATCGCCATACACAGTCGCAGATGAACTAAACACAAATCGTTTAATATCTGCTTTTTTGAGCTCTTCTAATAAGGTTAATGTACCGCCTACGTTATTTTGATAGTAGGTCAATGGCATCTCAGTTGATTCACCAACGGCTTTTAGAGCAGCAAAGTGAATTACGGCATCGATATCATTGTGTTCCTTGAACACTGATTGCAACAAGGCTCTATCTCTAATATCCCCTTCAAAAAAACAAACGTCCTTGCCGGTAATTTCTTTTACTCTGGCCAAGCTAGTTGGACTTGAGTTAGAAAGGTTGTCGATCACAACCACCTGGTAATTTTCATTTAATAACTCAACGATAGTGTGACTACCAATGTAACCGGCACCTCCTGTTACGAGTATTTTTTGTTTTACCATTTCAAGCCCCTTTTCCAGCATGTCCATTTTTTCAATTATACACACGAATTATGACAAATTTCTTATTTTCATTTCTGGTATGTACTTTCTACAGACCTTATTAGCTCAGTTAATTTTTCTTTGGGTAATTTATTTATACCAGCAGCTCCTGCTCTGCCCCCTCCAGTATCAAATTGCGAGCAAATATCTCCAGCATGAGCTTTATTATGTAAAGGAGCGCGTAGACTAACTAACACATGTTGATTGTCTACTTCTGTTATCACTAAATGTGCACGTTCTGGATTTTGATTGGCCAAATGGTTTCCAAAAGTACCACTTATCCTTCGACTCCAGGGCTCATCTGCAAGCTGTACCGCGAGACAAACCGACGACTCATGAATCACCTCTGCGCTTTCCGCTTGTTTAAAATCCGATTCAAACGCGGTTTTTAACACGTCATACGGCGAGCCGGTTTGGCCAATAATATCAAAAGGGTTTGACTCCTTTACGAGTAATCTGAATAGATCTGCAGGGTGGTAAGTAAGATCATCAGTTTGAGCACCATAGCCATTGTAATTAATAAGCGTCCCAAACTCTTTTAATAGATTCGCTTCGCTATCAGAGAGTCCTGCTTTACGGGCTAACTTATCAGCGACATCCACTAAATTGTCGCCGTAAGCTGCCGCTATGGCCCAATAATGAAACTTACCGTTAAGTAACTGATCTACAATTAACGCCGAACAGGTATCTGCTGACAAGTCGATATGAGCATCTAACTGACTAGATTGCGGAATTTCACCAGGCCTATGATGATCTGCATAAACCACCTTTGCTCCGCGCTGAAGAATACACTCCAATGCTTCAATGTTTTTTTCCATCGAAATGTCAAACACAGTAACCGTAGACGTTTTATCGATATTTTCTATTGGTATCCTTTTGAGCAAGCTAATATCGCGTTTTATCCCAGTAATGAGTTGATTTTCTTCGGGATAAGCCAAACGCCACTGAACCAATGCCAAAATACCATCGGCATCGCCATTAAATACATCGTAATTCATAAGAGACACGACTAAACAGTCAATAAACCAAGTTCATCTAATTTGGCAATGACCGCATCAGCACATTGCTCTATATCCAAACCGCGTGTGTCGAGATGTACTTCTGGAGACTCTGGACGGTCATAAGCCGAATCAATACCGGTAAAATTCTTGATTTCGCCATTGCGGGCTTTTTTATATAAACCTTTTGGATCCCTTTTTTCACAGATCTCAAGTGGAGTATCAACAAACACTTCGATAAATTGCCCTTGTGGCATTAAATCCCGAACCATCTTACGATCAACCGCAAAAGGAGAAATAAATGCAGTAGAGACAATTAGACCAGCATCGACAAATAACTTACTGACTTCACCAATTCGGCGAATATTTTCAACCCTATCCTTATCACTGAAAGTCAAATCGCCATTTAATCCGTGGCGCACATTATCGCCATCTAACACGTAAGTATGACAGCCTCTTTCAAATAGCTTTTGGTCGACCGCATTAGCAACGGTCGATTTACCAGACCCGCTGAGTCCTGTATACCAAAGTACGGCAGCTTGATGACCATTTACATTAATACGTTGTTGATGTGAGACATTGTGCTGATGCCAAACAACGTTGTCTGACTTCGTTGGATTTTGATTAGAGTCGCTCATATTCATCCCTTGTACATACGCTTCGTAGCTCGTTTAGCTACTTCGCTTTATTCTCACTAAATACTAACGTACTTTTATCAAAATCAAAGACTTGATTGACAGAAATACGCAATATCCGAGTAACAATTAAATGTAACTTATGGAGAAATGTTATAGCGCTTTTACACCTTTAATAAGCGTTTTTATTGATAAAGCCTTTAAACACAGTTTTAAACACGATTTTCAAATCAAACCAAACCGACCAATTTGTAATATAATCAAGGTCGTATTCGACTCTTTTTTCCATTTTATCCAAAACATCGGTTTCGCCACGCCAACCGTTAATTTGTGCCCACCCTGTAATGCCAGGCTTCACTTTATGACGCAACATATAGCCATCAATGAGTTGTCGATACTCTTCATTGTGTTGAACTGCATGCGGTCGAGGTCCGACTATCGACATTTGGCCGTTTAATACATTAAAGAACTGAGGTAACTCATCAAGTGATGTCCCCCTCAAAAAACCACCAATCGAAGTAAGCCTTGGGTCATTTTTAGTAGCCTGTTGAACGTTCGAACCATTTTCCATTACTGACATAGTCCTAAACTTCCAAACTTCAATAGGCTTACCGTCGATACCGTAACGCAACTGTTTAAACAAAACCGGTCCTTTCGACGTCAATTTGACCGCCGCTGCAATAACTAGTAAAACCGGTGTAATCAAACACAAAATCACACTTGCTAGCACAATGTCTTCAATCCTTTTTAACACAGCGTTGCTACCGTCTATTGGGGTGTCATAAATACTTATGGTTGGAATACCGTCCAGTGTATCTGTTCGTGCGTGAAGTAAGTTAAACATGAAAACATTTGGGACCAAATACACAGAGGCTGTTGAATCCGCTAGTTTTTGAATCAACCACTTTATTCTGGGCTCTGCGCGCATAGGCAAAGCAATATATACTCTGTCTATATTACCTGAGCGACAATCATCAATAAGTTGTTCTAGAGTACCCATGCAGTGCTCACTGTACATGGGCGTTTTAGCATCGTCATAAAAGCCTTTAAACTTCAATCCCAATGAAGGCTTTTGACTGATTCTGTGAGCAATTTCGAAACCGAGTTGACCGGCACCTGCGACCACAAAGTTTCTAGTATTGTGATTATGACTGCGAAGAATACGCAGCACCAAACGCAATGCGACTCGATAAATCGATAAACCTAGGCCGGCAGAGGCAAACCACATTAACTGGAGTGCTTCCGGTTGAATAAACTCTGGAAATAAAAATTGAACCGACAACGCAATAAATGCAAAAGACAAAAACCAGTGCAACATGACTTTTTGCAACTCTTTCGCTAACGATAGTCCCCGCCAAGAGATATAGATGCTGTCAACTTCACTGCTAAAGTGAAATAGAAATACCGCTATCGCCAAAGCGGTAGAATGTTGCAACTGCCACTCTATGCCCAAATAGTCCAGGCTCACGACCAGTGCTAATACAATAACAACAACATCAACGAATCGTTGCGTAAGTGAAATAGCTGACGTGTTATTGTGGAGTATTCCGCGCTTTCTTTCATTCATAACGGTTTATTTATTCTTATAATTCTTAAACAGTAATTCTTTTAACATCACTTCTTTTAATAAAAGCAAAGCAAACTTAGTATTCGTTACTAAATACCTTTTAAACATACGGCGCGGCTCTTGAATAACTCGATACAACCACTCTAAGCCATATTTTTGCATCCAAACCGGCGCTCGCTTGACCTTCCCCGCAATCACGTCAAAGGTACCACCCACGCCCATCACAAAATTGACGCCAAGATCACTTTTCCAAGTATTAATAAAATTCTCTTTTTTAGGCGACGACATGGCAACAAACATCAGCTTGGCACCAGAAGCTCTAACTTGAGCAACGATCTCTTTTTCATCGTCAAAGTAGCCGTGATGAGAGCCCGCAATTATTAAATTTGGGTACTGATGCTCTAAAACCTCTTTGGTCTTTACCAACACGGATTGCTCTGCCCCCAATAAATATATTGGGAAGCCCTCTTTCGAGCTCATCGAGACTAATTGGTGAAACAAGTCAATGCCTGCAACTCGTTCAGGTACATCAATGCCAACCGCTCTTGCGCCTAGTACTACGCCTTGGCCATCTATATTTATCAAGTCACTGTCGTTCACTGATTCAAATAAATTGCGGTCCGAGCGCATATTGACCAACTTTGCAACGTTGACCACTACGTGTTGAAAAAAGCGCTGCTGCTCGATTGCATTTTTAATGACATCAACAGACTCATCCATAGTTAATGGATGCATGCGACAATTCAAAAAAGTAACTTCTTTCACAAATGCTCACTTTTTATACTTTTTGAAGCTTAGTTCAATAACTAGACATCAACGTATCATTAATACACGTTACAAAGTTATCATAACTAAATTTAAGCTCAATAGCTCGCTGTCTGTTTTTTAATAAATTTTTATCTTGGAAGACATTTTCGATTAAGATACGCTCATTTAAGTGATCGATAACATCAATTTTATGATCAAACCCAAAGCAAAAAGGATCCTTTTCAGCTAGTTCGTGAAGGCTTGGGATCTGTCGGTATAAGATCAATTTATTATTTGCCATTCCCTCTATCAAAGTTAATCCAAAACCCTCTTCTAATGACGGAATTAACTGAATATACGCGTCAGTTACTAACTGATATGGACATTTAGAGAAACCTAACAACTTTACCGACAAATGCTCACTTTTTAGCTTTATCACCTGTTTTTGTAAGTTTTCTAACTCAGGCCCTTGGCCAACAACACTATAAACGATCTTAATGTCCAAGTTTTGTGCAACATGATCTAGTATTTGGATCGCTTCTTTAAAGCCTTTCCAAGGATGTAATGAGCCAACAGAAAATACTTTAATTGTTTTGGATTGGAGCTGTTCGAGCCAAGTTTTTTGCACGATATCTAAGATATCAATAGGTTGAGTTAGTAGTTGAGCGTCAGTCAATGGATTATAAACAACCGATATCTTCGTCTCACTTATGCCTTGAGCCATTAAATAGGACTTGGCGCTTTGTGATACGGCGATGTATTCATTAGCTCTAAACAATTTAAACAACCAAGGTTTTGCGCGGTAGCTCGCATGTAAATAAAAACACGTTTTTATACCCATCAATCGCAACATGAAGAGTAACGGCAAGTACATTCTTGAGTGAGCTACAACTTTAGTTGCATGCCTAGCTTGATTAATCGTCTTTAAATAGATATCGAAAAGCGCAAATGGTTTACGAGTAAATTGACTGTCCGCTAAACACATAACCTGACCGCCGGTAATACCATGGATAAGCGCTAGCATTTTCTGAGCGCCACCTCGGTTTACATCCTTGTTGTTGATAAGATGAATTAGCATGATTATCGCACTGAAATTTGTTCGTTCGTGGATTGCAATTGCTCTACACCGAGTTCTCGTCGATGTGAGTTCTCTAGTGCAAATAGCGCTTTTTTACCAACGACGCCCTCGCCATTAATAGAGCGAGAAACCATTACCATACCTCCAACAAAGAGTTTTCCGGTCAGTTCTATCGGACCCACAACCATGGAATTTGGTCCGATAAACACATTTCCATTAATTTTAGGTTGCGAAATACACTCCCCTTCAACCAACGCAGTGCTTCCTAAGTTTCCGCCAAGTGTCGCGCCCTGCATTATTTTTGCCGAGCCATAAATTTGTACTTGATGGCCAATAACAATGGCTAAAGGGTGAGGAAAATATAAAGCTGCATAGAGTTTTGCTCTATGATCTATATCCGAGCTAAATAAAATGATATTCAACCACCAAAAAAGTTTAGGTAAAACAGGGATACCAACTCGATGTAATGAATGACCAATACGATAAATCGCAGTGCAAATAAAAGACGGTGATAACACACCTTTTAATTTCCCAATACGACCTGTTCGTTGCTTTTGATAAGCAATGAAAGTCAAATCAAGATTAAGTAAGGTCAGAATACTTTTGTTCATTTAAAAAACTCACAGCATAAAAAAAGTAAGGCATATACATCCAAAACTTCAGGGTTGGGTACAATGCAAAACAACAAAAGAACAACAATACAGCGCCCTTAAAATGAAAGTCATCTCGGTGAAACCGAATGTACTTATTCAACAGATAGAGCAAAAATAACAAGGTTCCTAACAGGCCAAACTCAAACAAAAACACAGGCAATTCACTGCCATCTCTTGTTGTTGCATTTACTTCATATACCAGTACCGATAAGCGGTTTTCTATCGCTTTTGTTCCCCAACTTCCTAGGCCATGGCCAAAAAAGACTTTCGGCCACTCTTGATTACTTTGGTACATAGCTACTCGCAAGACTGGCATTACCCTTGAACTATGGTTTAGGACTCGGTTGGAGTCGGTATTTCCAAGTAATGACGCTCGATAACTCAAAAATGCCCACACTAATGCAGTAAGTACAATCCCAATCATCATGCCTCTGACCGGGTTTCGTCTAAACGCCGTCGCAAAATAGACAAACGCCAATACAGCAAGTGTGGTTAACGTGCCGTTAAGAAGCATGACAATGATTGTAATTAAAGTCGTCCACTTATATTCCTTGACGCGTTGCCAAACATGGCGACCATATAAAAGTAACGTATTGAATGTAATGGCAATTGCATACCAATTAGGTTCTACAAAAAAGCCTCTAAGTCGCTGTGTTACCGAATAGCCTTTTTCATAATGAGTGGCGTCAATAAAAGCAATTTGATAATCAAACAGTTTGAAAGCAGCAAATTGGATCAAACCGGTTGTGATCATGATCCACTGAAAGGTCAGCAGTTGCTTTTGCCCAATGGAAGGCCAACTATAATGACAAAATAAAGCAACATTAAAAGCGATAAACAAATAAATTGAAATTTGTTTGTAACCTGGCGTAGACAGGGCTGCGCCAGACACCATGGCAAAAAAGATAAATGCGATAAATAACTTGTCGTTGTTTAATCCGCCTCTGAACTTATTGGGCTTTCGCAGCGCAAAATAAAGGTTCAACGCCAAAATACAAAGGATGCCCAGGTGTATTTGAAAACCCAAATCAACCTTCAACAAGCTGTCGAAAGCAAAAGAGTAGTAAATCAAAGGTGTAATCGAAAATAACCGGATGACCAAACTAATTGCCTTTATGTTCTCAATTACTTTGCAGTGCTTCGATTAAAAACCGCTGTGAATGACGTATGAGTGCATCCAAGTTTTTGTTCACTTCGTTAAAGTCTATTGGGCGACAATTTTCCTCACTTATTGCCTCTCCATCTGCTAATAACCGCTCACTCAGTCCTACCCCCTCTAATAGCGTTTTTTGACGCTGATTGAGCTCCGTTAGCTTATGAGGGATCAAAGTAAACTGACGATTAAAATTAAGTGAAAACGCACAACCGTGAAATGAATTTGTTATTACGTATTTAGCGTTTTTAATATACGTTAGCCATTCACGCGGACCTATGTCCAAGACATTTTGGTCTGCGCTCGCTATTGCTTTAGCCCCAAGGTGAATAACTGGTAATCCAAATAAGTGTTTTGCTTCTGAAACCCGCTTCTCAAAAGTACTCAACATGTCACCAGAGCCAACGACGTACGAAACCACATAATCATGTTTGGGAACTAAATGATTAAGCTCTATTTCACTGTAATCTCTGAGTAGTAGAGATGGGTCGAGTACCGTATCTGTTTGTGGCTTAGTGCTGTTACACGCATTCGACTCATCAAGTGAAACCTTTACGTCTTGTTCCAGGATACGCTCACGACAACCAATTGCATCAAAACCACTAATCGCGTCCTGAATTTGTCTGTTGGTAATGTCTCTAAACCTAACGCTTCCAGCACTCGCGGCATAAGCGACTTTTTTCACCCTAGTCTGGGAAGCTTCAGGCAAAGGAAAATCGAACAAATACGTCATATCAAAATTCGCTTTTCCCGTTTTTTTGTCGCGCGACTCACCATGTAAGTTAGGGTTCCAGACTTGGTCACTGCCCACCACAAACGCACTAGGATTGACTAATCTCTTTAATCCATTTCTCGAATAAAAGGTTTTGGGTGTCAAAGGCATAAATTGACGACGAAACGCAGAAAATTTTCGGTACTTTTTGTATTTTTCAATACTTCCTTTGAGTGACTTCATGGGCCGCTTGGTTTGCCAGTGCATGTAAGGCGGAAGATAATCGACCACTTGTGTCGGTAGTTCATTGTCATTTAAAAACTTTGCAAGAGCATAAGCCTGTAATGTTGCACCAAAGTTAAGGGCACGCTGATACGTAAAGGTATAAATCACGCTGACTGCTCCTCATTACGGGAGTAATTGATTTGTTTATGCTTCTCTACAAAAAGCGCATTGACCTCTTTAAGAGCCTGTTGCTCATCAATAACGCCTAAGTTTTGAGCCTCACCTTCATCAAGAATTACCACTTCTGGTTCGATCCTGATCCCAGTTTCTTTTAATACAGTGTTTTGTACCATGGTCGCAAACTGACTGATTTCATGGCCCGTTGCTTGACCGTTGCTGATGATAATTAAAGGTCGATTCGTTTCTATGTGAACATTGCCTTGTTGATAGCCATTTAAGCCAACGTGTTTGATTAAATCACCCGCTGATACTTTGATGGTCTCGTCCGAGTGAGGGTAAGTACCAACGCCTTGTAATCGACTTTGTAAATTTAAGTACGTTTTAACGGGTAAAATAGGACTTTTAAAGAAACATCCGACATTGGCAACTTGCTTGGGATTAGGCATTGTTCTTGTGCGAATAAACTTTACCACTGCTCTTTTTAAACGGATCGGCAGAGACTCTACAGCAAGTAATTCTCGTACCTTGTCAAAATGCATTTTTAACTTAAATCCACGCCATTTACGTTTAACCGATTTACTCGCAGATTCAATCCTGATTGACTTTAAGGAGAGACTGATTAGCGTTGGTAAATCTAAAACAGACGGAATATATCGAAAGAAAAAAGGCACCACTTGTAACTTAAACGTTACCTCTACAACCAATAGTTCTGGCCGCGATTTAAAAACACTCGAGCGATAACTAAATTGGCAATCGCTATTTGTTAACACTTCAATTTCTCTTGTAATAAGGTTTAAACATCGAACCTGCTGTACAACATCTGCGACTTCTGCTCCATAAGCCCCAATATTTTGCACAACACTTGCTCCAACATTACCGGGAATTAAGGTCAAACGTTCTAATCCAGCCAAGTGATTGGTTACGGTATAAGCGACTAGTTCGTCCCAATCTGTTCCAGCCCCTACCGTTATCATGCCTCTGTCTAAGGGACTCACAAAAATATCTTTATTTTGTGGATGAATTACAAACTTGTGCAGTCGATCAGGAAGTAAAATATTACTCCCACCTCCCAACACAAACACATTGGCAATATTGGTCGTGGTTAACACTGGCCAATGTTCTTCGCGCTCCATCAAATCAAACAACTGTTCCTCAGAATCAAATGAAGCGTAAGTCTGAGCAATACAAGGGATTTGAAAGCTATTAAACGGCTTTAAATTTACATCTCTATGGATCATCGACGGCTCTCTGCATTTTTAAAGCGAGGTATAAGTTGCTCTAACAACTCAACTACAACTTGATTTTGTAATACGAAAATTGGTTTTAGACGGACAATAAAAAAGTGACTCAAATAATTGGCAACCATCAGCCCTACAACGGTTGCCCAAGCCGCCCCTGTGATACCAAACTGTGGAATCCACCACAGGTTTAAGCAAATAGAGACAAAGCAGGCGACGATACTTTTGACAAACACCCCTTGCTCTAATTTGTGTTTAATAATGACTTGACCCGCAAACGCACCTAAGGAAATGGCAAACGGCGTTAAACTCAATACTTTTGCGACGTCTATTGCCGATCTGTACTCTGCCGAAAAAAAACAGTGAATAACCAGTGGGCTGATCCAAAAGCTCAAAATACTCATAATCAAACCAAGCAACATGACAACTTGACCAAATCTCAGATCTGCATCACAAGTTCGTTTGTGTTCTTCACTTTGTGGGTATTTATTTGACGTAAATAGTTTTGGCGCCAAGCTCTCCGACAGCACTAATGCAACGATACCAAACACACTGACTACCGCCGTAGCCGCGGCATATATACCCGCTTGAGTCGATGACAAATAACTTTGAATTAAAATCAGATCGATGCGTTGAAATAACAGCATGGCCGCACCTGACAATACCAACGGAAAGGACTTTTTCACCAAAAAGCCAATCAGGCGAGGAGAAAGTTTGGCTCTTTGTTTTGTTTTACGTTCTAAAATTGAAGTACCGCGAGCAACATAAACATACAGCAAAGAAACAACTAAAAAGTCCAAAGCTCTGATAAGAACAACAGTTTGAATAGACGCATTGTTTAACAACGCGAGAGTAATGCTACTCAGCACCAAAATCCCAGATATAATTTCGATGGTTGCGACCCAAACATTTTGTCGCTCAGCGACCAAAACACCTCGAATACAGCGGCCAAACTTAAAGAGATACGACAAAGAAAACAAAATTAAACATTGGAAAAGTAGTTCATCGACAAACAAAAATGACAAAGCGGTGACACTGATACCCAGTAAAGCAAAAGCAATGTTAATCGCGATAGCGTTGGTTATTAATCGAGAGGTTATTGAAGGAAATTGGCTATAGAGTCTGAGTAATATCCCCATTAACCGAAACTCTGCCACAATAGCGACGACAGAGCCGACAGCGATCGCTACGCTATATACACCGAACTCATCAGGAGAAAAGAATTGAATAACTAGCAAGGCAACTAAAACAGATTTGCCACCTTCAAGTAACTTTGCCAACAAGGCAAATAGGTTATTTGCTGCCAGTACCGAACGACTAGACATAACCCAGACCACCTCTTAATTTTTGTTATTATTTATTGTTATTTTTATATTTGTGTTTTTGTCTGTATGTTGATCCGTCAACATGTTCATCTTTTATCTCTTGATGAACATTTTTGTTACATATTGTTTCATACGATACACCTAATCTTTTCACTATGCACCGCTTTTATTTAACTCTTGGGGCTTATCGACTAAATTAGCTACAAAAGGCTAGTCTGAACAAATTTAACTTAGTTAATTTAGATAAGTGTAAAAGTTGTAGTCTCTTGGTATAGTCCATTTGTCGTAGTGGAGAATTGACTCCAGCGACAAAGATTCAAACAACCTATTTATTAACATTGAAATAAGGACACAAAGGAATTTTCAATGAAAAAAGATAATAAAAACCTTTCAAAAGTTAAAAAAGCCATTATTCCTGTTGCAGGGCTTGGTACGCGTATGCTTCCGGCATCTAAAGCGATTCCAAAAGAAATGCTGCCTATTGCGGATAAGCCCATTATTCAATACGTAGTAAACGAGATTATTTCCGCTGGTATTAAAGAAATCGTTCTTGTCACTCATTCATCTAAAAACAGTATCGAAAACCACTTCGATAAAAGCTTCGAATTAGAATCAATTTTAGAAAAGCGAGTTAAGCGTCAGTTACTGGATGAAGTCCAGGCTATCTGCCCTAAAGATGTGACTATCATGCACGTTCGTCAAGGTGAAGCTAAAGGGCTTGGTCATGCCGTAGCTTGTGCTCGACCTTTAATTGGTAACCACCCTTTTGCTGTTGTTTTACCGGATGTCATGATCAATGACTACGACTCAAACCTAAAGACAGACAATCTAGCCGAAATGATCGCACTTTATGACGAGACTCGAGCCAGCCAAATCATGGTTGACCCAGTTCCTAACGAAGACGTTAATAAGTATGGGATTGCTGACATAGACGGTGTAAAAATCAAAGCCGGTGAATCTAAGGCTATGGTTGGCATGGTTGAAAAGCCATCGGTTGAAGACGCACCTTCAAACCTAGCTGTAGTTGGCCGTTATGTTTTATCTGCAGAAATCTGGGATATCCTTGAAAAAACACCAGTTGGTGCCGGTGATGAAATTCAATTAACTGATGCTATTGCAACGTTAATGGATTGGGAACAGGTTAATGCGTATGTAATGAAGGGCTCTTATCATGATTGTGGTGATAAGTTGGGTTATATGAAGGCGTTTGTTGAGTATAGTAAGCGTCACCCTGCTCTTGGTGAAGCGTTCTCAGACTATCTAGCAAACGGTTAGTATGCGAAAAGCCTCTTGTCCGCTTACTCAGTGAATGGGCTGACCATTGGGTGGCCTTTGTCTCGGCCGCGCAAGTACGTCCCTGTAATGCTCCCAGCCGCACATCCCTGTGCGGCAACGCCTCGTAAACGCTCACCCAATACTCATCCCTAACATTCAGCGTCGTCGGCGCGAAACACGCTGTAAGTTCAGATAATGGGCTAAGTATGAGGACTGCCTGTGCAGTTGCGAGCTCCTAACCTGGGTACTTTAACCCGTGGAGTTTAACTTAAGCTCTGAGAATGGGCTGACCATTGGGTGGCCTTTATCTCGGCCGCGCAAGTACGTCCCTGTAATGCTCCCAGCCGCACATCCCTGTGCGGCAACGCCTCGTAAACGCTCACCCAATACTCATCCCTAACATTCAGCGTCGCCGATTTGATGAGTGCTCATTTCAGAGACGATTAACGCAAGGAGTGAATTGCAGATGCTGAGTTGGGTAGTCTAACACTTGATAGTCCAAACAGGATGTTTGGCCGTAAGCGTCACATGGATGTGCTTGAAGCGGTCAAGGGTTAGACTACCCAAGTTAGGAGCTCGCAACTGCACACGGGCCACTCATGCTTAGCCCATTCTCTGAATAGGAGATAAGAGGACCTCGCAACTGAATTAGAAAGGAAACACCATTGGAATAAGTGTCAGAACCATCACACTGTATGTGAGAGACACAGGCCAACCAAACTTAATAACATCCTTAAACGAGTAATTCCCCGCATTAAACACCATCAAGTTTGTTTGGTAACCATACGGACTCATAAAACTACCACTCGCTCCGTACGCCACTGCCAATACAAATGGCAAAATATCGACACCAAAGCCTTTTGCTAACGAATACGCAATCGGAAACATTAAGGCTGCAGCCGCATTATTGGTGATAAGCTCGGTAAGGATAAGGGTGACTACAAAGACTAAGATGAAACCAAAATACACGCCTGCCTCGGCGGCGTTGACTGCGACGGTATTGGCTATCACTTCACTGATACCGACATTATCAAATGAGGTGGCTAGGGTTAGTGCGCCGACTACAACCGCCCATAATTCGAGAGGAAAGCGCCGTTTAATTTCGTTGATTTCCAAACATTGGGTTGCGACTAACAACGCCATGTAAAACAAAAATGCTTTAAGCAAACTAATTGAGGTCAGCACGGCTAATGCGATGGCACCAATAAACCCCCACAGAGTGAGTTTTTCACGCCAGCCGCTCAAAGCATTTTCAACTTTTTTACCGCTTAAGATAAAGAAGTTTTTGCTGATATTGGTTCGCTTACTAAAGTCAGGGCCTACGGCCAACACCAAAAAATCGCCCGACTGGATAACGATGTTACCAAGCTTTCCTGATAAGCGTCCCCCTTCTCTCTTTACCGCAACGACAGCGGCATCAAATCGAGAGCGGAATGCCGATGACTTTAATGTTCTTCCGACAATCGCACTACCAGGCTTTACTACCACTTCTGTAAGGTTTTCGCGCAGCTCGCCATCTTGCTCAGCAAAGGTAGTCAAGCCATCAAACTGTTGTAATACCGTTACTTTTTCTACATCGCCAGAAAAGATGAGTTTGTCGTTAGCTAAAATGATATCTGATGGAGACACAGGCGTTATCAGTCGGCCATTACGGATGACTTCTACCAAAAACAGCTGCTCTAGGTTCCGAAGGCCGTTTTGTTCTACGGTTTGGCCTATCAGTTCTGATTCAGGGCTTACTTTGGCTTCTAAAAAATACCCTGCATGCTCTTTGTCTTTGGTTATTTCACCTTTTAGTGAACCAGCTCGAATAATCACTAAAGCCAAACACACAACAGAGGTACAAATACCAATCAAAAAGAAATCAAAAAAGCCAAACCCTGGCTCGCCTTTTTCAATTAGTAGTGAGTTCACAATCAGGTTAGTCGATGTGCCAATGAGTGTTAATGTACCGCCGAGAATTGCAGCATAAGACAAGGGCAATAACAGCTTATTTGGCGCAATGACTTTGTTGGTTTTTATTGGATTAATCAGGGTTGCAACGACCGCGGTGTTATTCAAAAAAGCCGAGGCGATAAGCGTGGTGAAAAGAGTCTTTATGTACGTAAAAGGCGACGCTTTGTTTAATAAAAACTGAGACAGGCGTCTCAAATAGCTGGTTTGTTCAAGGGCGAACGCACAAACAACTAACAACATCAGTGTTACAAGCCCTGGGTTAACTGTATTAGCGAGTAACTGTTTTGTTGTTACAAAGTCCAATCCCAAACAGGCCAAACAAGCTGCACCAAAAATCCGCTCAGGTACGTGCTGAAACTTAAACAAGCCAATTAAGGTCAAAACAAAAATCAGTAATACCCACACTTGAGCGCTTTGCCCATCTGTAGAGAACACGTTTGCGAGCATCCCTTCCATTGTTTTGACCTATTTGTTGTTTGAGTTAATCATCATTCAATCAACGAACTTTTTCAATAGTCCATTATTTAAACAATGAAATATCCTTCGCATCCCAATGAGGGAAGTGTTTTCTTACCAATGCATTAAACTCAAGTTCAAACTCACTAAATTGGGCTTGCTTATTGAGTTCTTTACCCGCCCGACGGATCATCCCGGCACCTACAGTAACATTAGTAAGGCGGTCAATTACGATAAAGGCTCCAGTACCTTTGATATCTTTGTAATTATCAAACGCAATTTGGTGGTTTAATGATAGCTGACAACGACCAATTTCATTTAATTCTAAACGAAGCGCTTCGGTCTGCTCCATCGTGTTTACATCAATTTTATAGTCTATGTTAGACACCGAGCCTGTGGTACTTTTGGTAGCAAATTTAAAATCGTATTGTTTATTCGGCACTAGAGGACTCTCACCCATCCATACCAAATCAACCTCCAATTGATCGGCCACTTGCGCCAGCTTATTGGTATGAACTAATACGTCGCCACGACTAATATCAATTTCATCCTCTAAGGTAATCGTAACAGCCTGCGGAACGGTTGCTTGTTCTAAGTTACCATCAAAAGTGACAATGTCTTTCACTTTCGACGACTTACCCGATGGCAACACAGTCAGCTCGTCACCGACCCGAACCGTTCCAGCAGCGATAGTTCCAGCAAAGCCTCTAAAGTCCAAATTAGGACGATTGACGTACTGCACCGGCATTCTAAAGGTTTCGTAGTTATACGAGCGCGCTATTGGAGTGTTCTCTAGCATTTCCATTAATGTCATGCCGTGATACCAAGGTGATTGCTCTGAGCGGTTTACGACATTATCACCCTTTAGCGCCGATATTGGCACAAACTGAATATTTGGCAGATCTAGCTTTTCAGCTAATGTTAAATAATCAGCTTTGATATCTTCAAAGACCTGTTCAGAAAAGCCCATCAGATCCATTTTGTTTACCGCAACAATGACATTTTGTAAGCCAATTAACGAGGTAATAAAACTGTGTCGACGAGTTTGAGTTTGTACCCCATAACGAGCGTCAATAAGAATGATAGCTAAGTCAGCGGTCGATGCACCAGTTGCCATATTGCGAGTGTATTGCTCGTGCCCAGGCGTGTCCGCAATAATGAACTTACGCTTATCCGTCGAAAAATAACGGTATGCAACGTCTATGGTTATGCCCTGCTCACGTTCAGATTGTAGACCATCGACTAATAAAGCGAGGTCTAGTTCTTCGTCTGTCGTGTTAAAGCGTTTGGAGTCGTTTTTTATCGCTGCCAGTTGGTCTTCAAAAATCATTTTAGAATCGTGTAACAAACGCCCAATCAAGGTGCTTTTGCCATCATCTACAGAGCCACAGGTGATAAAACGCAACAACTCTTTGTTTTCGTGCTGTTTTAAGTACTCTAAAATATCGTCTTGAATTAAATCCGATTGATGCGCCATTAGAAGTACCCTTCCATTTTTTTCTTCTCCATCGAGCCAGCTTGGTCATGGTCAATCATCCGACCTTGACGCTCAGATGTTTTAGTTAACAACATTTCTTGAATTATATCCGGTAATGTCGCCGCTTCGCTTTCAACCGCACCGGTCAGTGGATAACAACCCAATGTTCTAAAACGCACCATCTTCATCTCAGGTGTTTCACCTTCATTAAGTGGCATACGTTCGTCGTCCACCATTATCAAAGTACCATCACGCTCAACAACCGGGCGCTCTTTGGCCAAATAAAGGGGAACAATTTCGATGTTTTCTAAATAAATGTATTGCCAAATATCCAGCTCAGTCCAGTTAGACAAAGGAAACACTCGAATACTCTCACCTTTATCGACTTTGCTATTGTAGATATTCCAAAGTTCCGGGCGTTGTTTCTTAGGATCCCAGGCGTGGTTTTTATCGCGAAACGAATAAACCCGCTCTTTAGCACGAGACTTTTCTTCATCACGACGTGCCCCACCAAATGCCGCATCATAACCACCTGCATCTAGCGCTTGTTTAAGCGCTTGGGTTTTCATGATATCGGTATGCTTAGAGCTACCATGACTAAAAGGTCCTACCCCCATATCGATACCTTCTTGGTTTTTATGCACAATCAGGTCAAAGTCATACTCTTTGGCAAGACGATCGCGAAACTCGATCATTTCTTTGAATTTCCAAGTCGTGTCGACATGTAAGAGAGGAAAAGGAATTTTGGCTGGATAAAACGCCTTACGTGCCAGGTGCAACATAACGGCCGAATCTTTACCTATGGAATAAAGCATCACTGGGTTATCAAACTCCGCAGCGACTTCACGAATAATATGGATAGACTCCGCTTCCAACGCCTTTAAGTGCGTCAACTGATGATTCGTCATCTTGGGTTCCGTTTAAACATTAAGGTAATTAATCAAGAATTTGGGAATAAGTTTTAAAACAAAGTACCAAATACCTCAAAGTTAAAACAGTTTTTTAAATGAATAGAAATGAATAAATTAGGCAAAAAAAAACTAAACCCCAGATTTTGGTCTGGGGTTTAGTTTTTAATAGTTCAGATAGCTTTAATTTAAGCTTGCTGATCAGATGATTTTAGGCTCCCAGCTTCACTTGGCAAGTCATGAGGACGCGCTACACAAAGCTGCTTAAGAGTTAGGTGATAAACCACAAAAGTGACCAAAAATGATATAAACATCACTGATTCAGGTACCTTATAAACCTCACCAATTACACCAAAACCCGCTAATAAAATTGCGATACTACAAATCAACACCAAGCTTCTCATATCACTAAATTCAAAGCGTTGTAAAATGTGGTGTATATGATCGCGATCGGGGTAAAATGGTGAGTGCCCACGACGTACACGACGAATCACAATAGACGCCATATCAAACAACGGAATTGCAATTAACCACAAACAAGTAACTGGGCGAATCGTATTTGCAGATTGCTCTTGGCTAGCACCTAATAACAACCATACAACCGTAAATCCGATCATCATACTGCCAGCATCACCCATAAATACTTTTCGTTCACGGCCAATAATGCCTAAGTTCAAAAAGATAAATGGAATAATCGCCACCAAAAACAACAAGCTGATGTACAACTTGCCTTCTTGACCTGTCCAGCCCATAAGTACCGCTACAGAACCAAAGGTTACGATTGACAAGCCACCTAATAGACCGTCAATACCATCAACCATGTTAAACGCATTAATCGCACCAACAACGGCCAATACAGTTACCGGCCACCCCAACCAACCTAGTTCTATATTCCCTAGACCAAACAAGTTACCTAAATCGGCAAGCATAATTCCGCTGTAATGAATCATCACAACCGAGATAATTGCTTGGACCAAAATCCGAAACTTAAAGCTAACATCAAATCTATCATCAACTGCGCCTAGTACCGTTAATATCACGATAGCTGCGATAAATAGATTATTGTAGCCATTAAGCACAGGGTTGAAGTACAAATAATGTACCACGGTAAAACAAATAGAAACGCCGCCAATAAGAGGAACCGCTCCATCATGGTGTTTTCTAGCATTTGGCTTATCCACTAAACCAATAGCTTTTCCAATCTTCCTAAAAATATAAAGGGAAGATGCCGCAACAAAAAACACGAATAAAAATTCTACAAATGGATAATCCATTAAATCCTCTTAACTAATAGTGTGAAGCCTTCCAATCGAACAGCCGTATTATCATTTATTCGAGACTTATTTTCCAACTTTTTGGATATCAGTATCAAAGCAAACTCTTTAATTTCGATTCCATTAACAACGCTAATCTTTTTCTATCAAACTGCGCTGCACTATCATAACTGTTGTCAGCTAAGCGTTTAAGTCGAATTCTATCTATGTACAACTCTCGAATCGTTTTTGCTAATTCCTCCGGCGACTCCGGTTTGACCAAAACACCAGCATCAGCATTCAAGATAATGTCACTTGCCTCTCCTTCTGGTGCACACATAATCATGGGCAACCCCATCCCCATAGATTCAAAGATTTTTGAAGGGATGACTGTTTTAAATAAAGGGGTATCTTTGAGGCTAATAAGTGATATATCACACAGACTCCACAAACTTGCCATTTTCTTTTTATCTTGTCTCGGTATTAAAACGACGTTTTTTAGTCCTTTTTCCACTGCGAGGCTCTCTACTTGAGATTTAGCCGCCCCCCCCCCTGCAAAAAGAACAACTACATTCTCTAAGTCTTCTATCAATTCCGCTGCTTCAACTACTTTATCAAGTGAGTGTGCCATCCCATGCGTTCCAACATAACCAACAACAAACTTATCTGATAATTGGTAGGCATCGGCAAACTCTAGACTTTTCATTTTAGAAGGCGAATAAGCTGTCAAGTCAACGCCATTCAAAACGACATCTATTTTTGCTCCGTCAATACCTCGTTCTATTAGTTCTTTTTTAAAGCTATGCGTTACAGAAATTATTTTATCTGCACGACGATAGAGAAACATTTCAATTTTTTCTAACACTCGTATTGGGAGTGTTTTTCCCATCGCGCCAACTGCTGTAATGGAAGCTGGCCATATATCTCTCAGTTCAAACACAAAAGGTTTTCTTCTTATTGCCGATAGTGCCCATGCACTAACAGCGGTGAAAAACTGTGGAGAAGTACCAACAATCACATCTGGCTTTTTAACAAATAATCCTGCAAAAAAACTTGTAACCATAAAGGACATGAAATCTAATATTCGTTTAGCGAAGCCTTCATTTGCGGTTATGTATGTTTTAACTCTTCTCACCTCAATTCCGGCCAACAGTTCTTTTGAAAACCACTTATTTTCATAACCGTCAAATAGCTTCCCTTCCGGAAAATTAGGGGCTCCTGTTATTATAGTCACCTTATGTCCGTTCTTGACCCATTCTCTGGCATGCTCAAAAGTTCTTGTTGCGGGGGCGTTACCCTCTGGAGGAAAGTTGTCCGTTAAAAAAAGAATATGCATAACTACTTAGTTTTCCATTCAAAAGTAAGTTCTAGATTAGAATCCGAGGTTTTTATATTTAGGCAACTGTTCGGTATTGAAACGCCAAACTCAGGATGCCACTTTGTAGATTTCAGCGACACATCAAGGCCGGAAAGATTACTTTTCATTTTAAAAGCATCACCGACAACATGCAAAATGTCGTCATCCAAGAACACTTTCAATGATGGGTGAAAATAAAACCGTGAAACAGCAGAGTTATACACTCCACTAAAAGAGTCTTTGATAGTCAATGTGTCACACGACAAATCTAAAAAGCGTTTGTGAATCACGCCACCAAAAAGAGTCTTGTATCCATCATGAGCTGCCTCCATTAAAATATTGCCGCTATCAACTCTACACCGCCTTTCTGTTATTTTTGCTCTCTTTGCAACTCTGAAGCCGCTCCAAACTTGTGAAGAGTCTTTACCATCTATTTCCACGGTGTTATGAGACACAGTTTTTCGCTCTAATAGTCTTTGCTCACTCATCCCGTATTGAGAAGTACCGGAGTTAACTATCACTCTTTCCTTTCCTATCGACAACTCAAATGACAGCGTATCGGCATGCGCATGACCAGGGATATAATCCGGGCCCACTCTTGCTGCATCGAAGATTAGTTTGAGTTTTTCACTGGAGGCCACCATATATCCACTATCTGCAAAATCTTCCAATAATAAAGAATCTGTTTGTTCCAGCGATGGCTCAAAACCCAGTTTTTTTGCGTAAGACATAATTGTATTCTTCGAAGGTGCGATTCCAATTGCTGAGTCATTAAAAAAGGACACCTCACCATCTAAATGATGCATCTGTTCCATAAACCAAATCATTTTTGGTACGTATAGCTCTATTAAATCTATAAACTCTTTTGAGGAACGCTCAGGGAAAGCCCTTAAAAGGTTATACATATCGAGCATATCTACCAAAATCATCGAGTGATACATAGGTGTTAGCTCGAAATAGCCACCGTCTGTATTTATTTGTTCTGGAATCTCCTTTAGTAAACCATTTATAGCTACTTCACTCCACGTCTGTTTATCAAACACGATACCAGCGAATAACAATGCTTTGAGGTTAACAAAATAATGGTTACCCAGAAGATGCTTTTCTAAATCATTTGATAAAAAGCTGGCTTGCATATAAATACTTTGAAAATGTCTCTCTTGCAGATTCAGACCGCCGAGCCAAGCTTTTAATACATTACTTATTCTTAAAGAAATTGGGTACGGTTCCCAGCCATTTCCTTTGCCCAGGGGGTTTCCATCTATCCATTTATCGAAAAAATCAATATGAAATTTTTCCTTATTTGATGATGCATGGCAAAGGAAGTCCTCAAAATAATGTAGGTTATAAACCCACAACTTTCCGGGAGACTCATCATTCCACGATTCAGGAAAAGACAGAGGCCTGTTGCAATTTAAAAAATTCGCCTCTTCAAAACCTAAAAGGGTCTCATCGTAGAAGGTATGATGGATCCAAAGGCTTGTTTGATTTAACTCTTTTCGTCGCCAGCTATCAGTTACCTTAGGCTTAAACAGTGTTCTATATAAACGGTAAAAAAGTTGAATTGGCTTTAAATACTTAACTGTATTAAATAATAAGAAGAATTTAGTCATAATAAATTAAAAGGGGCTTTCGCCCCTAAAAAGTCCATTTATTTTCTTAGTTGTTCCGCTATGTCAATTGAAGCCCTGGCGACTTCAAAAATCTCATCATTTGGAATTGGAGGTTCTCCACCACATTTTACGGCATCCATAAATAACTTTGAACAGTTAGCTTGACCTTTATCTTGGGACCAAAGATTCATTTTATTAAATCCTTTCCAACCGTAACCTTTGAGCTTCCTAAAGTTATCTAATTGCAGGACACCATTGTCACAAAATACTTCTATTCTTTCCTTGGCAAAAGACTTACCACCATTAGCAAAATAATGGATCGAGCCTACGGAGCCGTCTTCAAATGATAAAGTTATAATAGCTTTGTCTTCGGTTATCTCAACATAAGGGTTTTCACCCATTTTTTTAGCACTAAATGAGGTAATTTTTGAACCAGCTAGAAATCGCATAAGATCTATATAGTGACATGCTTCTCCTATTATTCGACCACCGCCAACTTTAGGATCTTGAGTCCAGTGGTCTGAGGGTATATCACCCGCATTCATCGTCATGATAAACGACTTAGGAGAAGCCTTTTTATCAAGTAAAGATTTCATTTTTTGAATATGAGGGGCAAACCGTCTGTTGTACCCTACCATAACAATTTTATTCGCTGCTTTTTGTGCACTTTCTAGCGCATCTATTTCTTCGTGAGTTAAAGCCAGTGGCTTCTCAACAAATACATGCTTGTTGTTTTCTAACGCCACTAAGGCTTGCTCAGCATGGAGGTTATGCTGCGTAGCAATGACTACCGTATCAGTGTTCTCGTTGAGCGCTTGTTTAATATCGGTTGATGCGCAGTTGAATCCATTCTTTTTCCCGTGATGGACCGCACTGATACCACCACTCGTGACTATAGTTGAGAGTGATGCGCCTGCTTTTTTAAATGCTGGGATTAAAACTCTAGAGGCGTAGTTACCACCACCAATAAATGCAACGTTACCTGTATCAGCGCTCCTTATACTATCTTTTTCTAAATCTACCGTTGCATTTTGCAAAGATAAATTATCAGAATTAGTATATCCAAGAAGAATACCTAATGATGCTCTATCGTTAAGCTTTTCGTATGCTAATTTAACTTCTTCGATATTAAAGCGATGACTTATTAAGGGTTTTACATCAACTGCACCACTAGACATAAGATCTAATATAGCTTCAAAATTACGTTGTTCTGTCCATCGAACAAAGGCAATTGGATAATCTTTACCGTTTTCTTCGTACTCTTCGTCGTATCGTCCAGGCCCATACGAACAAGATACTTGAAATGAAATTTCTTTTTCATAAAAATCAGCTCTACTTAACTCCAGACCAACAACACCTACCAATACTATACGACCACGCTTGCGGCACATTGTCGCTGCTTGATGCATAATTTCATTACTTTTAGAACTGGCAGTGATTAAAACAGCATCAACCCCCCTGCCGCGAGAAAACGCTTCCGCAGCTAAGATTGCGTCTTCACCTTTAGATAAATCAACAACTTCAGCACCAAATTGCTTGGCCAATTCACATTTTGAACTGTCAAAGTCTATTCCTAAGACCCTACAGCCGTTAGCCCTCAATATTTGTACTGCGAGTAAGCCAATCAAACCAAGTCCGGTTACTACGACCGTCTCGCCTAAAGTTGGTTTGATTAAGCGAATCCCCTGCATCGCAATAGCGCCAATAACAGTAAATGCAGCTGATTCATCATCTACGTTTTCAGGGATCGCGGCAACTAAATTTTTGGGCACCCTCACAACTTCTGCATGATTCCCGTTTGATACGACCCTTGTTCCTTTCTCAAAGCCCGAGTCACTGCCGTCAATAACAGTTCCTACGTTGCAATAGCCCAGAGGCAATGGTTGATCCAACTTCGACTTCACCGCATCGTAAGTAGCTGCTACGCCGTCTGTCTTGACTTTCCCTAAAACCATTTTAACTTTATCTGGTTGAGACCTAGCCTTTTCTATCCAGCCTGCTTTTCCAAAGTCCACTAACATACGCTCTGTACCGACAGATACAAGTGTTTGCTTAGTTGCAATTAATACATTTCCAGCCTTTCCTTTAGGGCAAGGAACATCAACTAGTGTCGTTTCGCCATTGGCGAGATTTTGTAATACTTGATACATCAGTAAATCTTTTCCATTTCAAATAAGCTATTTTTTTCAAATTGATTTGGGTAATTAATTAAAACAGCTCTATATTTTCCTTTAAATACAAAAAGGCTTCCAGCCGCAACACCAATAGGAGAGAACTCTTTTATAGCCTTTTTTAAATCTTTATGTCCATTGCAACCACCAGCATAAGTCAATGGAACTTTGGTAACTTTCTTCAGCTCTGCCATCAGCTCATAATTGTAGCCCTGCATTGTACCGTCATCATCGATATTATTTATCACGATCTCTCCTGCACCTAGGGACTCAACCTTCCTTATTAACTCAAATAAGTCATGCCTATGTGACTTTGTGGCGTTGTGAGTGTAAATTTTATACCCACCCAAAAGCCTTTTCTTCACGTCAATAACAACTACTACGCTTTGGCTACCTACTTGTTCAGAAATTTCAGCAATTAACTCAGGGTTCTCTAACACAACTGAACTGAGCGCAATCTTTTCAACACCCAATGATAATATTTTTAGAGCCTGTTCCAATGTTTTTATACCACCACCATAGCACAGCGGCATTCTGCACTCAGCAGCCCAGCTTTCTATCACTCCATAATCTGGCTCATTCCCCTTCACTGTTGCGTCTAAATCTAAAATTGTTAACTCATCAGCTTCTTTTTCATTAAAAATTCTAACAGCATTTAAAGGATCTCCTACATACTTATCATCTTTAAACTTTGTGGTTTTAACTAAGCCTTTTTCTCTGACCAGCAGAATTGGGATAACACGAGACCTAAGCACGACACACCTCATAAAAGTTTTTCAATAGCGCTACACCATTATGGTGACTTTTCTCAGGGTGGCACTGAATCCCGAAGACATTATCCACATTTATCACGCAGCCGATTGGACTTGAATAATTTGAAATCGCTATAGTACCTTCACAACTGGCTTCGAAATGATATGAATGTAGGAAGTAAAACCGCTTTTCTGTATCTAGTCCTTTGAACAAAGGTAAGTTTTTTTTAATTTCTAAATTGTTCCAACCCATATGAGGTAAGGGAAAATTTTCCACTTCGCTTTTAAACTTCACTACTCGGCTGTTAATCCACCCGAGGCCCTCAGCTTTACCCTCTTCACTACTCTTTGCCATAATCTGCATTCCTACACAGATACCAAGGACTGGTATTTTTTTCACTTGGACTAAGTCATCCAATGTAGCTCTCATACCTGACTGGTTTAACTTTTTCATTGCAAAATCAAACGCCCCCACTCCTGGGAGAATAATATGGGTAGCCATTTGTAAATCTTTACTGTTTTTAGCAAAAAAATAAGGAATGTTTAGCCTCTTATAAATATTAGCGAATGCTTTTACATTACCTAATCCGTAATCTACTATAGCAATCAACGTTTACCACCTTTTTCTAATCCAATAGCTCTGAGTGCTCTCGCACCTATATCGTAGAGACCTTGCTGAGACTTATAGTCTTTATAGGATTTATTCGGGGCGTCAAAATAGCTTTTCAATTCACTCGTAGTAATCCCCAATTTATTAGATATATATTCAAACTCCTGTCGAACTTGCTCGGGAGACATAGCTGGAGACTTTAATTGTTCTAACGCCTCTTCTCTTGTCATTTGGCCAGTCAAAATCAAACTGGAAAACTGTACCTTTCTTGTATCGTAACCAAATTTTTCTGGCAGCCAATAACCTTCATAGAACCTCGTAAACCTAGATTCAAAATGCTTCTGAGGGTAACGTTGATAGCCGAACTTACTCTCTAAAAGCCTCGTAGCTTCCTCTTTATTATATTTTAGGAAGTCTAAAGGTCTGGTAAGCTTTATACCTTTAAAGTAAGGTAAATACACCTTGTGCCAAAGGATATTCGTCACTGGAAACTTTTTTAACTTTCTAGTGCCAAACTTTTCTTGTATATCTTTTAGTTGCCTTGAATCCGACTGAAAATACATCCACTCTAATGGGTTTCTAATGCACTCTGTAGAATAATTTCCGCCAGTAAGAATATTCTTCACTTTGTGTTTTGAGGCAAATTTGTACATCGTTGCAAAAAATGCATGGTCTTGAGGTGTATCAATATGTGAAACCCCTGACTTAAAAAACGAAAGCTGCAAATCTTTCATTTCTTCCCAATCTATAACCTCTGTGTATAGATCGAGACCTAAACCATCAACAAGTCGCTCTATATTATTTACAGCTTCTTGCGAATTCCAACCTGCGTCCACGTGAAAAACCAAAGGTCTTAGCCCTAGTTTTTCTTTTGCTAAGTAAAGTAAATATGAGCTGTCGATACCACCACTCATACCTATTATGCAGTCAAAGTCCTGTCCCTGACCTTCTTTTTTAATTTTTTCAGCTAGCTTTTCTAGAGCGTCGTCCTCCAACCCTTCGGGATTCCACTTTGGCAGTATATCCTTATCGAACGTAAGACAGTGGTCACATACCCCATTGCTATCAAAAACTATTTTGCTATCTGTAGTGTCCATCACACAACGTGAACAAACTTGGTGCAACATCTTATTTCCTTTTATCTATAATACTTGTATTCGTTGAGTTGATTGAATCTAAAAAGCCAGCAACCATATTTGAGATAGTACAATATTTAAAATAATACTGGTACGCCGCTTTACCGAGTTTTTTACTATAAGACATGTCATTGCACAAAACCTTCAATGACCTTTTTAAATCTTCCAAATCATCTACTAATATGCCATTTTCTTCATTTTTTATATTCGTAATTTCACCACCACTTATTGCGCCTTTACTCGTTAAAAAAGGCACACCGAAACCCATACTTTGCAACACAGAAAGACCTGCCTGCCCAAATGAAGCGGACACAATAGCGCGACGATAGTAAGATTTAAGTACATCAGCGCTAGTTATAGGAGCTATAAATTCTACACGTTGCTCAATGCCCAATTCTCGTGTAAGCGCTCTTAAGCTGGCCTCATCACCACCTGTACCTATAAAGGTTAAATTGATATTATCAGGTATCTCATCTATTATTTCGAAAAAAGCCTTTATTAATATGTCGTTTTGCTTTCTTTTGTTTAGACTTCCAACGTTTAAAATTAAGTCTTTTTCAGTATTTTCATAAGATTTCAAGCCTGGCTTGACATCAAATGTATTATTTGCGACGTAAGATTTCCCATCTAAACCAAGTTTTTTAAAGTCATCTAATGCTGAATAAGTATAAAAGACATTAGCAGTCGCCTTTTGCATGTACTTTAATCGAAGAAAGTTTGCTATCTTGCTTTTCGTTAGCCACGCTCCCCATAAAATGTGCTTGACATTCTTTCTTTTAAAAAAGCTAAGATAAATCAAAGTTGATAGCCACCTTATATCAAAGAGGCTTATCACGATATCATAGTCACTCTTGCACTCTTTAATAACCCCACTCTGAATGAAAAAAGGGCCTAACTTTTTAACTTCCCTACTCAAAACTCTAAAGTTATCTTCTTTAGTTTTTTGGTAATCACCAGAGTGTAAAACGGTGACATCGTAATGCTTAGTTAACTCATTAAAAAAAGGTACTCTATAATGTAAAATAAAGTTATAAAGTATTAATACTTTCGGTTTAGACATAATGCCTCTATTTCCTTTAGAAAAAGTTGTGGTTTATCTGCATTTTTAGATACTTTTTGAAGCTCCTCATCCGCCAACTCCCACCACTTGGACTCCAGGATGTCTTCAATTAATTGTTGGTTGAACCTGTATTTGATAACTTTGGCAGGACTCCCTACTACAATAGCGTAATCAGGTACGTCTTTTGTAACGATACTTCCCATTCCTACAACCGCACCATTACCGATAGTAACCCCTTGCTTTATAAGCACATTGCGGCCAATCCAGACGTCATTCTTTATTATAGTTTTCTTAGTTTCAGGCCTTTCAATTTCCACAGCCTTAAATTTTATACTGTCTCGACCTCTATAAAAAGCTGGAGAAGACGAAATCCACTCTGTAGGGTGTTCACCACCGCCTATTATCACATTGTTTGCAATTGAACAAAATGCACCAATTTCAGTATTATTGATGTCGCAGTCATAACCACAAAATGAGTGCTTCTCCATTGTTGAGTTAAGAAAACTCGTACCTGCCTCAATCTTTGATGTACTACAAACAGCGCTATTTTTTAATGCGACCGGTACTAATTTTCTAAAAACTCTATTCAAAATGTAACTCAACATTCTTTTACTGCTTCCCTAATATGTAAAAAATGAAGTATGCCAAAATGCATACAAAAAGAGAAATCAAACTAAAAACAAAGTACATATCCAATCCGCTCCCTCTTACATATGTCAAAAAATTCATATAAATAAAAAGCGTAGGTGCAATTAGGGCTACTTTTTGCTCTTCGACAATTCTGAGAAAAGCAATATAAAGCTTACCTATAAGGCCAAACAGCAACACTCCAAAAATTGGAGCAACGTAGCCAAAATTCCAAAAAAGTTCTGAAAAAAAGTTAACCGGCCAAGACCCACCAATTGCCCTAAAAGTAGGATCATGATATGTGGTGTATAGATCTATTATGCTACTCGGTTTAATATCCCCTAACTCCCTCGGATAAAATACAAATAACACTTTGATAATTGTAGAACCGGCCGAAACCAAACTGAAATCATTGATAATGTATTCAACGGCTTGTAGTGAATGATAATATGTGTAATTGACTTCTATGTTATTGAAAAACGCAGCGAGAAAGCTTTCAGAGGACATGTAGCTAAATATAAATGGCAGCGCAGTGATAATCGAGTTTACCTGTTCAAAATTCCCGTATCCCCTAACTAGCGACATCGATATAATCAAAGCTCCTAAAAATACTAAAGCTACAATCACTTTAAAAATTAGTACGGTATTAAGCTTTTGCTTAGAAATAGCGAATTCTAAAAAAAGCATTGGAAAGATTAGGAACACAGCTTCCCTTTTACTATCAACGGAAATAAACGCTAGGAGCATAATCAGAAGTATATAAACTCCTCCTCTGTATCGTACTTTGTTGAACGCTAAGTAAGATACAACAGCTAAACATGCGATAGTTTTAGGAATTATTTCAAAACCACTACCTTGCTCACTACCAAGTATCATTGCCATAAAAATAAAAGGTAATGCAAGTGAACAATATATTACTAAGTAAGACTTTAGGCGATGTTTGTATAAAAGCTTTGGTCCTCGTATCCTCTTTAAAATAGAGTCAATCTTAGGGCTTTCAAACAACACGTTAAATGAAAACAATAGAGTAATCATAACTAACATATAGAAGGTGCTAATATTGATAAATTCCCAACTTCGAAAGTTTTCATAATTAGGTGTATTTCTTAATACATAACCTTGAGAAAAAGCAAATGCCCCAAGTGTGAAAGACACTGAAATATATAAGCAGGCTAATATTGAAGGAGTCATAAAGTGACACAAGTCACCACGTAGGGTTATTACAATGACTACGGTAGTTGCACAAGCAAGAAATAAAAGATATGAATACTCTTTGACTAACTCATTTGAAAGGGCGAATGAAGTTAAGCTGATAAACCATAAAAAAATCAAACTGAATAGCTCAGACTTTTTAACTAACATTTTTTCTTACTCTATTCTTATGCATTTGAATTGAAGCCACATACAAAAATAAAAAAGACAAAAGTTCACTTAATAGAGTAGAAATTGCCGCTCCTTCAATACCATAACTCGGGATTAACTTTAAGTTTAAAAGCACATTGAAAGCCAAAGCAATCCCGCCCACAACAGGCACAAACTTAATACTTTTGAACAGGTTCAATTTATAAAATGAGTATAAATATCCTAGGTGTACATACAAAGAAAAGTTGATAACTAATAAGCACATAAGACCTGATGCATATTGAGGTGATATAAAATCTGTATACAAGATAAAGACTATAATCGTAATAATCGAACTAGGGACGAATAATATAATTATTTGAAAAATAAGTTTCTTTAGCTTCAGTAGACTCTTTTCAATGTCAATCGAGTTCTCATATACTCCTGGCAACAGTGCCGTTACAACTACACTTGCGAAAAAAAACATTGCCATCGCTAAAGTCGAAGAAAAAGAATATATTGCCACTGCACTTTTATCTAAAAATTGGTCTAACATAAATCTGTCGACTATTGTATAGGTTACAGCAATAACCGCTTGTAAACCAAGTGGAACTGAATACCTTGCCAATAAATAATCAAGCTTTTTAGGACGTTTTGTTGCTCCGTAAGAAGGTTCAAAGTACAACAAACAAAGCCAAACTATGAATGCTGCTGTAATTACAGATAAAGCATAAGATGCAGGGCCTGAGTAAGTCATAACAAAGGTAAGAGTTAACAAAAACCGTAACGCGCTATAGAGAACGCGAGTTAATATATATCTTTTTAATATCCCTTTCGCTCTGTAAATAGCGACTTCAACTTCAATATAAACAAGTAATGGCATAGATAAAGCGATAAGCAGGTAGCTATCCCTCCCACCATCTACGTTTAAAAAAGATAGAATTATTAAGAGGGTTGCAATGGTAACTAATGAAGCCCTTCTAACACTACCCAATAATATTGTTCGGTGGAATACTCCTTGCTTGGATTTAAACTTAGAAAAAAACCTAATTGCAACCGTGTTGTTACCCATCAATGTAACGCTGAGCAAAAATTGCTCAGCTGCTATAAGTAAGGTAATGAGTGCAAAATCTTCTATGTCTGCAAAAAAAGGAAGTATTAGTATAAGAAGAATATTCAGACCTTTGGCAATAGCTTCCCCTAGTCCAAAAGATATGAGTTTTTTTTTCATTAGATGACTATACTAATTAACCATACCTTTAGTATCGATAAGAAACTCCAAACTCTGGAAATTTACAGTATAAAACTCTTTGTGATTAACGAGAATTAAAGCGATATCTGATTTTGTAATACCAGTATCGATTGATGCTAACTCTAATGGAGAGCTCGTCGATAACTTTTTAATATTAGGCTCTATTCCGATCACACGGCCAGGGTGGAAATTTGCTATTTCCTCCGCTATGTTAAGTGCCGGACTCTCCCTCAAATCATCTATGTCAGGCTTAAAAGCTAAGCCAAAGCATCCAATCGTTACTTCTGAAGCTCGCTTATTAGGGTTCGCTATCAAAAACTCCGCTATTTTTTGCTTAACTTTATCTACAACCCAATTTGGTTTGCTATCATTGACCTTACGTGCAGTATGGATTAGCTGAGCTTCGTTTGGAGTTTTGCTTACTATAAACCAAGGGTCAACAGCTATGCAATGACCGCCTACACCTGGACCAGGTTGCAATATATTTATTCGTGGGTGACGATTAGCTAAAGAAATAAGCTCCCAAACATTTATATCTAGTTTGTCACATATTACTGAAAGTTCATTAGCAAATGCAATTTGAACATCACGACACGAGTTTTCTGTCAATTTAGCCATTTCTGCTGTTCTTGCATTGGTGACTACGCACTCACCTTCCACGAACGTTTTGTAAAGGTCAACAGCTCTAAGTGAGCACATTTCGGTCATCCCACCAATTACGCGGTCATTTTCAACTAATTCGCGTACAACATGGCCTGGTAAAACTCTTTCAGGGCAATGTGCGATATTAATGTCGGGACTATCATTGTTATCTTGAGGAAATGAAAGATCTTTACGAATTTCCTTCAACCATTCAGCCATCTGTTCTGTTGCACCAACGGGAGAAGTTGACTCTAAAATAACTAAATCACCCTTTTTCAAAACTGGGGCAATTGCAGTTGCCGCTTCTTTTATATATTTTAAATCTGGTACTGGTATTTCCTTTTGATTGTTATTGCTATCTTTGAATGGTGTTGGCACAGCTATTAAAAATGCATCCGAGGCTTGAGGGGTAGTGGTAGCACTCAGAAAGCCATTTGTAACTGCAGAGTGTACTAAGTCGTCAAGATCTGGCTCGACTATATGTATTTCACCGCGATTAATCGTGTCAACGGCTTGTTGGTTAACATCGACACCCACCACTTTTTTCTTACGAGATGCGAACATAGCTGCTGTCGGCAAACCGATATACCCTAAGCCTACTACCGATATTGTTTCAAAAAGGCTTTTATTTACTAACTCATTATTAATTGACACTTTAATTCCCTAATAAAATTTTAACTAAATCGTATAATTTAATGCGGCTACCGCGCCAAAACATCACAAATACGGCGGCACGCTTTACCATCACCATATGGGTTGTGAGCCACACTCATAGCTTTATAATGTGTTTTGTCATCAAGTAACAAAGAAACTTGACTAACAATTTTCTCCACGTCTGTTCCTACAAGTTTCACGGTACCGGCCTCTACAGCCTCCGGACGTTCAGTCGTCTCCCTCATAACTAGTACTGGCTTTCCTAAACTTGGTGCTTCCTCTTGAATCCCGCCAGAGTCTGTTAATATAATGTCTGCTCGATTCATTAAATATACGAAAGGTAAATATTGCTGAGGTTCTATCAAATACACATTTGATAGGTTTGCCAAAAGCCTGTTAACTGGCTCTTGTACGTTTGGGTTAAGGTGTACAGGGTAACAAAAAACAACATCAGGATATTTAAGCGCTAATTCATTTAGTGATGAACATATACGCTCAAATCCCCCACCAAAGCTCTCTCGTCGGTGTCCGGTGATCAAAACCAATTTTTTATTATTATTTAAAAATGGAAAATTAAATTCCATTTTGGTTTTTAAAGTCGCATCAGTTTCAACCTTTTCTTTGACTAACAGCAATGCATCTATGACAGTATTTCCTGTCACAAATATATTTTTACTATTGATATTCTCCGCCAACAAGTTTTGTTTTGAAGTATTAGTAGGCGCGAAATGATAACTTGTAATAGCTCCTGTAAGCCTGCGGTTCGCCTCCTCTGGCCAAGGAGAGTATATATTCCCAGTCCGAAGACCAGCCTCAATATGCCCCACAGGGATTTGTTCATAATATGCAGCTAGGCTAGCTGCAAATGTAGTAGCTGTATCACCATGTACTAATACAACATCTGGTTTAAAAGTTTTTAACACTGGTGTAAGTTCTAAAAGAATACGACTTGTTATATCCGGTAGCGTTTGCCCTTCTTTCATTAAATCCAGATCAAAATCCGGGATAATATCAAAGAGTTCTAATACTTGGTCTAACATCTCTCTATGTTGAGCGGTAACGCATACCTTAGCTTCATAGCGGCTATCACTATTTAATGATTTAACTAGTGGTGCCATTTTTATCGCTTCAGGTCGCGTACCAAACACTGTTAATATCTTTTTCATTTTACACTTCTTTTTTACTGCGAAAGTTTATTAGAAACACCAATATAGTGCCCCAAAATAGTCCCATGAATACACCGAAACCTACAATAATCGCACGTTTCGGTTTTGTTTTATTATCGGGTTCAGGTTTCTTTGCGGGAATTAAAGTTTTTAACAAATACTCTTTATTTACCTCTGTCATCATAACTTTTTGGGTATGAGACTCAATCATTGAATAAAACACTTCTCTCATTTGCGCATTATTTGTTGACTCAATTTTTCTTTCTAAAAACTCAATGCTTGCAAGTGCTTCTCTTCTATCTTGCAACTTAAAGTAGTTGTTAATACTGTCTTTTAACCTTTCAGTGAGCTCGTAAGCTACTTGTGGTGAAAAATGATTTATAGAAATACTAAAAATACCAAGTTCTTCGTCAAAATTTACATCAAGTATATCTTTTTTTATTTTTTGATAGGTCTCATAACTTGTGGGTTCTGCCGATTTTAATTTATCACTAAACCAAGTACTTTTCATCTTCCAAGTTTTTGTCGTTAAATCATAGACCGATTCGTCATAAAGCAACCTATTTGAATCTCGACTCCATCCATTAGTTGCCATTAAAGTAACTTTAAGGTCATTACTTTCTACAAACTCTTCGAGGTAGGGCCAGCTTTTCATCAGCTCAACTGCATGGGCAACTGAATTACTTTCCCCACTACCACCTAAGTCAATACCAGCCATAGACGCTAATCCACCATACTTGGATGCCAATGAAGAAAGCCCCCCTTCACTATCTTGACTAGAAGGAACTAACTTTATGGTAGAAGTGTATATATTCGGTAGTGATAAGGCATATAACACAGACACAATTGTTATAAATACTGTTAGCATTATAATTTTAACTCTACCCTGCCAAATGACCGATGCCAGTTTTGCGATATCTATTTCGTTTTCATTGACTAGTTCCACCTGTGACTGTTGTACTGGTCTCGTACTCGCCCATTTCCCTTCTAAATTAAATTGCAATTCTGATATCTTTTTTTCTAACCTTTGGATTTCACTTTCATTCATGTCATTCATTTTGTTATAACCTACCCAACGCAGCTAAACCAACCGTCAACTGATAAAAAATTGACGTAGCTTTTTCCCATAATGTAAGTCTATCTGTGTAGTTTGCATCCAAAGGAACGACAATCGTATCACCTGGATTAATCCTGGTTTCGTTAACACCTAACCAAGTGTAATCAGGTACTTCAACCAGGCCATTGGCTCGAATAACATAAACGCGATCCTCGTCAGCTTGCTGACGCAAACCACCACTACTTTGTAGATAGTCTTCTAAGTTCCAACTTTCATTGTGGACGTGGGAAGTAGCAACTTGAACTTCGCCTATAACATTAACTTCACGGCGGTAAGTAGGTACCATTAATTTGTCACCATCTTCAAGTTGAATGTCATAAGTGGTTTCATTAATGACTTTATTTAAATCAATTACGAGACGTCCGACACCTTCAACTGTGGTAAGTTGATTAACTAATGTCTGTACTTCACCTACTGCAACTGAACCATAACTAGATGAGATAGATTTGAATGCCAATTCCTTACTCAGGTTACGAGCTAAGTCACGTGCTTGGCGCTGCTCCATCTCTTTTAGAGAAACACGAGTGAAAAATGCAGCTTGAGGCGCGGCAAATTGCGTTAAACCACCGGCCCTTTCTAAGACAGCTGCTAAACCTTCACCTTCACGGATTGTGTAAGTACCTGGGTAAGCGACTTCACCTGCAATAGTAATTTTTGACTCTTTTTGCCAATTAGCTTGCTGGAACACGTTGACTACATCTTTGGGTTGCAATGCAAGATTGTTATGGCCTTCATCGTTTAATGCGGCACTGATTGAAAACTGGATGTGTTCTTTGGACGCATCTTTAGCTTGATAAAGGGTTCTTGAGATTTCGGCCAGTTCCATATTAGCCGATTCCGTTACTCCGCCTGCAGCAGAGATAATATCAACAATCGTTGCAGACTCCGAAATTGGATATACACCTGGGAAATGCACTTCGCCCGTGACTTCAACGGTAGCGACTAAATGACCCGGTAAAACATTAGCTTCTAACAGTTTTATAACCGGCACAATCAAATCTTGACGAGATAAGCTTTTAGTTGATGCCAGCGCTTCTTGTTGTGCTTGTAAATCACCTGTTTTTAGTTTGTAAAGGTAGTTTAAACCACTCTCTGATTGCAGGGCGTTGACATTTTGTTTTAACCACTGATTAGCAAGTAAACTGGTCGCTTGTTCTTTAGCACTGTTGGCTAAATCAATTTTTTCGTTAGTGGTTAGATCAGGAATGTCATTTAACTTATCGTTAAAATACTGGCGCTTACTCAAATTAGCGGAACGGAAGTCACTTTCATCGTATTTATTAAAGAACAATACAATGTCATTCGCTTTTAATTGTAATGAGTTTTGTGTAAACAAAGCTTTAGGCTTAAATTGCTGTAACTCAATTCCGCCTTCACTCAGTTCTGAAACAACAAGCGCATAATTCATATCCGTTGAAGGTGACAAGTCGTCTTTACTTTTAATAAGTTCGCTGAGCGTCATGCCATCATAAAATGCATAACTGCTTGGGCGCGACACTGCACCACCAACATGAACTACTTTACTGAATTGTTGTGAGATAGGTAACACGCGAATGATATCGCCCGCTTTAGCAACGTAATCAAATTGTTTTTGTGTTAAATCTAGGCGTCTAACTTCGCGTTGATAATTATTATCAAGGGTAGTCACTAAGATGTTTTTAGGATAAGCAAGGGAAGTAAGACCTCCAGCTAACTCAATAAGATCAGAAATTTTTGTGTTATCAGAAAGCTCGTAAATAGCTGGGCGACGAACTTCACCATAAACTTGAACTTGAGCATTGATTGCATTTACAAAAACTACGTCTCCTTCCTGTAATCTTTGATCTGCAGACACGTCACCTTGAGTGAAAAGCTTGTATAAGTCTAGCTTAGAGATTGTTTTACCCGCTCGTTTTAGTTCGACATTTCGCAAAGAGCCAACTTCTGTCGGTCCTCCGGAAATAAACAACGCATTGGTCATTGTAGACAAGCTTGATAACTGATACGCCCCCGGATTTTTAACATCGCCAACCACGTACACTTGTATATTACGCAAGCCAGCAATAGAAACCGATGACTTAATCCCGATCATACTGACTTCAACAACTTCAGCGATGCGTTGTTTAACCTCTGAGTAGGTTAAGCCAACTACATTAAGTGGTGGTAATTCAGCAAAGGTAATTTTTCCTTCACTATCCACGGTAACTACTTGGGACGAAGACTGTTTGCCATATAGGTTAATTTCTAAACTATCCCCTGGTCCAATAACATAGTCAGCTGGAACGCTTGCGGTACCACTAGGCACAAAAGCGCCCTGCATGCCTTTGAACATCTCATAACCAAATGGGCGTAATTCGTTAACATTTTTTTGACGCATTTCTATCGCTTGGCTCAAAAGTGCATCATCAACAGCTGTTGCGTTGGAGTTTAAATACTGCTGCTCTGGCTTGACTTGCGTATTAGTAGTATTTGACGGAGAGCTTTCTAATGCATTTAAATCAATACCAAACTGCTTTGCTAGCGCTTGCTGTTGAGCTTTTGGAAGTTTTTTAAATTGTTCGATTTGTGCCGCTGACGGTGTCGTCGAAATTTGTGCGGTGACTAATGGTGCGCAGGTGAGTGTCAATACCGCTGTAACTGATAACACCCCTTTCAAAAAGGCCCTGTACATATAAAATCCTCAACCAATTTAATGACTTAATTTAAAAACTTTTGTTGGGTTTGGAAAAGGAAGCTATTTGGATGTATTCCCTTACCAAAAATCGGACGCACATACTAACTGAATAGGGCTCTAAATGCACCTGTGAATTTGTTAAAAATGTAATTAAATTACCTATAATTTAGCCAAACAGACGTCAACTTATTAAATAAAAAATAAAAATCCCAGCAAAGCTGGGATTTCCTAAAATATTATTTGATTTAATTTTGAACAACAAATTATTTCTTTTTTCCAATGCGCTAACAATATTAATCGCTACCAAACAAATCTCTGGTATAAACCTTGTCCACAACATCACTCAACTCTTCTACCATGCGATTCGCAACTATCACATCGCAGGTTTGTTTAAATTTAGCAAGATCTTTAATGACTTTAGAGTTAAAGAAATCTTCTTCGTCTAACACAGGCTCATACACCACAACCTCGATACCTTTGGCTTTGATACGCTTCATGATGCCTTGAATCGCTGATGCTCTGAAGTTATCCGAACCAGCTTTCATGATCAGTCGATACATGCCTACTTTTTTAGGCTGTTTGGCGATGATCGAATCAGCAACAAAGTCTTTACGAGTCGTATTGGCATCAACAATGGCACGGATCAGGTTTTGTGGCACTTTGTTAAAGTTGGCTAGTAACTGCTTGGTGTCTTTTGGCAGACAGTAGCCGCCGTAACCAAACGAAGGGTTGTTGTAGTGGTTACCAATTCTTGGGTCTAGACTTACCCCTTCTATGATTTGGCGCGAATCCAATCCATGAATTTCTGCATAACTATCTAACTCATTAAAGTAAGCCACTCGCATTGCTAAATACGTATTTGAGAAAAGTTTAATAGCTTCCGCTTCGGTTGAGTTAGTCAACAGTACTTCTGGGTCTTGTTTAATCGCGCCTTGAGCAAGTAGCTTGGCAAACGTTTGAGCCCGCTCTGATTGCTCACCCACAATGATACGAGATGGATATAAATTATCGTAAAGGGCTTTACCCTCTCTTAAAAACTCAGGCGAAAAGATGATTTGTTGATTATCAAGCTCTTGTTTGATTTTTGCGGTATACCCAACAGGAACAGTCGACTTAATCACCATTACAGCCGAAGGGTTAATCTGTGTTACCTGTTTAATCACCGCCTCAACAGAGCTGGTATTAAAATAATTTGTTTCTACATCGTAGTCAGTAGGAGTAGCGATAATCACAAAGTCTGCGTCTTTGTAGGCTAGCTCAGCGTCCGTCGTTGCAGTAAAGTCGATGTCTTTATTTGCCAAAAAGTCTGAAATTTCAGCGTCGACAATTGGGCTTTTTTTGTCATTAAGTAACGCTACCTTATCTTCAAGGATATCAACCGCCACCACTTTATTGTGTTGGGCCAGTAGCAACGCATTTGATAAACCCACATATCCAGTCCCAGCAACCGCAATGTTAAAACTCTTCACTTAGAATTCCCTATCTTTAAATTTAATTTTTGTAATACGCACGGTACCACTCAACAAACTTAGCAACACCCTCTTTTAGGTTGGTTTGTGGTTGGTAATCTATTGCGTCAAATAAATCTTGTGTTTCAGCCCAGGTCTTATAAACATCTCCTGGCTGCATTGGCATCATGTTGCGTTTAACCGGAACCGACAGGGCAGATTCCAACTCGTCAACAAAGTCTAAAAGTTTTACGGGCTGACCATTACCGATATTAAACAATCGGTAAGGCGCAGAGCTTTGTTTGGCTGAACCTGTCTCAGGGTTCCAGTTTGGATTTGGCTCTGGAATATTGTTGGCTACTCTTAATACACCTTCAACAATGTCATCAATGTAGGTGAAATCTCGACTTAGTAGACCATTATTGTAGATGTCGATTTGTTCACCGTTCATGATCTTTTTAGTGAATTTGAACAACGCCATATCAGGACGTCCCCAAGGGCCATAAACCGTAAAAAAGCGCAAACCTGTGGTTGGTAAATTGTATAGATGAGAATAACTGTGGCTCATCAACTCATTAGACTTTTTGGTCGCCGCATACAGTGAAATTGGATGATCAACACTGTGTTCGCAACTAAACGGCATTTGTGAATTTAATCCATACACGGAACTAGAAGACGCATAAACCAAGTGTTTAACCTGATTGTTGCGGCACCCTTCTAAAATACTTAAATGCCCTGTTAAATTAGAGTCGGCATAAGCAAAAGGGTTTTCTAGAGAATAACGAACACCAGCTTGAGCCGCTAAATGGATGACAATATCGAATTGTTGCTGTTCAAATAAGGCTGCAATCGCCTCTCTATCAGCAATGTCTAGCTTAAAAAACTCGAAGTTTGAATAGGGCGCAAGTTGTTCTAAACGAGCTTCTTTGAGCGAAACTTCATAATAGTCGTTTAAATTATCGACTCCGATAACTTGATGGCCTTGTTCGCACAGCTGCTGCGCGGTATGAAACCCAATAAAACCCGCGGCACCGGTAACTAAATACTTCATTAAATGTCCGTATCAACGCTAATTCTATAAATTAGGGCTATAGTAGCCTTGCTAAAAAAAAATTAATAGTGAGAGTTTTGTTAAAAATAAAAAACCCAGACTAAGCTGGGTTTTTTAATGCTAAAACTGTTAAGAGTTATAGCTTTGGAATATCGAATTTAATTACTTTTTGTTCGATTTCTGTGTCTATGATCCAAAACGTTTGACCATTAGGTGCTCGTTCTAGAACTTGCTCGTTACTTTTGCCTTTAGCCGTCACTTCTGAAACCAACTCGAGGCTGCCATCAGAATTTAGTTTGTTAAGCTTGACCTTAGATTCATCGGCAGATACCAACTCGTGAGTCACAAAGTGCTCTTCATCGACTTTAAAAATCGATTTAACCGCCTCAACACTGGATGTTAATACTAACTCTGATGTATCAGCCATGTTTTTGAACACTTGATACTGCTCCGTATCCGCGATTTCGATATGGAATTGGCCTTCATAAAGAGTCCAGCGTTTATCCGTTGTTTCGAACAGTTCATATAGCTGACCGTCAATAAGGGTAAACTCTCTCCAACCAATACTAAATGAGTCGTCCGTTTTTGATATTAGCTTTTGTCCATATAAACCACTGAAGTTAGTTATATCTACTTCACTTTGCAGTTTTAATGAGCCATCTTGGATATCAAATACGCCGAGAAGGTATTGAGGTTGGAAGTTTTCGTATGAACGATAAAGCAGGACAACCAAATCATTCTTTAGTACCCATGCTTGATAAAATGTTGTTGCGAGCCGTGGTTCTGATTTTAAGAAGGTTTGTGACAGTCTTTTTGAGGTTTCGTCGTAAGTAATCAAACTTACGCGAGAATCTTTGAAAGTCTCATTTGGCAGAATCGCTTGCCCTAAACTATTTAGGTCTCCCATTCTGAACGTCAATTGAGAATGTTCTTCTACGTCAAATATTGTTCTTAACGGCGCTATTTCTGGCGTTTGTCCAGAAGTGTTTATGTATGCTGTAATTGATAAATTCAGCATCCAGTAGCCGTTTTCAGAAGTATTTAAATTGGTTGTGCTACTCAAATAAGGTAAACCTATCGGGCTTTCCTTGACGGTATGAGATTGGTGGTTATATTTAACACGCTGACCTGAAAAAACTTGAATGCCGATAGAAGTTTCATCGTCTGCCCAAGTCATCGGCGATAAGTAATCTACTGTCGTATTATTACCTGCTAGAACTAAATCGCCACTTTGATCAACAGAGAAAGACTTTATCTTTGTTGTTCCTTCTAATGGCCCAAATTCTTGCAGTACAGCGCGATCACCTTTGCTGTTAATAGACAGGGATAATGGGCTAGAAGGTACTTCATTCGCAATAGTTTGGCTTGGTGTCAATTGACCAGACTCTTCGTTGATGGTCATAACATTAATGCCATTTGCAGTTGCAAACAACATTTTGCCCATACCAAAAGCTTCAATGACGGTGCTTCCGATATCTTCTTCAGTCACGTCTTGGTGATTTGAAAGGCTTAGAAAACCGGTAGAAGGGTCCACTTTAATTGCACTGATCGCACCGTTGAGATAATCGTAGCCTACTGATGTAGTGTAATAGATAAAATTACCTGAATAGTCTAGAGCTAAATTTTTGTAGTAATCCACTAAACCGCTATAGGATACATCTACACGATTTACATAGGTCATTTCGTGGCTGCTATGTAATTGATAGCCCACAATATAGACTTGTTGGAAGTTGTGTATGACGGCGTATAGCATCTCTTCATTTGAAGACAGCACAAAAGTGTTAGGTATGAAGCCTTCAGAAGAGGTGTCACTATTGTCACTGATCTGAACATCAGTGTTGACGTGTTTGATTGCGTAGGCATTGTCATTTTTTGTAATGCTAACAAAGAAAGGTACCGGTGAACGTCGGTCGGCTTTGTCCTCTTTTCTTATACCCGCAACAATAAAGTCGCCTGATGACAATTTCTGAATGTAAAATGTTTTAACAATATTTAACGCTTCAAATTCGGCTTTTAACACGTGATTGTAGTCTGGGTTTGTGCCTAATTCAGATGCATTATTAAATATGAACAACCCATCGCTTTGTGCTGCGTAGACGTTGTTTTCATCGGCAAATGTAACTTCGGTTTTCCCTAAGATTCTTGTCTTGTGTTCTTGAATATTATTAACATTGACGGCTATTAGCTTATCTTTATTATCACCAATACCATCTTGGTCGATGTCTTTTGATTCTGTTGAGTCATAGACAAAAGCATCATCTTTATTAAGAACGCCATCGCCATCGATGTCTTCGTCTTCGCTGTTTAAGATACCATCACCATCAAGGTCGTTAACAGCAAAGCCCTTACTAATTTGAACCACTACTGAGTTAGCGATAGTAACCAACGACTCTGACAGTGCCTCAATTGCAGCTTCAAATGTCACCTCAGAATCTGAACTTGTTTGAAGTTCGGTCAGTGTTAAATCCAACACTAATTGTGTCAAGGCTAATGTCTGGTCTGTATCTAATTCGCCGTTAGATGCTAGAACGCCATCAATAACATCATTGATTAGATTAATAACAACCGCTGCGCGTTCAATACCACTTTCGATGTTAAGGTCTTGTTCCAGTTGACTTAAGATAGCACTAGCTGTAATCGCATTTAATGCAGTCGCTTTTTCAGCTAAGTTACTCAGCTCGTTGTCAGACGTAGCTTGTTCTATAGTGCGTTGAGTACTTAATTGAAATATACCAACAAGGGCTGAGAGCTGATCGCTGGTTAAGCTAGAAAGTGTGGTTTTGTTTTCGTTTATAAAAGTCTGTACTGATTCGGTAAGAACACGTGCTGATGTTGTGATCTTTTGTTTATTTTGTTGAAAGGTATTAGCTTCGATAGAGTCTTCGACTTGTTCTTTTAGTTGGTTGGTAAGCTGAAGTGATACCTCTGCGTCAAACTTTGACACTTGACCTAAGTTAGTTGGCTCTATCACTTGAGCACTCACAATCAACTCTGCCAGTAATGAAAGTACTTCATCACCACTTGCAATATAGTCCGACTTTAGTTCAGTTCCGGTCAAACCCAGAGTGGTTTCAACATGGATTTGGCTTTCAACTAAATCTCCAGTTTCGGCGGCCAGTGCCATTATGATTGAAGTATATGGAGTCGCGTTTTGCTCTCCTGGTAACGTAGCCAAGACAAACGTATTTTCGGCAGTAATAGGTATACCTGTAGGACTGGAGTCACTTATCGTTGATTCATCAACGGCTCCTTCAGGGACCGAAACAGAAACCACCAGTGTGGAAAGCTCAAGATCAAGACCCGTTAAATCAAGGGTTGCAACGCCTCCCTCTCCAGACAAGGCATTTGGCTCGGTTGTGTCAAAGGTACCATTGTTGTTTAAATCTACATAAGCAATTGCATTTCTGATGTAGCCGTCAATAACGCGTACTTGATGTTCGACCTTTGTCGTACTTGAATTATTGTTAGTATTGTCTGCTGAAGAACTGGTATTGTTATCTGCGGCAGGCTCGGAGCCTCCGCCACATGCAGTTATTGATAATAAAAGACCAGCAAAAATACTGCCCTTTACACTTTTAGAGTGCATAGCCACATCCTTGTTTACATTGTTAATTATGTTTTATTTATTATAAATATTGAGCAGAACAATCTACCCACTGGTCGGATGCTAAAGTAATTTAAACCATGAGTCAAAAAACCCAGCCGAAGCTGGGTCTTTATCAATTTTATAAACAAGTTAAAACTTAGTTTTTAACGTGTTCTTCTTGTGTGCCTTCGTGCGTACCTACTACTGACATTTCTTCTTCGATTTTTGATTCTAAATCGTCAGCTACGTAGTCTTCGGCACCGTGCATCCAGTCAACCAGCTTGTCACTGAGTAACCATAAGCAGATACCCGCGGTAAATGCCATGATCGCAACACCACCGAATGTCGATAATGGACCTGCATCACCAACTTGTTTACCAATTGCAGCAGCTGCGTAGTTACCAAAGCCAGAGAATAAGAACCACATACCCATAAGTAGTGATGTGAACTTAAGTGGTGCTAAGCGAGATACCATTGACAAACCAATTGGTGATAAACACAACTCACCCATGGTGTGGAAAATATACGCCATGACCAACCAGATAACGTGTGCTTTTAAGCTTTCGTCGTCACCGATTTGTAAAGCCGCACCAACCATAGAAATGAAACCAAGACCTAGGAAGAACATACCCAAGGCAAACTTCTTAGGAGAGTTTGGCTCAGCTTCACCCATTTTTAACCAAATCGCGGCAAACATTGGAGCCATGATTATGATGAAGATAGGGTTAACCGCTTGTAACCATGATGCTGGCATTTCCCAACCAAAGAACACTAGGTCGGTTTTGTATTTAGCAAATAGGTTCATTGAACCTGCCGCTTGCTCAAAACCAGCCCAAAATACGATAGTAAAGAACGACATGATTAAAATAACTTTAACGCGGTCGCGCTCTTCTGGTGTTAGTGGCTTGTTAACAGCAGCTTGGTCTAAGCCTTTCGTTTGTTTTGCTGAAGGTTCAACACCCACGTTACCTAGGTATTTGTTTGATAGCGCTAATTGCATTAACACACCTAGTAACATACCGATACCCGCTACGATAAAGCCGTATTGGTAATCAAACTTCTCGCCTACTGTACCTACGACGAAATAACCTAAAATAGAGCCCGTGTTGATACCCATGTAGAAGATAGTGAATGCCGCATCACGACGTTTGTCACCTTCTTCGTATAAGTCACCCACCATGGTAGAGATATTTGGTTTGAAGAAGCCGTTACCAATGATCAGTAACGCTAAGCCTAACCACATCATCTCTACTTCAAAGCCAGCAACCACAGAATGCGGCGTACCTAACGCGAATTGACCTAACATCATGACCACACCACCAAAGATGATGGACTTACGCTGGCCCCATACGTTGTCGGCCATCCAACCACCAAGTACAGGTGTGACGTAAACCAACATTGCGTATAAACCTAGGATGTTTAAGGCATTAGCTTGAAGTTCTTTTTGGTAAGCTTCTTGGGCATCTGCTGACAGAGGGTCGATACCGAAGTACGCCATATCCCAGCCCATTGCCGTTGCTGTTGCAAGGCTTGATAAATAAAGTACGAAGATACCACGCATACCGTAGTAACTCATGCGCTCCCACATTTCTGTTCCGAATAGCAGGAAGAGGCCTTTAGGGTGGCCTAACATCTCCCCTGCTGCGACAGGTTTGTTCATTGTGAACCCCTTTTTGTTCTAATATTTGTTGTAATATTTTTTGTATTAATAGATGTGCTTTGTTTTTCTATTTTACGTACAGTTTTAAATGTTAACCCCCGGTTTATACCGACATCACGGAGATTCTGCAAGGTTATGAGGGTCTAATGGATAAATAAGCAACAAAATTGCTGGCTAGTCACCACCTGGGTTGCTCAGAATATCGTATTTTCTGAGTTGTGGAATTTGATTTTGTAGCCGAGCTTCGATTTTATCAAGTGTTTTAAAGCGTTCACAAAACGCTTCTGCTTTTTGTGCAAGGCGGTTAGCGTTGTATTTCAGCGCTTGTTCGACGTTATTGGTTAACTCGTTAACGCTGTCATCTAAGTCTGATTGTTGGCCTTCGACGGCTCCTTCACTTCTTCGATACGCTTGGCCCATTGCCCCTAACATCACATTAAGTGAATCTGTGACTACGGATGAGATTTTTGACGAGAGCTCATCAGAGAAGAACTCGTCGAGTTCGTCCATTCCTTGCGGAGCAATATAGAAGTTGTCGCCAGAGCGAGAAAATCGTTTGAGGAGTGAATTTCGTAAATATAAAAACTGGGCTTGAGTTTCTTGTGATACATCCGTACCCGCCAAACCTGTAATTACTTTTTGTAAGGCGTCAAAGCCTAAATCCATGCTATCCATGGCAATGGTAACGATTTCTGGTAATTCTTTGCGTAGACCGCGGCTGAATTCTTTGAGTAAAAACCGCTCTTGGTCAGTTAACTCGATCATTTCGCCGCGAATAAACAATTGAGTATCGTGGTTTATTTGAACCTGAGTACGGCCACGTTCCATTACTCTGATGTGATCGGGTGAGATCAACAAGCCAAGCTCTAAACGAATGTGGCACTCATTGGCGAACGACTTATTGCCAAAAGGCATTAAGGTTGCCCCTGCGATGAGCAAAATAATGAAGAACTTATGAACCATGTACTAGACCAGATACTCTCTACTTAAGGCTTCTTATAAAAACGCTTTTACAAATGCGTTTTACCTATTTCAGTCTTAAGTGTCCAGTTTTGTGACATGAAAAGCCAAGTTATTCAGCGTACCTTACCATGCGTACGTAGTAATCTGCGTTTTTGTCATTACTGTCTATACGGCCGTTGTAAAAAGCAACAGACCAAGCTTCATCGCGTTTATTGGCGCTCGTATTAGGGGTCGAGGTCCAGTGACGCTCATCTGGCGTATTGGCAAAAATAGCTTGGTTGGCTGCGGGTTCAACACAGGTACGCTCAACGATTGAAGCGAGCTCTTTTACGTTAGGAACACGCCAATCGTCAAAGTTTCCTGCCGAATATGCCGTCGCGGTTTGCAAAGCTTGTTGCCAGGTAAGCCTCAATGCTTCACCGACGCACATTTCATTAGTCGCATCCCAAGTTTGACCGACCACACAACGCGCCCATGCCAACCCCGTTGTGGAGTCAATCACGTAATCCGAACTGATCCCTTCGGTAATAAAATTCTCACTTGGCGTTGTTTCATCTCCGGTTTCACAGCGCTGCTCTGCAAACAGATTAAAGCTCAAAAGTAACGTCGATAAGAAAGACGGAATGATCACAGTGGTAAAGTTGGATATGTTTTTCATTTGGTTCACTCTATCTATTAAGGGCGGCGTACTAACCGAACGTACGCGGAGGATGAAGATTTGATAGCTGAGTCATCACCATTGCTGACGTCGAGCACCCAATTGAATAACTCACCTCCACCTTCAACATTAATATCCGATACCCAATAAAACATATGGTTTAATGCAGCACGGTCAGGTGCGTATGGAAAAAACTCATTAGGTAACAAGCTATTTTGATCTGTGTCGCCATAATCCATGATCCCCATTAACTCTATATAAGTCGGTAGTCGCCAGTTGGCGCCGCCACAAAAGGCCTGATCATTTACCGCTTCAATATAGGCCTCGACCGAACAGACATAAGCAGATGGACATGAACCCACAGGGTTAGCTTCGTCAACGATTGAATAGTAGTTCTCGACTCCGCGCAAAGCACTGTACTGAGGTGATGCATTTGACTCTTTCACTTCCCAAACGAGGCCAGTGAAGTTGTCACGGACGCAGCTAAACACCAACGCGTCATTGCTTAGCTCATCGCCATTGACGTCAAATTTGGTAAAATCGAAGGTTTTTTCACCTGCACCGTATTTATCTATTGCATTGGCGACCGAGTCGCGACCTGAGTCTGCATCTTGGTTGGGATAATCCACATTGTCACAAGGGATCAGACCGTCATCGTCGTAACAATCAACGACACCCGTGTCATGTAATGTCCCCAAATTAAGTGGATTAACGGTGACGTTGACCGTATCCGTAGAGCTGTTGCCATTGCCATCGATTGCTTCAACCTGAAAACTCAGCGCTTCTGTAATGTCTACATTGGGCGCATAAAACTCGGCGATACATTGGTCAGCGTTGATTAAGTCAACACTGATGCCACTAATTTGTGTCCAAGTACAAGAAATCACATTGTCGACTGAGAAGCTGTTAGACGCATCGAGCTTTACTAGAGAGAACTCATTGACTGTCTGATCTTGGCCTGCATCCGGGCTGACCGTACCTGCCGCAGCAGCGACTGGAATGGTAATAATGTTGGTACCAATTAATTCGAAGTTATCGGTTACCGTTAGTTCGATTTGAAAGTGAGTTAACGCTTCTACATACGGCGCTTGAATGGTTACCGTATCACCGTCGGTCGCCGAGAAAAACTGAAGCGGAATATGCGTGTCTATTTGTCGCCACTGATAAGCACGAACTTCGCCGTCCGTATCGTAACTGTTTTTACCTGATAAGGTGATCAACTCAAATGTTTTATACGGTGCGACGGCCGATGAGGTATTATCTATGACTGCTACAGGGTTGCGAGGAATATTTTTAACCGTGATTGTAACTTGATCGTCAACTCTTTGACCGTCTGGTGCAACGTAAACGACCTCTATAACAATATCCGTATCTACATCGACTTGTGGCGCTAAAACACTAAGCTCTAGTGCTGCATCAGTTGGAAAGTCCTCAATAGCCGGCCCTTCAATTTGGGTCCACGTCGTCGCCCCTTCTGTTGGGTAAACCACTGCCGTAATGGCAATCACTTGCCCTTCTGCCACCACCATATCGCTGCCTAAGTTAATACTTGCAACATTAGCGCCTGACGGCCCTTCTGGTTCACTACCACCGCAGGCGGTTAGCAGCAAAGTAAAAAATAGGACAGAAAATAATCTCATACGTGTTCAAACACCTTAAATACAACACCAAAGGAAAACAACAAAAGCACCTAAACGCTTTTTGGTAACCGACAATTACTCGAAAATTACGTATAAATGTTAGTACTAGTCATCTGTTGAAAGCAATTCTTACGCCAATAAAAAACCGACCATCAGGTCGGTTTTTGTTTAATTCGATGATTAAGCAGTGCCTAAATTACTCAGACGCGTCTTCTTCAGTTTTGAATTTAGCGGCTGTTTCGCTAATTAACGGCTGAAGTTCGCCTTTTTGGAACATCTCTAAGATGATGTCACAACCGCCGATTAACTCGCCTTCAACCCATAGTTGTGGGAATGTTGGCCACTCTGCATAAGCTGGTAACTCAGCACGGATATCTGGGTTTTGTAGAATATCTACGTATGCGAACGGTTCGCCACACTGCATTAGGGCTTGTGAGGCTTGCGATGAAAAACCACATGATGGCAATTTCGGGCTGCCCTTCATGTATAAAAGAATTGGGTTTTCTGCGATCTGTTTTTTAATTTTTTCAATGGTTTCCATTGTAACCTCAACTTAATGGTAATTTTTTTCACGACGACTAGACTTAAGCCTGATCTTAAAAATAAAATAAGGCGTTTTGTAATTTTAGACTTGAAAATCAATCTTTAAGTCTTATTAAGTATGAACAGATTGGGCTTTTTCAAGTCCAGCACATTAAAATAAAATACAAAACGGACACTTGAGAGTTATCAATCAAGTCCGTCGATTTTATCAATAAACATAAACAAAGCCAACGGAGACAACCATTATGGCATTCGAATTACCAGCACTACCATATGCTAAAGATGCATTAGAACCTCATATCTCAGCAGAGACTTTAGACTTTCACCATGGTAAGCATCACAACACTTACGTTGTAAAATTAAACGGTCTAATCGGTGGTACTGAGTTTGAAGGCAAATCTCTAGAAGAAATCGTTAAAACTTCTGAAGGTGGCGTATTCAACAACGCAGCACAAATCTGGAACCACACGTTCTACTGGAATTCTTTAAGCCCGAACGGCGGTGGCGCTCCTACTGGTGCAGTAGCTGACGCAATCAACGCAAAATGGGGTTCTTTCGAGAAGTTCCAAGAAGCATTCAATGACAAAGCAGTTAACAACTTCGGTTCAAGCTGGACTTGGTTAGTTAAATTAGCTGACGGTTCTTTAGACATCGTAAACACGTCTAATGCTGGCACGCCAATCACTGAAGAAGGTGTTACACCTCTTATCACTGTTGACCTGTGGGAACACGCTTACTACATCGATTACCGCAACGTACGTCCTGAATACCTAAAAGGTTTCTGGGCATTAGTAAACTGGGACTTCGCGAATCAAAACTTCGCATAATAGTTTCTAGTAAACTGATCGTTAAAGACGCCAAGTTTGTATTAACTTGGCGTTTTTTTTTGTATCATGCGCCCTTCGCGCGAACCGCATTTGGAATGCTTTTTTGGATAAAAGATAGGACAAGGTAATGAAAGAGTTGTTATTAGCCTCCGGCAATCAAGGTAAAGTCAATGAGTTACAAGAAATGTTGGCGCCGTTGGGTTTTAATGTTGTTCCGCAAAAGCAATATAATGTCGGAGACGTCCCAGAGACAGGTACCACCTTTGTCGAAAATGCCATTATTAAAGCCCGCCATGCTGCCGAAATGACAGGTTTACCTTGTATTGCTGATGACTCTGGTCTCGAAGTTGCCGCGTTAAATGGCAAACCCGGAATATACTCTGCTCGATTCGCCGGTCCAGGTGCAACCGATGGAACCAACATTGACAAGTTGTTGAGTAAATTGGACGGGGTTCCGATGGAGCAGCGCCAGGCGCGATTTGTTACTGTATTGGTCTTTATGCGCCATGCCAATGATCCTTGTCCTGTGATCTGTGAAGGATACTGGGATGGTGTGATAACAACAGAACGCCATGGTGACAACGGCTTCGGATATGATCCTGTTTTTTTTCAACCTGATTTAAACAAAACAGCTGCGCAACTAAGTCCTGATGAAAAGCATGCGCGCAGTCATCGTGGTCAAGCCCTCAGAGCCTTGTTAGAAAAGTTTAAACAACTGGGTATTTAGCCTATTTTGTTTCACTAAAGTTATTGTTTTAACAAAATTGGTTATCGCCAAAACAGTCATATTAGGAATGAGTTTTTGAGTCTTTTGCAACTTCCACCACTGTCTTTATATGTTCACATTCCTTGGTGTGTGCAAAAGTGCCCTTACTGTGACTTTAATTCTCACGCCTTAAAAGGCGGCATTCCCGAAACCGAGTATGTCTCACACCTGCTTGACGATTTAGCAGCTGACTTAGAATTTGTTCAGGGTCGGCCTTTATCTACGATATTTTTTGGTGGTGGCACGCCAAGCTTATTGTCAGAACAAGCGATGGATAGATTACTAAAAGGCATTGAAGAGCTCGTGCCTTTTGCAGAAGATATCGAAATCACTCTAGAAGCCAACCCTGGCACCTTAGAAACCAATAAGTTTTCTGGTTTTTCTAAATCGGGCGTTAATCGCATTTCTATCGGTGTACAAAGTTTTGAATTAGAAAAACTAAAACAGCTTGGCCGTATTCACAACAGTGAAGAGGCGCTCAAAGCCGCGGGATTTGCCCATGATGCGGTAGCGACGTTTAACCTTGATTTGATGCATGGATTGCCAAATCAGTCACTCGAGCAAGCCCTTGCCGACTTAAAACAAGCCATTGCGTTAGAGCCTTATCATCTATCCTGGTATCAGCTAACAATCGAGCCTAATACGCTATTTTATTCGAAGCCTCCTGAGCTTCCTGAAGATGAAGTATTGTGGGACATTCAGGCCCAAGGCCACGAATTATTGAAATCAGCGGGATACGAACAATACGAAATATCCGCCTACTCTAAGCCGGAACATCAGTGTCGACATAATCTCAATTATTGGCAGTTTGGTGACTATTTAGGAATAGGTTGTGGTGCACATGGCAAAATTACCGACTTAAACTCAGACACCATCATTCGCACCGAAAAAGTCAAACACCCCAAAGGTTACATGGACTTCACAAAGTCCTATCGCTATAAACAATGGCAGGTTGAGACTGATGACTTGCCGTTTGAGTACTTTATGAATCGACTGCGTTTGAGAGCTCCGTTCTCTCTTTCTGAGTTTGAACAAAGAACCGGATTAGAGCGCTCGACCGTCGAACCTGCAATAAGCAAAGCGGTAGAGTTAGGTCTACTCAATCAAAATAACACTTCCAATCAAGACACGCGCTCTGCTGAGTTACAACTAACTCAACAAGGATTGCGTTATTACAACAACCTTGTTGATTTGTTTTTGTAATTTTTGCCAAAGACTTAAAAACAAAGGCTAACAGCTCGCTTTTTGACTTAGCTACCAAAACAACAACAAATTCGTATGTATCATTTTGCTACAAATCAGGTTGATTTGTTTTTATAAACCATTATATTAGTCAAAAAGTTAGCGACTTTTGTTGAATTAGTATGCAATACTAAAAAATAATCAGTATTTTGTAAAAAGTCGTTAGCCACCTTTTACATGCGCTTTCTTAAACGTGAATAACAATATGAAAAGTATAAAAATAATAATTGCTCTTGTTACTCTGGCTTTAACAAACTCAGTTTATGCGTCTCTGATCGTTCAGATTGGTCCTAATGGCTATTATAAAGAAAGTGCGCTTAGCAAATTCCGCTCTGTTGATTTTGAAATTCGACAGATTGACTACTCAACCACAGGTGGGTGGTGGGCTGCTGGCCAAAACACTTTGATGAATTACAACAGTTCCACTACCTTTACCTTCGAAAGTAATATTCTAGATATCACCAGCTATAACGAACGTTTTGTCGCAGCGGTATTAGATAACGGTGAGTTTTATTTAGCAGGTCCTCATGGCTACCTCAGTAATACTTCTTTATCACAACTTCGCAATGCTGACTTTGAAGTGAAGATGCTCGACTATTCAACTACAGGAGGTTGGTGGGCCGCTGGTGACTACAGCGTTTTGAATTACAAAAACAACACCAAGCACACCTTTACTCAGAGAATAGTTGATATTGCTTCCTATGATGATGATTTTTTGGTGGTGACTTTAGAAGATGGCAAACTATGGGTGGCAGGGCCAAATGGTTACGAAAGTAATCGTTCATTCTCAAAGTTTCAGGGGTTGGATTTCAAATTAACGGAAGTGGACTTTTCTTCCGCTGGTAGTTGGTGGGCTGCAGGTGATAACAAAGTCATCAACTATGGCTCAGGAACAAGTAAGGTATTCGACTTACCTGTGCTAGATATTACCTCGTTTAATCGCGATTATGCGGTCGTCCTACTCGATGACACGCCACAATATTCGTCGCAAAACACCAGTTTGCCAATGAACCTAGCCCCCTCTCTAGCTCCACAGGTTCAGGCCCCAACTAACGTTAACGAGCCCGCTCTTATTAGTTTTGTTAGCTTATTTTTGTTCTTATTGTTTGTTAGACGTCAACAGCGAATTAACCAAACTAGCACAGCAAATTAATCAATAAATCCCTTTTGATTTGATTGTATTTCACAGTAAACTGATACTGGATTGCATAAAAATAAAACAGGGATTTATTTTGAATAAGCTCATTTCAATATTATTCATTTTAGCTGTGGCGTTCTCTTCTTCTAGCCCGGCTCAACCTAACTTGGATGTCTACTCTGGGGTCAAACAGCACCCCTCTATCGCTCAACGTTTTTACTCTGCAGAGATTTTCCTTTTACATGTTTTAACCATTGATGACGTCAAATGGGCCAGTGAAGCTCAATTAGAGAGCCCAAGTAATGACCCTTGGCAATCCATTTATATCACCGGTGCTGGTGACCATCTGTATTTAACTACAAATCAGGGCAAAGTATTTAGTCAGGCATTGAACGCTGAAGGACTGCCAGATGGAGCGCTTACCGACATCACCGCAGAAGTGCTAGAGAATACCTCTGACAATAATAATGTTGCAGGCTTAGAGTTTGCCGCAGAGCAAAACTTGTTTTTGGCGAATGTTGCTAATCAGCTAATTACCTTCAAAGTAAACGGTCATGTTGTAGAAGAAAGTGTGGTTTATACGGCTGATGATTTTGTCATACCTAATTTATCTTCTGGCTCTTTTGTGCAAACCAACGGCGAGATTTACACCTCGCAAGGTCAGGTTTATCGATACCAAAACGACCGTGTTCAGGCACCTGTGTTGATTGAAGCACTATGGGGCTCGGTGGATATGTTTAGCCACCAAAACAGTTTGTATACTTACAAAGCCAATCAATTGTACATCACTGATTTTCCATTAACTGACTCGCCAACCTTTGAAGCGATAGGCGGTGAAAATGCTTGGGTGCCTGATTATGCAGACAATACATCTGGTGCTGTATTTATCGGTTATAGCGAAGAGTTTCAAAGCGGCCACCAAAATTTTTCTATTTATAACCCTCAAACAGACACTGAAAACCAAGCGTTTTTAACTGCCGAAGACCAATACGACCGCTTAATGCAGGGCATTCAGTATACCTCTGCAGCTGCACAGCCCATTATTGCTGGTGATGTTGTTTGGCTAGGACCACGTAAATTTGATCTGACCGCAAACAAAATTGGTTTTCAAAACCCTATTGAAGTCAGCACTCGTTATATGATTGAAGTTGAGTCTGAGCGCAAGAATACGGTTGTTGCACCAGAGTCTCTCAGTTCTTTTGATCATGTATTTCAATTTGGCATCGTAAACTTTGTTGAAGCGCAACAAGAAGTCGTGGATGAAGATGGAGCAACCTCAACAACCTCTGTTTTCTCACGCACTGTGCGTTCACTGATGGTCAATAATGACTGGGCACAAATAGAACACACAGATACTGTGCTATTAGGCTCAGATGAACCTGTGGAGTTGCTTGTCGCTGTGGTAAGCGACCGAGTAGAGAGCAGTCCAGTTACTGCGCCGACTTTTGAGTACTATTTACAGACGTATCACAATGACACCTTGATAGATCAAGTACTACTCCAAGATTCATTAGGAGTAACCGAGCAAGCTATTAGTGCTGATGGAACGGAAGTATTTTTTATAACAAAACAGCCCGATACAGAATCTGAAGCGGGTTATAAACTGGTTCTTAAAGGCTGTCCTATTGCCAATGATGGGGTGATTGGTACGTGCGTTACCCTTGTTGATAATGCGACAGTTGAAGAAAACGAAGAAACTGGCCCCGTTATTAAACTCGACGAACACGCCTATTTGATGCAATACCAAGATGGTGTTGTGTTACATGAAAACGGCAGTATCTCTAATAGTACGGCTGAAACCACGCACACCATGCCTACCTATTTCACTCGCCAAGTCGTGACGACGACCACAGTTGAAGAAAATGGGGCTGTGGTCGTGACACAAACAACACAGTGGCTAAACCAAACTTGGTCTTTGCCTATTTCTGAAACTAAGCAGAATTATCGCTTGTTTATAAGTCCAGTCGAACAGCGTTTATTTGCGTTTTTTAGCGAAGATAACTCGACCTATGAGCTATTAGATGATGAGACTGTAGTTGAGTTGGTGACATATAATTCTTTTATTCCTGATGCGTTAAGCTATAACCCAGCAACAGGGACGGTTTTGGCACAAGGTGGTTTATTATTCTATTACAACTTTGCCGACGCATATTCAAACGAGCTTGGTGCCTTTACTTATTTACAGGCACCTAGCCAGGTAAATGAAAACTTTGGCCGGGCCTTTTTATTATCAGATGACAGAGCTGTGATTATTGATTCTAACAGTGCGGCTGGGATCAAGCTTATCGATTTTGAAATCCCCTTCTCTCTTGCATCTATCGTTGAGCCAGCTGAAGTGAGTCAACAACAAACGGTTGAGTTTGATCTTACCTCGGTATTTTTAAATCCAGATGCTGAGGCAATGGTTCAGTTAGCTATGTTTAATTTATTGACCGAAGCGGAGTTGTTCGATGGTGTGGTCGAATTTGAAGTCGATAAAACAACCGCATTGCAATTTGATCAATTGGCTCCGTTTAGGTTGGTAGTTGAATATGATGGCTGGTCTTTTCAACATTCCTTAAAAACAAAGGTCATCAATATCAATGAAGCGCCGGTCGCAATTGAGCTATCAACCCAAACATTAAAAGTGGGTGAAGCTTATGGTGGCAGTGTCGCCGATGTATTTACGGACCCAGATAACGACGTTATGACCTTCACAGCGACAGGGTTCCCTGCTGGTATTGTATTTGACTCAGAGACCTATGGAATTGCAGGCAGGCCTACAGAAGCGGGAGAGTTTTTGATCACACTCTCAGCCACAGACACGTCAGGTTTGACAACGGAAACAACTTATACCCTGTTAGTTTCAGACCCAGAAGAAGAAGATAACAGTGGCTCTATGAACCTTATTTGGTTGCTCGCAGGCTTGAGTTTAATTAGGCTGCGTCGCAAAGCTAAGGTTATTAATTAAGAGACATAAAAAAACGATGCATATGCATCGTTTTTTTATTAGCAATGAATGAATCGCTTACTTGCAACTACGTTGGATTAAGCTGACTTTTTAGCAGCCTCACGAGCGGCTTCTTTTTGTTTGCGCTTTTCTTCTTGGCGAGCGGCAATCACTTCTTTTGCTTCTGAGCCGATGTGCTCTTCGCCACGGGCTTTTGCTAATTCGATTTGTTTTTGACGCTCAGCAAATCGTTCGCGCTGTTCGTCTGTTACTTTGTCGAAACAGTGTGGACAAGAAATGCCTTTTTCGTATTTTTCAGACTGCATTTCTTCTTCTGTGATTGGCATGCGACACGCGTGACACTGATCGTAATGACCTTTGTTAAGGTCGTGATCAACCGCAACACGATTGTCAAAAACAAAACACTCACCTTCCCACATGGTTTCTTCTTTTGGTACTTCTTCTAAGTACTTAAGAATACCGCCTTCTAGGTGATAAACCTCTTCAAAGCCCTGCTCTTTCATGTAGGCTGTTGATTTTTCACAGCGGATTCCACCCGTACAGAACATAGCGACTTTTTTGTGTTTAGCCGGATCCATGTTTTTAGCAACGTACTCAGGAAACTCACGGAAGGTTTCTGTTTGTGGGTTTACTGCGTTTTTGAAAGTACCAATTTGAATTTCGTAATCATTACGAGTATCAACTACAAATACTTCAGGGTCAGAAATCAAATCATTCCAATCTTTTGGCTTAACGTAAGTACCCACAACTTCTCGAGGGTCTATACCTTCAACACCCATAGTCACAATTTCTTTTTTAAGTTTTACTTTGCTGCGGTAAAACGGCATTTCTTCATCAAAGCTTTCTTTGTAAGAAATATCAGCTAGACGCTCATCTTGTTTGATATGAGCTAAAACTGCATCGATACCTTCGCGGCTACCAGCAACTGTACCGTTGATGCCTTCTTCTGCTAGAAGTAAGGTACCTTTAACGCCGTTGTTTTCCATTGCTTCTTGCAGTGGTTGACGTAATTCTTGGAAATTTTCTAAGCGCACAAACTTATACATTGCGCACACAACTACTTGTGACATATACATTCCTCTTTGCCCCCCGAGTCGTAAGCCCGGAGCATTGCGGATTAAAATTTTAGATGATTGGTGGGCGTTAAGCCGGCGCGCATTATACGGGCTCAAATAAAAAAGTCCAAATCGCAGGCTTACGCAATTTGGACTTTTTTTGTACAGAGTTTCGATTCTGTTGATTTATATCAAATTAATCGAGCTTGTCAGTTGCCACTTTATAACGAGGATCTTCATTTACATTGATCTCGACGAACTTTTGCGCCTTGTTCAACAACGAACGACACTCTGGGCTAATGTGACGAATATGGAGTTTTTTACCGGCCTTTTGATATTTATCGGCTAAGCCATCTAGGGCATCAATACCCGAGCTGTCCCAAATACGAGACTCTTTAAATTCAATCACAACGTGCTCAGGATCTTGATCGACTTTGAATAAATCACGGAAGTAAGACACAGAGCCGAAGAATAGCGGACCGTCTAGCTCATATACTTTCCAGCCTTCTTCATCGATGCGAGTTTTAGCGTTGATGTGTGATGCGTGTTTCCAAGCAAATACAAGTGCAGACACGATAACACCAACAATTACAGCAATGGCCAAGTCAGCAATAACGGTTACACCGGTTACTAAAATAAGTACAAAAGCGTCTTCTTTGTTGGCCCCGCGTAATATGCGGAACGACGCCCACTCAAAGGTACCTAAAACAACCATAAACATTACACCCACTAATGCCGCTAGTGGGATTAATTCAATCCATGGTGCAAGGAATAAGATGAACGCAAGTAGAACAACGGCAGCGGTAATACCCGACAAGCGGCCACGACCACCAGAATTGATGTTGATCATTGATTGACCAATCATGGCACAACCACCCATACCTCCAAAGAAACCATTGACGCTGTTGGCAACGCCTTGGCCGATACATTCACGGTTTGTACTGCCACGAGTGTCAGTAAGCTCATCGATAAGCGATAAGGTTAATAAAGACTCAATTAAACCAACAAGGGCAAGAATTACTGCAGTTGGTAAAATGATGTATAAGGTTTCTAAAGACAAAAAGCCAGTTTCAGGTGCCGGAATAGCAAAGCTAGGTAATTCACCTGCTAACGTTGCCGTTGCTTTTTCAGCTTCAGGTAGCATGTCACGAACAAAGTCGATTACGGTACGTGCTTCTACATCTAAACCATGAACAATACCTGTAACGGTCAAAATCGCAACGAGTGACGCTGGTACAGCGGTAGTGATCTTTGGCAAAAAGTGAATGATTGCCATAGTCAGAGCAACTAGGCCTAGCATGATATATAAGGCTTCGCCTTGCATCCACTGACTGTTGCCCAGTGAGTCCAATACTTTAAATTGACCCATTTGTGCCAAGAAAATAACGATCGCCAAACCATTGACGAAACCTAACATCACAGGATACGGAACGAGTCGAATAAACTTGCCGAGCTTGAAGACTCCGGCCAATATTTGCAGGATACCGGCGAGTATCACGGCCGCAAATAGATATTGCACACCGTGTGTTGCAACTAATGCCACCATTACAACAGCCATCGCGCCTGTCGCACCAGAAATCATCCCAGGACGACCACCGATTGCCGAGGTGATTAAGCCCATCATAAATGCCGCATATAGACCTACCATAGGGTCAACACCAGCGACAAAGGCAAAAGCTACGGCTTCTGGTACGAGCGCTAGTGCAACCGTAATACCAGATAACACGTCATTTTTTACATTTGAATCACTCTTGGTGATCAGATTAAACATGACTACTCCGATTAAATTTGTGGGTATTTTTGAAAGCGCGAGAGTATACCGAAAATGCGCTAACTGTTCATTAATTAAGTCAATTTATCTTAGTTCATTTTTGGCTAGATATGAGGGGTTGGTTGAAATACTCGCATTAATAAGACACCTCCATGGCGAACTTATTGTGTATTCAAAGCGAGATGCATCAAATACATTACGAGCAATCAACCGAAGACATTCAAAGAGGATGAATTGCTTTAGGAAAATTAACAAAGGGGCCGAGTCATTTTTATGTGCTTTTTAGCTTGCTGACTCTGACCCCTCTGTTCTCCCTGGAACTGTTATTCCTCAACTATCTAAATTAACGAAGCTGAAGGATAGTCTGGGTAATGGTTGAGTTAACTTCCAAGGCACGAGAGTTAGCCTGGTAGTTACGCTGAGCCGTGATTAGGTCAACCAATTCCGTTGTTAAGTTAGTGTTTGATTGTTCAAGTGTACCTGAACGAATTTGACCAAATGTACCAGAATCCGCCTCACCCGCTAATGGCGCACCTGAATCCTGACTTTCGGTCCATGATGTATTACCAATTTGAGTAAGACCTTGGTCATTAGCAAAACGAACCAGAGCGATTTTGGTTACAGGAACTGAGTCACCGTTTGAATACTTAGCTTCGATTAAGCCATCAGTACCAATAGTAACACCTGTTAATCGACCTACTGTTTTACCATCTTGGCTCAATGCCGATACTTCGAATGGCGCAGAGAACTGATTTAAGTTAGTAAAGTTAAGGTTAACACGTTGGTCAGGATCAGCACCGTTAGTAATCGCACCTGCACCGTCATAAGGAGCAACTGGAGGCGGCGCAATTGTTGTTGGAGCCGTTGTTTCACCTAAACGTTCTGTTTGTGGATAAGGGAACGTCGCTGGTGATACCGCACCTGAGCTATCAAACTGAAGTAACATACCACGCTGACCAGCACGAGTTTCAAATTCAACGCCCGTTGCACCCAACACGTTGTCGTTTTGCAGGTCGACAGGAACTGTATTGCCCTGCTCGTCTGTAACTGTGGCAAATACCATCCAACTGTTTTCATTGGCTTGCTCTGCCGCAGGAACCGCTGCGATACCACCAACAAAACCATCTGTTGCAGAGGTTGCATCAGCCGCAGCAGCCGCCTGAACGTTGTTTGGTGAAGATGTTTTAACAAAGTACATAGACGCAATGCGGCTATTACCTAACGAGTCATAAATTACGGTCGAAGTTGACGACGTGTAGGTATTTGTATCTGTTGGGTCGAATAACGTCGGGTCTAACGGGAATTCACCACTGTCTAAGTTAAACGACATATCGATTTGCGCTGTTTGCTGAGGCGCACCAGCAGTATCCGGTACTTCAATTGGTGTCGTTGTACTTAAAGAAACCGATTTGACTGAACCATCATCGTTGACCGGGAAACCCTGTAAGAAGCTACCGTTTGAATCAACAATGTAGTTTTCTGCATTAAGTTTAAATGCACCTGCACGAGTATATGTAATGTCACGGCTTAACAAGTCGTTGGTCATGGCAAAAAAGCCACCACCTGAGATTGCCATGTCGAGCGAGTTAGAGGTAAATAACAAACTACCTTGACCAAACTGCTGTGCGACATCGTTTACTAATACACCTTCACCGTTTGCTGTCTTGGCGTTAGTAAAAATGGATGAAGAATATACATCCGCAAATTCTGCGCGAGACTCTTTAAAGCCGTACGTGTTTACGTTGGCAATGTTGTTCGCGGTTACGTCTAAATCTTTTTGCGCTGCTTTTAAGCCACTTAAGGCGATATTAAAAGACATAGGATTCTCCTACTTTTACTAATCTATTCACCGACTGCTAAGATGTCAGCAAGTCCGATGGAGCCCAAACCTTGAATATTTAATTCAAGACCTGTGCCATTCTGTCCTAACGTTACTGAGCTTACGTTTCCGTATGTAAGAACAGGGATTTGTTGGGCTTCTGTCTCACCAGCCGGTAAGCCATTAACCGTTATTTGATACTGTCCTGGCGGCCAAGCTTCGCCGTCTGGACCTTTGCCGTCCCATGCAAAGTCAAGCATTCCGGCATTTTGAGAGCCGTAAGGAATGGCAATTGATTGCCCATTCTGATGTTTGACCTCGACGATTACGTTTTGCGTCGCTTTTTGCAGTGGGATTTGGCCACTAATTCCATTGCCATCTGAGTAGGCAATCGAACTTGCTGTTAATACGTTACGGCCGACCAAAGACGATGCTTCAAGGGCTTGGTTTGAAGTCATTGAAGCACTGAGCTGGTCAAATTTAGACCCTAAGTCTGTAATGCCTTCTGCCATGGTAAATTGCGTCATTTGCGCAATCATGTCTTCATTGCTGGTCGGGTTCATTGGATCTTGCATCGACAACTGAGTCGTCAGTAAGGTAAAGAAGTCTTCTTGACCCAATTGACCATTGATTTCATTGGTCGTGATGTCTTCTTCTTGCCAACGAAGTTTATCCGTTGCCGGGTTGGTTATCGTATTGTTAATCATTGGCAACTACCTTATCGTTGGCCCAGTTGAAGGGTTTTGCTCAACATAGTTTTGGCTGCATCCGCCAGCTGGACATTGGTCTGGTATGAACGAGATGCAGAAATCATGTTGGCCATTTCTTCTACGACATTAACGTTAGGTTTGTAGATATACCCTTCGCTGTCTGCCATCGGATGATTTGGGCTGTATTCAATTTTAAGCGGAGCATCACTCTCTACAATGCCAAGAACATTTACACCTTGAGACTGCTCACTTTGTGCTTTTGTCATTTCAGCAGCAAAAACTGGATGACGAGCTCGATAAGTCTGATCAATGCTACTCGAAACTGTATTCGCGTTGGCAATGTTACTTGCGGTGGTGTTTAGTCTTACAGACTGGGCACTCATGCCTGTGCCTGACACATCAAATACGTTATATAAGCTCATGATTACTGTCCTCCGCTCAACGCTTTATTCAAGCTTTTTATCTTTCCATTTAAAAAGCGCAAACTCATTTGATACTCCATTGAGTTCTGCATAAAGTTATTACGCTCAACCTGAACATCGACACTGTTGCCGTCGCCAGTATCAGGCTGCATAGGGTTTCTGAATTGTGTGCTTGAGTTCATATTTATGGACAAGTCGTAGTGCTTTTCATGTGTACGAGACATGTTGTAGCCTGACTTTTTCTGCGCATTGGACAGCGCATCAGCAAAATTAAGGTCTTTTGCTTTGTATCCAGGGGTATCTGCATTGGCGATATTACTCGCTAACACCTCAGCTCGGTCTGACCGAACTAATAAGGCGTGTTGATGTATGCCAAATGCTTTATCTAGACTGATTGCCATAATTGCTCCACAAGCAGTGATTCGTTATGGCAAATGAAATGCAAAAAGAAGGCCAAAAAATTTTGGCGGTTATTTTTTCTGGTAAATTATACCTGGATTACAGCGGATCATATCGTATTTATCACTCAGTCCCGACATAGATTCAGAGGCACCAAGTATCAAATATCCTTTAGGATTCAGTTGTTCAGCAAACTTATTGATGATTTGTGACTTAATTTCTGGAGAAAAGTAAATAAGCACATTTCGACAAAAAATAATGTCAAATTTTCCCATCAGATTGAAACTATCTAATAAATTTAGGTGCCTAAAACTTACCATGCGGCGAATGTCTGCCTTTACTTGCATCATGCCGTTTCCACTATCTTCAAAATAGTTTCGTTTACGCTCTGGGGACAAGCCACGTGACAGGGCAAGGTTGTCGTATTCGGCATTTTTACACAGCTCTAACATGGTGTTACTGATATCTGTACCCACCACTGAAAAGCTACTCTTGCTTTTCATACCGGCCGCTTTTTTGTATTCATCTATGCTCATCGCAATAGAGTATGGCTCTTGCCCTGACGAACTCGCCGCTGACCAAATTTTGACAGTGCGACCTGTGTCTATTTCTGGAAAGAGTCTGGTTTTTAGTAATTCGAACGGATAGGTATCTCTAAACCACAGAGTCTCGTTTGTTGTCATGGCATCAACAACAGCTGAACGCAACTGACGCTCAGTAGGTTTGAGAGTTTTATTTACAAGTTCACCTAACGACTCTATTCCGAACCGAGTCATCAATGGCGACAATCGACTTTTTACCAAGTACATTTTATTGTCGCCTAATACGATACCGCACTGCTGCTCTAAAAATTCACAAAAGACACGGTACTCGCTATCGCCGAGATTTTTATTTCCCACTATAAATTTACTCTACTGATCCTTAATTAGTCTTGATGCAGCCATTTTTGGACTGCGCCCGCTAATTCATCTGGATTAAACTTCGCGATAAAGTCGTCTGCACCAACTTTTTCGACCATGGCATGATTGAATACCCCACTCAATGAGGTATGCAGAATTACGTGCAAATCTGATAATTTAGGACGTGATTTAACTTCTGCAGTTAAGGTATAGCCGTCCATCTCTGGCATTTCAACGTCAGAGATTAATAAGCCAATTTTTTCGGTAACAGACTCAGCGCAATCTGCAGAAATTTCCGCTAGGTAATCTAATGCCTCTTTACCGTTTTTCTTCGCAACAATAGGCAAACCAACACCTTCTAATGCACGCTTAACCTGATTACGGGCAACTGATGAGTCATCCACAATTAAAATGCTTCTGTCACCGAGATCGTCTTTGATGCCTGAATCAGAAACAACACCAGCACTAACCTGAGTGCTTGATGGCGCGATTTCCTCTAGAATTTTTTCAACGTCTAGGATTTCAACCAACTCTTTGTCGATTTCGGTCACCGCAGTCAGATAGTTATAACGGCCAGAGCCTTGCGGCGGAGGCATAATCGATTCCCAATTTAAGTTGACAATGCGCTCAACTGAATCGACCAAGAAACCTTGAATGGTACGGTTGTATTCGGTGATGATAATGAAGCTATTTTCAACATCTTGAATAGGCCTTCCACCCGTCGCCAACCCCATATCAATCACCGAGATAGTTTGACCACGGATATGAGCGATCCCTTTTACAAAGGAGTTTAGTTTTGGCATCGATGTTAGAGGCGGACACTGCAATACTTCTCTAACTTTAAACACGTTAATTCCGTATCTCTGGCGCCCTTTCAATTTAAACAATAGTAATTCTAGTCTGTTCTGACCAACTAACTGGGTTCTTTGATTGACTGAGTCAAGAATACCCGCCATAAACTTTCTCCAAAACTAGGAACGGTACTTGCTAGTTTACGTTTAGACCCCTTATATCAAGCCATTTCCCATTAGAATCTGGGGAAATTACAACAAACGACAGCCGTATTCGGTGTGGTTTGTTCAAAAGGCAAAGGTTAAAAACGTTAAGTAGCGTATTAAAAATTAGGTTATTGATATAACAACGTCAAATTATCGACGCGTTTATTTTTATCTATCTAGGATGCACTAACTATCTTTAACTATATGATACAGCATAGTAAAAAGGCGATTAATATGTTGAAAAATTTGTTAACAATTATTTTAACTGGTGTTTATTTGTTCATTTCGATGCCAACTACATCGGCAATGGGGAAAATTTCTTTAGCACATCAAACACTTTTAGAAGAAGTTTCTGAACATGTAAGTGCTCAGTTAAACCCAAATCAAACCGATAACATCACTGTTACCGCCCTGCCACTTGACTCACGAATTAGAATCAAACAGTGTCCTGAAGATATCGTCGTGACAATGTCACAAAGTCGCAGCTTTAGCCGTCAGTTTCCTGTCAAAGCAGAATGCTTAGCCGAGGGTCACGAATGGAAAGCCTATGTACAGGTACAGGTGCAAGAACTAATCGAAACGCTTGTCACCACAACAAATATCGCCAAAGGTGAGGTCATCACTGATGACATGATTAAAAAGACCTTGGTCGACAAACACAGGGTAAACAATAAGGCGACGGATGACATTGCAAGAATCGCAGGCGGCCGTGCGATGCGAAATATTGCCCAAGGTTATCAAATCAGCAGCTCTGATGTTTGTTTAGTCTGTAAAGGAGACAGTGTCGCAATTGTTGCTACAATGTCTAATATGCAAATTAAAACCTCGGGTACTGCAATGGAAAACGGCTCGTTTGGCGAATCTATCAGAGTTAAAAACAACAACTCTGAGCGTATCGTAAAAGGGGTCATTGACGATCTACGTCAAATTTTAATTAAACTATAAGACGTTAGCTGTTTTTTCGGATAATATGCATGAATCGCCTAAAGTTATTGGGCTGAGCGCCGATATGCTTATAGAAGAGAAATACGTTATGGGTGTGTTATGGTAAACAACATAAACAATGGTAAAAATAGCGGAGTGAACAACTCTGTTTATTCGCCTAAAAATCAAAAGCTTGAGCAATTAAAGCAAGATAATGTGCAGCAGTCTCAACAACAAACTGCTTCATCTAAAGCAGCTGAGAAAGACTCCGTTGCGTTAACGCCACAAGCCAAGCAGCTAAAAGATTTACAAAAGAAGATTTCTGATACAGAAAACTTTGACCGTAAAAAGGTTGAAGAAATTAAACAGGCTATCACTGATGGCAATTATAAGATTAATTATGATAAGTTGGCTCAAAAGCTAGCGGACTTTGAATTTAAGTTATAACTATGACAGAACAATCTCAATATCAATCGTTGCAGGCATTGTTAAGCCAACAAACTCAACTGTTAAAAGACATGCAGGCCCTTCTGGTGCTTGAATTAGAAGCAGTGAAGACGCGCAGCGGAGATAAAATCATTGAGATTGCTCAACAAAAAGAAGCTCTGTTAAAAAAAGTAGTAGAAACCGACAACACCATTGCTAAGTCACCTAATGTCGAGGCGTTAACAACTGAGCCAACGTTGGTAGAAGCCAAGCAGATCATTACCCAACTCTTAGAAGAGTGCCAAACCCAAAACGAAGTGATCTATCTGACGGCAAAACAAAACGAAGTGGCTATTGACCAAGTCAAAATGTTGTTACTTGGTGGCAGTAAAAACTCTACTTACGACGCCTATGGTCAGAAAAAGTCTGGACCGACACTAACCAAAGGAATCAAAGCCTAATCCAGCTTGGCAAAATGATATGTCTCGTCCTAAAATAGCTACTAAAAAAGGAGACCTGGGTCTCCTTTTTTAATGGGTAATTTACAGCTACAGTGCATTTAAAGCTTAGCTAGTTTATGTATTGAGCCTGTAACTGTTTTAGACGTTCCATTTGTTGTTTGTCATTAATATCTCGTTGTGCAAGCTTACGCTCAGCCAACTTAACTTCGTTATTGACAAACAAGACTTCAATATAATTAACAAAAGTCTCATCAGAAACTTTCTCGTCTGCTTCTACCATAGCTTTAGATAATAAGTCTAATGCCTGCTCCTTGTTACCCAGCTTCAACTGAATCATTGCGACAGTATCTAAAATATTCGGGTTACGAGGCGCTATAGCTAAAGATTGCTCGCCATATTTTAATGCATCGTTTAATTGCCCTTCGTTCATCAAAACGTGAGCGAGGTTATTGGCAGCAACCGCATTTTGCGGAGTTAGCTCTAAGACCTTTTTATAGTATTTAATTGCTTCATCATTGTTTTTGTACGTCTGTAATGTCGCGTAGCGCAATGCATTTGCAGCGTCTGTAGGATACTTAAGCACGTGTGCCTTCAAAAATGAAACAGCCACCTGTTGCCCTTGGGTCGCATTTAGTGCACTTACTAAAAACGCGGTTACATTAGGTGTAGGTTGCTGATCATACGACGCCTTTAACAAAGGCAGTGCTTCTTTTGGCTGACGGCTCAGCATATACTTTTGACCTAACAACCCTTTGACAAAAGGTAGGCTTTTTATTTCGTCACTAAAGTTGTCATGAAGCGCCTGAAACTCTTCTAGCTGGTTACTTTGAACTAAGTTTTGAGCGTGTAAAAGCGCTATCTCCATATTCTCGCTAGAAACATCCTCCATATAAGAAGACGTCACATAAAGCGCTTCTTTGGTTAGGTTTTGAGCTTGTAGGAGACGTGTGTAGCCTTTAACCGCATTTACGTTTGACGGTTCCGTTTGATACCAAGTTTTGTAGTGGTCAAACGCTTTATCAAATTGGCGATCTTGAATATAAGCTTGTGCCAAAATACCGTTATAAGTTTCTCGCAAAGGTTTGCTCAATTCGGCATTGAACTGTTCACTTTTTAATATCTCTAGACTTTTTTTCGCGTGCCCTTCCGTTATTAGGATATTGGCATATAAAAGGCTGCGCTCTATGTCTGATGGATTTTGTTGTAGATAGTCAGCTAAGTGAACTGTCATTTTTTGTGGTACACCAAAGCGCTTGGTAAGCCCATAATGTTGAGTAATAGCAGGAGTAAAGCTCGGTTCTAGTTCGAGGATCGCCTCTAGCTTGTTTAGCGCAACTTCGGCATCGGCCACATTATTAATGGACGGTACAAGTGCGAGTGCTAATTGAATGTTTGCATTGTTAGGCGCTAGCTCGGCCGCTTGCTGCAAAAGCGCTAAAGACTCATCACGTTGACCTTTGATCAATGCGACTCGAGACTTTAACAAAAACCCTTGGACTTGGCTTTCTGACTGAGCGATCATTTGCTCTGCTAATTCTAACGCCTTATCAAGTTGGTTAGACTTCAAGTACGCAATTGCTAGTACCTGTTGCAGTTGTAACGGCTGTTTGTCTAGTTTTTCCGTCGCTAGCTCTAAGTCTTCAACGCCCGAAACGTCATTCATGGAAAGTTTGAGTAAACCTAAGTTAACTAGAGACTCAGGCTGCTCAACGTTTTCTGGAATCTCAGATAAGATTTGTTTGGCTTTTTTAAGCTGGCCATCTACAACAAGACCACGACCCACTTGTGTCATAAGCAGCGCATCGCCACTGTTGAGGTCGGCACCTTGTATGGCTGTTAACGTCTCACTTGCATCAAGTGATTGACCTAGCTTTAGCTGACTGTCTGCTAAAATTCGAATCGCTGGATGACTCTCTGGTAAGAGACCAGCTACAAGAGATAAGTGACGGTTTACGTCAGCATGGTTATTAAGAAAATAACTACTTACACCTGCAATGAGTCGCGCCGTAACATCTTCGCTGTTGATCAACAGAGCTCGCTCTGCTGCTTGATTGGCTTGCTCATACTGACGCAATGCCATCTTGGTGTTAGCTTGCAGCGTCGCAATTTCTAGTGCTTTTGGAAAGGCTTTAGCTAATTCATTAAACAGCTCGTCAGCTTGTTCAGGCTTATCTAAGTCCATATACAGACGAGCTAATAAAGCCTTACTATTTACATCATTTGGATATTGTTGAGTGTAAGTGACAAAGACATTGGCGGCTTGCTCTTTTTGATCGTTGGCAAGTAGCAACCTGCCCTTCAGTCGTAAAGCCTCTTGTTGATTTGGATAACGCTCCAACACATTATCTAATTGTACAAGTGCCGCATCAATGTTGTTCTTGATAACAAATGAATACGCTAATCCCAACAAGCCGAATTCACCAGAGCCCGGGATTTCTTTTAATTCGTCTAAAACGGCTTGTGCTTTCTCGTGCTCGCCAGCTTCCACATAAACTTTTGCTTGGCTCAGCTTTAGCTCAGCGAGTACTTGTGGTCGAGTTCCCTTTGCTTTGGCAACTAGCTTGTGGATACCTTTTTTGTTGCCTTTACTTTGATAAAGTTTGGTTAGATTGGGAACAACTTCATTCGCGTCGTAACCCAAATCCAAAGCTCGTTCGAACTCTTTTTCGGCCCCAGACACGTCTCCGACACTCATGTAAGCGACAGCTAAAAAGTAACGAGACTCAGCGTCTTCAGGCTGCTGTCGAACGGCATTTTTGAGTTGAATAACAGCGGTGCTAAAGGACTGTTGTTCAATGGATTGTTTGCCACTTTCGAGGTAGTTTTCATTATCCGAGCCACAGGCAACTAACGCCAGGCCCATTGCACCTGCAATCCAATTTTTCATTTAAATTTCCTTAGCATCCTTGGCTTTTATTATTGTTATTATCTACACAGTAATTTCACAAAGATATGTCACAAATCTATATCGAAAAAATTAGAACTTTCTAATTTTATCAACATAATTGCGCACTCTAACCACGTCTAACGGTTGACGTTCTGCATCAAGTACTCGAGCACCAAACTCATCGGCAATCTTTTTGGCAGCATTGTGCATCATATTAAATGTTTGTAGTGCCTCGCCTGCGTTTGGCAACGTCATAAAAATACTTAAACCACGAGTCGATACTTGTTCCATGTGGTCGATATCAAACGTCCCAGGGTTATACATGTTGGCCAAACTAAATAGGATTTCACCATGTCCCGAGCTTTGCTCATGACGATGGAAAAAATCCATCTCACCAAACTTGAAGCCTAAAGTGAGTAACAGCGGCAACAATTTGGCACCTTCGATCATTTCACCTGATGGTTTATCGACAAACAAGATCAGAACTTCTTGTTTGGGTTCAGTTTTTTGAGTATCTGTTGATGTTTGTTGAGCGACTGGCTGCTCAGATTGTTCCGCTGCAGATACTGAAGCAACATCACGTTCTACATCGCCTGAGCTCAATCCGCGTAGTTGCTCAGTTTCAACTTCGTCATCCCGAATATTTCCAAATGCGGAAAAGCCCTCAACCAAAACAGTGTCATCGTCGTTACGGAAGCTGCTGATATTGTCAATATCACTAGCTTCGCCAACATCTACGTTTTTAACTTGGCTTGACGTAACTTCCATTCCAGCAAACTCTGCTTGTTGGTTTTGTCTTTGTTGTTCAGCTGACTGAGACGATTGAATTTCGACATCTGGATTTTGATTGAGTTGTCGAGCGTGACTCAAAAACGACTGCATTTCACCCTGTTTTTGTTCAGGTTGATTTGCGCCGGACAGGTTGGGTTCGGCTAAATTAGCTTCGCTCGTGACAGTTTGGTCCATCTCAGTTTTGGATTTGTCGTAGATAGAGTCTACATTCATATCCACCACTGGAAGACCTGTAGTACTTCCCTCTGAACCATTATCGGATAAATCAGAGAAATCGATTTCCATTTGTTTGATTTTTAGAGCTTGGATTTCTTGCTCTTCTTCATCAATCTCTGGCGTTTCTTGCTGTTTTTGTTGTTCTGCTTGCTTGCGTTCTTCTAAACTCGTTTTTCTAACTGTCCAAATGCCGTGCAACACCACCGCACCGACTGCTAATGAACCTAATAATGAAAGCGCTAAACGTAACTCTTCTGCCATTTTTATTATTAACCTTTTGCTTTCTATCCGTATTGCTTATCTGGGCAAAATCTATAAATTGATTACACCGCTTCTGCCATTTCAACGGCTTGCTGAATGTCCACGGCAACTAATCTCGACACACCTGGCTCTTGCATTGTTACACCGGTCAAGTGGGTTGCCATTTCCATTGCAACCTTATTGTGACTGATATAAATAAACTGAACAGAATCTGACATTTCGTTAACCAGTTTACAAAAACGCCCCACGTTTGCGTCATCGAGCGGTGCATCGACCTCATCCAACATACAAAACGGTGCTGGATTTAGCTTAAATATTGAAAAGACCAATGATAATGCGGTCAGGGCTTTTTCGCCACCACTTAACAAGTGGATCGTTGAGTTTTTCTTACCAGGTGGACGGGCCATAATGGTCACACCTGTTTCTAATAAATCGTCATCGGTGAGTTCTAAATAGGCTGCACCGCCGCCAAACACTTTTGGGAAAAGAGTTTGTAGACCTTCATTGACTTGCTCATAGGTCTCTTTGAACTTAGCTCTTGATTCTCGGTCAATTTTTCTAATTGCCGCTTCGAGCGTTTCTAGTGCACTGGTTAAGTCTTCAAATTGCTCGTCGAGATAACCTTTACGTTCAGCCTGAATGTCATATTCTTCAATCGCGGCTAAGTTGATTGCACCCAAACGCTGGATTGAGTGTGTGGTTTTCTCCAATGCTTCGCTCCACGCTTCTTTTTCTGCTTCGCTTGGCATGTTTTCGAGAAGTTCTTTGAGGTTGACATTCATCTGGGCCAAAACTTCAATCATATTTTGCGCCCGAACTCTTACCCCTTCCGATTCCATTTTGACATCGGCAATAACATCACGCATCTTATCTAATTTAGCCATAACCCCAGACTGACCTTGTTCAAGGGTTTTGATTTGTTCTGCGACGTCCGCCACAGCTTTGTTTTGTTCTAGTAATAACTCCTCTAATTCGAGTCTTAGCTGTAATTGTTCTTCGAGCTGCTCGTGTAGTAATTCTGCCGTTTGTAGTTCTTGACCTTGGTCTAACAGCTGAGTCAACTTTTGCTCTGTTTGCGCTCGGTGAGCTTCGGCGCGTTGAAGGTTTGCTGTTAGGTTAGCGATTTTAGATTTTATGTCTTGTACTTGTAATTCGACTTGCTGACGCTCACGGTTTATTTGTTCGACCTGAGATTTGATGTTTTGTAAACGTCTTTGTGCCTCGGCTTTACCTTCCTCAGTTTGTTCAGAGTCTTGTTGTAATTCGAGCTCTGACTCTTGTGCCATCAACAACTCTTCCTGCAACATTTCTATGCTCAGTGCTGACTCTTCGATTCCTTGCGAGAGTTCATTGAGCTCCTGGCTTATTTTGTTTTTTTGTTGAAGCACAGAGCTGGCTTGTTGCTCTAATAAACGAATTTCTAGTTCGCAGCTGTGTTGTTGTTTTTGGCTTTCAGCAAACTTACTTTCTAGCTCTTTCAAAGACGCATTTGCGTCTCCAAGTTTTGCTTCTAGTGTTGTTTGTTGCGCCATTAAATCTGCAAGCTCATCTGATTGAGATTGTTTCAAGGCAGATAACTTTTCGATCTCTTGTCGCTTTTGTAGGACCGATTGATTACCTGACTGTTCGAAGTTACCTCGACCTTGCCAGTTTTGACCAAACCAAGTGCCGTCGGTCGTCACTGCAAAATGCCAACCTTGTGATAACAAGGTTTGTGCATGTTGTTGATTGTCTGCCAATCCAATCAAATTAAACCAAGCGGGAAATACGCCATCACGAATAACACTGGCGAGCGAGCCAGGTTGGCTATCCGCTTGTTTGCCCGATAGTAAATACTGACCATCATGCGCTTGATGATGCGCCTCAGACGGCAACTTATTAACTAGTAAGGGCTGACCGTGCTGTTGCATCATATATTCAACGGCAGCAAGCCATTTGGGTTCAACATCAAGCGCAGATATTGCCGGTCCCAACACCTCAATTTGCGTTTGTTGATTTTGAGTTTGTTCAAACTCAATTTGCCAGTTTTGTAACTGCTCAAGATGAATAGTGGTTTCGTGCAGTGCTCGCTCTGATGCCTTTACCGCTTGCTTTGATTGTTCGTGCTGCGCAGTTAATTCAGTGGCGGTCTTTTGCCACTGCTGAATTTGGGATTGCAAATCAGTTACTGTATCGGTGAGTTCAGTCAGTTTTGCTTTGTGAAGCTCAATCTCTTCTTGATGCTCATGAATGGACAAGTCTTGTAACTCTTGACTTAAGTCTCGCTGGCGCTGTTGATTTCTTGCTAACTCTATTTGTGCGTGATGGACTCGAGTTTCAATGACCTTGACGTTTTGTTGGGCCTGAGACAAATTTTTGAGTTGCTGAGCAATGCTATTTTGCTGACGCTCGTAGCTTTCTTCGGCTGCCAATAACTCCGCTTGAACTTGTTCGTATTGTTCTGTCGCCAACATTTGTTGAGGTTCAAGGTCTTCAAGCTGTAATTCTAGGGTCTGAAGGTTTTCGCGCTCATGCTCGAGTAACTCGTCGGCGTCTTTTATTGCCGATATCAGCTGTGTTTTTTGATCTTCACGCTGGCTAGCGCGTTCTTGATCAAAAACAATCTGTTGCTCAAGTTTGGTGATTGTATTTGAGGTTTGAAACACCTTTTGTTGTGTTTCTTGTGCTTTGTCGTTGAGGCTATTGAGCTGTTCTTTGAGTTTAATCAGCCCTAGCTCACCACCTCGTTGCTCGGCCATGAAGGACTCGAGTTCGGTTTCTTTTATCAGTCTTTGTTGCTCGTGAAAATTGAGTTGCTCGTTGTACTCATGCCATTTCAAGGCATGGAGCTCAGCTTTGTATTGACGTTCTTGTTGTTTCAGCTGTTTATATCGACGAGCTGTGGCCGCTTGTCGCTTGAGTTTTTCGAGTTGAGTTCCTAACTCTTCGCGAACATCCGCCAGTCGTTCGAGGTTTTCACGAGTGTGTTTAATACGGTTTTCTGTTTCTCGACGGCGTTCTTTGTATTTAGAAATACCCGCGGCTTCTTCTAAAAAGATCCGCAACTCTTGAGGTTTAGACTCTATAAGCCTTGAAATCATCCCCTGTTCAATGATCGCATAACTTCGTGGACCTAATCCCGTACCCAAGAAGATATCGGTAATATCGCGACGGCGACATTTAGTGCCATTTAAAAAGTAGGAAGAAACCGCATCTTTAGTCACCAAACGTTTGACCGATATTTCATTACGATCCGCTAGTTGGCCTTGTAAGCGCCCTTCGGTATTATCAAATACCAACTCAACAGAAGCTTGAGATACCGGCTTACGATTAGTCGAACCGTTGAAAATAACGTCTGTCATGGCATCGCCACGCAGGTTTTTGGCAGAACTTTCGCCTAACACCCAACGCACAGCATCGATGACGTTTGATTTGCCGCAGCCATTAGGCCCGACAATTGCGGTCATCTGCTCAGGAAAAGGAACGGTGGTTGCATCAACGAAGGACTTAAACCCCACCAACTTTATATGTTTTAAGCGCATTTATTTTCTAACGTTCTGCCGAGTGTTTAGTAACGATAATTTATTGTTGTTATATAAGGCCGCATTTGTCATTTTGCGACCAACCGAATAACTTACAGCAACTGTTGTTTTTTACCATATCTTTATTCGAAATTACTTAAAAGTGAATCGAACTTCTTGTTGCGGTTATTATATCTACAGTTGCACCGTGCTTGGTGCAAAGCCGTGAAAGATAGCAAATTTTGTTGTACTTTGTAACACTTGAACGATTGCAGCTTGTCCCTATTTAAAGGTAAGTTTGTAACAATCAGGCTAATAATAAAATTGGAGAACGCGATATGACCATGGGAGATGGTATCAGTTATTTTTTTCGTGGATTTGGTTTACTTAAAACCAAAGGACTCAAGCGATTCATTTTGATCCCGCTCGCGGTTAACTTTGTGCTCTTTGTCAGTGCCTTTGTCTATTTGTACCAACAAATTTCGGTACATATTGGTTGGGTTCACGACAACATTCCTGACTGGTTGAGTTGGCTCGAATTTATTTTATTACCGTTAGCGTTACTCATTATCGTGCTTTTGTTTGGATTGTTTTTTACAACAGTTGCCAATTGGCTTGCCGCGCCGTTTAACGGTGTACTTGCTGAGCGAGTCGAAATGCACCTCAAAGGTGAGCAACCCAAGCAAGACTCGATGACCGCTTTAGTTAAAGCCATTCCGCACACCTTAAAACGAGAATGGCGTAAGCTGGTATATTTTATTCCTCGAATGATTGGCTTTTTCTTAATCGGTTGGTTCTTTCCGATTATTGGTCAGGCAATTTGGTTTGCATTTATCGCTTGGGTTTTAGCCATCCAATACTGCGATTATGCGTTTGATAACAATCGATATAGTTTTGATTACATGCGTTATATTTTGAGCGACAACAAAAGCGCGTGTTTTGGCTTTGGCGCTACGGTGTCGATCGCTACATCAATTCCGCTGTTAAACTTATTGGTAATGCCTGCGGCTATTTGTGGTGCAACAATTATGTGGGTTGAACAACTTGAACATCAATCTAAAGAGCACAGTTTATCGGACAGTCAATCAGGTACTTAGCAGTAACTTAAGTTCCCTAAATCTCGCCAAAACCGTTGCAGTCAAATGGCGTTGACGTTATTTTAGGCAAAATAATAACAATAAAAATATGGAAATTGTAAATGAAGGTTCCTGAGAGTCTTTTAAAAACACCTGAAGAAAAGCAGTTTAATAGTGCCTTAATCATTGGCTTGATGCTTGTCGTCTCATTGAGCATATTAACCGCCTATTTGTTTTTTGCATATGGTCAAGTGAGCCCGAGTGAAATTGGCCAAATTGGCGAGTACTTTGGCGGCTGGTTAACGCCTTTGTTATTGGCCTTTATGGTTGTTTTATTGATCTTCTCTCTTCGATTTCAAATTCATGAGTTGCGATTAGCACGGGCAAGCATCATTGAGTCCGCCTCGGTCCAAAGTCGAGTTGCAGAAAGCCAAGAACAATTACTGTCCCGAACTCACACTAATTTTGAAATTGAATCGGGCGCAAAAGGACTAATAAGCCTTGTTGAGCAAAGCGACGAAATTTTGCGAACTAAAGTCAATGTATACGTCGATATTATTAACTTTGATAATAAGCTTCCTCACGAAACACGACTGTTAAATGTTATTGACTCTTGGAACTTAGATTTGGAACACGGCAAGATCTTTGACATGAAGGTACGCCATAGCCGAGATGCCAAAGTCATTTCTAAATACTTACACAACATTCACCACGAAATTTATATTTGCCAAACCTTAGCCAAAAACCGTGGTTGGTCCTATATTTCGCCTTACGTTAAAAGTATCGCTGAACACATTGAAGCATTAGTCACACTGCACAAGGTTAACTTAGTTACTGAAAAAGAAATATGGCTAGTAAAACAAGCGGTACTTAGTCTCTATGACAAACTAGGCCACATTAAAGGCGGTGAAGTCCTTGTTGGTGGTGATATCATTGCTCGTTTAATTAAAGACCGATTTGAAGAGCTTATTGAGTTTATTCCAACCCCACCTGCCTTCGCCAAAGAAGCGGAAGCATTGTTAGAAGGTAGTAAGGAAGTGACCAAAGACGTCAAAAAAGCCACTCTATTTTAATTCTCTCAGTTTTAGTTCTCCCTGTATCACGCCTAATGGTTTGTATTGAAACTATTAGGCGCGATATTCCCATAAAAGTGTACGCTTTACTTGCCAATCACTGCCAACTTAAACACCTAGCCACACTCCATAAAGTATAGACATTAAAGAGCAAATTCGATTTTTAAAAAAGGTCGTGTTACCCTATTTTAAAAACGTTTTGTATACAAATTAAATACAAAGCATTCAATCCAAAAAACTAGACAAAGGATAGGTGTCCCTTGATTGATTATACTTTTATTTCAATTCTGCTGTATTTTGCGTTGATGCTCGGCATTGGTTTTTATGCCATGCGTCACTCGACGGCCGACAATAATGAATATTTGTTGGGTGGAAGAAATGTAAGCCCTAAAGTGACCGCATTGTCAGCTGGCGCATCAGATATGAGTGGCTGGATGCTAATGGGTCTTCCCGGTGCAGCCTTTGTTAGCGGGTTAGACAGTGCGTGGCTCGCTGTGGGTTTGTTGATCGGCGCTTATGTTAACTACATTTTAGTCGCTCCTAGACTGAGAGTTTATACTGAGTTGGCAGACGACTCGTTGACTATTCCAGAATTCTTCTCTAAGCGCTTTTCATTAAACAACAGTTCGGTTCGAATTGTCGCGTCTGCTGTGATCATTTTCTTTTTCACTTTATACACATCTTCAGGGCTAGTCGCTGGCGGTAAGTTGTTTGAAAGTGGATTTGATATGGCCTACCAAACCGGTGTTTTGGTCACTGTATCTGTCGTTATTTTGTATACGGTACTAGGTGGGTTTTTAGCGGTAAGTATGACTGACTTTGTACAAGGCTGTATCATGTTTATTGCATTGATTATGGTTCCACTGTTTGCAATGGGCGAATTAGATGGATTAGGTCAAATTACTGAAACTATTACGTCCGACTTTGGTAATCAAGTTGCGGCCAAAGATGCCTTGGGCTGGCTTGGTGTATTAAGTTTAATGACTTGGGGTTTAGGTTATTTTGGTCAACCTCATATTATTGTTCGCTTTATGGCGATCCGTTCACACAAAGAAGTAAAAATTGCTAAACGCATCGGTATGTCTTGGATGACTGTGACTATAATTGGCGCAGTTCTAACAGGTATTGTTGGTTTTTATTATGCGAGCCAGACAGGCATGCAAGTCGATGATCCTGAGACCATCTTTGTGCTGTTATCACAAATTTTATTTCACCCGCTGATTGCAGGCTGGCTGTTGGCAGCTATTCTTGCTGCTATTATGAGTACAGTGTCTTCACAATTATTGGTTTCGAGTAGCTCATTAGTCGAAGACATTTATCGAGTCTTTATTAATAAAGAAGCTTCAGAGAAAGAATTGTTATTCACAAGCCGTCTTTGTGTAGTCATCGTTGCCGCAGTCGCAACGGCTATCTCAATGGATTCTACCAGCGGTGTATTAGATATTGTATCTAGTGCCTGGGCTGGATTTGGTGCGGCCTTTGGACCGGTTGTTTTATTCGCATTGTTGTGGAAGCGGATGACGAACGAAGGCGCAATTGCTGGTGTATTGTCAGGGGCTGTAACTGTCATTTTTTGGAAGTACGCTCCTGTATTAGCCGATGATAAGGCGTTAGGAAGTGTGTTTTATGAACTTCTGCCAGGATTCATTATTTCTAGTATCGCTATTTATGTAGTTAGTACGCTAACAACACCACCTAGCGACGAAACAGAAGCCGTTTTCAATAAAACACAAACGACTCTAGACGGATAAGCTCCTAACATTTACCTATGGGTTACAACAGGCACAGGGTTTTTGACTTGATCTCTGTGCCTTTCACGTTAAAGTGCCCGGGTTAAAAAAGTAAAAGGTATCACTTTGGAAAAATACGAAGAACTATTGGTCGCAATTCGACGTGTCATTCGAGCTATTGACTTGCGATCAAAAAAACTCAGCAAAGATGTTGGAATTACAGGGCCTCAGTTATTGGTGCTGCAAGAACTCAAAGCAGATCCAGGTATCACCGCTAAACGCGTTTCAGACTTGGTCAATCTTAGTCAGGCTACGGTGACAAGTATCCTAGATCGATTGGAAAACAAACAGCTTATTAGTCGTGTTCGAAGCGAGTCAGATCGACGCCGCATTGCTTTATACCTTACAGAAACAGGTGAGAAAACCTTAAATGACGCGCCAAGATCAATGGAAGACAGCTTTATTGAGCGATTTAACAAACTCGAAGATTGGGAGCAATCTCTTCTGCTTTCAAGTGTTCAGCGAGTCGCCAATATGATGGACGCTAACGAACTTGACGCTGCTCCAATTCTTAATATTGGTGAAATTGACCCTAAGATATAAACACACCTTTCCTTATAAAAAAATAAAAAGCACCTTCTGGTGCTTTTTTTGTGCAAGTACTCTAATCCTTTTCTAAGCTCATAATAGCTTCTGTACATGTTTCGCATAGTTAGAAAACTAAGCAAAACATTAGACAAAACATAAAAAAGCAAAAACAAAAAAACACACATGGAACGTACTGTAATATTTAATACACTAATCAAAAAACAGGTAACCAAACAAGTAGACACTATAAAACAAGAGTTAAAATAATAAACAACTATAAAATTCGCGAATAACACGTATTAACAAGAACAATACCATTTAGTACAATAATGATTAGACATCAAAGTATTATTATGTATAATTTACAACCTAATTTGAGCAACGGGATTTATTAATGAATACAAACTCTTGGAAAAACTGGAAACGCATTGTGTTGAAGGTCGGTAGTGCATTGATCGCACCGAGTGGCAACGGCTGTAGTGCACACCAATTATTTCCAATCGCTCAATTTATTATTGAGTGTCGAAAGCAGGGAAAAGAAGTGGTGTTAGTTTCTTCAGGCTCAGTGGCGGCAGGTCGTCACTTATTTGACAGCCCAGAACGCCCTTCTCTTGCAATAAAGAAAGCCATGGCTGCCGCAGGTCAGGCTGAGATGGTAGGTACTTGGGATAGATTATTTGATTTTCCGACCTCGCAAATCTTACTTACACATGGAGATCTGCGTGATCAAGAACGTTATCAAAGTATTCGCGATACACTAGAAACATCGTTAGAAGCAGGAATTCTTCCAATCGTAAACGAGAACGATACGGTGACCACTGATTTACTAAAAGTCGGTGATAACGATAACTTATCGGCAATGGTAGCGGCGGCGGCTGATGCTGATGCACTAATAATGTGTTCAGATATCAATGGGTTGTACAACAAAAACCCTAAGTTACACGAAGATGCAGAGCTGTTAAGCGTTGTTGATGAGATTAACGACGGGATCAAAGCAATGGCCGGTGGTGCAATAAGCTCAACCGGAACGGGCGGTATGTTAACCAAGTTACAAGCCGCAGAAAAAGCCACAGCGCACGGAATTACGACCTATATAGTGAATGGCTTTGAAGCTGAAACGTTCTCAAGGTTAGTACGTGGTGATAATCCAGGCACCATGTTTACGCCATACAAAAACCCTATGCAAGATGATTTGCATTGGTTAACACACACAACCCGCGCCCAAGGTGAGATCATTGTTGATCAATCGGGAGCTGGCCAAGTCTTGGATGAAGAACAAAATCTATCAAGTGACCATTTAGTCGAAGTCAAAGGAAACTTTAATATCGGCGATACGGTACTGGTGAAGACAAAAGATGGAACCCGACTAGCAAAAGCAGTCGCTAATTACAGTAGCTGTCTAATGTCATTTATTTCCGACCAGCAATCGCCCAACGACCATTCGTTTCCAACGATTGAGTCACTGATAGAAGAAGATAATATTGCCGTATTAAAGGAGGCCTAATGAGCTATATTGAAACGATTTCAAAAGCTGCCAAATCTGCATCAAAGCGTTTGGCAATTATGTCAGAACAACAAAAAAATAAGGTTCTGCTACGCATGGCAGAGCATATTAAAGCTGCGCAAGAAGGCATTTTAAAAGCCAACGAAAAAGACCTAGCGCAAGCCAAAGAAATGGATTTAGACGATGCCTTTGTTGATCGCTTAACACTAAACGAACAGCGCATTGATGATATGGTCAACGGTATCAAAGAGATTGTATCGCTGGAAGATCCGGTCGGTAACCGTCGCTCTGTCACGACTCGCCCTAATGGCTTAGAAATAGAAAAAATGCGGATCCCACTTGGCGTAATCTGTATGATCTATGAGTCACGTCCTAACGTTACCGCAGATGCTGGCGCCTTGTGTTTTAAATCTGGTAATGGCGTTATCTTACGTGGCGGTAAAGAAGCCCTAAATTCGAGCTTGGCGATTGCCGACGCGATGCACAAAGCATTACAAGAAAACGACTTACCTAAAGAGTTAGTCTCAGTCGTCGACAATCCAGCTCGTGAGTTGGTAACCGAGTTAATCTCACAAACGGACTATATCGACCTTGTCATTCCTCGTGGTGGCGAAGGGCTAATTAAGTTTGTCAGCGATAACAGTAAAATCCCAGTGATCCAACACTTTAAAGGTGTGTGTCACTTGTATGTCGATAAAGATGCCGACTTTGAAAAAGCATTAAAAATCTTAGAAAACGGAAAAACTCAACGAACTGGTGTATGTAACGCGCTTGAAGGATTATTAGTTCATGAGCAAATAGCGGGTGATTTTTTACCATTGGCTGCAAAAATGTTGCAAGAAAAAGCTGTAAAAATAAACGCTTGTCAACGCTCACATGGATTTTTTCTAAGCCCAATTCTACTTCCAGACACAGAGTTTGGTGAAGAGTACTTGGGTCTTGAAATAGCAGTAAGAACGGTTAACTCTTTAGAACATGCACTTGAGCATATAGACCAGTTTGGTAGTCACCACACAGAGGTAATTGTTACTGAAAACAAGGACTCAGCAGAACTGTTCCAACGCGCTGTAGACGCCTCTGTGGTTATGGTTAACGCAAGTTCGAGGTTTTCTGATGGCTCTCAATTAGGCCTGGGCGCAGAGATTGGAATCGCGACAACCAAGCTTCACGCTTATGGTCCAATGGGTCTTGAATCTCTCACCGCTGAGAAGTTTGTGGTGACTGGTGAAGGCCAAATTAGAGTATAGTTTTGGTGCACTCCACTACTCCAACCCGCTTTATGCGGGTTTTTTTTTGATTTGCTTGTTTTTAAAAGCAAAATTAAAATACTCGGCTACACTAAAGTTGAACTCAACAACAAAGAGACGGGATACTATGAAAAAAGTATTAAAACTTGGCTTACCATTAGGTGTAGCAGCACTATCTATGGCAAGCTTTTCGACTTATGCAGATATCCGCTTTAACGGATTTGCTTCATTTGTCGTCGGTCAAAACCTTGAGGATGACGTAGCAGACTACGTAGGTTATGGCGATGATTTATCTTTCCGTAACGAGTCTTTGTTTGCGCTGCAAGCTATTGCAGATTTAGGTGATGGATTATCAGCGACAGCTCAAATTGTTTCTCGAGGCTCAGATGACTTTGACACAAAGTTTGCTTGGGCATATTTGTCTTATGAACTTTCGGATTACACCACGTTCCGTGCAGGTCGTTTGCGTTTGCCATTCTACCTGTATTCAGACTTCTTAGATGTGGGCTATGCGTACCCGTGGGTTCGTCCTTCAACGGCTATGTATAACTTACCGTTTAGTAACTACGACGGCGTTAGCTTACTACACAACAAACTAATTGGTGAGTGGGACGTCACATTCAACTTTATCGCTGGCGAGTTAGAAGATACCTTCTTTAAAGATACGTCTCCAACGCGCGGATCTTTAAATAACATGTTTGGTCTTTCAACATCATTCAGCCGTGAGTGGTTTAGTGGTTATTTTACTTACATCTCTGGTGAAGTAGATATTCCAGTGGCAGAGGTCCAAGCTTTCGCGAACCTTGCAACGGCACTTGGTGCAAGCCAATCGGCAACTGATGAGTTATTAATGAATGGCGATACAGGTACCTTTATCGGTGCAGGCTTTAACATTGATTACGACAAAGTATCTATCATTGGTGAGTACTCAGTTAACAACACTGACGACTCGTTCCGCCAAGAAGACATTAAGGCTGGTTACTTAAGCTTTGGATACCGTGTTAACTTCTCGTTTATGCCTTATGTATCGTTTGAAACATATGAAGTAGAAGCAAACACGTCTATTGCTGCGGGTATGCCAAATGTTGTGATCCCAGCATTAGGAACACAATTTGACGGTTTCCCTTTACAGGCAGCGACTAGCGCCATCGTAAATGGTATCCAACAGGATGAGTATACAGTTACGTCATTTGGTTTCCGTTATGACTTCCACCCTGCGGCAGCATTCAAAGTTCAGTACAGCTCAGTAGATAACGACATCAATGACTTTTATGATGCAGAACTTATCTCAGCTGGTGTAGACATTGTATTTTAAGGAGTACTACGGATGAAAAAAGTAACCTTAGGACTGAGTTTGGCTCTAGCGTCTGCACTATTTAGCTCAAGCGTATTTGCGGTGAACGTTATTGTTCACCCATCTAATGATTCGAACTTAGATCAATCAACAATCTCACGTATCTTTTTAGGAAAAGCAAAAGCTTTTCCTAACGGCACATCAGTTGTTCCTTTTGATCAAGCTGAAGGGGCTGGCGCAACTGAGGAGTTCAATGAAAAAGTGTTGAACCGTTCAGGCAGCCAACTTAAAGCATACTGGTCAAAGTTAGTGTTCACTGGTAAAGGTACGCCTCCAGAAAAACTGGACGGTGACGCTGCAGTTATTGAGAAAGTCGCTAGCACTCCAGGTGCAATTGGCTATATCTCTGGCGATGCCGGCGGTAACGTAAAAGTTGTTGCTACCTTCTAATTAGTTAGCCGTTAACGATAAAGCGAAAAGCCAGACTGTGAATAGTCTGGCTTTTTTGTGAGTGCTAGTTTGTCGGTTGTAATCTTTTACCTGAGTAACCCTACTCTTCTAGCTTGGAAGGCTTAACGATATACCCTTGGAAACCATCAAAGTGGTAATCTTTTAATAACTCTAATTGTTTTTCGTTTTCGACGTGTGTCGCTATAACTTTAATATCTAGGTTGTGAATTGTTGTACATAAAGAACCCACAAAATAAGCGTCTGATTGGTCGTTCACTGCAATCTCTGTGTAACTGTGGTCTACTTTCACATAATCGGGGTGAATTCGTTGTAGATACGCTAAAGACTCAAAATGACGACCTACTCTGTCAATCCCAAAACGAATACCTAACTCATTAAAATGGCGACACATTTGTTCTGTGTTCTCTCGGTCATTAATAATCGAATCTTCATTAAACTCAAAGGCTATTTTCGTTTTTACCTCTGGCTCGTGTTTTAGTTTGTTGTACAGCCATACAATAAATTGATGGTCCTGCAGTGCCGACATACTAATGTTAATCGCAAAGGGTCCCTTATCACTCTTTTTGGCAACATCAATCATGTATTGAATAACACGCTTATCAAATCGACTACCTAAACGATATTCGTTGAGCACAGAAACAAAAGTGCCTGCAGTAACATTGGTTAAATCCTCTAAGATAAGGTTGGTAAAAATCTCGTAGTGATCAGGTTCTTTGCTCTTGTAGGTAAAAACCGGCTGGTTCAAAAACACAAATGCGTCTTTGGCCAAAGCGCGCTCTATACCGTCTTTGATTTCCACACGGGTATGAATGTGACCTGATTCTGGCGTAATTTCTATAACTTTAATACCACCAAAGTTTTCCCGCGCGTCGTGTAACGCTTTGTCTGCATAAGCTAAAATGTCATCCTTGTCTGCCTTGTGTGACACTTTAACGGCACCAGCATTAAAGATTTGATTCACTGAGAACATTTCACGGATCTCTGGTGAATTAAAATAAGTGCTCAATTGCTTTAACTTTTGTTCAACTTTTCTAGCGTCAATTTGCTCAATGATAACGGCAAATTCGTGTTCGGATACGCGACACAAAACTGTGTTTTCTTTGTCGTCAAAAACCGTATCAATAAAGTGACCAATAACCACAATTATCTCATCGCGGCGTTGCCAGCCATATTCTCTGGTCAAGTCATCAAGCCCTGCAATATCGATAAAGATCAGCGCCCCGTTACTAGAGTCCACCAGCCAGGCATTGAGCCGCCGGTCAAAATAACTTCGGTTACCAAATCCCGTTACAGAGTCGATATAAGCGGCTTGTTTTAATTTTTCGTGAAGTCGCGCTTTCTCTTCAAATTGCTCTTTTAGTCGAGCGCTCATTTGATTGACAGCCTCTGTCACTTCACGAAGCTCTCGAGTACTTGGCAAGGGAAGTGGCTCGCCAAAGTAATGATCTTGAATTTCGCGAGCTTTTTGTTGAATTCGAGTTAGCGGCTTTAATACGACATTGATGCCGTAAGCGCAAATAAAGGCCACGAGTACCCCTAAGCCACCTAGCCACATACAAGTGCTGACAAATGAATCCCAAAGCTGTCGATAAGCTAGCCCAGGGTGACCGCTAACAAAAATTTTACCGACTTGGCTCCAACCATTGGTTACTTCGTTTTCAATGTACGGAATGCGCAAAAAGTCCAAATCAATAAACCACTGAGGTACACCATCTACTGTTATTGGGTGCTCTTTGACAATTGTTTCACCGCTTTCGTATATAGTGACTTCGATTTTCTGATAATAGCCACCATCAAAGTAAGCATTTAATGTCGAGTCAATCATTACCTCATCGGCCGTTGCCAGATGCGGTGAAATAGCCATAGTTAGCGACGTCGAAACATTATTGAGGTCAGACTCTAGTTGATTGACCAAGTATTCACGTGTCGAATCAAATTGCAGCCACAGCACACCCATCAAGTTTACGCAAAACGTGATTAGTATGACGACTAGCAACTCTTTAAATAATGTCATTCAGACCTCTTTCGCCTTCTTTGAGATTAACTCTTGAACGCTTCTAAACTGTAACGGTTCGACAAGTTGTCCCAATCTTTTAAACTCTTACCCGACGTGGCCGTTTTACCCTGGCCTTTCTGCTTGTTGATCCAAAGTTGTTTACCATTAAAAGATATAATCGGAACCAAGTCTTTGCGCTTAAACGCCGGCTTGATTTCTCCATCAATGTTATCGAGGATCAGTGGAACGGCGGTTTTGGTTGGGTAATAAGCCAAAACCATATGAAATTGATTGAGAGTAATTGACTTGACGTAGATAAGGCGAAGCTTATCGATTGGAACCCCGAGCTCCAGCAGAGTAAAATACTTAGCAACCGAAAAATCTTCGCAATCACCACCGCGCAAGCCTATAAACTCAATCGGCGTCGCCCAATAATTCTCTTGTCCCCATAACTTTATGTCATCGACAAACTCGAAATAGTTAAAGAAACGGTTCACAACTTGTAACTTTTCTTTCTCTGGTAACCCTTTTTTCTCAGCTATGATTTTTCGCCACGCAACCATTCGTTTTACCGCGTCTTCGTCATATTTATCACGCGTAAACGCAATGAGCTTGTTAAGGTCTAACTCCTCCCTGGAGAGACCTATTAAAGAGTAGCTCAATAAAATTACTGTGGTTAGTAAACCAATAATTTTTGTCATTAATTAAGTGCTTAATTGTCTTACCAACCTGCATCTTTGGCTTCTTCAATCGCATCTTGACTGTTTTGCTCTTTTTCTTTGGCTTGTTGTAACTCTTCCATCAAGAAAATGTTCCATTTGAGTTTATTAGCCATTTCTTTGGTTTGAGCAATAACAGTGACACGACGATTAAGTGCGTTTGCATCGAGCAGGTTAATATCTTTTTGTTTTTCGACTTCGAGACTCTCGGAAAGAACGATTTCGACTCGACGATTAAGCTCATTTGCCTGATCACTGATCTCATCCATTACCGGTTGAGTCTCACCTCTACCGTAAGCTTCAATATAATCAGGATTGATGCCGTATGCATTAACTAAAAGTTCAGCAACGGCTTCTGCACGTCGGGCGCTCAAACCCAAGTTGTAGTTTGCATCACCTGTTAAAGAAGCGTGACCCACCACTTTAACCTGTTTTGCGTTATAGGTGTTGATAAATTGTGCAACCTCTCTTACGTTTGGTAAGTAAATTGATTGAATGTCGCTCGAATCAACCTCAAACCGGACCGTCACATTTTTGGTGATTTGTTGTATCTCCATAACTGGACAACCGTTTTCATCAACTTCGACGGTAAATCCAGAGTTGCCACATTGGTCAAACTCGTCTAATACCCCGTCTTGGTCTTTATCATCTGGGTTTTCTGTCGAGAAGTTTTGGGCGTTATCGTACTCAGCGACCTTGTCGCCATCGAGTAACTGAGAGCGTATATTGGTTAGTGGTACTCCGGTTTGTGAGCGCAAGTAGTCTGCAACCGCAGAAATTCGTTGTTTGGCTAAATATTCATTTAGTAACAAATCTCCGGCGCTCGTTGTATAACCTTGAACCGTAAATTCCCATTGCTTGTTGATAGCCAAACCATTCAAGTATTCAGTCAATTCCAGTTGCTGACTCGGACCTAATTCTAATGAGCCTTGATCAAATTCAACGTCGTGATCTAAATCGGTTTCGTTTAGATGTTCCACTGTGCAACCGTAATTATCTACAAGTAGGTCAGTTCCTGTTTCTTCACACTTCTCTCTTGCTACAATCACGCCATCTTTATCTGCATCTACAAGACGTTGCTTTTTCTCTATTGGCAGCTGTCGCCACTGATCCAAATCTTTGATGGTCGTATTACAGCCAGCTAAAGCTATCGTGGTCAAAAGAGAAATTAAGAGCGGTTTTGTCTTAAACGTTCTCATTACTGCTCTCCTAATACTTGGTAGTCACGCGCATCAATTTTTAAGTTATCCAGTAAGGTGCCCATGGCATTAAATATTCGATAATGCGCAACTAGTGCTGTTTGTTCAGCATTTACGTAGCTTTTTCTAGCTTCAAATAACTCATTTTCGGTATCGAGTAAATCCAAAAGCGTACGACGCCCTAAGGTGAACTGTTGTTTGTGGGCTTGCAACGTGGTGTAACTAAATTCGACATGCTGGCGTAGGTATTCGAGTTGTTCTTGAACGTATTGGTAACTGCTCCAAGCAAACTCAGCGCCCTCTATCACCTGAAATTCAGCGGAAGTACGCAAGTTGAGTGCCTGCTCTTTTTGATAAACGCTTTTTTTCTCAAGTTCTTGATCGGCAAAACCATTAAATAAATTGTATGTGACATTTAACGAGATTCGAGACTCATCAACATAATTGTCACCATCATTATTGTACTCGGTTGAAGAGTGCTCAAGGTTTAATGTCACCCTTGGGTAATAGTTTGCTCGATTACCGTCAATTTGATGATGCGCGGCTTTTACATCTGACATTGCCGCTATAATTGTTGGGTGCTCGACCTTCGCGATTTCTAGGAAAGACTCTTTGTCTTGAGGTAAACCGTCTAGGTCTGGCTTAGGCATGACTAAGTCTTGAGGCGCCTCACCGACTAACCTAAAATAGGATGCTCTAGCATCTTGTAATTGGTTTTTGGCGGCTAATAAATTTGCATTCGCTCTGGCAAGTCGGCCTCCAACTTGAGATAAATCGGACTGAGATCCCAAACCACTGTTTGTACGCTCTTCTATTTGGGCATAGATGTCTTTGTGAGAGGCTAAGTTACGCTCTGCCAATTCTAACAGCTGCTGAGCGGCTATATAGCCAGTATAGGCCCGGGTCACCTCTAGTGCTCTGTTTTCAGCGTCAGACAATAGGGTAAAAAACTCTGCTCGAGCTTCCGCTTTTGTCCGACTGATGTTTTCTTCCGTGAAAAATCCATCAAACAGTAACTGCTCTATCGTCACTCCATACTCAACCGGCTTAATTTCTTCATCTTCACGGCCGAGACGACTTTGAGCATTGTCTCGCTTACCAATCCCCAACTCTAAATAGGCATCTGCTTTTGGATACCAGCCGGATTTGGCAATTTCGACATCTTTTTCCAAGCTTTTGTACTGATAAAACAAAGCTCTCAATTCTGGGTGTATTTCGAGTGCTTGAGCAACCGCCTCTTCCAGAGACTTAGCTTGAGCGCTGCATGCCACAGTGGCTGCACAAAATACAAATACGGTACTTAACGACGGTTTTGATATCATCGATGGCTCACTCCTTACTTTTCACGCATTGCATTGTGCTTTGCACGTACAATTGGTTTGAGTAGATAGTCTAAAACCGTCTTCTTTCCCGTGATTACATCAACATTAGCTGTCATCCCAGGGATTATAGGTAACGGTTTGTTATTACTATCTAAATAACTCTCTTCTGTTCTTACTTTAATGTAGTAGTAACTTTCATCTTTTTCATCTTTTATGGTGTCGGCACTGATATGTTCTACTTTTCCTTTTAAACCGCCATAAATCGCAAAATCATAGGCACTTAATTTGATGATGGCATCCAGGCCGGGACGTAAAAATGCAATGTCTTTCGGGTCAATTTTGGCTTCTACCAATAAACTATCTTCAACCGGTACTATCTCAATTAAATCCATGCCAGGTTGAATAACGCCGCCCACTGTATTGATTTTTATGGTTTTAATGGTGCCATTGACAGGTGATGTAACCGTTGTTCGCTCTAAGCGGTCTTGCAGTGACACCAACACTTCATCTAGGCTATTTAGCTTATCTTGTGCTTCTGCTAACTCTTTTTGTGCCTCTGTACGAAATTTAGAAAATTGCTCATTGCGTTTTCGTTTGGCTTCTTCGATTTCAGACTTTAATTTAGGGATGAGTAACTTGGCGCCCTCTAGCTCACCTTTTACTTCGTTGCCAGCACGCTCAAGTTTTATCACTTCAACTTCAGAGACGACGCCGTTACGAGCCAGAGGCACGGTTATTTCGATTTCTTTTTTAACCAACTCATAGCTACGCTCCAAAAACTTAACCTTAGAATTTAGTTCATCCATCTCTGCTTGTTTTTGGTTGATTTGCTGCTCAAGAATACTAGTACGGTCAATGAGGCCTTGAATTTCCTCTTGGTATAGACCGCGTTGTTGGTTGACCACTCCGGGATCTAAATTGGATGGAAAGCTTTGAAACGGTAATGAGTCATCACCCTCAATCAGCTCTTTAAGTTGCTCTTGAGGCATCACCTTTACTTGTTTTATTTGTGTTTCTAATCTGTGAATACGCGCTTTTAAGCTATCACCTTGTGTTGCTTGCTCACGGTATTCAGACAAAAACTGTGTACTGTCAATACTTAAGAGTTTTTGGCCAGTTTCAACCAACTGCCCTTCAGACACGGCGATTTCCTTTAAGATGCCGCCTTCTAAGTTTTGGATGACCTGAACTTGCTGCGATGGGATCACTTTTCCGGTCCCTACTGTTACTTCATCTATCTCTGCAAAACCTGCCCAAATGATACTGATGGTGATCACTAGTAATACTAAGTACAACACTTGCCTGGACTTACGAGGACTGGTTAGTAGCAGTGCCGCATTGATGTCCTTCATATACTTGAGGTGCTTTTGGTTAATTTCGTTGTTTGACATTAACTCGCCCCCTTGCCAGAACTTTGACCTTTGCTTTGGCCAGTATTTTGAAGTTTTTGTAAAACGGCTTGTTTTGGCCCATCGGCGACAACGCGCCCTTGTTCAATCACAATGATGCGGTCCACTAAATCAAGCATACTGAATTTGTGTGTGATCAAAATAAACGTTTTATCCTGTACCAAACTGTTTAAATTTTTTTTGAGGTTTTGCTCTGAGTAACTATCCATGTTGCTCGAAGGTTCGTCTAACACCAGTACTGGAGGGTTGAACAACAAAGCTCTAGCAAGGGCGACAGATTGCCGCTGCCCACCTGATAAAAACGCACCACGTTCACCGACTTGGCGATCTAACCCTTCTGGGTGATTATCCGTGAATGAGGTAACTCCGGCATTGCGCGCCGCTCTTAAAACCAGCTCATCTTCTACGTGAGGAACGCCTAGAGTGATGTTTTCTCTGATGGTTCCATAAAACAAGTTTATGTCTTGCGGCAAGCAACCGACCTTTTGTCTTAAGTCAGCAGGGTTGATCTGCTTTATGTCGATTTCATCGAGGTAAATGGCTCCCTCAGTGGGCTGATAAAGCCCTAATAACAGCTTTTCGATAGAAGATTTTCCGGCGCCAATTCGACCTATAATGCCGACCCGCTCTTTTGGTTTTACGACAAAATTAACATTGTCGAGTACACTGGTTTCACTACCTGGATAGGTAAACGCCACGTTCTTAAATTTAACCGCACCATCTATGTACGGACGATGTAAAAACTTATCATATCGCTCAGATGGCATACTCATGAGCTCATCTAAAGTGTTAAATGCAGATTCAGCTTGGTTATATCTGGTTGCCAGTAAAGCGATGCTACTAAACGGCCCTAGAGCACGACTGGTCAGCATCACGCATGCGATAAGGGCACCCATACTGATGTTGCCTTCCATGATTTGATAAACGCCAACGACTATGATGATCACGGAAGTAAGCTGAGTATAAAAGGCCGTCATGCTTGATACTCGGGAGCTATAGCGTTTTATCCCTAAGTTCCATTCAGAAATTGCCCCAACTAACTCTTCGTAACGGCTTTGAAATTGACTCTCTGCACTATTGATCTTAATGCTCTCTGTGCCAGCGAGGGTTTCGATAAGATGCGCATTTTTTTGCATTGAAAAACGCGCGCCTTTCTCTACTTCAATTCTGATCTTGTGTTTCATGTAGAGTGAATACGCCACCATTAACAAGATCACTACAACAGGAATAAAGGCCATGGGGCCAGTCACAATAAAAATGATAGTAATGATTAACGCGGCAAAAGGAACATCAACGAAGGCAGCAACGGTCGCAGACGTTATAAACTCGCGAATCGAGTCAAACTCCTGAACGTTTCGGGCAAAGGCACCAACAGATTGAGGCCGACTGGCCATTTCGAGGTTGATGACTTTTGAAAATACCTCTGAAGATAAAAGGATATCTGCTTTTTTAGCCGCCAGCTCTAATAAGTAGGAACGAGTTTCTTTTAACGCAAAATCGAGTATCAATACCAACAACATGCCTGCGGCAAGTACCCACAAAGTATCAAACGCTAGGTTGGGTACTACTCTGTCATAAACGTTCATGACGAAGAGTGGTGAAGCAATTGCAAATAAATTGATAAAGAAGGACGCCACCAACACATCGCGATAAATCGGAAACGATTTTTTCATCACAGACCAAAACCAGTGCCCTTCTGCGTTGGTAAGAGTTTGTTCGCTGCGCTTGTCGAAGCGGTGCATTTTGCGGACAAAAAAACAAAAACCAACATAAAGCGACTCAAGTTTTTCAATGCTGATGGTATCCTCACCACCATGTGTCTCAGGCCAAACGATTTTGGCTTGATCCTTGTTTATCTCAAGTAAAACAATGGCTCGACCATCTTCTAGTAACAAAATGCAAGGTAATAATAAGTCTGAAATTTGGTCGAGGGATTTTTTTGAAAGGTGTGCATCCATCCCCGCTCTCGATGCTGCACGAGACACCAATTTAGGCGTCAATCGCCCGTTATCAAGGGGTAGCCCTGCCGTTAAAGCTTGGGCAGAAAACGGCTTGGCAAAATATTTTGCCATAAATATCAAACAATTGAGAAGCGGATCTTCTCGCTGTGCCTGAAAGTCTAACTCTTCCTTAAAACTCTTCTTCACTGTCATTCAATAAGCCCATGGAGGGTTAAGCCTACATACTTCCTCATTGCAGGCTTAACCACTCAGTTATAACGCTAATCGTTTTTGGTAATGCTGTCGTCTAATAAGGTTTTAACGACGTCGTCATTGCCACCGTACATGCTAAGTAAATCAACACCTGATAAGGTGATTTCTGATTCCACTTTGCCATCTTGGTTTGCATCAACGACTATCTTGGTGTCATTGCCTTCAACAGAGACAGATAAGTAGTTACTCAACGGATCTTGCTCATTGACCACTGCATCTGGCAGTAAGTCACTAAGGTCAAGGTGCTCTAAAGCGCCGTCAAGACCACTTTCACTATCAAAATTTTCCAGTGTAAAACTGTTGAGTTCCGTGTCAGAGTGAGCCAAAAGTTTAAATACTTCGACTTCATCTACGGCCGTCACTGGCTTATCAGTATTCACTAAGCTTATAATTTTAGTAGAAGAATTGGATTCTGCATGAGAAGTTAGACCTGCCTGAACTTCTAAGGTATCGACCCGAGACGAACTCTCAAAGCTCAGTGCATTTGCTTCTTGCGCGCTGAACTTCCAAGCTCCATTCAGTTGCGGCTCACCAACATTAAACCTTGCGTCAGCAGGTAAACCAGTCACTAAAATTTCGACGTCGTCTGCCAGTGATTGTTCCGTTAGCTCTGGAGTAACGTTTAAGTTGTACTCATAAGCTCCGAACTCTTCGATCGAAATAGTTTTGAACACATCATTAACTTCGAGCTCTGAGTACAGTGCAATATTTTTCAGAAGTGGAACACTATCTAACTTTGCAACCACCTGAGACAACCCAGCAGTTGCTGTTATCGAGCCTGTATCTCCATTCACTTTAACACTAAGTGTTTCAGCCGGAGAGCGAATAAACTCAAATGGTTCAAGCTCTACAAGCAACTTATCAATACCTCCTGAAGTATGGATAAGACTCAGGTTCAATGAATGCTCGGTTCCCTCTACTGGACTTACTTCGGCGGTGTAATAATCATTCGGCCCTAAGCCACCAAACAAAATGGCATACTTAAACGCCGACATTGCTTCCATATCTCCTAGTGGATTGAGCTCAGCAGTTATCTCATAGTTCTGAGTTTCATTTGTGAGCGGAAGGTTCGTCACTTCTTTCACTTTTTCTCGGCCAGCCATATCTTTGACAGTCCACTCGCCCTCTTGGATACCCTGAGAGGTTGAACCCGTAGAAACTAACGTTTCTGTCAAGCTGGTTTGGACAGAGGTAATAGCCTCACCTGCAACGGCTTGTTCATCCATTGAAACCGCAGTTTGTTTGGTCGATTTGATATTTTGCGTTGCGGTAACAACGGTCGGCGCAACATTAATATTTAACGGTACGGTATTACCAAAGTTAACTCCGTCATCCGTCAATTGAACCTCTATCAAGTCTAACAGTGACACAGAAATGCCTGAATCAGGAATATACTCTAGGTTTCCAGCTGCAATATCCGCTAATGATATCTCTTGATTTACTACCACTAAACTACCGTTCAGTCTTAACTCACCATCACTTGGTAGTGTAGTGATTTTAACCGCTAACAGGGTATCGCCTTCGGCATCTGTATAAGGGAAGTCTCCTGTACCAAATACATATGGTGTGGAGTCATTGGTCGAAACTGATGTTTCAATAGCCAATGGAGCGTCGGCAGACCCAGTTACACCTATGGTCACTGTCGTGGTGCTGCCATCTGACAAATTAACAGTAAGGACATCGTACTGAGTTTCGCCTTCGGCCAATGCTTGAGCACCTTCATTTAAGACGTATACCCAATTACCTGCACTATCAACGGTCAAGTCACCATAAGCACCAACAATCACGTCTGCAATTATCTCTAAGTTAGGGTTATCAACGTCTATTGCATCGAGTTTACCTGATACGGATGTAATAGTGTCTTCAGCCGCAGAGCCTGTGCCTACGTCAATAATTGGTGCATCATCTTGGCCTAAAATATTAAGAACCAGTGATGTGGTGCCGCCACCAACTAACGGAAGATCAAAGGTCTCTGATACCTGCTCACCTTCTCTTAGAGCCTGTGCAGCCGCATTTAAGGTAAAGTCCCAAGTTCCGTCGGCTGCAACCGTTAGGTCTCCGTACGCACCAGAAACCACTGTTTCAACTAACAAGACGCTATTACCGGTACCAGGCTCTTGAACAGCAATTTGTCCAGATAAATCAGGTAATACGTCCTCGATAACAAATGAAGTGACCTGAGAAACGACAGGAATATCTGAAGTACCGGTCAACTCAAGTTGTAAAGTCGCAAAACTACCGTCACTCAATGGCAAACGGAAAGCTTGTAATTGCGTCTCGTCAACACCTATTAATGACGCGCCAGAGCGAACAATAAAGTTGTACGCACCACTTGCATCGACAATTAATGTGCCGTAATCACCGGTTATTTCGGTTGCCACATACAACAGAGTTGGATCGTTTGGATCTGGCTCTGTTAATGTCCCTGCCACGTTGAATAACGCATCGGTAATCGTTGTTCCCGCTGCTGTTACAATGTTACCGAGGCCATCAATAACAACACCCAACAAGCCAGTAACAAGACCCAATAAGCTTAGGACAAGGCCGCTATCATTGTCGCCTTGGACATCCACTTGAACTTGAGTAATAGAACCGTCACTCAACTGTACTTGGAACACCTCAGTACCAACTTCACCGCCTTTTAAGAACTGAGCAGCGGTATCAACTTCATATGACCAAGTGCCATCGCTCGCTATATTAAAGGTACCAAACAAACCTGCTTGAGTATCTGGCACAAAGGTCAATGATGGATTGTCTGGATCAGTGGCGGTTAATAGCCCTGTCACTGCTGCACTCGCATCTTCAGAAATAGTCGCCGAACCGGTTGAGATAACCGGTAAGTCATCCGTACCGTTGACCGCTACAGTGATGTTAGTGCTTGATCCATCCGACAAGAACACATTAAAGATGTCGTTAGCTGACTGCCCTGCGCCTAATGCTTCTGCGTTCGCATTCAGGGTGTAAGTCCATAGACCATTGGATGACAATACAAGATCGCCATAGGTACCGTTGAGCGTAACTGGGACAAAGGTTGGATTTGGACCGTCTGGATCATCTGCTGTCAACTTACCTGCAACTACAGGCAATGCGTTTTCAAAAACACTACCCGTGCCAGACGAAATCAGAGGTAAGGTGTCAGAGCCAGTTAAATCTATTGTTACTGTAGTCGTACTGCCATCGTTAAGAGAAATTGTAAACAACTCCGTTTCTTGTTGGCCATCAGCTAAAGTTTCTAACAATGCTGACGGGGTATAAATCCAGTTACCAAGAGCATCGACGACTAACGAACCATAACTACCCACTAACGTCGCAGGAACAAATGCCAATAACGGATTGTCAGCATCAGTAGCAGTCAAACTACCTGCAACATTGAGGTCAATACCTTCGACAATGGAGCCTGCGCCTGTTGAAATAATAGGCGCATCGTCAGTACCTAATAGGTTGATCGTGATAATACCTGTCTCACCCGACTGTAAACTTACGGTAATCACTTCTGTCGCAGCTTGTCCGTCGGCCAGCTGGTCTATAGCGGCCGTTGGTGTATATACCCAATTACCCAACGCATCAATAGTCAAGTTGCCGTAAGTACCATTTAGCGTCTCTGGTACAAACAGGTTTACATCCGCAATGTCGGCATCCACAACATTTACTGAGCCAGATACTGAAAGTGCACCTTCCGTTAATGAACTCAACACTGGAGTCACTACTGGTACATCATTAGTCCCTGTCACATCTATCTGAACTGTACCAGTAGTACCGTCCGTAAGAGCAACAATAAAGCTCTCGGTGAAGGTTTCACCATCGGCCAACCCTTCAATAGCGGCGGTTGGTGTATATACCCAATTGCCTAACGCATCCACCGTTAAGATGCCATAGGTACCATTGAGCGTATCAGGAACAAACACATTTACGTCAGCCAAGTCGGCATCAACTACGTCGATATTACCTGATATCGCTATAGCACCCTCAGTGATACTGGCTAGCACTGGTGTGATAACCGGTATGTCATTTGTGCCTGTTACATCAATCTGAACCGTACCTGTTGTACCGTCCGTTAGAGCAACAATAAAGTTTTCGGTGAAGGTTTCACCATCGGCTAACCCTTCAATAGCGGCACTTGGCGTGTATACCCAATTGCCTAACGCATCCACCGTTAGCACCCCGTAAGTACCATTGAGAGTATCCGGAACAAACACATTCACGTCAGCCAAGTCGGCATCAACCACATCGATATTACCCGATATCGATAGAGCCCCCTCTGTAATACTGGCTAAAACAGGCGTAATTACCGGAATATCATTGGTTCCGGTTACATCTATTTGAACATTACCTGTAGTGCCGTCAGTGAGCGTTACGATGAAGTTTTCGGTGAAGGTTTCACCATCCGCTAACCCTTCGATTGCTGCCGTTGGTGTGTAGGTATAATTGCCTAATGCATCGACTGTTAGGATGCCGTAAGAGCCATTTAATGTAGTTGGGACAAAGACATTAACATCTAACACATCGACATCAACAACATCTATGTTGCCACTGATCGCTAGGCCACCTTCTAGGATGCTATCCAAAACAGGTGTGATAACTGGAATATCATTGCTACCCGTCAAGTTGACTTCAATTGTTGCAACACTTCCATCATTGAGGTTGACCGTGATCACATCTGTTACGGTTTCACCAGCCGCGAGTGTTTGAGCAGCTGCGTTAGCGACATATGACCAAGCACCGCTTGCATCAATAGTCACGTCACCAAACAAGCCGTTATAAACACCACCAACGAACTCTAACAGTGGGTTGTCTGCATCAACAGCGGTAAGAACACCTGTCACCGTCGTCGCAACATCTTCAATCAAGCTGCCAGTCCCTGTGGAAATAACTGGTAGCGAATCTGTACCCGTTACAGTAATGGTAATATTAGTGGTAGAGCCATCGTTTAATTGCACCGTTAGCACTTCGGTTTGAGTTTCACCTGCTGCAAGTGCATCGGCTCTCGCATCTAACTCGTAGTTCCAGACACCGTTCGAACTTATAGTTAACAAGCCATAATTACCATTAACAGTTGTATTCAAAAACGCCAAGTCACTGTTATCAGGATCTGTTGCGGTCAACGTGCCAGATATACTAGGAGTGATAGATTCAACAACAGCGCCAACACCCGTGCTGATAACCGGTAAATCATCAGTACCTGTAATATCTACTTGAATGGTCGACTGACTGCCATCGGACAAGGTTACTGTAAAGACATCAGATTGCAGTTCACCAGCTGCCAAAGCATCAATACCCGGACCTGGTGTATATAACCAGTTACCCGCGGTATCAATTGTCAAAGAACCATAGGTACCCACTAATGTTTCGGCTACAAAAGTGTGAACATCCAAACTATCAACGTCGGTATACGTCAATTGCCCGCCTACGCTCAAGTCAACGTCTTCAGTAATTGAACGAGTAGCACTACTGATCACAGGAAGGTCGTTTTCACCGTTTACGGTGATAACAATAGGTGTCGTACTACCATCGTTGAGTGTCACGTTGAACGTTTCGGTTACGACCTCACCCAATGACAATGTTTGAGCACCTGGGTTCAAGGTGTAAGTCCAGGCGCCATTTGCATCAATCGTTAATGTGCCTTCAGAACCGACAATGGTGGCTTCCAAGAAAGCCAAATCTGGATTATCTGCATCAGTCGCACTGACATTGCCTGAAATAGAAGGTTGAGAATCCTCAAATACGACACCCGCACCAGCAGTGATGACAGGCAAATCATCAGTACCTGTTACTGTAATTTGAATGGTCGTTGTACTGCCGTCACTTAGTTGAACAGTCAGTAACTCAGTTCCTGTTTCACCACCTTGTAAAGCTTGAGCATTGGCATTTAGAGCATAACTCCAACTGCCGTCTGTTCCGATGGTCAGGTCACCATAAGTGCCGTTTACCGTTGTATCCAAGAACAGTAAGGCTGGGTTATCAACATCGGATGCAGTTAAATTGCCAGTGATAGTTGGAGACACATCTTCAACTACGGCACCGACGCCTGTTGTGATAACCGGTAAATCATCAGTACCAGTGACGGTAATCGAAACTGTAGTCGTCGTGCCGTCGCTCAAGCTCACGGTGAACACCTCAGTCTGTTGCTCACCGCCTGCTAATACTTCGGCGTTGGCATTGAGTTGATAATTCCAGACCCCATTGGCATCAACCGTTAAGTCACCGTAAACACCATTTTGTACGCCTGCAGTAAACTCAAGAAGTGGGTTATCCACATCAACCGCAGTCAAGGTACCTGATACATTCGTCGTAACGTTTTCAATTGCGGCACCTACGCCAACAGATACGGTTGGCAAGTCATCTGTACCCTGAACGCTGATCTGAATTGTTGTGGTGCTACCGTCGCTCAACGTCACGGTAAACAGTTCAGTCTCATTGTCACCGCTGCCCAATGCTTGTGCATTTGCATTAAGTGCATAACTCCAAGCGCCATCTGAGCCTATCGTTAAGTCGCCATAAGTGCCATTTAACGTTGCATCAACAAATAACAAACTAGGATTATCAACATCCGAAGCCGTTAGATTTCCGGTGATTGTTGGGGAAACATCTTCAATCACGGCACCAACGCCTGTCGAGATGACAGGTGCATCATCAGTACCGGTAACAGTAATATTGACTGTGGTTGTACTGCCATCGCTTAGCGTAACCGTGATAATGTCATTATCAGTTTCACCCGCGCCTAATACTTCAGCGTTTGCATTAAGTGTATAACTCCAAGTACCGTCAGTCCCGATAGTCAACGTACCGTACGTACCATCAATTGACGCATCTACAAAAGCCAAGCTACCGTTATCGGCATCTGTAGCCGTTAGTGTGCCAGTGGCCGTAGGTGACACACCTTCAACTGCTACACCAACACCTGCTGAGATCACTGGAAGATCATCAGTACCTGTGATGTTAATTTGAATTGTGGTCGTACTGCCATCAGTCAGTGTTAAGGTGAAAATTTCCGTTTCTTGTTGACCACCAGCTAGAGCTTCTGCATTGGCGTTTAACTGGTAACTCCAAACCCCGTTTGAATCTACTGTTAAGTCACCGTATAAACCGTTTTGAATACCCGCATTAAACAACAACCCGGCATTATCTTCGTCGGTTGCAGTTAATGTACCACCAACTGACGTCGTAATATCTTCAACTACGGCGCCGATACCTGTAGAAATCACAGGCACACCGTCAGTACCGTTGACATCAATTGTTACGGTTGTTGACGTACCATCTTGTAGAAATACTGTGAAGACTTCCGTTTGGACTTCACCACCAGCAAGTGCTTGTGCAGCTGCATTCAGAACATAGGTCCAAGCCCCGTTGGCATCAACGGTTAGGTCACCATAAGTACCGTTTATTGTGGTATCGACAAACAATAAGTCTGGACTATCTACATCTGTAACTGACAAGTTACCGCTGACGCTAGGTGTAGTATCTTCTGTGACCACACCAACACCAACCGACACGACAGGTGCATCTTCGGTTCCCGTAATGTTAACCGTTACTGTCGTTGTACTACCGTCATTTAAGTAAACAGTGATCACATCCTGGGCTTGCTCACCACCACTTAGAGCCTGAGCGTTATTGTTTAAGGTATAACTCCAGTTACCTGCACTGTCGATGGTTAGGTCGCCATAAGTACCGCCAATTGTGCCGGCAAAGAATTGTAGATTAGGGTTATCCGCATCAGTTGCAGTTAAAGTACCAGATGCAGTCGGATCCGAATCTTCTGTCACAGCAGCAACTGCCGAGCTGATAACTGGAGCATCATCGGTACCAGTAATGGTAATTTGTACCGTTGTAGTACTGCCGTCGTTCAGTGTAACTGTATAGGTTTCTGTTTGTACTTCACCCTCAGCTAATTGATCTGCTCCCGCTCCGGCGGTAAAGCTCCATGCTCCGGCAGCGTCAATCGTTAAGCTACCGTAGGTACCAACCAAGGTCCCAGCGTTAAAGGCCAGTCCAGGGTTGTCTGCGTCCGTTGCTGTTAACTGACCAGAGGTGGTTGGCGCCGTATCCTCAATGACAGAACCCGAGCCAGTGCTGATCACAGGTGCATCATCGGTACCCGTAAGAGTAATGGCGATAGTAGTGGTACTACCGTCACTTAAAGTGATTGTATATGTTTCAGTTTGTACTTCGCCACCTGCTAACGCCTGTGCACCCGGGCCTGCAGTAAATGTCCAGGCCCCCGTCTCATCAACGGTCACTGAGCCATATGCCCCAACGACTGTTTCAGCCACAAAAGCTAAACTCGGATTATCAACATCGCTCGCCGTTAACTGACCACTTGCCGTTGGGTTCGTGTCTTCTGTTACGGACGCTGTACCAGTTGAAATCACAGGAGCATCATCTGTACCTGTCACATTCACAGAAATAGTTGTTAAGCTGCCGTCATTCAAAGTGATTGTGAAGGTTTCTGATTGGACTTCACCACCCGCTAGAGTCTGTGCGGCACCATTTAAGGTGTAGGTCCAATTGCCATTGGCATCAATAGTTAGATCACCATAACTTCCCGCTAAAGAAACTGGATTGAAGGCCAAACCAGGGTTGTCTGCATCGGTTGCAGTTAATGTACCGCTTGCTGAAGGACTACTATCTTCAGTCACGTTGGCAGTCGCAGTACTGATGACTGGAGCGTCATCAGTTCCGGTTAGGTTTATTTGAACCGTTGTCGAACTACCGTCATTAAAAGTAACAGTGAAAGTTTCGGTTTGTTGTTCGCCAGCGGCGAGTGCTTGAATATTAGCATTGGGTGTATACGTCCATTGCCCCTCAGCATCAACCGTCAAACTGCCGTAAGCACCTACAAACGTATTAGGTACCGCTGCCATATCAGGGTTATCGACGTCGCTAAAGCTAATTTGTCCAGATACATTAAGCGCTGCATCTTCGGTTAAATTCCCAGTCGAAGCTGAAATGACCGGTGCATCATCATTACCAGTAAAGTTCACCGTTATTGACGTTGTACTACCATCGCTCAAAGTAATGGTATAAGTTTCAGTTGCTGTTTCGCCACCACCTAAAGTTTGAGCACCTGGCCCAGCTGTGAAGACCCAATTGCCATCCGCGTCAACGGTTACTTCACCATATTGACCAGTGATAGTGCCTGCAACAAAAGCGAGGTCTGGGTTATCAACATCAGATGCAGTTAATTGACCCGATGCGGTTGGTGCAGTGTCTTCTGTAATATTTGCAGTTGCTGTACTAATGATTGGCGCATCATCACTGCCAACAACAGATACAGTCACAGTTGTGGTACTGCCATCATTAAGCGTAATGGTAAAAATTTCTTCTTGCTGTTCACCTGCGGCCAGCGTCTGTGCATTGGCGTTTGGCGTATAAACCCAGTTACCAGCGGCATCGACAGATAATTCACCATACACGCCCACTTGGTTTGTCGCAACAAAGGCCAGCGCCGGATTGTCTGGATCTTCCGCTGTGAGCTGACCTGAAATATTGGCATCGTCTTCATTTGCCGTCGCTACCCCAGCTGAAATCACTGGTGCATCGTCAGTACCAGTAACCGAAACTTGAATCGTTGTGGTGTTACCGTCATTTAAGGTCACGGTAAATGTTTCAGTATCTTGCTGTCCACCTTGTAGTGAGTTAGAAGCCGTTTCATCTAAGGTGTAAGTCCAGTTACCTTCTGCATCTATAGTTAACTGACCATACGTGCCGTTTTGTTGACCTGCATTAAAAGCAAGGTTTGGATTATCCACATCTGACGCACTAACCGTACCTGATACTGACGGTTGACTGTCCTCCGTTACGGAGCCAGAACTTGTTCCAATAATTGGCGCATCGTCATTACCGGTTAAATTAACCGTAACTGTCGTTGTTTTACCATCTGTTAAAGTAACTGTATAAACCTCAGTTTGTACTTCTCCGCCAGCAAGCGCTTGAGCACCTGGACCTGCGGTAAATACCCAATTACCGTCAGCATCGACAGTTAGTTCACCGTATTGTCCAGTAATTGTTTCTGGAACAAATGCCAAACTGGGGTTGTCAGGGTCAGTTGCAGTTAGCTGACCACTGTCCGTTGGGCTCAAATCTTCGGTAACATTTGCCTGACCAGTAGAAATTGTCGGAGCTTGGTCAGAACCTGAACCTGTTACTGTCATTGTAATGGTTGTGGTACTGCCATCGTTTAATGTCACGGTAAAGGTTTCAGACTGAACTTCGCCTTCGACTAAAGTTTGTGCATTGTTGTTTAATATATATACCCAATTACCATCGGCATCTATCGTGAGGTCACCGTATGCACCTGCTTGGGAACCAGCAACAAATTGTAAATTAGGATTATCTGTATCTGTCGCCGTTAATTGACCACTCGCACTTGGTTGAGTGTCCTCTACCACACTGCCCGTTGCCGTTGAAATTACCGGTGCATCGTCGGTACCAGTAAAGTTAACCGTGATCTCTGTAGTACTGCCATCACTTAACGTAATAGTGTAGGTTTCGGTTTGTTGCTCGCCTCCGGCAAGTGCTTGCGCACCTGGGCCAGCGGTAAAGGTCCAGTTGCCATCGGCATCTATGGTGACTTCACCATACTGCCCAGTAATTGTACCTGCAACAAATGTAAGGTTAGGATTATCGACATCAGATGCGGTTAATTGCCCTGACGCAGTTGGTGCACTATCTTCAGTGACATTAGCAGTCGCTGTTGAAATCACTGGTGCATCATCGGTGCCCGTCATATTGACCGTCACAGTGGTGGTGCTGCCATCGCTGAGTGTGATTGTGTACACTTCCGACTGCTGCTCACCTCCAGCAAGCGCTTGAGCTCCCGGACCTTGAACAAAACTCCAGTTGCCGTCTGCATCGACGGTAAGTTCACCGTATTGACCTGTAATCGTTTCTGCTACGAAGACCAAATTTGGATTATCCGCGTCTGACGCCGTTAGTTGACCAGATGCTGTAGTGGTTACATCTTCTGTAATATTTGCAACATCGGCGCTGATAACAGGTGCCTCATCCGTGCCTGTCACCGTGACCGACACCGTAGTTGTGCTTCCATCCGTCAACGTCACCGTGAAGGTTTCGGTTTGAACTTCGCCATCAGCCAGGGCTTGTGCATTGTTATTGAGCACATAAGACCAACTGCCATCGGCATTCACTGTTAACTCTCCGTACGCTCCAGTTTGCGATCCAGCGACAAATTGTAAGTTAGGATTATCCGCATCCGAAGCCGTCAATTGCCCAGTTGTCGAAGGTTGTACATCTTCGACAACACTTCCCGTGTCTGCCGTTATGACAGGCGCATCATCGGTACCCGTGATGTTGATGGTAATATTGATAGTAGAACCGTCACTAAGTGTGATTACATATACTTCAGAGACCTGCTCTCCCTCCGCTAACTCTCGCGTGCCTTCTGTTGTATTAAAAGTCCAGTTACCATTTTCATCGACTACCACTTCACCGTATTCACCGGTAATCGTTTCGGCAACAACCACCAGCTCAGGATTATCAGGGTCTGAAACGGTGACAGTACCGCTTGCCGTTGAGTCTTCTTCATCTGTTACTTCCGCGGTACCGCCGCTTGTGCCTGTGCCACCAGTCGTGCCACCTGAGCTTCCTCCAGACCCACTTGTGCCTCCGCTATCTCCGCTCGTCCCCTCTGTCTCTGTACCCGTATCCGTCGAAACGGTTACAACTGGTGAATCGTCGGTACCAGTGAGGTTAATCGTTACCGTTGTTGTCGAACCATCACTTAAAGTGACAGTAAAGACTTCAGTTTGTTGTTCACCTTCAGCTAGTCCTTGGATTTCTGGGCCAGAAACAAAAGTCCAAGCTCCTGTTTCATCAACCGTTAATTCACCGTAAAAACCTGTAATCGTCTCTGCAACAAAGGTTAAATTTGGATTGTCAGCATCTGACGCTGTCAACTGGCCAGACGTCGTTGGCTGGGTATCCTCAACAACACTGCCTGAACCAGAAGAAATGACAGCTTGATCGTCAGAGCCAGTTAAATTGATCGTGACCGTTGTTGTTGTGCCATCAGTCAAAGTCACAGTAAATGTTTCAGTTTGTTGTTCACCGTCGGCAAGGGTTTGTATTCTTGGCCCCGCAACAAAAGTCCAGTTACCGTCTGCATCAACCGTCAAGTCACCGTAAACACCGTTAATCGTTTCTGCCTCAAAAGCCAAATCTGGATTGTCCGGATCTTCCGCTGTTAATTGGCCACTGACTTCTGAAACCTCGTCTTCTACTAATGTTCCGCTGCCCAAACTAACAACCGGAAGCTCATCTGTGCCATTTATGTTAATTTGAACAACGGTAGTCACACCATTGGACAAGGTAACCGTGAATGATTCATTAACGAGTTCGTTTTCCGCTAACGTTGCTGCTGCATCTTCGTTAACGGTATATGTCCAGTTACCATTTTCATCAATCGTAAACTCACCATATGTGCCAACGATCGTGGTTGGTACTACCGTCAAATCTGGATCGTCAACATCGGTAGCAATAACTTGACCTTGCGCATCAACATCGGTCGCCAGAATGGTCGGAGGCGGTGTTTGCTGAATAATCGTTGGGTCATCAACCGGTGTTACAATTACGGTTAAAGTCCCTGTTGAGGTTTCTCCAGTGCTGTCTGTTACTGTATAGGTAACAATGTCGGTGCCGTTGTAATTTTCATTAGGGTTATAAATTATGGTACCGTCTTCGTTTATCTCAACTGTACCGTTTTCGGCAACTGCATCAACTAATGTGATTTCATCTGAGTTGGGGTCAGAGTCGTTTTCTAAAACATTTACCGTAATTGAATTATCTTCAGCTACAGACGCTGAGTCTGAGTTGGCTTGAGGACTTCCGTCTAACGGGTCTTCATTTTGGTTTTGCGGAGCACCTTGGCTTGATTGGCTCGCTTCTAAATTAGTATCGTAACGGCTTGAAGCCAACGTTTCTTGATTACTGTTATCAATTGTTGGGGCACCTTGGCCACCGCCTTGACCGCCTTGACCTGCTGCCGTTGCTTCAAGTTCGAGCTCGCCGTCTTCATCACCTTCCACTAATGACTGAATATCGGCAATTTCTTGAGCTGTGTCATCATCAAGACCAGAGTTATAAACTAACCCATCTGGATTGTCCGCATCGAAAATGATTTCTTCACCGTTTTCTGCAGCGATACGGATGTAAGCATCATCAATAAGTATGATATCTGTTCCGCCGACCAAGCCTTGTTGTAATTCAAGTGGAACCAGCTCGCCTTCTTCATTTCTGATGAAGGCTTGACCGCTAATTTCGATTACTTGACCGCTTACGACTAGTTGAATCAAGTTTTCCATAGACACCTCTGACGATACTTAATTGGGTAATATTTCACACCACTAAGTGTAGTAAGGATGTTCACAAGTAAGTAATTAGGACATGCAGAAAAGCACTAGGAGATTCCCCTAGGTGGAGGATCAGGTATTTACCGTCTATGCAAGCAAAAGAATTTGTTTTTTAATAGCGTCATTGATTTGAAACATCAAACCGACTCTTAGGCCTCCCAGGCCACTCCTCTGTCTTGTCGCCCGACGGAAAAACGCGGCGGCAAGACAGTTTTTTTAAAACCTAAACTTCGCATAGAGAGTAAGCTCTATGACTTCAGCCTCGCTCAAGTTAATATCATCAGACATCATTGCCAAAGAAAGCCACTCGTTGCTAACTCCCAAGTGGAGAGCACTATGACGTGCTTCATAAGCAAGCTCTAACTTGTATTCAGAGTCCGCCCAACGTGCATATTTGCTAATCCCCATTTTAGTTGTTGTAGTCAGATGGTGATTATGATGTTCCAAAAAATATTGAAGTGAACCCGATGCATAACTTACCGTTGTTTTTTGCTCGGTTGGCATTCTTAGACGTTGTGTAATCTCTTGTTCAACTCCTCGATAATTTGGGTTAAACCTGAGGATACCTTGTTCATCGCGATACGTTGTCGAGCTGTTGAGCTCACCTTTGCTATAACCAACGCCATCAAAATCCACTTGATTAAATAAATTAATCAAGTCTATCGATACCATTGTATTTTTTGAAATTTGCCAATGTAAAAACAGGTCCCAACTGAAACCCTGACCATTATTCCAATTTTTTTGGTCGGGCCGCTTGAGTAAGTTTTTATGAGTGTAGGATTCTTCCATTGTTGCCAAACCAGTTGTAGCACCATCGTAATTGACCAAACCAACAAGTTTACTTTCTCTGAAAGCTCTTGGATCCCAATAGTTAAATTTGTTGGTGATCCTCAAGTTGTGACCGTATTCGAATAAATGAGCCAACCACAGTTTTCGCGCTCTTAACATTTTGTATTGTATGTCCAAGTCGAAACTGGTGCCTTGCGTTGCTAGGCTCTGTGGAAACTGTGTTTTGCTGTACTTGTATAACTTAGCGGAATCCGAGTTGGTTACCAAATAATGTTCAATTCTAGAGCCAACGCCAACTTGCCATTGGTTAAACTGGTAACCCAGCTCAAACTGAGTTTGTGATACCCCATAGTCCGCATCTTGGTTGATCCTATAGCGCCAATCATCATCCAAAATTGCTTTAACAGGGTGGAGGTTATTGGCATTAAAACTGGTAAATGAGCTCAAAACCTTTTTTGTATCTGGTGCTGCCCTAACTTCAGAGTTGAAGAAAAAAAGAACAAACAAGCAAACAAAGGTCAACACAAAAAAATGACTGCGAACTTTTTCTGTTGACCTGTTTGGAAAGATTTTGGTGGCATTCATATATTGGGGAGCCTCCTTGCTCAACAACGTGTTACAAGTATTAACTATCAAATGATATACCTTCCACGCCTGTCCTTTTAGTGCCAATAGCTATGAGATTTATATTTAATAAATCAAATTATAATGTTTCCACCGTACCGTCTTCATCTTTGTACTTGATAAAAATAGCATCGCCACGCTTGACCACTTCGGCGGCCAAAACGGCATTAGCACCCACTTTTATCTCGCCAATAATGACTTCTTCATCACCGGTCGGCTCTTCCTCCGGCTCAGTAACACTCAATACAACCCCTTCAGCATTAGCCGCATAGAATGTGTCGCTCGTTGTAGAATTGACAAAGACCCTAAATGACCGTTGAGCCTCGGCATCAGGTGTTTTGTAGTTAACACGAAGTTCAAACTTACCATCATCTAACTCGGTGCGGTTTGCAGATAACATTAAGTCGACTTCGTAGTCTTGCAAGGTTAACCCAACGGCTAAACTGGCAGAAACATCAAGATAGGTCTCTTCATTTTCCAAGCCTTCGAGGTTTTCTGGTTCTACTAGATGCGCATAATACGAGCCACTAAAACCTGCTTCAAAATCAAGATGTTTGTCTGCCTCTAAGGCTAGCTCAAACTGAGACACTCGTCCGTAGCCATCATACTGTGCCCACTCAAACATTTGCATGTATGTGGTGTAGCTATATCTGTCTTCCAATCCACGGTTAAACGACAAATAAGACTGCTCAACCATACGTTTTGCAACGCCTGTAGCCATGTTGTCGGCCTTTACGCTTGGAATAAGTTGAATGCCATACTCGATTTTGAAGGTATGAACTAGGTATTCATAATCCTCAATGCCTTCATATACTATGCCGCCGTCATGGGCTTCTATTTCGCCATTTTCGTTAAAGCGCTCACCTCTTGTAACATGCGCTTCCCACTCGTAGACACCATCTTGGTCGTAGTCAACTGGTTCAAACCTAAGAATAGAGGCCATATGCTGAGGTTCATAGTTGCCCTCAAACTCATGCATCATAGTAACTTTATATTCAAAAGTATTTGGCATACCTTCCGTCGTCGAAGCCTCAACTTCACTATCAACGGTCATAGTTAACGAATACAAACTGCTGTTAAAGTTAAGGTCGTAATCCAAAGATAAATCATCTTCAACCGCTGTTGTTACATTGAAATTGGCTTGCTGCAATAAGTCTATATTGAAGCTCGAGTCATCTTCTGCAATTGTGAAAGTCATGGCATTGTCAATTCGAGGCTGAACTAACACACCTCTGATTGGCTGATCATCAGCACCAGTCACTAACGCAAGGTAGTCGTCACTGTTTTCTCGTACCAGACCTTTACCTGATAGGTAGTAATTCGCGTAGTGTTCATCATTTCGAGCTGAGTATGCAATAGCATCCAAGGCACTACTGATATTGACTTGATAGCCATTAAACCAAAACTCCAAAAACTCTTTAAATGACTTATCCGCCGAGACGTCATAATTAAATTCATTAGTCGAGACTAACTCAGTGTAAATGGCAATATTACCGTTTTCATCAAACGCACTTTCCAACGAAAATTCAGCAGGCGTCTCTAGCTGATTGACCATGTTCTGATCCATGAAGGAATAAAAGTCCGTTACTCCATCACCGTTACTGTCTACTGCTGTTACTGTCGTGGTATTAACAATAACTACATTTGAGCTGAACAACACTTGGCGATTTACTGCCACATCAATAGATGTGCCGTCTGTTTGTTGCTCTTTGCCATATTTGAACTCGTAGAAGCCAGTGTAGAACCACTCCCCTTTATAGGAAGTATCTCTTCTAAGAACCCGATGTTTTTCTTCCGCTCCATCGGTTAAATCTGTGTATGTGTACACAGTTGATTCAAAGTCTTCGTCATCAACAAAATCGATGTTGTCTCTGTAGCTAGCAACATTGCCGTCATCACTAACGGACACAAAACGGACTGCGTCTTCGAGTAATGCTCCCGTATCTGTATCTAAACCGACAGGCTCATAAGCACCAGGCTCTTTGACATCTAGGGTCAGCGTCGCTGACAACTCCGCCCCCTCTAGTGAAGAGAATGTCCCCGAAAGCATTATCTTATCAGGGATCGGCATCTGCTCTACGTCACGCTCGTAAAGCGGGAAATACCCTAATTGACGGTCAAGCCAACTGTCAAAGTCAACGTGAGTCCAATTTAGGACAGGTACGTCAACCATTACCAGCTCTGCACTCAACTTACCGTTAAAGGTTACCGGGTTAATGACCGTTGATGTGGCTTTTTGATTCAACTCAACGTCTAACATTAGGCTACCAGCCGTGATTTCAACGTCTGTATCTCCTGACTCTAATTGCTCTTCAGTCACAGACTCTGACAGATTAACAACGATGCCACTGCCCTCTTTGATGGCAAATTTGGCATTCGCTGACTCCATGGTACCTTCGAGACTAAATGTGACTGACTCACCATCTTCTGCCAATGAAAGTGCAGCGTCTATGTTGAGTGATTGCTGTGACGTTGTGGTGGCTTGCACACTAAACAGGTAATTTTCTTCATCATACAGGATGGTACCTGTCACGCCCTCTACGGTGACGTAGTTAGCCAAATCAAATTGGGTAGTCGTGCCATTGTCTGCCATAGTGATCTCGGTCATGGCATCTGATACTTGAGCCAGTAAGGTAAAGTTATCTTCCTCAAGCTCAATCATATCTCCGGCATCTTCTATTAAAGCGACAAACTCATCACCCTGGGCCGTTATTGCCGCATTAGATGCATGGTCTTCGTCAAACAAATTTTTGAACACTCGAACGTCATCGACCATGGCTTTTGCCAGCTCAACGGCATCACCCTCTGTCGTTTCCTCCTCTTCGGAGTTTGTCCGACCATCTTCGCCCGCTAGCACCACTCTGTATTCAGCTTCATTTTCTAGCTCAGTTTCCATTTGTTCCAATTCACCGGCCACTTCAGTGCCGTTGGTAATAGTGGAGTCGTTTTGTAAATTGGTGGCAACGACCACTGCCGCATCTGCGGCACCATTTAAAACTGCCGATAGGTTAAACTCAAACTGATCATCACCGTCGTCTTCAGCAAGCATATTGCCGTCGTTTTCAACCAAGTCTTCCGTCGCCGCGGCTAACTTTTCACTGATGTCTCCACCACCGGAATACAACGCTTGGGCTAAACCAGAATTAATCAGGCCGTATCGCAACTCCTCGCCGTTGTCTTCGCTCGCGACATCTTGATTACTCTCTAATGGAGTGGGGTCAAGGGCCGAAATATCTCCCTGAATTCCAAAGGTGTTTGCTACTTTTGACTTTTTCGAAGCAATCATATCAGCAGACACAGTCCCTGAAGCTTCTACTAACGCCGTTGCAATGTGTGTCAGAGGTGTAACATTAACTTTGGCGGCTTGACCAGACTCAATGTTTGTAACCGATGCCAAGCTAAAATTAGGTGAGCTTGCAGTGAGGTCGATAACCCCACCAAAGGCAACATCACCACAGCCGCTTGGCGCATCACATACCATGGTCGTTGCAGCTGAAGCGTCTGATGAGACTCCCACTTCGACTTTTACCGGACCTTCGTAGTCTATAAGGGTAAAAGTGTAATTACCTTGAGCATCTGAGGTGACTTGAGACTCGACAATTTCATCAGAACTAACCTCGGTCGCTACCCCATCAACGTATTTATAGATTTTAAGTACACCGTTGGCGATAGTACCTTTAGCGGCTTTGCCTGAAACTGAGGTTTGAACGGGTTCGGGTTGAGGATCTGGCGTATCCGCCACTGGATCGTCATCGCTGCCTCCACAGCCCGCTATGATGAGAGCTGCTAAGACACTGGAAAATTTAAAGACTTTCATAATGACCTTCCTTAATATGAGTCAGCAAGCAACACTTCCTAACTACGATGCTCACCGGTCTTTTATTTGATTGAACTGTGTTAACAACACAGATGTACGCAATCATTTAGTGTTTACCATTTTTCGATTTTCGCAACTTATTTGGTAACTAAAAAACCGTCTAAAGGACACAAAAATTTAATTAGAGTAATTGTCCAAATTTAAGCTTGACAAACTAAGTGATTAAAGCAAAAGTAAAAATATGAAATTTGCAAATGCAACAATCAACCGAATTACCACCACCACGACCACCACGGTCATGGCGGCGGATTTTTAGTACCTAAGATCAATCAATTAAGCCCGCTTCCTTATCGAATTGCGGGCTTTTTTGTTTCAGGACTTTGCAATTTGATCGGTAAGCAACACCGGAGAAGATATGAAAGTAATGAAATTTGGCGGCTCGTCACTTGCGAATGACGGCATGGTCGAAAAAGTAGTAAAAATAATCGCAGAGCAATCGGGTCCTAGTGCAATTGTGTGCTCTGCACCTGCAGGTGTAACGAACCGCTTAGTAGAAGCAGTAGATACAGCAGTAGCTAATAAACAGTGGTCCGCTCCTATTTCGCAAATCTTATCTATTTTTAATGAGTTACATAGCGGATGTGTACAACGTTTTGAGATAAAAAAACAAACACAACTCAGTGATCGTTTAAATGAGATAAATACAGAGTTAGAAAAATACCACAAGTGGTTGTCTGACCGCTGCCAAGGTGTTGCCCTGTTGGGCGCTTGTCCTGACAAAATCAAAGCGCAAATATACACAAGTGGTGAGCAGCTAATGGCTAAGTTACTGCAATTGTATTTACAAGCGTTTTTGCAAAAACAAGTGGGGAGATTAAACCCCGCCCAGTTTTTGATTTCAGAGAGCGATGATTACCTCAATGCCGTAATTCATATTCCTCACAGTCAAAAACTAGCAAAATCACAGTGGCAGTCAAAACTCGCTCAAGCACGCACAAATGCATCTGCGCCGTCCATCTGGGTCATGCCGGGTTACTCTGGCGTCAATGAAAACGGTGAAGTCGTCGCCTTTGGTCGCAATGGCTCTGATTATTCAGCAACAGCTCTCGCAGCTTGCCTAAACGCTGAGTCCTGTGAAATATGGACTGATGTAAATGGGATATACAACTCTGACCCTCGCTTAGTTAAACAGGCATCTGTCCTTGCCTATTTAAGTTACGAAGAGGCGATGGAACTCTCTTATTTTGGTGCAAAAGTACTACACCCTAAGACCATCGCACCTGTGGCTCAGTTTCACATTCCTTGTATCATCAAAAACACCAACAACCCGAGTGCCAGTGGCACCGTAGTGTCGAACCAAGATAATCAAAAGGCCCAAACTTTAGAGTCTGAAAAATCCTCTAAGGCAACTCGTCCAGTATTGGTCAAAGCCATCTCAAACTTAGATCACCAATGCATGTTTGATATTTCTGGTCCGGCAATGAAAGGTATGGTTGGTATGGCGAGCCGCATAATGGCGACGGTAGCCCAAACAGGTAGCTCAATGTCACTAATTACGCAGAGCTCCTCAGAATTTAGTTTGTCTTTTTGTGTTGATGAAGCGGTTGCCGACAAAGTTAAAAAAGCATTAGATAAAGAGTTTAGATTAGAATTAAGTAACCGATTGTTAGCCCCTATTCGCTGGCAGAAATCATTGAGTATCTTGTCAGTGATTGGTGACGGTATGAAGACCAATCGTGGTATTGCAGCTAAGTTTTTTGAGGCCTTAACTCATGCCAACGTGAATATTATCGCCATTGCTCAAGGATCATCTGAACGCTCAATTTCTGCAGTAATTAAAACCACCGAAGCCGGTGTCGGGTTAAGTGCTAGCCATGCTGCGTTCTTTATTTCACAACATCCTATTGAAGTTATTTTGGTTGGCTCTGGTAATGTTGGTAACGCCCTGTTGCAACAAATAAAACAACAGCAACAACGCCTTAAACAAAAAGGTGTAAACCTGTCAGTTTGTGGTATCGCTAATTCACAAAAAGCCCTGCTCAACAAAGATGGAATTGATTTATCTCAATGGCAACATTTATTTGAATCCAACGCTCAGCCCTACCAAGGAAGCGAGTTGGTGACATGGGCCAAAAAACAGCCGTTTGTTAATCCCGTTTTTGTTGACTGTACGGCCAGTGATGTAGTTCCTAAGCTTTATTTAGAAGCGCTGTCGTTGGGTTGCCATGTCGTTACACCTAATAAAAAAGCCAATACTCAGTCTTTGTCGTTTTATAACAAACTTCAGAACGTGGCATTGAGTCACCACCGTCAATATTTATACGAGACAACGGTTGGTGCTGGACTACCCGTAATTGATAATCTCAAAAAGCTGCAACATGCAGGTGATGAGGTAATTGCATTTAACGGTATTCTGTCTGGGTCTTTGTCGTTTATTTTGGGCCTGTTGGACGAAGGAAAACCGTTTTCTGAAGCGACCAAAGAAGCCAAAGAAAAATGCTTTACCGAACCCGACCCTCGTGATGATTTAAGTGGTATGGATGTCGCACGCAAAGTATTGATTTTGGCTCGAGAAATGGGACTAGACCTAGAAATGTCAGACATTGAGCTGGAGTCATTATTACCAGAACAGTTTGACGCAAGTGGCAGTATCGAAACATTTATGAATAATCTCCCGCAGGTCGATAACGCAATTTCGACGGTTGTCTCTAAAGCAAGAGACCAAGGCAAAGTATTGCGCTATGTCGGCGAAATCACCAACAGCGAAGATGGTCCACGCGCTCGTGTGTGTCTAAAAGCAGTGGGACCGCATGATCCACTGTATAGCGTAAAAGGTGGAGAAAACGCATTAGCCTTTACGACTCTGTATTATCAACCTATTCCTTATGTCATCCGCGGCTATGGTGCAGGTAATGAAGTTACGGCGGCGGGTATTTTTTCTGACATTTTAAAAACTCAGAATTGGCAAAAAGAGGTACATTAATGGTGGTTTCTGTTTATGCCCCAGCGTCGATTGGTAATGTCAGTGTTGGTTTTGATTTGTTAGGTGCGGCAATTCAACCCATAACTGGAGAGCTGTTGGGTGATGTCGTTCATGTTAAGGTATGTCACCCTTTACCGAGTCATCAAGTTGATAACACTCAAACTCACCAAGTCAGTTTGTTAATTAACGGCCCATTTGCGGACAAATTACCAGTAGAAGCTGAACAAAACATTGTTGTCATGTGCGCTCGATACTTTTTGGAGCAAGTCACCAAACAGCCATACCAACTTGAGCTTGCCTTGGACAAGAACCTGCCAGTTGGCAGTGGCCTAGGCTCTAGCGCAAGTTCAGTCGTAGCGACCTTAAAGGCACTTAATCTTGCATTTGACGATGTACTTTGCAACTCAGACTTGCTCAAACTGATGGGCGAATTTGAAGGTAAAATTAGTGGAGAAATTCACTATGACAATGTTGCCCCGAGCTTTTTAGGTGGTTTGCAGCTGATGTTGACAGATCTTGAAGAAGTCAGCTCTTCTATACCTGCAATCCCTAATTGGTACTGGATTGTTGCTTATTCTGGCCATTCTTTGTCGACCAAAACCATGCGGTCGTTGCTGCCAAAACAGTGCGCTTTACAGACTAGTTTAGAAGCGATGCAACGCCTCGCTCAATTTGTCCATGCAAGCCATAGCGGAAATGCGGAAATGGCCGCCAAAGCATTGGTGGACGTTATCGCAGAGCCTGCCCGTGCCGAAGCAATTCCTGGTTTTGTTAATGCCAAACAAGCATTACAAAACATCGGCGTCCTAGCCTCTGGAATTTCTGGTAGTGGCCCAACTCTCTTTGCCGTTACCGACAACCTTGCTCTAGCTGAAGAGGCACAAACATACCTAGAGCAAAATTACGTAGAGAGCCAGCTAAGTGGTTTTTCACACATTTGTAAAATAGATAATCAAGGCTGCAGATCAATAGATACTGCAGATCAAAAGGAGTAATGATGCAGCTTTATAACTTGAAACACCCAGACCAGGTGGTCTCATTTAAAGAAGCGTCGATCAAAGGTCTGGGTAAAGACCGAGGACTGTTTTTTCCAACTCACATACCGCAATTAGACCAAATCGACGAACTTTTGCAGTTGGACTTTTTAACTCGATGCGAACGAGTCGTTTCAGCTTGGATTGGTGATGAATTTGAGCCCGTGATAATTCGCCAAATGGTCGAGCGCGCCTTTGTATTTGACGCACCGCTCGTCAAGGTCAAAGATGGCTTACACAGTCTAGAATTGTTTCACGGTCCAACCTTGGCTTTCAAAGACTTTGGCGCCCGTTTTATGGCCCAGGTATTAAGTCGAATTGCTTCTGAAAATATCGCAGATGGAACGCCTGACGATCCAAACAAAAGCACCAATAAAATGACCATCCTAACCGCAACTTCAGGTGATACCGGAGCTGCAGTGGCCGATGCGTTTTACCAAATCGATAACATAGACGTGGTTGTCTTATACCCTGATGGCAAAATATCTGAGGCGCAAAAACGACTATTTACAACCCTTGGAGACAACATTTCGGCGGTAGCTATTAAGTCTGATTTTGATGCTTGTCAGCGCCTAGTGAAATTGGCCTTTGAAGATGCAGATATCAATGATGAACTTGGTTTAAACTCTGCAAACTCTATTAATATATCTCGTTTACTAGCCCAAATCTGTTATTACTTTGAGGCCGTTGCGCAATTTGTTCAGCAACAAGGGCCAGGGTTCGTTCTATCAAATGAGACCGCGCCGGTGATTTCAGTACCGAGTGGTAATTTTGGCAATTTAACCGCAGGCTTGTTTGCAAAGGCTATGGGGCTTCCTATTAAGCACTTTATTGCCGCGACCAACAGCAATGATACAGTACCTCGATACCTAAATGGCCAAAACTGGCAGGTCAATCCAACCGTAGCAACTATGTCCAATGCCATGGACGTTTCAGACCCGAGTAACTGGCCTCGTGTTGAAGCGATATTTGAAAAAATGGGCTGGTCCCTTGATCAATTAAAAGGTATCTCTATCAATGAAGCTCAAACTCAAGCCGCTCTTTTGGCACTAACAGAACATGGATATATGGCGGAGCCTCATGCCGCGGTTGCTTTTGATGCAATTCGACAATTGGTAGGCGATAGTGAAAACGCGATCTTTTTGGCGACCGCTCATCCAGCTAAATTTAAAGAGGTCGTTGAGTCTGTGTTAAAAACACCTGTTAAGATGCCTGAAAAGTTGCGATTAGCGATGGAGCTAGAAAGTCATTTTGAGCACTGCGAAGATGACTTCCCCGCTCTAAAATCTCTACTGTTAAAACATTAAACTTGGTACAAAAAAAGGCCGCTCACTATTTGAGCGGCCATCACATCCATGTGACTCGTCGTTCCTGTTTTATCAGTATATTTTCCTTTTTAAATCAATCAATAACTGGATATAAATACACGTATAAAAAAGACACTCCAATAGTCTATTTTTGCGCCATAATATAGATGAAATACTTCGTCTTGCGTTTCATACCGTTCATCACATGTCGTGTTTTAATACGTATTCACAAGACAATAATTGGTGTAATCTTAGAAAGTACACTTTTCGGTTTACACTGTTACCGATGGATTATAGAAAAACAGGGACAACCATGCCTAATTCTGGAAACTCTTATAAATTTGACTTATTGATGCGACTTCGTTTGATCGAAGTTGTTGCTCTATGGGAAGGAAAAATCAACAGTCACCACTTGATGAACGCTTTTGGAATTCAGCGTCAACAAGCCTCTCGCGATATTTCCAAATACCGAACTGAAGTTGCACCTAATAACTTAGAATACTGTCATCGCCAAAAGGCGTATATTCCTACCCGCAAGTTTAAGCCGATGTTGACGTACGGCCAGGCGGACGAATATCTACAACTTCCGCTTCACAACTATATGCTAGAAGCGTCTTTGTCACGCCTAAACTCAGCCGACACACACACTTATGGCTCTCCTGTGCCTAATCGACATATTGAGCCTGAGGTCTTACGCGCGCTAATTCAAGCCTGTGAGCACAATCACCGACTGGAAGTTGACTATCGTTCGGTGAACGATCCACAGCCTGATGGCCGAGTGATCTGTCCGCATTCTATTGTATATGCAGCGAATCGTTGGCACGTACGAGCTTACTGCGAGAAAAATCAGGAGTTCAGGGATTTTGTACTGACAAGATTTTTTGGTAAGCCAGAAAAAGAGCGTGGCACTGCCCAGTTTAAGCGTGAGCACGACAAACTTTGGAACACTAAAGTCACTGCGGTTATTACACCAGATCAGCGTCTGAGCGCTGAACAGCAGTTTGTTATTGAGCACGACTACAGTATGAAAAAAGGTAAGCTAGAGATCGAAGTTCGCGCTTGTCTACTTGGATATTTGTTGCAAGAACTGCGGATTGATGGACATTCAATACACGCAGATCCAAAAGCACAACAAGTCATAGTACAGAACATTGATGACCTTAAGCCGTATCTGTTTAGTTAATTCAACAAGAGTCGACGAACAAGTAAACAAAAAGGAGTAACACAGTTACTCCTTTTTTAATGTTAATAGACTTTAATACAACCTAACCACTATCCTACCTGTGCGTGTTGCCTGACTAAATTGTGATAAACATGGTGTAAGTTATCAAGATGTTCTCTTGAAGTATTACCTTCTGCTATCAAGGCTTGAATTGTTTGGTCTAAGTTATACAACGACTGCCTTGTCGTCACATCACTAACCATACTTTGCAGCCAAGTTATTGCGGCAATTCGAGTCCCTTTAGTCACTGGTGTTACTCGATGCAGGCTACTAGACGGATACATAACTGCATATCCGGCGGGTAATTTGACAGTTTGTTCGCCAAACTCTGTTTTAATTATTAGTTCGCCCCCTTCATACTCATCGGGGTTCGACAAAAATAACGTCATCGACACATCACTTCGAAGTACTTCATTATTCGATATACCATTTATAGACGGCATTCGCATAATGGCAGCATCGACGTGAAACCCGTAGTGTTCGGACTCGGTGTAGCGATTAAAACACGGAGGGAAAATTTTATGAGGCAAAGCGGACGATACAAACTTAGCCGTCGAGCCAATTCGGGCTAGAACATCGTTCGCCAATTGGCGAACGATATCATCTTCTGGGTTTGCTTGATGGTTGTTCTTTACAGATGCAGCCATTCCCATCGCGGTTTGCGTACCATTATCCCAACTCGCCTTTGCAAGGTTTTCAAGATAAATGGCTACGTCAGATTCTGACAGTAACTGCTCAACAACAACCATAGTTTGCCCTTAATATGTCTAGTCTAAATTAGAATTGGTAGTTTACAGTAAAGCGTACCGTACGTGCATCACCTAGGTACATGAACGAACCTGAGCGGTATGCAGCCGTCCAATATTCTTTGTCTAGCGCATTGCCCACATTAACGCGCAAGGTTAAATCTTCTGTCGCGTTGTAGTTAGCAAATAGGTTAAGGACTTGATAACTTGGTACGATGATGCTGTATTGACCCGTCTCTGCGTTGTAACCAGCTGCTGTGTCCGGCTGACCACCGTACATCTCAGACTGACCTGAGTAGTCACCACCAAACGCCCACGTTTCATTTGGTTGATAACGCAATTGAATGTACCAGCTCTTTTCAGCAAAGTTTGATAGTGCTAAGCCTTCATTTTCTTCATTAAAAGACTCGAGTACTTCAGAATCCATTACCGTCGCAGATGCTTGCATGCTTAATGTGTCGTTAATGTCACCCGCTAAGCCAAGCTCGAGACCTTTAACGCGGTTTTTACCTGTGTTCAAGGTGCCAAGTGATGAGTAATCATTACCTACACTTTCCATCACATCGTCTTTGGTCATTTGGAAAAGTGCCGCCGTAGCCATTAGTTTTTCGTCAAAGAATTGCCATTTGGTGCCTAATTCTATGTTTTCAACTAACTCAGGATCAGACTGTTTAACTTGGTCAGGATCACCACACAAACCACCATAACCACAGTTCGCACCTAAGTCAGACTCACCGCCATTGATGTTAGTAGCGGTACTGTAGTTTAGGTAAACATTACCGTTTTCAGCGATGTCGTAAAGAATACCAGCGTGACCGTTGTACATGTCGTCTGAGTAATCAAACGCCAGTTCATTACCACGGCTGACAACATCATTGGTGTAATCAAAGCTGTCTTGACGCAAACCTAAGAAAATTTGGGTTTTGTCATTAATTTTGATGGTATCCATGATGTAAGCTGAGAAGGTATTAATACTGAACTGTGCATCTGCAATACCGCGCTCATATGTGCGTCCCATGAGGCTACCAATATTGTCTAATTGGTTACCCGCTCCATCTAGAATACAATAAGCACCTGACACGCCACGACGACCACCCACCAAACAATTGGTTGGATTTGCGTATTCAATATCATAGACACCGTTGTCGACTGATTCATCTGTATATTCGACACCAGCAACAAACTTATGATTAAGACCAGCTAAATTAACCGACTTGATAAAGTTAAATTGAGTCGCAAAATACTCAACATCTTGCCAGCCTTGATGAGTACTCATTGACAATGTATCTGCACCTGGTGCAACTGGATCGCTCACATCACGAGTTGTGCCTCTTACACCTGTGGTGATATAGCCATTTTCTGTTTTACCAAAACGGGTCGTATTGTAGAACAGTGTGTCTTCGTCAATTTGGTAGTCGGCACGTAATGTAAAGGTAGAGACTTCTGAGTTTTGGAAATCTTCGTCTTGGGCATAAACCGGAATACCTTCAATTGGATACTGGGCATCACGGTCATAGTAGCTACCTAAATCAGGGCGATCTTCAGCGTTTAGGAAGTAATAATCTGCCGTTAGTGAAAGCTTGTCCGTTGCTAAATGTGTTGCTGACAACTGTAGGCCTTGGCGTTCGCGTTCTATGCTATCACGACCCGGCTTTGTTTCATCAGCAATAAGCGCGTTAACTCGAACCGCCGTTTGATCTGACACAGACTTGTTGTAGTCAGCCGTAAAACGCGTGTAGTCATCGGTACCAAATGATGCATCGACACGACCAAAGTCATAGGAAGTTGATGCCTTTTTAGTAACGCTGTTTACCGCACCACCTGAAGAACCACGGCCGGCAAATGTTGAGCTAGGACCTTTGGTAATTTCAACGCGCTCTGTGGCAAAACTCTCACGAGTCGTCATACCTGGGTCGCGAAGACCATCAACAAACACGTCGCTACGAGCTTCGTGACCACGAATGATATAGCGGTCACCAAATGCATTACCATTTTCACCGGTACCAAGAGTCACACCTGATTGCGCCGATAAGATCTCGCTTAAATCAGAACGGCCAGAGTCGCTGATTTGGTCTTGAGTCAATACATTAATGACTTGTGGCGTTTCTATTAAGTCGTTGACACGACGCTTGTCACCAGACTTATCAAAGTGATAAATAGAATGACGAACACCGTGTACTTTAATGTGTTCGATTTCTTCATCCGCTTTTGTGCTTTTTTTTGTTTCACACTCTTGCGTTATCGACTGCTGTGTTGCTGACTTTTGACAATCAACTTGATTAGTTTCCGCTGCGAATACACCTTGCGTAAACAAGGCGGTCGAGCCCAACGCAATTGAGGTCATTAACGCAGGTGCGCTCAAGCCAGGTAGTGTGTTTTTATTGCTGGTTTCTGCCCTTTCTGTTTTGTTTGTTTTTTTGTGTGCCATCGTTGTTCCATTTGATTTACCGCTTTTAAATGCAATTACTTAAAAGCAAGGGGGTGAATAATGGCGGCGATTATGGATCACAAAACAAAACATGTAAATGAGAATCACTCTCATTTGTATTATTATTTACATTTCTTTACGTTCATACCTGGAACTTTTTCGCAATTAACGTGTTGTTAAGTAGCACAGTAGGATATTCTTACACCTTGTTATATGAGGTACTTGTTTTGCAAAATCTGCGTTCTTTGTTTTCTATTAATCACTTGTTAGCTGGTTTTACTGCTGTGCTAATAGGTTATGCCAGCTCAGTGATCATCATTATTCAAGCCGCTTCGGCTGCAGGTGCTTCAACCGAACTCATTACTCACTGGATGTTTGCTCTAGGATTAGTCATGGGGGTAAGCTCGATTGCCCTGTCTTGGTTTTATAAACAACCTGTATTAACCGCTTGGTCTACGCCAGGTGCTGCTATGCTCATCCTGATTTTGGGTGACTACACGGTAACAACGGCATTAGGCGCGTTTGTTGTAACGGGCTTAATGATCATGGCCACCGGATTCATCAAACCTATTGTTTCGGCGTTAGAGCGTGTTCCTCCAGCCTTGGCTGCGGCAATGTTAGGTGCGATTGTTTTACCGTTTTGTGTTGATGCTTTTGCAATGCTAGCGACAGAGTCTGTCGTGTTTATCGCTATGTTAATTGCATATATTGCAACTAAACGCCTTGCTCCAAAGTACACTATGCTCGCATTGGTTGTAGTTGGTATTAGCAGTGCAATTATCGCCGGTGCATTTGACTCTACCTCGTTGAATCTATCTATAAGCTCAGCTAAATGGCTTACTCCTGAGTTTGATTTGATGGCCATCTTAAATATCAGTCTGCCACTGTACTTAGTCAGTATGCTTTCGCAAAATCTGCCGGGTATTTCAATGATCAAAAGCTTTGGTTATCAGCCTAGCGTTAAACCTATTTTAACTTCAACCGGCGCTGCTACTGCTGGTTTTGCACCGTTTGGAGTGTTTGCAGTTAATCTAGCGGCGATTTCAGCGGCCCTTGTTCTTAATGAGGACGTCGATAAAAACAAAGACAAACGATACCTAGCGGCAATCTGGGCGGGCGTGTTTTACATCATCGCAGGGCTTTGGGCACCGCTTGTCGTTGATATCTTTGTGGCGTTACCGAGTTATGTTGGAGTGATTTTAGCTGGCTTTGCGCTATTGGGTACTTTAGTGATGTGTTTACAAACGGCGTTTCAAACCGAAGCCGACCGCGAAGCCGCATTATTCACTTTTGTTATCACTCTCTCGGGAGTTACATTCATCGGACTAAATGCGACTTTAATTGGCTTGCTCATCGGTTTGTTATACAAACGCCTGTTTAAGTAACAGGTCATTGGTAACGAGCGCGAATCGTTTTAATAATGTCTCGCCAAGATACAATGCCGACGGGTTTGTGATTTTCATCGACGATTGGGATACAAGAAATTCGATTATCGTCAAAAATTTCTACTACCCGTTTTATCCGATCTTTTGCTTTGAGTGTAATGGGATGACGACTCATAATTTGATGAGCTCGCTTGTTAAGGGTCGCCCGATCTGTTGGCTTTTCTGCCGCTGTATCTATATTAGGGCTCAAGGCTTTTAGAACATCACGGTCTGAAATTACCCCCACCAGCACGCCTTTATCTACCACCAACAAGTGATGAAAATGAGTGTGACTAAAAATATCATTTGCCGTCTGTAAGGTGTCGTCCATTTCTACCGTTACGACAGGTTTTGACATTATGTCTTCGACAAATACTTGAGTCATACCATCTCCTTATTTACTCATAACCACTTATGTTTGATCTAATGTTTTAGTATATAGACAAGCCAAGCTCTTCTGCCAAATCGGCAATTATATGTTTGCCTACCACAGAATTACCAAAGCCATTCAGTGGCGGCGACCAAGCACAGATAACACCATAATTAGGGACGATAGCAACAATGGCACCACCGACCCCACTTTTGGCTGGCAAGCCAACTGAAAACGCAAACTCGCCAGATTGATCGTACATACCACTAGTAGATAAAATTGCGTTGATCCTATGGGCATCTTTTTTACTGCATACTCGCTCACCCGTACAGGGGTTTTTGCCTTTATTGGCCAAAAACAACATGCTTTTGGCCAACTGCTCACATGACATGGTAATAGCACATTGTGTGAAATAGTGATCTAGCACTTCAGGAACTGACGCTTCGATATTATCAAAGCTCTTCATCAAATAGGTCAAAGCCGCGTTTCTGCTGCCGTGTTTCAACTCAGATTCGAATACCGCATTGTCTATAAACACACTTTCGTCGTCGGCTAACCGTCGAACATAGTTAAGTACTGCGAGTTTACTTGCAGAATAATGACTGACCAATACATCTGCGACCAGTAACGCACCAGCATTAATGACCGGGTTACGAGGAATACCTTTTTCCCATTCTAATTGAATAATCGAGTTAAAAGCCTGACCCGACGGCTCCATATGCACTCGCTGCCACAAATCATCACCGAGTCGGTTCATTGCCATTACCAAGCCAAATATCTTTGACACACTTTGAATTGAAAATGGTACTCGACTATCTCCAGCTCCCACCACATCACCATCAATAGTCGCAATCGCAACACCTGCCAAACTCGGGTTGACCTGCGCTAAGGCTGGAATGTAATTTGCCGTTTTACCTTCTAAATACTTTGCTCTGTGCTTATTTAAAACGTTAGACAAAACCGAGGAAGGATTAGGGATATTTTGTAGCACTAAAATGAGACTCCTGTTTTATATTACGAGTGTTAGAACCAAATTAACTCACTGAGCTCGAACATTAAAAGTGTAGCATGTTCGGTTTTTTCGAAGGATATCTTCTTGATTTCAAATTGTCGAAATCTTCAATAACTGTCTATGCTTTTTAGCACGGATTTGTAATCAACCTGATATTGGAGATGTCATGTCGAATTCTACTGATAAACAACACAACCCGAGCCAATGCCCGGTCATGCACGGTTCTAACACCTTAAAAAAGGGACCTGGTACAACTAATAGCGACTGGTGGCCCAATCAACTCAATTTAAGAATACTGCGTCTCAATGACAAAAAATCTAACCCTCTTGGCGACGATTTTGATTACAAAGCCGCATTCAATCAACTTGATTTAGCAGCGGTAAAAAAAGATTTAGAAAACCTAATGACCGACTCTAAAGATTGGTGGCCCGCTGACTATGGTCATTATGGGCCGTTTATGATCCGAATGTCTTGGCACGCGGCAGGTACCTATCGCGAAGGAGATGGGCGTGGTGGTTCAAACACTGGCAATCAACGATTTGCGCCGATTAATAGTTGGCCAGACAATGGAAACCTAGACAAAGCCCGACGTTTACTTTGGCCGATTAAGCAAAAATACGGCAACAAGCTAAGTTGGGCCGATTTGTTTATTCTTACCGGGAACGTTGCCCTCGAATCAATGGGGCTTAAAACTTTTGGATTTGCTGGTGGTCGCGAAGATATATGGGAGCCAGAAGAAGATATTTATTGGGGCGCCGAAACAACTTGGCTTGATAACGAACGATACTTTGATGACCGCGAGCTGGAGCTACCGTTAGCGGCTGTTCAACACGGCCTAATTTATGTTAACCCGGAAGGCCCTGACGCCAATCCAGATCCTTTGGGTTCCGCTCGTGACATTAGAGAGACGTTCGGCCGTATGGCTATGAACGATTACGAAACGGTCGCCCTCACTGCTGGTGGCCACACCTTCGGTAAAACTCACGGAGCGGGCCCAGAGTCACATATGGGTCCAGACCCTGAATCAGCTCCGATAGAAGAAATGGGTTTTGGCTGGACCAGCGATTATAAAAGCGGTAAAGGTCGTGACACCATTACCAGCGGTTTAGAAGGTGCATGGACTTACACGCCGACGAAGTGGGATATGACCTATCTAGAACTCCTACTTGGCTATGAATGGGAACTTTCAAAAAGTCCTGCCGGAAAGCATCAATGGGTGCCTAAAGATCTAAAAGAAGAACACATGGCACCTGATGCTGAAGACCCAAACACCAAAGTTGGGCTGATGATGAGTACCGCCGATATTGCGATGAAAGAAGACCCAGAATATCGCAAGATCTGTGAACACTTTTTAGCAAACCCAGACGAATTTGCTGATGCGTTCGCGCGCGCTTGGTTCAAATTAACCCATCGTGACATGGGACCAAAGTCACGTTATTTAGGACCAGAAGTACCCGCTGAAGATTTATTATGGCAGGATCCGTTACCTGTCCGTGACTTTGATTTAATCAACTCGGCAGACATAGATACGTTGAAAAAAGCAATTAATGAAACAGGTTTGAGTCAACAAGAGCTCGCATATACTGCCTGGTCATCTGCAGCTACCTTCCGCGCATCGGATTTTCGCGGAGGTGCAAACGGTGCGCGAATTCGATTTGAACCACAAAAAAGTTGGCCGGTAAACCAACCGGAACAGTTGGAAAAAGTACTTGTTGCATTATCGAAAGTACAGCAACAATTTAATGACAGTGCTGCAGGTAACAAGCAAGTTTCGTTGGCCGACCTTATTGTACTCGGTGGCTCTGTAGCTATAGAAAAAGCCGCCAAGTCAGCGGGTTTTAATGTTGACGTGCCCTTTACGCCAGGTCGGGTAGATGCACTAGAAGAACAAACAGATTGTGACTCTTTTGACGTATTAGAGCCTTACGCCGACGGCTTCCGTAACTACCTCAAGAAAGACTACACCCCTTCTGCTGAAGAGCTATTAGTGGACAAAGCCCAACTTATGGGCCTTACCGCTCCAGAGATGACGGTTTTAATCGGTGGCATGCGTGCCATGGATCTCAATCACAATGGCGAGCGTCACGGGGTATTAACGGATAACCCTGGGCAACTGAGCAATGACTTTTTTGTTAACTTAATGGATATGGACATCAAGTGGCAGCCAACTGACCAAAGTAGTAAAACGTTTGAGGGGTTAGATCGTAGGACGGGCGAACAGAAGTGGACTGCAACTCGAGTTGATCTGATCTTTGGCTCTAATTCAGAGCTACGTGCACTTGCAGAAGTTTACGCTCAGGATGACGCGAAAGAAAAGTTTGTCACGGACTTTATTGCCGCTTGGGTCAAGGTGATGAACGCCGATCGTTTTGACGTTTAGCAACTGAAACCTCGGTCGTTGATCGTCAACAACTGCATTAAAGCTGGTCTATCATAAGGCCAGCTTTTTTGTCATTTTCATCCTAGAATATTAGCAATGACTAATTTAGAATGTTGCCAAATAACATATTCGATATTGCATACTTATTAATCTATCGAAAACAATAAATAAGAGGTGTTTATGAAAACCTGTCCAGAACTTGTTCAGCAAATTATGCCCAACATCAAGACCATTTCAATTGATGAGTTACCAGCCAAATTAGAACAAGATAATGCGCTATTAATTGACGTACGCGAGCCAGGTGAGTTTGGCCAAGGCCACATTGATTCTGCGGTTTCTATGCCTCGTGGTGTATTAGAAATGAAAATCCACCAGCATCCAGCAGTACAAAACTACGACTCTCCTAAAGAAGCGCTACAAGCTTTGGCTGACTATGATATTTACCTTATATGCCAAGCCGGCGGTCGCTCAGCACTTGCTACTGAATCCTTACAACGAATGGGCTTCGAAAACGTCTACTCTGTCAATGGCGGAATGAACGCCTGGCAAAATAAATAAACCGAGACAAAAAAGCCCGCCAATCGTTTTTAGACGAGAGGCGGGCAAGCTTTGGTTGGAGAAGTGATCTTCAGTTAACAGCCATATCGACGCTGTAATTCGTCGTATAGCACTTGGTCAATGGGCTTTTCAGCAAATTTAGCCTTGCTCATTAAACTCGTGACTAGTTCTTGTTTGTTAACAACCTCGGGCAAACAAGCAGGCTCAGGTTTGATCGAATCAAGATGTTCGTTGCTCACTCGACTAGCATAAACGCGCTTCAAAAACTCATTGTTGGGAGCCGGTTCTGACGAAGTGTATTTCTTTTTACTTTTGACGTAGCCTTCGACTAATCCTGTAAGGTATGCCTCACAAACTGCCGAATTAACATCCTGCATGCACTGTTCGCTCAAAGCGTTTTTTCCTTTTGCTGCAATAGCTTGAGAAAATAAACTTCCAGCTAAAAAAATCGGGGTTAATAGCATCAAGCTTTTTGTCGATATTCTTTTATTTTGATTGTTCATGTCGTTTGTCGCCTCTAATTAAAGGTGGTTAAGACTGAGAAGCTGCGTGAATTACTGATCTTCGTGCCTTAGATGACGAGTGGATCAATAACGCGCCAACGACTGCAGATAGGAGTGACGCAACTAACACCCCTAATTTCACTTTGGCAAAATAACTTGGTTCCGCCGTTTCAAATGCTAACGAGCCGATGAATAAACTCATGGTGAAGCCAATACCACACAAGGCACACACGCCATAAAACTGTGCCCAATTAGCTCCTTCTGGTAACTTGGCCCAGCCCGCTTTTATCGCTAGCCAACAACAACCAAAAATCCCCAACTGTTTACCAACGAATAATCCAGCAATGATCCCAAGTGTCACTGGGTCAAATAAGGCGCTTAGTCCAACGTTTGATAAGTCCACTCCGGCATTAGCAAAAGCAAATAAGGGCAAAATAAGATACGCGACCCATGGCTCTACACCGTGCTCCATATTGCTTAGCATTGGGTTGCCATCTTCCGTTTTGACTTCAAGCGGGATAAACATCGCCAGTGCAAAACCGGCCAGTGTTGCATGCACACCTGATTTAAGAACTGCTGCCCAAACAATAATGCCCACCAAGATATAGGCAGCTTGGTAAGGAACCTTCAATCGGTTTAAAACAAATAGAATCGTCAAACCCATGCCCGCAACTATCAAAGACAGTACTGATAAGTCTTGAGAGTAAAACAGAGCAATGATCAATATCGCGCCTATATCGTCAAAAATAGCGACCGCTAATAAAAATAGCTTTAGGCTTACTGGAACTCGTGAAGCAAATAAGGCAAACACGCCCAACGCAAAAGCAATGTCAGTTGCACTCGGTACCGCCCAGCCACTCATAGCAACCGGATCCCCTTGGTTAAAACCTAAATAAAATAAAGCGGGAATAGCAATGCCAGCCAACGCACCAATGGCGGGCAATGCAATTTTATCTATCGACGATAGGTGCCCCGCCAATATTTCTCTTTTTACCTCTAGGCCCACTAAGAAAAAGAAAATTGCCATCAACCCATCGTTAATCCAAAGCAGTAGTGGCTTTTCTATTGAAAAGGCCCCGATTTGCACGACCACGGGTAAATTAAGAAAACCGTTGTAGCCATCTTTCAAAAATGAATTTGCAATCAACATGGCCAGTAACGCCGCAGTCACTAACAAAAAACCACCGAGTATTCCTTGTTGTGCCATTTGGCGAAATATTCGTTTTGTCATTTTTACACTCTCACTCGAACACTGTTGTGAGAGTTATACGCATGATGTGCCCAGGTTAAAATTCGAATAAAACAGGTTTTGTTTTCGAAATTACCGAAATAGATTACACTCTTTATGATGAAATTAGGGCTTATGACAAACAAGAGGTCACAATGAGGCAGTTGAATTATAACCACTTATACTATTTTTATGTCGTTGCACGCGAAGGGACGATCACTGAAGCTTGTAAACACCTGCATCTCACTCCTCAGACCATAAGTGGTCAAATCACCACTCTTGAAGAGCAACTTGGATTGGCCCTTTTTGAACGAAAAGGCAAGCGCCTAATTCTTAGCGATAATGGAAAAAAAGTATTTAGCTATGCGGAAGATATATTTAAGTTAGGCAATGAGTTAATTCAAAGTATCGAACCGAATACGATACACAAACGAATGACCTTCGATGTTGGCATTACCGATGTGATCCCAAAAGTCTTTTCGTATGAATTTTTAAAACCCGTTATGGCTTTCGAATTGGATATGAAACTAAATTGCCATGAGGGACGTTTGGAGCAATTACTGGCCGACATGGCGATGAACAAACTGGATTTGATCATTGCCGACCAACCCATTCCCAACAATGTAAATATAAAAGCTTACAGCCATAAAATAGCATCATGTGGTATGTCATTTTATATCGCACGTTCCGAAATAGACAAAGTCCAACGCCCTTTTCCCGAATGCCTCAATGACTTGATGTTACTGTTACCTGGTGACCAATCCAGACTCAAACATAGCCTTTTGTCCTGGCTTGAATCAAACAAACTCAACGCCAATATCAATGCAGAATTTGACGACAGCGCCCTATGTAAGCTGTTTGGTCAAGCCGGCTATGGGGTTTTTACAACACCGTCTAATATCGAGCGCCATGTTTTGGAGAATTACGATGTTGTATTAATAGGACAAACGGATGAAATACAAGAATATTTTTATATGATTTCAACTGAGCGTAAGATTAAACACCCAGCAGTCGTCTCGATTCTTGAACGCAATGACATGCTAGGCGGTGCGTCTTTAACAATTTGAGAGTTGCGAACTGAAAAACCTGGACTATGGTTAAACCATAACTTTAAATAACTGGTTTTAAATACCTTTTTTGGCCACACGTATTACCCATTAAAGGCACAAATGAGCCACTTTATATCGTTCAGTTGGGGGCAAGCAAAGATTAATGAAACTGATAAAAGGCGGATTTTTATTAAGCTATCTATTGTTAGCTAGTGCGACTATTCTCAATAGCCCACAATCAATTGCAAAGCTCCCAAGCCAAACGGCAAAAAATCATCACATTAGTCTTGCAGAGATAAAGCCCACAGATTCCCTAGTTCTCAACACCCAACAAGAGTACTTTCGCGAAGTCATAGATGTTGTGGCGCATCGATTAAACTGGACAACAACCATAAACAGTTACCCAGGTGCCAGAGCACTACATTTAATGAGTTCGAAACAGGTTATGGGAGCCTTTCCTGTACGCCGCTCTAACTTTCAAGATGATACGTTGTTGTATTCTATACCCATACCAAGTGGTGAAGTCGGTTTATTAAAAAAGGTCAACGCGCCATCTCTGTCCAATCGATACGTTCGGATTGGGTTAATAAGAGGAGAATCTATACCAGATAGCCTAAATGTTGAAAAAGACTTTGAGTTCACTTTTGCTAACAACTACAACAGTCTCATGGGGTTATTGGCAAAAGGTCGTATCGACGCCGTGTTTATCGACCGATTTAGTGCTATCGATATGATTGTTCAAGAACATCCAGAGTTAGTGGGCAAAGTAATATTTGATCCTAATTTCAGTTTTAATAGTCCACACCACTTTGCAATCTCTACCTATTACCCATCTGCAGAGTCTCTGATCAAAGAATTTAACGCCGCGTTAAATGAGCTCAAAAACGATGGAACTCTCACCAAAATATTAGAGAATTATGGTATTTTTACGCCTAGACCGACAACTCCAAACAAGCAACAAATTGTCATTGCAGCCCCTGACATCAATGCCATTTCTGCAGGTCAGCAATACAGTCGGCTATTTGAACAAGCCAACCCTAATATCGAAGTAATTTGGCGAGTTTTTGAAGAAAATGTTTTAAGAGACCGATTATTAGGTAATTTTGCCCTTAATAAACAAGAATTCGATATTGTGTTAATCGGACCGTTTGAGCTTTCTAATTGGTTAGAACAAGGCTGGTTTTTACCAATAAATATCAACCTCATGCGCACTGCCTTTGATGACCTATTCGACAACCACAAAAAGACCATAAAAATCAAAAATACCTTATATGCCATGCCATTTACGGGCGAAACCACTGTGCTATTTTATCGCAAAGACCTAATGAAAAAAAACGGTCTAACGCTGCCAGATAAACTCACCTATCAATCTATGTTTCCTCTATTGGAAAAGCTACATCAACCAGACAAAGGTCAGTTTGGAATTGGCCTTCGAACCCGACCGGGCTGGGGTCAAAATATGGCATTGATCTCTATTTTGGTTAATACGTTTGGTGGAAGTTGGACAAACAGCGAAGGAAAAATAAACGTCGTTACTCAAGAGTGGCTTGAAGCGGTTAATTTGTACAAGCGCTTGTTACAAAAGTACGGCCCTAATGAACTGAAAGATCTCGGTTGGCAAGACAACCAGAAACTATTTGCTGAAGGAAAACTCGCTTTTTTGATTGATGCCTCTAACCTGTCTTCATACTTTCTGAACCCAAATGTTTCGGTTATATCCGATAAATTTGCTATTGCTGATGTACCTATAGTCAACCAGTATGATGGTGCGAGGTGGTTTTGGTCATGGAATTTTGCTATTCCTAATTCAAGTACTAACCCCAAACTGGCCGAGTCTTTTATCCAATTTATGGCAAAACAAAAGTCCGGCGTAGAACATGCGTATTTAACCCCACCAGGTGTGAGGCACTCTGATTATAGAAACAACGGAGCACTACAAGGATTTAGTCAGTCATTGATTGAGTACCGATTGATAAATGGATATCAAGTGCCAGAGTTCGATTCAACGATTGGCCGTCAATACGCAGATACGATTTATTTTCCAACCATCGGTTTTCACGTAGGCTTTCAAATACACAAAAGCTTGCTCAACGAAATATCAACGAAGCAAGCATTGATCAACGCACAGCAAAAAATCGATGAGATTATTGCGCCGTCACGAACCTCAAAACCCTAATCATAAAGCGCTCGCGTATTAATCTAGTACGCTTTTAACATATCAACACTGTAATCTGATATATCAATAGACTGGTTGAGCGCATCGATCTTTTCTTGTAGCGCATTAGACTTTTTATTCAGAGCACTCATGGTGATTGTATTATCGTCCAAGGTGTACAGTTGCTCACAGGCTTTATAATAAAATGCCATGATTGTAATAGCCTGCACATCGTCCTGTTCAACGGCTTGTTCTAGTGCTTTATTCTTTCGAATAATGTAATTAATCTGCTGTTTTAGTCGCCATACGTAATACACTTCATAAAAATAAGGGTGAGATTTGATCCGATTAAACACAGAACCAATGATGATCATGGAAACAACAACCCCCATCACATTCAGCCAAAAGTGTGTTCCTTCGCGGTCAGTAAACAAATAGATTGTCACTTGTGAGATCAACAACGACATACTGGCAAAAGCCACAATACTGACCCACAAAATTCGGTTTAAATGGGAGCGGTAAACGGATTTGTCTATAGACTCTAATTTCATTAATAACTGCTTTGAAGGTGGTTAAAAGAGCGGGTATTTTAATACGATACTTTTATATGTCTATGGTTAGCTAACTGACAATCTTTATCCACTAATCAATTGAAGGTGCTTGTTGTACTTTGGTCTGAAAAAACAAGCTTTCGTGGATTTCGTCTAAATCAAAAAACGAATGACGACGACGAATAGAACGCACTGCTTGGGTTTCACCAAGGAGTAATTGGGACACTTGAATGTTGCGATTAGAAAAATAGCTCGACATTAAGTCCTGACGACTCAACATATCCTTAAACGTAGCGAACTCTCGTAAATACTGCCACCGACCAACTTGAAGTTGCACTTCATCATCTTCGACCTTGGTAATTTTGGCTAATGTATATGGGTGCGGTTGGTCTTTTGGTTCACGAGTAATTTCAAATAAGTTTACCACCAATATATCACCAACTCGTGGCGCCTCTCTTAACCTTTGGTCATTAGGATAAGCAAAGTTATAACCTAAAGTTAACATGCCTATTAGTAACAAGAGTTGGCCCCAACCAAATACAAGTTTACCTAGCCCATCATTTATTCCCGATATAGACATGTCTGTTTGTTTGAGCCTATTACAGCTAAAACATCGATACGCAAGCTTTCGCTCTGTAATAAAAAGAGAAAACGAAAAAATGGTTGCAAACTTAGTCACTTGCACCGCACGACTAGGACGACCACACACGCATGTTTCTGGAGAGTGTTCGCTATGACATGGACCTATATGCTCTTCAATGCCGATCATTTTGTGCTTTTGCCCTATTGTGTTTGGTTTAATCTCTTTGGATCCGTGTCTGCGTTTATCAGTGTGCCAGTATGTAACTGTTCATATTTTATACGACACTTAAGGGGTTTAAGCAATGACCGAAGTTGGGGCTATTTGAAGCGAGCATTAAAAAACCCGGCACAAGTGCTGGGTTTTTCTCTTGTAACAAGAAATATGCTGGCGGAGAGAGAGGGATTATGTCGGGCTCCTGCCCTCCACCCTTCGGGCCGCCTAAAGGCGTTCTAAAACGTTCCCGACGTTTTAGTCGAACCCTGGACGAGGCTTCTCACCCTCCTAATCTCCGAGCATTAAAAAACCCAGCACAAGTGCTGGGTTTGTTCAATGCTGGCGGAGAGAGAGGGATTCGAACCCTCGTTAGGGGTTAACCTAAACACACTTTCCAGGCGTGCGCCTTCAGCCACTCAGCCACCTCTCCGCAAATGCTTTTGGAATTATCGTCAAAAGCGCTGCTAGTCTATTCATTTTGTAGGAGTTAGGCAAGCGCAAGCTAATCAAACCCAAATCAAGTGTCTGATAATTGAGCGCTACCTAAACTATGTATTATTTACGTGCAGGCTTTTCCGAAATCCACAAGTTGATAAAACCCTCTACTACTACCGTACCTTGGGTGTCATAGGCCTTTACTTCAACAGGCATGTCTCCAGGTTTCCACGCTAATGGATCAACTTTAGCCACACAACGAATGTCGGTACCTGCTTTGGCCGTGTAATCTAGCGTCATGCCTTTTGGGATCCAACGTAAGTGGCTTGGAATAGATGCTTCAGCCATAACGCCCATCGCCATTTCAAGGCCATTAGCAATCGCAATCACATGGACTGTTTTGATATGGTTGTGGACGCGTTTACCTTTTTTAATCAATACGCTGCATTCATTAAGTTTTACTTCTTCGACGATAGGTTTGATGGTTCCAAAATATGGCGCCATATTACAAATTAGTTTCGAAAAGATTTTTTTACCCATCGGCCAATTTTTTAACTTGTTGTATATAGCCATTGTTTTAGTTGGCTTTGATTGTGCCGGGTTTGCTTGTGACATTTAACTCATCCTACCAGTTTGATTTATCGGAAATACTACCAACATATTGACTTAATTACAGCAGTAAATAGCACAAAATACGAAGCACAATGCCGCAGCAGTTAAATGGCGATAACCACCTCGTATTAAACGAGGAACTAACCCAGTAATTAAACCAGTAATTAAATCAAAGGGTCATAATGAATATTCAAAAAATAGCGGCATTTGCAAGTCCTACAGAAAATGGCTACCAAGGGGGAAACCCGGCGGGTGTTGTATTAATCAAAGAGTTTCCGAGTGACGATGAGATGATTGCCATTGCTGCAGAAGTCGGTTATTCAGAAACCGTCTTTGCAGTTCCAATTGCGACTCAAACCAATGCTTATCGAGTTCGGTATTTTAGTCCTGAAGGTGAAGTCCCCTTCTGTGGTCATGCAACCATTGCACTTGGTGCTGCATTAGGTGATAAGTATTGGAGTCAAAACAGTACAACAGAAGTCACTTTTCAACTGACCTTAAATCACGCTCAAGTTGGATTGCGCCTCGACAAAAAAGAATCTGATACAGTTGTCACGCTAATTTCACCGCCCACTTCTCATCAAGTTATCGCCAAAAGCCAAGACGAGCTCTTTGGTATGGTTAAAGACGTAACTACAGAAAATACAGCTCCAAGTGTCTTCCCCAAGCTCTTAATTAATATACTAGAGGACTTTAACATCAGTATCGACGATTTAGATTGGCACACATTAGCACCTGCAATTGTTGATGGAGGTTCAAAACACCTAGCGCTGACGCTAAAAAATCAAGCCACTCTGGACAACATGAATTATGACTTTGATGCAGTTAAACAACGAATGCTTGAACACGATTTAGTCACCATCATTCTTGCCTTACCACGACAAGATAAAAACAATCAGGTGTTTATCGATATTAGAAATGCTTTTGCTTCGGGAGGCGTCATTGAAGATCCCGCAACAGGTGCGGCAGCAGCAGCTTACGCTGGCTATATTAGAGACTCACAAAGCTCACTGTCTATGGGGATAACTACAAACAAAAAAAGTGAGTATCAACTCACTTTTAATCAAGGGCGTCACATTAATATGCCATCTGTTATTAATGCATCATTCAGCGGTGATATTGGCAGCCCCATTGCGTTAACAGGGTATACCAGAGCACTCAGTTAGCTCAGTGTACTATCTACCTACGTCTTTTACTCTAAGATAGGCTCAACAATTTGAAAGGACTCATCCATAAACTCGACGATGTCACCGGTCACTAGCTTTTTGCCACGTTGAGTTTCGGTTTGGCCATTTACTTTGACCAAACCATCGCTGATCACCATTTTTGCTTCGCCACCACTGCCTACCAAGGCCTCAAACTTAAGAAACTTGTGTAACTCAATAGGCTGTTTTGCGATTTCAACGGTTCTCATAGTGTTTACGCGTTTCCTTTAAGTGCAACTTTGTTTTGTGCCGCAAAGTTAAGCATCTTAGTTAAAGGCTTCATCGCTTCAGCCGCTAAAGTCTCGTCAACAAAGATCTCATGACCCGTTGCATCTGTCAGAGCCTCCTCAATCGCCTTTAAGCCATTCATTGCCATCCACGGGCAATGAGCACAACTCTTACAGGTTGCACCGTTACCTGCCGTTGGAGCTTCGATAAAGGTCTTGTCCGGGTTTGATTGTTGCATCTTGTAAAAAATACCGCGGTCAGTGGCAACGATAAACGTATCGTTTTCCATTTCGTTGGCTGCATTAATTAACTGTGAAGTAGAGCCTACCGCATCTGCTAGTTCGACAACTGACGCTGGCGACTCTGGATGGACTAAAACTGCTGCATTTGGATATACATTTTTTAGGTCTTTTAAGGCTTTTGCACTAAATTCATCATGAACGATACACTCACCTTGCCAAAGGATCATGTCGACGCCTGTTTGCTTTTGAATATAGCTACCTAAGTGACGATCTGGACCCCAAATGATAGGTTTACCTTCAGCTTCTAAATGCTCAACAACCTCAAGGGCGATACTCGACGTCACAACCCAGTCTGCTCTTGCTTTTACCGCTGCAGAGGTGTTGGCGTAAACAACGACATTGTGATCTGGGTACTGATCACAGAATTTAGTAAATTCTTCCGCCGGACAACCCAAATCTAACGAACACGTCGCTTCTAAAGTTGGCATTAGGACCGTTTTTTCAGGAGTGAGAATCTTTGCTGTCTCACCCATAAATTTAACGCCTGCAACGATCAACGTGTCTGCTTCGTGTTGATTGCCAAAGCGCGCCATTTCTAATGAGTCAGCAACACATCCACCGGTCTCTTCAGCCAATGCTTGAATTTCAGGATCTGTGTAATAGTGAGCGACCAATACGGCGTTTTTTTCTTTTAACAGCTGCTTAATGCGCTGCTTGTATTCAGTCTTTTCTTGTTCGCTCAAAACCGCTGGCTTTGGCGGAAACGGATATTCTGTAGAAACAGTGTTAATTACGGGTTCTATGCTGTTCATAGGCCTAATAATACAGGTTAATTCAATGCGCGAGATTATACGTGAATAAACGTTAAATGTAACGCAAATGTCATGATAGTAAGATTGAATAAGATATACGAAGAAAGTAAAGTGGTGGGTCATGCTGGATTCGAACCAGCGACCAATTGATTAAAAGTCAACTGCTCTACCAACTGAGCTAATGACCCACTTTAAATTGGAGCGTTTGTTTGATGGTGGGTCATGCTGGATTCGAACCAGCGACCAATTGATTAAAAGTCAACTGCTCTACCAACTGAGCTAATGACCCATCAAACAAAACTGATGTTAGACATCGAAGGTAAAAGTGGTGGGTCATGCTGGATTCGAACCAGCGACCAATTGATTAAAAGTCAACTGCTCTACCAACTGAGCTAATGACCCACTTTAAACCTTTTACACACAGCTTCGGTTCGTTTGCCGTTCCGTTGCTGCGGGCGCATATAATACTTATTTAAATTCTGTGTGCAAGCATATTTTTAAAAAAATTTAAAAATAAACGCTTTCGCCCAAAAAACAGACAAAAGCGTTAAAAAACATACTTTTCTAGCCTAAATTCACCAATCTAGACTTAGCTAATGTTGCAGAGTTGGATTCTGGAAACTCAGCGATAACTTGTTGGAACAATTTTTTCGCTGCGGCAGTATCACCCAACTTTTGTAAAACGGTCCCTTGTTTTAATAATGCATCACTGCGTTTAGTGGAGTCCGGGTACGAACTGATCACTTCACCAAAATGCTTTTTGGCTTCGTTGTAATTTGCTTTATTAAATTGCAACTGTCCTAACCAATAATGGGCATTTGGAATATAGATTGAACTTGGAAATTGCTCAATGAACTTTTGAAACGCTGGAATAGCGTCGTCATAACGACGTTCCTTTAAGATCAGGTTTACGGCCTGGTCGTACGCTTCGTTTTCACCTAGTGACCCACCATACTCTTGTACTAGCGGCTGTTCAGTGATTTCTGGTTGAGTTGGTGCCGGAGCTTGTTGAAGGTTGCTAAGACGTCGCTCTATTTCAATATAGAGTTCGCGTTGGCGGTCAACAATTTGGTCCAACTTATAAGAGTGCTCTTCAGTTACACCTCGCAACTCACTAACTTCCTCTTGAAGGTCGTTTATTTGTTGCTGAAGGTTAACTTGGGCTGCACCGCGGGCTTGAATAAGGCGCTTTAGCTGCGTGACTTGTTCGTTTAACTGGCCTGTAGTGCTTAAATCAGTAACGGGTGCATCTGCATTAGAGGCACCCGCTACGAATAAGACGGCCAATAGAGATAATCTCATAGACTGTCTCTTATATTTTATTAGTAAACTAATACCGCACGACGGTTTTTAGCAAAACCATCTTGAGTGCGAGATAAATCTACTGGCTTCTCTTCACCGTATGAAACAGTAGAGATTTGGCTTTGCATAACACCTAGGTTTTGTAGGTATTGTGCTACAGCTTTAGCTCGACGCTCACCTAGTGCGATGTTGTACTCAGGCGTACCACGCTCGTCACAGTGACCTTCAACCATAACTGTTTGGTTAGGGTTTTTGATTAGGTAGTCAGCGTGTGCTTGAAGAAGCTCTAAGTACTTAGCGTCAACTTTTGACTTATCAAAGTCAAAGTAAACAGTTTGTTCTTGGCGTAATGCTTCAAATTTAGCTTGTTGCATTTCTTCAACAGTCTGTGCTTTTTCAACTGTTGCTACTTCAACCGCCGCTGCATTTTGAGCCGCACCTGAAGTCTCTGCAGATGTTGCAGAATTAGTTGCTGCCGCTGCACTCTCGTCATTAACAACTGAGCTAGAGCCACAAGCTGTTAAAGCTAATGCTGGGATAGCGATCAGAAGACCTTTTTTAATTTTGCTAAATTGCATTCTAAGTTTCCTTTTTCCACAAAACGTTGTTGTAAAACATATAAAAGCGCAAACCACTCTGAAAGGTCAACGCTTTTTAAACTTTATTTGTTCTTAATTTAAGAACGGCGACCATGCCGGTGACTTAACTTGTCCTTTGGCAGCCGGTAGTCGCGCTTTAAAACGACCATCTATTGAAACCAAAGCGAGTACCTGACCACTACCGTGCATAGTACTGTAAATAATCATTGAGCCATTTGGAGCTATGCTTGGGCTTTCGTCTAATCTTGTTTTAGTCAAGATTTGGAAGTTTCCAGACTCTAGCTCTTTTTTGGCTATGTGATACTTACCTTGCGTACGATTTACCATAATTAGGTGATTATTATCAGGAGTAATTGATCCTCCTAAGTTCATTTCACCATCAAAAGTCAATCGTTTTATACGCTTAGTGTCTAAATTTACGCTATAAAGTTGTGCATTACCACCCCGTTCTGAGCTGAACACAATAAATTTGCCGTCAGGTGACCAACTTGGCTCGGTGTCAATAGCGCGATGGCGTGTAAGACGAGTCAATGTCTTGTTGGTTAGCTCAAGAACGTAAAGCTCAGGGTTACCATCTTTAGATAGCACAAGCGCTAACTTTTTGCCATCTGGTGACCATTGAGGCGCACCGTTAATACCTTCATATGATGTAAGTAATTGACGCGTACCTGTGTAAATATCTTGCACATAAATTTGCGAACGGCTGTTTTCGAAGGTGACATAACTTAGTTTTGTCCCATCAGGTGACCAAGATGGCGACATCAAAGGTTCACGTGAACGCAATAAGACTTGTTCATTAGCACCATCATAATCAGCAACAATGAGCTTGTATGGATATTCTTCACCGTGGTTGATCGTCACATATGCAATTTTTGTTAAAAACGCACCGCGCTCACCGGTCAGTTTTTCATATGCTAAATCACTGATGCGATGTGCGTAACGTCTAAACTGGCTCTCGCCAATGACTACTTGGCGGTTGTCTAAGATGTGATCTTTAGTTTCAACTAATTTACCTTCCACCAATACTTGAACTGTACCGCCGGTAATTTGACCACGCAGAACATCAATAAGCTCAAAGCTCACCAAAAAACGATCAACAGAGTGATCTTTAATGGTTCCGACTAACACGGCCTCGGCACCAACCGATGCCCATGATGCATAGTCAACCTCATCGTCACTGTTTGGCAACTGAGGCATTTCTTCTACTTTGAGTGGCTTAAACTTACCACTACGCATTAAGTCTGCAGCGACAATTTCGGCGATATTTAAAGGTAAAACACGTGTTCCTTCATACTTAAACGGAACAATAGCAATCGGCCTAGCACTATCAATGCCCTCAGTGATGACGATTTCTAATGCCGAACGAGAGGTCGAGCTGAAAAACAGACTGACCAAGGCTAACAGCAAGGTAAATTTACGAATCATTAGAGGTCTGGCTCCACGGTTAGGTTAATATCACGCAATTGTAGATATACATCTTGTTCTTTTGATACCGGCAACGTTTCTGCTTTTAATACGGCACGTTCAGCTGCTTTACAAATATTATTTTGGCCGGATAGTACCGACACTTGTGTCACAAATCCATTGGATGCTAATTTTATATTCAAACGACAAGATGTACCTTTCATGCTTGAATCAACAATGAGATTTTGTTGGATTTTAGAGGTAATCAAAGCCTTGTATTTTTGAACTTCTGTCAATACTACCTTTTGACGGGCTTTACGACGGATATCTTGCTCGCGAGCAAGTTGTTCTTGAAGCATCTTTTCTTGTAACGCTTTTTCTTTGGCTTCCTGCTCTTTTCTCAATTGTTCGGCTTTGGCACGCTCTGCAGCTTCACGCTCCGCTTTTTCTCGAGCTTTGCGCTCTGCTTCCGCTTTTCTAGCGGCGGCAATTTCAGCTTCTTTTTTGCGTTTTGCTTCAAGAGCGGCTTTTTCTTCGGCTTCTTTTTTGCGCTTTGCTTCTAGTGCAGCACGCTCTTCAGCCTTTTTCTTCTCTTGGGCTTTTTTAGCTGCAGCTTTCGCTCGTTCGGCTTCTTGTTCACGCTTTAATCGCTCTTGACGAGCTTGCTCTGCTTTACGCTTTTCTGCGGCGGCTTTTCGTTTTGCCTCTTCGGCGGCTTTTTTGTTACGCTCTTGCTCTTTGCTCAACGCGCTGATTTCATTTTTGGCCTTATTAGCACGCTCTTCTAACTCTCTCACACGCTTTTCTTCAGCGGCCTTTTGAGCGGCCTTTTCTTGCTTTATTTTATTAACTTGCTGCTCTAATGCGGCTGCATCAATGACCACAGCATCAATAGCAGAAATCTCTGGTGACTTTTCTGGCTTTTTCATCGGCGGGGTGAAATTAAAACTCAACACCAAAACGACACCAAATATGGCGTGTAAGCCAAGTGATTTTAAAATGAAAGGTTTGTAACTTGCCTTGATCATTACTGCTTAGGCTCCGTCATCAGACCGACAGATGGCGCGCCAGCACGTTGCAATAACACCATCAGCTCAATGACATTGTTATAAGGAATGCGGCGGTCGGCTTTAACCACCACCGGCGTCTCAGGGTCTATTTGCAATTGTGCGGCAACGATCACTGCAACATCTTGTGCTGACATTGCTTCGTCACCATTGTGCTCACCTGTTGAAACGAAGTACTGGCCTTGCTCATCGATTGACGCAACAATCGGTGACTTGCTTTCATCGTCTAGTGGTTCGGCATTGGCCTGCGGTAAGTCAACTTTAACGCCTTGAGTGACCAAAGGTGCAGTTACCATAAAGATGATAAGAAGTACCAACATAACATCTATGTATGGTACTACGTTTATCTCAGCAACGGGTTTTCTGCGACGTCTAGTTACGTTCATAGTGGACCTTATGCTGAGGTATTTACGTTAGAAGTATTTACATTTGCCGTAACTTGGCGGTGTAAAATATTTGAAAATTCTTCGGTAAAATTAATGTAGCTGCCCTCTAGCTTTTCAACGCGATGAGCAAAACTGTTGTAAGCAAGAACCGAAGGAATAGCGGCAAATAATCCCATTGCCGTTGCGATAAGCGCTTCTGCAATACCAGGAGCGACCATGTTAAGGGTAGCCTGTTGAACTTCGCCCAAAGCCAAAAACGCATTCATAATACCCCATACAGTTCCGAACAAACCAATATAAGGGCTAATTGAGCCTACCGAAGCTAAGAAGCTCAAGTGACGCTCTAGATCTTCAACTTCTCGCGACATACGGACGCGCATCGCACGGTGTGTTCCCTCAAGGTATACTTGAGCAGTACCGATGCTGTTTTTCTTTAATCGTGCGAACTCTTTAAATCCGTCTTTAAATAGCGCCTCTAAACCGTCTACCGTTTGACGCGCAGTAATTTCACTGTACAAGCGACTAAGGTCTACACCAGACCAAAAGCGATCTTCAAACTTTTTGGTTTTGTTTTCTGCTTCAGCAAGTACTTTGCGGCGTTGAAAAATAATCGCCCATGATGAGATAGATAAGCCGAGTAGAGTCAGCATGACTAGCTGAACAATGAAACTCGCCTCTAAAAACAATCCCCAAAAACTAATTTCAGCTTGCACCTTTTAATTCCCCTAAAATTTCCGGTGGAATAGCCTGTGGCTTCCCACTCTCAGGATTAATGCAGGCAACCGTGACATTAGCGCTAAATACGGTTGTCTGATGTTGATTTTTTATTGTCTGTTCAAATTCGATAGACACTTTTTTTAATCGTTTTATTTCTGTGTACACAGATAGCGACTCATGTAACTTAGCGGTCGCTTTAAACTCAATGGCCATCTTAGTAACAACAAAGCCTATATTCTGCTTAAGATAGCGGTCTTGTTCAATACCTAATGCAAGTAAAAGCTCAGTTCTTGCTCGTTCACAAAACTTTAAGTAGTTTGCGTGATAGACGATCCCACCTGCATCCGTGTCTTCGTAATACACTTTTACCGGAAATGTGAACAAAATTGGGTTCCTTTTCAGTTGTGAATTTTGCTTTTTGTCACCGTTGAAATAAATGACAAATGCTTTTTATATTCGTTCAATTAAATTTTTATGCATAAATATTGACTGAAATCTAAATTTTTATCCAACCATTAGTAATTTTTAATTTGTTTAAAATTAAAACAAACCTCGGAAAATCAGTCTATGTGGTACATTCAAGCATTTATGATCAATTAATTAGCACTAATATGTAATTTAACTACATATTCAAAATTAGAAAAACTAATGCAAAAGAGCAATTATTCTAGTTTGAAGTATTTACTCTACATCCATAGAATGCACGCATCTTCTGAGCACAACTTGCTCGAAGCGGAAGAGACGAATTAGTTATCTTCTCCTATTCATGTTCCCTGGAATTTATTCCTTATATGTTTTTTGCCCATTCAATGAATGGGCTTTTTTTTGCCTAAAATTTAATAAAAAAACCGACGTCAGTCCGTCGGTAAATCAAATCCTAAATGTTGATATGCTCTTGGCGAAGCAATTCGTCCTCTTGGAGTTCGTTGTAAAAAGCCTTGTTGAATTAAGTACGGCTCAATGACATCTTCAATCGTATCCCTCTCTTCCCCAATTGCTGCGGCAATATTATCAAGTCCAACTGGACCACCATCAAACTTTTCAATCATGGTCGACAGTAGCTTTTTGTCCATGTAGTCAAACCCTTCACTGTCCACATTAATCATATCTAATGCTTGTTTGGCTACTTGACTATCAACATTGCCATCGCTTTTCACATCGGCATAATCGCGAACTCGCCTTAATAATCTGTTTGCAATTCGCGGTGTTCCGCGAGAACGCTTAGCAACTTCAACCGCCGCATCCTCAGTCATCTCCATGTTTAGACAGCTGGCACTTCGCTGAATGATGTTGGCCAAGTCCGCGACTTTATAAAACTCTAACCTTTGTACAATACCAAAGCGGTCGCGAAGTGGCGAAGTCAGTGCGCCCGCACGGGTTGTCGCACCGATTAAGGTAAAAGGGGGCAAATCGAGTTTTATTGAACGAGCTGCGGGGCCCTCGCCTATCATAATATCCAACTGATAGTCTTCCATCGCTGGGTAAAGAACTTCTTCTACTACTGGGCTAAGTCGGTGAATTTCATCAATGAAGAGAACATCGTTTTCTTCTAGGTTAGTTAGCAAGGCAGCGAGATCGCCGGCCTTTTCTAAGACTGGGCCTGAGGTTGTCTTTATACTGACGTCCATTTCGTTAGCGACAATGTTTGCAAGTGTCGTTTTACCCAACCCAGGAGGACCAAAGATTAGCAGGTGATCGAGCGCTTCGCTGCGATTTTTTGCCGCTTGAATAAAGATTTCCATCTGCGACTTTACCGTAGGTTGACCTTGGTAATCCGCCAACATTTTTGGACGTATGGCGCGGTCTATGACCTCATCTTCACCAAACGACTCAGCGCCTACTAAGCGGTCTGCTTCAATCATTCTCTTGTTCCTTTATTACAACATGCTTTTTAGGGCATTACGGATCACGACTTCACTATCATCGCCATCTTTGTAAACCGCTTTTACAGCTTTGTTTGCTTGATGAGCACTATACCCTAATGAAATAAGTGCTGCGATAGCATCGTCCATACCATTATTGGTAATCAAAGGTGAAGCCCCCACATTTTGTGGAGCTGTCAGCTCAGCTGGCGCCATGTTGAGCTCTTTGATTCGGTCGCGCATTTCTATTAATAAACGTTCTGCGGTCTTTTTACCAACACCAGGTAGTTTAACTAAGGTTGTCACATCATCGTGTTGAACACATTGTACAAATTGCTCTGCGGTTAAGCCTGATAAAATAGTCAAGGCCAACTTAGGACCGACGCCATTGGCCTTGATAAGAAGGCGAAATAAGCTTCGCTCTTGTTTACTGTTAAAACCATATAATAACTGCGCATCTTCACGTACCACAAAGTGAGTAAACACTGTCGCTTGCTGACCTACTTCAGGTAACTCATAAAAACTAGTGAGGGGAAGTTGTACTTCATAACCAACGCCATTAACGTCAATTAAAATATCTGGGGCTTGTTTGTCGACCAAGGTGCCGAGTAATCGTCCAATCATAACGCGCTTAAATGTTATTAAAATAATAACTGTAAATATACCCAGTTATTTTAACGGCGTAAACGACCTCGGACAGTTTTTTTAGCAACTCCAGCCATATTAATTAGGCTTTGGTTAGTGTGACCATGACAAATCGCAACGGCTAGTGCGTCGGCGGCATCAGCTTGCGGGCGGCCAGTGAGTTTTAGAATGTGTTGAACCATATGCTGCACCTGCGTCTTATCAGCACCACCAGAGCCAACAACGGCTTGTTTTATTTGTCGTGCGGAATATTCAAATACAGGAAGCTCAGCTTGGGTTGCTGCAATAATGGCTGCGCCACGAGCTTGGCCTAGCTTTAAAGCGGAATCTGGATTATGAGCCAAAAACACTTGTTCAATCGCAAACGTTTCTGGTTGGTATTGTTGAATGATTTCTCTAAGACCATCGAAGATAGTATTGAGTTTGATAGATAAATCCGCTTCAGGGGTGCGAATACAGCCACTACCTATGTAGCTGAATTTGCTCCCCTGCTGGCGAACAATACCATAGCCAGTTATTCTGGAGCCGGGATCGATCCCTAAAATAACTGGCATGATTGGCTTATGCTTCTTCTGAGTTGTTTGCAGCTGGAATTACTTGAATACCTAGCTCAACTAACGCATCAGGGTTTGCTACACCAGGTGCCGAAGTTAACGGACACGCAGCAGTTGACGTTTTAGGGAATGCCATAACATCACGAATCGAGTCTGCACCAACCATTAACATCACCATACGGTCAAGACCAAACGCTAAACCAGCGTGCGGAGGAGCACCGTACTGAAGTGCGTCTAGTAAGAAGCCAAACTTCTCTTCAGCTTCTTCATCACTGATACCTAAGATCTTGAAGACCTCTGCTTGCATATCTTGGTTGTGGATACGAACCGAACCACCACCTAATTCACAACCGTTCAGGACCATGTCGTATGCGTCAGACAATGCCTCTGCCGGATTAGCTGACAGTTCTGCTGGCGTCATGTTACTTGGTGCAGTAAACGGGTGGTGAAGCGGCGTTAATGCACCGTCTTCTAGCTCTTCAAACATTGGGAAGTCAACAACCCAAAGTGGCGCCCACTTGTCTTCAACCAGGCCAAAGTCTTCACCAAGCTTAAGGCGAAGCGCACCTAATGCGTCTGTAACCACATTTTTAGTGTCAGAACCAAATAGCAAGATGTCACCGTCTTTTGCTTCTGTGCGTTCGATTAATTGTGCCGCAACATCTTCGTTTAAGAACTTAACGATTGGCGATTGCAAACCTTCAATACCGGCAGCAACATCGTTAACCTTAATCCACGCCATGCCCTTTGCGCCGTATTTACCAACGAACTCTGTGTAGCCATCAATACTCTTACGAGTCATTGAAGCACCACCTGGAACCTTGATTACTGCAACTCGACCCTTGGCATCGTTAGCAGGACCGCTGAATACTTTAAATTCAACGTCTTTAAGAATGTCAGCAACATCAACTAGCTCAAGAGGGTTACGCAAGTCTGGCTTATCAGAACCAAAGCGACGCATCGCCTCTGCATAAGTCATTGACGGGAAATCGCCTAAGTCAACATCCAATAATTCATTGAACACATTGCGAACCATTTTTTCAGTCATGGCCATTACTTGCTTACCGTCCATGAATGTCGTCTCAATATCGATTTGAGTGAATTCAGGCTGACGGTCGGCACGTAAATCTTCGTCACGGAAACACTTAACGATTTGGTAGTAACGGTCAAAGCCGGCAACCATTAGTAGCTGTTTGAATAGCTGAGGAGACTGAGGCAAGGCAAAAAACTCACCTTTGTGTGTACGGCTTGGAACTAGATAGTCACGTGCACCTTCTGGTGTCGCTTTCGTAAGAATTGGCGTTTCCATATCCAAGAAACCATTGTCGTCTAAGAAACGACGAACCGCACTTGTTACCTTAGAACGGAACTGTAAGCGTTGGTTCATTACAGGACGACGTAGGTCTAAGTAACGATAGCGCAAACGAGCTTCTTCAGAGTTTTCTTGATTAAAATCAAGTGGTAGTGGCGCTGAGCTATTTAGGATTTCTAACCCTTTGATGTATAACTCAACTTCACCTGTCGCCATATCTTTGTTGATTTGGCTTTCAGGGCGGGCGCGGACAACGCCTGAGACTTTGATACAAAATTCATTTCGAAGTTTTTCAGCAGTACCAAATATCGCTGTTTCATCTGGGTCAACAACCGCTTGTACTAAACCTTCACGGTCACGGATATCTAAAAAGATCAAACCACCTAAATCACGGCGTTTGTTTACCCAGCCACACAATGTGACTTCTTGATCAACCAAGCTTTTATTTAGCTGGCCACAATAATGAGTGCGCATAATATTCCTATTTAGCATTGCATATTGGTCGAGCTATTTGTCGACCTTGCTGTTTGAATCAAAAAATTGCGGATTATTATAAGGATTTGACGGTCAATGTCACCGCTTGATTTGCGCCCAGTGACAATTGATTTAAAGTCTGGTTTTAACTGTATATTTGTTAAGCAAATGCATAGCTGTTTTTGCCATTAGCTTTGACTTTATACATGGCGTCGTCGGCGCTCTTAATCAATCGATTTATATTGTGTCCCGACATTGGGAAACAACCGATTCCTATAGAGCAGCCTATTGTTACCGTCGCATTAGAAAGTTCAAACGGCTCACACAAATCAGTAATGATTTTTTCACTGATTTTTGCAGCCAATTGAGTATCGGCTAAGTTGGTAACCAGTACCACAAACTCATCGCCACCAAACCTTGCGACAGTATCTGAGCTACGGCTTATTTTACTTAGACGCTTGCCTACTTCTATTAACAGCTCATCCCCTAGGTCATGACCATAAGTGTCGTTGACGTGTTTAAATCCATCTAAATCCAAAAACAGCAGCGCTAATTGTTTGTGATTTCTAGCGTGAATTTCGATCGCGTGTTTAAGTCGATCAGATAGAAGTGCTCGATTCGGTAGACCCGTTAATACGTCATGCGTGGCAAGGTGTTTTAACTTTTTCTCCGCCCGTTCACGACGCAATATTTCATTTTTTAGTTTGCGATTCCACATCAGAATGACACCACAAATCAATCCGCCAAGGGCAATGACAATTGTAATGTTACGGAAATAAACTTCGGCTTTTATACCTGCAACAACATCTACTTTATGCCATTTTTTAAGGATCTCTTCTATGTCAGATTCGGATAATGAATTAACGACTTTTTCTAAAATACGAGATTGAATGACCAATTCTTTTCTAACACCAATATGAGCATTGTCAGATCCCATTTCTTCCAAAACATGAATCTTAAATTGATATAAAGAATTATCTTGTATGTACTGAGCAGACACGCTCATCAAGTCCAATATCCCATCAATAATGCCTGCCTTTAACAACTCATGTGCTTCATCAAAATCCTTCACAACATGAATAATGATTTGTGGATGTTTGTCATGGATTTCTTTAATGATTTGGTAGCCTTGGATAATTGCGACTCGCTTGCCATAAAGTTGGTTAATCGAAGCAATATTATCCGTGGATTTGTGAGTAATCACTGACCACGGTGTACGCCAGTAGGCTGATGTGAAGTTCGCGAATGAGCGACGTTGTTCCGACGCAGTAATATTAGCTACGATATCGACTTGGCCTGTAACAAAGTCCTGGTATAACTCATCCCATGTTGGATAAACCACAAAGTTATACTTTTGTCCTGTCAGACTCTCTGCGATGGCAAACATATCTCGACTGATACCTGCAATTTCGCCATCGTCATTTACAAATTCATACGGCTTCCAATCCTGTACGATTGCGACGTCCATTACAGGGTTTTCATTGATCCAATTAGCCTCTCGTGCATCGAGTCGAAACTCTTTTTTCATCGAACTGAAATAACGCGAGCGGCTATCCTTTACCCATTTAGACTCAAGCTCGATAAACGTCTCTTTGTCCATCGAATCAAACCCATCGTTAATATCTTTAATCAATGACTTTGAATCAGGTGAAACCAACGCATAAACCTTGGCCTCGTAATTTACGTCTAAAACCTGGTGAAATCTGTGTTCTATGTTGTTTTCTTCTAGACGTTGTTGAGTCATTTGAGTGGACGTTACAAAGCCTTTTATCTCGCCTGTAATAGAAGCGTTAATTGCTTCATCCAAACTGACATAATGCTTGATATTGATTTTGGGGTATTTAGCCTGAAAGCGCTTTTGATAAGGAGCGGCCAAGTACATCCCAATGGTTTCTCCATCGAGTTGGTTGACGCCTTGACTAAAATCATAACGATCGTAAACAAACAAACTGGAATAAGTGGAATATAAGTGACGAGCTCTAGGCAACCCAGTGTTAACGGCAAGACTTTCTGGAAAGCCAATGTGGATGTCAGTTTGACCGTTGCGAACGGCTTGTAGTGCAAGCTCCATAGTATTTGGCATGAAGCGAATTTTTTTACCCGTTTCTTCTGCCCACTGCTGCCAAAGGTCGATGAATAACCCTTCTGGTTTTCCGTCTGAGTTTACTCCCATAAAAGGCTCAGCGCCCACAGTAAAACTCAAAAGTAACGTATCATCGGCAACATCTCGGCCAAACCACTTGTCGTAGACCTCGCGCCATTGTTGTTCCGATAATTTACCAAAACCTCGTTCAAATAGTTTTAATGCAGTGCGATTGCCCTTTTTAACTGCAAACTGAGTAACACTCTCACCGATTTTAATAGCTTTGTATGGAGGGAATAAATCTTTGAGGTTCTCATATCCTTGATACCTAAATGCAAAAAAGTCATTAGCAACGAATGCCTTTATTTTACCCTGTACAGCAGCTTCGAATAAGCTAGTCCAGCCTTGGTACGGCTTTAAGGTTGCATCAGGTAATTTTGAGAGTAATACTTCGTCTAATTCTCGTTCTTCGCTATAACCAATTAGGTAAGGAAGCGCTTCTTCTACGGTCGAACTAAAAGCCGTGTCGCGGTGTAAATACAAATTAATTGGGGTAGCATAAACTCGACCTCCAAAATCCAATGTTTTGGTTCTGACTTCTACTTGTTCAAGAGCGCCATGTACGTCTGCAATACCTTGTTCGACATTACTAATCGATGTAGCCCAATCGGAAACAATAAACTCTACCGGATGGTTATTTACCTCACTCCATAGTTTCCATACATCGACCACATAGCCAGTAGGTTGACCTTTATCGATAAAGAAGTAAGGAATCATCGCATCAGATACAGCGACTTTTATGGGTTGGGGTTGATTAGATTGAGAAGATGTTTGATCTGCTACCGCGAAAAATGAGGCCAAGAGTAAGCTAAAAAGCAGTAGATTTTTATTCATCCTGATTAAAAACGACATCATAAGGATAGGAATCTTCCCGAGTTATATTTATAATTGTTCCCTAACACGACAGTTGTAACAAAAAATTTCAGTATCGCCAAGTTTAATTTTTCACCAAGGACTGCAGTTATCACTCAGATTCCCTTCTTGTTTAGATAGCGTGAAAAAATAGTTATTGACGATCATCAATTTATTCATTGGGTTAGTAATGCGCGACAACATATACGCTACGCCACAAGATAAAGTAGAAGACTTCACCTTTGACCGTTCTGTTGTCGAAGTGTTTCCCGATATGATTCAGCGCAGTGTCCCAGGCTATACAACAATTGTAAGCTCTATTGGCAAGCTCGCTAAACAATTCCAACAATCAAACTCCAACATTTACGATTTAGGTTGTAGCCTAGGTGCCGCGACGATTTCTATGCGCAAGTTTGTTGATGCAGATAATTGTAAAATCATCGGAGTCGACAACAGCGAAGCTATGGTTGAGCGCTGTCGATTACATGTAAACGCCTTTAAGTCAGACATTCCTGTCGAGATTCAATGTAATGATATCAATAACATTAAGATTAAAAACGCCTCGGTAGTCGTTATGAACTTTACTCTACAATTCATTGCCCCAGAACAACGACAAGCGTTAGTGCAAAAAATCTTTGACGGTTTAAAGCCAGGTGGTGTGTTTATTTTGTCAGAAAAGTTTCGATGGCAAGACGAAAACATCAACAATGCGCTCAATGATTTACATCTCGATTTTAAACGAGCAAATGGTTATAGCGAATTAGAAATCAGTCAAAAGCGAAGTGCCATCGAAAACGTGATGAAAATAGATTATCATGACGCCCATATACAAAGATTGAATGACGTCGGCTTTAACAGCGTATCGTGTTGGTACCAGTGTTTTAACTTTGGGTCGTTTATTGCGATCAAAAGTTAGCGTTTTATTCATTCAACGAAAATTGTGATTTAACTGCCCATATTATGACTGACATTTTTAACCCGTTTTACGCGCAAATCGCGCAAAATCGATTGTCACATTGGCTAGAGTCTTTGCCAAAGCAACTGAATGATTGGCATTCAGGTAATTTGCATGGTGAATATAAGCAATGGATGAAAAATATCGAATTGCTTCCTCAAATGAAGGCCGACCGAGTCAACCTAAAAGACAAGGTTCAGGTCACGTCATTTGAACCTATGCCTCAAGGGTTACAAAAGAAAACCATTCATCACTTAATGCAGCTTAAGCCTTGGCGTAAAGGTCCTTATCACCTTCACGGTATTCACGTTGATACTGAATGGCGCTCAGACTTTAAATGGGAGCGCTTAGCACCGCACATTTCAGACTTGTCAGATCGCTATGTCTTGGATGTTGGCTGTGGTAGTGGTTATCACTTATGGCGCATGCGTGGAGCAGGCGCAAAGTTTGTCGTTGGAATTGACCCTACTCAGTTGTTTTTTGCGCAATTCATGGCTGTTCAACACTTTATTCAAGATCCTGCGGTTAACCTGCTTCCCCTTGGTATTGATGATTTACCTCCTTTGCGTTCGTTTGATACGGTTTTTTCAATGGGCGTTCTATATCATCGCAAATCGCCTATGGACTTCCTGCAACAGCTCAAAGCTCAATTGACCAAAGGTGGTGAGCTAATTTTAGAAACGCTCATTATTGACGGCGACGAAAACACAGTACTCGTCCCAGAAGACAGATATGCCAAAATGCGCAACGTCTGGTTTATTCCCAGTGCTAAAGCACTCGAGGGTTGGCTGAAAAAAGTCGGTTTTACTAACATACGACTCGTCAATATCGACCAAACAACGCTAGAAGAACAGCGCAAAACAGATTGGATTGACACTGAGTCGCTAGAAGACTTTTTGGATCCCAACGACCCCAACAAAACAATAGAGGGGTACCCGGCTCCTCTTCGCGCTATTTTCATCGCGAACGCATAAGGAACGAAAATGCCCCTGTACCGCCCTAAATCGACAATTGAGCAATGGAGAATTTTACAAGCTGTAGTCGACTTTGGCGGATACGCACAAGCAGGGGAAGCGCTCAATAAGAGCCAGTCTAGCCTCAACCATGCCGTCGCTAAATTACAACACACGCTCGGAGTACAATTACTTCAAGTGCGCGGACGCAAAGCCTATCTAACAAAAGAAGGTGAAGTAATGCTTCGCCGCTCTCGACTGCTTACTCAAAACGTCGAAGAACTAGAACAACTAGCAGAGAACATCACATCTGGCTGGGAGTCAGAAATTGTTGTCGCAACCGAAACCATCTACCCCAAAGACAAGCTTTACAATGCCCTTGAGCAGTTTTACCCGCAGGCAAGAGGAACTCGTGTCCGCATTGAAGACGAAGTTTTAACTGGGACCAAAGAGCGCATAATCGACCATTCGGCCGACTTGGTTTTTGTCGGTGGCGAAGTACCAAAAGGCTTTCCCGGTACAAGTTTAGAAAGTGTTGGGTTTTCTGCCTATTGTGGTGTCAATCACCCGCTCGCTGAGCGTGCTGGTACCGATATTCCATTAGACATTGAAGAACTCACGCACGAATTACAAATCGTCATTAGCGATACTAGTCAGTCTCCACAGGAAAGCCAGGGCTGGTTAAAAGCAGAACAACGTTGGACCGTAAGTACTTTTCATCAGGCGATTGATATTTTACGCAGAGGAACAGGCTTTTGTTGGATACCCAGACACATTGTGGCCAGTTCAAATGCCGGCGATGAATTAGTCGAACTTAATTTAAGTGCACTTCGAAATCGTGAAGTGTTAATCAACTTAGTTGTACCAAGACCAAACCAATTGGGTCCAGGCGCAACTTTGTTACGTGATTTAATTTTACAACAATACGATGAATAACAGCTGAGTATGATTTACCAAATAGAATGGACATACGAAGTAACCACCCCACTTTTGAGGACAAAACATTGAGCAACAATCAATCTTTAAGCTACAAAGACGCTGGTGTAGATATCGATGCGGGCAACGCATTAGTTGAACGCATTAAAGGCGCAGTAAAACGTACTACTCGCCCTGAAGTTATGGGTGGCTTGGGTGGCTTTGGCGCATTATGCCAATTGCCGACGGGTTATAAGGAGCCACTATTAGTCGCAGGAACCGATGGCGTTGGTACCAAATTGCGCTTGGCAATTGACCTTAAAAAACACGACACAGTTGGTATCGATTTAGTTGCAATGTGTGTGAATGACCTAATTGTTCAAGGTGCTGAACCATTATTCTTCTTAGATTATTACGCAACAGGCAAACTAAACGTTGATGTAGCTGCAGATGTTGTGAGCGGTATTGCAGATGGTTGTGAACTGTCAGGTTGTGCACTTATCGGTGGTGAAACTGCAGAAATGCCAGGTATGTACGAAGGTGACGACTACGATATGGCAGGTTTTTGTGTTGGTGTTGTAGAAAAATCCAAAGTCATTGATGGCTCTAAAGTTCAACCTGGCGATCAACTTATTGCCTTAGGCTCATCGGGCCCTCATTCAAATGGTTATTCTCTAATTCGCAAAGTCATTGAAGTTTCTGGCGCCGATTTGAACGCTGATTACGAAGGTAAGCCTCTAGCGGACCACTTAATGGCACCGACACAAATCTATGTTAAATCAACCTTAGAGCTATTAAAACAAGTTGACGTACACGCCTTGTCCCACATCACTGGTGGTGGCTTCTGGGAAAACATCCCACGCGTATTACCGGAAGCAACAAAAGCTGTAGTTAATGAACAATCATGGCAATGGCCTGCGGTATTTAATTGGCTACAACAAAATGGCAATATCGACCGTCATGAAATGTACCGCACCTTTAACTGTGGTGTAGGAATGATTTTAGCCGTCGCTGCCGAAGATCTAGATAAGAGCTTAAAGATTTTGAAAGACGCTGGTGAAAATGCTTGGCACATTGGTGAAATCAAAGCGTCTAAAGGCGATGAAGAACAAGTCGAAATCATTTAATTGTTTTCGAATTGACTTCACCAAATGGCGATCAATGACAACAGAGTACTTTACTCTGTTGTCCTAACAAAATTAAAAAAGGGTTACCATGGCTAAAATTGTCGTTTTAATTTCAGGCAATGGCTCAAACTTACAAGCGATTATCGACTCAACCGAAACCGGTAAAATTGCGGGAGACGTCGTTGCTGTAATCTCCAACAAGTCATCTGCATTTGGCTTGCAACGTGCCTCAAATCACAACATTGCTACCCATATCGTTGACCATACTCAATACGATTCACGTGAAAGCTATGATGCCGAACTTGCCAACACTATCGAGCAGTACAAACCCGATGTCGTTGTCCTCGCTGGTTTTATGCGGATATTAACGGCTGGTTTTGTCGATCAGTTCACCGGGCGTTTAATCAATATTCATCCTTCACTTTTACCAAAATACCAAGGCCTTAATACTCATCAACGTGCCATTGACGCCGGCGATACCGAGCACGGGTGTAGCGTTCACTACGTAAACGAGCAACTAGATGGTGGCCCAGTTATTCTTCAGGCTAAGGTGCCGGTTTTTGAAGACGATACCGCTGACACTTTGGCAGAACGCGTTCACGTTCAAGAACACATGATCTACCCATTAGTCGTAAAATGGTTGTGTGAAAAAAGATTACGTTTACAATCAGATGGCGTATATTTAGACGACTTACTTCTACCTGAACAAGGTTATGCTAACGATGATTAAAATGTCTCAGCTGACAAGACTAAAAAAAGCCACTTTAGTTTTTCTCACAGCGACTGCGTGTTTGTTACCAGCGGCTACTTTGGCAAACTCGCCAAAAGAATTAGATATCGTTTCTTTTTATGCCGTGTACGACATGTACCGACAAGGTGACTTGTTAGGACAAGGTGAGCGAAAATTTAGTCAGTTAGCTGAGAACCAATACTCTTTGAGTTTAGAGAGTGAACTAGAGTGGTTGATCTTTTCTGACAAACGAGAAGAAGTCAGTATTTTTAAAATGGAAAACGGGCAAGTATCACCTTTGTCATACAAATATGAACGCAGTGGTACAGGCTCGGACAAAAAACTCTCCATTGAATTTCAAGCCGATAACAAGGTGATCATCGAACCTCGTCCAAAACGAGACGCGGCACCAGAGCAAGGCCAGCCAGGTTGGTTAGACGAAATGACCATGCACATGCAGATCCAATTAGATCTTATGAATGGCAAGAAAGACTTATCTTACACCATGGTTTCTAACAGTGGTGAGCTTCGAGAGTATCAATTCGAAGTCGTCGGCGAAGAGCTGATCAGCACAGGGATGGGTCGATTCAAAGCGATAAAAGTGGCCCGTGTTTATGAAGATCGCAAGTTTTATGCTCAACACGCTTGGTTCATTCCTGAGTTAGACTATGTGCTGGCTCGCTTGTGGCGAATGAAAAAAGGCGTCGAGCAGTACGACCTAGTTATTAAAAGCTACTCGGCCAGTAAGATTTAGTCAGTATGGAATCTCGTCAACAATTACGCTCTGAGATCCGTCAACGCCGTAATTCGTTGACGCTAGCCCAGCAAAAAGTTGCATCAATTCAGTTGTTGCTTCAAGTCAATAAACTATTTGATGAAATGCACAATGCCCCTCACCGTGTTGCGCTCTATTTAACTAACGATGGTGAAATTGATACTGGGCCTTTAATCGAACAATTAAAAGAGCGCGAGTTTGATCTTTTACTCCCTGTTTTGCACCCATTTACAAAAGGGTATCTGAATTTTCAGTCCGTTAATCGACATACTCAATGGCACAATAATAAATACGGTATCCAAGAGCCTAAGCCAGAAGCCAGTAGTGTTGGACCAATTAGCACTATTGATGTGATATTTATGCCCCTCGTAGCCTTTGATGCTCAAGGTAATCGATTGGGAATGGGAGGCGGCTATTACGACCGCACCCTTGCACAGCTTCAACCTATTAGTGATAAAGCAGTCCGACCGTTATTGGTAGGTTTAGCCCACGACTGTCAAGAAGTTAAAAAGTTACCTACTGAAGCTTGGGATGTCCCCATTGACGTTATTATTACCCCAACTCGAATTATCAAATACAACCAGTAACCCTATTGAACCTATAACTTCGCGAATAGAGAAAACTATGACACAAGACGAAATGAAAAAAGCAGCCGCTTTGGCAGCACTTGATTACATCGAAGCAGAGACGATTGTCGGCGTAGGAACAGGTTCTACCGTCAATCACTTTATCGATGGGTTAGCGACCATAAAACACAAAATTATAGGAGCTGTGTCTAGTTCAGAAGCGTCAACCGAACGCTTAAAGCAACACGGTATAGAAGTGTTTGATTTAAACAGTGTGCCGGATCTTGATGTCTACGTTGATGGTGCCGACGAAATCAACGAAGATAACGCAATGATCAAAGGCGGTGGCGCAGCGTTAACTCGCGAAAAAATTGTTGCTGCGGTTGCCAAAAAGTTTGTATGTATTGTCGATGAGACCAAACTGGTTCATTTTTTGGGTGAGTTTCCGTTGCCTGTCGAAGTTATTCCGATGGCGCGCAGCTATGTGGCAAGAGAAATCGTTAAGCTCGGTGGTAGTCCCGTGTACCGAGAAGGAGTCGTTACAGACAATGGTAATGTCATCCTCGATGTCTACGATATGAAGATCGCCCAGCCTCGCCACCTAGAACAAATGTTGAATAATATTGTGGGTGTCGTGACCAACGGTTTGTTTGCTCACCGCGGTGCAGACCACGTCATTATCGGCTCAAAGTCTGGTGTGACGAAGCGATAAACCCATTAGAAAAATTAGGCTAAACTTAGGTTCGGCCTTTTTTTTAACCTGTAAATAGAGTATTAATTCTAACTTTAACCCAACAGAAACATTGGACGACTTAATGGAAAACGTGTCACTAGCAAAACACAAAATCAAAATTTTACTGCTTGAAGGTCTACACCAAAGTGCGGTAGACACTCTCAAAAGCCAAGGCTATGACAACATCGAATACTTAAAAACGTCCCTTCCTGAACAGGAATTGATTGAAAAAATCAAAGACGTTCACTTTATTGGTATACGTTCGCGCACCCATTTATCAAGAGAAGTATTAGCCCATGCTAACAAGCTTGTTGCTATTGGTTGCTTCTGTATTGGTACTAATCAGGTTGACCTAGAGGCAGCGAGAGAAAAAGGCACCGTTGTCTTTAATGCGCCGTTTTCTAATACCCGTTCTGTTGCGGAACTAGTCCTAGGTGAAATTTTACTTCTTATCCGTGGCATTCCTGCTAAAAGCGCCCTAGCCCATCGCGGTGTTTGGCAAAAATCAGCAGTAGGCTCATTTGAAGCTAGAGGCAAAACCCTAGGCATCATCGGATACGGCCACATAGGTACTCAGTTGGGTATCATGGCTGAAAACATCGGAATGAAAGTTCGCTTTTATGACATCGAAAACAAACTGACACTTGGCAACGCAGAACAAGACCTCTCTTTAGACAACTTGTTAGCTACCTCTGATGTTATTTCTTTACACGTACCCGAAACCCCACAAACCAAAGACTTAATGTCAGCTAAACAACTAGCCAAGATGAAAAAAGGAGCCATTTTAATCAATGCTTCTCGCGGTACCGTTGTCGACATTGAGGCACTCACCGAGGCACTTAAAAGCGACCATTTAGCCGGTGCAGCTATCGACGTGTTTCCTGTTGAGCCTAAATCAAACGATGAAGAATTTATTTCACCTCTTCGTGGCCTAGATAATGTCATCCTGACCCCGCATGTTGGTGGTTCAACACAAGAAGCACAAGAAAATATCGGTATCGAAGTAGCGGGTAAATTAGCTAAGTATTCTGACAATGGCTCTACACTTTCTGCCGTTAACTTCCCTGAAGTGTCACTTCCAGAGCACACAGGCCGCAGTCGCTTGCTACACATCCACAAAAACCAACCTGGTATGTTGACCAAAATTAACGAAGCTTTTGCTAAGCACAACATCAACATTGCCGCTCAATACCTTCAAACCGATGAAAAGATTGGTTATGTCGTTATTGACGTCGATACTGACGACAGTGAAACGGCGTTAGATGAGCTTAAATCTATTCCAGGTACAGTTAAAGCCAGACTGCTTCACTAATCCAGATAAGGCTTTTTATGGCGGTGAAAGCACCAAATAAAGAGCTACAGTAGTTTATTCGGTTAAGCCTCCAATTTAATTGGGGGCTTTTTTATTTTAATGCTTGTACTTTATTTAATTCTAGATTACTGTTTATTCATACAGTATAAAAATAAAGTCCACAGTAAGCTTGTATCACTAGGAGATAGCTATGGCGGTTGAAACTCGTTATGTCGTTATACGTACCGACAAAAGCAATAAGGAACAAGAAGTCATGACATTTACTGACAAACGCGCGGCTGATGAATATGACAAGATGTTAGACATGGCAGATGGCATGTTTGAATTGTTGCAATCTAATGAACTTCAGGGCGAACTTAAACTCGCCGATGAACAATGCGAAGCGTTAAGTATCTTCCTTGCCAAGCAACGTGAAGAGGTTCTGATAGCACTGCAGGCCAAAAAGAAACCCGTTAGCAAAGCTAACAAAAGTAAATCTTCAAAAGCCAAAAGTGAAAACCAGGCTCAATTAGATATCAATGATGAGGTTTCGACAAAAAAGATCCAGAGTGAATCCGAGTCCGACGTTCACTCTGATGACATAGAGGACAACCTTATTGATTTTGTCATTGAAAAAGATGACGCAGCCTAATTAACAAAAATTAAGTCTATGGATACAATAGGCTTTGACCTATGTTGAAGCCTAAATCAATCCAAGGAGAACTTAATTGAACAAAAGCCTAATTACTAACGTTATTGCTGCAGCATTATGTATTGCAGGTCACTTAGCTAAATTAGATTGGCTGTTTTATATCGGTATGTTTGCGCTATCTGGCGCTTTAACCAACTGGATCGCGGTACATATGCTGTTTGAAAAAGTACCTGGTCTGTATGGTTCTGGTATCGTTCAACTCAAGTTTGAAGAGTTTAAAACCGCCATTCGCACCTTGATCATGGAGCAGTTTTTTACTCAGGAAAACATAGACAAATTTTTAACCGAACAATCTGGTGAAGCACATCATTTTGATTTGGCACCACTGATTAATGAAACAGACATGTCGCCAGCGTTTGACTCGTTAGTATCAACAATACAACAAAGTTCGTTTGGTGGAATGTTGAATATGTTTGGTGGTACCGACGCGTTAATACCATTACGTGAACCGTTCGTAGAAAACTTAAAGTCATCAATGGTTGAGATCACTCAATCTGACGAGTTCGCTGAAAAGCTCAAGGCTCAGTTGGGCAGCAGTGGTTCGATGTCGAATGTTAGTGAAAAAGTAGACCACATAGTTCAGCAACGACTCGATGAGTTGACCCCGGCGATGGTTAAAACGCTTGTCCAAGAAATGATTAAATCTCACTTAGGGTGGCTGGTCATTTGGGGTGGTGTTTTTGGTGGCCTCATTGGTTTCATCATGCATAGCCTTTTGTAACAATAATACGAATACAAAAACGGTGGCCTCAGCCACCGTTTTCTATATTGAAATCAAAAGCTAAGTTAAGCCACCAGCTTTTCAATACGCTTGATCATTTTTATATCTAGGTCACTGATGCCATCAACATCGTGCGTTACCAAATCAATCACGACCTTGTTCCATACGTTTGACCACTCTGGGTGATGAATCAGTTTTTCAGCATGAATTGCCACTTGAGTCATAAATCCAAAAGCTTGAATAAAGTTTTTGAACACAAACTCTTTGTGTAACTTACCCTCTACGATTTCCCATTGTTTATCTGCAGCCAATTCACCATTGATTTCAGATAATGCTTGTTGCAGTTCGGTTTCACTTAACTTTGTTGCTGACATGATTTTTCCTGTTGATTATTGCGCCTTCTACTTCCGGCGCTTATTTTTCAATATTTGTAATGTCTTTGAATGTTAGTCTAAGTGGGCTTGCATACGCGCAAGTAAGTCACCTTCTATCGGTACTGCTTTACCAGACTTTTGATCTATAACTACGAAGGTAATGTCTGCATCGACAACAACTTTGTCGGTTCCCGCTTTGGTGATCACTTGGTGAAACACCGCACTTTTGTTGCCAATTTTAGACAACGTTGTAGTTAACTCCAACGTATCTCCCATATATGCACTGGCTCGATAGTTAATGTTGATATTAACGATTACCCATGCAAATCCCAAAGAGCTAAAGTATTCAATATCACCACTCTCTTCAAGATACTGCCAACGTGCTTCTTCCAAAAACTCAAGATAACGCGCATTGTTGACGTGTTGATATACGTCTAAGTGGTATCCGCGCACTTTTATCAAACTCGTTTTATTCATTGAACTTCCTTTTGTCTTTGTGACTTATTTTCTTTTGCGACGCTTTTTCTTTTTAGCGCCTTCATTATCTTTGTTTGCTTCGCGCTCGGCTTCTTTTTCGGCGATGAATGCTTTAGCTTGCTCAGCAAGCTCGACCGTTTCTAGAGTAATTCGCCCCATGGTTCCCGAGCGGTATTCGTTGAGGATGATCTCCGACACCTTATACAAGTCAGCAATACCGCCTTTTCGAACACAACTGCGGTTTTGGGCAATTAGGTCCATAACATCAATTGGTTGCTGAGGCATTTCTTCGATTTGATAACGCTCCATCAACAATTGCGGATAATGCTCCATGATGTACTCGATAGCGTAATAAGCGATGTCTTCTTTTTCGGTTACTGTGTCTTTGATGCCACCTGTGATCGCCAAACGATAACCACAATCTTCTGGCTCTAACTTTGGCCACAAAAATCCAGGCGTGTCATGCAGTACCACGTTATTTTCTAAACGGATACGCTGTTGTGCTTTGGTTACACCCGCTTCATTGCCGGTTTTGGCAATTACGCGGTCAGCTAAGATATTAATAGTGGTCGACTTACCTACATTTGGAATACCACAAATCAAGGCTCTTAACAGCTTATCTTGACCAACGCGGTGCGGCACGAGCTCTTGCAATCGAGGGATTAAGTCTTTAATGGATTTAGGATCGTGCTGAGTTACCGCAATCGCATCAATATCTCGTTGTGACTTAAAATGATTTAACCAAATCTCAGTCTGTACCGGATCAGCTAGGTCTGATTTATTCAGTACTTTTAAAACAGGTGTATCGCCACGCAAGTTGGGAATAAGAGGGTTTTCACTTGAAAATGGAATTCGCGCGTCCAGTATTTCAATGATCACGTCCACTTGCGGCATGATTTCCGCAATCTCTTTTCTGGCCTTGTGCATATGGCCAGGAAACCAATTGATCGCCACGTCGGCTCTCCAATCTAGTAATAATGGGCGTTATTCTACCTTTTTGTGTGGATGGGTTAAACGCCTAATATCGCCAAAAATATTGAAAAACACCTAAGTCGTACCCACACTACAAGCACGCATTACAAATGATTTGTCACAAATAAGACTAAGGACCACATTATGAAAACAGCAGTGATCACAGGCGCCAATCGCGGTATCGGTTTGGCCATGGCTCAACAACTTGCCGCAAAAGGTTGGGATGTTATTGGCGTTTGCCGGACTGACTCAGAAGAATTAGAGGAAGTCGCAGGTATGGTGATCAGTGGTATCGATGTGACTGATGCTGAGCACATCGAGCAAGTTAAAAAGATCCTTGGTGACACAAAAGTAGATCTACTCATTAATAACGCAGGACTGTTGCAAGACGAACAACTTGGCAGTATTGATTATGATTCGATTCGAGCTCAATTCGAAATCAACACACTAGCCCCTTTAATGGTCACAGAGGCATTACTAGATAATTTAACTTCGGGTAGCAAAGTCGCCCACATTACTAGTCGTATGGGCTCTATCGAAGACAATGGCTCAGGTGGTCGCTACGGCTATCGCGCCTCTAAAGCCGCGCTCAATGCCATCGGTAAGTCATTGGCTTTAGACCTAAAAGACCAAGGTATTGCCGTCGCCCTACTTCACCCTGGTTATGTACAAACTCGAATGGTTAACTTTGGTGGTCATATTACGCCAGACGAGGCTGCAGAAGGCCTGCTACAACGTATAGAAGAGTTAAACTTAGAGAATACTGGTGGATTTTGGCACAGTAATGGCGAACCCCTACCTTGGTAACACTCTTTAAATAACCAAGTTTGAGCACAAAAAGCAGCATACCCCGCTGCTTTTTAAATTTGTTGCGGTCTTTATCCAAAAAAATAGGTAAAATTAACTCATCTTTGAAGTTGTTAATGCTCAAAAGCAATCGCATACAACTTTTCTTCAATCACAAACTTAGGAACTATCATGGTTTTATTTACAACAAACTTTGGTCAAATCAAAATTGAATTATTTAAAGAAGAAGCGCCTGTAACAGCACAAAACTTCTTAAATTACGTTGAGTCTGGTTTTTATAACAACACTATTTTTCACCGTGTGATTCCTTGCTTCATGGTTCAAGGTGGCGGTATGGCTCCTGGTATGGAAGAAAAAGACGGCAATGCACCAATCCAAAACGAAGCCAACAACGGTCTTAAAAACGAACGTGGCACCTTAGCAATGGCTCGTACAATGGATCCTCATTCAGCAAGCTCACAGTTTTTCATCAATAGCGTAGACAATGGCTTCTTAAACTTCACTAGCGAAAGCTCACAAGGCTGGGGCTACTGCGTATTCGGCAAAGTTGTTGAAGGCATGGAAGTGGTTGACAAGATCTCAGAAGTAAAAACAGGTCGTTTTGGTATGCATCAAGATGTTCCTGTTGAAGACATCGTGATTGAAAAAGCAGAAATCGTCGAGTAATTCACTCAGGTTTAGCATTCAATTTTAATTGCCAAAAATAGAGTTACTTTTATGTCATCTACCTTGGTCATAGCCGATTTACACTTATCGGACGATCGCCCAGATATAACCAATTGTTTTATTGGGTTTTTAAATGAAAACGAAAATAAACACGATGCCTTGTATATTTTGGGAGACTTGTTCGAGGCTTGGATAGGTGATGACGACATCAATGAATTTACTAGCAAGATCGCAACAGCAATTAAGTTGTTTAGTCGTTCGACGCCAGTATTTTTCTGTCAAGGTAACCGCGATTTCTTGTTAGGTAAAAAATACTGTGAGCGCGCTGGTATGACGTTATTGCCAGAGTTATATCAACAAAACCTCTACGGCCATTCCGTTGTATTTATGCACGGTGATCAGCTCTGTATTGATGATGTCGACTATCAAAAGTTTCGAAAGAAAAGTCGTTCATGGTGGTGGCAAACGTTTATGCAACTGTTGCCTCTGAAAAAGCGCCGTCAAATCGCCGCTGACATTCGTCAAAAAAGCAAACAGAGCCAAGCTTACAAGTCTGAAGAGATTATGGACGTGGCCCAACGAGAAGTCGAACGAGTGATCAAAGAGACCGGATGTGACTGGTTAATTCACGGTCACACACACCGTCCCAACCTTCACAAGCTTGCCAATGGCTCACAACGAATGGTCGTGGGTGATTGGTACGAACAAGGCTCTGCCTTAGTAATTAATAAAAAGGGCGGGACGTTAGTCGCCCTGCCCTTTTCCTCTTAGATATTTAGCTACTGTAAAACCTAATCATTCGGTTAGGTTTTAAATTTCTCCAACATAGATTCAAGTTTAGTAACAAACTTACCCAGTCGATTGGTCGCCTCAATAGAGTCTTTTACGTTTTGGTCTGTAACCCCAGACACCTCACTAATTGATGTTAGGCTCTGTTCTATTTTCGACGCTAAACCTTGTTGACGCTGTGTAGCTTGTTCTGTTGCCGTATTTTGCTCATTGATCTGGGCAACGGACGCGCTGATGTGGTCTAACGCCTCCTCTAGTTTTGCTGACTCTTCTATGGTTCGAGTCGCTTGTTGATCAGAACGTGTCATCGCTTGTACTGCTTTTTGCACACCGTCTTGTAGGGTCAAAATCGTGCTTTGAATTTCAGACGTAGAGTCGTGTGTGCGCTTTGCCAGTCCTCTCACTTCATCCGCAACAACAGCGAAACCACGACCTTGTTCACCCGCTCGTGCCGCTTCGATAGCTGCGTTTAATGCCAACAAATTAGTCTGTTCAGCGATGCCCTTGATCACATCTAGCACTTGGTTAATGCTGTCGCTTTGTTGCGATAATTGATGAATAACCTCAACCGAATGTTTTATTTCTCTACCTAACTCATCGGTTGCTTGACGCGCATCTGCAAGTGTTTCGCGGCCTTTTTCAGTTTGCTCTGTCGCACTGTTAAGTGAGTTCACTACGATTGACGTATTTTCTGATACAACCGAGACTGCCTCCAGCAACTCCTCGATAGCATGAGTAATGGCTTCGGTATCACCTAATTGCGATGCGACAGCTTGCCCCGTCTGATGAGACAACTCTTCTACGGCTTGGGCTTGATTAGTTACACCTTGTGATGCTGATTGAACAGCTTGCACCAAGTTATGAACATTGATTGCCATCTGATTGAAAGCGTCAATTGCCTCAGCGAGCTCATCTTTAGTCAAGGTTTTGGCGCTGACTGTTGTGTCGCCGTCAGCTAAACTTCTGGCCACTCGAGTTAGGCTCTTAGTTGTGATCGAAATGGACAAACTCATACCGACAAAAAGGTAAATCACCAACAGTAAAGACACTGACACCAACGCAATCAATATATAAAAGTTACGAGTGTTAACAAAAACTCTTTGTTCCAATCGAGTTTCGAACTCATCAAATAAAGCTGCTTTTCCGGCATAAAAAGCATTTAATTCATTATTAACGTGTTCAGTTAGCTGCGCTTGAGTGAGGACAATATCATCTGCAATTAAGAACTGCTCTTCGATGTACATCAGCGCGTTATCGACCAGCAAAGTAAGGTTCTCCACATCTGCGGAGACCAAGGTGGTCAAACGCTTGTCCTGTCCTCTCACCACGTTGTTAAGTTCTTGGATGGTATTTAGCTCGGCCGCAAGGTCGTCAGAAATAAAACTTAAACTGTCAAAAGTGCCTGATGATACTTGAGGTTCACCGACAGCATACATTGATAAGCCATACCCTCGTAATAATACATTCAGTGTTGGCAAGCGCTTCTCAATAAGAAGTCTAGATAACAAAACCGTGTCAATGTCAGGGTCATTCGTTAAGCCCTTGATATTGGCTAACAAAGGATAAGTGTTATTAAATTCTTCAATAATTGCACTGAGGTGCTGCATTTTATCAGTCGGGCTGCGCCACTGGGCTGAACCCACGGTGCTCGTTTTTTCTTTTATGACTGTTTTTAACTCTTCTAGCTGGGCCTTAAACTGCTTCGTTGCTTGCTCGCCAAGTAACTCTGGAACAATCAACGTATTTAAGCTCTCAATATAATTATCAATTGCACGTGTTTGATTTGGAGGAATGGTTTGCCCAGAACGCCAATGCATATCATCAATAATTAATTGAACTAATTCGAACTGTTTGGCGTCAACTTTTTTAATATAAGCTACAGCCTCGAGCTCGTTTTCACTGTGAACGATTTCTTTTTTGACCAAACTGACGTAATTGATGGCCAAAATAATTAATGGTACAAAAAACAAAAGCACGATTAAGGTAAACTTGTACCCAAACCGTAGCTTGTTCATTAACAAGGTTGCTGGACGAAAAAATGTTTTAAACATAAGTGTTGATACTTTCTTTTTTATTATTATGAATATAGAAGTAGAATGAGCAATCGTCTAAGTTACGCTCACAAATACTAGACTAACGCTTTTAAACAAAGTTATTCAACCGTTTGTGTAATTTACCCTACTTTTCTTGTTTTTAATCAACAAAGGTTCAAAAAACCAAGATGATACAAACCCACACTATTGCGCCAATAGCGACAATCCAAACGCCGTTTAAAGAAAAGTTTGGTATTCCAAGACAGCCTAATTTAGTGGCCGCACAAGGGCGTTTGAGGTTTACAAACCCTAAGTTAAGTTGGGATGCGATAAAAGGAATTGAGCAGCACAGCCATTTGTGGTTATTGTTCTTATTTGACCAGCACCTCGATAAAGATTGGAAACCTCAAGTTAGGCCTCCGCGTTTAGGTGGCAATGAAAAAGTGGGGGTACTGGCAACAAGAAGTACGTTTAGACCCAATAATATTGGTATGTCTGTGGTGAGATTACTCAAAGTCGAATCCGAAAATAACCAGCCTGTGCTCCTCGTTGAAGGGGTTGATTTACTCGACGGCACGCCGATTGTGGATATTAAGCCATATATTCCCTATGCCGATTCTATTGAATGTGCGTCATCGGAAATGGCAGAGTCTGCACCTGAGGCGTTGTTAAACGTTGTTTTGTCCCCCTTGGCCGAACAAAAAGTAGAGACGCATCACTTATCTGATACCTTTGTAACGCTGGTGAAAAAAGTATTAGAACAAGACCCTCGCCCTACGTACAAACGCACCAAAGTGGATGACAAAATCTATGGCATTTTACTCGACGAGTACAATATTACCTGGAGGGTTATAAATTGTGATCCGAATCCGTCGAGTGAAAATACTCCAATCACCAAACAAAACCTGTGCGAGGTAGTTGACATTGAAAAGGCCTAAAAAGATCGCAATATCAAGCGTAATTAGTACTTTAGTTATCGCAACCTTGAGTCTCTCGGTAAGTGCAAAGAACAATACACAAAAGGTGTTGCCTGATTTGCCGTTCCCGGTTACGGCCAACGCTACCTTGGTGCTCGAACCATCAAATCACACAGAAGAGCAATCGTCCTCTGCCACTGTTTTAACTTTTTTGGGATTAACAGAAAACTCCGAAAAAAAGCTAGAACTCGTTGAAATTGGTGCACAATTCCCCAAGTTGACTATGGTTTCAACACAATCCGTACGCGAAAAAAACAGTGACCAGACATCAGAACAAAAAGACGCCACACCGAGATTTACATTAAACCTGGACATTATTCCGGATACAGAGCTGAGTACTCAACCTCCTTCAGAGCAGTCGATTTCTACTGATTTTGAAGATAGTGTAAACCAACCAGACTCAAACACCGCTGCCAATGTCGAAGCAAATGATGCAAGTATTGCGAATGATATAGTCGAGTTAAAACAACAAGAGTTTAAGGGCTCAGATTGGCAACCATTGCCCGTCGTCCCCAGTTTAAATAAATTTAAAGGTCGATTCGCTACAGCGGCAACACAAGTGAACGGCATCGTATATTTGCTCGGCGGTTATTCAAATAACCAAGTACAAAGGCCCGCATTTACCCCTAACTTACAAAATCGCTCAGACTTTTATGCTTATGATCCTGCTACGCAACAATACAGTCTATTAGAAGACCTGCCAGTTGCCGTTGACGATACCACACTCGTGACCTATCGAGACCGTTATATCTATGCCCTATCTGGTTGGCACAAAGAAGGCGCAGTCAATCTTGTTCAGGTCTTTGATACCTTTAAAAACGAATGGTTCCAAGCCAGTCCACTGCCCATTAATGGCGTGTTTGGTCATGCCGCGGGAATTTTAGATAATACAATCTTGATGTGTGACGGAGCCTCGATGCAGCAGCAATTTGCAACTGCCTCGCGACTGACGATTAACCAGCGCTGTCTCATCGGCGAGATAGACGTTACTAATCCTTCGCTGATTACGTGGCAAGAATGGGCGCACCCAGGGGATAGCGGTCGATTTAGAATGGCGGCAATAAGCGACGTAAACACCGACCAAATTTGTTTTGTTGGTGGTGCGACAGAGCTTTACAATTTGAACGGCATGAATGCTAAAGGAACGGCTGTAGAAGGCACAACCGAAGTGTGGTGTTATCAAGCTTCAAACCGCACCTGGCAAATTTCAGACGCACCCGAACCAAGTTATGATCACAAATCGGCGTTCATCTTTCAAAACAAGGTCATGACTCTTGGTGGTCGAAATAAATCGGGAATTATCAGCCATGCTATTGTTCACAAAACGTTTAGTAATGAACTTATTGAAAGTCCCAACTCAAATTAGACACTAATCGACAAGCATCACATTTGAAATCAAACAACTCAAATAGTGGTGCTTGCAACGACCAATCTCCACCGCAGCTTGGACATTTACGTTCCAACTCTTTCTGTTTTGACTCACCACCGACGCGATATAAATACTGATATACCGGCTTTTCAGTCGTGTGCTCTATCGCATTGGCTAAACGTCGGCCTTGTTGATTTAAATCGCTGTGAGGGTCAGATAATTGATTCACCATCCGTGACTCTAGTGAGCCTAGTGCGTTCATTTGTAATTGATCGCAAGCCGCTTGGTTTTCTTGCCATTTTATCAGGTCATATCGAACTTCAGCGGGCAGTTTGTAAAGAGGTACTGGCATAAAGTGCTCACTGCACCTAACCGGAGAGCACGACTGCACGAACGTCGAATACAGCACATAACCACGTGGTTGTTCGCACATATCCGAAAAATCTGACTGACTCTCCAAACCTATTACCTCAACAATTGGACCATCCACTTGCAGAGCGGCAAGTGCCTGCTTTGCGTCTTTTACTTCTTCACTGTCATTAGCGGATTGAAGAGAGGTCTCTTCTGGGCATACAAGTCGGCACACAAAAGCATCATTGGTTAAGCTAAGGCCAAATTCTCTACCTAAGATCTGACCGTTATATCGATATTCTTCAAAAAGCTGAGAAATGGCATTTTGTACCGTTTCTAACGATAATTCTTGCTGACAGACAAAACTCAATTGGCAGACGACCATAAAAAGCCCTTTATTTTTGTATTAGTTATTTAATCAAAGCCATTTGATTGTTAGAATCCGTCGCCATTCTAGCCTATTTTTATGGCTTTCATTACAAGAGAATAACCAGCGAGAGCAAAATCTAATGCGTACTAGTGACTACATCATCGCAACACTTAAAGAAACCCCTTCTGATGCGGAAGTCATCAGCCACCAGCTGATGTTACGTGCAGGTATGATCCGAAAATTAGCTTCAGGCTTGTACACCTGGCTGCCATCGGGCTTAAAAGTGGTTCGTAAAGTAGAACGTGTAGTCCGTGAAGAACTGGAAAAAGCCGGTGCTATCGAAATGTTAATGCCAGTTGTTCAGCCAGCCGATTTATGGGAAGAGTCAGGTCGTTGGCAAGAATACGGCCCTGAACTACTTCGTATTAAAGACCGTCACGACCGTGACTTTGCCCTTGGTCCAACGCACGAGGAAGTGATCACTGAGTTTGTTCGCAAAGAGATCAGCAGTTACAAACAACTGCCTTTAAACCTATACCAAATTCAAACCAAGTTCCGCGATGAGGTTCGTCCTCGATTTGGTGTAATGCGTTCACGTGAATTTATCATGAAAGACGCATACTCGTTTCATATGACGAAAGAATGTTTGCAAGAAACGTACGACCGCATGCACAAAGCGTATTGCAACATCTTCGAACGCTTGGGATTAGATTATCGACCAGTACTTGCTGACACCGGTTCAATCGGTGGTGATGCGTCACATGAGTTTCATGTATTAGCCGACTCGGGTGAAGACGCAATCGTATTTTCAACTGAGAGCGATTATGCAGCCAACGTCGAAAAAGCCGAAGCATTAGCGCTGAAAGACACTGCTGACGCGCCAACCATTGAAATGACAAAAGTAGATACGCCTAACGCCAAAACTATTGCGGCGTTAGTTGAAGGTTATGATGTTGCCATTGAAAACACAGTAAAAACATTAGTTGTTAAAGCAACTGAAGAAAGTGACGCTGAGTTTATTGCGTTAATTATCCGTGGCGACCACGAACTTAACGAAATCAAAGCTGAAAATCTTCCTGAAGTTGCCGAACCACTGACGATGGCAACAGAAGAAGAGATCAAAGCCGTAATGGGTGCCGGTCCTGGTTCTTTAGGTCCAGTTAATTGCCCGATTCCTGTTATCGTTGACCGCACTGCAGCGGTTACCTCTGATTTTGCAGCTGGTGCCAATGAAGAAGGTAAACACTTCTTCGGCATAAACTGGGGTCGTGATGTCGAACTAGGCCAAGTTGCGGACTTGCGTAACGTTGTTGAAGGTGATCCTAGCCCATGTGGTAAAGGAACATTAGTTATCAAACGCGGAATCGAAGTAGGCCATATCTTCCAACTAGGTAATAAATACTCACAAGCAATGAATGCCGGAGTTTTAACTGAGTCTGGTAAACATCAGGTCCTTGAAATGGGTTGTTACGGTATCGGGGTTACTCGTATCGTTGCCGCGGCTATTGAGCAAAATCACGATAAGTTTGGTATTAAGTGGCCGAGTGCATTAGCGCCATTCCAAGTTGCGATTGTACCTATGAACATGCACAAGTCTCACCGTATCCCTGCGATTGCAGAAGGTGTGTACAACAAGTTACAAGAAGCGGGTATCGAAGTATTGTTCGACGACCGAAAAGAGCGCCCAGGTGTAATGTTTAATGACATGGAATTGATCGGTATTCCACACCAAATCGTTATTGGTGAGCGCAACTTAGATAACAACCAAATCGAATACAAAAACCGCCACACAGGCGAAAAACAATTATTGGATATCGATGACGCCCTTGAGTTTATCTTGAACCAAGTAAAGTCATAAACGGATAACAAACATTATGATCATTACTCAACAAAACCTTGCCCAAGTGGAGTGGAACAAAACCGACGGTTTGATTCCATGCATCGTTCAAGATGCAACATCTGGTAAGGTATTAATGCAAGGCTTCATGAGTCAGCAAGCCGCCGAAGTTACTTTAGAAAAAGGTTTAGTTACCTTTTACAGTCGCAGCAAAGAAAGACTTTGGACCAAGGGTGAAACCTCGGACAACGTCTTAAAACTGGTTTCATTACACGTTGACTGCGACAATGACAGCTTGTTGGCTCTTGCAGAGCCAGCCGGTCCTACGTGCCACACTGGGACAGAAACCTGTTGGCAGGACAGTGAAGCGTCGGCATCAATTAGTTTCATTGCTGATTTAGAACGCGTCATTGCGAGTCGCAAAGGGGCTGCGGCAGACTCTTCTTACACAGCGTCTTTATACGCTAGTGGGATCAAACGCATCGCTCAAAAAGTCGGTGAAGAAGGCGTCGAAACCGCATTAGCGGCAACGGTTAAAGATCTTGAAGAGTTAAAGAACGAAAGCGCAGATCTGATATATCATTTACTGGTTTTATTACAGGCAAGTGATTTAAGCCTCAATGACGTGATTGAAGTGTTAAAGCAACGTCATCAAAAATAAACGTTTTGATTTTTAATCAATTCTCATTTTTCCCAAAGGTCGCTTTCGCGGCCTTTTTTGTCGATAAAATATCACTAAATTTACTTTCTCCTTGTTAAATATCAACTAACCTTAAGTTAGATACGTACTGTAATTAACTATAAATGATTGCTCGAAGTTTCGAGTATTTGGGGGCGTTATGAGTATCTTTGACCACTATCAACAACGCTTTGAAGCGCAACAAGAAGAAGAGTTCACCATAGAGGAGTTTTTACAACTCTGTAAGGACGATAGCTCAACTTATGCGTCAGCGGCCGAACGGCTTCTCATGGCGATTGGCGAACCAGAAATGGTCGACACATCACAAGATCCCGTCTTAAGCAGAATCTTTTCAAATCGGATCATCGCTCGTTACCCAGCGTTTAAAGAGTTTTATGGCATGGAAGAAGCGATTGAACAAATCGTGTCTTATTTACGTCATTCAGCGCAAGGCTTGGAAGAGAAGAAACAAATTTTATATTTACTGGGTCCTGTCGGTGGCGGTAAGTCTTCTTTGGCAGAAAAACTAAAAAGCTTAATGCAGCACCAACCTATTTATTGCCTAAAAGACTCGCCAGTAAACGACCATCCGTTTTGTTTATTCGATGTCACAGAAGATGGTCAAATACTACAAGACGAGTATGGCATCCCTAAGCGCTACCTTAAAACCATCATGTCGCCGTGGGCCGCCAAACGTCTCAAAGAATACGGCGGAGATATCACCAAATTTAAAGTAGTGCGAAAAAATCCTTCGGTTCTTCATCAAATTGGTATTGCCAAAACCGAACCAGGTGACGATAACAACCAGGATATCTCAGCTTTAGTCGGTAAAGTCGACATTCGCAAACTAGAAGATTATTCACAAAACGATCCCGATGCCTACAGCTACAGCGGTGCACTGTGCCGTGCCAATCAAGGCTTGATGGAGTTTGTCGAAATGTTTAAAGCGCCAATTAAGGTGCTTCACCCGTTATTGACCGCTACACAAGAAGGTAATTACAACGGTACCGAGGGGTTATCAGCCCTTCCCTTCGACGGCATGATACTCGCGCATAGTAATGAATCTGAGTGGGAATCTTTTAGAAACAACAAAAACAACGAAGCCTTCTTAGACCGCGTTTACATAGTCAAAGTGCCTTATTGTTTGAGAATATCTGAAGAAGTCAAAATTTATAAAAAGTTACTAGAGCACTCGGAACTACTAGAGGCGCCATGTGCACCGAGCACACTAGACATACTGGCACAATTTAGTGTGTTATCGAGACTTAAAGAGCACGAAAACAGCAGTATTTACTCAAAAATGCGAGTTTATAACGGTGAGAGTCTCAAAGACACCGACCCTAAAGCCAAATCTTTCCAAGAATATCGTGACACAGCGGGAGTTGATGAAGGGATGGCAGGACTTTCGACCCGTTTCGCCTTTAAGATCTTATCAAGAGTGTTTAATTTTGATCACGCCGAAGTGGCCGCGAACCCTGTTCACTTGTTTTATGTTCTCGAACAACAAATAGAACGCGAGCAGTTTCCCAGTGAAGATAGGGACAGATATTTAGAATTCCTAAAAGGTTATTTGATCCCTCAGTACGTTGACTTTATTGGTAAAGAAATCCAAACCGCTTATCTAGAGTCCTACTCAGAATACGGTCAAAATATTTTTGATCGCTACGTCACTTATGCTGACTTTTGGATTCAGGATCAGGAATACCGTGACCCCGAGACCGGTCAGTTATTTGACCGCTCCGCTCTTAATGATGAGCTAGAAAAAATCGAAAAACCCGCAGGTATCAGTAACCCCAAAGATTTCCGTAACGAAATTGTTAACTTTGTGCTTCGAGCTAGAGCTAATAACGAAGGGAAAAACCCAACTTGGAGCAGTTACGAAAAACTTCGCACTGTTATTGAGAAAAAGATGTTTTCCAATACGGAAGACCTGCTGCCGGTTATTTCGTTCAACGCCAAATCCAGCGTCGACGACCAGAAAAAACACGATGACTTTGTCAATCGTATGGTCGAAAAAGGCTACACGCCAAAACAAGTTCGCTTGCTGTCCGAATGGTACCTGAGAGTGAGAAAGTCACAATAAACATACCCACATGTGAAGTTAATGGTAGGTGAATACCTACCTTCATGTGGACTAGGTAACGTACGAGGTGTTCATGGCTCAGTTTATTGATCGACGCCTAAATGGTAAAAACAAAAGCGCCGTTAATCGTCAGCGCTTTTTAAGGCGTTACAAAAGCCAAATAAAAAAAGCAGTCGCTGACTCCATCAGTCAGCGCAGCGTGACCGATACTGAAAGTGGTGAAAACATCACGATTCCGTCGCGCGATATCAAAGAGCCTATATTTCATCAAGGCCAAGGGGGTGATCGCAATCGAGTCTTACCTGGCAATGATCAATTTTCTCCGGGAGATAAGATCCCTCGACCTCAAGGTCAAGGACAAGGTGGTGGCGGTGGAGAAGCCAGCGACTCTGGTGAAGGACAAGATGAGTTTAGCTTTTCTATTTCTATGGACGAATACTTAAACCTCTTGTTTGACGATTTGGAATTACCAAACTTAAAAGAAACCCAGCTTCAATCCCAAGTCGACTACGAGACGGTAAGAGCCGGTTACAAAGCAGAAGGGATTCCTTCTAACATAGACATAGTTCGGTCTTTGCGTGGTGCTCAAGCAAGACGCATCGCATTAACTGGAGGTAAAAGAAAAGCACTGGAGGAGCTAAAGGCGCAACTGCAAGAGTGCCTAGCCTCAAAGTCACCTGATCAACAACAAATCAATCTGCTGAACCAACAAATTGAGGAGCTCGAAGCCAAAATTAAACGAGTGCCGTTTATTGATACCTTTGACCTTCGTTATCGCAACTACGATAAACGCCCAATACCCAATAACAATGCAGTAATGTTTTGCTTAATGGACGTTTCGGGCTCTATGGATCAAGCAACTAAAGATATGGCAAAACGCTTTTATATTTTGTTGTATCAGTTTTTGACTCGCAGTTATGACAACATCGAGGTGGTCTTTATTCGCCACCATACTCAGGCAACAGAGGTCGATGAGCACACGTTTTTTTATTCACAAGAGACAGGTGGGACAATTGTTAGTTCGGCGCTTTCACTAATGGATGAAATTGTCGAGCAACGATACCCTCCTAGTCAGTGGAATATTTATGCAGCACAAGCTTCAGACGGAGACAACTGGGCTGATGATTCACCTAAGTGCGCACAACTAATGGAAAACAAAATTCTGCGTTATTGCCGTTATTACGCTTATATCGAAATCACCACCAGAAGTCATCAAACTCTATGGCATGAATATCAAAACTTAACGGAGCGCTTTCCGAATTTTGCGATCAAAAACATTAAAAAAGCCAGTGATATTTACCCTATTTTCCGAGAGTTTTTCAAAAAACAACTCGCACCTAAAGCGAGTTAAGGAGTCGTTATGACAGACATTAAACGACGCACTGATACCCCTCTTTCTGACGGCCCTGATTGGACCTTTGAATTACTGCAGTCTTACAAAGATGAAATAGAGCGAGTTGCCAAATTCTACCGACTCGACACATACCCTAACCAAATCGAGATCATTACCTCAGAACAAATGCTAGATGCCTACTCGAGTGTCGGCATGCCAATTAATTATCACCATTGGTCCTTTGGCAAAAAGTTTATCGAGTCAGAACAAAACTACAAACGCGGATATATGGGTTTGGCTTATGAGATTGTCATCAACTCTGATCCCTGTATTTCTTATCTTATGGAAGAAAACACCATGACGATGCAGGCACTTGTCATGGCTCATGCCTGTTATGGCCACAATTCATTTTTTAAAAACAACTATTTATTTAAGACATGGACGGATGCCAGCTCTATCATTGATTATTTAATTTTTGCTCGAAATTACATTGAAAAATGTGAACAAAAATATGGCGTTGAAGAGGTCGAGTCTATTTTGGACTCATGTCATGCACTGATGAACTTGGGCGTCGACCGCTACAAACGACCACAAAAGATCTCCATGTTTGAAGAGCAAAAGCGTCAGCAAGAACGTGAAGAATATCTGCAAAGCCAAGTTAATGAATTATGGCGAACCATCCCATCACAACAAAAAGAGCTCAGAAAAAAGCAGAATAACTTTCCGTCAGAACCTCAAGAAAACATTCTGTATTTCTTCGAAAAACACGCTCCATTGCTCTTACCCTGGCACAGAGAACTGATCAGAATTGTTCGTAAAGTTTCTCAATATTTTTATCCACAAAAGCAAACCCAAGTAATGAACGAAGGCTGGGCAAGCTTTTGGCATTACACTATTCTCAATCACTTATATGATGAAGGACTTGTTACAGAGCGCTTTATTTTAGAATTTTTACACAGCCATACCAGTGTGGTGTATCAACCGCCTTACAACCACCCAGGCTTTAGCGGTATTAATCCCTACGCCTTGGGCTTTGCTATGTTTAAAGATATACGAAGAATGTGTGAAGAACCCGACGACGAAGACCGCGCATGGTTTCCGGATATTGCTGGTAAAGACTGGCTCGAAACCCTTCATTACGCGATGGAGAACTTTAAAGATGAAAGCTTTATCGCGCAATTTTTGTCGCCTAAAGTGATGCGTGATTTAAAATTATTTAACTTACAAGACTACCGCGCCAACCAACACTTGGAAGTGACCGCAATTCACAACGAGCAAGGCTACCGCGAGGTCCGTGAGCGACTCGCTGCACAATACAACTTGAGTAACCTAGAACCGAATATTCAAATTACCAATGTAGATATCAACGGTGACCGCTCGTTAACACTAGAGTATGTGCCTCACAACCACATACCTTTGAGCCAGTCTGTCGAAGAAATGATGAAACACTTACATCGATTATGGGGCTTTAAAGTTCAGTTAATGAATAAAGATGAGAATGGTGAGTTGACGTTATTAAGCGAGTGCCCCGCTCTTACTCCAAAGGAGCAAGAGCGAGCCAACGGTTAACCGTTGTGTTTGTAAATGCGAACCTGATTTCGGCCGTTGCTCTTTGCTGCATATAAAGCAGAGTCTGCGGCTTCTATCCATTTTTGATGATTGGTGAAATCACGATTAAATTCGGCAATACCCAAGCTTACCGTAAACTTAATTTCGACCTCGTTAAACACCACCATTGATGCTTCAACATTACGACGAACCCGCTCCGCAAAAATTGCCGCGTGTTTAGCATCGGTTTCTGGCAAAATCACCGCAAACTCTTCACCGCCGTAACGACCACCGATATCGGTCTCTCGTAGATTTTTCTTTAAGATCTTCGCTAAGTGCAGTATTGCTTCGTCACCCGCAGCATGACCATAGTTGTCATTCACTTGCTTGAAGTGGTCAATATCAAATATCAACAACGAGCTGATGTTTTGTGTTCGGCGCTGACGTTGGAATTCTTTTTTAAGGCACTCTTCCCAGTAACCTCGGTTATTAAGGTTGGTCAGCCTGTCCGTTTGACTCAATCGCTTCAGTTCAGTGTTAACTTCTTCAAGCTCTAGTTTAGATACCGCCACATCTGTTACATCGTAAATAATGATACAAATATGGGTCACACTACCCATGGTATTGGTCAATGGAATAAAGGTCGCGTTTTGATACATAAAGGGCGCGACACTTGTAATAGGCCGGTAGTTTTTGAACTTGAATATATGCGGAGTCTGTTCCCAGATTGTAAAGGCTCTATTTTTTAATACAAAAACGGGATCTGTCTTTTGTCGCAACCAAGGTTCATCTAACTCAGGAAAGGTTTCAAATAATGACTGGTTACGAACATCATAAGGTGAGCGGCCGCTGTGATTTTCCATAAACCCATTCCAAACCTGAATGCGATACTCATTGTCTAATACAATAAGGCCAACATCGACCGATTGGAACATGTCTAAAAGCCAGTGGACTTCTGATACTTCGATTTGCGCTGTTTCGCTCATAACTTACACATCAAATAAAAAGTTGAGTTTGTTTTGTAACGTCGGAATTGAATCCTCAGTGATAAGTAACAACAAATCACACGTCACATCATAGCCTTCCAATCCATAACTGATTTCTATGGTTAAGGTTTTTTTCCAATGTGTTGAATTGGTATAAATCAACTCAGAAACATTGGCGTGTTGACCTAAAACGACTGGATGACCTTGGCTGAAATTTAAATCGAGTTGTTCCGACAAACCTTTCAAAACCGAACCGATGAGAATGTTGCCAATGTCCATGAGCAACTCAAGCTCTATCTTATCGTTCATCTGGCCTTCGTAATTCATCAGCTTAGCAATGTCTTCAAAACCAGAGTCATTGAGGATTAGTAATGCTTCGCCAGCGACACCACCACTAATAAAGCCCTGACACACACCAGAGGTAGCCGTATTGGACTCAACCGATTGTAAAGCCATAGACAATTCGCTGACTTCCAATACATTTACATTTGGAATAGGTAATTTAACAAAGACTTTTAAAACTTCTGCTAATAGACTGCCGGCTTGACCCATTGCAACGTTCGTCACCTCTTGCAAAACGTCACGCGTTTCGTCATCCATCATAGTGTCGAGCGTCGGCTTGTGTTTGGTAAGGTCCGACTCGCTGTTAACACCATACTTGGTTAACAACTCTTGTAGTTTATTTTTATCAATTGGCTTTTTGATAAAATCTAACGCGCCTAAACTCTTCACGCGTTCGTGTGCTTCTTTTTGAATATCGCCAGAAACGACAATGGTTAGAACAGGGATCCCTTCGTTCTTTATCGCCTCTAAAACCCCGTAACCGTCTAATATTGGCATGTTCAAATCAAGAAACAGCACGTCGCCCATGCCCTTTCGCAATTTTTCCATTGCGTCTTCACCATTAACGGCAAATGTTATTTCGACGTCCCACTCATCCGGCAACGAGCGTGCCATTTGCTTTCGTGCGAGGTTCGAGTCGTCACATATTACTACTGACGTTTTCATAATTGATTCGTTGACCTTCTCATTAACTAAATCTTCCTTTTTTCAGTCAATTGATATTCATTTATTTATAATTCTTTTATAGAAAAACTATAGCAGTTAGTTAACAATAGTATCCAGTAAATTTATATATTTCTCATTACGTTGGTCTATTTATGAAAAAACTTTTGGCTACATCGTTAATTTTACTCACATCTTGCTCTTTTGCCTACGACATCCAGAAAAATTTACCAGTAAATTACGACACAGTAAAAGCAAATGGCAAACCTGTTGCCCTTCTAGGTAATCAAATAAAAGTGGGTCAACAAGCGCCAGATTTTAGAGTTGTTGACGATAAGTTTAGAGTAAAAACCAAACACGACTTCGCTGGGAAACCTGTATTAATAAGTGCTGTAACCAGTTTAGACACTGGAGTTTGCAGTCTACAGACCAAGCGCTTTAATGATGCTATGGAAGAGTTACCACAGGACGTTGAGATCATCACTATTAGTGCCGATCTGCCATTTGCACAAAAACGCTTTTGCCAGGCTGAAAATATTGAACGTATTACCACTTATTCTGACTCTGTTTGGCGAGAGTTTGGTATGAATTACGGCTTGTTGATAAAAGACATGGGACTGCTAGCTCGAGCCGTTTTTGTTATCAGCCCTGACAACGAAGTGGTTTACAAAGAAATTGTGTCTGAGCTATCAGAACAACCCAATTACGACGCGGCACTGGCTGCTTTAATTGCCATCTCTGAACAAAATGTAATTGATTCAGAGTCGACACCTGACACTGAAAGTGACAACACCAAAGAAGATAAAAACAAATAAAATCATAGATTTAAAATTTTATTAAAAATTTTTCACTTTTTTTAGTTGAAAAAATAATGTCTGAACATAAATAAGTAGTGAGCCTGATGAGACGCCAATTGGGTCCGACAGGCTCAAGGTTTGTTCGAAAGAAAAACCACACTATTAATTTTAGTTTTTTAACTTATTGCTTAAATAAAAGGATAAGACATTATGAGAAATGTAGATCTATCTCCACTTTACCGTTCATTCATTGGCTTTGATCATTTAGCGTCTTTATTAGACTCTGCTAATCGAAATGACAAGAGCGCCGGTTACCCTCCTTATAACATCGAGTCTGTTGCGGAAGATAAGTATCGCATTACGATGGCCGTCGCTGGTTTCCAAGAAAGTGAATTGGAAATCCAATCAGAGCACAATACGCTAATTGTCAAAGGTACTAAACCTGAAGCCAATGACAGTGAGCCTAAGAAGTACCTGTACCAAGGTATTGCGGAACGTAACTTTGAGCGCCGTTTCCAACTTGGTGATTACATCAAAGTCGTTGATGCACAAATGGAAAATGGGTTGTTGCACATCAACTTAGAACGTGAAGTACCAGAAGCTCTTAAACCGCGAACCATTTCCATAGGTCAAAAGTTACTCACTGAATAAGTGGTAATCCTAAAGCAGTAATTAAGGTTTATCCTCGTTAGTTAGCCAATGACAACTCCCTGGTCTAGTGCTAAATAAATAGAGGAAAACTAGAACAAAAAAGCCCAACTATATGTAGTTGGGCTTTTCTTTATATTAAGAGGCGTAATTTTCAGAGGCGTAAAACAACTTAAATCGCAGCGTCGTTCTCTTCACCCGTTCGAATTCGGATCACTCGCTCAACTGGTTCAACAAAAATTTTACCATCGCCAATTTTACCTGTCTGCGCAGTTTCTAAAATAGACTCTACGACTTGGTCTAACATGTCATCGACAACGACGATCTCTATTCTCATCTTAGGAAGGAAGTCGACCATATACTCAGCACCGCGATATAACTCTGTGTGGCCTTTCTGACGGCCAAAGCCTTTAACTTCGGTCACTGTCATACCATTTACGCCCAAATCAGATAGAGCTTCACGGACATCGTCGAGTTTGAATGGTTTAATAATGGCGGTGATTTTTTTCATGGCAGACTCTCAATTTAAAATTTCAACTAGAGGGTTAGACTTTAATCGCATAGAATACGCTGACTAATCTAACTTTAGAAGTGTTAAATCTATGGATGCCAAACAAATTCGTGAAGAAATGAAAGTGTTAGCTGAGATTGATCCGGCAGCAGAAGTTGCCCGTCGCGTCTCTTTTATCAAACAAACCCTACTCAACTCTGGAGCCAAAACTTTAGTGTTAGGTATTAGTGGTGGTGTAGACTCTTCGACCTGTGGACGTTTGGCACAATTAGCGGTAAATGAACTCAACGAGCAGCAACCTGGTAATTACCAATTTATCGCTGTGCGACTCCCTTACGGTGTGCAAGCCGATGAAGATGAGGCTCAATTAGCACTTAGCTTCATTCAGCCAACTAAAGTGGTCACTGTAAATGTAAAAGCCGGTGCAGATGCAATTCACAGTGAAGTACTTGGTGCATTACCGGATGATTTAAAGGCTGAATTAGCAGAAGCCAAAGTTGACTTTGTAAAAGGGAATGTAAAAGCCCGTGCTCGTATGGTCGCTCAATATGAAATTGCCGGCCTTTTAGGTGGCCTAGTACTTGGTACCGACCACTCAGCCGAAAACATTACCGGGTTTTATACCAAATGGGGTGATGGCGCGTGTGATTTAATTCCGCTATTTGGCCTTAGTAAGCGTCAAGTAAGAGCTATCGCAAACTACCTTGGTGCACCAAAGCTGTTAGTTGAAAAGGCACCGACTGCGGATTTAGAAGACTTGGCGCCTGGCAAAAAAGATGAAGACGCGTTGGGTTTAAGCTATGACCAAATCGATGACTTCCTCGAAGGAAAACCAGTATCAGCTGAAGTAGAGCAAAAGCTAGTGGCGATTTTTAATGCGACTCAACACAAGCGCCAGCCTATTCCTACTGTTTACGATTAACCTCGACTAAATCATATTTAGATGTAAAAAGACCGACTATATGTCGGTCTTTTTAGTTAACTACAATCAATCAAAGCGGAGTCTTTTTCGACTCTAACCCGCCCCACGTTAGACACCGACAATGCCCTCGCAAAGCTTTGCATATCTTCTTTTTGGCATATCGAAATTGTCGCAGTCGTTGCCCCGGCCGTACTAATTGGCGCAAAAACAACTGAACTCCTCGTCGACTTTATATGAAAATCCTTTACCAAATCGGCAGTACCAATAATCTCTTCGTTAGCATTTAACGCGCCATCTCCGTTTTCATCAACGAAGATCATTTTCGTCAAACTCCAATCCGTTTGGCCTGTACATGTCTCCATGTCTACCGTTGGACATACAACAACAAACCGATTTTCATTTATTGCCGTATGGCGAGCCAATTGTAATGCAGAACTCACGTGATTGACCGTCGCAGCTACCTTATTTCGAGTAAAAAAATTCCCTAAAGAAGGTGCAACTGAAGTAGTGATCATTGCGAACAGCGCCAAAGTCACTAACACTTCTATAAGCGTAAAACCACGTTGGTTCATACTAGCAGTTCCAGCAAAATTCATCGGCTTGATAATTGCCATCTTTGTTCTGATCATAGGCTTTGCGGCCATCAGAAAAAATACTCAACATACCCGACGCATTACCATTTAACGCATCTGGGCCTGAATAAGTCGCCCTAATTTCATAAAAACGGCCATTGTTATCAATATCTTCAATTGTTAAATCATATCGTTTATCGGCCGCAGGACCATCCGCAGGTGAGTGCGAAGGATAAACCCAAGGACTACCAGTATCTTGAGGTGCGCCTTGGCTTCCTGCAGCACCTGTATAACTGAAAGTGGTCGCTTTGTGACGTTCCATTGCACTGGCAAAATCGAGTAGGTCAGCTTGGGCTTGGATTCGATAGGAGCGCTCAATATAACTAGTATAAGACGGGTAAATAACCGCAGATAAAATCCCGACAATAGCCAAGGTTATCAAGGCTTCAATTAGTGTAAAACCAGAGGCTTTACCTGGTTTAAGTCCAATGTTTGGCTTGCGTTTGTGTTTATTTAAGTACTGCATTAGTTATCATCCTGAGTTGAAGGCTCAACTTCACTGGTCCATGAATTGGTAAATATTTGATTTAATCGGCTTCTAGGCCCTGTAATTCTGCCAAGTAGGCGCTCAAAGCTATTGGCGTCATCGTCCGACTGAATAGTGTCTGCGCACTCCGTACCTATACATAGAGTCGGAGCGTCTGGGTCGGTAATAATAAGTCTAGGCTCCGCCGGAATACCAGATTTTTCAAGCTCAACATAAGTATCTTTGTAGTCGATTACGCCGTCGTTATTATTATCTAATAGGGCTTGACCATCGAGTAGTGTCATTGCGTAAACTCGCCCACCACCTTGTGCTGCAGAACAACTATTTTCAACCAATCCCGCGGTACTAGGGTCATACGTTGAAAAGATCAACTTACTATTGATAATCGACACACCTGTTATGACTTTTTCGCCAGCGACAAAATTAAACTCATAACCATCATACGAATTTATGTTCGTCACTGATGAGGTGGTTGGTGAAATTTGGGCAATATTTGTAAACTCTGGGAACGTGTACTTGCCTTCATCAATGGTAAAAACACCATGATCTTTCAGCATTAATACAGAGTCTTGAATCTCCTCATTTAAAGGGTGTGCTCGATAACCCGAACCAATTGAAACCGCATAATAATGCTCACCTTTATACACAATTTCAGCAACGTCAGGGGCATAATAAAAACGACGGTTTTTCACTTCAGAATTTGGCTCAGAAGTCGTGTAAATACGTTGACCTTCAAATAAATTAGGCTTGCTTTTACCGTTGTAAATATCTACCCGGAATAAATGGCCACCGGTATCGCCAAAGTACATATGGTCGACCGTACCGTCAAAATTCCGATCTATAACAGCAATACGGCTAGGGATACTATTTTGCATTTCTGGTATTACTTTAGTCGCACCGGATTTACCAGAAATTTCCGCAAGTTTAGCACCTGTCTTAGCTTCGACGATAAAGATAGAATTACCTATGCTGTCCTGCTCTCTTACTGTATTACTATCTTGATTAGTGTCGTAACCACCACCAAAAATCAACACTTTGGATTTAGTACCATTGATATCGATTTCAGTCACTGTTGGCTTTGACCAAGACTGACCTAGATTAGCAAAATCCCCAATCCCGCCTTTAATCGAATATTTAAAGATAGGATTTAGTCTGTTTGTTACGTCCAATACATAATAATTACTGCCACCTCGTCTTTGACCTACGACGATATAATTTCTGTCATCTTCTGACCAAGCATTGATTGCGCCGTCCATGCCATAGGTTCTGGAGTTAAAGACATTATTATTTTCGTAATAGACGTGAATATTATCTAGCAGGTCTTCTGGAATGAATGCCCAGTTTTCTTCTCCCGTATCTGCATCTATCGATAATAAATAACCTTCGTTTGTGCCGATGTACACCGAAGACTTGTCACCGTATTGATAAAACAGCGGCTCTGAGTGCAGTGGATCGGCCATCTGGAATCTAGGATCATTTGTCTGACCATCATTATCCAAATCTTGAACATCATATCCACGCATCCAATCGATGAGGTCTCGTCTAAGTTGAGTGGAGTCTGGCTCCCCTGTTATCCCTAATAACTCTTCTGTAATTCGAGAGTCATTGTTACCAATTGGAGTACTAGAGTTTGCCAAGTTAGAATAAACAGTTCTGTTAACTTCTTGCTGCGAAGCGGCACCGCCGCGCTCAACAAAAGCACCTTGCAAGGCTGCAGAATCAGACCACCAATCGTGTGCGTCATCTCTAAAGAAGCCATCTGTTGCTATTGCCGGTGCAGAAGTGTTGTCTAAAACGACACTATCTATTAATTTGTATTTTTTGAGGTTACCTGGCCAGTACTCTTTTGTTCTGGGGTCAAACAGCGCGTAATAAATATCATTTGAGTGAGTTAAACGGTTGAACTGATTGACGGAAATACCTGGAGCTACGAAGGTGCTCGCGCCTTTTTTAGCTTCAATTAAGATAGTTGTAAATGCTTCAGCAAGTTCGGCTGACGTACTACCAGAGTAAAATTGCCCACCACCCGCTTCGGCTAACTCTCTTAAATAAGTATCATTAAAACCAGAAGATTCAAAACCAACTGTATAAGTAAAAGTCTGAGCAAAGTTTAAGTTATCACCACGTTCAGATGGCACTTCGCTCATATAGTCAGCGAGTACTTCTGCACAACCTTCCCCTGAACAGGTTCGTCCTATGGCATCTTCTATCTCATCATCTAACGTTGTCGCATTGGGTTGACCATCACTAAACAGTACAATGTAGTTTGCTTGGCACTGTCCAAACTCAGGATCAATGGGTGACTGATATGTAAGAGATTCTGGTGATTGATATTGTCTAAATCGACACTCGGTCGACGTCAATCGTTCTGTGTCACAAGCACCATTATTGATAACTGTCGGGCTATTTAGAGTATCTGGGTGACTAAGTCTAGATAGCGTTGCAAGCCTATTACCAGCTCCTCGGAACCATGCATAAGGTGCTCGCTCACCATTAATGTAAGAAAATGCCTCAAACATTGAGTCCACCACTGGCGTCCCACCCTCGGCAACGACTTCTTCTACTAAACTAATTAATTTATCTCGGACTTTATAAGTTGGCTCAACTCCTGCCGGTAAGGTATAACGGACTCGAAGTTGGGGAGCCATTTTCCGCTCACTGCCATCGGCACCGCCAATACTCCACGCAAAATAATCATCGTCATCGTCACTCAGTGCTTGGCCAAAAAGAACGATAGGATCGCCAGTTTGCCAAAATGGATTATCAATAACGGTTTGAATCAAAGGAGCAAGGTTATTGGTATTATTTGGGTAGCCTTCCGGGTTCCAACTCAAATCTCCATCGCCGTTAGGTGTCCAACAGATTGCTTGAGAAGGGTTAGAACAGTCTCTGTCCGTAGTGGTAGACAATCCTAAAAAGTTAAACATTAGTCGACTAAAAGTTTGTCCTTCTTCGAAGGTCTCAGGATCATTTCGGGTTGAAGCAATAAATCTAATAGTCGTATCACGAGTCGATGCGCCGCCATTTGTAAAATAAGTGATATGAGCACTTTGGATGATCGCCTCTTTAGGGATATCCATATCTATAAAGCGCAATGCATGGTGTGAATTATAATCTTCATTAACCAATGGAATGTTTGCTCGACTCGTTACAATGGTATTTCCTGAGGATTGAAGCGCAAAGTCAGTTAACCCTTTTATCGAGCGAACAACTTCATAAGTATCCCAATCACTGTCGATATCCAGCGCTGGGAGCAATACCCTGCCTCCAGTATCACTGAATCGCATCAAAGAAATGTTTACGTCTGAGATATTGTTTAAAGCGATTTTGAGGGCTTCTTTTGTTCGGTACATACGACTAGTTGTTTCACCGTCTGTCCACCCCATACTACCGGAAGTATCAAGAATGAAGATGACATTGGGGTTCACTACTTGGGTTTGATCGGAAATACCGTAATAAATTTCTATGTCATCACCAAACGCAGAAAATGAAGCGAAACTGCAATATGCGGAGGCTAAAAGAAGAACGCTGAGTCTTTTGAAAAAATGCCGAACCATGCTTAATTATCTCCAATTTCTACTGTTTGGCGTGAAAGCATTGCGCGGTTAGTTGCATTTACTGCACTACCTTCTACGTGACCACATCCTTTAACAACAAATACCTCTAGGAGAGTTCTATTTCTTGCTCCATCCGTATCTACAATACTTGAAACCAAGCCAGACTCAGGGTCTGTTAAGTTCTTTAAACCTACAAATGCCGATTTAGACCAGGCATCTATCGGAGGGACATTCATTAAGGAGCCTGCTCCATCGTGAATTTGATCGTCTTGCAAACCTGCCGCATTGACTCTTCGTTCTGACCAAATTGCATTAGCCAATTCATCGCACGTCGGAAGTGCGTTCATGTCTAATTGGTTATCAACTCCAACTTGACCATCCGTCCTGGCTTGCGTTAATGCATCGTATCTAGGATTGCCATCGCCATCTACAACAGCACCAGTGCGAAGCGCACCTGAGCCCCCTTCATGCATAATGCCTTCGACCGAGGCTTCAGCCGCATCAAACGCCATAGATAGCATGTTTTGATTTGTTGCCATTTTGGTTTGCATTAATCCAGAAGAAATTGCGCTTACACCAACCACCGTCATGGAGGTTAATAAAACCAAGGCAATGATAAGTGCTATACCTTTTTGTTTTTTAGTTAAGGTCATTTGTTATCCCCCCACCGTTAAGTGGTACCATGCATTTCGAAACAAAATAGTTGTTTCAAACACACGATAGAGTCCATCATCTGGTGTATCGTACGCCGCGTTGCCAAGTAGCTTTACCTGTCTCGTCGAATCGATTGAAAAGTCATCGTCATTTTTGATAAGTACAGCTAATTTTATCGCTACCACTGTTTGACTGCCGTCTGCTCGGTCAAATAAATCAATTCTATCGGCGGTTACCCAAGACGTAACTGCGCCCGTTTCCACACCACCAATGGGTTGGGAAACCCCGTATAAAACCTGAAAGTCATGAACGTTGTTTAACAAGGTTATTGCTTGTTGGTCTGCAGGAGGCGCTTTAAGACCGCGTAGACCCCTACCGTCATAACCACGACACCTGAGCCTTTCACCGTCTAGAAAGTACTGATTTACAACGTGAAATTCTTCATTAGCAGCGAAATCAAAATTTGATCCATTACATGCTGTTGCGGCCATCATATTAATTGTCAAAACGTCGCCATTGGTATTGCCACGGTCAATTGACCCTACTGTTGGATCACCGACAAAATCGCCTTCTACTGCAATTGGATTATCCTTGATGTAATCTCTCTCAACCACAACGTCGATATCTCTATTTAAGTTACTTGACACTTCGTTGTAATGACCAGCTGTTATCAAACTACGGCGAAGCACAGACAAAATATAGCGGCCATCTTCTTGGATAGTCGAAAGCGCGTAGTTGTAAGTTTGCATTTTGTTGTTACTTTGATAAACCCGTAACAAAGCAGAAACAATGACCAACCCTAAGGCTAGAGATATTAGCGCTTCGACAATGGTAAAACCCGCAACTTGCCGTCTCATCATTGACCATCACCTATGACTAAGTCCATATATACGCATTCAAAATCTCCCACTATACCTTGCGCATCTAAAATTTGTTGGCACATGTCATTCGCTGCTTTATCTAGGTTTTTCCAGATTGTGGCAGGCCATGCGGTATAAACAGTTAATATAGAATTTGGTCCAACTGGGTCGCCAGCAGCACCAGGGTTTGGATTAAGTGCCACAACCCCTACCTCCATGTTGTCCATGATACTTGCTGCCATGCAGCTGGCTTCATAGGCGTCAAAAACTGCAGCTTGTTGAGGTGTACACAGCGCCGCATCGACGGCTCCTTCATCTCGACAGTTCATAACAGCTGGGGGAGCCGGAAGTTCTTCGCAATAACAATCGAAGTCGTTGCCATCACACGCATCTAAATTTCTGAAGTTATAATTATTTAAAATGGTGTAAGCATTATCTGTCGCGTCTAAAGCTGGTACTGTTGTGTCGTCGCGATTTTGATATTGGCGGTTAATTCTGATCCGGTCGGAAAGACTCTCAATAATGAGTGTTGCTTGTGATTTGACATAGGCGTCTTGATTAGATGTAGAAACAGAAAATTGTAGGCCAACCAGCCCAATCAAACCGATTGAGATGATGGCTAATGATATGAGAATTTCTATAAGCCCAACACCCCGTTGTGCCCATATTTGACCTTTTGTATAGATATTCATTGCCCGCCCTACTACCTAATCAGACAGAATTCCATCAGACTAAGCTTAGTTCCCTTAACCTTTTCTGTATAATTTTTCATCGTACTATAATCAATTATCAATGAAAAACTTTTCTTCGCAAACTTTACTGTCCCTAAAACAAAAACTCTATACCTTTTGTATCTCCTACGTGTTAAAGAAGAGATAAGCGATATTCGCTTATCTCAATTCGGCAGGCACTGCAAAGACGATATCTTCTTCTTTACCTGGGTTTTCCATTACATTTGTGGCGCCTAATTCTTTTAGGCGACTAATCACTCCTTGGACCAATACGTCTGGCGCTGACGCTCCAGCCGTAACACCAACGTTTGGTTTATCTGCTAACCATTCAAGTTCAATATTGGTCGCATCATCAATCAGGTAAGCCTTTGTGCCGACTTTTTCAGCCAGTTCTCGTAAACGGTTCGAGTTAGAGCTGTTTTTGGCACCAACGACTAACATTAAATCTACTTTTTGAGCCAGTTGTCGAACAGCATCTTGACGATTCTGAGTTGCATAACAAATATCGTCTTTACGAGGTCCCTCAATGTTTGGAAACTTCTCGCGTAAAGCATCGATCACATCTGCAGTGTCATCAACCGACAGCGTTGTTTGGCTACAATAGTAAAGTTCATTTGGGTTTTTGACTTCAAGTGTCGCTACATCAGATGGTGACTCTACTAAATAAATCCCGCCTTCTTCGCTACTATACTGACCCATCGTGCCTTCCACTTCTGGGTGCCCTGCGTGACCGATCAAAATACATTCGATACCTTTTCGCGAGGCGCGAGTCACTTCCATATGTACCTTAGTTACCAATGGACAGGTTGCGTCAAACACTTTCAAACCTCGACGCTTTGCTTCGTTGCGAACCGCTTGAGATACACCGTGCGCAGAAAAGATAACAATGCTGTCATCAGGAACTTCATCTAACTCATCGACAAACACGGCACCGCGATCGCGTAACCCGTTAACAACGAATTTATTGTGCACAACTTCGTGTCGAACATAAATCGGCGGCTGAAACACTTCTAACGCTCGCTCAACAATGGAAATAGCTCGGTCAACACCAGCACAAAAGCCTCGTGGGTTCGCTAATAAAATTTCCATAAAATCTCCTATTCGACCTCTGTCGCCAATGATTTAACTTCTATAATTTCCACTTCAAACGTTAACGTTTGCCCCGCTAATGGATGATTAAAGTCAATAGTCACAGATTGTCCAGCGACCTCTCTCACTAACCCAGGTAAATCACTACCATCTGGTTGAGTAAACGCGATGATCGCACCGACTTCTGGCGTGACATCAGTGAACTTAGTTCTGTCTACATAATAAATATTATCAGGGTTAGGTTGACCAAAAGCCTGCTCTGGCGGCAATGTAAATGCTGCTTCTTGGCCAGCTTCAAGACCGATTAAACAATCCTCAAAGCCTTTAGTTAGGCTACCGTCACCTATGACTAACTTAGCGGGTTTGTTACTTACTTTTGTACTGTCAGCAACTGAGTCATCTGACAATTTGATAGTGAAGTGAAAAACCACTTCACTGCCCATTTGAATAGTTGAATTACTCACTCATTACACCTTTGAGTTCTGGCACTAAGCCACAACCTTTTGTTTTTTCATATCTAAAACGCCATCGAGCAACAGTAAGGCCGCGCCACAACTGATCGCAATATCCGCTACGTTAAACGCTGGAAAGTGCCAGTTTTGATAATAAAAATGGAGAAAATCGACCACGTAACCGTGTACTAGCCTATCTGCCACATTACCAATTGCACCACCTAAAATCAGACCAAATGACCACAACTGACGTTGCTCTTTCCAATCGGTCTTATACATCCAGTAGGTTAACAACACGCTAACAACCGCGGCTATGCCAGTAAAAAACCAGCGTTGCCAGCCACCAGCATCACTTAAAAAGCTGAATGCAGCGCCATAGTTTCTTACGTAAGTAATATCAAAAATGGGTAAAATATTGATATCGTAATACAGTGGAACATTGGCCAAAATCCAGAGTTTGCTGGCTTGATCTAAAACGATCACCAACAAACTCAAGAGTAAAAACCACAATCCATTGCGAGAACTTACTGACTCAGTCATTAAGCAAACTTCCTTTCTTCACCTTCACCGTCAACGTTTTCAACACAGCGAGTACATAGCTCTGGATGTGCTTCATGTTGACCGACTGTATCAGAATGGTGCCAACAACGGTCACACTTAGCTGCATCACTTGCTGCGATGCTAACGAACAAGCCATCAAGCTCTGAATCGAACGCCGAATCAGGTTTATCAGTCATAGGTGCAATCTTCGCAACTGATGTAATCAATACAAAGCGCAATTCGTCACCTAACGTCTCTAATATTGATTTTAGTGAATCACTGACATACAGCGTTACTTCTGCAGCTAATGATGCTCCGACAAGCTTGTCTTTTTTAGCAACTTCTAATGCGCGGTTAACTTGTTCTTTGATGGCAAGAACTTGAGTCCAGTACTCATCACCTAATTCAGTATCTGCAGTGAAGGCTTCAATATCCTTGTACCACTCACCAGTGAATACAAACTCTTCACGTTCACCTGGTAATTCAGCCCAAATCTCTTGAGCTGTGAATGATAATACTGGCGCCATCCAGCGCGTCATTGCTTCAGCAATATAATAAAGCGCAGTTTGACAAGAACGACGTGCTGTAGAATCTGCTTTTGCTGTATATTGACGGTCTTTGATTACGTCAAGGTAGAAACTACCCAAATCTACTGAACAGAAGTTCATTAGTTTTTGCATAACAACGTGGAACTGGTACTTGTCATACGCTGCAACAATCTCTTGTTGAAGTCTTGCTGCACGACCAACAATCCAGCGGTCCAGTGCAACCATTTCTGACTCATTAACTAAGTCAGTTTTTGGGTTAAAGCCATTAAGGTTAGCTAACAAGAAGCGTGACGTGTTACGAATACGACGGTATGTGTCCGCTGAGCGTTTGAAGATTTCATCATCAACCGTCATCTCACCCGTATAATCAGTAGAAGCAACCCACAAGCGCAAAATGTCAGCGCCGTATTTACCTGTCACATCTTTTGGAGAAACTACGTTACCCAAAGACTTAGACATTTTGTGACCATTTTTATCAACCGTGAAACCATGTGTAAGTACTTGGTTATACGGTGCAGTGTCATGCATTGCCACAGATGTCATCAAAGAAGACATAAACCAACCACGGTGTTGGTCAGAACCCTCTAGGTATAAATCTGCAGACTTATTGAATTCTTCACGTGCATCAATTACAAAGTGATGAGTTACACCAGAGTCAAACCACACGTCTAATGTGTCTTCGACTTTGCGGTAGTTCGCAGCGTCATCGCCTAACAGCTCAGCAGAGTCTAAATCCCACCATGCTTGGATACCGCTTTCTTCTACTTTTTGAGCCACTTTTTCCATTAGCGCAACGCTATCAGGGTGTAACTCGTCAGTTTCGTTGTGAATAAATAGAGTGATTGGCACACCCCAAGTACGTTGACGTGAAATACACCAATCTGGACGACCTTCTACCATGCCTTCAATACGGCCTTCACCCCACTCTGGGATCCACTCGGTCTTTTTGATTTGTTCGATAGATTTAGAGCGCAAGCCCGCTTTGTCCATACCGATAAACCACTGCGGTGTCGCACGGAAAATAACTGGCGTTTTATGTCTCCAACAGTGTGGGTAGCTGTGCTCAAATGACACATGCTTCATCAACTTCTGTTTTTCTTTTAACAGCTCGATGATGTTGTCGTTCGCTTTAAAGATGTGTTGGCCGGCAAAAAAGTCAGTACCTTCGACATAGACACCATTCGGGCCTACTGGATTAGCGACTTCAATTTTGTATTGTAAACCAACTGTGTAGTCTTCTTGACCGTGACCAGGTGCAGTATGAACACAACCTGTACCTGCGTCCGTTGTAACGTGATCGCCCAAAATGACAGGAACAGTAAAATCAAGGAATGGGTGATTTACTTTGCTAAGCTCTAAGTCAGCACCTTTACAGTAGCCCAGTGCGTGATATTTAGTGATGCCGTAACGGTCCATTACGTCATTAAGTAATGGCGCAGCAACCACTAAACGGAACGGCTGGCCCTGAATATCAGATTCTTCAACTTGAGCTAATACGTATTCTACGTCCGCACCTACAGCAATCGCTCGGTTAGCCGGAAGTGTCCAAGGTGTTGTCGTCCAGATAACTAATGACACATCGCCTTGACTGGCATGTCCCTCTGGGTGAGAGAACTTAGCGGCTAACGCATCGCTGTCTTCTGCGGTGAACATTACGTCAATAGCAGGCGATACTTTGTCTTTGTATTCAACTTCTGCTTCAGCTAGTGCAGAACCACAGTCTGTACACCAATGAACCGGCTTAGCACCCTTTTGCAGGTGATCGTTTTCAATGATCTTACTTAACGCACGGATGATGTTGGCTTCAGATTTGAAGTCCATTGTCTTGTATGGGTTGTCCCAATCACCAACCACACCTAAACGAACAAAGCCAGCTAACTGACCATCGATTTGACGTTGAGCGTACTCGCGACACTTCTGGCGAAATTCAGCAGCAGTTACCTTTTTACCAGGCTTGCCAACTTTCTTTTCTACCATCAACTCAATTGGTAAGCCGTGGCAATCCCAACCAGGAACGTACGGAGAGTCAAAATCTGACAGTGTTTTGGCTTTAACAATAATATCTTTTAAAATTTTGTTAACTGAGTGACCTAAATGGATGTCGCCGTTTGCATACGGAGGACCGTCATGCAAAATGAAGCTCTTTTTACCTTTTTTAGCGTTTCTAATCTGGCTGTATAAATCTTTCTTTTGCCATTCTTCCAACATTTTTGGCTCGCGCTGAGCCAAGTTTCCACGCATAGGAAACGCTGTTTCTGGTAAGTTAAGAGTATGTTTGTAATCACTCATGGTTATTTGATTCCATATTGACTTAATTTGGACTTGGCCTGTGCCACATCCTCTTGTATTTGCGAAATTAATTGTTCTATCGATTCAAACTTCTGTTCGTCTCTAATTTTGAATAGAGGCTGAATCGAGATCCTTTGCCCGTAAAGATTGCGGTCAAAGTCAAAAATATGTGTCTCTAGTACCGGCTTAATACCATTCAATGTTGGTTTGTTGCCGATATTCGCCACCCCAAATAAGGTTTCACCTTCTAACCCCACTTGTACGGCAAATACCCCTTTAATTGGTAATACACGACGCTTTACAGCGACATTCGCGGTAGGAAAACCAAATTTTCTACCATTTTTTTCACCGTGGATAACTTTGCCTTTCATTTCAAACGGCTCACCTAACAGTTGTTCGGCCGAAGCAAAGTCAGAAAGCTCTAAGTATTCACGAACAGCGGTGCTACTGGCTCTTTGTTTTGAAAACAAAAATGTCTTACTGTCTTCAACAGTAAATCCCAATTGTTGTGACTGCGCTTTAAGAAGATCAAAGTCACCTGCACGCTTTTGACCAAAACGAAAGTCATCGCCAACAATAAGGTGCTTAACTCCAAGCTTAGTCACCAACAAATCTTGGATAAACGCCAAAGGCGACATAGCCGCAAACTCTTTATTAAAATGAACGACCAACAAACGATCTATGCCCATTTTTTTGAGTTTTTGGTATTTATCTCTGAAGGTTAAAATTCGAGCTGCGGCATTGTCACCCAAAAACACTTCCTGTGGTTGCGGTTCAAACACCATAACCACCGAGGGAACCCCGTGTCGTTTTGACTCTTCGCGCAATTTATCTAAGACGTGCTGATGACCAATATGTACACCGTCAAAATTACCAATCGTTAACACACAATTTTTGTGTTGTTCGGTTAAATTGACAATACCTCGAACTAACTCCATTGAACCTTCAATTTTTAGTTAAAAAACCGACGAATTATAACGGCAATCCCGGGTTAATTACTACCCGGGAATCGCAGATAAAATAAGATAATTCCGATTAATTTGATCATGTTGCTAGGATTGTTCTGATAAGTTAACTCAGCTGTTCACAACTCAGTTGCTCAAGACAAAGTGACGTTTCCTTGCGCCGAGGATAATCAAAGTAGCAAAATAACCAACACCTGCAACACCAATTAAACTAAACAATACTGTCGCTTGCTTCGCAATACCTTGTTCGCCAAGGGTAAATTGTTCTCGTAACAACCACACCGCCGAGGTCATTACTAGGGTCGCAATGATTACTTTAACGATCCAAGTTACAGTCCCAGCAGTTAGACGATAAACACCTTGTTTGTGCAATCCAATGTATAACATAGCAACATTCATTGTTGCCGACATCGCTGTTGCTACGGCTAAACCTACATAACCGTAAAACGGCGCTAACATAAAGTTAAACACTATGTTTGATAACATAGCGATGATGCCTAATCGAACCGGTGTTTTAGTATCTTGTCGAGCAAAGTAACCTGGCGCTAAAACTTTTACGCACATGTAACTTACCAATCCCGAGCTGTAAGCTACGACTGCATAATAAACTTGTTGAGCATCGTATTGGGTAAACTCACCGTGTTTGTAAAGTAAATCGATAATTTGAGGCCCTAATACCATCAGTCCTGCCATTGCAGGAAAAGCCATCAACAACACCATTTTTAACGCCCAGTCCATAGTTTGTTGAAATTTGGCAGGGTCATTGGCACTGTGTAGCCTTGATAGACTTGGCAAGATCACAGTCGCAATACCTATCCCGAATAAACCGAGCGGAAATTCAATCAAACGGTCTGCATAATAAAGCCAACTGATAGAGCCTGTTTCATCAAAAAACGACGCTATCACAGTGTCAACTAATGCATTAAGCTGATGAACACCAACTCCTAACAACGCAGGCAGCATCAGCATACGTATCTTAGTGACGTGCTCGTCATGCCACCCCCACTGAGGTTTAACTAACAACCCTGAACGATATAAAAACGGCAGCTGAAATAAAAACTGGACTAAACCACCGACAAAGACACCCCAGGCAAGTGCATAGGCAGGGTCTGAAAAACTATCAATGAATAAAATGGCACAAGTGATAATTGAAATATTTAGGAACACAGGCGTAAATGCCGCAACCGCAAAGCGGTTATACACATTCAAAATTGCGCCTGACAAAGCAACAAACGTGATAAAAAACAAATAAGGGAAGGTTATTTTTAACAGAACCGAGGCCAGTTCAAAGTTATCTGCGTGCTTACCATCGTTCAGCCAATCAATAAACCAGCCCGTACCAAATATGATGACCACCAGCGGAGAAGCGATAACCGCAAACAAAGTGAGCAATAGGACAATTACCCCCAAAGTACCCGAGACTTTGGCAACTAATACCCGAACCTCATCATCACCGTGTTTTTCTTTTACCTCAGAGAGTACAGGTACAAACGCTTGTGCAAATGCCCCTTCGGCAAACAAACGACGTAAGAAATTAGGAATGCGATTGGCAAAGAGATACACGTCCGCATTAGCCCCAGCCCCGACAAAGGTTGCGATAACCACATCGCGAACAAGTCCCAAAACCCTTGATATCAAGGTCATAAAACTAACGATGAGACTCGATTTTAAAAGCGCCACTCCATTTCCTTCAAATTGCTGTATAATACCAGCCGTATAGCTTGCCAGAGTTTGACCGATTTATAAATTAGCTTTTACGATAAAATCGTTTGACAAAAGCGAGTGAAAAAGGCACACTCTGCGGCCTTAAAAAACCGGTTAATCGAATTAAAAAAGTTTAGGAGTCAGCCTTGGCTAACATTAAGTCTGCTAAGAAACGCGTTATAACTTCTGAGAAGGCTCGTCGTCACAATGCAAGCCGTCGTTCTATGATGCGTACATTCATGAAAAAAGTTGTATCAGCTATCGAAGCTGGTCAGAAAGAAGCTGCACAAGAAGCATTCGCTGCTTTAGTACCAGTTCTTGACCGTTATGCAACTAAAGGTCTTATCCACAAAAATAAAGCTGCACGTCATAAGAGCCGTTTAAACGCTCAAATCAAAGCACTTTAATTTTGGTGAAAGCCTAATATAAAAACCGGAGCATGCTCCGGTTTTTTTGTGTCTGTATATTGCGTTTTTAATAAACCGCTAAAACGTTCAATACGGCCGCCACTAACATCATAGAGTAAGTAAGAACGCCTCCGAGTAATCGAGCTGCCGACGTACCAGCGCTTTTTCCTAGGCCCATAGCGTGCAACACACGGCCAATAAGTAATGCCGTACCTAGTACATTCAAAATCCAAGAAGCCGTCTGATTAATCTCTAAAAAAACCAATAAAATCAGTGCCAATGGGACATACTCAGCAAAGTTAGCATGGACACGTATGGCACGGTGTAATTCATTTTGCTCACCATGGCCAATGCCAATTTTAAATTTTAACCTCATCCGAATAATTCGAAACGACAGTGCTACATAAAAAAGCGCTAACAAGCCTGCATATAGTGCAGTGTATTGAATCGTCATATCTATTCCTTTTTATAGCTCAGCGAAGCCTGCTATTTTTGTTATTTTAAAATGAATGCCTTTAACTCTTAATGTACGCCCTTTTCGAATTAGATAAAAGCGCACTAGGTCATAAACAAAAACGCCACCTTAAAAGGTGGCGTTTTGAGAAGCTTAGTTAGCTTTACGCTAAAATTTCAGCAAGCTTTTGGCTCACTTTATCAACTGGCTGCGTGCCGTCGATAGTAGCAAACTGAGTGTTACCCGCTTCGGCTTCTGCCTTATAGTAAGCGACCAATGGCTGAGTTTGCTCGTGATAAACGCCTAAACGCTTACGTACTGTTTCCGGTTGATCGTCATCGCGAATAACCAGCTCGTCACCTGTTTCGTCGTCTTTACCGTCGATTTTAGGTGGGTTATAAACGATGTGGTAAACACGACCTGACGCAGGGTGAACACGACGGCCAGCCATGCGATCTACGATGACTTCGTCTGGTACATCAAACTCAAGGCAGTAGTCAACGCTGATGCCGTTTTCTTTCATTGCATCTGCTTGAGGAATCGTACGAGGGAACCCGTCTAACAAGAAACCGTTTTCGCAGTCTGCTTTAGCAATACGCTCTTTTACTAAGCCAATGATAAGATCGTCAGAAACTAATTGTCCTGCGTCCATCACTTTTTTTGCTTCAAGGCCCAGCGGAGTGCCTTCTTTGATTGCGGCGCGTAACATGTCGCCAGTAGAAATTTGTGGAATACCAAACTTGTTCATCAAAAACTGTGCTTGAGTTCCTTTACCGGCACCTGGAGCGCCTAATAGTATAATCCGCATGAACTGTTCCTCTGCAAATCGGTTCTAATTATATAATATTTTTCTAGTCAGAATCTTGGCACATTAGGCCTTTGATAACAAGGCGAAGTGGTAAGGATTCATTAACGTATTCGTGAATTTTACTTTGCATGAACAAATTTTAGACATAAAAAAAGAGGTGTATAACACCTCTTTTCAATTTTAGTCTGACTATTTTGCCAATGACATCATCAAGTTGTTTAGACGCTTAACAAAAGAACCTGGGTCTTTAATAGTTCCGCGTTCTGCTAATGTCGCTTGGTCAAGTAGTACTTCAACCCACTGCTTGTACTGAGCTTCATCTTGCACTTGGTCAATATGCTTAACTAGTTCGTGCTCCATATTCACCTCAAATACCGGCTTAACATCTGGAACCTCTTGACCCATTTGTTTCATAAGCTCAATCATCTGTGGGCTCATATCAGAGTTATCGGTAACAATACACGCAGGCGAATCTGTTAGACGGTGTGAAACTTTTACTTCTTTGACTTTGTCCGTCAATGCTTCTTTAAAGCGCGCTACAGATGACTCGTACTGTTTATCTGCTTCTTCTTGAGCCTTTTTAGACTCTTCGTCTTCTAAGTCACCTAGGTCAAGATCACCACGAGTTACTGACACTAATTGCTTACCGTCAAATTCGGTTAAGTGAGACATCAACCACTCATCGATGCGGTCGTACATAAGGACAACTTCGATGCCTTTCTTGCGGAAGATCTCAAGGGCAGGGTTGCTAGACGCAGCTTCAAAAGAATCGGCAGCTAGATAATAAATCTTATCCTGACCTTCTTTCATACGCTCTACGTAGTCTGGGAAGCTAACCGATTGTGTTGCATCGTCATTGTGAGTTGATGCAAAACGAAGTAACTTGGCAATTTGCTCTTTATTGGCAAAATCTTCAGCTGGGCCTTCTTTTAACACTTGGCCAAATTCGTTCCAGAATACTTGGTAGTTTTCTTTGTCATTTTTGCCCATGCGCTCAAGCATTTTTAATACGCGAGAGGTACATGCCTTGCGTAAGCTCTGAGTGACCTTGTTGTCTTGTAAAATTTCACGAGAAACGTTCAAAGGCAGATCATTTGAGTCAATCAGACCTTTAACAAAGCGTAGGTACGTCGGCATAAATTGCTCGGCGTCGTCCATAATAAATACACGCTGAACGTATAGCTTTAAGCCGCGTTGCTTATCGCGGTTCCACAAATCAAATGGCGCACGCTTAGGAATGTAAAGTAACGAGGTATATTCACTGCTACCTTCTACCTTGTTGTGTGCCCAAGTTAGCGGATCTTCAAAGTCATGGCTGATGTGCTTGTAAAACTCTTTGTAGTCTTCGTCTTTAAGCTCAGACTTATCAAGTGTCCATAGAGCGTCAGCTTTGTTAATAACTTCCCACTGACCTTCTGTCGCTTCGATTTTCTTGCCGTCCGGACCTTCCGACTCTGGAGTGCCCTCTTTCCACATTTCCACAGGTGTGGAGATATGGTCTGAGTATTTTTTGATGATAGTGCGAAGTTTAAAGTCGTCCGCAAACTCTTTTTCATCGTCTTTTAAGAAAAGCGTGATTTCTGTACCACGAGATTCTTTGTTAATCGTCTCAACAGTGTATTCGCCTTCACCTTCACTCGTCCACTCAACGCCGTTGTCAGCTGAATCACCAGCTTTACGCGAACGAACAACAACTTTATCAGCAACAATAAACGCTGAATAAAAACCGACACCAAATTGACCGATAAGTTGAGAGTCTTTAGCTTTGTCGCCAGTTAGGTTTTTGAAGAAGTCGGCTGTACCAGACTTAGCGATAGTACCTAAGTGGTTTGCAGCGTCTTCGGCGTTCATACCAATACCGTTATCGTCGATAGTTACGGTATTTTTATCTGCATCAAAAGAAACACGAACGCGTAAGTTAGCGTCGTTTTCGAATAACTCGCCGTTAGACAAGGCTTCAAAGCGCAATTTGTCTGCCGCATCAGCCGCATTAGAAATAAGTTCGCGAAGGAAGATCTCTTTGTTCGAATACAAAGAGTGGATCATAAGTTGTAATAATTGTTTTACTTCGGTTTGAAAGCCGTGAGTTTGTTTACCTTGAGTGGCTGCTTCTGCCATGGTCAGGGTCTCCTATTAAGTTAAACATCACTGAGTGTTATTCGGTAATGACAACTAAATAGGAATAGCCTGAGAGGTTTTCAAGGCTAATTTTACAAAACCTTAAAAAAAACCTGTGAATTTGAATTGGTTGCACAAAGCATGAACAATCAAATGGTTAGTTAAAACTGCTTTCTGCCCATTAGAGCGTGACTAATGGTTGAGGTATCAACCATTTCGAGCTCGCCACCCACCGGAATACCATGGGCAATTCGAGTAATAGCGACATTGTTAGATTTACAGATATCAGCAATATAATGAGACGTGGCCTCACCTTCGACCGATGGATTAAGGGCTAAAATAACTTCTTCTACGCCACCTTGAGACATCAAAGACTCTAACTCACTTAAACCCAACTCACTCGGACCAATACCATCAATTGGAGAAAGCGTCCCGTGTAACACAAAATAACGCCCCGAGTACTGACCACTATTTTCCACCGCAGCTAAATCTGACACCGTCTCCACAACGCATAATAGATTTTGTTGCTCGCGTCTTGGGTTGAGGCAAATGTCACATAGATCGTTTTCGGTGTAATTGCGGCAAGACTGACATTGGCCCACTTCGACCATTACCTTGTTGAGCGTCGCAGCTAAGTCGATACCCGCTTGGCGCTTGTGTTGCAACAGGTTATAAGCCATACGTTGTGCAGTTTTAGGGCCAACACCTGGCAAACATTGGAGCTCATCAATTAACTTTTCTAACAACGAAGTTTGCACATTTCACCTTAAAAACAAACCGCCTAACAGAAGTGATCATTTTGCCTCTTTGTCTGCACAAACGCAATGTCATAAACGCTATGCGAATTGACTTATGGCTGTATTTTTAACGGTCAATTAGCCTTTAAAGCCTCTTCAAAGTAATCGCACTGTCACTATATGTAACAGGATATTTCACCTAAAATTTCGATGTTTCAAATTTGCTCCGGCAAACATTTCTTTTCTCAAATGAATTAGCCTTCTCTAATGCTCAAAGCCATTATATTAAGTTACATTCGGTAAGAACCTATGTATGGAAATTCCCCAAGACTCGTCCAGTATTAAAGGGCTTTTAAAAAGCAGATAGGAGAGCACCATGATCAAATCCAATATTTTGTTGGTAGGCGCCGTATCCCTACTTATGTCCACCTCAGTTTTGTCTCAAGAAAAACAATATGTAGCTGCAGATGACAGCCCCGAAACCAGACTCTGTGTAACCGCAGCAGATGGCACAATTAATAAATTTCGACGCCAGGTTCACAACTACGGTCTCCAAGGCCCACTTGCTATAAAATACCGATTTGTCGCAAATAAAGTGTATTGCAATGGCTTTAATATTACTCAGTTTGCCGAAGATGCAGGAAATGACGTAGTCGCTATGAAGCTTAAGCAGTATCGGAAAAACACAGTTTATATTTACGATATCGCCAAAGTTAATCACGGCAATGTGATCATTAAATAGCGTTAGTTTTGTAGTCAGAAATTAAAGACAAAAAAGCCCATTGTTTTATCAATGGGCTTTTTAATAGATTAAGTGACAAATGCTCTTAGAATGGCATCTTCATGCCAAAAGAAAACAAGCTTTTATTCAGTTATGATAAGTGCTGAAAGCCCATGTTTAGTGGTGGCTAACTTTTCACATAACTCAAAAATAGTTAAAAACACTGATTTTTTGACCCCTATTTGACCCCCGGGTAGTTTACTGCTTAGTTAAGTAATTTAACTAAGCAGTACATCTATATTATGCGTCAAAAATTAGCCCTTTTTCAAAGCTAGAGTCACTTTTGTCAAAACGTTTTACCAATTTGTAATCACTCTCATTTAAGCAATTTGCTAAATCATTATCTACTACAATGATTTGATAAACTTTATTTTTCTTCCTAGAGAGTTTATCAAAATCTATGACCTGTTTATATATCTCTTCATAAATGGTCGGGTCTGATAAATTATCCTCATTATCAGTTGCTCTAGCATATCTTCCGATATTCTGCCCCGGGGTATCTAACATCAAAAATGTAGGCAAATTACCTCCATTTTTAATCAAATACCTTAATCTAGATAAGTATAGATGGACTGACATGATCGTTCTTACTCCACCTGAAGAAATATTGCTGTAAGGTCTTTCACGAAAAACCGGCAAAAACTTCCCATCTACAGAAGAACCATAATTATTAGATAACTTCGAATGTCTCATAAGGTATCTAAATTCTCCAGACAAGCCATTCATAATGTCATCTAAATCATTTAGCTTTTCCTCTACATCTTTGATTGAAGCCCTGATCCTCGAAATAGTTGTTTCCTTGTTGGCAATTTCTTCTGTAGATTCAAGAAGCTTGTTCTTCAATTTAATGTTTTTTTCAATACTAGCTAGTTGAGAGTAAACAACTTTTTTGGTGTTATGAAGTGTATTAATTGATTCGACCAAAGGAGATATCTTTGAAATACTATTCTTGTCAAATTCCCCCCTGATATCCGCTATTGTTAATTCCAATTCTTTTATATCTGCCAGTAAATCGTCCTGCTGGTCATTTAGTGAATTGATTGAGGACTTACAACCTTGAATCCTATTTTTAAGCGACCTATTTTCACTAACCAAGTCAGTTTCACTCAATACTGGCGAGTTAATTTCTAATTTTGATTCACATAAAGGGCAATCAAAAGATAAATCTCTATCGGTTTTTACGCTATGTGCCTTAAATGAACTTGAAGCACTTAAGCATTGAAGGTCGTGCTCATAAGTTGATTTAAGTCTTATGAAATTTTCTAACTTTTTTTTATTTTTTTGATATTTCTTTTTGTTCGAAGTCAAAAGTCCCTCAAATTCATTCAGTTGTTTTCTAAACTCCTGTGAAATTAGGCTAGCCAACCCTTGTTCGTTGCTTAACTTTTTAATTTCGTTATCTATATCTTTGAGGTTACTTCTCAATTCAACCAATTCAGAATCGTTCACATTTAGAGAGTCTGTAGATTTTAAAAACTCTCTTATATTGTCAGCTTTTGTTTTTAACTCATTCAAACGACGAGTATTATTTTGTAACTCTATATTCAACTCAGATAATTGATCATCATGAACACCATATACAAATTTTTGTATTTCAACATTCTTATTTAAAAGAGCCCCGTTGGCTGCATCCATAAGATTCTCACTCGCAACTTTTTTTTGTTTCAAATAAAGTAACTTCATGAGGTCTCTGAAACTAAGTCTGTATGCAGTAGCATCATCTCTCAACTTGGACTCTTTAATCTTAACTTTCGGAATATTAAGCTTTTCCAATATTAAATCTGAAATCCATCCATCAGGTTGTTCCACGGTCACACTTGGACTACATAGCTTTGGATAAATTGAATCAATCTCGCTATACGCTGAATTGTAGACCTTGATAAGACTATCATCATGGTGCAATACCCGCTCAAACGTAGTAATACTTCCATTTAAATCAGTTTCTAAATAAGCAACTCGGCCTTTACTTTTGATTTCATCATAATCAAGTTCGGTTCCTTTTCCACCTAGGCAATAATCAATTAGGTTCAAAATACTCGATTTACCAGAGTCCATGTCTCCCCAAATAATATTGAGACCTTGTTCAAATTCACATTGGTATGTCTGCTCAATTCCTTTTATTAAAATTTTATTTACAACTAAATAAGAACTTTCCATCGCTATGCTTCCAGTAATGCTTTGGTTATCAGAGATTCACTTTTTCCTGATATTGACTTTATTACCTTAATATTTTTGGACAAATACTGAGGAACAGATTCATTTATGACTTTTGATAAGTCAGAGGCCATATTTCCTAAAACAATATATTTAGATTCTTGTTTTTCGATTTTTAAATAATTTCGGTTACACATATAAGCTACAAGTAAAGCAGCTTCTCTTAAGCCATCTGCATCAAAAATTTCTGATGAGTCATCGTAAAATACATTTTTCAAGTAGTTTATTTTTTTATCGTTTAACTTTCTGGAAACAATATCTAACTTTTTTGGCGATAAACACGTCAAAATTAGTAACTTAAGCTTTTCAATTGTTAGCAACTTTTTGCCATTCTTATTCTCGGCAAAGTTCACAACTAAAAAAAGTACAAGCGCCAATTTAAAATCCATTTCCTCTCTATAATCAATCATTTACCAAATCTCTATATGACTCAATATCAGCCAGTGAAACATCCTTAGACCAATTTACAGTTAAATTTTCCTGATTTGCCTTTTGATGAAGAAACCCCTTTTTGTGCATGAAACTCACATACTTAATCGCACAATCTAAGGCATGCTTATCATTAGTCATTATTCGTTCATGAATCTTGCTGACTAGTTCACTGCTAGTTAATGTTGAGCCAGCCCCCGCTATATTTTTATACACACTTAGAACTCTTAAAGTTAGATCTTCAATAATTTTTCTGTCCGATTTTGATGCTTGCTTTTCAATTATCTCAGCCAAGAAAAAGGACTCTTTGGCGTCAGCTATCAGTAAGCTATCCACTTTCGCGAGCATAAGCTTAATGACAAATACTTCTTTATCATAAGAACTACTTTCTTCTGCAAAATTTTCCATACTTGTATTCTTTAATTTTGCTTTAGAAATACAGTCCAATAAGAATTTTCTGACTACTTTACAAACCCTGTCAGAGGCGTCGCTTGGTTTACAAATACTTGTGTGATCGGCTTCCACAACATCAAATGGAAACTTTTTATTGTCATTAAATGGAATTGAGCTAGGAACATCTACAACTTCATCGCTCTTAGCCCTAACATATAGAGTTTTGTCCAATTTAACACCGTGCTCAATCCACTTATCGTTAAGAGCATTATTGTCTCGATCTAGTGGTTTCATTTCTTTGGCATTTATATTAAATGGAGCCATCAAGATCGATGGAATTGAGCCTTTGTGGGGAGTAGCTAGACTACAATAGCCTATTATATCGTGCTCGAGAGCAACTTCATTTTCAATCACATCGACTATCAAATTTTTCGATATAAGCCCTCCCATACTATGGCTTATAAAAATAATATTTGAGTAATCTGAAAGCTCATATTTTACGAAAGTTAATAACTCCTGAGCAATTTCGGCTATAGGTGTATTTTTCTTTATAACCGGAGTCTTGATTTTGAACTTAGATGGGAGGACTTTATTTAATATACCTGCAACAACCTTACTTGCGGGGTTATTTTTGATATTTAATATTTGAGTATGGTAAACGAATTCATGAAAATCTAATTCAGATAACTCTGGGAATGTCTCTAAAAGTTGAGGGAATGAAACTCCTTTCTCATTTACCCAGGTAGCATCGCCCCCTGTAAACCCATGAATAAAAATGACAGCAGTGTTGTTCATATTAACGTACATCCCTATGAATACATTATGGCTTTCTTCACGAAGAGAATGACGATTTGTTCAATAAAGTAGAGTTCCCTTCCAGGGTAACAGTCTGCTTTTTTTTGTATGTGCTTGTCAAGTATAAGAAAATTGTAAAAGAGCATTCAACGCACTGTAATTATATACAGCAAAACAACTTTAACAAGTATTTTTATAAAACACTCTTTTTCCTTTTTAAGGAGCTATATGTTTATGTACGGTAATTTAACCAAAACCACTTCAACCCAATATCTGTATAATAAGCTCCTTCAATAGCACTGCTCCCCTCTGGAAACTTAAACTCTTTATGTACTTTACTTGGATTTAGTACGTCGAAAGGTTTGTTAACTATATAACCAGACTTTTGAAACAACTTAATGAACAAAATTCGGCTTCTCTTTCGAGCTTGGAACACAGCATAAACGTCTGATTCAAAGACTAAGTCTATTTTCTCAAACACAAAATTAAAAGGTTCGTTTTGTCTTCCAGGCACAGGAGGAAGTGTTAAAGTCATAGTAGGTATAACTTCTTTTATGAAGCGATTCACATCAGCTTCTCGCGTAACAGACCTATCTTCAGCAGGCGCAACCTTATCTACCAAGAGTCTAGCTACTGGTGAAAGTTGATTGTAAATATCGTTCATAGAACTAGTCCTTTAATTCATGGCCAACTTAGCAGCCTGTTTCCACATGAAACTCGGCATTTTGGACTTTAGCTTCCACGTTATGTTCATTGGTTGACTGCTAGTGTGAGATACATATTCAACTTCACCGTAATTAACAAAACCGACGGTTTTGCCATATTCATCTTTCGCTTGTTCTCTAACAAACAAAAACAGCCTTTTGTTTTTCATTTTGTGTTCTACATATTCAAGTCCTTTACCTCTGTCAGGTCTTGCAGAGTTCTGGCTTTGCCAATGAAATAGGCTGTCGTTGATTGCGTAGTCGTGATACATAGTGGTTGGAGAAAACTGTTTTTCGTTCTTATTCAGAGTCACAAAAAGAAGCTCAATATTCTGTTCTCTGATGTTGAATACGCCTTCCCTAGAGTTTGGTTGTTTCTCAAACGTTGTTGCACCAAATCCAACTAAGATTTGCTCTCTTGCATAACGAGCGTGTAACTTAATAGGGTGATTACCCATTAAAGGCATATTGTCCTGTTTGTGGTGTATACGTTGAATCAAAAGGTCTGATAAACAAGCTAATTCACTCTCTACGTGAGGCTTAATGAACGAGTTTAAGCTTTCCGCTATTGTGCCAAAACCTGACGCAGGGCCTGACTTTTGCCAATAGTCATAATGCAACATCAAATCATAGATGTTTGCTGTATCTTCTTTAATTTCAAAGCTTGAGTTTGAACGTTGTTTTATATGCGCGAGGTAAAACTGATCATCACAACCCATAAGCCTTGTTCTGATCAATCTGGCTAAGGTTTTAAGCTGGTCTTGTTCTAATTCAATATTTTTGATTACTTCACTTTCAAGACATAACTCCGTCCAACTATGTTTTTTATAAATATCTTCCAAATCAACTTGTGGGTTAATTTTTATGAAATTTGAAAGCGTTAATTCCAAGTTAGACTGAAAATTAAAATTACGTATCAAACCGATAAGACGCTGCTTATTAAGCGTTGCTTGTCGGATGTTATTGAGGATCATCTGCAGAGTTTGTTTGGTCAGCTCTATTCTGCAACCTAGCGGCGCATGTGGAAAACCATTTTTAATTTCATCGCTTATCGAACTCTCCGTTTTCCCTACTACAGCTCTAAACTTTTGTGCAAAATCATAGTTTGAGTTGGCGTTACCGACAAAGTCCAAAATAGTACAAACGTCCTTGTTGTTTGCAAGCCTTAGTCCCCTTCCCAACTGCTGTAAAAAGATTGTTAAGCTTTCTGTAGGACGAAGAAACAGCAAAGTATCAACTTCGGGAATATCGACACCTTCGTTAAAAATGTCCACCACAAATAGGACTTTTATTTTTCCGGCTCGCAAAGCTTGTTGCTTTGATGCCCTATCACTGCTGTTATCGCTAGTAAGAAAGTCGCATTCAATTCCCTTTAGTAGGAATTGCTTACACATATATTCAGCATGTTCTTTTCCAACGCAAAAAGCCAATGCCTTCATGTTGTCTACAGAAGTAATTAACTCCTGAATACTTTGAAAGATCTTATCTACGCGTTGCTGATTGTGGGTATAGAGGTTTGTTAGCTCAGCAATGTCGTATCGACCTTGTTTCCAGCTGATCTGTTTTAGATCCGTATCATCATCAATACCAAAATACTGAAATGGACATAAATGACGACGGTTAATCGCTTCAGGTAAGCGTATTTCAGCAGCAATAACACCACAGAAGTCGTCCAATATATTCGTCCCGTCGTAGCGCTCTGGGGTTGCGGTTAAACCTAATAGTATGTTTGGCTCAAAACGCGATAGAACACCCCTGTAAGAGCTTGCAGCGACGTGGTGTACCTCGTCGATAACAATGTAATCGTAATAACTAGAGTCTAGCTTGAGGCTCTCTAATTGGTTGTTTAAGGTTTGGATTGACGCAAATAAGTGGTCAAATTTTTCAGGTTTATAATTTCCTACGCAAAGCTCCCCAAAATCTGCTTGCTTCAGCACTCCTCTGTAGGCCATTCTGGCTTGTTTAAGGATCTCTTCTCTATGCGCAACAAAGAGAAATTTGGCAGTTGGATTCTTTGCCAAATAACGAGAAAAGTCGAAAGCCGATATTAATGTTTTACCTGTGCCCGTTGCCGCCACGACCAAGTTTCTGTATCGCTTGTGTAGCGTTCGTTCAACTTCAAGTTGCTCCAGTATTTCTTCTTGATGACTAAATGGTTTTAACTCAAAGAAGTGAGCTTGCGCTCCAGATTGCCCGTATTTGGCTTCCTTTAGAGCTGCACTAAGCTTTTCACGACTCTCTATCTTCCCATCAAAAGCTTCGAACTCATTCGAATTCCAGTACGATTCAAATGTATTTAATGATCTTTCTATGATGTGAGGGATCTCTTGTGAAGTGATCTTCAAGTTCCACTCTAAACCACTGGTTAATGCAGAGTGCGATAGGTTGGACGATCCTATATAGCCAGTATTAAATCCTGTATTTCTAACAAATAGATAGCTCTTGGCATGCAACCTTTCTCTTTGTGTGTTGTAGCTAAGTTTTACTTCTGTGTTTGGTAACGACGCTAAGAACTCGACAGCCTTAGCATCTGTGGCCCCCATGTACGAGGTTGTGATTATCTTTAACTTTCTTCCACTTCGAGTAAATTCTTCTAGTTCCTTTCTAAAGATCCTAATGCCTGCCCACTTGATAAATGACACTAACCAATAAATTCGGTCGGATGAAAGGATCTCTCTTTTTAATTCACTTTCTAATGACAAACCAGCATTACTGCCGCAAAACAATTCGCTTTGGGTAAGGCCGGTTAGAGGAAATATGTCTTCAACATACTTTTTAAGGTCAGCGGCAACAGGATTTTCAATTTCATACAATGCAGTCAGTATTTTCCCTTGACCTTCAAGCAGGTTTTCATCGAAAAAATCATCACCTTGAAGTTTATCTTTGAGCCATAAAATCAGTTGATTAGACAGGTCTATTTGTCGCTGCAGTTGATCATCTCCACCAGGTATGGAGTTAATTGTGTGTTCAACAACTCTGTTCAAAAATTTTGACAACCAAACAGCGGCTTCGTCTTTACCTAATTCTCTCTCACCAATATAAAACCTGTCTTTATCCAATCGACTAGATATTAGGTTTGTAATCAGTTGCTCGTATATACCAGTGTGATTCATAAAACGTCCAAATTGCTCCGTTATCTGGCTTCCATGACAATTTGCTGACTGGAGCAATCTAAACAAACTAACGTATATTGTGTGGCCTTTTTACTGACTTTTGTATTCTGTGAATTACAAGTTGAACAACTTAATTTCATTGATGTATTTGTCCCACACTTTTGGCATTTTACGTAATACCCGTATCGTCCTGAGTTTGGTACCAACAACTCGTCTTCTCCGCACTGCTTACACGAAATAATAGGCTTTTCAGTTGCTGTTTGGTCATTGTTATTTGGTTGTGAGCTGGCGATAGGTAATTGTGCCAAATCAGATTCTAGTAAAAAACTACAGATAGAGTTTAAGTCCTCTTCTGAAAAATCAGGTCTAGTATCAATCTTTAATGCTTGAATGACCTTTGAGTCAAAGCGCGGTAAATTCATAGTTTTTGTCACCGCATCCACCACAAACTCAGACTTTACGACCCGGCCTGAAATGTTTTTTGGTATGTTGCTTCTGTCGATAATTGCAGTACTGGATACAACGCAAAGCTGATGCCACTCTCTCCCGCCAAAACTTTGCTGCACCAAATTAAACAGAAACTTGGGTAATATTTTATGTTTGTTCTGGTTTAGCATTTCGCGCAGTAGCTTCTCCTGGAGTTCCAGTTGCTTTATTGGGCTGGGGATCCCTTTCCAGCTATTCCTTACGCTTCTGGTCCATTCGCCTTGTGCGTTTACAGTGACTTCACCCTCAATACTTTTCGATTCAAGTAAAATAAAGCCGAAGGGATAAATTATAAGATGATCTATTTGCGCGGTTTCTTCATTAAATGAAAACTTGAAGTCATGTAGGACAAAAACTAAGGGGTGGTCTTTAAATGCTCTTCGAAGATAAAATGCGACATCAAGTTCTTGCTTTTGTCCAGCTCTAACCCTCGGGTCTCTTGCCGCTATTTGTATCTTTTCCTTGATAATCATACAACATCCAATATTCTGATTTGTCGGCAAAATGTATCAAATTGATGAATATAGTAAACACTAAAATGGATTTGATAACCAATTAGTATTAATACAGACCTCAGAGCTCTAGAAACTTTTTACTACCAAATGCACGTGACAGTAGGCTTTTAATTCTAATAAATGATGAATCAGGCACACTGCAAGTATTTTGTGGCGTAGGCTTCTTGTATTTTGCCAAAAGACTTTAAAAAAATTAAAACAAATGTTAATGCTCCTTTTTGTAGGCACGATTTGAGAAATTTAATTTGTATCTCACAAAAACAAAAAAGCTCTGAATATTAAATTTCAGAGCTTTTTTATTATGAGCTTTTGACCCCTCTATGACCCCCAACGTTTGGAGGTTAATAAAAGCCAATAAATTCAAAGGGTTTAGATTAAAACGGCATCTTCATGCCCGGAGGCATGCCCATACCACCCGTTAGCTTAGCCATTTGCTCTTTGTTCATTTCTTCTACACGACGAACAGCATCGTTAACCGCTGCTGCTAGCAAGTCTTCGATCATATCTTTGTCGTCTTCCATCAAAGAGTCGTCTAGCTCTACACGCTTAACATTATGGCTACCTAGCATAGTCACTTTAACTAGACCTGCGCCAGCTTCACCTGTGACTTCCATCTTTGCTAGTTCTTCTTGTGCCTTTTGCATTTTTTCTTGCATTTGCTGGGCTTGCTTCATTAGGTTGCCCATTCCGCCTTTAAACATATTCGTTTCCTCTCAAGTTTGACCGTTGGAATATACGGTCCATTTTCCTCAAAACAAGGTTTTAAGGTCATATTTATAATGGTTTAATCGACTCGTCGATTACTTTTGCATCAAATTCGTTAAGTAACATGAGCACCGTTGGATCTTGCTGAATCGATTGTTCTGCTCTCTCTTGACGGTTCATGTTGATGTTTTGTTGAATGTCCGCAGGTGCCATTGTTGTCACTGCGTTTTTGTTAATAATAAACTCAGACGCTGGCGCGAGGCGTGATACAACATCGGTTAAATCGGCTTCAGAACGCTCATTGAGCAAATGAGCAAATTCCTCACGAACAATAAGCTCTATTCTATCACCATCAATTTTAACTTCACTGTTTAAAGCTAACTGTCGACCTAAGCCCATTAACCCTGACTGCTCTATCATGGCAGCCCATTTATCAACCTGGTGGGCATAACGTACTTGCTCTGATTCAACGGGCAATAGCTCTACGTCTTCCACAGCCTCTTGCTGAGTCTCTTCTGGCTCGTTATCAATTTGCGACTGCTCTGCTTGTGCGTGGCTTTGAGATTGGACATTAGCGTCCTCACCACCAGTTTGCGGACTGTTTATCGCTTGTTCAGAACTAACCTGTGTAGTTTGACCTGTCTCACTGGCATTGAGGCTCATTCCTCTTGCTGCCAGAATGGCCAACACAGGATTGTCAGCATCAGATTCGTAAGCTGCCTGCGATGGCGCTACTGTTGAATTAGTCTCTTTAGCGGGCTGTTCGGGCTCTGTAACCGGCGCAGGTTGAAGTTGTTCATCATGGCTCAAATCAGGGTTAAAAACCGGTTCTTCATGCGCCGAGGATTCGATTTGCTGTGAATACGACTCGTACTCTGCATATTCAGCGGGAATATCAGTAGATTCTGTGTTCGAGGCTTCAGCCCCTACAATTGGCTGCTTCGCTGAGTCTAGTTCTGGTTCTGGTTCTGGAACTGAGTCTGAAACATGGTCTGATACCGTTTCTGTGATGACAGCTTCAGCCTCGTTTGATTTCTCTTCTGGGCCTAACTCTTGGCCAGATTCAACTTCTGGCTGAGGTGTTTCTGTCCGTGCTAAATCAAGGTTTTTTTTTTGCTGCTCGTCAGTTCGCAATTCAGGTGCAGCTGGAGAAAATGCCAACAACCTGAGGCAGGTCATTTCAAGACCAGCACTTGGGCTAACAGCGAAGGCCATTTCTTTTTTGCCTTGAATTAACAACTGATAAAAAACTTGTACTTGCTGTGCAGAAAGGTGACCAGCAAACTTTTTAATCATCACCTCATTAGCTTCACTAAGTTGTGCCGCTGCAGGCACTACTTGGCACATCGCAACTTGGTGAGTCAAGGTGATCAGGTCATCTAAAATTTTCAAAAAGTCAGGCTGTTGCTGTTGTAGCCGAGCGAACAATTCAACCAATTGGTCGCTGTCTTGGCTCACAATAGCCTGTAATATCTGAAGACTCCACGACTGGTCGACGGTACCTAACATCTGTTGGACGACATCAAGCGTTACGTTTTGACCTGATTGAGCAATAGCCTGATCCGTCAAACTTAAGCCATCACGCATACTACCGCGTGCAAATTTGGCTAATAGCTCAATAGCTGGTTGCTCAAAAGGTATTTGCTCTGCGGTTAAGATGTGTTGCAGCTGGGCAGTAATTTGAGAAATGCTCAAAGCCTGAAGGTTAAACTGCAGACAGCGGGAAAGAATCGTAACTGGAAGCTTTTGTGGATCAGTTGTGGCAAACAAAAACTTAACGTGTTCTGGTGGCTCTTCAAGGGTTTTTAACAATGCGTTAAAACTATGTCGAGACAACATGTGGACTTCGTCAATGAGATAGATTTTGTAGCGGCCACGAGTTGGCGCATATTGCACGTTATCTAAGATCTCTCTCGTGTCACCAACTTTAGTTCGCGACGCCGCATCGATTTCAATTAGGTCAACAAACCGCCCAGCATCAACATCCAAACAAACTGAGCACGTACCGCAAGGCTCTGCAGATATGCCAGTTTCGCAGTTTAGGCTCTTTGCAAAAATACGTGCGATGGTTGTTTTACCAACCCCTCTTGTGCCGGTAAATAAATAAGCATGGTGAGTGCGCTGATGGGTTAAGCCATTGATGATCGCCGATTTGACGTGGTCTTGGCCTACTAATTCAGCAAACTTTGTAGGGCGCCATTTCCTTGCTAATACTTGATAACTCATGCTTTAAACGCCCTTTTCTACTTATTCGCCATCAAACTCAGTTAAGCTATAACAGTTGATATCCAATTTATTTAAACGCTGTTCACCGCCCAAATCTGGCAGATTTACGACAAAACACGCATCATTAACTTCAGCACCAAGCTTGCGGATTAATAAAGTCGTTGCTTCAATCGTTCCACCGGTCGCTAACAAGTCATCAACCATTAACACTTTGTCTTCTGCAGACAATGCATCTGTGTGAAGCTCAAGAATGTCTTCACCATACTCCAACTGATACGCCTGTGAGTAGACAGCTCTAGGTAATTTACCAGGTTTGCGAACGGGTACGAATGAAACGCCCAATTTGTAAGCCAATGGTGCACCAAAAATAAAACCTCGTGCCTCAGTTCCAACAATCGCGGTAATACCAGAATTTTTGTATTTCTCGTAAAAAGCATCAATAGTTGCTGCAAAAGCCTCGGCGTTTTGCATTAAAGAGGTTACGTCACGAAATTGGATTCCTGCTTTAGGGTAATCAGGGATCGTCTTTATGCTGTTTTTGATCAAATCCGACATGTCGGTTTCCGGTGATTCAATTTAAGGAAAGTATGCCAGAAGCAATGGGATTGAAAAATACCTAAGCAGATAATTTTTATAAAATAGCCATTAATTGCTAATTAAAACACCACGTTCAACAAAGTCAGGTAAAGCCTGTGTCAAAAAGTGTGTAGCTTGCTCACGCGTTAGCCCGACAGATGGAGTCTGTAAAAACTCAAGCATATCATTAAATGTCGCTAAATGATTTTGTAAGAAGTGTAATAAATGAACTGAGACTAAATCTATTAGTACAAACTGAGTGTCTCCCTGTTCCACCTTAGTACTAGTGAATTGCCAAGCTTGGTAAACCAGCAGCGAGGTCAAGCTTTCTGTGATGCCTTCGACATTACCAACCTTTATTGTCTGAACTGGGTGTTGATACGCTAACGGTAATGCCGAGTCAGCGAGCCTAACCCTTATATTATTTTGCATTAGCTCTCCCAGCCCCGAAGAGCAAACTCCTTGCTGTGGCTCTCGTGTCGAAACGTATAACTCGACCCATTCATAATGGGCAAGCTCAAGTAACCATGGGTAATTATGTAAATTTACAGCGTTGATCAGCGTTTGTGTTTGGTTATCCATGTTGGAGTAATCTGGTAAAACCTCAGCCCAACCACCAAAATTAGTTTGCCCTTCGACATCAATGGATGGTGCAGCATGAGACAACACAGGTAAAAGTGTCTCATTAAGGAAACCTAGGTATTGCTCTGCAATATCTTTAAAATAAGGAGAATGACACTCACTGTGAACTAAAAATGCTCTAACCCAGGCTTTCCAGACAGGCTCGGGGAGTACCGATTTTAAAACTGGGAATCCATTGGCACAAAACCCTTCAATATTATTAAAAAACAACTCTTGATAAACCTTGATCCGACGACCTTCTGACCCGCGTACTTGACCTGTCCTAATTTGTTTTACTAGGTCTTTTTGTTGTTTTTGGAATGTCGGCATTTTTTCAGTAGTCATTGTTTTTATGAATGCGTTTTAATTAGATTGAAGGTTAACAGGCAAGCGCTTTTTGATGTAAAGCTTGAATCTTACTGATCTTTTCGAGCTCTATATTCAACTCAGCCATACTAGGAATATTAAAGTCTCTCTCTAGTAGAGTCGGAAAGGCTCCATGCTTTTGGTAAGCATAATCTAATAAGTCCCAAACAGAGTCTTTTACTGGGCTGCCATGAGTATCTACTTTAAGGTCGTCAGCTTCGTCGTAGTGACCTGCAATATGCCCATAGACCACCCGCTCGGTAGGCATGGCATTGATAAACTCGCGGCTGTCGTATCCGTGATTGATGCTGTTGACATAGACATTATTTACGTCCAGCAACAACCTACAATCCGCTTCTTCAAGAACGGCTTTTGTAAACTCAATCTCAGACAGTTCGCTATTTTGTTGTAGATAATACGACACATTTTCTACCGCAATTTGTCGTTCTAAAATATCTTGTACTTGCTTTATTCTATTAGCAACATACTTAACTGACTCTGAAGTAAATGGAATAGGCATTAAGTCATACATATGACCACCGGCCGAGCAATAACTTAAATGCTCAGTGTAATGAGCAACATTAAACTGCTCTAAAAATACTTTTACCTGCTTAACAAAATCTACATCAAGTGGATCGGGACTTCCCAGCGATAATGACAGTCCGTGGGTTGACAGTGGGATCTGCTCAGAAATTTCTCTAAGGGGCCTCTGGTAAGGCGTATTCATCGGGATCCAGTTTTCAGGTGCAACCTCGATAAAATCAACGCGACTACTTAAAATTTCATCATGCTTGGTGATCATTTCTCGTCTGTAACCCAACCCCACACCATCGATTAGTCTTCCAGAGGTTATTTCACCACCTGCGGAGGTTGTTGAATTTAACGATGAATGTAAATGGATTGACTGAGTCAAACTGCTATACCCTTGAAATTACTATGATGAAAAGTGCTAAGAACCTTGCAGACTGTTCTTAACATAAAGGCAGTGACCAAATACAACTACTATTGATTTGGTCACATAATTTCAGATCAAAAAGCGACCGTTACTTTGCACTTCCGCATTTGCCTTCGCCGCACTTACCTTCTTTGGCTTTTTTGGCTTTTTCTTTGGCCTTGTCACTCATGTGGTTAGCACCACATTTGCCTTCGCCGCACTTACCTTCGCCACATTTACCTTCTTTAGCTTTTTTGGCTTTTTCTTTGGCTTTGTCACTCATGTGGTTAGCACCACATTTGCCTTCGCCGCACTTACCTTCGCCACATTTACCTTCTTTAGCTTTTTTGGCTTTTTCTTTGGCTTTGTCGCTCATGTGCTCAGCACCACACTTGCCTTCACCACATTTACCTTCTTTGGCTTTTTTGGCTTTTTCTTTGGCCTTGTCACTCATGTGTTCTGCACCACACTTACCTTCGCCACATTTACCTTCTTTGGCTTTTTTGGCTTTTTCTTTCGCGTGCTCAGCACCGCATTTACCTTCGCCGCACTTACCTTCCATCATTTCAACTTGGTACCCAGCCGAAAGAACGCTAGCTTGAAAACTTGCACCTTGTGCTGATGCTACTGTAGAAGTTGCTAAAGCAGCTAAACCTAAAGCCGCAATGGTTGCTTTTTTATTTGTGTTCATGTTCACCTTCCTAGGGCAATTAATTTTAATATCAGTTTAATAGACCACGGGGATTACTACAAAATTTCATAAATTTAAAATTTTTTATGTAACAACTACAGTACCAAGATCTCCGTTAAATACTATACTAACGAAGTTAGAGGAGGTGTAAAATGATCTTCAACCAAATGCATACATCGTTTCGCGATCGTCTCACTGGTTTATACAGTGAGGATTATTTTGCAGAGGTATTTCAACGTGAATGGCATCGTATGATGCGAGAACGTGACGCCCTGTCAGTAATAATTATTCACCCTCACCTAAATCCTAATAGGGACGATGACAAATTAGCTTTTCGGTTGATTTCAGAGGCCATCACTAAGAGTACCAAGCGAGCAACAGACCTGGTTTGCCGCTTTCAAGAAAATGAAATCGCAATTGGTGTATTCAATTTAGATGAGGAAGGTACCGAAACCATCATTACGAGAATACTCAGTGATGTAGAGATTGCGCTAGCAAACCTTCCAATGTCGGTAGACCTGTCTATTGGAGCATTAAATATACTTCCATCGCATGATATAAATCCAGAAGAGGTATTTAAGATCACCGAGAAGTTAGCGGACGAAGCAGAGCTGAAAGGTAAAAACGCATATACGCTCAAATACTTTAAGCTGCATTAATACTTCTTAATCGTGATTGATGCCCATAAAAAAACCGCCAATTCGGCGGTTTTTTATGGTAATCGTGTTTTGCTTAAAAACCCAAGGCCTTAAAGCTTAACACCATTACGCTCTGCAGCATCTTTGATATAACCAACCCAAGGCTTTGCAGACTTGGCAGTGTTTTTATCTTCAACTGCTTTGTTAATTGCAACGTAAGCATCTTTGAAGTTACGCATCTGATAGTTCGCATCGGCAATAGAAAGGTAAACAACACCTTTCTTAGCGATACCGCCTTTCAATGCAGCTTCGTACGCCTTTACTGCGCCTTTAAAGTCTTCAGCGACTAATAACATGTCACCTTGACGGCGGAAGTAATCAGGGTCTTTGCTTACTTTAGCGGCTTCACCGTAATACTCTGCAGCTTTTTCAAACTCTTTAGCATTACGGAAACTGCTAGCTAACGCACCCAAGTTACGCTCATCGCTTTCAACTTCACCTGACTTAATATGCTTTTCAAGAATGGTTGCCGCTTTGTATGGCACACCTTGAGTCGCAAAAAGTTGTGAAACTTGCTTGTACTGTCCTGGCTTTTTCAAATAACCATTTTTGTACGCGATGCTCATTGTTGCTAGACCTTTTTCATAGTCTTCTAACAACGCATAGAAGCTACCTAATTGCGGCCACCACTTCTCATTTTCAGGGAAGTTTCTTAGCAAGTCTTCAGTTGCTTTAGTCGCATTTTTGTAGTCTTTCTTCTCGTAATACGCTGCCATTACAAGTACGTAGTAGTTCTCAACTTTTTTCTCAGAGAACTTGATAGCATTACGCGCAGCTTTAATAGCCTCGTCGTAGTTACCTAACTCGTAATTTGCACTCGACATACGGAAGTAAGTATCAGCGTGCTGGTCTAAGGTGAAGTCTAAATACTTTTTGTAGTATTCAATTGCCTTCGCGTAGCCTTTTTCCTGCATGTACAAATCGCCGATTAGCTTTAAGACATCACTGTGATCGCGGAACGGAAGTTTGTCTAACTTCTCAGCGCGCACAAGGCTATCTATTGCGTCTTGAGGCTTTTGTAATGTTGCATACATATTACCGATAAAACGTTGTACATATGCTTTGTCAAAGTCACTGCTAGGCTCAAGCTCTAACAATAATGCTAGTGCCTCTTCTACCTGGTCAGCTTGGTACAGTTCAAATGCCGCACCAACCTTTTTACCGATACGAGGACCAAGTACTTCACCACCGCGTGCTTTTTTACGCTTTTCAACTTCTGCTACTTTATCAGCTGGCACCTTCGCGTGAGCGAAAGGTGCTGACATAAGTACCAAAGACGTCAATAAAGCAGATAACAATGTTGATGTTTTCATTTTTATGCTCCGTCTAAGTTGAAGTCTAGTTGAACTTGAAGACCAGTTTGACGTACTGGCTTACCATCAACAACTTTTGGCTTGTACTTCCAACGTTGAAGTGCTTTACGCGCTTCACGGTCGAAAACTCGGCGTGGTTCTGAGTTGATAACTTGTACGTTTTCAACTGCACCAACTTCGTTAATGTCGAAGCTTAGCTGAACCCAACCTTCAATACCGTCACGGGCTGCTTTCGGCGGGAACTTTGGCTCGATACGTACGATAGGTGTTGCATCACCGTCACGAATCAAAGCACCAGGACCACTTAAACCGGCATTAGCACCGCCAACGTTTACCGAAGGCATATTAAAGTTTAGCGCACCTGCATCTGCAATCTGAGGCTCTGGCTCAGGCTGCTGCGGCTTTGGCGGCTGCTTTGGTGGAGGTGGAGGCGGCGGCGGAACACGGTTACGCTGCTGTGCCTTACTCTCCGGCGGTGTAGTATTAATTTCGACTATGATGTTTTCGATGTTGTTATTTTGGGACTTACTACCACTGTTAATAAGTTCCGCCATAAATACGAACAAGCCGAATGTGATTACTACACCAACAATGATTGATGCAATAAATCTCAACATACTACTTTTTCTCCGCTGCGATAGAAATCTTCTCGATACCCGCTGACTTAATCGCGTCCATTACTTTTACAACCACACCGTGTTTAGCTTCTTTATCCGCTTGGATAATAACTGTATCAGTCGGTTGTTCAGCAATCATACGCTCGATGTTTGCCGCTACTCGCTCAATGTCCACCTGACGACGGTCCATGTGAACGTCACCGTTTGGCTTGATTGCGATAAAGATGTTAGCAGATGGCTTGTTAGTCGCGTTTGAAGCTTTTGGCTTCAATACGTCAATACCTGCCTCTTTCACGAATGAAGTCGTAACAATAAAGAAGATAAGCATGATGAATACGATGTCTAGCATCGGAGTCATGTCAATTGCTGCATCTTCGTCATCACGAAAACGTTGTTTACGTGCCATAGTTCAATCTCCTAATGATGTGGCAAGCTGTCTACTAGCTTTTCTTTTGCCACTTTAACTCTTGTCTCTAACCTTGAGCTGAAAAAGATTCCAGATAAGGCTGCAACCATGCCCGCCATCGTCGGGATTGTTGCCATTGAAATACCAGATGCCATCAAACGTGGGTTACCAGTACCTTGTGTTGCCATTGTATCGAATACAGTGATCATACCCGTTACCGTACCAAGTAGGCCGATAAGGGGACACATAGCAACAAGAGTTTTAATAATTAACATTCTTGCATTTAAAAGTTCGGATGCTTCGGAAACCCAAGCGTCACGGATTCTATGTGCACTCCAAGATGTAGTGTCAGCTCGAGCGTCCCATTTAGCGATGATGTTTTTGCTAATATTTGGGAACTCAGCGGTTAAAAACCACCAACGCTCGATCATTAACGCCCACATTACAAGAAGAGCTGCGGCGACAAAGTAAAGTACAAAGCCGCCCGTGCCGATAAAATCCCTGACGGATTCCCATAGGCCCATCAGGTAGATCATCATTACGCTTTCTCCTTCTCAGCATGCGCTGCAATGATACCTGCACTTTGCTCGTCAAGGATGTGAATGATTGACTTAGCGCGTGCTGCTACGATGCTATGAGTGAAAATTAGTGGTAGTGCAGCGATGATACCCATTGCTGTTGTTACCAATGCCATAGAGATTGAACCAGCCATTAGTTTCGGGTCACCTGTACCGAACAATGTGATTTGCTGGAACGTTTCGATCATACCGATAACCGTACCTAGTAGACCTAGTAGAGGTGCTACAGCAGCAAGGATCTTGATAGTGTTGATACCGCTCTCAATACGTGGAGTTTCACGTAAGATAGCTTCATCAAGCTTAAGCTCAAGGTTTTCAACGTCAGTGTCTTTGTTGTCACGGTAAACTGTAAGGATACGACCTAATGCGTTCTTCTCAGAAACGTTTTCAGGGTTCTTAAGTTGTGCTTTGATCTTAGAGCTTTCAGACATTGTGATTGCAAGGCTGCGTAGCGCTAATAATAGACCGAATGCTAAAACAACTGTGATTACGTAACCTGGAGTACCACCTTGGTGATAACGGTCTTCAAGAGTTGCTTTTTGCGTGTTTAGACGAAGGATACCACCACGTGACGGGTCAACGTAGAAAGGAATGATTTCGTTACCAGATGCATTTGCTAGTTCTTTAGCAGAAGAACGGTAGTGAGATTCAGCTTCTTTACCTAACGCTTGAACAACTTGAACGTCAGAGTTGTAGTAAACGTAGTTACCTTTGTCAGTGATAAGGTTGAACGCACCTACACGAGTTAGGTTTTCAACAGTTGAACCACCGCCAGTTGCTGCAACTTCTTTTTGGAATTCAACAACTTTTGCTGACTCAGTCATTTCAGTTTGTAAAGCAATCCATAACTCTTCTAATTCACGAGTTGTAGGAAGTTCACGAGCTTCTGCTAGTTCAGTCAATAGCTCAGCACGACCTGGGTACTGTGCAGAGATGATTGAAGCAGAGATAGAACCCATAGTGTTGCTGGCTGCACGACGTACAACACCAAACATTTCACCAAGAGTACCTTTAGCGTTTTCTAGCTCTTGAGCGCGAACTGCTAAAGTTTTTTCATTTTGTGCGTATTGCTTTTGAAGACGTTCGCCACGGGCTTGCTCGTCGGCTAATTCTTTTTTCGCTTTGTTTAAAAGCGCTTGCTTGTCTGCTTTAGCAGATTGGAACTCTTGTTCACGCTTTTTGTTCAACGCGCCTTCAGAAAGACGGTCTTTCTTAACTTGTTCCAATAACTGGTCAAGTTTGCCTTCAGCGTTAACAGTTGTAGTAAAGCCAACTGAAGCTACCGCAGCGGCTAGTACCAATGAATTTAAAATCTTTTTCATGTGTAATTACTCCGCAGCGAAAATTGGTAATTTAATTAACTCTAATGGAGCTTGTTTACGCGCCATACGAATAGTTAATGTGATGTCTTTTAGGTACTCATCACCTAATTTTTCCCAGCTGCGAGTGTTGTTGTTCCACACCCAAGCGTTCTTAAGGTCTTTTGATTGCGCGATTAGAGCAATACGACCTACGTGTACGAAGTCAGCAGTGATTTCTTGACCGTCGAAAGTTTCAGTCGCTTCCCACGCTTCCATCGCTGTGCCGTAATCTTTTTCGATTTCGTACGCTTCTAGAACCTGACGGTACTTTTCTGAAGTACTTACGTTAGGGTTAACCATAAGTTCACGTAATTTTTCTACGCGTGCAGTACGTCTTTCTAGCTTGATTGGAATGTCAGCTTGAACAAACTGCTCTAGCATGTCGATCATACGGTACATAAGCGGAACAACGTTACGCTTTGTATTTTCGATTTCTGCAATTTGAGCTTCTAAAGACGCGATTTCAGCGTTTTGAGCAGCTACTAATTTAGCAACATGGTCGTTATAAACTCGATTGATCTCAGTAGTATCAACAACATCGCGATACTCTAACGCCATTTCTTGCGTTTGCTCTTGGATTCTGTTGATTTTAGTTTGCGATTTAGCTGCTGCTTTATTAATTGTCGTTTCAGCCGCTTGCAATTGCTCTAGAGGGTCTGCTGCTAACGCAGAACCGGCAAATGTCACCGCTCCTACAAGAGCAGAAGCCACTAGACTTAGTTTCATCTTTGACATAGTTCCCAACCAATGTATGTGTTTAAAATTCTAAAATTGAGTAAATACTCTCTATTCGTGCATATAAATCAACACGAATAATCACCGTCGAGTCTCCCAAACATCAAGTCTAATGTCAATGATCAATCAGTTGTCGCGACAACAACCAGTCAACCAACGCGCACATTTTGACCAATTAATGACGTAATAGGATTCAACTCGTTTAACAATTCATCTAACGCTCGTTATCTGCGAATTACTCGCGCAGATATTTAATCTAAAAATAGGACAAATACGACTTTTTTTTGAAATATTTATGCGTTAAACAGACTAAATTCTTCGGCCAACGGCATACTTTTATTTATAAAGCTCGTAGATAAAGGCTGACGAACATAGTACAAACTATTCGTCGCGACTTTAGTCTTGTTCACAGGGCCATTATTAATATCACCTTCAAAGGCCAAGTTGGCACTCGAAAGGACTTGTTCAAGTATTCCTTGCGGCTTTGATACTAATGATTCGTATTCAATATCAATAAATCTTTCTGAAAGAATAGTTCGCCAATGGTCAATTTGCCCAAAAAAGTCCTCAAAAAAGTGTTTCATTTCAGCAAGGTCATAACACCAAGGTATGCCTTTGTTAAAAAAGTGCTTGTAGCAAGACCAAGCAACATCACGTTGCTCTCGGTTAATATGGACAAAAATAGCATTGGGGAATGCACACGCTAAAAGTCCCGCATAGCGATAAAGATCAAGTGACTTATCGACAACAACCGTTGCGTTGCCATAATCAGCTTGTAAGCGATACATATATTCTGCTCTAAAGTGCTTAATGATCCGTTTTATCACGTCTGGATTTTGGCTGTCTTCCTTCGCATTACACATTTGTCTAAGACCTAAGGGTAATAGACTTTTTTGACAGTACCTCAGTTCGTCACCACCAACCACAGCATGTTCTTTGTTCGCGTGTTTTAGTATGAGTTGTGATAAAAGTGTTGTTCCAGACCTTGGTAAGCCAAGTACAAAGATAGGTGTAGGTTCATCCTCTGTAGCTTGTAATCGATACTTTTGGACAAATTCAAAATCAAATAGACCTTTGATTGATTCTGTCAATTGAAACTCTTCGCCTATTTCATAGGTTTGGTTGCGTATTTGGTTTTTCCCAACCTCTGCCGCTTGTTGAGCACTTAAAAACGCAGCTTTTATATCTCCACAAAGCTCATTCAATCGGCACAGTGCATATAGGTACTGGATCTTTTCAATTGGATTAGTAGGTACTCTATTCTGATACGATTGTTCCAATTTAGCCTTAACGTCAGGTGCCTGTTCTGCGCTAGTGATAGCTGCGAGTGATAACCATGCTGATGCAGCTTGCGGGCTTAACGATAGGGTTCTTTCTAAATAATCCCTAGCTTTTACAAAATCCCCCAATTGACTGTACATAACACCACAAAAATAAGTTAAATTTGGGTTACTAGAGTCTGTTTTCACCCCACTTATTAGAGGCTCAGCAAGGTCAAAGCGTCCCAATTCGCCGTATACTCCTAGGGTTTGAATTAAGCTGTCTGTGGTGTTGGTTGACTGGTAGTAACGTGTAATGGCTTCTATCGCAATAATATTGTCACCTAGGGTCATCGCTAACTTAGCTACACTACCCCACAGCTTGCCCAAAAGTGCTTGCTCCGATATCAACTGTTGCGCTTTTTGATGAAACCGCTCTCGGTTGCCCTGCTCCACTTCTTTTATCAAGCTATTTGCAAGTTGATAATGTTGTTGATCCATAAACTCCTCGTTTCAATATAAAAAGCCAACCCGAAGGTTGGCTTGTATCATTATCAGTTTTACTCAGACAATCAATTTAGAATTTAACTGATGCAGAGAAACGAACTGAACGAGGTGCTTGACGACCATCGATTTGGCCGAAGTCACGGAAAGGTACACCAAGGTACTGATCTTGATCACCGTAACCGCCAAATTGCTCTGCCGTTTCGTTGATATCCGTCACTGTATCGTTGTTGAAAACGTTGAAGATATCAGCGCGTAATACAACGTCTAAGTCAGAAACTTTAAGATCGTAAGTTGCAGAAACATCTAAGTTCCATGTGCTAGATAGGTTACCTAAGCTACCACGTGGTACGATTTGACCGTTTTGTGCAAATGACTCAGCTTCGTAGTAAGACGCAAAAACGTCTGTTGGGTGGAAACCAAATGCGTTTTTCGCACGACCACTTTGCCAAATTAAGTTGGCACCGAAGCGTAAGCTATCTGTCGCAGCATACGCACCGAAGATCTTAACTGAGTGGCGGCGGTCATTTGGAAGTGGACCATAGGCACCATCAGTAAGTCCCGGTTGGTCAAAGTTAGTTGTGATACCAGCGTCGTCTTGACCATTATCTGAACGAACAAAACCTTCGTTGTTACCTTCACTCTTAGACCAAACGTAGTTTACGCTTAAGCTCCAAACATCGTCCCATGCACGGTCTGCAGAGAACTCTAGCGCTTTATATTCACGCTCAGCTTCTGGGTAACCCATTAGCGAATTAGGAATAGTGTACTCGCCAAATGCTAAAGGACCATCGCCATCTGGGTCAGTGTCGATAGTTACATCAGATGTACCAGGATTTGTTAGTACGTAGTAGTGGAAACCAGAACACTCTGTACAAACAGAACCTGTGCCATCACCACCCAACGCTAAGTCAAAACCATAGTCGATTGCGATGTCTTCAATTGAAGAGCCAAGTGTACGGTATGTTGCTTTAACACCCGCTGTCCACTCATCGTTTACTTCGAATTCGTAACCTAAGATGAATTCATCTTGGTACATAGGGTCTAAGTCTTTGTTAACCGTTTGACCTGTGTTAGCAACTTCGCCATCTGCGTAGTAAGTAATACCACCACAGTTGTCAATTGTAGGAGCATCGTTTTCATCGATAGAAACTACGTCACAGTATTGTTGAGTGAAGAACTCAGCACCAGCCATTCGCAAGTTAGTATTTGTTGCGATAGGAAGGAAGTAACGACCAAAGTTTGCAAATACTTTTGAAGTACCATCTGCATTAACATCGTAAGCAGCACCGATACGAGGCGCCCATTGGTTATCGATTTCTACGAACGCTTTACCTTCAACATTGAAGTTTTCAAATGATTCGTTACGCAAACCAAGGCTCAACGTTAAGTTATCGTTGACGGCCCAAGTATCTTGGATGTAGAAAGCGTTACTTTCTGTTTTAAAGCTACCTTCATTTTCATATACACGAACACGAACACGCTCACGGTCATTTTGGTAGCGGAACCAGTTACCACCAGAGTAGCCAGACGCCTCATTTGCTTCTAGCTCTTCACGGTCAATACCAAAACGAATAGTGTGGTCACCTACGTAGTAGTCCGCATCGATACGGAAAACCGTACGTTGGTCATCTGCACGATTTGGTGAACCAACAACCCATGAACCTAAGTTTTCACCAGTATCTAAATCAGTGATCAAGAAAGGCGCATCTGCAGTTGCTGGTACACTTGTACGGTCAAACTTGTTGATACCGTATAGAGCTGAAATAGTGAAGTCATCTGTGATAATACCCGTGTATTTCAAAGATAGGTTGTCACCACCTCGACGATACTCAGCTTCACCACGGTCACTTATAATCGTACGATTGTTCGCATTGTAGTTATACTGTTTACGCTCTGTTGTACGCTCATCAGAGAACGCTGTTAGTTCGAAAAGGTGCTCATCGGTTAGATAATAATCAATTTTGGCGCCCCAGAACGTAGAATCGACGGTATCTTCGTTGAAAGTACTAAGACCTGCAGACTCATTTTCTGTTGAACTTGGGTTTAAAAGAACGAAATAGAATAGTTTGTCTTTGATCAACGCGCCGCTTGCGTATACGTTGAAGTCAAACTCGTCTGATTTGTTAGCGTGGTATACGTCATAAATAGAACCATCGTCACGTAACACATCATCGTGATGAGCGCGAAGTGAATCAGGCTCCCAGAAGAAATTGGCACCTGCTTTGAATTCATTAGAACCAGATTTAGTTGTTGCGTTAACAACACCACCAGTTGAACGACCAAACTCAGCAGAGTAACCACCCGTCTTAACTTCAAACGTGTCGTAAAATTCAAATGGAACGTTAGAACCACCAAGACCATTACGGAAGTTGGTAATGTTTAAGCCATTAAGGTAGTAAGCATTTTCAGCAACAGAAGCACCACCAAATGACGCTAAGTTACCAAACGTAGAGTCACCTTTAGTCGTGCCCGGAGCAAGTAGTGCAACACCAGTTACGTTACGAGGAACCGGAACGCGCTCGATTAACTCTTGACCTACAACCAACGAAGACTCTGAAGAAGTAGTATCGATCATGGCAATTGAACCGCCACGAACTTCAATTACTTCCAAGCCAGACTTTTGTAATGCTAAGTCTAAGTTAGTACGACCACCAATAGATACATTAACTAAGTCATTACGAGCGATATCAAAACCGTCTTTCTTAGCAACAACAGAATATTTGCCCGGTGGTAAAAGAGGAAAACGGAAGTCACCGTCTGCTTCTGATACAACAGTACGAGTCAAACCTGTTTCAAGGTTTGTTACCGTTACTGATACGCCAGCTAAATCTTGGCCATTTGCAGTTACAGTGCTACCACCAATAAAACCATTGGTGTTGTTAGCTAGCGCTGGCATTGCCGCACCTAAAGTGGTTGCTACAGCTAACGCCGCTACACTACTTTTAAAGTATTTCATAATTTCTCCCTGGACTCCTAATGTGTGTTAGAAGATCTCTTTAATTTTTGTTTGTCTTGAAGTTCCATAAAATTTGGCTCTTTCGACGTCTCGATGTTAAACAGCGCCTCTAAATACGGTCAATAGGCCGTCTGCTATTTACTAAAAAACGCAAATTCTTTTCACTACAGTATCAGAACCATGCGTAACAAAAACACTCAGAGAGTAGGTAAATACTGACCTGGAGCTACGAAGGGCAGTTTTTTGTCGATAAACTGAAGAAATAAGAAAGGTGATAAAAACAGCGCTGAAATTCCTAACTACGAAATGTCAGTTCGATAGATAAAAAGTTTATATTTGCGAGCCAATTCCCCCCATTTCGAGCCAAAATTTAAGAAAAAAAACACTGCATGATTAAAAAACAAACCATATTAATATGTATCTTTTTGATAACCGTCCTTTACCAAAGAGACCAGAATGCTAATATCGGTAACATAATAATAAAAAGAAAATCTCAGGTGCCGTTTTGAATGCAAACCAGCTTTATCAGTCTCTTGTTAGCGCTTTTCAACAAGGTAATTATTCTCAGGTTTTAAATACAGTAGACAATATCCAGAACCAGATTGGCTCTATCTATGAGTTCGAATTTTTGTTTGGTCTATGTGCGCTTAAATCAAACCTTTTAGGATCGGCCTGCAAGCATCTTCAAAATGCGCTAGACCAAAAGCCGAATGACCCTCAAGCCATCTTTCATTTAGCCCTTACACTTAACCAAAGTGGACAATTGTTAAATGCTCAAAAAGTCGCTGCGGGGCTAGATAACACTTCAAAGGCAAATCTTCAGCTTAAAATTATTATCGCCCAAAAGATCTGTGATTTCGATGAGGCACTACGTTATATAGATTGCTTATTAAAACTAGCTCCTAAAGATGAGTTTGCCTTGAGAAGCAAGGCAACTATATATCGACAGTTTGGCCAACCTCAATCAGCGCAAAGTTGTGCAGACTATTTAACAACATCTTCCGTCGCCAATACCCTACTCAAATCAGGTATCGCTTTTGACCAATCTGATTTTGCCACTGCAGAAAAAGAACTGCTAAAAGGTTTAAATGAGTTTTCCGATACTCCTGTATTACACGAGACGTTAAACCAACTCTATTGGAACACTGACAACAAACAAGCGTTTATGTCTTCATTTAACAATGTCACCTCAAACTCAAAAGAATTGCTCTTTGCCAAAGTAAAGTCTTTGATTTTGTCCAAACAGTGGCAACAAGCTGAGGAACAACTAAGTGGACTTAAACATACCTTTAAAAACGACCCGACGTTTATACATTTAGAAGCGGTCGTATTGTCACAAAACAATAACTGGTCAAAAGCTTCGCCTCTGTTTGAACAAGCCGCACTCCTAGCCCCCAACAATCAGAGGTTTCTAATCGACCTCGCCATTTGTCATATCATGGATAACGATTTTAATAAGGCGGAGCATTTTTTAGACAAAGCTCATAGAATTGACCCAAGTAATCAAGAGTTGTGGGCGTATTTAGGTTTTGTGTGGCAACAAACGAATCAGCAGAAGTTTGACTGGTTGTACGGCAAAGGTGATTTAATTGATGCACAGCTATTAGCTACTCCTAATGGATATGGATCATTAGACGCTTATTTAGCAGACTTAAAAGATTATTTAAAATCTATTCACATTTCTAGTAATACACCATTAGATCAGAGTGTTCGCAATGGAACGCAAACGACTGGTAACCTGATTTATTATCAACACCCATTAATTAAGAAGTTTAAACACGTAATGGAACAACGCGTTCAGAATTACATAAATAAGCTGCCAAACGACCCAAACCACCCAACCCGCATAAAGCTGGGGCGCGACTTTTGTTTTAGTGGAAGTTGGAGTGTTTTGTTAAAAGACCAAGGACATCACTCCAACCATGTTCATCCTATGGGGTGGATTTCTGGGCCCACTTACATTGATATTCCTGATCAAATAAAGCCGTCTGACCCAGAGATGTCTGGTTGGGTTAAATTTGGTGAAACCTCACTCGCCCACCCTCTTAATAAAGTGAGCAAATCTATTTGTCCTGAACCTGGAGTCAGTGTTTTATTTCCTAGCTTCATGTGGCATGGGACCTTTCCAATTTCAGGACAGAATGCAGAGCGCTTGACGATTTCTTTAGATGTCGAGCCTTTGGCTTAATTAAAGGCCTAAAAGGGGCTTGTAGTTTTTCCAACGCCCGACTGATTGGTTATATAAGGGCGAGCGGATTTGTTCCATACTCGCCGTAAAAGACGTTTCATTAGTTTTATAAAACTGAGTGCATTCACTCTCAAACTCTAACCCTAAAAATCGAAGACACTGACTGATAGTGTCTTCAAACTTACTAACTACGTCTTCATAGCGGACGAAATAAAGATCACTTCCATAAATGCTTTTGTACCCTTCTATCAATCGCATCATTTGCGAATAATAATGGTTGATATCCGATGCATCATTAGCATAAGTAAATGAAGGACCAAGCTGCTGAAACAATATTGATACGGATATATCTCTAATGTCCCGTTCGGTAATTATTATTTTAGCCTTAGGATATAGTTTTTTAATCAACGGAATATAAAAGACATTGTCTGGTCGCTTATCTATTGTATAAACGTCACTAGCTCGGCTACTGACCTTTTGTAACAGGACTTGATGAGCGTCGAGTATCTCCTCTAGTTGTTGATTAGAAATAGATAGAGCACTTTCTACAAAGTTGAAAACACTATTGCCAAATCTATTTGGAAAAAATGGCATCTCTCCAGCACTCGAGATTGATGAATGCTTCGATAACACTTTTTCTAATAACGTCGAACCAGAACGAAACATTCCGCTAATAAATAGAGGCTGGGTCTTTCTTTCAAGGTTTGTCTTTAACTTACTGGCTTTAAACTCCTCGGCAACTTTAAGGAGATTCGTGACCAATTCTTGCTGTTTACTTTGGTCATATTTTGGATAACTTTGCTTTAATGCTTGATTGGCATGCGCAAGAAAATCTGAAGCTTTGAGGTATTCACCCTGTTTATCGTAATAACGTGCCAAACTAAATTGAAGATCCAATCGAGCTTGAAGGTCTTTTATTACATCAAGCGCACTTATCGCTCTATTGGCTATTTCCTCACTATTATGCAAGTCGAGGATTCGAGATAATGCCAAGGCATTGTTAGGCTCGTGTTTTAGAACATTTTCGTAACTTTGTAGGCTCTCACTTATACGGCCACAAGCAGCATCTAGGTTCGCTAAGTTGAGTAAACCGGCAACATAAGACGGCTTTATACCTAGCGCCTTAGTAAGATAGACTTTAGCTTGTCCTGGTTCATTTAAAGACTCTGCATATATTTTTGCGATGTTTAAATAAACTTCTTCTGGACTTGATATACCTAATGATAAGGCTTTTTTGTAGCTAGAGATGGCCTCCTGATACTGGCCATGCTTATCCAGGTAATAGGCAAAATTAAACAATGTATTAGGAGATGCAGAGTTTTTAGATAAAAACACTTCGTGGAGTGTGATTACACTTTCAAGGTGCCCTTGCTTTACAAATAAACCTAAAAACGGTTCTAAGTCAGCATACCTTAAGCGCTTATTTTGTATTAAAACAATCAACAACGCCTCTACTAGAACTAGGGATTGGGTCAACTTATTGTTGGCGATAATAAACCTCAACAAGTTGTCTACTTCAGCTATCGTTAATAGCTCCTCCAGCGACCTTACTTGAGTGACTTCTTGAATTGCTTTGGAGGTTAAAACCTCATCGACATGTAATCTGGTTACTTGTTGTTTTAATACATCTAATAGCGTCATAAATTTAGTCCAAAAAAAAACGGCGAGTTAGACTCGCCGTTTTATTATCTAATAATTAAATTAGAATTTGAATGTTACGCTTGCGTGTAAGTAACGACCTAGTGTGTCGTAGAAACCAGCAACCGTGTTTGCATTCGAAGAAAGTGAACCGCCAACCATTGGTGGCTCTTTGTCGAATACGTTGTTAACACCAACTAAAACAGCTGTGTATTCATTAATTTCGAACGCACCTTTGATGTCGAAGTAGCTTTGCGCATCGATACCACCGTCTTCAACTAGAAGCGTGTCTGATGTACCGTCGTAAGAAACTTGACCGAAGTAACGCCAGTTTGCAGTTACAGCCCAGATTGAATCAGACTGGAATGAAACTTTAACGTTGTGACGCCACTCAGGCTGTGCGAAACACTGTGTATTGATTGTGTCAACACAGTCATAAGCAGTGCCTGCGATACCTGGATCAAACTCTTTAGTCAGCATGTAAGTACCGATGAAGTTTGCAGATAATTGGCCGCCTTGGAAATCTGTTGAGTAGTTAGCAGATAAATCCACACCTTCAAAGTGAATGCCACCTAAGTTGATGTCAGTCGCTTGTACGAAACCTTGCTGACCAACCCATAGGCTACCTGCACTGTTACGAGTAACGTTGTCACAGAATGCAGCGTCACCAGTTACACCACACTGTTCAACAGTTAGTTCTGGATCGATAGATGAAATCGCTTGGTCCAGTTCGATGTTGAAGTAGTCAACAGTTACGTTGATGTCGTCAGTTAAGTTAGCAACTACACCAAGAGTTACTGTGTCAGCAATCTCTGGGTTAAGGTCTGGGTTACCACCGTACAATGCATTGTATTGTGATGCTGGGCTAGCAGCGATGTTACCGTATTGGTCTGCAGTTACACCTGTGTTAGCACATTGTGCTGCTGATAATGCTGGAGTATCTCCCGCACATGGATCAACACCACCCCATAAACCTAAAGATTGGCTAGCGAATAGCTCTTCAACGTTTGGTGCACGTACAGAACGGTTATAACCTGCACGGAACTTGATGTCATCAGTAACTGACCAGTCAACCATTGCTTTGTACGTAGACTCACCACCAGAAGTGCTGTAGTCAGAGTAACGGTAACCGATTTCTAACGCTAGAGACTCTGCAAACGCTGCACCGTCTACTAGTGGGATGCTGAATTCAGTGAAGATTTCAGAAACGTCATAACCACCGATTAGTGTTGCAGTTGGGCCACCTTGACCTAGTAGAAGACCTTTTTCGAATACTTCGTCAGAGATAGACTCAAAGTATTGGTCGCGACGCTCAACACCAAATACTGCTGCTACAGGCATATCTGCAGTAGGTACTGTAATGTCAAACTCACCAGAAACGAACGCATTGAAGATAGTTTCTTTTGCGTAACCTTTACGGATACCAACACCAGTTAGAGTATTTGCTTGCTCTGGAGTTACACCTTGGTAAGTAAATACTTCGTAAGGTACACAACCAGAAGTATCAGCACAGCTTTCGCCGTTTGCACTTAATGCAGTTGTGATACGTGGTGCAAAGAAGTCATTGATGTAAACGCTTGAAGACGTTACAGACGCGAACTGGTATGACGCATCGTAAGACCAAGTGTCGTTAATCTCACCTTCAGAACCAACTACGATTCGGAAAGAAGAGTGCTCTAAGTTAGAAGAACGTGGGCCACCTTCAACGTTACGCTTACCGATGTATGTTGCGAATTCGTCACCAGACTCAAGACCTAGCTCTGTAGTTAAGAAGCTACGCTGCGCATCTGAAAGAAGTGGTGAATCGTAATCGATCATGTACGCTTCGTTGAAGAAAGTACCTGATTCAGCGATTTGTGCACGAGTCACGTCATTCATCATGCTAATTTCCATGTACGGACGTGCATGGTCGTTGATTTCGTAATCGATGAATGCACCTAAAGAGTATTTCTTATCTGGGCGCATGAAGTGGTTAACCGGTGCGTAGTTGTATACGTTACCGCTAGACGCTTGGAAACCACTCTCTGGAGTTAGAGTGTAGTAATTGCTGAAACCATTCCAGTCGATTGTAGGTTGACCGTCATCATCAAGACCTGGTACACCAACGTAGAAGTTAGGGATAATAGCGTTACCAGAACCACCACAAGCAGTACCTGCAGAGTTTAGAGCACATGAAGAGTAGTCACGCGCTTCTTGACGAAGCTCTTCGATGTCACGGTATGTTGCATAAACAACTGCGTGACCTTTACCGTTTGCAAATTCACCACCCATTGTAAGGTCTAGGTTGAATTGCTTACCGTCGATGCCAGAGTTTCCTGTAGGGTATTCAAAGCCACGCTTATCCATTAAACCTTGGATGTAATCGTTGTCATTGTTGTGCTGGTAACCAGAAGCACCTGCCGTGATTTCGAAACCTTCGAAGTCATCGTTCATTACGAAGTTAACAACACCTGCAACCGCGTCAGCACCATATACAGATGAACCACCACCTGTCATTACTTCAGCACGCTTAACTAGAGCAGCTGGAATTTGGTTGATGTCGGCGTTTTGTGAGTTAAGACCACCTGGGCCCATACGACGACCGTTGATCAAAACTAGAGTACGGTTAGTACCCATACCACGTAAGTTAATGTTAGCTGTACCAGACGCACCATTAGAGATGAAAGATGTCTGAGACGCTTGAATCTGTGGAAGGCTGTTTAGGATATCTTCTACTTTCGTGTAACCAGAAAGTTTGATGTCTTCAGCGCTTGTGATTGTAACAGGTGTTGCAGTTTCGATATCAGTACGCTTGATACGTGAACCTGTTACTTCGATTTTTTCGATTTCTTTAGCTTCTTCTTCAGCAGCAAATGCAGATGTTGCTGGTAAAGCTGTAGCAGCTGCACCAAAGGCAATTGCTAAGCGCACAGAGTTAGCTAGTTTATTATTTTTAAACATGTGTTTTCTCCCTGGAGCCACTATAGCTGTGGCTATTTTTTTATTTTTTCCGCCGGGTATGCCGTTTTGATACATCAAAAAGCTACACCACGAATTGGACCTTTCGATAGTACCCTCAGAAACAAAGAAGGGTCAACCCCTCGGGAGTGCGAATTTATATTTTGTTTATGGACATTTCTAAAAAATCATTGCCGAAACAGGATCAAATAGGAGAAACCATTGCCAATTCACAGCAGACTCAACTGGTCATCAAAGGCTAATAAAGCGCTCGGTTCACAATGACTTAAAATCGATTCTGCGATGGGAAAAAGCTGTTTTTCAACATAGTGTTCATAATCATATAAATCAACAAAATCAATACTTTGAGGCCCCTTTGTTGATATGTAATATTCAATCAAATCCCCTCTTCCATATTTGTTGAAACCAAGAAGGCGATTTGCGCCTTTCGCCGCTCTAATTTGTGGAGGCGTCGTCTTGGTGTAGCTTTTTAGGTCATTTCTAATTCTTTTTCGATAATGCAGCAAAGAATCATGTTGACCAGATCGCAACTGGGTCAAAATTTCAACAATATAGTCATGGCATGTACAATTTTTAAACACCCTCTCGTATAACTCTTGTTGAAATTGTTTAGCAAGGGGTGTCCAATCACTGCGAACGCTTTCTAGCCCTTTAAACACTATTTTTTTGTTTCCATCAGCATCGATAACTTGACCCGCGTAGCGTTTTTTTGAACCTGTTTCAGAGCCTCTTATCGTCGGCATAAAAAATGGCTGGTAGCAGTTTTCGTATTCTAATTCCAATCGACTGTGCAAATTCATTTCTTCTGAAAGCTTAACTTGCCACCAGTTGTTTAAACGAGACTCGAGTTCAGGTGCATCGCTCTCTGAGTACCGACTTTCAGCTAAGCTAACAAATACCGAGTCAGTATCACCGTAAATCACTTTGAGCCCCTGTCGTTCTAGCCACTCCTTGGTTTGGTTTAAAACCCAATGACCGCGCATGGTAATTGAACTGGCAAGTTTGGTATCGTAAAAGCGACACCCAGCTGAACCAAGAACTCCGTAAAAGCTGTTCATTATGATTTTTATCGCATTTGAAAAAACCTTGTTGCCTTCTGACTTGGCTTTTTCTCGTGCTAACCAAAGCTCATCGAGAATGTCGGACAACAGGCTCTTCTCACGACTGAACTCTCCGCCTCTAAAGCCGGGTATTCGTTGTTCTGCTGGTATATTAGGTGCTTCAATTAAGGTAACGGGATCTATGTTAAAGGTGCGGATAATAGATGGGTAAAGACTTTTAAAGTCAAAAACCAATACCTGAGGGTGAATACCGGGCACTGACTCCATCACATAACCTCCAGGGCTATGCAGATAGTCCTCCAACTTAACCAAATTAGGCGCAATCCAACCTTTTCGGTGCATACCAGGCATGTATAAATTTTGGAATGCTGCAACGCTACCGCCAACTTTGTCTAATTCAAGCCCGGTTAATCTCGACCTAGTTTGAAGGTATAAAAGGAGCTGTTCTTGCCGAAAAATATCCGCTACTAATTTGCAATCCTGTAGATTGTACTCTGCTAATTTAATCGGCTCCTGCTGATACAGACGCTTTATTTCTCCAAGTTTGTCACTTGGGTCGTCTGTTAATGTAATCTTTTGGTCGGATAAAATTTCTTTTGCGACGTTATTTAATGAAAAACTTGCAAAGTGATAGGTCGCATTTTTCATTACATCAATGCCATCCAGAACTACTCTTCCTGCTACACTTGCTCGGTCTGGATAACGCTGATGGCCACTTTTTCCGTCCGAAAATCGCAACGCACTGCCATCCCGCCCTATTCTTAGCTTAACGTTATTTCGCTGAGCAGCTCGGTCTATCAATCTCACGTCAAAGCTTATGAAGTTCCAGCCGACCAAACAGTCCGGATCTATAAAATTTACCCATTCACAAAACCGTTTTAAAAGTGACTTTTCATCACTACACCATTCAATAAACTCTGGGACCTCTTTGTCTTTTGTCAGAGTTTCAACCGACTTAAGCATCCCGCCGGTGTTATAAAGTACAACCGCAAATTTGGCGGCACTTGATTGAGCACCCTGATATAAGCCAATAGAGAACAAATCGCCTTTTTCATTACACTCAATGTCAATCGATAATAATGACATTGGCCTAGGTGTGTAATCAGAGGCAGTTAATTTGACGTTTTGAAAATGGTTATAACGCCTTCCTTGAACTTGTTGGCCGACAAACTTAACTGAGCCCTTTACGAAGCGTTCCATCAAGTACCTATCGACAGGGCGAATATCTTCTTCAAAGATTTCAACTGATAGTGACTCACACAGAGGTTTTATTTTGTAATAGGTGGCTAAGTTAGGTGCATACAACGCGGCCATTGGCTCTGAATCAAAGCTTTTTAAGTCGAGAGGCTTAGAAGTTATAGGTAAGGCCTGGTTGTGAGCCAATGTAACAACCGAGTCTACGTCCGTCTGACGGATAAAACACACAGGTTTCTCTCCCGTAACCGTTAAGAGCGAGACACCAGACTGAGTTTGAATCCAAAAATCAAAACAACATAGACCACCTCGGTCGTATTGGCTTCGAGATAAGATAAAACCTGTGTTTTCTGATTCTGGATCTATATGATTCGACATTGACATATCAATAAGTGAGTATGGGCGGTATAATAGCGTGGCTGGTTAGGTAATTAAATATCTCAACCGTTGATGCCACTTTTTTTCATCCCGTATTAGGAGACATTTTGGACTGGCTTTTGAGTTTTTTTCAGTTCCCTGAACTTTCGACAACCATTATCGTTCTTCTCCTGGCCTCTGCGTTTTTGGCTGGTTTTATCGACGCCATTGCCGGTGGTGGCGGGTTACTTACTGTTCCGGCTTTACTCGCCTCGGGTTTACCGCCTCATGTTGCACTCGGAACCAACAAACTAGCAGCTACCTTTGGCTCTGTAACGGCAAGTTACGCTTTTTATAAGAAAAAGCTATTTTCTCCTTCATTTTGGCGGATAAGTCTTATCGCAACCGCGATTGGCGCAGTGTTTGGTACGATCATGGTGTCGTATCTAGATGCGGAAGTGTTAAATAAACTCTTGCCAATTCTTATCGGCTTCAGCGCTCTTTATGCTCTATTAAATCCAGTTAAACCAAGTTCCAATACAGATTTACCAGTCAAATGCCGAGGACTGACAATAAAGAAGATAAGCCAAGGCTTTACGTTGGGTTTTTATGACGGTTTTGCTGGCCCTGGAACAGGTGCATTCTGGACTGTCAGTAACCTGATCCTCTATAAAATGAATCTACTTATGTCATGTGGTGTAGCCCGAGCGATGAATTTTGTCAGTAATATTTGTTCGCTTTTAGCGTTTATCATTCTTGGCCACGTAAACTTTGCCATCGGTCTATCTATGGGGGCGTTACTTATGCTGGGTGCTTACACGGGAGCTCATTCAGCTATTCGGTTTGGCAATAACTTCATTAGACCAATATTTACTTTGGTGGTCTCAGTAATGGCAATAAAGCTTGCTATTGATGCATGGTCATAAGAATATTAAGACATCAATTCGATTGTTTTTTCACTAAATTAGAACGCTATGTCAGTACATCAAATAGAGCAGTTACGAGCCAAGTTGACGGAGTTGACCGCCCAACTTCAACATCAAAAACTGATGCAACAAAACTGGTTTTCAGCAAGTGATGTTTTTAACTCGAGTAGCTTCTATACCAAAAGTGAAGAACTCGACGACTATTTAACAGAAATTCAAAACAACATAACAAGGCTCGAGTCTGTGACTGAGCAAAGCTACGCAGAGTATTTAACGGAACGTATTGCAGCGCAATTTTCTTGTTTTAAAAACTTTACCAATTCTTCATATTTAAGTACTAAATACAGTAACCAAAATAAAAAGCACTTTTCTAAAGTTAACCGCGTAAAACAAATGGCGGCAAGAGTGACTCAATCGGCTCAGACCTTGTATCAAGAGTTGTCCAAGTTACAAGAGTACGAACGTCGTTTGTTAGACATGGTTGCAGACAAACAAGCTCAGTTGCAACACGCCAATGCTTCTAACCGCTCCGAATTACAAAATGCAGTTTTGTTGACTCAACAGCGTCTAGGTCGATGCCGTCAAGCATTAAGCGGTGTCGAAGAGCAAATACAAGCACTAGATAAACAAAGCGAACGTTAGCCGCCGTCTTTTATAAGCTTTGAATTACAAGTAGGAATGTAAAAACAAGAGGTCTCATGTTTCAAATCCCCATCGTCTTTCATCCTATTTACAGCCAGTTAACCTTACCAAGAAACCACCGCTTTCCTATCGAAAAGTACCAGGCTTTATTTGACCGTGTATTACATCAATATCCAGGCGACTTTAAGGTGCATCAGGTTGCGCGACCTGTCCATGAAGATACCTTAGCCAAAGTACATGTTCGCAGTTACATCAACGACTTTATCAGTGGTGAAATATCTGAAAAAAGTATGAAACGGATTGGCTTTCCGTGGACAGAACAATTTGTAAAGCGAACTCGCTTTGCTGTTGCTGGCACTATTAAAACTGCACAGCTCGCTTTTGAGCATGGCATTGCCCTCAATATGACGGGTGGTTATCACCACGCACATCCTGACTTTGGCTCTGGCTTTTGTGTTTTTAATGATTTGGCGCTTGCCGCCAAACAATTGTTAGATAACGACCAAGCAAGTCGGGTATTAATATTTGACTGTGATGTGCATCAGGGAGATGGCACCGCAACCTGTTGTGCTTCAGATAGCCGTATATATACAGTGTCGATACATTGTGAAAAAAACTTTCCGGCGCGCAAACAACAGAGTGATTGGGATATTGGCGTTGACAAACACTTAGAAGACGACGCTTATCTAAGCATCGTCAGCGATACTCTCGAAACCGTCATTTCGGCTTTTAAACCAGACTTTATCATTTACGACGCAGGTATTGATATCCATAGAGATGATGACTTGGGGCTGATTAATATATCAACTGATGGCGTCTTTGCACGCGACAAACTGGTGTTCAATATGGCTAAAAATATGGCTATCCCGATCATGGCTGTGATCGGTGGAGGCTACCAACGTGATATTGATGCACTGACAGATGTCCACCAGCAACTACCCAGAGCAGCGAGAGCCATATTCGGGGTAAACAACAGATAAAGTGGCAAAATCATCTGTTTTTGTCCAAACTGTGTTAAAAGTGATATGGTTATCAACACTTAAGTTGTTGGCAATAGGTCAAAAATAAAAGGAATAAAACGCCATGCAAATGCCTACTGACATACATAACTATTACGAAAAGCTCGTTGTCGATTTTATTACTCACAACAAGCTTGACCAAAAATTCTCTGAAGAGTTTTTGGCCGATATGTGTTGTATCGTTTTGAATCAACTTCCATCTAAGTATATCCGCCACGAAGTCGACATGGCGTTTTATTTACCGCAAGCTGAACGCTTTGAAATGGAAATGAATGTAAAAGAAGCCATTGGACGCGCAATGGAATTTATGAGTTCTAGAGATACACGTGATGCCGAAGACTGAAGACAACAAAAAAATAAACAGCTCTTCTCCGCTGTCGGACGCACCACCTCATATTCAACTAGCGGTAGATTTGATCATGATCTTGGAGTCACATCAAATTGAACCGGATGTCGCACTCGAAGCCCTCGAAATCGTTAAACTCGATTTGGAATACAAACTAAAAGAAAAAAACACGGCCTAGACCGTGTTTTTTTTATACTATTGAAAGTTCGTATTACAAGCCCAATACCACTTTTTCTGAACGTAATGAACGTGCAGTAAATAGTGTTAGGGCTAACGACGCCAACAGCGTAATAACAAAACCCATCACGACAGGAAGGTACTCGTTTAACTCACCTTTTACCAATTGGCTAATAGCCTGCTGCTGTGAAACAACTGGAATCCAACCCAAAATGACGTGTTTATATTCAGTGATTTGGACCACCATAGGTACAAAAACAGGAATAATAATCGTGTATTGGATATATGACTGTGCTTCCTTAAACGATTTGGCATGGAATGCCGTCGCTAGCTGGAAAGACGCTGCAAATACAGCGAGAGGGATCAATATTAGCCAAATTTGTGCAGCCAATACTAAGTCGAAGTTGAACGCCAATCCGACTTTATGTAAAGGCACAAATGGGAATAAAACGAGTGATAACAAGATACTCAGTGTCGCACCAGCCATGGAATAAAAAGCAGCGTTGAGCGTTTTGGCAGCAACAACATCAAACGTAGACACTGGTTGCATAAGCAATAATTCTAATGAATTGCGCTCACGCTCACCCGCACTGGTATCAATACTTACGTTTGTTGAAGACACAAACACGGATACTAATATCATCACTGCAATCATACCTAAGATCATACCGGACTTTGACGTTGGGGTACTGGTATCTCGGTCAGTCACTTTTAATACCGCACCGACATTCGGAGAAATACCTCTGGCCATTAACCGCATCGAAACGACTGAACCTTGATAACTATTCAACACTGACTTTATTCGACGAATGTTACTGTTGGCATCTTGCTCTGAGTGGTCAGCAATGACAAACACTTCAGCTGGTTTCGCTGCAGCTAGACGCTCAGCAAAATCTTCAGCAAATCGAACTGTGATACCCGAATGCGTCTCATCCTCACCGTCAATTTCAATTGTCTTACCGGTTTCTGGTTTTGGCGCGTGTAAGATGTCTTCACGATCAAATAGCTCCAATAATTGCGGTGCTTGTTGTTGATTTTCAAACTCCACGTACATGGTTTCTTGTGAGCGAGATTTTTCGATTTGAAACGAAAACATTCCAACAAACATAATTGGACCAACCACGGCACCAAGCAGCGCTGCCATTACTGAGCGTTTATCTCGGATAGAGTCCAACACTTCCTTTTTTAACAATGACATGATCATGCTGCGATTCCTTCATCAGTACCAATTAGTTTTACAAACGCTTCTTCTAGAGAAGACTCACCCGTGCGCTCACACAATTCTTCAGGTGTACCCTCACCGGCAATTTTACCATCAGAAATAACGATAACTTTGTCACACAGAGCCGCGACTTCTTGCATCACATGAGATGAAAATAAAATACACGTCCCTTGCTCTTTTAGTTGCGCTAAGATATCTCGAAGAATTCGTGTACTCATTACATCTAAACCTCGAGTTGGTTCATCGAGGATCAGGTTTTTAGGTTCGTGTACTAGCGATTGTGCTAACACAACTTTCATTCGTTGACCTTGCGAAAAACCTTCACAGCGACGATCTGCGATGTCTTCAATATTTAATCGAGTGATCACTTTATTAACTGCAGCATCACGGTCTGCGCCCTTAAAGCCATGTAAACCAGCAAAATAACTGATTTGCTCACGCGCCGTTAACCGCTCGTACAAACCAAACTTATCCGGGAATATGCCAATGTGACTGCGGGCCTTCATCGGCTCTTTAGCACTATCAATACCATTGATAATACCAACGCCTTGGTCTGCTTTTAATAAGCCATATAAAACTCGTAATGCAGTCGTTTTACCTGCGCCATTGGGGCCTAACAAACCCGTTATTTGGCCATCTTCAGCACTAAAGCTCAGATCTTTAAGAGCTTGGAATTCACCGAAAGATTTAACTAAATTTTTCACTTCTAACATGACTCGCTCCTATTTAATCTGATTCATATCGACGAAGAACATGCGCTGACGTTCTTGATCTGCACAACTAAAATCAAGTCCATCAAAACTGCCCGTTTTAACAAACTCACTAATAGGGTCGATGCATTGATTAAATGAAGCCACATGAGAAGCTTGTTTGATGACGACATGTTTGGCGTTTTCTAAGGTTTCCATTGCCATATCACCATATTCAGGTGGTGTAACGGGATCATACAATCCAGAAAACAACAACACAGGAACGTCTGTTTTTAATGGTTCATTGAAGCCAGATTCCACTTCGAATTTAGGCCAATGTTCACACGCTGAGGAAAACTGCTCAAACGTGTTGTTGCCATTAAAATAGTTATCACCGTCTTTTTTGATATCTGATGGCATCGCTCGAGGGATGTCTTCATTACACAAAATATTAAGGGTAAGACCATTGTATAGCTGTCCTGGCTGACGCTCAGAATCAGCCTGCTGACCAATTAGTGCGGCAATCATGCGATAGTCGCCACTAGCAGCGCGGTTAATCGCATAAGGCAACATTGAGCGTGTACCTAAGCTATATAAAAGTCCGCGTAATGACTCAATGACTTTAGAGTCAGTCATTACAAACTCGACAGGTTTACCGGTTAAGGGGTGGAACATATCCACTTTGATTGGACCCTTTTTGAGACGCTCAGCAAAATCCAAATAATCCTGTTTTAAGTTAGGAAACGCTTTATGACAGCTTTCTGTGTTTTTACAGTCCTCTACCAACATGTCAAAGGCACGTTCGGAGGTTTTGCCAAAAAATCCAATCACTAACTGCATTGGCGCATTACTGTCTAATACGGCTGTCTTAACCGACTCAGGAAATTGTTGTAAGTAGGTAAATCCAGCGCGAGTTCCGTACGAACCGCCAAATACATGAAGCTGTTCGTGACCTAATGCAGCTCTCACCGCCTCAAGGTCTTTGATATGCTCGATAGAGTTGTAAGAAGGTAAGTGGTGTCCGGTGTTATCTGCTAAACACGCCTCTATTTCTGCTTTGACATCTAATTGGCTGTCGTCAAATGACAAAGGCTCAACAAATGGCTTGTCACACATGATCGCGTTAGACTTGCCGGTACCGCGTTGGTCGACAAAAATGATGTCGTGTTCACGGCGGACTTTTTCCAATCTGCCATCCATCATTCCAGCGAGTTCAGTCGCCGCTTGACCAGGACCACCCGCCAAAAATATTACTGGGACCGTTTTGCTCTCTTCTTTGAACTTAGGAAGCACAACGACATTTACGTCGATTTTATTTTGTTCTGAGATTGGTTCGGCTCGATTCTCTGGAACCTCCAGTGAACCACATAAAACTTGTGATTTGATTCCATCTACGAAACACTTCTCAAGCTCTAATTGCTGAGCTTGAACTGATGGAGAAATCAGGGTGCCAGACAGCATTGCGATGCCACTTAGCCGTGTTAAAACGGATAGCATGGGAACTCCTTTTTCTTATAGATTTTTTGCATATTTAGAATACGCATAACTTTTCAGCGCGTATTTTAATTTATCTTAAAGCAAGGTGTCGGGATTTTCAGTAACTAAATGTTTCTGATGAAAAGAAAAAAGAAATCAAGGAAGATTGGGTGGCACCCCCACCAGCCACATCCCGGCACACGAGTCATTAGCTGTGGCTGCTCCCTTCCGGGCCTGACCAGGTTAACCAACTATCGTTGCGAGAGAACCAATGGGGATACCATAATGGACTGATTGCGTAATCAAGCAATCGGCGCGAATTATTACGTAAACCTCGAGGACATGCAAGGCCAATTACAACAATCCTGCAGTTAACTAAAACAACTGCTCAATAATTGAGTAAGTGCTTTTTTCTGCTAGGTTTATATCGTAACCTGTGGCAAAACTAGGGTCGTATTTTAGCAAGGAATTTCCGCACAAAATGTTATTTAGTCAACCTAAAAGCCCGCCAAACGTTGGCCTTATGTTAACGGGCGGAGGAGCTCGAGCTGCTTATCAAATTGGTGTTTTAAAAGCTATCGCTTCTCATTTGCCAAGAAACCAAAAGTCACCCTTTAATGTGATCAGTGGTACTTCTGCGGGAGCCATCAACGCCGTAACTTTGGCAACGCATGCCTCTTGTTATCACTTGGGGGTAAAAAAAGCCGAGTGGGTTTGGAAAAACTTCAAGACAAATCAGGTTTATGTCAGCAGTTGGTATGGTGTTTATTCACATTTATTTAAAAACTTTTTATCTCGGTTTAGCAAACGAGGTCAAGACCGTGCTACCAGTTTGTTGAATAATGAGCCTCTTAAGCAGTTGTTAAAACAGGTAGTTAACTTTCAACGAATTGACCGAAATATTTTAACGGATCACCTATCTGCCATTTCGGTATCTGCCTCGTGTTACAGTGACGGAGACTCTATTGCCTTTTTTCAAAGTAAGGATAGTAATGAGTGGCAACGCGCTAAACGCAAAGGAATTAAAACGGTTCTAACCACACGACACTTATTAGCGTCATCGGCTATTCCTTTGGTCTTTCCAAGTGTGAAAATTGGCGATAGCTATTATGGTGATGGCGCGATTCACCAGTTATCACCGTTAAGCCCTTCTATCCATCTTGGTGCCGATAAAATTCTCATTATTGGCGTAGCGCAGCCTAGCCAAGATAAATACTATGGTCACTCTGAGTTCCACCCTAATTCAGCTGCCATAACTGGGCATTTACTTGACACTGTATTTACCGACTCAATCAACTCTGATTTGGAGCGCTTACAACGAATAAACAAAACGCTTGAACACTCCTCAACAGATAAAACAGGCTTAAAGAAAATTGACACCTTGTTGATAAACCCAAGCCGTAACTTCAACCAAATTGCTCAAAGCTACTATCAAAACTTACCGCCAGCTATTCGATTTTTGATGCGATTTTTTGGGGTAAAACAAAATTCTGAGTCGGCGTTGTTGAGTTACATTTTGTTTGAGAAGCCATTTACTGAAAAACTTATTCAGATTGGCTACGAAGATGGCCAAGAGCGAATTGATGAGATCATGGAATTTTTAGAATTAGAAAAATACCAAAGACCTACGCGAAAACATCAACATAACACTTCATCTGTCGCGTAAGTCTCAGCCTGTTAATACGTATCGCTCCGCTCGTTCGACGCGGCGGGGCTTGCCTTTTACAACTAAGACGTCGTGCGCTTTTATTTCTGTATCAGGCTCCGGTGAAGACACCTCTTTGCCATCGCGACGTAAGCCAACAATTTCAACTCGGCGTTCCTCTAGTTTTAGGCTTTCCAAGGTTTTACCCACGGCGAAGGCCGATGGTGGGATGTTAATGGCATGGATAAACTCTAATAAATCCCTTTTGTTCGCTGCTAAATCCGTCGTTTCCCCTTGATAAAATCCGTGCATTTGTCCATAGCGATTTTCTCTTTCTTTTCTGATCCGACGGAGCACTCGAGACATAGGAACGCCTGATTCGAACAAGACTTGGGATACTAGCATCAAACTGCCTTCAAGCGCCTCTGGCACGACCTGATCAGCGCCCTCTTCTAGTATAAAGCCCATGTGCTCGTCTGATTTAGTCCGAACCATTATACGAGCATTGGAAGAGAGGGCTTTAACATTGTTGATTACGGTTTGTGTTTTTGTAAGGTCACCAAAAGTAACGACGACAAGTTTAGCGCGGTCAACTCTAACCGCTTTTAAGATAGCTTTATCTCGAGCATGTCCGTATTGTACGTTTTCACCAGCAGCTTGCGCCTCTGCCACACGAACCGGATCGACATCAAGAACCACATAAGGCACAGCTTCAGATTTTAAAAATCGGCTGACGGTTTGACCTACTCGGCCAAACCCACAAATGATGACGTGTTCGGATAAATTTGTTTCAAACTCGGCTTCTTCTTGTTGCTCGATATAGTCTTGTTGAGTCGTGCCAAAGATACGACCGCCAAAGGCGATGATTTGTTTGTCTTGATTAATAATGAAAGGAGTAACTGCCATACTCAGTACACCTATACCTAACAATGCCGCAGAAATCTCAGGAGACAACAAATCAAACTGCTGCGCAAGAGCCACTAGTACAAAACCAAACTCCCCCATCTGAAACAACATAAGGCCCGCCGCCCAGCCATCTGCACTGGTTTCACCAGCAAGCACTGCTAGGTGACGTATGATGAGGGTTTTGACCAAAAGTAATAAAGCGATACCAGATAAAATCAGTGGCCACTGTGTGATCATGGCAGAAAGATTTAGCGCCATACCAACACTGATAAAAAATACCCCCATCAATATATCTCTAAAGGGTCTAATATCGGCCTCTAGCTGATGTTTGTATTGGCTTTCGCTGAGCATCATACCTGCTAAGAAAGCGCCAAGAGCCATTGATAAACCAAAGAAGTTAGTTAAGGTACCCGCCAAAACGGTAACTAAAATGGCCGTTAGAACAAATAGCTCATCGGTTCTCACTTGTGCGACTTGATTAAAGATCCGTGGTAACACCCACTTTCCGGCGGATAATAGTATGGTAACGACCACTGCACCTTTCGCTAACGCTGCCAAAATGGCAAACATCATGCTGCCCTCTCCTTCGGCACCTAGCAAAGGGATTGCTATTAAAAAAGGCACGACAGCAATATCCTGAAACAAGAGTATCGAAATCGCTATTTGACCTCGTTTTGTTTGAGTCAGCCCTGATTCGTTAAGGCTTTTAACCACAACTGCGGTTGATGAGAGTGCGAATATACTGCCGATAACAAAGGCGCTAGCCCAAGTTTGATTGAGAGAAACCACCAGCAACATCACAATGAGTAAGGTAATTATGACCTGTGCGCTACCAACGCCAAATACCAGCTGTCTCATTGCTACTAGTTTAGGAACAGAAAACTCCAGCCCCAGGCTAAATAATAAAAAGACGATGCCTAGCTCAGCAACAAGAACAAGATCTTTGGGATCTGTGATCACTGACAAAACTTGCGGCCCAGCAATCACACCTGCTACCAAATACGCCAAAATCGCAGGTAATTTAAACCTTTTGAAAAGCCAAACCGTGAACACTGATGTTGCCAACAAGACAATAAGCTCAACAAAAAAGCCGTGATCCATAATCCGTTTTGTTCCTCTTTAAAACTGAATAAATTCTGCCGTTTGACGCGGGAAACGCAGGCAACTCATTGCCGTCGGTATTTTGTCAGTGTAGCAGAATAATTGATCAAAACAGCGTTTTTCTAAGGTAATCAGATCATTGCAAAACTGGCATGGGATTCGCTTATATCGTGACTATTCATTATTTAGCAACTCGCATTGGAGAATCAGATGGACTATATCAGTCATTTGGATGTGGTAAATCCAGAGACGAACACTGCATTTGTACCTAGTTGGCAAGGGTATAACTCAGTGACACAAGATCCAGCGATGTTGACGGAACAACTACAAACTACACTTGATATTGAGCAGCTGCTTTCAATTTACCTTGCAGCAATTGGAGCTAGCCACAAAGTCGCTGCCGTGGAGTTAGATACTTACCACGGAAAGTTTACGGCCGGTATGCCAAGCTCTTCACATGAAGAGTTAGCGTTACCAATTCAGATCAATGATCAACTTATGGGTCGTCTTCGTTATTTTTCGACTAAACCGATCACAGATATTTTGTTGTCGTCTTTGAGTAACTTTCAAAAGCGTTTGGTATTTCCATTACGCAATGCATTGGCTTTTTGGCAGTTACAACAAATGGCACTTAAAGATCCGTTGACTGCTATTGGTAACAGAGCAAGTTATGACGACGCGATTGGTCGTGCAATTTGTAGTGCGAAGCGTCGCGATACAAAGTTTAGTCTGATGGTGTTAGATTTAGATAACTTCAAACAAGCAAACGACCGTTATGGCCACCAACTTGGTGATCAAATCTTAGTCCGCTTTACCCAATTGTTATTGGATTGCATTCGAGGCACAGATCAGGCGTTTCGCTTTGGAGGTGACGAATTTGCAATCATTTTGGACGAGCAAGCCAAAGACTGTGCACGATTTGTAGCTGAACGACTTCAGCAAGCTGTACTCGGCTCTGAAATCGCCCAGAAGTACTCGGTAGGAGTCAGTATTGGCTATGCCGTGTTTGACAAAGCAGACTCTACGACTAGTTTGTTTGCTAGGGCAGATAAGGCGCTATACGACGCCAAACACGCAGGAAAAAACTGTGTGAGAACCGCATAACGGAAGCAAAACAAAATAGGCTGAGCCAGAGTCAACTAAGCTAAGCGGTAAAGAGCCCTAAACCTCGTTTATGGCTTTTTTTATATCTCTTTGTTTTAGCTATTATTTAACGCTACTTTTGCAAATCAGCCGCAACAGCAAAACCAAGTACTGCAATCGCATTTGAACTGGATTTGTTGCCATCTTCTGTTACTTCTTGTTGTCCAGATACTGAAATAACGGGAACTAAATGGCGTAACCAGGCTGGACAGTGTTTTTGTTTTAGTAGATCTGACACTTTCTTTCGGCCACTGTTCGCATTAGGGCGTATGCGCGCAGTTAATTCACCTAGTTTTAACGTCATGTTGTCTGGATTCAACGCCGCAAGCGCCTCTTTTGCCATTGATTTCGGTGTTATCAAAAACTCATTATCCGTATATGGATTTAAATGAGGCTCGATATCCAATGTGATCACAATTTGGCCATCGTTGTGCTCAACGTTGTGGTCATCATTGTGGTTTTGTACCTTAAACCTCTCCGTCATTTCTCCATCACGCGGGCCAAATACGGCTGTGTTAATTACAAATAGCCAATCTTTGTAGGTACGTAACTCCACATCTCCCAAAGTTATAACAGGCTGACGATCAGCCATTGTGTTTAACATCGAGTTAACTATCTCAACCAGTACCTTTTCGCCAACTGTGTGCGCGGTATACTGCTCGACGAACCGCTTTAATAAGGCGTTTTGTTTTAAAGGAGTGGTTTGCGACAGTTTGGTCAGGTTTAATCCTTGTAGTTCGAATAAAGGCTTAATTTCATGGTAGCTATTTTTAATTTGGCCAAAGCCGACTGACTCAGTGTAATTACGCAAATCTCCTTGCAAGTACTCTTCTAACAAGTCTTGATCTTGTTGCAGTAACTTAGTTGTCTGACTGATTGCTTTGACAGAATGGGGCCAACGCGAAGATAAAATCGGTAATACATTATGACGAACATAATTACGGTCAAACACAGTATCTTTATTGGACTCGTCGTTCACCCACTCTAAATGATGGGACTTTGCGTATGCTTCTAATTGGTTTTGATCGAATTGCAATAACGGCCGTGCAATTGACTGTTGCCTTTCAAATTTATCAGCGTGGGGCAAAGGAGCCAGTGGTTTCATTGCACCAAGTCCTCTAAGTCCTGAACTTCTCAGTAGTCTTAGCAAAAAGGTTTCTGCTTGATCGGTTTGGTGGTGGCCAGTTAGCACAACGCCATTCACCGGCATAAGGTCTGAAAGCGCTTGATATCTTGCATCTCTTGCCACTTGCTCTAATGAGGCCTGAGATGATTGTTTGAGATTTAGTTTGACTGAGTGAATCGCAACTTGATTGATTTCACAATATCGCTCTACAACGGCTTGCCAATGGTCTGCGTTCGGGCTTAAGCCATGTTGCGCATGAAAAACACAAAATTTAATATCAGCACTTTTTCTCAGTTCCAACATGAGACGCAACATCACCATGGAGTCCAATCCACCGCTTACAGCCACCCAAAGTGGTCGTTCAAGCAACTGGTTGTGTTGTAAAAAATGATAGATAGATGCTTTGTTAAGCTGAGTTAGTTTTTGCTTTGCAGCCATAAGAAGCCATAAAAAAAGCCATCAAAAGATGGCTTTATCATACTTGAGCTTTGACGCTATGCCAAAGGCATAACAACAAGACCTTGGTTTTTATAAATAACCAAAGGCCATTAAACGGTCATAACGCTTGTCGAGGAGTTCCTCTTTTGACAGGGTACGTAGATCCGTAAGGTCTTGTTTAATACGTTGTTTCAAATTAGACGCCATTTTGTCCATATCGCGGTGCGCGCCACCTAAAGGCTCTTGAACGATATTGTCAATCAGGTCTAACTCTTTGATTTTTGACGCTGTAATACCCATAGCTTCGGCAGCATCAGGCGCTTTTGCGGCACTCTTCCACAGGATAGAGGCACAGCCTTCCGGTGAAATTACTGAGTACGTTGAATACTGCAACATGTTAACGCGATCGCCCACACCTATGGCTAAAGCGCCACCTGAACCGCCTTCACCAATAACAGTACAAATCACTGGTACTTTTAGGCCTGACATCACTTTTAAGTTACGTGCGATAGCTTCACTTTGACCACGCTCTTCTGCACCAATACCTGGGTAAGCACCTGGAGTGTCGATAAAGGTAATGATTGGCATGTCAAAGCGCTCTGCCATTTCCATTAATCGCAATGCTTTGCGGTAACCTTCTGGCTTTGGCATACCAAAGTTGCGTTTGATTTTTTCTGCGGTGTCACGGCCCTTTTGTTGACCTATGATCATCACCGGCTCATCGTCTAGACGAGCAATACCACCAACAATCGCTAAGTCATTAGCATAGGTGCGGTCGCCTGCTAACTCGTCAAACTCGGTAAAAATACGATCGATATAGTCTTTCGTGTACGGACGAAGAGGATGACGTGCGATTTGAGCAACTTGCCATGCACCAAGATTGTTAAAGATCTTTTCAGTGAGTTCACGGTTCTTTTCTTTGAGATTCGAGATCTCCTGCTCCAGCCCTAAATCCAACTCACCACCGCGGTTTACGTTTTGTAATTCGCTGATCTTTGCTTCTAATTCTGCAATCGGCTGTTCAAACTCAAGATAATTGAGACTCATTTTACCACCAGTTATTTATTTGTTTGGCCAAGCTCAATCCCAAGCTCAGCTCCTAGAATTCCAATTTCGGCTCGATGGCCAAGTTTTCGTATAGATCTATCAACAATTGTTCGTCCGGGCTGACTCGCCAGGCAGTGCCTAGTTCGAGTTCTGCGGTCGCAATTTGGTTTTGATAGCCAATACGGATAGGCGTCGTGCCATCCTTGTACGGTAAAAGTATTCGTTTTAATTTGTTCATCACTGCCTCTGCTTGTTGCTCTGAAGCGACATCTAACTTTATGTTTCGAACAAATTTTTCTCGTGCTACCGTCAATGACATCACATCACGCGCAGTCATTGTATTGCCGTCACTAAAATTATCAAAGCTGACCTGTCCGGAAACGACGACAATTTGACCATTTTGCAACAAATCACTGAACATATCGAACTGTTCAGGGAATAATCGAAAATCCAGTCGGCCACTTTTATCGTCAATCGTAACCAATGCCCACTTGCGACCCTTCTTGTTTACCAACACTCTCATGTCAATAATAAGACCGCATACTGTGATACTCTGATCACGACGGGTTGGCTCGACTTCGGACAATTTTATCTTGGTGTAATGACGAAGCTCTTTGCGATAAGCATTTATTGGGTGGCCGGTTAAAAACAACCCTAACGTGTCTTTTTCGCCTTGTAACCAAGTGGCATCTGGCCACGGTGCAGCTTGTTTAAATTGTGGTTTTACTTCTTCATGCGCGGTATCAAAAAGACCAAACATGTCATTCTGACCGACATCAGCATTTTTGGCATGTTGTGTCGCGGCTTTCATGGCGTCTTCGAGACTCGCCATAATCACACTTCGATTTTCTTGGCTATGTGGCTCTGGGCCAAGTTGATCAAGGGCGCCAGATAACACTAACTTTTCCATCACGCGCTTGTTAATACGTTTTACGTCAACGCGAGCACAAAAATCAAAGAGGTCTTTAAACACACCGCCTTCTTGACGTGCCTCTAAAATCGCTTCAACTGGGCCTTCGCCTACCCCTTTAATCGCACCAATACCATAAACGATGTGACCTTCGTCATTAACGGTAAACTTATATTCGCCGGAATTCACATTTGGTGGCTCGATGACCAGCTTCATTCGCTCGCACTCGTCTACTAACGTGACGATTTTGTCGGTATTGTCCATATCCGCAGACATTACCGCGGCCATAAACTCTGATGGATAGTGGCACTTCATCCATAAGGTTTGGTAAGAAACCAACGCATAAGCAGCCGAGTGAGATTTGTTAAATCCATAACCAGCGAACTTTTCTACGAGGTCGAATATCTTCATCGCCAATTCTGGATCGATGTTGTTATTCTTAGCACCTTCAGCGAAGGTACCCCGCTGTTTTTCCATCTCTTCGGGCTTTTTCTTACCCATCGCACGACGAAGTAAGTCAGCGCCCCCTAACGAGTAGCCTGCCATTTCCTGGGCAATCTGCATTACCTGCTCTTGATACAGAATAATGCCGTAGGTCGGTTCTAAGATTTCTTTTAAACACTCGTGTTGATATTCATGGTCCGGATAAGCGACTTCCTCTCGACCGTGCTTACGCTCGATAAAGTTATCAACCATCCCTGAATCAAGTGGACCCGGACGGAACAAAGCAACCAATGCGATGATGTCTTCAAAACAGTCTGGCTGAAGCTTTTTGATCAGGTTTTTCATCCCTGACGATTCGAGCTGGAATACTGCGGTCGTTTCGGCGTTCATCAACATTCGGAAACTAGCCGCATCATCAACAGGTATTGCCGCTATGTCTATGTAGTCGTCTTTGTTGTCAATTCGACTATTGGCCATATCGATGGCCCACTGCAATATAGTAAGTGTTCGCAAACCCAAGAAGTCAAACTTTACAAGCCCTGCTGTTTCAACGTCGTTTTTATCGAACTGAGTGACTGGGTTTTTACCTTCGTCATCACAATACAAAGGTGCAAAGTCTGTGATTTTGGTTGGCGCGATTACAACACCACCTGCGTGTTTACCTGCACCACGAGTAACGCCCTCTAATTTGCGCGCCATATCAATCAGCTCTTTGGCGTCGTCGTCTTGCTGGTAAATTTGTTCGAGTTGTGGCTCTGCCTTCCAGGCTTTTTCTAATGTGATACCCGGGTCACCCGGTATTAGTTTAGAAATACGGTCAACAAAACCAAATGGCAAGCCCATAACGCGACCAACCGATTGAATTACGGCTTTTGCCGCTAATGTTCCAAACGTAATGATCTGAGATACCGCATCACGACCGTATAATTCTGCTACGTGGTCAATAACTTCGTCTCGACGGTCCATACAAAAGTCGACATCAAAGTCCGGCATGGATACACGTTCTGGGTTCAAGAATCGCTCAAAGAGCAAGGCAAACTCTAACGGGTCTAAGTCAGTAATTTTTAATGCGTATGCCACCAATGAACCGGCACCAGAACCACGACCCGGACCAACGGGGATGTTGTGATCCTTACTCCACTGAATAAACTCAGCAACGATCAGGAAGTAACCAGGGAATCCCATTTGGTTGATAACTTTAAGTTCGACGTCGAGTCGTTCATCGTATTCTTTGCGCTTTTCGTTGCGCACCTCAGGATCTGGAAATAAAAACTCTAGACGCTCTTCCAAGCCCTCTTCCGATACTTTAACTAAGTAGTCAGCTTCGCTCATACCGTCTGTTGGACACTCAGGTAAGAAGTAAGTGCCAAGTTGCACTGTAACATTACAGCGTTTAGCTATTTCAACTGAGTTTTGAAGGGCAGATGGGATATCAGCAAACAGCTCACACATCTCTTGTTCTGAACGCAAGTACTGTTCGCGGCTGTAATCTTTAGGGCGGTTTTTATCGTCTATAGTGCGCTTTTGGTTGATACAAACTCTAACTTCGTGAGCTTCAAAGTCATCTGCTGATAGGAATACAACTTCGTTTGTTGCCACAACGGGTATTTGATGTTGCTCTGCAAGCTCGACCGCTTGTTCAATGTACATGCCTTCTGATGCACGACCGGTACGAGTTAACTCGATATAAAAGTGATCAACAAAATGCTCTTGATAAAAAGAAAGGACCTCGTCAATGAGCTTTTGATTGTGTTTGCTCATGGCGTAGGCTAAATCGCCAGCAAAACTGCCTGATAAAATAATGACGCCTTCTTTGTGCTCAGCCAGCCACTCTTTATCAATGGCCATTTTACCTTTAATAGAACCACGTAAATAAGCTTTTGAAATCAACGTGGTAATATTTTTGTAGCCGTCATTATTTTTGGCGATTAAAGTCAGTCGAAACAAAGGCTCATCATCAGCCCGGTGTAGCCATACATCTACGCCTATAATAGGCTTGATACCTGCGCCATGACAGCCTTCATAAAACTTAACGAGACCACAAAGGTTCATCTGATCGGTCAATGCCAGTGCTGGCATTTGTTGCTCACCGGCTTGCTTGAGAATGGCCTTTACTTTAGCTAGGCCATCCATCATAGAAAAATCGCTGTGAACTCTCAGGTGAACAAATTTGGGATCTGACATAAATCTAAAAACTTTTACTCGTCTGTAACTTAACCAAGGCCTAGTGCTTTTTGCACAGGCTTAAAACTTTTTCTATGGTGCGGTGTCGGGCCATATTTAGCAAGCATTTCAAAATGTAATTTTGTTGGATAACCCTTATGCTTCGCAAACCCGTATTCTGGATGGATTTTGTCTAGTTCAGCCATTTCATTGTCGCGTTCGACTTTAGCCAAAATTGACGCTGCGCTAATTTCCGCGACTAAACCATCGCCTTTAATCACGGCATTACCTGGCATAGGCAAACTCGGAACTCGATTGCCATCAATTAACACGTGTTGTGGCTGTACCGCCAATCTAGCGACGGCGCGCTGCATTGCTAACATGGTGGCGTGTAAAATATTAAGCTCATCAATTTCGCTCGGATCCGCTCGACCAATTGACCAAGCTAAGGCTTTTTCTTTAATTTCTTCGGCTAACGCGTTGCGCTTTTTCTCGGACAGCTTTTTTGAATCATTTAAGCCTTCGATCGGATTATTCGGATCTAGTATCACCGCCGCAGTAACGACGTCACCTACAAGTGGGCCACGCCCTACTTCATCGACACCAGCGATAAGTTCGACACTTGGTCGGACAAAGTTTGTTTCGTTAAAAATCATAACTCTTCACTTGTTATTTAGTATTACTCGTCGAGTTCAGCTCAATCATTGGCCAAATGGCAGCAGCCGCACGCTTGCTTGCATCGCGTTTAATTTCTTTATGAATATCAATAAATCGCTGCTTCATTTCAGTATCCTCAGTCTCTAACATCGGCCTGATGTGTGCGAGCATATTGTCAACGCTGGCGTCATCTTGGATTAGCTCTTCAACCACTTTTTCGCCGGCTAATAGATTCGGCAAGGTGAAGAATTTGGTTTTCATCATTCGAGAAAACACTTGATAGCTCAACCAACTGAGTTTGTATGCCGCTACCATCGGTGTTTTCATTAGCATTGCTTCTAATGTTGCAGTACCAGAGGCGATCAGTAGTGCATCCGCAGCTCCCATTACGTCTCTTGCATTACCAATTGAAACCGTGATGGTCAACTCTGGGAAATGCTCTGCGATTTGTGACTCAATTTGATTTTTACGAAGCTCATTAACCGTTGGTAACAAAAGGACTAAATCTTTATTTTCAGACTGTAACTGCGCCGCTACTTGCAAAAAAGGCAGTAGTAAAAACTTAAGCTCTGAACCACGGCTACCCGGTAATACACCTAATACTTTAGCGCCGGCATTTATGTTTAACCTTTCTCTGCACTGAAGTTGTTGGTCTTCTACTGGAATTTGATCGGCCAGAGTATGACCAACAAAGTCACAGGGCATGTCGTGTTGGTCATAAAACGCTTTTTCAAATGGCAGCAGTGCCAATACTTTGTCACAAGCGCGTTTAATTTTTTTAATACGAGACTGACGCCAAGCCCAAACTGACGGGCTCACATAATGAACTGTTTTAATTCCTTGTTCTTTAAGCATCAGCTCTAAACCAAGATTAAACTCAGGCGCATCAATCCCAATAACCACATCAGGTTGCCACTCAATAAGATCGGCAGCGAGTTGCTTTCTGCGTTTTAATAACGGTCTTAAATGTTTGAGGATCTCAAGCAAGCCCATGATGGCCAGTTCTTCCATATCGAAGTAACTATGACAACCTAGCTTTTGCATTTTAGGCCCCGCGACACCGCGAAACTCGAGATGTAGTTCTGGAGATGTTTGATTGGCAAGATCAATAAGCGCCGACATTAAGTCAGCGCCTAAAAGATCACCGGAATGCTCTCCGGCGATAATGCCTATTTTTAATTTCGACATAATTTGGGATTTATAAGGCGTTTTACCTAATGATACCCCTAGATGAGTTTTTAATAAATGACGCAAAATCATTTACACAAGGCTCAGAGGTATCTAACTCTTCTAACGCTTCATTTACAGTAAGTCCTTTGCGGTACATGATGCGATATGCCTTTTTAATTGCACTTACTTGTTCTGAGCTAAAACCGCGACGCTTTAAACCTTCGCTATTTAGACCTTTAGGCTCTGCACCATTTCCAGATGCCAATAGGTATGGAGGAACATCTTTTACCACTATGCTGTTCAAGCCAATAAAAGCATGAGCACCAATGTGAACAAACTGATGCACGCCAACCATGCCACCTAAGATAGCCCAATCACCAACATGAACGTGACCGGCAACACTTGCGTTATTAGCAAAAATGACGTTGTCACCGATTACACAATCATGAGCAACGTGAGTGTAAGCCATAAACAAGTTATTGCTGCCAATCTTAGTAAGGCTCTCATCCTGAATCGTGCCGCGATGAATTGTCACGTTTTCGCGGACAATATTGTTATCGCCCATTTCTAAACGGGTCGGTTCACCATCGTACTTTTTATCTTGGCAATCTTCACCAATTGATGAAAACTGAAAAAATTCATTATTTTTGCCAATTTTTGAAGGCCCTTTAACGACAACATGAGAATGGATAACAGTGTTATCACCAATCTCTACGTTGTCGCCAATTACCGAATAAGGGCCAACTGAGACGTTTTCACCTAACTTTGCTGAATCAGAAATAATTGCGGTTTCGTGTATCAAATCAAGATCTCTTTTTATTACTAGACGTCAGAAACGTATTATAGGACTCGGCGCGCGCACATGATGTCTGCACTTGCGGCCAACTTACCATCCACTAGAGCTTCGCCTGAGAACTTCCAAATTCCACGGCGCTCTTTCACGAATTTAACGTGAAAATGCATTGTATCGCCGGGCGTTACAGGCTGTTTAAATCGAGCATTATCAATTGCTGCAAATAAATATAGTTCATTTGGATCAACTTCACCGTTTTGCGCTTCGATGGTCTTAAAGCCAAGTAAGCCTGTTGCTTGAGCCATGGCTTCTAAGATTAACACACCTGGAAAAACAGGTTTGCCCGGGAAGTGACCGGTAAAAATAGGTTCGTTGATCGTTACGTTTTTTATAGCATGAAGGGTTTCGCCCACTTTGTAATCGATGACGCGGTCCACTAACAACATCGGATACCTATGTGGTAGGTACGACATGATTTCTTCAATTTCAAAAGAATTTAATTGCTCAGACAAAATGTGTCTCCTTACAAAGCTGCAATAAGAATTACGGCTGACGTTTTTCTAACTCTTTCACTCGGCCAAATAATTCATCAAGTTTTCTATAGCGGGCTGTATTTTTGCGCCACTCTTTATTTGTTGTTGCAGGCATTCCTGAAGAATATACATCAGGCTCCTTAATGTCTTTCATTACAAACGCACGACCAGTGATGTAGGCCCGATCACATATCGAAATATGGCCCACAATAGAACAACCGCCGCCAATGGTTACATTTTTGCCTATCACAGTACTACCAGCTATCGCTGTGCATCCTGCGATGACGGTAAAGTCACCAATCTCGACGTTGTGAGCTATCTGCACTTGGTTATCTATGATAACACGGTCACCAATAGAGGTGTCATTAATTGCACCTCTATCAATCGTTGTCGAAGCACCAATCTCTACGTAATCGCCAATGGTGACACCACCAATTTGAGGTATTTTCAACCAATGCTGATTGCCGTCTTTGTTTAACGGCGCATAACCAAATCCATCGGCCCCGATCACAGTGTTGGCTTGGACGAGACACTCTCGTCCCATTTTTACATCGTGGTAAATTGAGACATTAGGCCACAAACGTGTACCTGCGCCGACAATTGTACCTCGACCGATAAAACAACCTGCTCCGATCTGTGCGCCACGACCAATTATTGCCCCCGCTTCTACGACAACATTGGGGCCAATAGCGACATCGTCTTCAATCGTCGCATCGCGATGAATCTCAGCACTAGGATGAATTTCTTTGGTTTGGATAGGTGTTGTATCGAGTTTTTGTGCAACTAAAGCAAAACCTGCGTAAGGATTATCCAATATGATCGCATTACCTGACCACTCAGACTGAACAGCAGAAGACAAAATCACACATCCTGCTTGGCATTGCTCAAGGTGTTTTTTGTATTTAGGATTGGCTAAAAAAGTAATGTCTGTAGCAACAGCGTCATCAATCGTAGATAACTTTGACACTATATAGTCAGGATCGCCTTGTACTTTAACCTCAAGTCCCGAACCTTCAGCAACCCAATCGGCTAACGCTTGAATTGTTTGACTCATTTAATTATCTCCAGACAAACAAAAAACCCACTTTAGAGACTAAAGTGGGTTTCCAAATTAGTTAAGCGATATTTTACTTAATTTTACTCGCCTTTTCGACTACTTGCGCAGAAATGTCTTTTTCTGGCGTTACAAATGCAACTGATTGCGCTTGTAGAACAACGTCAATTTTTTGCTCTGCAGCAACTTGATCAACCGCTTGTTTAACGATTGCCATGATTTTGTTGCGCTCTTCAGCTTGACGACGACGGATGTTTTCTTGTAGCGGCTGAGCCTTAGCTTGGAATTGCTTTTGCATTTCTTCAATGTCAGCACGTAGCTTGTCTTGTTGCTCTTGGCTCATTGTCATTGATTCACGCTGAAACTTTTCCATGTTGAATTGAATGTCGCTTTTTAGCTTTTCAACTTCTTCAGCCGCACCAGCAAACTCTTGTTGCAACTGTTGTTGCATCGTTGCCATTTGTGGAAGCTGTGCAACCACTTTTTGAACGTCTACTACTGCAATCGACTCAGCCCATGCTGAAACCGAAAATAAGATGCCCGTTGTTAAGGCTAAGATTTTTTTTGCTAGTGTCATTTTATACTCCAAAATTTAAGAACTATTGTCCTAGAATGTAGTTCCGATATTAAAACTAAATACTTCATGTTCATCACCCTCAAACTCTCTTAGAGGACGTGACCAAGTAAATACCAGTGGTCCCATAGGTGATAACCACTGCAATGAAACGCCAGTCGATACACGATAACGACCTGGGTCCGAATAATCAACAAGCTTCGCCTGTTCTGTTTCACTTAATCCAGCATAACTGTCCAGATTAAATTCCGTATCCCATACGTTACCAAAGTCTACAAATACTGAAGTACGTACCGAGTTAGCAAAGTCCTCTTTCAAGAACGGCGTTGGGGTAATCAGTTCTAATCCACCAAATACCGACGCGTTACCACCCGTAGAACGGAAAGTCGTTGTTAATGTATCGTTTTCTGGGCCAATGTAAATATTTTCTACGCCACCAAACTCGTTTGGACCACCTGTAATTGAACTCGGAGTACGAATTACCCCACGAGGGCCAATCGTGTTACTGTCAAAACCACGTAGGTCGTTAGAGCGCTGCTGGAAGTTTTCCCAGAATGGTAAAATTTGATCATTGCCGTTTAGTGAACCAAAGCCATTACCGTAGTTCGCTTCAAAGCGAGCTAATACTGTCCACTGATGGTCACGAGACAACGGGAAATAAAACTTCGAGTCAAAGGTCATCTTAAAGTATTCAACGTCTGAACCTGGCGTTGTTACTTTAACGCCGTAATATTGGCTTGAGCCATCTGACGGGAATACACCACGGTTTAAGGTATTACGAGTCCAACCTAAATTAGCTTCGTAGTTTCTGAACTTAAACTTGGCATCTGGATCGCTTGGATCGATAAATGGTTCGGTGAAAACTTTAATCTGGTCGTAACTTTGCAGTGACGAAACTTCTAAGTTTTTAAATGCAAACCCAACACTTACACGGTTATTTTCCATAACTGGCCAGCTTAGAGTTGGACCAACAGATACCGTCTTACGAGAGTAAGTTACCAAGTTTACTTTAGACGCATCATAATTACTGTAAGCAATCTGACCACCCAGTGAAACACCATCTTCTGTAAAATAGTTATCCATGTAGTTAAGAGCGATCGTCTGCTGTGCTTTCCACGTGTTCAGTGAAATACCAACAGAGTTACCAGTACCTAGGAAGTTATCTTGCTGAATAGATGCATTAAATGCCAGACCTGTGTAGTCACCATAAGAAACACCCGCCTGGAAAGATCCAGAGGCTTGCTCTTTAATGTTGAATACAACATCGACTTGGTCATCTTCGCCTGGAATTTCTTGTACTGAGTAGTCTACAGATTCAATGTACTTTTGACGTTGTAGTAAAGTCTTGGACAACTCGAGTAGGTTGTTCGACAGAGTCGAGCCTTCAAATTGGCGCATCTCACGACGCAACACTTCATCAGAAGTCGCAAAGTTACCAGTGAACTTAATACGGCGAACGTAAACGCGTTTGCCTGGTTCAACATTAAGGGTCAACTCAACTTCTTTGGTTTCGTCGTTCAACTTAGGGAAAGTCGTTACCTTTGCATTGGCATAACCAAAGCGGCCTAAGTATTTAGTGATCATTTCTTCGGTGTAGGTAACGACTGAACCGTTGTAAGTTTCATTAATTTGAATTGGAATGATCTTCTTAATGAAGTCACCTTGACCTAACAGGTCACCAATCAATTCAAAGCTTTTAACTTTGTACGGTTCGCCTTCAGTCACGTTAAACGTAACGTATACTGACTCTTTGTCTGGAGCCACAGAAACTTGAGTTGAATCGATATTAAACTTCAAGTACCCGTAATCAAGGTAGTAATCCTTGATTGTTTCCATATCGCCTTGTAATGCTTGTTTTTGGTAACGGTCATTGTCCATGAACTGCCACCAAGCAAGGTTTTGCTTACTTTCGATAATCGATAATAAGGTTTCGTCGTCAAAGACTTCATTACCAATCAAGTTGATTTGGCGAATAGAGGCTGCGTCACCTTCGTTAAATTCAAATAAGATTTTTACGCGGTTACGCGGAAGGTAAGTCACTTTTGCTTCGACAGACGCATTGTATTTACCAACACTGTGGTAAAACTCAATGATAGAGTTTTCGACACTCGTCAAAATGGCTTTATCAAGAGACTCACCAACGCGAATGTTGCTGTCTTCAAGACTTTGCATCAACTGCTCGTCTTTTAAGTCGCTGTTACCGTCTAACTCAATTTCACTGATGGTTGGTCGCTCAACCACTTTGAAGACAATTACATTGTCATCACGAAATACTTCAATATCAGCAAACAAGCCTGACGAATATAATCGCTTAATTGATTGGCCAACATAATACTCTGAGATTTGGTCACCGACATTAAACGGGACGTGAGTTAAAGCAGCACCAAGTGCGACTCTTTGTAACCCTTCAACTCGTATGTCTTCAATGACAAATTTGTCGTCATTAGCATTTGAGTACAAACTTGTACTTACTAAAATCAGACCGGCTAAAATTCGTTTCATTATTATTTTAATTCCAATACAACTACTGCAGAAGGTTACAGCGCACTATAACCGAGCAAAATCATTAAACAAGGCGATTCCCATAATCATCATCAACGCCATTGCGCCAAACCGGAACCCCATTTCCTGCACCCTTTCAGAGACAGGCTTGCCTCGAATAAGTTCAATAATAAAATACATTAAATGACCTCCATCGAGCACAGGAAGCGGTAATAAGTTAATTACCCCTAAATTAACGCTGATGAGTGCCATAAAACTAATAAAGTAGACAAACCCAGATTGAGCGCTGACACCAGCGCCTTGAGCGATCGCGATTGGCCCACTTAAATTATCTAAGCCAATGCTGCCCGTAATGAATTTACCAATCATACTAAAGGTTAATTCAATCAGTTCCCACGTTTTGACGAAAGAACCAAAAACTGCAGGCAAAATATCATATTGGTTGGTAAATACATAGCCCTTTGGCCAAGGTTCTGATTGCGGAGCAATACCAACATACCCTCGAGAAAAGCCATCTTCCGTTGGCCTATTGTCGGGCTTTAATTCAAATCCGATGATTTCGTTGCCTCGCTGCACTTCTAGTGACAGCGTTTGGTTTGCTGAATTCGTGAAGATATCAACGGCGTCTTGCCATTCGGTGATAAGTTTTCCGTTGATGGTAACGATTTTATCTCCGGCCTGAACGCCAGCTTTTCCAGCAGGTGCAGACTCATCTACAAACGCAACGTTAAGCGTTGCATTTGGTCTAAACGGCTCAATACCTAGTCCTGACAATAAGTCACCGTCTTCTAACTGCCACCCCTTGCTGTCAATAAATATATTGTGAGTTCGACCTTCTCGCTCTACAACAAGGTGTAATTGTTCATCACCGACAGCGGCGGCAAGTGCATAGGTTACCTCTTGCCAACTGATAACTTTTTGCTCATTAATTTGAAGGATTTCATCACGCAGTTGCAATCCGCCTTTCTGCGCAATTGAGTTGGCAGTAATGTTACCTACGACGGGTTTGAGTGCCGGAGTTCCGTGTAACAACACAACAAACACTAATAAAATAGCAAATACAAAATTAGCCATAGGTCCTGCGGCCACTATAGCAATGCGTTGCCATACCGACTTTTTGTCGAACGCTAAATGTTGCTCAGACTCTAAAACTTGATCGACACGGCCGTCCAACATCCGTACATAACCGCCTAACGGGATCATCCCAATAACGTATTCGGTTCCATCCTTGCCATGCCATGAATAAATCGGCTTGCCAAAACCCACTGCAAATCGGATTACCTTAACCCCATTTCGTTTTGCCACCCAAAAATGTCCATATTCATGAACAAAAACAAGAATTCCAAGGGCGACTATAAAGCCAACGATTGAGGTTAATACGTCCATTTTTAAATTCCCTGAGTTATAACCTGTTTAGCAAACTGTCTTGCTTGGGCATCGAGCTCTAAAATATCGCTCAAGCTATTAGGCTTAGAATTGACATGAGCATTAAGAACACGTTCGTTTAACTGAGCAATATCTATAAATCGAATTTCACCTTGCAAAAACGCCTCTACTGCCACTTCATTACTGGCATTAAGTGCAGTAGTTGCACCCTGGCCTGATTTTGAGGCTTCTAACGCTAAAGCTAAGTTAGGAAAGCGATTAAAGTCCGGTTTAACAAAGGTAAAGTCAGCAAGCTGAGAAAAGTCTAAAGGTTCGACGCCCGACTCTATTCGGGCCGGATACGACAAGGTATGGGCGATTGGCGTACGCATGTCTGGTTGACCCATTTGCGCCAGGACGCTGCCGTCGTTATAACTCACCATCGAATGGATAATACTTTGTGGATGGATAATGACTTCCATTTGCTCAAACGATGCATTGAACAACAAGCGCGCCTCAATAAACTCTAGGCCTTTGTTCATCATTGTTGCCGAATCTACTGAAATCTTGGCGCCCATGTCCCAATTAGGATGCGCTACCGCCATTGCCGGAGTAATTTCGCCAAATTCTTCAAGCGGTTTGGTTAAAAAAGGCCCGCCTGAACCGGTTAACAAAATCTTACGAACTCCAGAGGTCGAAAGCGTAGCCCCCTGCTGAACTTCTGGAGGCATACTTTGAAAGATGGCGTTGTGTTCGCTATCCACTGGTAATAGTGTTGCTCCGTTATTTGACACAGCGTCCAAGAACAAGTCGCCGCTCATAACTAGAGCTTCTTTGTTTGCTAAACAGATCCTTTTACCCGCATTGGCCGCCGCTATCGTTGGCAACAAACCTGCCCCGCCTACAATTGCCGCCATAACAATATCAACACTAGAGTGCGACGCGACATCAACTAAGCTATCGACGCCAGCAGTGACTTCTGTCGCTATGCCGTTTTTTTCAATTTGTTGCTGTAACAACTTGGCAGCATCAGCATTGGCCATCACCGCCACTTTAGGTTGGTAGGTTTGACAGATTTCTAACATACCAGCGACATTAGTGTTGCCGGTTACTGCAAATAATTCGAACTGGCCAGGATGACGTGAGATGACGTCAAGAGTGGACAGGCCAATAGAACCTGTCGCACCTAAAATTGTGACTTGTTTACTCATGGGAACTACAGGTAGAAATGACTGAAGAAAACCAAAAACACTGGCATTGCTGCCGTTAAAGAGTCAATTCGGTCTAACAAACCGCCGTGACCAGGTAAAATATTACCACTGTCCTTCATCCCTGCATCGCGCTTAAGCATACTTTCGCTTAGGTCGCCAAAAGCAGAAATGACCCCGATCACAACACAACAACTTGCGAGTAATAACCAATTTTCAAAGGCAATTTCTTGACTCCACAGCATCCAAAGTGTCAACAAGATAACCGCAACAATACCACCAATTAAGCCTTCGATAGTTTTACCAGGGCTCACATTAGGCATTAACTTATGGCTACCAAATTTACGACCAGCAAAGTAAGCGCCGATATCCGCCGCCCAAACAATACTAAACACAAATAAAGCCAACCATGCGCCTTCATTCTTATCGATTAGGTAGTGCCACTCTCGTATCGTCAATAAAGCCAACCAAGCAGGAACCAAGGTTAAATAGCCAAAAATTGCTTTGACTAACGGTTGGTGCTGCCACACGCGATTACCACGAGGATATATCAATACTAAGATAGAACTAATGGTCCACCAAACGCAGGCCAAGACCATTATCCAGTAATTTTTATCGGTGAGATTACCGGCAAGTGTCCACAACTCAAATTCTAAGAACACAGCATAAATAGCCGCACCTGTGATCACTGTACCTACTGCGTACGCCAACTGATATTTAAACTGTTTGATTTCGGCCAGCTTGCTCCATTCAAATGCGCCATAGCCAAACACAGCTAACGCAGCCCAAGCAAACCAATCAAAAGGCATAGTGAATAATGCCGACAATAAAATTGCACCTAGTATCAGTGCTGTGATTACGCGTTGTTTTAACAAACTAAATTCCTATTATTTTAACTTCCGGACTTGATTTGTTCGCCCGTTAATCCGAATCTTCGCTCGGTTCCTGCAAAAGCCTCAACGGCTTGGGCAAATCGATGTGCATCGAACTCTGGCCAGAATATTGGCGTAAAGTGTAATTCAGCATATGCGAGTTGCCATAATAAAAAGTTACTTACTCGGTACTCTCCGCCCGTACGGATCAATAAATCCAAGTCGGGTTGCCCAAACAAACTCGTTTGGGTATCGAAGCGCTCCTCGTTAATATCATCGATATCTAACTCACCAGATTTGACCTGTTGAGCCAATTGCTTAGCGGACTGAACAATGTCCCATCGACCGCCATAATTTGCTGCAACATTCAAAACAAGTCCGGTATTAGCCATCGTTAATTCGTGAGCGGCATTAACTTTTTCTTGGATCTTGTCAGAAAAGCCAGACAGATCACCAATGATATTCAAACGCACGTTGTTTTTATGCAGTGTTTTGACTTCTTTGGTCAACACTAACATAAATAATTCCATTAGCCCTGACACTTCATCTTCTGGGCGTTTCCAGTTTTCACTAGAAAACGCAAACAATGTCAGCGATTTTATTCCAACCTTACGAGCAAAACGGACCGATTCACGAACCGCATCTACGCCTTTTTTATGCCCATAAACTCGTGGCATTCCTTTTTGTTGTGCCCAGCGCCCATTGCCATCCATAATGATCCCAACGTGTTGTGGAATCGATTCTGAATAATGCTCTAAGACTTGGTCTACAACGTCAACTTTCGCCATTTTCACAACCTACTTGATAATAAAAACGCCGCGAAGCTAGACTACAACGGCGTTTTTATACTACTTGCTAGTTATTGGATTAAATTTCCATTAACTCTTTTTCTTTTAACGCTAACATCGCGTCGATGTCTTTCATCTTTGCGTCTGTTAGTTTTTGGATTTCGTCTTCTGCTTGACGAGCTTCGTCTTCAGAAATTTCTTTTTCTTTCAGAAGCGCTTTGATGTCACCATTAGCGTCGCGACGAATGTTGCGAACAGCAATACGGCCGCCTTCAACTTCACCTTTAACAACTTTAACAAGATCTTTACGACGCTCTTCTGTTAGTGGTGGAAGTGGGATGCGAATTACCGTACCTGCTGACATAGGGTTTAAACCTAGGTCAGATGTTAGAATCGCTTTTTCAACTGCTTGAGTAAGAGACTTGTCAAATACTGTTAACGCAAGTGTACGGCTATCTTCAATTGATACGTTTGCAACTTGGTTAAGTGGCGTATCTGCACCGTAGTAAGAAACTTGGATACCATCTAATAAGCTCGGGTGGGCACGGCCTGTACGAATCTTGTTTAATTGATTCTGAAGAGCTTCGATGCTCTTGTCCATGCGTGCATCAGCATCTTTGTGGATTTCATTTAACACAGTAAATTTCCTTCGCAGTTATTCTGATTATTTATCTAATTTGGTTACAATTGTGCCTTCTTCTTCGCCCATGATGACACGTTTTAATGCGCCTGGCTTGTTCATATTGAAAACACAAATTGGGATATTGTGGTCTCGAGCGAGTGTAAACGCCGCTAAGTCCATAACTTTTAATTCTTTTTCGATTACTTCTTGGTAATCTAATTCACGGTATAAAGTCGCTTCTGGATTTTTAACCGGGTCAGCTGAATATACACCATCAACCTTTGTTGCTTTTAATACTACATCGGCTTCAATTTCAATGCCACGCAAACAAGCAGCAGAGTCAGTCGTAAAAAACGGGTTACCTGTACCGGCGCTAAAAATCACAACACGACCACTCTTCAATAGACTGATACCCTCAGCCCATGAGTAGTCATCACACACACCTTTTAGTGGAATTGCTGACATCAAACGAGCGTTTACATGAGCTCGGTGAAGCGCGTCACGCATTGCCAAACCATTCATTACGGTCGCTAACATACCCATGTGATCGCCAACTACGCGATTCATGCCCGCTTCAGCTAGAGGTGCACCGCGGAAAATATTACCACCACCTAAAACAACACCAACTTGAATGTCGTGTTCAACCAGCTCTTTAATTTCTTGAGCCATGCGATCCAAAACTTTCGGATCGATACCGAAGCCCTCTTCTCCAACGAGTGCCTCACCGCTAAGTTTCAACAATATTCTTCTAAAAACTGGCTTTGTGGTCATTCCGGCTCCTGGTATTTGATTAGATTAGAGGTGCAAATTGCGGCGTATTCTATGTCAAAATCACAGGATTTACAAAACAAAAAAACCGTAACAGGTCGCCCCATTACGGTTTTTTGTAGCGTTAAAAACGGCGTTAATTACGCTTTTTTAGCCGCTTCGATTTGCGCCGCAACTTCTGCTGCGAAATCTTCTTCTTTCTTCTCGATACCTTCGCCAACTTCTAAGCGAATGAATGTAGAAACAGAAGCGCCTTTTTCTTTAAGCATTTCGCCAACAGATTTCTTAGGCTCCATGATGAACGCTTGACCAGTAAGAGAGATCTCACCAGTGAACTTCTTCATACGACCAGAAACCATTTTCTCAGCGATTTCTTGAGGCTTACCTTCGTTCATCGCGATTTCAACTTGGATCGCTTTTTCTTTTTCTACAACTTCAGCTGGAACGTCTTCAGGGTTAACGAACTCAGGCTTAGAAGCAGCAACGTGCATTGCAACGTGCTTAAGTGTTTCAGCGTCGCCAGAACCAGCAACAACAACACCAATTTTCTCACCGTGACGGTAAGAAGCAAGCTCAGCACCGTCAACGTATGCTAAACGACGAACGTTGATGTTCTCACCGATTTTAGCAACTAGTTGTACACGGTCTTCTTCGAACTTAGCTTGTAAGTCTTCGATAGTTGTTTTTGCTTCAGCAGCCGCTTTTGCAACTTTAGTAGCAAAACCTAAGAAGTTTTCGTCTTTAGCAACGAAGTCAGTTTGACAGTTAACTTCAACTAACGCAGCAAAACCTTCACCGTTTTCGATGATGATTGTACCTTCAGCGGCAACGTTACCGGCTTTCTTAGCAGCTTTTGCTTGGCCGTTTTTACGCATGTTTTCGATCGCTAGATCGATGTCACCGTTAGTTTCTGTTAGGGCTTTTTTACAATCCATCATGCCCGCGCCAGTGCGTTCACGAAGTTCTTTAACTAATGCAGCAGTTACTGCCATGGTCTTGTCCTCTATTCTGCGGTTCCCGCTCATACAAGTGAGCGAAAACTTATATAATTTGGATTAGGGGCCATAATTATGACCCCTAGAAATTGATGTAAGGTTAAATCGTTATGAACGATTTATTACAACAATTAAGCTTCAGCTTCTACAAAATCTTCAGCTTGCGCTTCGATGTTGTTAGCACGACCTTCTTTAACGGCCGCAGCAACAGAGTTAGTGTAAAGCTGAATTGCACGGATAGCATCGTCGTTACCAGGAACAACGAAATCGATGTTGTCTGGGTTAGAGTTTGTATCAACAACTGCAACTACAGGAATACCTAAGTTGTTAGCTTCAGCAATAGCAATGTGCTCGTTATCTGCGTCGATGATGAAAATCGCGTCAGGTAAACCGCCCATGTTTTTGATACCGCCAAGGCTCTTTTCAAGCTTTTCCATTTCACGAGTACGCATTAAAGCTTCTTTTTTAGTAAGCTTTTCAAAAGTACCGTCTTCAGCTTGTGCTTCCAAATCTTTAAGACGCTTGATTGATTGACGAACTGTTTTCCAGTTAGTCAACATACCACCTAACCAGCGGTGGTTTACGTAGAATTGGTCACAAGCGATCGCAGCTTCTTTGATCGACTCGCTCGCCGCACGCTTTGTACCAACGAATAAAATCTTACCTTTACGCGCAGAAACAGACTTGATGAAATCAAGCGCTTCGTTGAACATAGGTACAGTGTTTTCTAAGTTGATGATATGAACTTTGTTACGTGCACCGAAAATGAAAGGCTTCATTTTAGGGTTCCAGTAACGAGTTTGGTGACCAAAGTGTACGCCAGCTTGTAGCATGTCACGCATAGATACGTTTGCCATTTTATAATCCTCTATTGGGGTTAGGCCTCCATATATCCCATTCTACCGACCAAGCCTAAGCTCAGCACCCCGGAGAACGTGTCGATATATGTGTGTTATTTAATTAAATGTTTAGTTGCTCACCGAATAAAATCGATGGCGTTCTCATTCTTTCAAAAATCAATTAAGCAAAAACTTAAAAAACCTTTGTAAAAATAAGGCGCGCTTTATACCATATAAGCACTATTAAACACAACTGATCGAGCAAAAAATCGTTCATTTTTTGATAAGATCCCTGTCTTAACAAACTGTGTTGTGAAACCGAGAGAATTGTGAGGGTTATATGGGTGCGGTAATTAAAACGCCAGAGCAGATAGAAAAAATGAGAGTAGCAGGTCGTTTGGCGGCTGAGGTTTTAGAAATGATTGAACCTCATGTTAAACCTGGTGTTACTACAAATGAACTGAATACTCTTTGCCACAACTACATCGTCGATGTTCAAGGTTGTGTCCCTGCGCCTTTGAATTATGGCCACCCACCGTTTCCAAAATCTATTTGTACTTCAGTTAACCACGTGATTTGTCATGGCATTCCGGATGATAAACCATTAAAAGAAGGTGACTGCGTTAATATCGATGTGACCGTTATCAAAGACGGTTTTCACGGTGATACCTCAAAAATGTTTTTCGTAGGTAAACCAACGATCATGGCAGAGCGTTTAGCTCGTGTAACGCAAGAATGTTTGTATAAAGCAATCGAGTTGGTTAAGCCAGGCTGTCGTTTGGGTGATATCGGCGCGGTCATTCAAAAGCACGCCGAGTCACACTCTTATTCAGTCGTCCGTGACTTTTGTGGTCATGGTATTGGCGAGGGTTTTCACGAAGAACCTCAGGTAGTTCACTATGGTCGCCCAGGCACTGGCGAAGAACTGAAAGCAGGGATGTGTTTCACTATCGAGCCTATGATTAACGCAGGTACGCACAAACTAAAAGTATTACCAGACCAGTGGACTGCGGTTACGAAGGACCGCAAATTATCAGCCCAATGGGAGCACACGCTGCTCGTAACGGAAGATGGTGTTGAAGTGTTAACACTGAGAAATGACGAAGACTTTCCTCGAACTATTTCTCACTAATCTAAAAAAGAGCGATCCTTATCGCTCTTTTTTTATTCCTCAAAATCTGTTACTTAATACTTAGGTTTAGAATAATTACTCAAGGCCAACTATATTCAAAACGAATGGCAAGTTTGGTCCTCAGTGATAACAAGCAAAATCACAAACAAGGAATACCGTGAAGTCTAAAATACCAAATGAACTGTTAGCGCCGTTTCCACAGCCTTTTAACTTAGCGGTGTACAAACAACGGCTAAATGAATTTAGCCAATGGAGCGAGCAGCAATTCAACTTAATTTCGGTACGAAAGTTAGTTCAGGCCCGGGCAACGTTTGTCGATTTTGTATTACTCAATGTCTGGCAACACTGCCTGTTGCACGAAGAAGCGGACGTCACATTGTTAGCCGTCGGAGGTTTTGGGCGTAGCGAACTACATCCTCAGTCAGATATCGACCTACTGTTACTTTCGAGTAAAAAGCTTAGTGCCAGTTCAAATGAGAAAATATCTCAGTTTTTAACTTTGCTCTGGGATTTAAAGTTTGACGTTGGGCATTCGGTTCGCACCATAAAAGACTGTATCAACATTGCCTCAGAAGACATCACCATCGCAACAAACCTGATGGAACGTCGGCTGATATGTGGTAACAAAATTAACTTTGAAATATTGGAACAGAAGTTAGCCGAGTCTAACTTTATGACCAGTAAAGCGTTTTATTTAGCAAAACGTGAAGAACAAGAACGCCGACACGCTCGCTACCACTCAACGTCATATAACTTGGAGCCTAACTTAAAAGCCAACCCAGGCTGCTTACGCGATCTGCAGACAATTTCTTGGGTCGCTAAAAAACACTTCAACACTCAGTACACCGCCGAGCTCGTTCAGCACGATTATCTCTTACCTGACGAATACCAAGAGATGTTGGAATGTCGTGACTATTTGTGGCAAATGCGTTTTGCTCTGCATTTAGTCGCTGGTCGCAATGAAAACCGCTTATTATTTGATTATCAGCCCCAAGTAGCAGACAAAATGGGCTTTGGTAAAGATGGTAAAGCCGCAGTAGAACGGATGATGAAACGATTTTTCCGAGTTGCTAGACGGGTAACTGAGCTTAACACCATGTTGTTGCAGCGCTTCAATTCGGCCATATTGGGTAATGAACAAGACATTCAAATCATCGATGATGATTTTGCTATTCATGGCCGCTCGATGTTAGTCCGTCACAATGATGTGTTCTTTTATCGTGCCAACATAATTAAAATGTTCATCTTGATCGCAGACCATCCTGATGTGGAAACCTTGCACTCAGACACTATTCGGTTGTTACGTCGAGTCCGTCGTCGCTTAATGGGTGATTTGCACGACCTCGAAAAATGCCGCACTGAATTTATGAGGTTTTTACGCCATCCTAATGCATTGGGACACGCATTTACATTAATGGTACGTCACAGTGTTTTGGCAAACTATATGCCCAATTGGCGCCACATTGTTGGTCAAATGCAATTTGATTTATTCCACGCATACACGGTTGACGAACACACTCATCGCCTACTGAAAAACATTCATCGATATTCCTTGCCAGAGTGCAAAGACGAGTTTCCTATATGCAGTGAAATATACAAAAAGCTGGATAAACCAGAACTGCTTACTCTTGCTGGTATCTTTCATGATATCGGTAAAGGACGTGGCGGCGATCACTCTAAATTGGGAGCAATCGACGCAACTCACTTTGGTCAGCTACACGGCCTTCCATCTACAGATACCAAGCTAATTAGCTGGTTAGTAAGCAATCACCTGCTAATGTCAATTACCGCTCAAAAGAATGATATATATGACCCTGGTGTTATTAATGAATTCGCTAAAAAAGTTCGCGATGAGAATCGTTTAAACAATTTGTATTGTCTTACTGTTGCAGACGTAAGAGCGACCAATACAAACTTGTGGAATGAATGGAAAAACACGCTTTTGGCCGATCTCTATTTAGCGACACAAAGGGTTCTTAGAGCTGGTGTCGAAAATACCAAGGACATGCGTGAAACAGCAAAGTCTCACAAAGAGCAAGCGCTATTGTTGCTTGCTGAAAAAGGCTTAGATACTTCTCGAGCAGAGCAAATCTGGAAGCAATTTAGAACCGTTTATTTCTCTCGTCACAGTGCACAGCAAGTGGCTTGGCACACTGAACACCTACTTGAACACAAGCAGCGAACTAAAAAACCTTTGGTTTGGCTAAGTGATCAAGCCGTTCGTGGGGGGACTCAAGTGTTCGTTTACACCAAAGACCGAGCTGGTTTGTTTAAAGATATCGTGTCTGTGTTCCACAACAAAAACGTCAATGTTGCAGATGCCCATATCCTCAACACGAAAGACGGTTATTTGATAGATACTTTTATCATTTTAGACCAAGACAACAGCGTGATAAGCTCAGATCAGCGACGTGCTGATATTAAACAAACCATCGAGCAAGTCTTAACAGGTGAATTGTCCATTACACACGCTCAAAAACGTGTACCTCGACAAATTAAACAGTTTAAAATTCCGGTACGAGTCCGCTTTATGGATGCCAAAAGTAATCAGCGAGATATGATGGAACTCACGGCGCTGGACAAACCGGGTCTTTTGGCAAAAATTGCCAAAGTATTTAACGAAAATGATATCCTTCTCTACTCAGCCAAAATCTCTACGAATGGCGAAAAAGCAGAAGATATATTTAAGATTTCAACAGCTCAAAGAGAAAAACTCAATGAGCAACAAAAAGAACAGTTAGTAGCGGCTCTAAACGCCGAACTGAACGATTAATGTTAAAGGAACATCATGTCTGAACTACAAACCATCATTGAAAACGCATTTGAAAACCGCGAAGCCATCACTCCAAACACAGTGACAGAAGAAGTAAAATCAGCGGTTGAACAAGCCATTGAGTTACTCGATAGCGGAAAAGCACGTGTTGCTGAAAAAATTGCTGGTGAATGGGTTGTACATCAATGGCTAAAAAAAGCGGTACTGTTGTCTTTTCGAATTCGTGACAACGAGTTAATGGATGGCGCAGAGACTAAATTCTGGGACAAAGTAGACAGCAAATTTGCGAGCTATTCGGAACAAGACTTCCGCGACCAAGGTATGCGTGTAGTACCACCAGCGGCGGCCCGTAAAGGCTCATTCATCGGTAAAAACGTCGTATTAATGCCGTCTTACACAAACATTGGCGCCTACGTCGACGAAGGCACTATGGTTGATACATGGGCGACGGTTGGCTCGTGTGCTCAAATCGGTAAAAACGTTCACTTATCTGGCGGTGTTGGTATTGGTGGTGTACTTGAGCCTCTTCAAGCTAACCCAACAATTATTGAAGATAATTGTTTCATTGGCGCGCGCTCAGAAGTAGTTGAAGGTGTTGTTGTTGAAGAAGGTTCTGTCCTTTCTATGGGTGTGTACATTTCTCAATCTACCCGTATATACGACCGTGAAACAGGTGAAATTACATATGGCCGTGTTCCAGCAGGCTCTGTCGTTGTTCCTGGCTCTCTGCCTTCTAAAGACGGCACACACTCTCTTTACGCGGCTATCATTGTCAAAAAGGTCGACGCTCAAACACGTGCTAAAGTGGGTGTAAACGCGTTACTACGTAGTATTGAAGACGAATAATTTAAAACGCAATTAAGCACTAAATAATTTATGAATTTTGGGTAGCTATAGCTACCCATTTTTATGTGTGATTGGAACAGTAAAAATGATCGATGACCAAAAAACGCTCGTAGAAGCTATCAATACCGTTATGCCCTTTGGTAAATATGCAGGCCGAAAATTACTTCAACTTCCAGAACCTTATTTAGTTTGGTTTCACAAAAATGGCTTTCCACAAGGTAAACTTGGTGAGCAACTCGCGCTGATGTATGAAGTTAAACTGAATGGCCTTGAAGGAATATTAAAACCCTTTATTACAGACTGATTAACATTTTGTAATACTTTTTTTTCATTAGTTTTTTTTATCTGTATTAGCCTGCTGTTATTTTCGGAACATCGCAATGATAGCGCCTGCTGCAGATAAGAAATATTTTTCTACATTTCACTCCATAACCGCCACATTACAAAAATATTACTCATTACGAGAAAATTTTTTCTACAAATCTATTCATAAAACAGCTAGGTTCAAGCTCGTGCTTTAGGAGAAAACCCCAATGAAGGGTTTAAAGCACGGTCTCACGTCAAAGGATTGCATCTAATAATAAGTTCAGCGCAAAGCTGAACGTCAAAGAGAATATGAATAGATGACAAATACTAAAAACAAACTTCCAACTATGTCGGCAGTTGCTTTAGCAACAGCGACAATCGTTGGCGCTGGCTCTGTCCATGCTGCCAATTTTCAAGAAGTCGAGAAAAAAGAGTACGTTGGTACGGCCTCTGAATTTGCAGAGTGGAAAGCCAAACAACGTGAAATGCTTTTTGAAGACAGAACTGACCAATTCATTGTCGAATACCTTGAAGGTGTTGATACAAAGCGCGAAGTCAAAAAAATGGCTAAGCGTCTTCGCAAAGCGTTAAAAAAAGACAAGTCGATTAAATACAAGCGCAAGTTAAAAAACAAAAAGCACATCTTTAAGCTGGCTGAATCGATCAACCGTAAAGAGCGTAAAGCATTTTTAGACGCGATTCGCGCAGATAAAAACATTAAGTTTGCAGAAATGGACCCTGTCCGTTACTTAATGTCAGAGAACGTTCCTTGGGGTATCCCAAACATTCAGGCCGATCAAGTTTCTGACGCACAAGCTGGTAACATGACGGTGTGTATCATCGACTCAGGTTATGAAGCTACAAACCCAGATCTAGCTGCGAATAACGCTACTGGTACAAACGACCCTGGTACGGGTAACTGGTATCAAGCAGGTGGCTCACACGGTACTCACGTAGCAGGTACAATTGCTGGTGTTAATAACAGCGAAGGTGTTGTTGGTGTAATGCCAAACACAAATGTTAACTTGCATATCGTTAAAGTATTTAACGAAAGTGGTTGGGGTTATAGCTCTGACTTAGTTACAGCGGTTAATACGTGTGTGAACAACGGTGCAAAAGTTGTAAACATGAGTTTAGGTGGACCTTCTGCAAGTACTTCTGAGCGTAATGGCTTAGAAGCAGCGTCTGCTCAAGGCGTATTATTAATTGCAGCATCAGGTAACGACGGTGACGCTAGCCTTTCTTACCCTGCGTCTTACGACACAGTTATGGCTGTAGGTGCGGTTGACGAAACAGGTAAACACGCTGAGTTTTCTCAATTTACACCTCAAGTTGAAATCGCCGGTCCAGGTGAAGCTGTATTATCAACCGTTGCAGGTGATGGTCGTTTAGGCTCTATCACTGTCGGTGGTACTACATGGGCAAACGACCGAGTTGTTCCACAAACTCACTACATTCAGAGTGGCTCTAGCTATGTTGTTTCTAACGTAAACGGCAGTGCTTCAGGCCAACTAGCGAGCTGTACGTGGACAGGTTCTTCGTATAACTGTTCGAACGTAGCAGGTAACATCTGTGTTGCTGAACGTAACGACAACCAAAAAGGCAGTAACTACCCAGAAATTAACCCAGCTAAAGCCTGTGCTGACGCTGGTGCATCAGGTGTTATTGTATACAGTAATGCAGACCGTCCAGGCCTACAAAACCCATTCTTAGTTGACGCAACCAATGCGGTTAACATGCCACACGTTTCTGTAAACCGTGCATTAGGTCAAGAGCTGTTAACACGCCTTGGTCAAAGCGCATCAATTACAGTTACAGCAAATCAAGACTATGCTTACTACAACGGTACTTCAATGGCGACGCCACACGTGGCAGGTGCTGCTGCACTAGCTTGGTCTAACAACATCTCATGTACAGCAGAACAAGTACGTGCCGCGTTGAAAGCGACAGCTATCGATTTGGAAACTGCTGGTCGTGATGACAAGACAGGTTACGGTCTAGTACAAACAAAAGCAGCGTCTGATTACCTAGCAAATAACTGTGGTGGCGGTACAACTCCTCCTCCGACAGGCGGTAACGAACTAACTAACGGTCAAGCGGTTACAGGTCTTTCTGGCTCAGCAAACCAAGAGTTAGAGTTCACTTTAGAAGTACCAGCAGGTGCAACTAACCTTAACTTCGCGATGAGCGGTGGTACAGGTGACGCAGACCTTTACGTTAAGTTTGGTTCTAACCCGACAACGTCTAGCTACGACTGTCGTCCATGGTTAAACGGCAACAACGAAAGCTGCCCAATCTCAAACGTTCAAGCGGGTACGTATTACGTTAAAGTTATCGGTTACAGCGCATTCAGCGGTGTGAGCTTAACTGGTAGTTATACAGCTCCTGCAACAGGTGGTGGTTCTGGTTTCTCAACGACTGTTGATAACATCAGTGCAAGCCGAAATACTTGGAAATACTACACAGTTGACGTTCCTGCTGGTATGAGCACGTTTGATGTAAGTACTTACGGCGGTACTGGTGATGCTGACTTATACATCCGTTACGGTGCACAGCCTACTACATCAGCGTATGACTGCCGTCCGTACAAAGGTGGTAACAACGAATCGTGTTCAGTATCTAATCCAACTGCAGGTACTTGGCACATTGGTATCCGCGCTTATAGCACCTTCTCTGGTGTAAGCATGGATGTTTCATACCAACCTTAATAAATAACATGGTCTACTCCCAACCATAATTAAAAACCCTCCAATTGGAGGGTTTTTCTTTGTTTGTTAATTATAGTTAGCAATTACATGACATCAGTAGCACTGAGCCTTTCTAACTCTTCTGTCAATTGTTGTACTTTGGTTTGGAGTTTTTGTTTGCGCTGTGAAACCCTGCGCTTAGAGCTTTTTTTACTCGAACGAATCCATTCATAAACACGTTTGTTAGATACTCCAAATTCTTCCGCTACTTCCGAGATTAGCCGGTTTGACGCATTAATTTCGGCGATAACTTGGTGTCTCACTTGTTGTTCAGAATTTAGCATAATGATCTCCTATAAAGTCGATACACTTTGTAAAGAAAGATTTGTGCCGTAACTGTATGAGTATGATTTTGTTGATAATTAATAAGCACTCATTTTCTTACTCACCGCTTGTCTCACCACAATGGCGCAAACCTGCCCCAGATTGGGTTGCGTATATAGTGAAACAATCAAACAAAGTGGCCCTAGGCGGTCATTGTATACGGGGCTTTATGGCGATTTCTTTAACAGTATTTGAAGGTTTAATGACGTTTGTTAATTATTCCTCTGCCGCAAAGATTAACTCTTGATAGGCACCCGAAATAGGTAAGTCAAAATATTCCATTATGGTCGATTGTGCTTGTACTCGATAGCTATTGTATTGACTCCCTGCACAAGTTTGTACTGGATAGAGCGGCTTTCCTAATTGTGATTCAAGCTCAGCTTGAGCAACTGCCTTAGGTGCTACTAACACGTTTTTTCCTGGCCAGTAAGGCTTTGTACCTCTGCATACAAACGCCTGTTGTTCAGGTCTTAATTGGTATTCATCTATAAGCCCCGACCAATGCGCAAGTTCGTGCAGCAAGACCTGTGCAGTATCTTGTTCATCAATAAAAATAAGGTTGTCGCGTGTGTTGGCGTTACCCTGCTTTGTCACAATAATCCAATGAGTAGATTTGGCTTTGTCATCCGTCGGGCGATACCGCTCCTTAATTCGACTTAATAAATTTGAATGGCATTGAGCACGTCCAAACTCATCCTCTGGGCATATTGCCAATAACCTTGGATCAATTATTGGCTTAGAGAAACAATACCTGCCCCCTTTGTTAAAGGTCGACATAAAGTCCAATATAGAGGCGAGGTTTTGAGCATGGCGCTCAGAGCCGACTAACGCTTGGACTAACTGAGTACAACGCTGTGGCTCTGTTTTGGATTCAAAATGGTTTTTCGGCAAAGCTATTGTACTTGCTCTTTGAAGTAAACTTACTGCTAATTGTTCCACTTCTTCTGAGTAATTATCGGTTTTGTAAGTAAGCTCAAACAACTCGGTTAAGGCCCAAAGGCCATCAAACATACTCTGATAATGAGGACTTAATACTGCGTTAGCTAAGGTGTCAGACTTCTGTGTTAACCAAAGGGGGAGTTCAGGTAATTGACCAATACGAATTTGTTTCAAACCATACTCTATTAACGCTTGCGGGTGATCTTTTGCGACAAGGTATTCGAGCCAAAACTCATCTCCAGTATCTTCACTAGGTGCTGCTGTTCCTTTAGCTTCTAACACTTTATACAATTGCCACGCAGCTTGAACATGTCCTTGCTGAGCGGCGCTAGTTAGGTAGGGTAAATATTGGCTAATTTGATAGGCTTGGAATTGAGCGGAGGCATTTTGTTGCTCCGCCGCTGCGTATATATAAGTAGATGAGGCCTCAAAGTGACGCTTCACCTCTTGTTTAGACAAGATAATACTGTCTGATGTCAAAAGCCAAACTATGGCGATTGACAGGCTTTTAGTTAACCAGTGAAGCCTCATACTGCTGACGTGCTTTTTCATATAGTTTGTTGAGTTCTAAACGAGCGTATTTGTATTCAACAAATTCATGAACACCGGTTGATAATGCAAGCCTAAAATAGTTTTTGGCTTTTTCATCATTACCCAAGCTAAGCTCTTTTTTGGCTAAATAAAAGTATCCTTCACAGAGACGTTCTGCCAACTCTCGTTGAGATCTCAGGTTTTTACCCATGTTCGTAATGAAGTTTTGCTCGTCGAGATTACCCAATAACATCTGCACAATCTCGAATGACCAAAGTTGATTGTCCAATTGAGTCGAATTGTAGATTAGGCGTAATCGAGCACCCTCAGCATCTTTATCTAGCTCAGAAAAGTATAACCATATTGCCCGATAAGGATCTTGTGGCTTTTCGAAATAAAACTGCTCAAAGTCTTCCATCGCAAGCTCATTTCGACCGTAATAATGAAGCGCAATACCACGATTTAACTTAACGTACTTGTGCTCTGGGTCAATTTCTAGAGCCGAATCGAACGCTTCAAAGGCTTGTGTATACTGCCCCATCAACGTTAAATGAATCCCGATAAAATTATAAGCATCAGCAAAGTCTGGCTTGTGTTCTAACGCGCGACGAAAGTCGAGTTGGGCAAGCGAGCGCAGTCCCAAACTGTCGTACATTACACCACGGTCGTACAATAGCTCTGCTAACTTGTCTTTTTCGAGTTGAGCGTGGTTAATAATCTGGGTCAGCTTTGCTATGGCAAGCTCGCTTTTATAATCCACTCGTAATGGCTCCGTTATCACTACGTTATTTACGAAGTGCGGCTCACTATTTATTGGTGTTTTATCAGTCGAAGCACAGCCACTGACCAACAGCGTCATGGCCAACGTAATGGCCAACAATGTAACGCCAGAAAATTTCATGATTACTCCTTTTTTTGACGCTTTATTAATACCACAAAACGTCTTTAAACAATAAGTCTGGCACAAAAAAAGAGAGCCTAAGCTCTCTTTTTATTCATTAACCTTGAAAAATCGGTTATTCAGCAGACGCTTCAGCTTCTACTGCTTCTTTCATGCTTAGACGCACACGGCCTTGACGGTCGATTTCAAGTACTTTAACTTGAACTTCTTGACCTTCAGATAATACGTCAGCCACATTCTCAACACGCTCTTGAGAGATTTGAGAAATGTGAACTAAGCCGTCTTTACCTGGTAACACGTTAACAAACGCACCAAAGTCTACGATACGTGCAACTTTACCTTGATAAATCTTACCTACTTCTAGGTCAGTCGTTAGTTGCTTAACGCGAGCGATACACGCTTCTGCACTTGCACCGTCTGTTGCAGCAATTTTAACTGTGCCATCGTCATCGATTTCGATAGTAGTACCTGTCTCTTCAGTAAGAGCACGGATAGTCGCACCACCTTTACCGATAACATCTGCAATCTTCTTCTGAGGGATCTTAACAGTGTAGATACGAGGTGCAAACTGAGACATCTCTTCACGGTGACCACCGATCGCTTCGTCCATAACACTTAGGATATGAAGACGTGCCGCTTTCGCTTGAACTAGAGCCTTGTCCATGATCTCACGAGTGATACCTTCGATCTTAATGTCCATTTGAAGAGCTGTGATACCTTCTGATGTACCCGCTACTTTAAAGTCCATGTCACCTAAGTGGTCTTCGTCACCAAGGATGTCAGAAAGAACAACGAAGTTGTTATCGTCTTTAACTAGACCCATCGCGATACCCGCAACAGATGCTTTAATAGGAACACCTGCATCCATAAGAGCAAGAGATGAACCACATACTGAAGCCATTGACGATGAACCGTTAGATTCTGTGATTTCCGAAACTAGACGAACTGTGTACGGGAACTCTTCTTGAGTAGGCATAACCGCAGCAACACCGCGCTTAGCAAGACGACCGTGACCAATTTCACGACGCTTAGGAGAACCAATCATACCTGTCTCACCAACACAGTACGGAGGGAAGTTGTAGTGCAACATGAAGTTGTCACGACGTTCACCTAATAGTGAGTCAATGATTTGTGCGTCACGCTCTGTACCTAATGTAGCAGTAACGATTGCCTGAGTTTCACCACGGGTAAATAGTGAAGAACCGTGCGTACGTGGCAAGATACCAGTCTTAACATCTAGTGCGCGAACCATGTCTGGGTCACGACCATCGATACGCTTCTCACCTGCTAGGATGCGAGAACGTACAACGTCTTTTTCTAAGTCGTGTACTAGCTCAGAGATTTCTTTTTCGTTGAAGTCTTCTTCGCTTAGCTCTTCTTCTAATTTAGCAATTGTTGCTTTTTTAACTTCGCCAACGGCGTCGTAACGAGCCATTTTGTCAGCAATAGAGTAAGCGGCATCGATGCCTTCTTTTGCTAACTCAGCTACTTTAGCTTTTAATTCTGTGTTTTCTTCTGGTGCTGACCATTCCCACGCAGGGTTGCCAACTTCAGCTGCAAATTCGTTGATTGCAGTAATCACTTTCTGCATTTCGTCGTGGCCGTATACAACCGCGCCTAACATTGTCTCTTCAGACAATACAGCAGCTTCAGATTCAACCATAAGTACAGCATTTTCAGTACCAGCAACAACCAAGTCTAGGTCGCTAGTCGCTAATTCTGTTTGAGATGGGTTAAGAACGTATTGACCTTCAACAACACCTACACGAGCCACACCGATTGGTCCGCTAAATGGAATACCAGAAATAGAAAGCGCTGCTGATGCACCGATCATTGCAACTAGGTCTGGTTGAATTTCTGGGTTTACAGAAACAACTGTACATACTACTTGTACTTCGTTTTTGAAACCTTCTGGGAATAATGGACGAATTGGACGGTCGATAAGACGTGCAATTAGCGTTTCTTCTTCTGAAGGACGACCTTCACGCTTGAAAAAACCACCTGGGATTTTACCTGCAGCGTATGCTTTTTCTTGGTAGTTAACAGTAAGCGGGAAGAAGTCTTGACCTTCTTTTGCTTCTTTTTTACCAACTACAGATACGAATACTGATGTGTCGCCGATGCTTGCCATAACAGCAGCTGTAGCTTGACGTGCGATAACGCCCGTTTCTAGAGTGACCTCGTGCTGACCATATTGGAATTTTTTGATAATTGGAGTCACGTTTTTTTTCCTTTCTTTTTGATTCAGGTTTTATCTTAAAGCGCTTTTATGACGGCCATATTTCACTTCTCACACGACCACGCTGACTGAATCTAATATTTTCGTTTTAAGTTCGAGGCATATTATACGTAGGTCAAGTTTGAAAGCTATTAAAAATAAGTTTCAGGCACAAAAAAAGGAGCAAAAAATGCTCCTTTTTCTAATTTCGAAAATTCGAAATATTAGCGACGTAGACCTAAACGCTTGATCAAGTCGTTGTAACGCTCAAGGTTTTTACCTTTTAAGTAGTCTAAAAGGTTACGACGTTGGCTAACTTTGCGTAAAAGACCACGACGTGAGTGGTTGTCTTTCTTGTGGCTCGCAAAGTGGCCTTGTAGCTTGTTGATGTCTGCAGTTAATAATGCAACTTGTACTTCAACAGAACCAGAATCTTTTTCGTTCGCACCAAATTCAGCTAAGATTGCTGCTTTTTCTTCAACGCTTAGTGACATAAGTCTCTCCTAAAAATAATAAATGTTGTTGTAGCCGATCACTAACTCAGCCCAACAGGAAGCTCTTAGTTTGTCTTTACAGATAAAATAAGAGCGCGCATTCTACCGAATGCAGGGTTTAATTCAAGCTTTATTTAAACCACAACTAATCGTTTGACTTTAACTTCGCCTTTAGAAAACTCGACAACGCCAGCAAACTCGTCACCCTCTGCCGCAAAAGCCACAAACTCATGGCCATCGAGGTTTTGCAAGCCTTGTTCAAACACATCTTGATTAGCTAACACTAACGCCTCGTATACCGGTACTGTTTGTCCAAAGCGCAAAGTCTGGATGTCTTTTGCTGGCATAACCAATTTAGGTAAGCCAATCAAGGCGGTTTGCATTGGCAGAAGTTGGCTATCCAATGCAGTGTAATCAACCCCGCTATAACGGTCGCCTTCCACTTTTAAAGCGTCATCTAAGTTGTCGTCTTTAAGTTGTTGGATCTGCTCTAAAGTCAACATTCGATCCGCTGGATAATTAGCAACTTGAGTGCGTCGCAACACTTTTACATGTGCCCCACAACCTATGAGTTGACCCAAGTCGTCTATCAAGGTTCGAATGTAAGTCCCCTTTGAACATCGGACCTGAAAATCAACTTCATCGCCGCGAAAGTCCAATAACTCAAATTCAAAGATAGTGATAGGACGAGCTGGGCGGTCAACCGTAATGCCTTGCCTTGCTAACTTATACAATGGCTGACCATTGTGCTTAAGCGCAGAGAACATAGTTGGAACCTGTTTGATATCACCTGTCAAGCTTGCCTTTAACCGTTCGATTTCTTCAATCGACGTTGACACTGGGCGGGTTTCAACTATTTCACCGTCGGCATCACTTGTATCGGTACGCTCACCTAACTTTGCGGTAACGAAGTAACTTTTGTCCGAGTCCAATAAGTATTGGCTAAACTTAGTCGCTTCTCCCAAACATACTGGCAACATGCCTGTTGCCAACGGGTCCAATGCACCTGTATGCCCTGCTTTAGCCGCGCCGTAAATAGCTCGCACTTTTTGCAGCACATTGTTAGACGACGCACCTTGAGGCTTGTCGACTAACACAATGCCGTTGATATTACGGCCTTTGCGTTTACGTCCCATGAATTAATCGTCCAAGTCTTCCGCTGGATTATCACCTGACTCAGCACGACGCGTTTTGTCCTTATTAATGGCATCGTCTACTTTCTTAGACATTTCGATACCGGTCACTAAGCTGTTGTCATACTCAAATTTAACTTCAGGCACGATACGCAAACGCATGCGCTTACCGATTTCTGAACGGAAAAATCCACCAGCTTTGTTTAAAATATCTATAGCTTGTTGAATTTCTTCACCTTCTTTTCCAAAGAAAGTAACAAACACAGTGACATACGCTAAGTCTTTAGAAACCTCAACGGCCGATACTGTTGTCCAGCCCACGCGTGGATCTTTAAAATCGCGCTGCAAAATCATCGCAATTTCTTGCTGCACTTGTTGTGCAACTCTATCTGTTCTCGAAAAGTCTCTTTGCACTTTTCTCTCCTACTTTTAACTCTTTATCGCATAACCACAAAAAAGGGGCTCGCGCGCCCCTTTTTAATCTCGTTTAATTCCTTTTTGTTTTGGAATTAAAGAGAACGCTTAACCTCTACGATTTCAAAGACTTCGATCATATCGCCGACTTTAACATCGTTGTAGTTCTTAACGCCGATACCACATTCCATACCGTTGCGAACTTCTTGTACGTCGTCTTTGAAGCGACGCAGTGATTCAAGCTCACCTTCGTAGATAACAACGTTGTCACGAAGTACGCGGATTGGGTTGTTACGCTTAACCGTACCTTCAGTAACCATACAACCAGCAATTGCACCAATCTTAGGCGACTTAAATACGTCACGTACTTCAGCTAGACCAATGATTTCTTGCTTGAACTCAGGCGCTAACATACCAGACATTGCTTGCTTAACTTCGTCAATCAAGTCATAGATAACGCTGTAGTAACGTAAATCGATGTCTTCTTGTTCCATTAGACGACGTGCACTTGCATCGGCACGTACGTTAAAACCAACTACGATTGCGTTAGAAGCTTGCGCTAGTGATGCGTCAGTCTCAGTTAGACCACCAACACCACTACCAACGATGTTAACTTTAACTTCGTCTGTAGATAGTTTAGTCAATGAATCAGTAATCGCTTCAAGTGAACCTTGTACGTCAGTCTTAAGAACAATATTAAGTTCTGAAACGTCACCTTCTTCCATGTTGGCAAACATGTTTTCAAGCTTCGCTTTTTGTTGACGTGCAAGTTTAACTTCACGGTACTTACCTTGACGTGCGTTCGCAACTTCACGCGCTTTACGCTCGTCACGTACAACAGTCGCTTCGTCACCCGCTTGTGGTACACCAGAAAGACCTAAAATCTCTACCGGAATTGAAGGACCTGCCTTTTCAATCGGCTGACCGTTTTCGTCTTTCATCGCTTTAACACGACCGTATTCAAAACCACAAAGTACGATGTCACCGCGCTTCAACTCACCTTCTTGAACAAGAACCGTAGCAACTGGACCACGACCTTTATCTAGACGTGATTCGATAACAACACCGTGCGCTGCACCATGGTCAACAGCAGTTAACTCTAGTACTTCTGCGTTTAAGCTAATCGCTTCTAGTAACTCGTCAATGCCTTGACCTGTTTTAGCAGATACGTGGATAAACTGAGTATCGCCACCCCAATCTTCAGGGATTACGTCTAGTGCAGATAGTTCGTTTTTAACGCGATCAGGATCTGCAGTTTCTTTATCGATTTTGTTAACCGCAACAATCAAAGGTACGCCAGCCGCTTTCGCGTGCTGTACCGCTTCTTTTGTTTGAGGCATTACACCGTCGTCGGCAGCAACCGCTAGAACAACGATATCTGTTGCTTTAGCACCACGAGCACGCATTGATGTAAACGCCGCGTGTCCTGGAGTATCTAAGAAGGTGATCATGCCGTTTTCAGTGTCTACGTGGTATGCACCAATGTGCTGTGTAATACCACCAGCTTCGCCTTCTGCGATCTTAGCCTTACGGATGTAGTCAAGTAATGATGTTTTACCGTGGTCAACGTGACCCATTACTGTAACAACTGGTGCACGAGTTACCGCTTCACCTTCACCTGACGCGCGATCCGCTAGTAGGTTTTCTTCTAATTCATTTGATTTAGCTAAAACAAACTTATGGCCCATTTCTTCAACTACAAGACTTGCTGTCTCTTGGTCAAGAACCTGGTTGATGGTAACCATCTCACCCATTTTCATCATTTGCTTAACAACTTCAGCGCCCTTTACAGCCATCTTGTTAGCAAGTTCTGCAACAGTGATCGTCTCACCAATCTTAACAACTTGCTCAACAGGAGAAGCTGGCTTTTGGAAACCGTGTTGGTTTTTAGCTTGCTTACCTTTTTTACGACGACCGCCTTGGTTAAAGCTCTCTTCGTTTTGACCGCCTTTCTTCTTAGACTTGCGGCGAGCTTTTTTCTCTTCTTCTTGGTCTTGATCGTCTTCTGCTAGCTGTGCATATACAGAGCTATGAACGTGAAGATCTTCTTCTTTTTCGTGCTCTAATTTGTACTTGCGTTGCTCTTCAGCTTCTTCCCACTCTTTGGCTTTTTCTTCTGCCAATTTGCGAGCTTCTTCAGCTAGCTTTGCAGCTTCTTCTTCTGCTTTTTTAATTGCTTCTTGTTCAAGCGCTAAACGAATGCGTTGCTCTTCAGCAGTCTCTTCTGGGTCTACTTTTTTCTCAGCAGACTTCGGAGCTTGAGCCGCTTTTGCTTTTGCTTCCGCTTTGCGCTTTTCTTCAGCTTCACGCTTCGCTTTAGCTTCAGCGTCGCGTTTTGCTTTAGCTTCCGCTTCGCGTTGTGCTTTTTCTTCAGCTTCGCGCTTGGCTTGCTCTTCCGCTTCTTGCTTTGCTTTTTCTTCAGCTGCTGCAATTGCCGCTAGCTCTTCAGCACTGCGCTTAACGAAAGTACGCTTTTTACGAACTTCTACTTGAACATTCTTTTGTTTGCCTGAACCACTGTTAACGCTTAACGTACTTTTTGTCTTGCGTTGTAATGTCATTTTTTTAGGCTCTGCGCCTTCGCCACCATGGGCTTTACTTAAGTGATCAAGTAACTGCTTTTTCTCAGCTTCATTAACCATATCGCCAGCAGACTTTTTAATTCCTGCTTCAGCGAATTGTGAAACCAGCTTCTCAACCGGAGTACCCACATCTTGGGCTAGTTTTTCTAAACTAACTTCTGTCATATTTTTAACTACCTCCGTTGAACCTTATTACTCTTCGCTAAACCATACGATGTTACGTGCAGCCATAATTAACTGGCCTGCTTTCTCTTCGTCTAGCTCTTCGATGCCTTCTAAATCATCGATACCTTGTTCAGCTAACAACTCTAAGTTTGTTACGCCTTTGCTCGCCAACACGTACGCTAAGTGACGGTCTACGCCTTCAAGGTTTAGCAAATCTTCTTCTGGTTCTGCATTTTCAAGCGACTCTTCATTTTTAAGTGCTTGTGTTGTCAACGTTGCTTTTGCGCGTGAACGTAATTCTTCAACTGTCTCTTCGTCAAGACCGTCTACTTCCAATAACTCGGCTACTGGTACGTAAGCAACTTCTTCTAGTGATGAGAAACCTTCTTCAACTAATAATGTTGCGAATTCTTCATCGATGTCCAAGCCATCAACAAACAACTGAATTGTTTTGCTGTTTTCTGCTTGGTGTTTTTCAGCCATGTCTGCTTCAGTCATTACGTTCAGTTCCCAACCAGTAAGCTGGCTAGCTAAACGAACGTTTTGACCGTTACGGCCGATTGCCATTGCAAGATTGTCTTCTGCAACTGCGATGTCCATTGATTTACTGTCTTCATCAACAATGATTGATGCCACTTCTGCTGGCGCCATTGCGTTGATTACAAACTGTGCTGGGTTATCGTCGAACAATACGATGTCTACACGTTCGCCATTAAGTTCACCCGAAACAGCTTGAACACGAGCACCACGCATACCAACACAAGCACCTACTGGGTCGATACGACGGTCATTTGACTTAACCGCAATTTTCGCACGAGAACCTGGATCACGAGCAGCAGCAAGAATATCGAGCATCTCTTCGCCAATTTCAGGAACTTCGATTCGGAACAGTTCGACCAACATTTCTGGCTTAGTACGGCTAACAAATAATTGTGGGCCACGTACTTCAGGCTTAACTGCGTATAAGTATGCACGTACACGGTCACCTGGACGGAACGTCTCACGCTGAATCATATCTTCGCGATAAAGTACTGCTTCAGCATTGTTACCTAGGTCTAGGATAACGTTGTCGCGGTTCATCTTTTTAACGATACCAGTGATTAACTCACCAACTTGGTCGATGTACTGCTCTGCAATTTGTCCACGCTCTGCTTCGCGTACTTTCTGTACGATTACTTGCTTAGCCATCTGCGTTGTAATACGGTCAAATTTAATTGATTCGATTTGCTCTTCAACGTAATCGCCTAGTTGTAGCTCTGGATCGTCGTATTGGGCAGCCGACAAGCTCATCTCTGCACTTGGGTTTTCCATCTCGTGATCATCTGGAACAACTAACCAACGACGGAACGTGTCATATTCACCCGTTTCTTGGTCAATCGATACACGCACTTCGATTTCAGCAGTGTGCTTCTTCTTCGTTGCAGCTGCTAAAGCAAACTCAAGTGCTTCAAAAATTTTCTCGCGTGGCACGGCTTTTTCATTCGATACCGCTTCTGCTACCAGTAATAGTTCTTTTGCCATTATACTTCGCTCCTTAATCTGGTTAGTCGAATCGAGCAACTAAGTGCGCTTTGGCGACGTTATCAATCAAGATTGAAAACACCTGGTTATCGACTTCAATGTTAATCATATCGCCTTCAACTTCGACTAATGTCCCTTTGAAATTGCGACGACCGTCTTGCGGTACATTCAGTTTCACGTTTACTGTTTCGTTTACTACTTGCTCAAAATGCTTGGCAGTAAACAGCGGGCGGTCTACCCCAGGAGATGAAACTTCAAGGTTATACTCGGTAGAAATTGGATCTTCAACATCAAGAATTGCGCTTACTTGACGACTCACATCAGCACAGTTGTCGACAGTAATACCATCTTCGTGATCAATATAAATACGCAAGGTAGAATGATTACCTGCACGAATGAACTCGACACCAAGCAATTCAAACTCCAAAGCTTCAACCGCAGGTTGTAGCATTTCAGTTAAACGCAGTTCTAGGTTAGTCAATTCACCACTCCTATCGCTAATTTTAAATACAAAAAAAGGGCCTAAAGCCCCAGTTGCATGCACTTTTGTCAAGTACACCACTTAAACTGTGAACGGAAACTAAAAATCCCCGACGTTGCGAGGCTATAGATTCCTGTCTTACTAGCATCAATTTATGAATACAATATGAATTTGTCAAAAATACCTGACTATACATCAATTTATAAATTGGTTGCGGGAGCCGGATTTAAACCCAGTGACCTTCGCGCTCTTATAAAGAGTTGAGCCCGAGGGCGCTTCCACAGCTTTTACATATTGCTACTAAATTGGTTGCGGGAGCCGGATTTGAACCGACGACCTTCGGGTTATGAGCCCGACGAGCTACCAGGCTGCTCCATCCCGCGCCAGTAGACTTGAGCTGTTTATATTAATGTCGTCGGCTCCGACGACCTTCGGCTGAAAGCCTTAAATTTCTTAGCGTTTTGCTAATCAATTTCGATGGCGTGCATTATACGTATCTACTCTAGATATTCAAGTTATTAGTGCTCATTTATATAATAAACTTCAACACTCACCTATAGCATGCATAAAACCATCATTTGAATACGGAGTTCGCTGAGTCCAACAATCTCATTTAGGTTTTTATCACATTAATATAGAATTATGGCAACAGAAAAATACAAAGTTCGAGAGAGATTATGCCAAAACACGGACATGCAAAAAATTTGTCAGAAGTCATAGGTCAAACAGATCTTCTAACTATTCCAAGTCTAAGTAAATTAACTGGCTGTGATATCGCAGTTAAATGTGAGTTCCAAAACCCAGGTGGTTCAGTAAAAGACCGAGCAGCACTACAGATGGTTCTGGCGGCAATGGAAAGCGGCGAATTAAAACCAGGTATGACAATCGTCGAAGGTACCGCTGGAAATACCGGTATCGGCTTAGCCATCGTTGCAAAAGCATTGGGCTTCAAATTGAAAGTTGTAATGCCTCGTGGTCAAACAAAAGAAAAAGAACAAATGATTGAGCTACATGGAGCTGAGTTGATTTTGGTCGACCCAGTACCTTTTGCTAACGAAAATCACTTTTACCACACAGCCCGTCGCATCGGCGAGGAGCATAATGATCACTGGTGGGCCAATCAATTTGAGAACACATCTAATGCTGATGCTCACTATTTACATACAGCCCCTGAAATTTATCAACAGACTGACGGAAAAGTTAGTATTTTTGTCTCTGCAGCGGGCACTGGCGGCACGTTAGGCGGGATCACAAAATACCTAAAAGAACAAAACCCAGACATCAAAACGATTTGTATCGACCCTTGTAGCTCAGGTATTTATTCGTTTCTTCAAAATGGTGAATACAAAGCAACCCCGGGCAGCTCATTTACTGAGGGAATTGGTATTATGCGCTTGGTTGAAAATTTCAAGCAAGCCTCTGTAGACTATGCTCTCAATATTACCGATCAAGACATAGTTACGATTGCCAATTACGTAAGACATAACGACGGACTCGTGCTTGGTAGTTCTAGTGCTTTGAATGTGGCGGCTGCGTTTTATGCTGCGATTAAATTTGGGCCTTTATCTAACGGACAACCTCAATCCTTGGTAACCATTGCTTGTGATTTGGGAGAGCGCTCTGTTTCTAAACTTTACAATCCGGCTTTTCTTGAAGAAAAAGGTATCGATGTAAACAAAGATACTATTGAGAGCCTACTAAACAGATATAAAGAAGATACGGACCTAATTAAACCAGTGACACACAAATTTAATTAGGCCAAATCTAAAACCCTTTGATATAGGGATTAATGAGTGCGGTATACCTTCACCGAATCGTAGCCGTGCTCATGTAATAATAAAGCTTGCAAGCGACTCATTACGCCTCTATCACAATACAAATAATATTGCTTAGATTGGTCTAGGTCTCCAAATTGAGTTGCCAATTTAAAGAACGGAATCGCTTTTACCTCGATACCTTCTAATTCAAGCGGATTGTCATCTTCTTCATCTGGGCTTCTGATATCCAACACGACCGAACCTTCAGGTAGCTCTGTGACCTGCTCAACTTCTTGGACTTCTTGATGGGTTTCTTTTTCGATGTCACGGACATCCATTACTGTGGCACTATCAACAACTTGATCTAACAAGTCAAAGTTAAAGTTGGCCTCGTTCTCCTCAACCACGGCTAACACAGCTTTTGTAGTTGGTTTTTTAGAGATAACTCCACAGTATTCAGGCATCGCTGCAGCTAAGTCATGGCTGCCAATTTTTCTAGCAGTGTCAATGATTTCAGCTTTATCAATGTGGATCAGCGGTCGTAAAATTAAGGTTTCTGTTACGCGGTCGATGACGTTGAGGTTGGTTAACGTCTGTGAAGAAACCTGACCTAAACTTTCACCTGTAACCAAAGCTTTAATATTAAATTTGGCCGCTACTTTTGATGCTGCTCTCATCATCATTCGCTTTAGAACAACGCCCATTAGGCCATTGTCTATTTTTTCTAGAATTTCCGCGACGACAGGCTCAAAGTTAACCGAGATAAAGCGGGTTTTGTGCGAACTACTGTAATTACTCCAGATTTGATAAGCGGCTTGTTTAACGCCAATTTCGTGTTCTTTACCACCTAAATTAAAAAAGCAGAAGTGAGTACGGGCACCGCGACGGATCATATGGTACGTGGCAACACCAGAATCAAAGCCACCAGACATCAAAGACAGAACGTCTTCTTGACTTGGTAAAGGCATACCACCCAGACCGCGATAATGTGCAGTGATGACTTGTAAAACATCATCTTTTAGGTCAGCTTTGATCGTTAATTCTGGTTTGCGCAAAGATACACGAGCTGATTCGACCGCTTGATTGAGGCCGCCACCAATATATCGCTCTAGGTCAGAAGACGTAAAATCATGTTTACCTGTGCGTTTGATTCGAACTGCAAATGTCTTACCTTCGATTTCTTCCAGCCAATGGCTCGCAACATCTTTGTAGGCTTGGTCAAAATCTACAAATGGATACTCGATCACTTCGTTGAGTTGGTCCACGCCAGGCACTTTTACAATGAGGTCTAACATTTTTTGGCGTTCTTGAGCTGTTGCCTGTGGGGCATCAACTAAAATATCGCTCCAACGTGAAATAATATGTGCCGATGGGTGAACTCTTTTCAAAATGATACGTAAGTTAGATTCAAGTAGTTTACAAAACCGTCTTCTAACAGAACGACTTTTGACATTGATCTCCGGGTGGTACTTCACGATTAATTTCATAACAACTCAACTGATGTAATCTAGGTTTGCGCAATTTGCGCAGCAAGACACTTTTATATCTGAAAAATAAAAAAGCGGGCTTCAAATAAACCCGCAATTATACATGGTGATCCTGATTAGGAAAAGGCTGACCGAGGCTTGGTCGTGAGTTATTGATCTGAAATGGAAATACGCTCAGACTCTTTTGCTTTACCTTGCATTATCGACACTTCTACTCGTCTATTGATACGGCGATTTGCATTGGTGGTGTTAGGTACTAATGGTCGAGTGTCAGCATGTCCTACGACAATAATTCGGTTTTTATCAAAACCTGGGGTTTTAACCATCTCTGTCGCAACGGCGACCGCTCGTTGTGAAGACAAGTCCCAATTATTAGTAAACAACTCATTGGTTACGTTGATGTCATCAGTATGTCCAGAGACGGTGATTTCACCTGGTACATCATTTAACACCAAAGCGACTTTACGGATAATCGGTTTGAATTGATCTTGCAAGTATGCGGAGCCAGACGGAAACGAGCCGTTTTCTCTTATTCTAATGATGAGCTGTTGACCAAGTGACTCAAGTTCTATTGCGCCATCGATAATTTCTTGCTCCATCTGCTGAGCAATCTTTTTGAGAAGTTCGTTAACTTCCTCTTGCTCTGAAGAAGACTCTGCTGAGGACTCAGACTCAGCATCGGCAGTAGCCGAACTCATTCCACCTCGCATTTCGGCAGTTTGCTCCTGACGACCACCTGCCGACTCGTCTTCACCCTCTTCAAATTCGAGAACTTGCTGAGTAATTTCAATCGTTTGCTGTTGGATGATTTCTATCGGCGTGGGCTCGGGACGGCCCGGTCTAAATTCTTGTGCAATGACTGAAGTGCCCTTTGGAATGTCTTTAACTTCAAGCTTGTTCTGAACACCAAATGCAAACTTCATTGACCCAGCAATTTGTTTGAACTTTAAAACGTCCATCTCTGCAAAAGATAACAGCAATACAAAAAAGCACATTAACAGCGACATGAGATCCGCAAAGGTCCCCATCCACGCGGGGAGGCCTTCAGGAGGACATTTTGGGCATTCTTCTTCAGCCATTATTATTCCTCAGTATCAATTTCGCGTTTTGATGCTGCGAGATAATTGCGAAGCACACCTTCAATGACTTTAGGGTTTTGGCCATCTTGAATACCTAACACCCCATCCATAATAAGACTTTGGTTTAGTTTTTCTTCTTCAACGCGCAACCCTAACTTGTGCGACATTGGCAATGCGATAACGTTCGCCAAAAATGCACCGTACAAAGTTGTCAGAAGTGCTACGGCCATTGCAGGTCCAATCGACTTAGGGTCGTCCATGTTAGATAACATGGCTACGAGACCTACGAGTGTACCAATCATACCCATTGCTGGCGCTATATCGCCTAGGGTTTTAAATATGCCCGCACCCATTTCATGGCGCTCTGTAGTCAATTGGATATCTTTTGACAAAGTAGCCCTAACCACTTCGCCGTCATGGCCGTCGACTAACAAGTCCACACCCTTTTGTAAAAATGGATTACCAATTTCTGCTTCTTCCAAAGCCAAAAATCCACCTTTACGGGCAGAATCAGCTAACTCTACAATTTTTTCGATAAGTTCTTCGGGCGTTTCGATTTTGAAAGAAAACGCTTTACCTGCAATTTTACCGGCACTGATAAATTGTGGGAGGGTGTAGTTAGAAAGGAGTACGAAAGTCGAACCACCAAATACGATTGCAATAGAAGGAACGTCGACAAACATGGCGATACCGCCGCCCAAAATCATAGCCAATACGATGAAGCCAATGGCTCCAATCATCCCCACTATACTCGCTAAATCCACGTTTCACTCCCGGCGCATAAGATATTGTACTAAGTGTAATTATCGACAGTTAATCTCGCAACTTAAATATTATCGGTAACTTAGGCACTTAACTGCTCGATTATTATTCGATTTAGTTTCATTTTAGACTATTCGAATTGAATAACCACCGCTTTTGAGTTACCTTTACCGGCTAATTTTGGCAGCCTTTTAGCTATTAAAAATAGTACAAATTAAAAAGCGAAACAGAAGCGATTAGAGACTTATGTCAGAGCAAAATAACATTACCTTTGAGTCAGCGATGAGCGAACTCGAACACATAGTTCAACAGCTAGAGTCTGGAGACCTAGAGTTACAACAGTCTTTACAGTTGTTCGAACGCGGTATTGAGTTGACTCGACTTAGCCAAAGTCGTTTGCAAGAGGCTGAGCAAAAGGTTCAAATTCTAATGGAAAAGCAAGGCAATCTAGAACTACAGTCATTTTCTGAACCTGAGCAACAAGGTTAAAAATTGATGGTAATTCAATATCAGGTTGCTGAGGTAAAGCAACACATTGAAGCGGTCCTGAGTAAAAAGCTCAAAAATGCGAAAATTGCTGATCCAAAGCTTAATGAAGCCATGGAGTACTCTTTGCTTCTTGGAGGCAAACGACTCAGACCATTTTTAGTGTATGCAACGGGCAAACTATTTGGCGCGTCTCAGTACGATTTAGATGCATCGGCAGCGGCTATCGAAGCTATCCACAGTTACAGTCTTATTCACGATGACTTACCAGCTATGGATGACGATGCACTGCGCAGAGGCAAACCTACTTGCCACGTTAAGTTCGATGAGGCAACCGCCATTTTAGCCGGTGACACTCTGCAATCTTTTGCGTTTTCGAGCTTAACATCACACAGCTTCGAGGCTGTTTCTGCGCAAAACCAGCTAAAATTAGTGCAAGTTATTGCAGATGCCGCAAATCAAATGTGTGCGGGTCAGAGTATTGATTTGCAGAGTACCGACTCTTCTCTTTCTGACTTAGCCTCGTTAGAAAATATGCACCGTTTAAAAACAGGGGCCCTCATCTCGGCAGCTGTTCAATGTGGTGCTATAACGGGTAACGCAACAGAAGAGCATTTAGCTTTACTTGTTGAATACGCAAATGCGATTGGCTTGGCATTTCAGGTCTGGGACGATGTTTTAGATATCACCTCTGACACTGTTACTTTAGGCAAGCCGCAGGGTTCCGATGAGAATGCCAACAAAACCACGTATCCTGCACTAATGGGATTAGAACAAACTAAAGACAAAGCCAAGGCGTTGATCGCGACTGCAATCGCAGCTTTGGATAAATTGCCATACGACACTGACGAGTTAGCTCAGTTAGCGCAATATATTATTGAAAGAGATCATTAATACCATTATGACTGTTAACATCGCGGATTATCCGAATTTACAAAAGGCTTTATTGCCACCCGAACTAAGACAATTGCCACAAGAGCAGTTGCAGTCTGTCTGTGAAGAATTAAGAGCCTATTTACTTAATTCTGTGAGCAAGAGCTCTGGTCATTTTGCGTCTGGACTGGGTACGGTCGAATTGACCGTCGCATTACATTATGTCTACAACACTCCTTACGACCGATTAATCTGGGATGTAGGCCACCAGGCTTACCCACATAAAATCATTACAGGTCGTGCTGATAAAATTCATACGATTCGTCAAAAGGAAGGGTTGCATCCGTTCCCATGGCGAGAAGAAAGCGAATACGACACACTAAGTGTCGGTCACTCTTCAACGTCAATCAGTGCTGCTCTTGGTATGGCTATTGCCGCGCAAGCACAGAAAAAAGCAAATCCAGAACAACCAGCGCGAAAAGTATGTGCTGTGATTGGTGACGGTGCGATGACGGCAGGTATGGCGTTTGAAGCCATGAACCACGCAGGTGATATTAAGCCTGATATGTTGGTGATTTTGAATGACAACGACATGTCAATATCAGAAAATGTCGGTGCCCTAAACACTCATATGGCTAAACTGTTGTCGGGTAACCTTTACACCACTTTTAGAGAAAGTGGCAAAAAGTTATTAAGTGGTATTCCGCCAATCAAAGAGCTTGCAAGCCGTGCAGAAGAACACCTCAAAGGTATGGTTGTACCATCGACTATATTTGAAGAGTTAGGGTTTAATTATATTGGTCCAATTGACGGACATGATGTAAATGCATTGGTCGACACACTTCGCAACATGAAAAACCTGCAGGGTCCGCAGTTTTTACACATAGTGACCAAAAAAGGTAAAGGCTACGAGCCAGCGGAAAACGATCCGATCAAATACCACGCGGTACCAAAGTTCGATCCAAATGAAACGTCTTTACCAGCAAGTAAAGCAACGTCGCCAACTTATTCAAAAGTCTTTGGTGACTGGCTTTGTGACATGGCTGAACAAGATGACAAGTTACTTGCGATTACCCCGGCTATGCGTGAAGGCTCTGGAATGGTGCGCTTTTCGAAAGAGCACCCAGAGAAGTATTTTGACGTCGCTATTGCAGAGCAACACGCAGTAACCCTTGCTGCTGGTATGGCATGTGAAGGTTACAACGCTGTAGTTGCGATTTACTCTAGCTTCTTACAACGAGCGTATGACCAGTTGATTCACGATGTAGCTATCATGAACTTACCGGTATTATTCGCGATTGACCGTGCGGGTGTGGTTGGTGCTGATGGCCCTACCCACCAAGGTTCATTTGATATTAGCTTTATGCGTTGTATCCCTAACTTAGTGATTATGACACCAAGTGACGAAAACGAATGTCGTCAAATGTTGTACACCGGACATAAGTTAAATCAACCTGCAGCTGTTCGTTACCCAAGAGGTACGGGGTTGGGCGTTGAAATCCAACAACAAATGACGGAATTAGAGATTGGTAAAGGACGTATCATCAACGACATGTATGATACGACAATTGCGATTCTTAACTTTGGTACCTTCTTAGGTGAAGCTGAAAAGGCCGCAGAACAACTTGATGCAACATTGGCAGATATGCGTTTTGTTAAACCTATGGATTTAAGCTTAATTGATGATCTTGCCGCTCGTCATCCATTACTCGTTACTGTAGAAGATAACGCCATTGCCGGTGGTGCGGGTTCCGCAGTAAATGAGTACTTAAACATGAAAGGTTTGGGTAACAAGGTATTAAATATTGGTTTACCAGATCAGTTCATTAAACACGGTACCCAACAAGAGATTTACCAAGAACTTGAGTTAGATGCTGACGGTATTGTCGCCCAGGTTCGCCGTTTCTTTGAGCGTTAATAAAATCTCACTTACTTCGGTAATTCAAAACCAAAAAGGTCAGAGATAGTCTGACCTTTTTTAGTTTTAATAGCGTGTAATACGACATTACAAGCGCTTTTCTATTATTAATCTAAGTCATGCAGTGGCCAAACAACAATAAAATCCTCATATTGTTCTTCTGTAACCATATCATCAAAGATCACTTTACCGCGAACGGACATGCCCGCTTTATGCATTGCCGATTTTTTGCCTTTGTTGAGTAAAGGGTGCCAACTTGGCAAGCCCCTTCCCTCAGCCAAGCGTCGATAACTACAACTCGTCGGCATATAAAAAACCTGCTCCAAGTTATCTTGGGTAAGCTGAACACAACTCGGCACTAACTGAGTGCGTTTGCTGTAGACAGTGCACTCGCATTTTTTATCATTGAGATATTGGCAAGCCACATTAGTGTAGTGCAGCTCTTCATTATCATTAATAAAGTCTGTATCCACTGCTGCGTCTTCTGCACCTTCATCATCAATCAGTTTGTGTAAGCAACATTTGGCACACCCATCGCAAAGCGATTCCCATTCAGGACGAGTCATCTCTTGCAACGATTTAGTTTGCCAAAACGGCGTATTGCTTTGTGTCATTATTGTTATATCTCAATGTTTATTAAGTCGTATTACTGAATTTTTGGATAACCAATACGGTCAGCCAAATATCCAACAGACGTAACGAAATAATATGAACGATTCCAGTGCATTAGAGACTTATAGTTATCATACGCTAGGTACATGCGGCCTTTGGCATCATCCGGCATGATAAGAGCTGCGGTGATATCAACATTTGGTAGCGGACGACCATCCATTCTCGTAACACCTAGCTTCGACCATTCTTCTAACGTTCTTTCATTATTTGCAAAGTTTTTAAGCCAGCCCGAACGGCCTTTGCTGCCCTTTGGCATTATCAAAGACTTGTCAAAACCCTCAGGTAATTTAACTTGGCGGCCCCAAGTTTTGTTGTTGTCCCAGCCTTCTTGTTTTAAATAGTTAGCAATCGATGCAAAGACGTCGTGTTTGTTATTCCAAATGTCTTTTTTACCGTCTTTGTCACCGTCTGCGGCGTAAGCCAAAAACGAAGTCGGAATAAACTGACATTGGCCCATAGCACCGGCCCACGAACCAACAAATTTTTCAGGCTCGATGTGGCCTTCTTCCAAAATTTTAAGTGAAGCGAACAGCTGACGCTTAAAGAATGCCTCGCGACGGCCGTCATAACTCAAAGTTGCGATCGAATCTATAATAGGCATTTTACCCTGAATACGACCAAAGTTCGTCTCTAATGCCCACAGTGAAACGATAAAGCGAGCTTGAACTCCGTACTCTTTGGCGATTTGCTCCAATAGCTCTTGATTTTCTTTGTAAGCAGCTCGAGCCTTGTTAACTTTCCACTCGGGTACGCGTTTAGGTAAATACGTATCTAGAGTCTCAACGAACTCAGGTTGGTTTTTGTCGGCTTTTACTACTCGTTTAAGATAGGTTAAATCTGAAAGGTGTTCTTCTACAAACTCTGGCTCAAAGCCCTTTTCAATGGCTTCTTTTTTTAATCCTTCGACATATTGCTCAAATGATGGCTTGTCAGCTGCAAAAGACGATAGTGGCAGTGACAGTGCGAATGCTGCAATGAGTGCTTTAAGTTTCATTTCCCCTCTCTTACGCTTCTCCTGTTGAAGCGCTTTGACTTTTTTTGAATGTATCCAGCAAGTTTTCTTGCGGTGGTGGCAATTGAAGATAATAGCCGTTTTCTTTTAATTCTTGTTTTACTTTGTCTAGGTCTGCTTGAGCAAGCCCGTTGCGACGATCTAGGTCTAAAGTCATGACGAGTAACGGCGCACCAATCAATTTCATCAATTGCTCAGGTACCTTTGAAAAGTCGTCCGTCTTTTCGACATATAAATACGTTTCAGCTTTTTTTGAGCTTTTATAGATTGTACATAATTGCATAAATTAACCTTTGTTTAAAAGCGGATTACTGGATAGTTTGTCAATGCTATAACGCGTTTTCCATTGACTCAAAGCATCAAACAATAAAGCTTGTCGCCATGGCAAATCAAATTCTGGTACCGAGCTGTTAGGTACTTTCCATTGCCACTGAATGTATTGATTTAACTGCTTTTTGGTTGCCAGCAACGGCAGAGGAACATCGTGTTGCTTACTCGCTTCGGTTACCAATTGCTTTAAATACTTAAATGCCTGTTTATAATCCGAAAAATCAGTAAGACGCGGGATCACATCTGGGCAATCATTCAACTCTAAAGCCTTGGCGCGTTCAACACATTGCAGCATGGCTTTGCCATGAATTCTAATCTCACTAGGATGAATGTTCGGAATATTTTTAAGACTCGCCAAATCACTAGGTCGACGCTGGGCGATAGCAAATAAAGAAGCATCTTTTGCGACAAAACCTAATGCTAGGTTCTTTTTAACCGCTTGCTGATAACGCCAAATACTAAGCTCTTTTAAAATTGCTAACTCTCGACGCTTGAGTTGCCAGCCATTACCAAAGTCCAAATAGAGCTTTTGAATGTCTTTTTCTTGGCGTTTTTGATCGACCTTAAGCTGAGCTTCTAATAAGTTGAACTCTGCCAAGCCACGTGTTTGCAACTCATCATTAAACGCGTGATAAAGAGGTAACAAGTACTTAACATCATTGGCAGCATAATGCAGCTGTGTTTCGTCTAAAGGTCGCTTAAGCCAATTAGTACGAGCTTCACCTTTATCTAGAGTAATACCTAAGGTCTGTTCAACGGCAGCTCCGAAACCAAGCACGGTCCCCTCGTTTAAAAACTGTCCGGCTATTTGAGTATCAAATAATGGCTGTGGCAATCGACCCGAGTAAACCTTAAAGACCTCTAGGTCTTCATGGCAAGAGTGCAACACCTTGACGATATTTTGATTTGTTAACAACGCCCAAAACGGCTCTAAATCCAACTCCACAAGCGGATCGATTAACACCAAACTTTGACCGTCATAAGCCTGAATCAGTCCCAACTGCGCATAAAAAGTACGAGTTCTGACAAATTCTGTATCCAAGGCCAAAACTTTACATTGCTGAGCTTGGGCACAAAATGCGTTCAATTCACTTTGGGTTTCAATATAGGTGTATTCTGTTGAAGTTTGAGTCACTGTATCTCTCTTTATCATCACAATTTGCTTTTTTGAGCACAAAAAAAGCCGACATACGCCGGCTTTTAATTTAAGTCTAAAGAAGGATTAATCCTTTAGTTTGCGACGTAAAATTTTGCCTACGTTAGATTTTGGCAATTCTTCACGGAATTCTACCAGTTTAGGAACTTTATATCCTGTTAATCTTTCACGACAATGCTCAATCACATCTGCTTCGGTTAGGTTAGGATCTTTCTTAACCACAAAGACTTTAACTACTTCGCCCGAAACTTCATGCGGTACACCAATAGCGGCACACTCAAGTACGCCTTCGTGTGTAACAATAACGTCTTCGATTTCATTTGGGAATACGTTGAAGCCAGACACTAAAATCATGTCTTTTTTACGGTCAACAATGTACAACAAGCCTTCTTCGTCCATCTTGGCGATGTCACCCGTCGCCAACCAGCCGTCATTTAAAACTTCAGCTGTAGCTTCTGCTCGACCAAGGTAGCCTTTCATTACTTGAGGACCTTTAACCAAAAGCTCGCCTGCTTCACCCATCTTAACGTCTTGACCTTCTTCGTTAACTAATCGAACGTCCGTTGATGGAGTAGCAACACCGATACTACCTGTGTACTTTCCGATGTCATAAGGCACAAAAGATACCACAGGTGAACACTCGGTCAGGCCATAACCTTCTAACAAATCACAACCAGTAACGTTTAACCAACGCTCAGCTACCGCGCGTTGAACCGCCATGCCACCACCGATGCTCAACTTTAATTTTGAAAAGTCTAGCTCTGAAAAGCCAGGGGTGTTTAACAAGCCGTTAAATAAAGTATTTACGCCACTGATAGCAGTAAACTTAACTTTGCTTAATTCTTTTACGAACCCAGGCATATCACGTGGGTTTGTGATCAATACGTTGGTACCGCCATATTTGATAAACAGCAGGCCATTAGCAGTTAATGCAAAGATATGGTACAGCGGCAGTGCTGTAATAATCGTATCTTCACCTTCTTTTAAACAAGGGCCTAACAACGCAGATACTTGCTCAAGGTTTGCTACCATATTTGCATGGGTTAGCATTGCACCTTTAGAAACACCCGTTGTGCCACCTGTGTATTGTAAAAAGGCAAGATCTTCACCTACCACTTTTACTGGTGTTAAAGTTTGTTGGCGCCCCTGAGATAAAGCTTGTTTAAATGGAATAGCATTCGGTAGGTTGTAGGCTGGGACCATTTTTTTGACATGCTTAACAACAAAATCAACGATAAACCCTTTAAAGCCTAACAAGTCACCCATCTTCGTCAAGATGACATGTTCAACCGATGTATTCTCAATGATTTGGTCTAATGTAGACGCAAAGTTATCAACGATAATGATTGCTTTCGTACCACTGTCGTTAAGCTGGTGCTCTAATTCACGAGGTGTATAAAGCGGGTTAACGTTTACAACCACGGCACCAATTCGGTGAATTGCTAATAAAGCAATTGGGTACTGAAGTAAGTTTGGCATCATGATCGCAACAGCATCACCTTTCTTGATGTTTAAGGTGTTTTGTAAATAAGCTGCGAAAGCCTCTGCTTGCTGATCAAGCTCGCGATAGGTTATAGATTTACCCATATTAACGTACGCGTCTTTATCGGCGAATTTTTTCACGCTCTCTGCTACGACATCTAACAGTGAGTGCTGTGGATCAAGGTTTATTTCTGTTGGTACGTTTTTAGGATATTTATTTAACCAAATCTTGTCCAAAACGAACTCCTGAATCAATTTGAAGGCTGAATTTTTTTATAATCAAAATAATTCGCCACTTTACTCCAACTCATCGGATGAGACAAATTGAAAAGTGCAAAAAGTAGTCAAACCGTTACTTTCGGTTAATATTCACGCAATTATAGTAAAAATTTGCGTAACTGCTCGGCGATTTGGTCTGGAAATTCCATATGACAGTGATGGTGCCCAGGCACCTCAACACAGGTATGATTTGCATAATTTTTGGCAAACTTTGCGTAATTATCTTTAATATTTTGATATCCGTCAGTCGCCAAAAGAATAAGAGTTGGAGCCTTAATCGCTGAAATAATTTGAGCTGCGGCTTGGTCAGATAACCTAAGTGGTGAACCGGCTCTAAGTCTAATATCGGTTTTCCACTCAAAGCCACCTTCTACCGTTCTGATATTGCGTAGCGTTAGTATTTTAGCTGCTTCATAACCAATGTTTCCAGCTGCTTCACGTGCCTTAATCGCGCTTTCTAAGTGTTTGTGAATGCGCTTAGACTTGTTTTTAAGGGCACGCCTTGAGTCAAATGCCTCTCGCATATCAGCGACTAAACTATCAACTTTTTGTGTTACTAACCCTGCTGCATCAATCAAAACCAATTTTTCGATCTTTTCTGGGAATAAACCAGCAATGACAGTGGTAAGCATGCCACCAAGAGAATGACCCAGTAGAATAGGCGGCTCAGATAAATTTAATGCATCTATAAAATCGACTATATCTTCAACCCAATCAATAAAATGATAATGACCAGCCGCATTGCGATGATCAGAATCACCATGACCCGGTAAGTCGGGCATGATCCAATGATATTCGGGGAGTTCTTTTTGTAGGGGAACAAATGATGCCGCGTTATCTAGCCAACCATGGAGTGCTATGACAGTCGTGGCATTAGGCTTACCTGACGATTCAAGGTAAGCCATTACGCCGGAAGGAAGGTCTATCTTACTCGTCTTCACTCGATTCAATAATAGGTTTGGTAAATTTAAGTGTCATTCGGTCGCTCTCACCAATCTGCTGATATTTAAGTTGGTCAAGTGCGCCCATCGCATAGGTTGGAGGTAGAGTATAAACCCCTCTAGGGTGGTCTTTGGTGTCTTTTTCGTTAGCATTAACTTCACTCGTTGCGACTAACTTAAAGCCAACACTCTCTACTGCGTCAATCACGTAGCTTTGACTCAAGTACCCTTCACTTGCTGAAGCCGAAATATCTGAAAACGAATCAGCTCTGTGTTGAATGATACCTAGTGTGCCTCCGGGTTTTACTGCATCAAACACTGCTTTTAATCCAATTAACAAGTCGCCATTTTCATCCCAAATATGTAATGAGCGAATAATTAACGCAAGATCAACAGACTCAGGTTCGGCAACTTGCAGTACTTCAGGAGGGTCTAATTCTGTAAATGTTACATCACCAAACTCCTCTTGATTAGTAACCATTTCTCGATATTCCAGAGCAACTTTAGACCAGAAAGCTTTTCGCTTATCCTTGGAGTTTTGATTAGAGATAGAAAAAGTAGCAGCTATCAACTGGCCTTCATCTTTGAGATAAGGCGCAAGTATTTCTGTGTACCAACCATTACCTGGCCAAACTTCCAAAACCGTGTCACTGCTTTTTAATCCAAAAAAGTTTAAAACTTCTTGTGGATGACGGTACGCGTCGCGGGCTTTGTTTTGTTCTGAGCGGTATTTTGCTGACAAAATCTCAGACAAATCACTGTCAGATGCACTCACATTGTGAGCATGGGCCCCCAAAATGAGGGCTCCAAATAACGAAATGAACGTCAACTTCATAGCCATTTCACCTTTAGCGGATATTATTATTGTTTGTTATCTTGTGATTTTATGACACCCGTTGGCTTTTTCTTATTAGTTCCACCAATGATGTATTTGTGTCTCACGCCACCGTGCCAGTAATATCTTGGGTGGTAGCCTGGCCAAGCGTAATAAAATTCAACACGAGCTGGCGGTTGGGCTTTTTTCCATAAGTGTAAAGTTGCGTCGGTTATGGTCGGATATAAATACTCGTAATCATCAATTTTTTCGCTTTCTTTTTCTTTGATGGTACCGAGGGCTGTGATCGATTTGCCTTTTTTGTATATCTCTGGCTCTAAAAAGCCATCTACTAACACTCTAAAACGCCCTAATGGTTCATCTTTAGTATGAGGGCGGCCAGTCGACTTTGATGGATAGTATAAAACGTCAATCTGAGTCTTGTTTGCACGGTTTTTGATATTGGCGATCACCCCGCTCCAACGCGCTTTTTGACCAATAAAACCTTCATCATTCGCTTGAACAGTTTGAAAATCAACAAGGCTAGTGCCTTCAGGAACCTGCACGGCGTCAGGGTAGCTCGCGCATCCTGTAATAACGAGAACAAGGCCAAGTAGACTACTTTTTATCAGGTTCATATCACCTCCGACATCTTATTTTTCCCCCAGTATTAAAGAAAAAGTACTGATTTACCAACACTATTTCTCTATTTTTTATTATCCGTTGCAAAAACTTATAGCCAGTTTAGCTACGCGGTAATATCGACATTTACCTGGCCGCGTAACAATTCACTTTGTTGTTGAGAACTCAATGAGTTGTAAGAGTTAATCGCTGTTTGACCTAGACCTGAAGCATTTTGACTTTGCTCCTGTTGGCGTGTCGCATTTTGCTCTAACTGTCTGATTGTATCTTGATTAGGAGGCGTGATTTGTTGTTGTGACGTGCCTTCAAGTCGCTCCGTTTGCAATTCTCTTTCACGTTGACGCTGTTCTTGACGGGCAGCCTCAGAGTTCAGGTTGTCTTGCTCGCGAGTTTGGGTATTTTCGCGAACGGTTTCTAAGCGTTGATCATCACTTACGCGCTGCTCTTCACGGTTTGAAATCTGTTGCTCTTGTTGGGCAACAACTCGCTGTTCCGCTGTTGCAAAACCGGACTGCTGTAAGTTTGGGGAAAATCGATTTACTTCTGTCATCATTGCCTCCGTTTTGTGTTTGTATATCAACAAACTTGAGTTGTATTTATTTTATACAACTCTTACGTAAGCTTAGTTAAGGAAGTTTAAAACTGCGAATGTAATCTGCTAATGCCGCAGTTAACTCGGTAAATAGCTCGCGACATTGGCAGCTGGTGACCATTTGTGGCATCCCATTTAAGCTGCACATAAAAAACAAAGCAACCCGTTTGGCATCGGTCTCTGGTTTTGCTTGTCCGCGCTCAATCGCCAGCTCTACGCCCGCTTGGATTATTTGTTGATGTTCTTTGAAAATAGCACTGATCCTCGTACGCAACCCCTCATCAGTTGATGAGAGTTCGGCAAGAAGATTGTGTACAGGGCAACCACTGCACATCTCGTCGTCTGTCGCGTTTAAGGACAAGCTATCGATTATCGATGCAATTGCTTCGATTGGCTCTTCAGCACTGACAACTCCGCCCCAGCGCTCAAGAAGTTTATTCTTAAATAACTCATCTACAACGGCATAAAGCAGTTCTTGTTTGTTGCTAAAGTGATGGTAAAGCGCACCTTTAGAAACTTCGGCTTTGTTGAGTATATCGGACAAGCTTGTGCCGTTATAACCCTTCTGATGAAACAAGCAAGCCGCTACTTCGAGCAAGTTTTGTCTTGTTCTATCTGGATCTCTCAATGCCATGTTCTTTGCCTCAGTAAAAGTGACCTTTTGGCCTGTCTAGGGATTTTAACGACCGACCAGTCGGTATAGTGTAATATGACTATGACGTTTTTATAAACAAAAAGTTCAATTATCTACCAGGCAACTTTTTCCAAGTTACTTCGTCACGCACATAGTTAGGTTGGGCGAACTCTGCGTCTTTTGCGTTACCATTTTCAAAATCAACCGCAGCTAGCGCAAATCCGTACTTCACATTCGGCAAAGTTATTTCAGTTAGAGTTACTGGAATTTGAGCCGTTAACTCTTGTTTGTAAGATTCCCAGCCGGTACCGACGGCAAATGTTTTTGTTGCATCACTGAGAGTGATACCTTTATCAGCTAATAGCGCCGCAACGTCATTTGGTTTGCACACGACATCCTCTAATACTGGCTCGGCTATACCATTGTTATTCTTGTAAACCGCAAAATAAATTTCTGACATTCTAGCGTCAATTGCGGTAACAACGATTTCAGCATTTAATTCGGCTATTGCTTGCTGTGCCATAAGTGCTAAATTAGATACACCCGCTACTTTTAAATCAGCACCAAATGCCAAGCCTTGAGTAACCGATACACCAATTCGCACACCAGTAAAACTGCCAGGACCTTGACCGTAAATAATGCCATCTAACTCAGATAGCGATAGGCCAGCTTCACCAAGTAAATCACCCACAGCAGGCAGTAGCTTTTGGGAATGTTGTTGAGGGCATACCTCAAAATACTCAAATAGCGCTTGTTCTGTTTGTAATGCAACTGAACAGGCTTCAGTGGCGGCATCTAATGCTAATAGTTTCATAAATTATAATGTCGTCAAAAATTGTTTTACTAAGTCTGTATCACGAGTTCTGCGCATATCCGGTAAACTGCGCATAAATACCTCACCGTATTGGCGAGTCACTAGTCTCGGGTCGCATATTACCAAAGCTCCGCTGTCAGTAACATCTCTTATTAAACGTCCCACCCCTTGCTTTAATGAAATAACGGCTTGAGGAATTTGCACCTGCTGAAAAGGGTCTTGCCCTTTTAGTTTGCAGTCCTCCATACGAGCTTGCAAAAGAGGCTCGTCGGGGGAGGCAAAAGGTAACTTGTCAATCATCACTAAGGATAATGCATCTCCTCGTACATCAACTCCTTCCCAAAACGAGCTGGTTCCGAGTAAAACCGCATGTTTGAGTTTAGTAAACTTTTCAAGCAGCAAACGTTTACTCGTTGTACCTTGCATAAGTAACGGCAGCTTGGTATTTCCATCTAACATTTTACCCACCATCGTCATGACACGGTGCGACGTAAATAATAAAAATGCTCGCCCCTTACTTGCTTCAATCATCTCAAGAGCAAGTTCGGCAAACGCCCTAACCGCGGCTTTATCGTTGGGTTCAGGAAAATATCGAGGAACGCAAAACAAGGCCTGCTTCTGATAATCAAACGGGCTGCCTAAAATCTGAGTACGCGCTTCTGGTAATCCTAACAAAGAGGTAAAGTGGTCAAATTCCTCATCGACTGATACCGTCGCAGAGGTGAAGACCCAACTCGCTTCAGACTCTTCAACAAACGCCCCAAATTTGTCAGCAATTGAAAGCGGTGTGGTATGCAAGGTGAAATGGCGTTTCGATGTGTCATACCAGTAGCTGTACCCGGTTTCTTGAATGCTGTTAACACGATCAAACTTGCCTCTTAACTGGCACAGACGCTCAAAACAAGAGTCTATCGCTTCAGTGCGTGAAACGACCATTTTTAGAACGTCGTATAAGAAATCAAAGGACTTATGAACCAGCCTCATCGCCTCTTGAATATTGTCTTGTTTCACTTTTTCTCGCCAGTTTCCCTTTTCAGGATCGATGGCAAAAACAAGGCGCATATCCAAAATATTTTTTTCGAGGTTTTGGGCAGCTTTGTTTAACTGTGTAACATCACGCAGGTTAACTTGATATTCGGCTTGAATGTCTTTACACAATTCGAATACCTGACGAGAGGAAAAGTGTTCACCAAAATACTCGGCGGCAATGTCCGGTATTTGGTGTGCCTCGTCAAAGATAATGACATCAGCAGCGGGGATCAATTCGCCAAAACCGGTGTCTTTGAGGGACATATCAGCAAAAAACAAATGGTGATTAACGACAATAAGGTCGGCGTCTAGTGCCCTTTTTCTGGCGTTTAGAACATGACACTCTCCAATGTTAGGACAATCCTTACCCAAACAGTTATCTACGCTACTTGTAACGAAGGGAATGACTCGGCTGTTTTCTTCAATTGAGGTTAATTCTCCCAAATCGCCCGAATCCGTTTCCGAACTCCAGCGTCTTACTTTTGAAAGATCGGTAACAAAATCTGCGTCGTCAAATGGAGGGTGTTGACCGTTCTGGATCATTCGGTACAAACACAAATAGTTGGCTCTACCTTTGAGGAGTGCGGTTTTCATTCGAGGTTTTAACGCTTGTTTGACAAGCGGTAAATCACGGTGAAAAAGCTGCTCCTGTAGCGCTTTTGTTCCCGTCGAGACAATTATTTTTTTGCCTTCAAGCATCGCCGGTGCAAGGTAAGCGAATGTTTTTCCTGTTCCTGTCCCCGCCTCAACAACAAGTTGCTTTTTGTCTTTGATTGTCGCGGCGACGGCATTAGCCATATCAAGCTGCGATTGGCGTGCTTTAAAGCCAGGAATTGCTTTAGCTAACGCGCCATTATCTGAAAAGCACTGTTGGACAGATTGTTTCACTTATAAGTCTCGATTTATTATGGAACATGAAATTAGGAATGAGAGTCTACCAAAACCCAAACAAGAGCGACATCACCTTTGGAACAGAAAATACTTAAAAAAAGGCATAAAAAAACTCCCGCAAATGCGAGAGTTTTTCGTATTACTAACTTAAAAGTTGGTAATTATAGAGAGTCAGCGTTTTCAGCTAGGAAAGCAGCAACACCGTCTGGCGTGTCTTTCATGCCTTTTTTACCTTCTTCCCAACCAGCTGGACATACTTCGCCGTGCTCTTGGTGGAAGTTTAATGCGTCAACCATACGTAGCATTTCGTCAATGTTACGACCTAGTGGTAAGTCATTAACAACTTGGTGGCGAACCATACCTTCTTCGTCAATTAAGAAAGATGCACGGAAGGCAACACCTGCTTCTGGGTGCTCAACGTCGTATGCTTGACAAATTTCGTGCTTAACGTCAGCTGCTAGTGTGTAACCAACTTGACCGATACCGCCGTTTTCAACAGCAGTGTTACGCCATGCGTTGTGGCTGAACTGAGAGTCGATAGAAACACCGATTACTTCTACACCGCGCTTTTGGAATTCAGCTAAACGCTTGTCAAAAGCGATAAGCTCAGAAGGACAAACGAAAGTGAAGTCTAGTGGGTAGAAGAAAACAACTGCTTTTTTACCTTTTGTTGCTTCTGCAAAGTTAAAGTTGTCAACGATTTCGCCGTTGCCAAGAACTGCTGCAGCTGAAAAATCTGGTGCCTTACGGCCTACTAATACGCCCATGGGTATCTCCAAAGTTGTTTTGTTAATAAGTTTGCACCAAGTATATATAGACCAATTATCAGAAACCAAGTTGTATTTCCGATTAATCCTATCGAAATTATCGATTTAGTCGATTAAGGCTAGCTACGAATAAAAATAAATCGCATTTAGCTCAAAAAAACCTTGATAAAGCACCTAATGAGAATTATTATCACTTGCATCAAATCAAGAGGTGTTAGCAATGTACGTTTGTTTGTGCAAAGGCATTACAGATAAAGACATAAAAGAAGTGGTCGAACAGCATGGCGTGGGTAATCTACGCGAGCTAAAACAGCACCTGCCTGTTGGTCAAGAATGTGGTAACTGCACTAAAGTTGCACAAAACATCATCGACAAAACCATCATTGATGAGTCTTTATTTAAAGAAGTCAGCTAGTTAGCCTATCAGATGTGATAATCGTATCAATAATGATTATCATTAATAAACGGTTGTTTTTATTGAATATTTTTGCAAATTGATAAAAACATTCTATACTCCTCCTATCTGGCCAAGATAGGATTTTTTCTCATGCAAAGTAACCGCACAATTATCACTACCCTCAACGATATTCTGACTGTTGAGTTAACGTCTATTAATCAATACTTTCTACACGCACGTATGTACAAGAATTGGGGTTTCAGCAAGCTAAACGACAAGTGTTATAAAAAGTCGATTTTAGATATGAAACAAGCTGACAAACTCATTGAACGCATTTTATTTTTGGAAGGCTTACCAAATCTACAAAAGCTTGGCGCATTAAGCATTGGTGAACACACCGAAGAAATGATGAAGTGCGATAGCCAATTTCAACAAACTCAAATTAACCAAATGCGAGCTGCGATTGCAGTGTGCGAAGAGCAGCAAGATTATGTTTCTCGAGACCTGTTAACAGAGATTCTTGAAGGCGAAGAAGAGCACTTAGACTGGCTTGAAACTCAAGACTATCAAATCGAAACCCTAGGTCTAGAAAAGTACCTACAAGCCCAAATCAACTAAGGAGTTCCGTCATGAAAGGCAAGCAAAATATTATCGACGCCCTAAACGGCCTATTGGCATATGAATTAGCGGCTATGGACCAGTACTTTATCCACTCTCGTATGTATGACGACTGGGGTTTTACAAAGTTATTTGAACGCATAGATCATGAGTTTGATGATGAAAAAGGCCATGCTTCGTTATTGATTGAGCGTATCTTATTTTTGGAAGGCACACCGGATATGGTTACTCGTGATGGTTTGCATATCGGCAAAACCGTTCCGGAAATGTTAGAGAGTGATCTTCGCGTTGAATACGCTGTTGACGCAGCTCTAAAAAGCGCAATGGCATTGTGTGAAAAAGAGCAAGATTACGTAACTCGCAATATGCTCCAAACATTAATTGATGATACAGAGTCTGATCACGCGTACTGGTTAGAACAACAATTACGTCTGATCAAAACAATCGGCTTAGAAAACTACCTACAGTCACAAATGTAAGCTCTAACCGAGAACTGAAACAAATAAGCAACAAATAAAAAACGGTGCATTCTTTCGAAGTGCACCGTTTTTTTATGGAGCCTTATTCAGCTCGCATTAACTAGCCATGACAGGTTACATCTTTTCCATGGTTTCGATGCCTAACAAATCCAAACCTTGTTTCATGGTTTTAGCCACTAATAAGCTCAGGGCTAAACGGCTTTGTTTTGTCTCTTCGGCAACACCGTCTTTTAAGATTGGACATGCTTCGTAGAAGCTCATGAACAAGCTAGCCAGTTCGTATAGGTATGTACACAACACGTGTGGTGTTAAGTTTTGACTCACTGAGCCAATAACTTCAACAAACTGTAATAACTTAACGGCTAGTGCCTTTTCTTGCGCTTCTGTAATGGAGACCTTGGCATTGAAGTCTGTTGTTTCGATACCAGCCTTGCGGAAAATACTCTGAATACGAGTGTAGGCGTATTGTAGGTAAGGCGCTGTATCACCTTCAAAGCTCAACATCGTATCCCAATCGAAGATATAGTCCGTTGTACGGTTTTTACTAAGGTCAGCATATTTGATTGCACCGATACCTACTTTACGAGCGACTTCTTTTTGCTCATCAGCCGATAACTCATTTGCACGCTCTGCTAATAGCTTCTCTGCACGTTCAACCGCTTCATCTAACAAGTCGGCCAACTTAACAGTACCACCAGTACGCGTTTTAAATGGCTTGCCGTCTTTACCTAACATCATGCCAAATGGACCGTGTTCATAGGTAGTCTCTGCTTTTAGCAAGCCACCTTTACGACCTACGATTTCCGCTTGTTTAAAGTGGAAAGCTTGGCGAGCGTCAGTGAAGATAATGATACGATCAGCATTTAAGTCAAAAGAACGGTACTTCATCGCTGCTAAGTCAGTGGTTGAATATAAGTAACCACCACCGGATTTTTCTACAATATAAACTGCAGGCTCGCCGTCTTTATTAGCAAGCTCTTCAATGAATACTACCTGTGCACCTTGGTCTTCAACCACGATACCCTGTTCTTTTAGGTCGGCTACAATTCCCGGAAGCATCGGGTTGTAAGCACTTTCACCCATGATGTCATCGTTAGTTAGTTTAACGTTGAGCTTTTCGTAAACTTCTTCTGAGTGCTGAATCGACACTTCGATAAACTGTTGCCACAGGGCTTTACATTGCTCATCGCCACCTTGCAATTTAACCACGTATTCACGCGCTCTATCGGCAAAGCCTTCTTCTTCATCAAAACGAACTTTAGCTTCGCGATAAAAGTCTTCTAAGTCAGATAGGGCTGTTGTAGCAACCTGATCAGCTGCTAACTTGTCCTGAAGATGCGCAATCAGCATACCAAACTGAGTACCCCAGTCACCCATGTGGTTTTGACGAATGACATCGTGACCTAAAAATTCGATAACACGTGCGACCGCATCACCAATTATGGTCGAACGTAAGTGACCAACGTGCATTTCTTTTGCTAAGTTCGGCGATGACAAATCTACAACTACTTTTTGTTGTGATTCGGTTTCTACCGCTAAACGCGGGTCAGCGATAGCTCGCTCCACTTGGCTTGCTAACCACTCTGGGCGAAGTTTTACGTTTATAAAACCAGGACCTGCAATTTCTAAGCTCTCAGCCACATCATCAAGTTCAACGTTTTCAACGATAACTTGAGCAATATCACGAGGCTTTTGCTTTAAGATTTTCGCTAACGCCATTGCACCATTAAATTGATACTCACCAAACTCAGGGCGTGTGCTTTTTGCCAGTGGCGCTGGCGCATTTTCTGCACCTTCAATTTTGCTTAAAGCTTGTTTAAATCTGTCTTGTACTAACTTAAATACGTTCATTGTTTTACCTTAAAATTGACTTTGCGTTGGCGATTAGTGTTCACGAGTTTCTGAAAATTCGATGTCTGGATAGCGCTCCATCGATAAATTCAGGTTAACTCGAGTAGGTGCAATGTAAGTTAAATTGTCACCGCCATCTAAAGCCAAGTTCGCCGAACATTTGCGACGGAACTCATCAAACTTTTTGTCATCGTTAGATGAAACCCAACGGGCTGTTGCAACGTTGACGTTTTCGTAAATCGCTTCCACGTTGTATTCAGATTTTAAGCGCTGAACAACAACGTCAAACTGAAGTACACCTACCGCACCAACGATCAAGTCGTTGTTGTCTAATGGGCGGAATACTTGCACGGCGCCCTCTTCAGATAACTGAATAAGGCCTTTTAATAATTGCTTTTGCTTAAGAGGATCTTTTAGGCGAATACGGCGGAATAATTCTGGCGCGAAGTTTGGAATACCACTGAACTTCATATCTTCACCTTGAGTAAAGGTGTCGCCAATCTGTATTGTACCGTGATTGTGTAATCCGATAATATCGCCAGGATAAGCTTCTTCAACTTGAGAACGGTCGCCAGCAACAAACGTCAATGCGTCTGAGATTCTTACATCTTTACCTAGACGCACGTGCTTCATTTTCATGCCTTTTTCGTACTTACCCGAAACAATACGCATAAAAGCAACACGGTCACGGTGCTTTGGATCCATGTTAGCTTGGATTTTAAATACAAAACCACTGAAGTTGTCATCTTGCGCTGTCACTTGCTTGACGTCTGTCTCTCGTGGCATTGGCGTTGGTGCCCATTCAGTTAGACCATCAAGCATATGATCAACACCAAAGTTACCAAGAGCCGTACCAAAATAGACCGGCGTCAACTGACCCGCTAAAAACAACTCAAGTTCAAATTCGTGAGATGCACCTAATACAAGTTCTAGCTCATCGCGAAGTTGCTCTGCCAAATCTTCACCGATTTCAGCATCAACTTCAGGATTATCCAACCCTTTAATAGTGCGAACTTCTTGAATTGTGTGACCTTGGCCAGTCGAATACAAAATCACTTCATCTCGATGAATGTGGTAGACACCTTTGAACAACTTGCCACAGCCAATTGGCCAAGTGATTGGAGCACAGGCAATGTTTAATTCAGACTCCACCTCATCCATCACTTCCATTGGGTCACGAATGTCGCGGTCCAATTTGTTCATAAAAGTAATGATTGGTGTGTCACGAAGACGGGTTACTTCCATCAACTTACGAGTTCTATCTTCAACACCTTTTGCAGCATCAATAACCATCAAACATGAGTCAACGGCCGTTAACGTCCGATATGTGTCTTCTGAGAAGTCTTCGTGTCCTGGAGTATCTAGTAGGTTAACCAAACGATCATTGTAAGGAAACTGCATAACCGAGGTAGTAATTGAAATACCACGGTCTTTTTCCATCTCCATCCAGTCTGATTTGGCATGCTGGTTAGAGCCGCGCCCTTTAACTGTACCAGCGGTTTGTAATTGCTGTCCGAACAACAATACCTTTTCAGTGATGGTGGTTTTACCCGCATCCGGGTGAGATATAATCGCAAAAGTTCTGCGTTTATTTACTTCGTTTAAAACGTTTTGGTCAGCCATTAAATAGTATTCTTACAGTTGGAAAACGACTTATAAAATTAAGTCAAAAGTAACAGATAATATGTTGACTATTTTCCCTTATCTTGGCTTGATTAACAACGCACCAAACCAAGATATTCAAATAAAAACCTAATTTAATTACGTGATAACTGTGAAACCGTCGTTGCTATACTTTCAGACTCACTTCTGATTTCTTCAATCAATCGCATGGCATGCGCTAATTCCTCGTTAACCTCGGTCACGTTTGTTTGAATAATACCCATGTTGTCCTCTGATTGTTTGGTTAGCTCAGAGTTTAATTGAACAATATCGGCAATTTCTCGCGTAGCACGCGATGTGTTAGCTGCCAAATTTCGAACCTCGTCAGCCACAACCGCGAATCCACGCCCCGCCTCACCGGCTCGTGCCGCCTCTATTGCAGCGTTAAGGGCCAATAGATTGGTTTGCTCGGCAATACTGGAAATAGTCGTAACAATCTGAGTAATTTGATGAGATTGTTCGGTTAAGCGGTTCATTAAATCCGTCGCCTGATCAACTGACTTGTTAATGTCACCTGCTATATTAGAGGCTTTGTTGATAGAGCCTTGGCCCTGAGTTGTTATTTCAACTGCGTGAAGTGCATTTTTCTGGGCAACATCAGACACTTCCTCTGCGGCTCTTTGTAAATTAACCCTGTCTGTTACATCAGAGGCAAATTTAACAATGCTAATGACGTTTCCTTTCTCGTCTTTGACCGGGTTATAGGTTGCCTCTAACCATATCATTCTGCCTGTCCGAGTTACTCTTTCAAATTGACCGGACTCGTAACGTCCATTGCGCAGCCCTTCCCAAAAACTTTCATAATTGGCAAGAAAACTAGGCGGACAAAATATCTTGTGGTGCTTTCCAACAATATCTTCCAACTCATATCCCACTGTTTGGCAAAAATTCTCATTAGCACTAAGAATTTTACCTTCGGGTGTAAACTCTATATACGCAAGCGACTTCATCAACGCATTAGAAACAGCTTCTTGGCTGTCGAGTTGCATTTTTTTAGCGGTAATATCTGATGCAATTTTTGCAACTTTATAAACCTTACCGTCCTCGTCCGAAATCGGAAAATAAGTTGCATTTATCCAGAGCTTTTCACCGCCTTTTTTATATCTCAAAAAATGACCTTGATGGGTTTCGCCTTGACGTAATGATGCCCAAAACTCTTTGTACTCATTACTTGCTGCGTAAGCCTTGTCACATAAATTGCTGTGGTGTTTGCCGACAATTTCACCGTAATCATACTGCACAGTTTGCAAAAACAGCTCATTAGCATAAGTGACTTCACCATTTGGTGTAAATTCAATATAGGCCACGCTGCTTTTTATTGCGTCAACAATATGCTTATTAATCCTAAGGTCTTTTATTTGTTGTTCAAAGCGCTCCAGCACTTCCGCAGGTACTAATTTTGGAAAAGGCATAAACTGTCCACATATGATTGTATTAATTTAAATATAATCGGCTTTTGAGATTTGGATAGGAGCTTGATAATTTTTTTAGCATTTATTGATTCACATTTCACAATTGCATACAAAATTTTAACTTAATGGTTTAAGCTTACTCTTATATCAAGAAGTATTGCGAGCGTTATGACTGAAAAAAAATGGACACTTAAGAGTATTGCAGCAGAGCTTGGTGTGTCTAATGCAACGGTTTCGAATGCGTTTAATCGACCCGATCAACTCTCTGAAAAGCGAAGACGTGAAATTTTAGAAGCGTGTGAAAGATTAGGATATTCAGGCCCCAACAGAGCTGCCCAATCTCTTCGCAAAGGTAAATTTAATATTGTAGCATTGGTACTTCCCGATAGTATCGAGTATATGGTTTCAGATCCTGTCGCAAGTCAGTTTGTAAGGGGCGTATCGGCGGTCTTAGAGCCGAATGGAATTAATATTCTTTTGTTTTCTGGACAAGCAGATTCAATCAATACCATATCAGATTTTGTTGATGGTTTTATCTGCTATGGAACACCTCGAAATTCAAAACTAATCGAGCAGTTAAAGCTGACAAAAAAGAAAGTTGTGACGGTTGATTTCGATATCGCCAGAAATGCTTCTGTCAATGTTGAAAATCTTCAAGCATGTGCAGAGCTCGCTCGACAAGTAATTACCCCAGATGACAACCATGTCGCTGTTTTGGGGCTTCGCCTGTTAGATTCTGACCAAGTTAGCATAATAAAGTGTCAACTATCAGATTTAAACACAACCGCAATATCCCACCAACGGCTGCTAGGCTATCAACAAGCACTGCAAGCCAATGACATAACATTAACGGGTGATACAGTTTGGAATATTCCAGAAAGTAATGAAAAATATGCATCCGTAGCTGCACGCCAAGCACTCTTATCATCACCGCGCCCAAGCATACTTTTGTGTATGAGTGATCTAATTGCTATAGCCGCAATTAAAGAAGCCGAAAAGCTGGGGTTGAGAGTCCCTGAAGATATCAAAATAACAGGCTTTGATGGCATTGATGAAGCGCTCAGGTCCAATCCATCCGTAACCACCGTTCACCAAAACAGCGAAGAAAAAGGCAAAAAAGCAGCAGAGCTATTCATCGCCCAAGCGACACATGCTGAGACAATCCCGTTTGAGATAGTTAGAGGGAAAAGCGGCTAAATTAAAATAGCCGCAAATAAATGGCTTATTTTGATAAGTTTAGAAGATCTAATAAAGAGGTTTTTGATACGCCAGTATTCGTTTTTTCGGTAATCGTTGCCGAAATACCGTAGGAAAATTCAATCTCGTTGTCACAATGCTCTAACGTTACGTCCAATTGAATAAACTCCCCCTCCCTGCACCATTTAAGACTCAATGTATTGGTACCTGTTGAGTGTTCAAAATCCCCGTTAAAACAAACGTTGTTATTTCGAATCGAAATAAGGCGAGCCAACGCTTTAAATATAGGTTGGTCTGTTAGCTGATCGATTTTATCAGATGTGAGGTATGGACGATTGATATCTCTACCTACATTTGTCTGTTGGAGTAAATTAACATCGTTTTCACAAGCAAATAATCCTCCGTAATAGACTTGTGGTACTCCAGGGACAAAAAACTGAATCGCTCTTGAGGTCAGGTACGCAAGTTCGTCCGCCCCTAATGCATTAAAGTAGGTACAGTTCACTTGGTACAGGTCAACATTACTCGCTGCCGCTCCCGTCGCAAGGCGGCTTTCACCCTCACTTTTAAGGTGAATTGTTTCAACCAGACTGTCTATTTCAGACTCTGTTAGTAGTCCAGGCTCACCGTCCATTGGACCAACGTCAATAATACCTATCCCGTCGTGAGTATCTAAAACAGTAATACAATTTCGTGGCGATATAGCTAGCCAATTATTAAGTGCTGTGAAATCTTTACTAAACAAGCTGTGCAGAACAAGAGGAGGTAGTGCGAAGTCATAAACCAAGCCGACCCTCTCAGCAATTTCAATCTGAGTTTTGTAATAAGAATGAATTTCCACCAGCGTTTCTATCCCAAGAGACTTTGCTTTTTCTGAAATTTCATTAATAAAGTCGAACGTCTCATCTAACATAAAACAATTAGTGTCTGCCTTTTTGATAGCATAGCCAGCCGCATCAAGGCGGATCATAGTTACATTGTTCTCTGAAAACTCCGTTAAGATCCTATCTAGGTAATTTTGGCCAGCCTCAGAGTAAACATCTATATCAATTTGATTGTCGGTAAACGTGGTCCAAAACTCCTGCTTTTCTCCACTTTTTAGCTCAAATGTAGAAAAACACCGGCCAGGTCTAGGACGATAAATCATATCGAGTTGTTGTTGTGAAGCACCATCAGGAAACACTTTGTCTTCTGTTAAAAACAACGACCAGTATTCAGAATCTTTACCTTTATCGAGAACATCCAAAAACTCAGGGCTTTGCGCAGACATGTGGTTAACTATCATGTCGGCCATAATTTCATGAGAACTACCTAGCGCCCTTATGTCATGCCAACTTCCAAGACGAGTATCGACCTGTGTATGATCGATCGGATCAAAACCTGCGTCACTGCCATCTATTGGATAATAAAAAGGCAAAAGGTGAACACCAGAGAATAATCCACCGAGTTGATTATTAAGAACTTCAGCCAGTTTCGTTACCCCTGCTCCCGACAAACGATCTACATAGGTAATTAGTTGAACATTATTTTTCATTGCATTCTCTTAAATTTGACATTGACACTTAATCGATTAAGTATAATATTTAACTACAACAAAGGCTATTTCAAGAATAATTTTAGATTAACTACCTAAAATTGTATTGAGTGCCTAAAAACAATAAAAAATATATCGAATATCAAATTGACCGACTCAGACAAATGAGTCAAACAGGTGACACTTATGAACGTGAATGATTCATTCGGAAGGCAGACTTATGCTCACTCAAAAATGAAGAACTGCGCAACCACTAAAATAAAGTGGTTGACCTATATGATGTTTTTCCTATTTGCCATGACCTCTGATGCGGTGGGGGTGATCATCCCTGAGTTGATCAAAACCTATGATCTCAACCTAACGCAAGCGAGCGCTTTTCACTACATCCCAATGATATTTATCGCTTTTAGTGGCTTGTTTTTGGGTTATTTAGCCGACAAATTGGGTCGCAAAGCAACGATAGTACTAGGTTTAATTTTGTTTTCTCTTGCTAGCTTTTTATTTGCAGCAGGCGATTCGTTTACCTATTTTTTATCTTTGTTAGGCGTAATCGGTATCGCAATTGGACTATTTAAAACCGGTGCACTTGCTTTAATAGGAGATATTTCTACCTCAACGAAAGACCACACCGTAACAATGAACAAAGTTGAAGGCTTTTTTGGTATTGGTGCTATGGTTGGTCCAGCTATCATTAGCTATTTACTCGTTGCTGGAGTTTCTTGGAAGTTTTTATACATCGGAGCGGGTGTATTTTGTTTACTACTTTGCCTTGCCGCTGCTAAAACTCGGTACCCACAGCCAGATTCAACCAAACAAGAACAACCAATCAATATAAAGGAATCTCTGAGGCTAATGAAGGACCCTTACGCTCTGGGTTTTTCCTTAGCTGTTGGATTATATGTCGCAACAGAAGTCGCTATTTATGTATGGATGCCGACATTGTTACTTGACTACGATGGTTCTTTTGTATGGCTAGCAACTTATGCCCTAACTGTATTTTTTGCGCTTCGTGCTTTAGGCCGTTTCGTTGGCGCTTGGTTACTCGAACATTTCCAGTGGCAGCAAGTTATGTTTATAGTCACTTCCGCTGTCTTTCTATGTTACTTAGGTACCGTCATTGGTGGCGTGGACGCAGCTATTTGGCTATTGCCAATTTCCGGCCTATTTATGTCAGTCATCTACCCTACTTTAAATTCCAAGGGCATAAGTTGCTTCCATTCTTCACAACACGGGGCAATCGCAGGGGTTATTTTATTTTTTACCGCAGTTTCAGCAGCGCTCGCTCCTCTATTAATGGGCGTTATTAGCGACTTATTTGGTCATGTCTCAGTAGGCTTTTATTTGGCTACAGGCTTTGCTGGCCTGCTAGCCGTTTTGGCATTCTATAACTTACTCAAAGACCCTGCTAAGCAACGCATTATCGATATCGAAACAAATTCTAACTAAAACAAACTTGATAAAAGGTAAAATCTGGACTAAAAACTTAATCGTTTAAGTCCTGAAATGAAACAGGTGATACTATGAATAGAAAGACAATAAATAAGTTTATTATCAGCTCAGTTGCATTAGCAGTGAGTTCGAATCTATACGCTGCTGAGGAGCCTAAAGACTCAGACAAAAAAGGCTTAGACTTCGAGCGCATTGTAGTGACTGGTGTTCCTAAGGGCACTACAGTAATGAATTCGAGTGTCTCTATAAGTAGTCTGTCAGCAGAAGAGATTGAAGTTACGACGCCTAGAACTACTGCTGAAGCTTTTCGTTCTATTCCTGGTGTTCGCTCTGAGTCAACTGGCGGCGAAGGCAATGCCAACATTGCAGTTCGTGGTTTACCCGTAGCCGCAGGTGGAGCTAAATTTTTACAGTTACAAGAAGATGGTTTGCCAATCATGCAGTTTGGCGACATAGCTTTTGGTAACGCAGATATATTCTTACGTGTAGATTCAACGATGCAAACCATTGAGTCAATACGTGGCGGTTCTGCTTCTACGTTAGCAAGTAACGCACCTGGCGGTATTATCAACGTCATTAGTAAAACAGGTCAAAACGAAGGCGGAAGCGTATCAACCACTTTTGGCCTTGATTATGATAGTTTCCGAACTGATTTTGAATACGGGGACGAAATAGGAAATGACCTGTTCTTTCATATCGGAGGCTTTACTCGACAAGGTGATGGACCAAGAGATCCAGGTTATACCGCAAATAAAGGTGGCCAAATTAAAGCCAACATTACCAAAGAGTTCGATAAGGGATACGTACGCCTTTACCTTAAACATCTAGATGACAAGAGTATTGGTTATTTGCCAATGCCAATGCAAGCAAACGGTGACTCTGTAGCAGGATTTGACTCACTGAGCGATACTCCGCACTCTCCTTACTTCCTATCAACTTTATCTCTAGGAGCTGATGGTGAAATCCGTCGAGGTGACATGCGTGATGGAATGAACCCTGAGGTGGATTCTATCGGTTTTGAAGCGAGCTTTGACCTTGGTAATGATTGGGGTATCGAAAATCGTTTAAGAAAATCCAATGTGTCCGGTCACTTCTTATCACCGTTTCCTGCTGAGGTTGGTAACAGTCAAACTATTGCTGACAGTATCGCCGGTCCAAATGCCCAACTCACCTATGCCAATGGCCCAAATGCGGGACAGGACTATACCAATGACAATTTGATGCGTATACACACCTTTGACGTTGCAATGAATGACTTTGGATCTATCGTTTCAGATACGAAGCTAACCAAAGACTTTGACAACACGTCGGTTACGTTTGGTTATTACACCGCATCTCAAAACATCAAGATGTCTTGGTTGTGGAATTCTTATCTCTTGGAATTAAAGGGCAATGACGCTGCTTTAGTCGATGTAGCGGATGCTACAGGTGAGAGTTATTCAGATAACGGCCTGTATGCTTATGGTGTACCGTTTTGGGGTAACTGTTGCCAACGCAACTATGATGCGGAATATGACATTACCGCACCTTATATTGCTGTTACGACTCAATTAGATGACTTAACTATTGATGTTAGTATTCGTCGTGATAACGGCGAGGCTAGCGGAACATATGCGGGCGCCGTAACATCTACTGTGGATATGAACCGAGATGGTGTAATTAGTCGACCAGAGATGGATGTTGTTTCAATTGATAACGCTAATCCAATGCCAATCAATTATGACTGGGGTTACACATCTTACTCAATTGGCGCGAACTACATCATTGACGAAAACGTAGCTGTATTCGGTCGCTTGAGTCACGGTGGACGTGCAAATGCAGATCGCCTGTTATTTGGTAAAGTCAATGCTGACGGAAGCGTAGCCGCCCAAGACGCAGTTGATGAAGTCGATCAATTTGAAGTCGGTGTTAAGTATCGACAAGATAAACTTTCGCTTTTTGCGACTCTATTTAATGCAGAGACTGAAGAGCAAAACTTTGAAGCTACGAGTCAGCAGTTCTTTGATCGCGTATACGATGCAACCGGCCTAGAACTTGAGGGGGTCTATTATGTCGGTGACTTTGATATCCGAGGTAGTGTAACTTGGACTGATGCGGAAATTAGTGAAGATGCAATAAACCCAGATGTAGTGGGTAATACACCACGCCGCCAAGCTGATTTCATTTACTCATTAATCACTCGTTATAACTATGAAAAAGGCTCAGCCGGTTTGAGCTTCATCGGTACTACGGATGCGTATGCACAAGACAACAATGACCTCAAATTTGATGGCTACACACAAGTAAATGCATTTGCGTCTTACTTCCTATCAGAAAGCCTGTCTGTATCACTTAATATCAACAACTTATTTGATACCGTCGGTATAACCGAGGCAGAAGAAGGAAGTGTTCCTGATAACAACATTATCAGAGCCCGTGCTATCAATGGTCGAACTTCTAGTCTGACTTTTAAATACACGTTTTAAATATAATTGTGCAAAGGAGGCCACTTAGGCCTCCATTTTTTTGGAGTCTTATATGCACACACTGTTGAGCTTTGGTGAAGCCCTCATCGATTTTATCCCTACAGACAACACTGCCAGCCAATATTTACCCTTGCCTGGAGGTGCGCCTGCGAATGTTGCCGTAGCATACAGTAAGTTGGGAGGTTCTAGCTTTTTTGCCGGTGGTCTCAGTAAGGATGACCTTGGTCAAAAGCTCAGTCACGATTTAACACAGTTTGGCGTTAAACAGGATTTTGTTGAGTTACGAGACGAAAGCACTGCTTTAGTTTTAGTTACATTGGACTCTGATGGCGAGCGGTCGTTTAACTTTTATCGAGAGAATACCGCTGATACTCAATATTCTTTAGACACTCTAAAGCGCATAGACTGGCGAGAAATGGATATTATGCATTTTTGTTCTAACACCTTAACTACCGAGCTAATGTACCAACACACAGAGTACGCATTAAAAAAAGCTAAAGAATCAAACACACTCATAAGCTTTGATGTAAACGTTAGAGCTCAATTGTGGCAAGATATGACTCAACTTACCGAGCGCGTAGAAGTGGCAGCACAATACGCAAACTTGATTAAAGTGAGTAAAGAAGAGGCCGAATACTTAGCCGACTTGTCAGACACCCCATATCCAACTTACCTACAAAAGTTACTGGCTCTTGGACCTAAGCTCATTATTGTTACTGACGGCCCCAATGAAATAAAACTATTATCATCTGATTTTCAAGCCGAAACAAAGGTGCCGACCATAAAAGCTGTCGATACCACAGCTGCAGGAGATAGCTTTATTGCTGGCTTTTTGAAAGCTATTTCAGATTTAACTAGCCTAGACGAAACCAGTTTATTGAAAGGAATTAGTACTGAGAAACTCGCAATAAATGCGGCAAAATTTGGAGCCCAATGCGGTGCTCTAACCAGCCAAGCAAAAGGTGCTTTTGCATCTTTGCCAACCGCTGAGTTAGTCTCAGGTAATGCAACGTCACTTTAATGCTGTATCAAAGTAAAACATATCTCTCAAAGCGCTAATTTCATCATTAGCGCGTCTTCTTTAAGTGAAGAGTCGGGGATAGTGTAATATTTGGATCTCACGCCCTCTTGAGAAAATCCATAAGCCTCGTAAAGTGCGATCGCTGGGGTATTAGAGGAACGCACTTCCAACCAAATCTCTGTCGCGCCGATTTGTTTGCTGTGCTCAATAAGGTTTGCCATCAGCAATTTACTTAATCCTCTCCCCTGGTATGCTTCAGAAATACAAATATTTTCTAACGAAACTTCCCCAGCAATATGGTCTGAAAAATAGTATCCAATCAACCTGTATTGGCCTCGATCCACCTCAAACAAACCAACATTGTGACTTCTTGGCCCAAAGCTTTGCCGAATAATCTTTTCTGTCCATGGTGTGACATGGGCAGAAACTTCTATCGCTGCTAATTCAGAAATATGGGAATGATTAAGTTCTTCGAGTTTAGTTTTCAAAATTACGTCTTAAATCTGAGGTACATCAAAACGAGGAATGTAACGACAAATGACTCCAAATTTGTTGCCAGTCTTTTACAGTTAGTGATTCTATTGCTGGGGAAATCAACTGTGTTTTGGTTGCAATTAAACGAGTCGTGCCAGGCTGAAAGCGCCATTTAAAGCTATCACTAAGCTTTAAGACTGAACCTTCAACCTGAAGTTTTGGAAAGAGCACTTTGAGATCTGTGATAAATGTATCTGCAAACTCGATTGAGAGTTCTTCCTCGATTACAGTTCGCGCCCCTTGTTTGACATTGGCAGTATCTGTAATTGTTGCATTGCGAGTACTAAAAAACTCAACTCCCATTTGCTTTAAACAATCTATCTGATGTGCGGTATACATAATATGCCTTCTTCTTAAACTAATTCAGATGTTATCCGATTTGTGACTTTTTAGCCATTGAGATTGACGCTTTATAATGAAAGCGTATATTAACTAGGTACAGTATTTATTGTGTATCTTTCTCTGATGTATATGAAAGAGGTCTGTGTGCGATTTTTGACGTTACTATTTTTAATCACTTTATTTATAAGTCTGCCAAGTATGGCAACCCAGCCTAAGTTAAACATCACTTGGTTGGTTAGTGATACGCCTCCTTTCCACATTTCACAAGGCTCGTTAGCCGGTAATGGTATTTGTGATGGACTAGTAGAGCACCTTCAATCCAATATAAAAAACGTTCATTTCGAAACGCACGTAGTTCCACAAACTCGAATCGGAAAGATGCTCGCCACAGGTGACTCCGTTTGCTTTCCTTGCATGATTCACAACGCCCAACCATCAGACAGAGTTATTTATTCAGAACCAGCTCTTATATTTCCACCATTTGTTTTAATCACGACCAAAGAGCTTGCTCAAAAGTTAAATGTAGGAGACTCGCCAATCGACATTGTTGAGTTAATGAATAACCCCCAGTGGAAATTCGGCAAAGAGGCGGCGCGAAGATACGGCGAATTACATAGTATTATTAGCCCTTTACCAGCCTTTAGAAATGCGATCTTCTCTCATAATTCTAATGAGTCAACAACGGCGATTGCTGAGCTAATGTCACGTGGACGAATTGATTATACGATTGACTATCCGACCACACTCCAATTGTTTAAAAAGCGAGGTTATAACAATCTAACTTATATACCGATTAAGCAGGCCGAACAATTTATCGTTGGAGCTGTTGGTTGCTCCGCACAAAATCCTGAATTTTCAACGGAGGCTCTAAAGGTCATTAACGAGGCACTCAAAACAAAAGTGATTAACTCGGAAAGCTATCAGAAGCATCTTGATTTCTGGATGAGTGAATACCCGAACTATCAATACTGGTATGACAAAAAGGTGTTAGGAGAAAAGTAGAGACCGCTGTTCTAAGTGCCAAAATGCAAAAAAGCACTTCAATGAGTGCTTTTTGTAAATCGGTCTTCTTCGACTTGGCAGGGGCGGAGGGACTCGAACCCCCAACCATCGGTTTTGGAGACCGCTGTTCTACCAATTGGAACTACGCCCCTGCATCGAAGTCCGGCAATTATACTCAGCCAACGGTCAAGGTAAAGCCTCAAAAACAACTATTTTCACTTTTTTGGCCTGTTCGCTGTTTTATTCGCCAATTATAAAAATACCCACAACATTTCTTATCCTACCGTTTCTATCATATTGAATAACCTATAGGTATAATTGCGGTATTACTTTTAAAAGCCCAAAGACCTGTTATGACTCTACCAGCTGCTTTTTCCTGCCCTCTTTGCTCTGCACCACTGTCGCGAATAGACAATACGCTTAAGTGTGAACAAAATCACAGTTTTGATTACGCTAAAGAAGGTTACGTCAACTTACTCCCTGTTCAGCAAAAGAAATCGCTTCAACCGGGTGACGATAAAGATATGGTATTAGCTCGTCGTGCGTTCTTACAAACAGGTGCGTATGAATTTTTACAACAAAGTCTGGTCGATACGATAAAAAAGCTATCCCCACAAACTTTAGTTGACCTTGGCTGTGGAGAAGGCTATTACACAGACGCGATACAAGTTGCGACCTCAGCTCAAACGTATGGTATTGATATTTCCAAAGCGGCAGTAAAATACGCAGCCAAACGCAATAAAGGCGTTCACTACGCCGTTGCAACTAATGCGCATTTGCCATTTACCGATCAACAAATTGACGTTATTGCCAATGTATTTGCCCCTCTTGTGGGTGAAGAATGCCAACGAATACTAACTGACCAAGGCTGTATTGTTTCAGTCGCACCAGGTCCTGATCACCTGATAGAACTAAAGAAAGCTATTTACTCAACACCAGAGCAACACACCTCGCCTACCCCTCCTGTGGGTTTTGATGTGGTTGAGCAACAACGTATAAATAAAACAATCACTTTAACGACAGCAAGTGCAGTGTCTGACCTACTTACTATGACTCCGTTTGGTTGGAAGATTTCGGCTCCTGCAAAACAAAATATATTGGCAAACCTACCGTTTTCTGTAACTCTTGATTTTGTCATCAGTCAGTTCAAGGTTGTTGCAAAACGCGCTGATCGATCGTGATTAAAATGACGTAAAACAAAGCGTTAATCACACAACTCCACATAAAAGTTGTCTACGACAAAACGAAAGGAACAACATCATGGTTAAATCTCTTTTATCTACAATCGCGTTATCTGCAACGCTTTTGTTTAGCGGTGCTGCATCGGCTGATTTGAAAGTGGGTGATATGGCGCCCGATTTCAGTATGGTTGGTAGTGACGGTAAAACCTACTCACTTTCTGATTACAAAGGAAACAAAGCCGTTGTTCTTGCTTGGTTTCCCAAAGCCTTTACATCAGGCTGTACCATCGAATGTAAATCATTAGCGGAAAACGGCCACTTACTTAAAAATTTCAACGCCCAATACTTCATGGCCAGTACAGATGATGTATCGGATAACACCCTTTTTGCACAAGAAACCAAAGCAGACTTTCCTTTGTTAAGCGATCCAGAAGGTGAAGTTGCTGATGCATACGATGTTAGCTTTATGGGTTACGCCAAGCGCCATACATTTTACATCGACAAAACAGGCAAAATTGTCATGATCGACAAAAACGTACGTCCTGCTACCTCGGCAGAAGACATGGCTAAATATATGAAGATGCTTGGCTTTGATAAAAGCTAATTCAAGGGTTTGGTAAAGGAAATTATGAGCACTTCTGGTTCTAGCTGCGAGTCTAATTCGTGTATTTTATGTGAGTCGACAGCAGTCAGCGCTTATCACAGTGATAAACGCAGAGATTACTTCAAGTGCTCAATGTGTCATCTAGTATTTGTACCTCTACACCAGCATTTATCTTGCGATGATGAAAAGGCCGAATACGACAAACACGAAAATAATGTGAGTGATGTAGGCTACCTCCGATTTCTTAGTCGAGTAGGTAAACCTCTGTTAGCGGCACTGGGTAAATTAGAAAAAGCGGAAGAGTTTGGTTCGGTTTCGAACGATAAGCTTTTAATCAAACCGGCACATAAAAGCAATGCAAATTTATCAGGTTTAGATTTTGGTTGTGGCCCAGGTCCAGCTTTAGCTACAGAGCTAAATCGACTTGGCATCGATACCGATGTATACGATATTTATTACTATCCTAACTCTGACAAGCTCAACAAAAAATACGACTTTGTTACCTGCACAGAAGTTGTCGAACACTTTAATCAACCAAAGGCGTCTTTGCCAATATTACTGCAATTGATCAAACCTGGCGGCATAATAGCAATTATGACAAAACTGGTTATAGACCAAGACAGGTTTGCCCATTGGCATTATAAAAATGACCAAACTCATGTCTCGTTTTACAGTAAAGAAACCTTTGAGTGGATTGCTCAACAGTTTGGATTTTCGGTAGAATTTGTCGATAAAGACGTCATTTTTTTACACAAGCAATAACTGGCTCATTGCCAATGACGTCTATCAATAGCAAGATTTTAAGGATGAACTTTGCGTCGTTGCTCTTCAATTTCGTAGTGAAGTTCAGCTGGGTCTAACAAGATCCCATCTTCTTCTGGAAGTGGAAAAACAACCACCGCAATTTCATCGTCTTCTAACCCGTGCGTCCATTTGGATTGCCAGTCTTTTAAGCTAATTGCCTTTGGCTCGAAGCCTTGCCAGTCACCGGTTGCCCATTGCATTGCAAACTCCTGATGAGGCCACACTGGAATGCAGTCTTCGTCTTCAGTAGTCAGCATTACCGCACCGTGTTCGTCGGTTAAGATCCATACTTGTTGTTGTTCGATCATTTGTTTTAACAAATACTTCAAACGCTTGTCTTGACCCCAACTTGCGATCTCGGTCATTCTTTGTTGATCTAAACTCATAACACGCCTCTTTGATGATTCACCTTGGATTGTAAATCAATCTTCGACAAATGCGCAGGGTTTGTGTGATTTTTGTGAGAAAAAACAGCCCAACGAACCAGTCCAAAATGTACCGCTAAAAACAAGTGAAATAATGCCATATGAATATCGTCATCAACAGGCAGCAAGGTGGTTAAAGGCACAAGAAGCAAGCAAAGCGTGGCCACAACAGCCAACATCTTCATTCGAACTTGAAGCCAAAACAACACCATGCCCAAAAAAATTACGATATCGGTAAACAATGACGGTAGAGAAATTGACATCAACCCTCGAGCTACGGCAATCAGTAATCCTATGAGTAACAGCGCAATCCCAGCCCGTGCTATCTTTAATTCATCTAACTGTCCCCTGCGATCACAAACGGATGCTTCACTATCAGTATAGCTAATAAGAATCACAGGTAATAAGCATACGTAAACAACCATTGCTACTTGGGTACTTAGTTGTGATAACAAGTTATGGGTAGGTACAACCGACAACTCTCCAGCAAAACGAACGGCACCAAACGCCGCAGTTACTGCGATAAACAACAAGGCTAACGCCAACCAAAATCGGTGTGGGCTCGCCAAGCGCGTTGATTTAATTACACTAAACGCAAAACTAATTAATACCAAACACAACAGTACTTCAGCTGCACTGTCTATATATTGCATATACATTCCTTAAAATAAAAAGGCCCCAGAGCTTATCCTGGGGCCTCATTTCGCACTGTTCTGTTTGTCGCTCTATGCGACTCAACGCGAATACATCGAGGTATTTACGATTTAAAATTCCATACCAAATTCAAAACCAAACATTCTAGGTAGCGCAGGCGTAGCTATCGGAGAACCCAAAGCCATTGCTTGTCCACCAGTTTGAATTAAGTATTTTTCATCCGTTGCATTGCTTATATAAGCGGCAACAAAAATTGGATGATTGTCACTTTGCCAGCTTAAACGTGTATTCACAAGACTGTAACCTGAGATACGTCCATTTGGGTTAATACCCGTTACGCTACCCGGTTCAAATGGCATCACTGCGAGTTCTGGTCCCTCTACACCTTGCGTTCTTTCACCTGTTTTAGCCCAACTTACATGGAAATTCCACTGACCATTTAAGCCTTCAAAAAAGTAATCCAAACGAACGTTGCTTTGGCCTTCTGGCATACCAGAGATTGGTTCGCCTACGCGGCTGTCACTTTGATCTTCACCAGGGAAGAAGTCCCACTTAGTGTATTCCGCTATCGTCTTACCATGGTTTGCCGTCAAGATTAAATCTGGGGTAACCTGCCAAACCATTTCGACATCATAACCATCACCTTCTGCGTCGACATTTCGCAAGTTATAGGTTGGTACTGGCGACCCAAATAGTTCTAATTGTTGTAAGTTTGTGTATTCGTAATCAAATACCGACGCATTTAAGCGGAATCGATTGTCAAACCAGCTAGATTTAAAGCCAATTTCCGTGTTTGTAACTGTTTCCTCTTTTACTGGAGGAGCTTCACCTAACCCGTTGAAACCACCCGACTTAAAGCCTTCTGCGTATGACGCATAAGTCATAAACGAATCGGTCCACTTGTAGTCGATAACAAAGCGAGGTGTAAACTTAGACCAGTTTTCTGCCTGCTCAGCTTGCTCAGGTTGAAAAGCGACGGCCAAAGGTACTTCACCTAAGTTTTCATATGGCACAGTAAAGAAGTTTTGTGGCGCTGAGAATAAAGAAAACTCTTTATCGTCATAGGTAAAACGACCACCTAAAGTGACATCAAGCTTATCAGTAACAGCATAAGTACCGTCAAAGTAAAGTGCCACACTCGTAGTCGTGGCTGAATGTTCAAACGTTTCTGTGTGTTGACCAAATAAACGTGTGATATTGGCATTAACAAGTTCGTTGCCCACTGCGGCTTGAGCAGATTCAAAACTCTCACCAGCCATCATTCGACGCTGAATTTCACGACCAATCACTTGTTGAGCTTCTAATGGACCTAGTGTCATATAAGCTCCTGCAACACCTTGACCAAATGGGAAGTCAGGTACAATTCGCGGGTCAAGGCCTAACTGAACCACTGCCAATGAATCAAAACTCAATGTATTAAAAGTCGCGACAACGTCTTGTTTGATATCTTCATAATAAAAAGTCGAGCCTGCTGTCCATTTTAGGTCGCCATGACTACCCACTAATCGAAACTCTTGGCTTAACTGAGTTTGGTCTTCAATTAGAATGCTTTCGAAGTAAGCTCTAGTAAAAGCAGAACCATCATCTTCCATCGCATTGTAGCGTTCAAATGCTCTAAAACCAGAAATCGAAGTAAACGTCATATCACCCATGTCATGATTAACTTCAACTGACGCACCATATGCTTCGCGTGTTTCTAAGCCCTCAAAGTCATATTCGATAGGCGCAAATGGGTCGCCACTACCAAAACTCGTGTTTAATGTAACAGCTGGTCTACCTTGCTGATTAGTATCGTTAAAATCAGCTCGAATAATAACTTCTGTATCTGCGTTTTTGTTCCATAACCATGAACCACGAATAGACCAGTCTTCTTGGGTACCGTATCGCTCTTTACTATCTACAACATCTAAATAGCCACCGCGATAGTTAGAATTAAAGCCACCTCGGAATGACCAATCTTCGTTTATTTTTAAGTCGGCGGACATTTCGATTTTGCGCTTGTTATAATTACCAATGGTAAATTTAACCATGCCCTCATTGTCGCCTGCGGGCTTTTTAGTAATGATGTGAATCGCACCAGCTGCTGCATTTCGACCAAACAAGGTACCTTGTGGACCTTTTAGCACCTCGACCCGTTCAACATCATTAAAGTTTATATTGGATGAACCTCGACGTCCGACATAAACACCATCTATATACACGGCAACTGCAGCGTCTAATCCGATACCCATGTCATTAGTCGTAATACCACGAATATTAAAAGTGGTCTGCGTCGCTGTCGCATTATTTGTTTCGAGGCCCGGAGTCAAAAGGCCTAAATCATTGGCGTTTTGAATACCCATTTTTTCAATGTCAGCATCACCAAATGCAGTAATGGCAATAGGTACGTCTTGAATGCTTTCAACGCGCTTTTGGGCAGTAACTTGAATGACCTCTAAGCCTTCTTTTTTAGCTGTGCTCTCTTCGGCATCAGTTTCATTGGCCATAGTCGAGGTAGAAACAAGAGTGAGCGCACCCAGAATTGCTTGTGTTAGTTTAGAATAATGAGGCGTATTGAATGCGTTTTGATCTTTTGACTGCATGTGTTAATTCCCTGACACAGTTGATTTAATTATTATTTTATTTACAAACTTGTAGCTAATTACGAGCCAAACTGCACTAGCCACACACCATAAAGCGATAATTGTCGCGCTGACTGGGTAGACGAAGGGGCCATACAGCGCAAATGCGCCCCATATCATGAGTTTTATAAATTCGATAACAAAAGAAAAGCGTTGGTGTTGCTGGATCATACCCAAGCTAAATAAGCCATAGGCCACAACAAATAACGTTGTCATTATATCGGCCGCTGATTTTCCCGGCGCTTGGTACAAAATGACCAACACAAAGCCCAACGTACTCAAGTGTTGAAACAGTACATATAGTTTTTGTGACCAAGTCGATTCAACATCATATTTAACTAATTTATACGGATCGAATTTGGGGTATGGGTGTGAGTCGCTGACATCAGCGGGGCGCCAGCCAGTCCTTGCATACCAAACTTTTAATTTATCTGACCACTTTTTGGTGCGTAATGAGTCGAGCAACAAGCCCCAATATACTTCTAGATTTGCCCAAATTGGATTCCAACTTGCAAGCGGTTTAGTCACCCCAAAAATTACTGGCTCATCTTTTAATTCTGGATGGTAAGTATTAAAAAACCTATCCCAAAGAATGAATACACCGCCGTAATTTTTATCTAAATAGACAGGGTTTTGTGCGTGATGAACCCGGTGGTTACTGGGTGTTACAAATACTGCTTCATACCAATTTGGCATTTTGTCTATGTGACGGGTGTGAACCCAAAATTGATATATGAGATTGAGAGATCCAACCGAAATCAATATAACTGGATCGATGCCAATAACGGCCAAGGGCAAATAAAAAACAAAACCTACAATCCCGCCACTTGTCTGTCGTAGCGCCGTGCTTAGGTTGTATTCTTCTGACTGGTGATGAACCACATGAGCAGCCCAAAGACCATTGATTTCATGTGACATCCGATGGTACCAGTAATAGCAAAAGTCATATGCCACAAACGCAAAAACCCATACCCACGCCGACTCAGTGCCTAAATTAAACACTGCTACGTGCTCAAACAGTAGAGCATATGCACTAAATTGAAGTAACTTTCGAGAGAGGCCGGAGACTTGACTTAGAATACCAACGTGGAGAGAGTTTACGGTATCGTTAATGCTGTACGTTTTCGTTTTGCGCCATTGATCAACAATTAATTCGACGACAATAAGCAGTAAGAAAAACGGAATCGCTAGTGCTACGTAATTCATAATGGTTTCTTAAATTTATAATATCCGATGTAAAAACCACAACACATCGGACGTCGTAAATTTAGATTATCATATGAGCCCCTTTTGTCTATCTCCCAAAATATAAGTTTAAGCAGAAACCTCACAGTCAAATGTTACAAAATATGTACGATGACAGTTTTGTTATTTTTTGTTTAATTTATTGTTTTTATTAGTGAAACACTTTTGTCAATTCGGTATAACAAAATACAACTATCAGTTATGTTAATTAACTTTGAGAAACACATGAAAAAGCTCGCTTTGCCTTTATTTACTTTGTTAATTATTTTGTTCGCAATTCCACCACTTGTTTTGGGGTTTAATATCTGGCACCTAGGTCATGCCGTAAAAGTGGCAACTAGCTTAAGTGCAAAGATCGCTTGTAGCGGCCATTTCATTAGTGGGTTTTCGGAATCGCAAATTAGACAGGATTTAAGTTCTTATTCGCCAGTCACTCAGTTAGTCGAATTAGACTTTAGTAAAAACAAACGTGTAACTGCTAACTTATATGGACTTGCAGAGACAGTGGCTGAATTCGAACCGCGTTATGGATGTTCAGTCAAATATAAAGGTTACAACAAAGCTCAAAATACCGATAGTCAAACGCCTCAATCACCGCGCTTTTTAAGTGATAGTTTAGCATCAGAGCAATCGTGGCCCCAAGGTAGTGCCAGAGGTGACATCGACATCAAGATTCAACAAGGACTCGATCAAATACGCCAGCGGGACAATCAACAGGGTCTCCAATCTAGAGCTATGGTGGTGATTAAGGATGGCAAGCTCTTAGCCGAATCTTATGCGTCTGGCTTTAACAACAATACATTATTACTTGGTTGGTCGATGGCCAAAAGTGTCATAGCGATGACCGCGGGGCGAGCTGAATATTTAGAGATACTTAATCCTCAGCAAAATAACTTATTTGAAATATGGCAAGACCAACGAAAAGAAATATCCGTAGAGCAACTACTTACGATGACTAGTGGTTTAGACTTTAGTGAAGATTACGCACCAGGCAGCGATGCGACCCGCATGTTATTCACCGCGCCAAGTGCCTCTGAAGTAGCTCTGCAAAGTACGCTGGCTCACAAGCCTGGCAGTCACTTCTCGTATTCGTCGGGGACAAGTAATTTGCTCGCACGTTACTTAGTTCAATCATTTAACGATAAACCCGATTCACTTTATGCCTTTATGGACAATGAATTATTAAAACCCCTTGGGATTAAAAAGGTATTTTTTGAACCCGATGCCAGTGGTATTCCTATTGCTAGCTCATACCTATTTGCTACCGCAGAAGATTGGGCTCGTCTAGGTTGGCTTATGGCAAACCAGGGGCAAATTAATAACCAGCGCTTGTTGTCAGCCGACTGGGTCAAACGAGCGACATCTCCTAATCAAAGCGAAAACGAAAAGGCCTACGGGTATCAATTTTGGCTCAATAGAGGTGACGACATGTTACGCTGGCCGCAATTGCCGAAAGACGCGTACGCCATGATGGGAAACCGAAAGCAATTTGTGATGATAATCCCATCAGAACGACTAGTGTTTGTCAGATTAGGTTGGAGCAGTGGTGAATATCCAATGGCAGAGAACACTGCAGAATTACTCCGTCTGTTTTGATAAGGACAGCATAAAAGCCTACTAATAAAAACGGAGCTGGTGCTCCGTTTTTATTTGATGTTATGACACATTACACCGAAAAAGGATATTGAATCGCTTCATGGTGTTGATACCCAACAACCTCAAAGTCATCTAGAGTAACCCAAGTCTCTATATCTTCTAATGACTTAATATCAGGGTTAATTTTAAGTTGTGGTGGCTCAAACGGTTCGCGTTTAAGCTGAACATCACGCATTAGCTCTAGCTGATCTTCATAAATGTGAGCATTGACTATTTTGTGATATGCCTTACCCGGCTTATGCCCAGTTATCTGTGCAACCAGTGCCAATAAAACAAAACACTGCACTTGGTTAAAGTTCAGCCCTAACGGAACGTCACAAGAACGCTGATAACTGGTCAGGTACAAGGTGTCACCTAACAATGAAAAAGTATGAGTGTGCATACAAGGACGTAAACACCCCATATGAAACTCGCCCGGGTTGTAAAAAGAGAGGATTTCGCCACGGTCATCGATGCCCTTTTTTAAGTCATCGATGATTTTTTTAAGTTGGTCTACATGACCGCCATCTGGTTTGGCCCACTTACGACCTTGAACACCGTAAACACGTCCCATGTCATCCTCACCTTTGCGGTGAGGGTTGTTAAGCCAAGCCTGGTTTTCGTTGGCATTAGCATTCCAAGTATTACAACCTATCGCACGAAAATCGGCGGCGTTATCATAACCACGTAAGTAACCTAATAATTCAGCAATAGCTGCTTTCCAAAAGCTTTTTCGCGTTGTGATAAGAGGAAACTTATTATTGGCTACATCATAGGTTAACTCGGCATTGATGACCGTTAAGCAACGCTTACCAGTACGTTCGTTTTCAACCCATTCACCTTCGTCAATAATGCGACGACACAAATCTAAATACTGTCTCATTCTGGCGTCCTACGCTGCTGCTTGTTCTAATTTTCCGTTGATACCTTTAGGCTGAGTTTTCAGCGCCCAAACCATCAATACTCCTCCGGCAATGGCCATTGGTAGCGACAGCCATTGTCCCATAGACATGCCTAAAGTTAATAGCCCCAAATGATCATCAGGTTGTCTGAAGTATTCAACGATAAATCGGAACGAACCATAACCCAATAAGAATATTCCACTTGCAGCACCGACTTGGCGAGGCTTGCGACTAAACCAATACAAAATACCGAACAACACTAACCCTTCTAAGAAAAACTCATAGAGCTGAGACGGGTGACGAGGTAAAGGCCCACCAGTTGGAAACACAATTCCCCATGGTACGTCAGTCGTACGTCCCCACAGTTCACCATTGATAAAGTTGCCCAAACGCCCTGCTCCCAGACCAATTGGTACTAATGGAGCAACAAAGTCACCGATTTGTAAAAAGCTTAATTTGGTCTTTCGACTTATTATTAACAAAACCGTCAAAACACCCAACAAACCGCCGTGGAACGACATACCACCTTGAGTGATCATAAATAAGTACATAGGGTCTTCGACAAATCGTTCGAATTGATAAAAGAACACATACCCTAATCGCCCGCCTAAAACGGCGCCCATGAAGCCGTAAAACAATAGGTCACTGACTTGTTGTTCTGTAAATGGCGAACGTCCAGCTTTGACCTCTCGCATCGCTAAAAAATATGCACAGCCCAACCCGACTAAGTACATCATTCCGTACCAATGTACCGACAAGGGCCCAATAGAAAACATCACTGGGTCAATTTGTGGAAAAATAATCGGATCTACCAAACCTGAAATACCTCTAATAATAATTTAACCGATACCAACATCATAAAGACTGCAAATACCTTTTTAAGTTGCACTTGTTGCAATTTTTGTCCTGCTTTCACACCCCATGGTGCAGCAAAATAGGAGAATGCCATAATTGTAAACGCCGATGGCCAATGCACATAACCCCAAAAATAAACAGAATCAGTCCATTGCCACCCAGCCAGTAAATAGCCAATGCTGCCAAATAAGGCTACCGCAACTCCACTGATAGCGGCTGTTGCTATCGCTTTTCGGATAGGAACGCCAATATAGGTCATGTAGGGCACGAGAATAGCGCCTCCACCGAGTCCCGCCAGCGATGCCAAAGATCCGGTCAATACACCACCACCCACTAACTGCGTCTTGGTTACCCTTTTTTTCTCACAGGTAACGTCGTGTTTACCACGCCACATTTGAATTGCTAACAAAATAAGTAAGATAGAAAAGATCTTTGTCAGCCAAGCTGTGGTTAACATAACCGCAATTTGTGACGCTATGATGGCAGAAATCGCGACAGCTACAACGACAGGCTTGGCCATAGACCAACTGACGTTACCTTGTTTGTAATGACTGCGCCCAGAAGAAAAAGCGGTTATACAAATGGTAAACAGAGAAGTTGCAATCGCGATCAGCGCGACATTAGAGTTATCTACTTGTGGGATGATAGGCAACAAATACAATAAGGCAGGGATAATTATAATACCGCCACCGATACCCAACAATCCGGAAAGAAAGCCAGCGATGATACCTATAAACGGCATAAAATAGAGAATTTCTACCACGGAATATCCAACTTTATTTGCCCGCTCTGAGTAAGCTAGCGGCGCCAATGTTTAAGATTGTTCGATTTACTCGGAATTTTACCTGATCAGGACGGTTGCAATGAAGTACGTCTTCAACCAGTTGTTCGAGGCATTCTAATTGGGCTTTTTTTAGTACCCACTTTACTCGTAATACGTTTTGCGTATTCATACTAAGTTGAGTAAAGCCCATCCCTGTTAATAGCATAGCACCACCTGGATCGCCTGCCAGCTCACCACAGACGCTACAAGGAATGCCAGCGTCTTTAGTCATATCAGCGATTCGTTTAATCGCAGCCAATACCGTAGGATGATAAGAGTCGTATAATGACGCTACTTTGTCGTTGTTTCTATCGACGGCTAACAAGTATTGAGTCAGATCATTAGTACCAATTGAACAAAAATCCACTTTGCCCTTAAGTTTATCGAGCTGGAATAACATACTCGGTACTTCAATCATGATCCCGACTTTCGGCTTGATCAATTTGGCATTTGGGTCGGCTTCGAGGACTTCGATTCTGACTTCGTTAAACGCCTGATTAATCAATCGGTTTGCTTCGTCCACTTCACCGACGTCACAAATCATTGGCAGCATTATATGCAAATTATTGGTCATCAAGTTTGCTTTGATCATAGCGCGAACTTGTACCAAAAAGATCTCAGGGTGGTCTAAGGTTAATCTGATACCACGCCAACCTAAAAATGGATTTTCTTCGACAATGGGGAAATAAGGCAGTTGTTTATCACCACCAACATCTAGAGTACGCATTACTACTGGCTTACCTTCAAAGTCGGCCAGGACTTGTTGATAAAACGATTGTTGTTCAGACTCTGACGGAAAACGCTGACGCATCATAAACAAATATTCGGTTCGATAAAGTCCGATACCTTCAATGTGTTGTTGCTCGGCAATATCACTGTCAAACCCCATACCAGAGTTGATGTATAAAGACACTCTGTGACCGCATAAGGTTTGAGCAAACTCGTCTGCTTCTCGTTTTAGTAGGTCAGTAAAGGCAATGTCTTCCGACTCTAACTTTTTGTATTCTTCGACTATGGTTTCGTTGGGAGTAATAAAGACCTGGCCACTATAACCGTCAACGATAATGTCAGTGTCATCCAAGGACAATAGAGGTACATCACGAAGGCCCATAACCGCAGGAATACCCAGTGCACGTGCCATTATTGCAGCGTGGGAGTTTTCTGCCCCTTTTAGTGAAACTATGCCTTTGATTTGTTCTCGCGGGATCTCAGCCAACATGGAGGCAGTAACTTCTTCGGCAATCACTATCGCCGAGTGAGGAACGGTAGGCTTGACGCCTTGCTGAACCGTTAAATACTCGAGCAAACGTCGACTTAAGTCTTTTACATCCACTGCGCGTTCGCGAATGTAAGGGTCTTCCATTTTTTCGAATTCGGCGACGTAATGTTCAGAGACAATTTTTAGCGCTGATACTGCGCACCAACCTTGATTGATTTTGTCGACGATTTCATTGCCTAAACTCGCCGCATCAAGAAGTTGCTGATACACATCAAAAATCGCTAATGCATCTTTGGGTAACTGCTCAGCCATACGCTGAGTCATTTGAATAATGTCGGCTTTGGTTTTTTCGACCGCATTAAAATAGCGAGCTTTTTCAGGTTCTGGCGCCGCTACCTTTTTGAGCGACACATCAGAAAATTCAATTTTGGTTTGGACTAAATAAGAATGACCAATACCAATACCGCTCGCACCCGATACACCTTGTAAAACCAAACCAGAATGATCAACGGCAGAGTCTTGTCCAACATTGCGAAGACGAATACTGACGTTGGCAAAAGTAGAAGCCAACTGGGCACTCAAAGTAACCAGAAACGCTTCTTCTTGCTGTTCAAAATGACGAGATTCGGTTTGTTGAATCGATATCACCCCAAGTACTTGCCGTCGATGCATGATCGGCACACCGAGGAAACCTGAATAAACGTCTTCTTCTATGTCGGTAAATTGTTTAAATCTAGGGTGATTGGTCGCATTGTGAACTTTGATGGGCTCGCCACGTTCGGCGACCCACCCAGTTAAGCCTTCGTCAAAACGCATTACCGTCTTGCCAACGGCTTTGGGGTTTAACCCGTCAGAAGCTTGGAGCTTGAGGAGTCTTTGTTTGTCCTCAACGAGATAGATAGAGCAAACATCGGTATTTAAACAAGCCTTTATGTCACTTACCAAATTGCCAAGGGCCAACTCAAGATTTGGCTCCTGTACAAAGTTATGGGTGATACGTCTAAGGTCATTTAACATTGGATTTCAATTTGAACTCTATCGTTGTTTTTGTTGCTTGTTCCTTTGCTGATGGGACTTCTGGCTACGCCTCTTGTATCTGTGGCTAGAAGTTTTGTGACCAGAAAACTCACCTTTGGTCGTTTGTTGCCTTCCCATTGGCATGACGATGGGAGCAAACTCTTTCATTACACGACGATATACATCGCGTTTAAAAGAGACGACATTGCGAATTGGGTACCAATAACTAACCCAACGCCAGTCATCAAACTCAGGATGACTCGTCTTTAATAAATCTACATCGGATTCTTTGCATCGCAAGCGCAATAAAAACCACTTTTGCTTTTGACCTATACAAACCGGCATGCTGTCTCTTCGGATCAGCCTTTTCGGAAGTCGGTAGCGCAACCAGTTTTTACTCACCGCCAAAATCTCTACGTCTTCTGGCTTAAGCCCCACTTCTTCCTCAAGTTCTCGGTACATGGTCTGTTCTGGTGTTTCACCATCGTCTACCCCGCCTTGTGGATACTGCCAGGAGTGCTGACCGTATCGGCGTGCCCAAAAAACTTGACCTTTGTGGTTGCAAATCACGATGCCAACATTGGGTCGAAAGCCCTCGGCATCAATCACAGTTTCACCTGTCAAATATTTCTTTATATATGATTTGATTCTTCCACAAACACCCATCGAGCGCAAACCCAAATTAACGCTAGCCACAATTAAATGGAATAGAGATAATATCGCCATAGAAAAACTGACCGATTTGTTATGAATTTACCCAAACCGCCTAAAACTATTGAAGAATTACAAGATCGAATTGATGCGATGGCCGGCCTTACCCTAGGTGAGCTCGCTGACGAACTCGGTGTCGAAGTACCCGAAAACTTGTTAGTAGAAAAAGGTTGGAGCGGTCAGTTGCTCGAAGCGTATTTAGGGGCAAGTGCAGGCAATTTGCCCGAGCCAGATTTTCAAGAATTAGGTATTGAGTTAAAAACGGTTCCGATTAATCAGCTTGGTAAACCTCTTGAGACTACGTTTGTCTCAGTCGCACCACTGATGATGCCTGCAGGCCAAGAGTGGCGAGACAGTGTCGTTTATAAAAAACTAAGTCATGTGTTATGGGTGCCGATTATTGCTGAGCGTCAGATTCCTATCCCTAATCGCACTGTTGCGATGCCATTTTTGTGGAAAATGGATGAAGTCACAGAACAAGTTCTTAAAGCCGATTGGTTAGAGCTCACAGACCTTATTGTGTTAGGACATCACGATAAAATCACTGCAAAGCATGGCCAATTGTTACAACTTCGGCCTAAAGCAGCCGACAGCTCAGTACGAACTGATGCAATTGGCGCAGACGGCGCACCTACCAAAGCCCCACCTAAAGGCTTTTATCTACGTACTCAATTTACGCAATCACTGTTTAAGCAACAATTTCAATTGGATTAATGCCCGTGACTCAGCCTACATCATTTACACTCGAGCAAGCAAAAATAGAACAAGCGATTTACCAATGGTTGGACTCGGTCGTGATTGGGCTAAACCTATGCCCGTTTGCCAAAAAGCCACGTGCTCAAAATCAAATTAGATTAAGCATCGCGACAAGCGCAGACACGAATACACTGCTTGATTTATTCATCGAAGAAATGACCTTATTAGCAAACACACCTGCAGCCGAAACAGACACAACCTTATTCGCCATCCCAGTAGGTCTTGAGCAGTTTGATGACTATCTTGGCTTTTTGGATGTCTGCCAAATGACACTAGAAAACTTCGGTTACGAGGGCAAATTTCAGTTAGCCAGCTTTCATCCCAATTATCAATTTGATGGCACCGAAGTTAATGATCGAGAGAACTACACTAACCGTTCGCCAGTACCCATTATTCATTTGATTAGAGAAGACTCTATGAGCCGAGTACTTAAACAGTATCCAAACTCAGAAGCGATACCTGAGAGAAATATCGAAGTGGTAGAGTCACTCACAGAGCAACAAATGAAAACTCTGTTTAACGGTCAATAAAAACCTTCGCTTTTAAGTTGGAAAAACCACTCGAAATTCTTCACAGACAATTGGCATCGTCTGGCTTGGTACAAACCCTGTCCCTTCGAGTTCACGGTGATAATAGTCCCAATGAACTCGTTGCCAATAGCTTAAACTCTTATCGCCTTCACCTTCTAAAAACGCATACTCAGCTGTAATTTCAGAAAACGGCACAACATTGACTGCCACGGTTTCAATAATACACACGGCATCTCCTTGCCAATTAGTAACAACATTGAGATCGCCAGGTTTGGCGAGTGGCTCGCCAGAGGATTGATGCCACCACAAAGAAGGAGATGTAGCTCTTTTAACACCTTGTAGTACCAGCTCTGCACACTCATCAGCGTCTTTTTGATTATCACAAAAGTACCAGTGGGCAAGCTCACGCTCAGGTTCATCAATTAACTGAAAATAATCACGGCACATGGCCGCAACTGACGCGTTTTTCATATCCCCAAATAACTCCTAATAATAAAAAAGCCAGCTTGTTTTCACAGACTGGCTTTGTGCTGAATTTACTAAATAATCACAAGCAGTAATTAGCCCAATGTGACTTTGGCAAATTTACGCTTACCTACTTGATAAATTTGAGTTGTACCTAACTCAACCATCATTTTGGCATCCGATACTTTTTCTTTACCATCTAATTTAACCGCACCTTGTTTGATCATACGGTTTGCTTCAGATGTTGACGCAACAAGCCCAGCTTCTTTTAATAGATTAGCAATTGGCATAGCTTCTGTCGCTGATACAGACATCTCAGGTATTTCATCTGGTAGTGCATTTTTTTGGAAACGCTTGATGAAATCTTGATGCGCCTGCTCTGCATCATCTTCTGAATGAAAACGTGCAATCAATTCTTTGGCTAAGTCAATCTTAATGTCGCGTGGGTTTGCGCCCTCTGCCACTTTTGCTTTTAGTCCTTCGATTTCAGCGATAGGACGGAAGCTTAACAAATCGTAGTAGCGCCACATCAATTCATCAGAAATCGACATCACTTTACCAAACATATCGTTTGGTGCATCAGTAATACCAATATAGTTGTTCAGTGATTTAGACATCTTTTGAACGCCATCCAAACCTTCAAGTAGTGGCATCATTAACACCGCTTGAGGTTTTTGACCTTCTTCTTTTTGTAGTTCACGACCCATTAACAAGTTAAATCTTTGGTCAGTGCCGCCTAGCTCGACATCAGCTTCAAGCGCCACTGAGTCCCAACCTTGAACCAACGGGTACAAAAACTCGTGAATTGCAATTGATTGACCACCAGCATAACGCTTTTTAAAGTCGTCACGCTCTAACATACGTGCAACCGTTTGGCGGGCAGCAAGTTTGATCATATCGGCAGCGCCAAACTTATCGAACCATTCTGAATTGAAAGCGATAGTCGTTTTGGCTGGGTCTAAAATCTTAAAGACCTGCTCTTTATATGTTTCAGCATTGCGCAGCACATCTTCTTTGGTCAATGGCTTACGAGTCGCGCTTTTACCAGTCGGATCACCGATTAAGCCGGTAAAGTCACCAATCAAAAAGATAACTTCATGACCTAAGTCCTGGAAGGTTTTTAACTTATTGATAAGAACCGTGTGACCTAAGTGAAGATCTGGTGCCGTTGGATCAAAACCAGCTTTGATTTTCAATGGCTTACCAGACTCTAATTTCTCTAATAACTCTTGTTCTGGCAGAATTTCATCTGCGCCGCGTTTGATCTCTGCAAACGCTTGCTTAATATCCGTCATGGTGTGTGCTTTGCTTTTAAATTCTGAATAAAAAATAAGGCTTGCAGTCTACTGCAAGCGGGGTCTTTTGTCACTTGTCTGCCGTTATATCGAGGAAAACTTTGCAGCTTCATCCAAAGCAAATTGGTCTGTCATTCCACTAACAAAGTCTTGCAATAAACGACAACGGTAATAAAACTCAAATAACTTAAAATCTGGTTTATCACGCAAACTCTCAACTATCTGTAAGTAAGCTTTAAGGTGCTTTTTAGGTAATCGCTTGTACAATCGGGCCTCAATCAAGCCACCTCGTTCAGAGCCATCTACCATTGCAATAAACTTATCATGAGGATAAGTTAATAGAGGCGCATACGCATCTAACAAACCAGTGATAATTCGATAACCCTGTAGCTCTTTTGTTTCAACTTCATTGGTACTAAAAATATATTTAATGGCGACTTGTTTAAACGTCTCAATGACGTGATGGTAAACACTGTCGTCCTCTAACAATGCTGAATTAAAACTACCGTCATAGACTTGTTCAATATTTTCAATGAAGTTATCTGCTGCATGTTCTACTAAAGGGTGGATTAACTGTACCCGTAACCAGACAAAAAATTCATGGGCTTTATTAACCGGCTCTTTATTACTGCGATAAAGCGCATAATCAATGGCATCTGCGAAAGTTTTGTTGCGATTGAGTGGTGTGTCTGCTTGTTCTTTAGCTATGTTGTTAAACGTATCTAGTAACTTTTTGGCCAATGACGGGCAATCAAGTAATCCTTTTTCGACACCATCTTCAATATCAGCAAGGCAATAGCTGATATCGTCAGCCGCTTCCATTAAATACGCCAAAGGAAAACGATGGCCGTCTTTTATTGCCAGTTCACTCTGCATCGCTTTGATGTCTTCAATTTCAGAGTAGTAGTAGCCAACCTTCTTTTTGAGATAAGAGAGCGGTTTGTCTTTTTCTGGTCTGCGCTCAAGGCCACTTCTTGTGTATTTTAAAATACTGGCCGCTTGAGAAAAGGTTAAGTTGAGCTTGAGTAAATTAAAGATGATCCGAAATGCTTGAGCATTACCCTCAAAACTCTTGAGTTCCATTTTTAGCTGTAGCCCCAGCATTTTGTCATTAGCTTGGCTAAACACATGATGTTGATCTAAGTGCTTTTCAAACCAATGGTTAATCGCCGACTCTCCAAAGTGGCCAAATGGTGGGTTACCGATATCGTGCATCAGGCACGCCATTTCTACTAAAGTCTCAATTTCTCGTTCAAATTGACTGATCCCGATTCGCTCGGCTTCTCCTTTAGACAGCTTTTTAAAAATTGTACGTACAATGTGACGCCCAGTTTGTTGAACTTCTAACGAGTGAGTTAAACGCGAGCGGACTGCGGAGTTTTTTTCTAAAGGAAAAACCTGTGTTTTTTGTTGTAAACGGCGTATTGCTGCAGATTGAATGATTCGGCCTCGATCACTTTCAAACTGATCCGCAAAATAAAATGCATCTTTATAGCCATTATCCTCAGATGTTGAAACGACGTTCTTGTCGGTCGAAGTTCCTTCAGAGGACTTGTTTTTTTTAGAGTAAGGGCGAGTGATCTTTATTTTTTCGTTAAAATTCATTGAGTGTATCCAAGACTCTTTTAATATTGGATATTCCAGCCCACCAGTAAATTGGTGCGGTTATCAAACGTCAAATCCGCATATCGAAACTTTTCGTTCATGCACACAGGGGCTTTTTTGTAGGTGAAATAGGTCAAGGAGTTTGCCACACTCACCTGCTTACGGCTACTTTCGGGCATGACATTCCAAGACATATAAACTTGTTTACGAGTCATGCCTCGAACTACTTTACAGTCCAAAATTGCCGTTCGGATATTGTCTGGCATACCAGGGTAGCCGTCTATATATTGCTCTGCTCTGGCTTGACGTTCGTCCAGTTTCTCTTGCAGCTTTTTTTGTTGGCGCTCCAAATAACTAGACATGGATTCAGAACGAGTGATGTCATATTCTTGCTGCTTCGATGGGTCTTTACATGGATAAGCAGAAAACTTAGCTATGCCGTTTTCGACACATTTAAAAATTTCACCATCCGTAGCCATTACTTCGCCATTGACGAATATCATTAACCCTACAATTAATATTTGTCTTACTGCCTTCATACTCTTTCCGTACTTCGTATTTACAGCCTAGCGGTAACACAGCTTGCCATGGCATAATTGCGCTACCTTTGAACAATTAAAGCTAACTTAACAGCAATTTACGTAAAGTTAAACAATGGCTTTAGTCTAAGTAAGTGATTACATGCAATTTGAATTAAGCTCAGTCGTCAAAAACCCATTAGAAATCAAAAAGAGTCAGTTCATCACTTGGCTGATACCTATTGATTCTCGTGAGGACGCCATGAATTGGTTAGCTGAGTCTAAAAATCAGTACCCAGATGCTAGACATCATTGTTGGGCATACATTATGGGCAGTAGTGCAAGCGCCGAAACCGCTGCCATGTCTGACGACGGTGAACCAAGTGGCACCGCGGGCAAGCCTATGCTTAATGTACTTCAGCACAAGCCAGTGAGTAATGTCATGGTTATTGTTATAAGGTATTTTGGTGGAATAAAGCTAGGAGCTGGCGGGTTAGTAAGAGCTTACTCTCAAGCGGTCGAACAAGCTTATCAAATTGCAGAAAAAGACCAGTTACTCAATCCTATCGTCGAAAAAACCCATGTGTTTGTACAACTTGATTTTGCAGAAGAGCAATGGCTACGTCATCAAACCAGCCTGTTAGACGGCGAAGTAAAAGACGTCCAATACCATCATCAAGTCGATATTTACCTAGATATCCCTAATACCAATTTAAGCGAACTAGAATCTGTACTCACTGCAAGAAGCATCCAATTTAAGACTTCTAATTCGTAGAGGGCGGGTGAAGAGGTGAAGAAACAAAGAGGTAAAGAGATGAACATATGCGTGCGTACGTCATCTCATCACCACATAAAATAAATTCGAAATTAACGGCTACTTTTGTCCGCTATGACATGATCTTTGATGAGCTGTTTAAGCTCTTGAATTTCTAAACGGAGCTCTTCGACTTTCTGCTCAACACGCTCTTCGACCTGTTCTGCTATTTGTTCTTCAACATGTTCTTCTAACTGCTCTTCCAATAGCGCAGCTTCGGCTTCTTCATTGGCTTGACGCATTTTTGCGTGCTCGTCTTCCATTACATTAACGACGATACCAATGACCATGTTTAAAAACGCAAATGCCGTGAAGAATATGAACGTCAAATAGAAAATCCAAGACATCGGATAAACTTCCATCGTCTCGTATTGAATGTCCGTCCAATCTTCAAAGGTCATGATTCTAAACAGCGTCAACATCGAAATCGCGATATCACCCCACAAAGTTGGGTTTATGTCTTTAAAGACAAAGCTACCTATTGCGGCATAGATGTAAAAGATAATAAACATCAACAACACCACATAACCCAACTGCGGCAAGGCTTTAATGAGCGAGTTAATAAGTACTCTTAGTTCTGGGACTACAGATACCATTCGGAGTACTCTAAATACGCGAACAAGACGGGCCAACAACGCCATCTCACTGTCATTAATCGGAATTAAACTAATGGCAACGACCAAGGTATCAAAAACATTCCAACCTTTTTTGAAGAAGTTCTTTTTGTCGTCATCGGCAATAAAGCGCACTGCAATTTCAAACAAAAAGAAAAGGGTAATAAAGATATCAAGAATATGAGTGACCGAAATCGCACTGTCTGGTAACGCAAATGTTTTGGCACCGATTTCAAGTGCTGAAATTATGATGACTGCGACAACAGTTAGCTCAAAGACTTTGTTGTTTTTTAGGTTGTTTAGTTTTGTTTTTATATTTTCGTACATGTGAGGATGAGTTTTGTTTTTGTCGGTTTAAACGCGGCTCAGATTATATCTGACTTGGCTCAATCGAAAAGGTTTTTGTTGGGGGAACCTCACCTTAATCTCACACTGAGAGTACATGCTGAGCATAAGCAGTTGGCTTTTTTCAGTTGCGAGCTCCTAACTTGGGTAACTTGCTTCTCTTACCTCCTACTCAGAGAATGGGCTAAGCATGAGTAGTTGGCTTTCCTCGGCCGCGCAAGTACATCCCTGTAATGCTTACGGCCACGCATCCATGCGTGGACTACCTCGAAAAGCAACTACTCATACTCATCCCTTACATCCAAAGTCGCCGATTTGAGCGGTGTTTATTTCAGAGGAGATTAACGCAAAGAGTGAATTGCAGATCCTGAGTTGGGTAGTCTAATACTTGATAGTCCAAACAGGATGTTTGGCCGTAAGCGTCACATGGATGTGCTTGAAGCGGTCAAGGATTAGACTACCCAAGTTAGGAGCTCGCAACTACACAAAATGCCGAGAGAAAGCCAACTACTCATGGTCAGCCCATTCTCAAAACAAATGCCTTCAGCCGTGGTTGTAACACAAATACTTCATATTCATGTAATCATCCAAACCATACTTCGAGCCTTCGCGGCCAAACCCAGACTGCTTAACACCACCAAATGGCGCTGCGGCATTAGAGATTAATCCTTCGTTGATCCCTACCATACCGTATTTAAGTCCTGCGGCAACACGCTCCACTCGGTTGATATTGAGACTATAAAAATAAGCAGCCAAGCCATATTCAGTGTCATTGGCTAAATCTATTGCTTGTTGCTCAGAGCTAAAACTTTGGATGGCAGCAACAGGACCAAAGATTTCATTTTGAGCAATCTCCATGTCATTACTGACATTCGTCAATACGATAGGAGCTTGTAAGTTTGTCTCTACCAGTTCACCAAACACTCTTTTTGCACCTGCTTTTTCGGCGGTCCGAACCATATCTCTAATGTTATTAGCCGCTTCGTTATGGATCATAGGGCCAATGTCAGTGCCCTCTTCTAAGCCACCAGCGACTTTCAGTTGGCGAGCTTTTTCGACAAACTTATCAACAAATTCATCGTGTACGCTCTCCTCTATCAAAAAGCGATTAACACAAACACAGGTTTGTCCTGCATTTCTGAACTTAGCTTTAATCGCACCATCAACAGCTGCGTCTATGTCTGCATCAGCAAATACAATAAACGGAGCGTTGCCACCTAACTCCAACGACACTTTTTTAATAGTAGAGGCACATTGCTTCATTAAAATCTGACCCACCTTGGTCGAGCCGGTAAAGCTAAATTTATCTACATCAGGATGCTCGGTTAGCACTTTACCAATGGCCTTTGAGTCCGAGCCTACAACAATATTAATGACTCCCTTTGGAATCCCTGCTCGCTCTGCTAATACCGCCAATGCCAGGGCCGACAAAGGAGTTAATTCTGTTGGACGACCTACGACTGTATTACCTGCTGCTATGGCTGGTGCAATTTTTCTAGCTAGCATCGAATTGGGAAAATTCCATGGCGTAATCGCAGCAACCACACCGACAGGCTGTTTGATTATCTTAATTTGTTGATGTGAAGCTAATGAAGGAATGGTGTCTCCGTAGACTCGCTTACCTTCTTCAGCAAACCATTTAACGTAACTGGCACCATATTCAATTTCACCTTTTGACTCTTTTAGTGGCTTGCCTTGCTCTAAGGTCATTAACGTCGCTAAGTCGTCTTTGTGCTCAAGCATCAAGTCATGCCATTTCATCATCAAGTCGTAACGCTCATAACTGCTCTTTTTTGCCCAATCAGGCTGCGCTTTTTTGGCCGCAGCAATCGCAGACTCAATCAATGATATGTCTTCACCATTTGTGCTTTCTGAGACTTCAATTAAAACGTCACCATTGAGCGGATTCGTGACTTTGAAACGCGATTCACTCGTTTGCCATTGGCCATCGATATAAGAACCAGATGCCACTAAAGTGGGATCTGACAGTAGCGAACTGAGAATTGAATTTGCTGAAGTAGCTTCTGACATAACGACTCCTGATAGATTGTCTATTATGATCTTGAATAAAGTGAGAGAAACAATGAGTGTAACTCAAGATCCCAATTCTCTCGAGTTACACTTTGTTTTTATTGAAGAATTTATAAGATTATGAGTTAAGTTGCTTAACCATCTCTTCTGCAACAGCATGCGCTGAAGCTGGGTTTTGGCCTGTAACAACACGGTTTTCTGCAGTAACATACTCGCCCCAAGGTGCCACTTTTACGTAACGACCTGCGGTGCGGACTAGGCTTTCCTCTAATAAGAAAGGAATTTTTTCAATGGTGCCAAACTCCACTTCTTCTTCACGAGTAAAACCAGTAACGGCAATATCTTCAATCAACTTTTTGCCATTTGATAACGTAATTGGCAACAAGCCCGCAGGGCCGTGACAAACAGCACCAACAACTGCACCGGCTTCATAAACTGCTGCAGTTTGTTTAGCAACCTCTTCGTTGCTGGCCAAATCTGATAACAAGCCGAAACCACCAGGGTAAAAGACCGCTTGGTATTGGCTAAAATCAACATCGGCTGCCACTAGCGTTTTTTCCATTTTTGCTTGGAAGTCTTTATCGTCTAGGATCTTTTTGTTGACGTCATCTCCTTCAACATCAGTACCGTAAATTGGTGCGCTGCCACCTTTTATTGAGGCAATATCATACTCGTAGCCATTCGCCAAAAACACATCTACTGCATGGGTTAGCTCAGGAGAGTATGTACCGTTCGCTTCGTCCGTCTCACCTAAAGTTGCGTGGTTGGTTACTAAGACCAAAATCTTTTTACTTGCTGACATAATATTTCCTTAGTTGTTGATTTAAAACTAAACCCTCAAACATTGGGGTTTTCTTTTCTAATGCACACAGTCTAATACCCATCATCCTTGATGATAATTAGCTATTTTTAGAAAACATTATTGTTATACTGCAACAATAAATCCTTATTTAAAAAAGCGAGTTTGTTTTGAGTAATAGCCATTCATTCGACGGTATCACTGAGTTTGTTGCGGTCGCGGAGACGCAGGGTTTCAGCAGTGCCGCCAGAAAACTCAAAGTTTCTACGTCTCATGTTAGTCGCCAGATCGCAAAAGTCGAAAAAAGACTTGGCGTAGCCCTGTTTGCTCGAAGCACTCGAAACGTTAAAATGACCGATGCAGGCCAACGCTACTACCAGCATTGTCAGGTATTACTCGATGGTATTGCTCATGCGAATGAAGAAGTTGGTTCTCAGCAGGTAGCGCTTTCTGGCACACTAAGGGTGTCGGCTGCCGGAGAGTTTGCAGAACAATACATAGTACCAGCACTCATTGAATTTGGTGCATTGCACCCTGATTTAACCATTGATATGGATTTTAATTCGAACATGGCCGACTTTATCCAGGAAGGCATTGATTTTTCGATTCGTTATGGCCGCTTAAATGATTCAACCCTCATCGCGCGACGATTAGTTGACCGTAAAATGCTAGCAGCCGCCAGTCCAGGTTATTTGGCGAAACACTCAAGGCCACAACACCCTGATGAACTCAAAAATCACTCATGTATTATTTCTAACAACGAGCATTGGCGCTTTACAGTTGAAGGAAAAGAGCACTTCGTTAAAGTACACCCTAAGTGGCGTTCGAATAGTGGTCGTAGTTTAGTCAAAGCTGCAGAGGCTGGGTTGGGTATCTGTTACATGCCGCGCTCTAGTTATGGCGATAGTTTACAAAACAAAAGCTTAACGCCTATTTTAGAGCCGTATTGGAGTGATAAGGCAACGACTTGGATTGTCTACGCCAATCGCCAGTTTTTGCCCCTAAGAGCTAGACTGGCGATTGAGTTTTTGGTTGAGCGATTTGCCGATTGGCAAGAGTAATTCTTACCGCTCGTAACTCAATATATGACTACCACATTAAGTCATCTGGAATGACGTAGTCTGCATACGGATCGTCTTCGTCTGGCTCTTCTAATTGATTTTGAGCGACTAAAACAGACTCATCACGAAGGGCAATTTTGTCCGACACAACACTTGGGATCACCGCATAGTCATCCTCAGCTTGGCTAACTCGTACAATAGACAATAAACCACTCGCTAATTGCTTTTGGATCTTGTCAGACACTTCAAGTGTTTTGACTTTGTTGTCGTCAGTAAAGTTATAGGTGACGGTTTTATTCGAGCCCGGCAGTTCTAAGCTATTCATTTCGATCAATTGCTTGATTTGAGCTTGTATGGCTTTTTGCTCAGCTTGGCGTTTAATTTCTTCGTTTAGTGCTTTGTCTTTTTGCAGCTGCGCTTGGCGCTTCTCTTCTGCAGCTGCTTTTACTTCACGTTTTAAGTCACGTGTTTTTTTACTGTTCTTTTTTGCCTTTTTGGCTTTCTTTTCGTTGGTTAAGCCTGCTTTTAGTAGCTGCTCTTGTAAGGACAACGCCATGGTAAACCTTTTACTTCTGAATATTTAAAACCGTAGGGCCTCAATCCTATGATTGAGGCGTTTGTTTAGCTTGTTTCACAATTTCTCTTACGTCTTCTAGTAACTTTTGAGAATCGTAAACAATGCCATCTTTGATGGTGTATTTTAGGCCTTTTACACGCGTAGGGGTATTATTTTCGTCAAGTTGATAATGCCCGGTACCGTAAAGCACCTTAAAATTGTGTAATGGGTTATGAGTACTAATCACTAAATCAGCGCGCTTACCTATGGTTACGCTGCCAATTTCATCGGCCATCCCCAACGCCTCAGCACCATTTAGTGTCGCAGACTGAATTACTTCAAGGGGATGAAAGCCCGCTTCTTGAAGAAGTTCTAATTCACGGATATAACCAAAACCAAAGATTTTATAAATGTAACCAGAGTCTGAACCCGTTGTGACTCGACCGCCATGATTTTTATAGTCATTTAGGAAGGTCATCCATTTTTGATAGTTTTTCTTCCAGTTTATTTCGTCAGCAGTTGTCCAATCAAACCAATAACTGCCATGGGCATAGCGACTTGGTTCAAAGAACTTCCACAATGTCGGTAACGTATAGTCTTTGTGCCAAACGGCCTGACGCTCACGCATTAAGTCTCGGCTAGCTTCGTATATTGTCATAGTTGGATTAATGGTAAAATCCAAGTCAATAAGTTCATCGCGAACTTGCTGCCAATGAGGCGAATTTACGTCCGTGGCTTGTTCCCATAACTTACCGGCTTCCGCAAAGCGGTGCATTTCGTTGTTGTAATTGTATTGAGCTGGGTAGTGTTGAATGACCTTATCTTCAAACAAGGCTTCTGGTAACCCATACCAATGCTCCATGGTCGTTAAGCCTTTACGTGCTGAGTCCAACACATTCATGCTCATCACATTGAGTTGTGCATGATGCATCATAGTGCCGAGGCCTTGTTTTTGGGCCTCGTCTAATGCGGCGTCCATGATCTTTGGTGTCGCACCAAAAAACTTAATCCCCGCTGCCCCCTCTTTGGCAACTTTTTGTACCCAAGCCCGAGCTTGTTTGGCTGTATAAATAGGGCCCTTGTTACCCATCCCAAAACCTACGTAAGGGACAATACGTGGCGCAACGATGGTATTTTTGTCGCTGCGCTCTTTGTGTTCAAGTACCCAGTCCAAGCCGTTAAAGCTACCAGGTTCACGAATCGTCGTAATGCCGTGGCCTAGCCATAATTTAAATACGTACTCAGCAGGAACACCTTTTGTCGAGCCACCAATATGACCGTGCATATCGATAAACCCCGGCAATATATAATGTCCTTCAACGTCAATTTCTTTGTCACCTACTTTTGCTTTAATGCGTCCATTTTCTTTGATTGGCACACCTGGATAGCCCACTGAACGAATGTTTTTGATCCGCCCCTTTTCAATCAAAATATCGACTGGACCTCGAGGAGGAGCGCCTTCACCATTAACTAAAATACCACCTCGAAGAATGATTCTTTCGGCCTGAATCCCTTCGTTTGCTTTTCGCTCAGGAGCTTTAGCGCCAGGCTCGGCTATGGCATGGCTAGAAATTCCCACCAGTATAAAAAAGCCAATCAAGGATTGTGATACAACACGTTTAAGTACTATTAAAAAACGATAGAAACCGAATTGAGTCGACGTCATGGTTCTTCCTTTTGATCATTTACTGTTGCTATTCATTGCAGGTTTTGACAAATGAATAAAGAAAAGAGGGTGATTAATATACCGATTAATCACCCTCTTGATAACCCTCTTGATAACCTTGTACCAGCCCCTATTTTAATTTTAAAAATAAGGGCTTGGAGTGTCTATGACTCAGGGTGCTGGTTAATTTGATTTTCTAAATTTTGGCTTACTGTCTTAGGTGAGCCAGTATTTTTTGCAATCGAATAATAGGCCATAGGGATAATGAATAAAGTCAAAACCGTTGAGAAAGCAACACCTGCAAAAATCACGACACCTATCACTTCGCGACTTTCAGCACCGGCCCCAGATGCCAACATCAAAGGTACTGCGCTCATAATGGTGGAAAACGTCGTCATTACAATCGGACGTAAGCGTTGTTTAGCCGCCGCGATTAGTGACGCTTTGAACTCACCACCTTTATCTCTTAACTGATTAGTAAACTCGACGATCAATATGCCGTTTTTCGCCGCTAAACCGATGAGCATTACCAGGCCTATTTGGCTGTAGATATTAAGGCTTAAGCCCGCTATCTGCAGACCCATTAATGCACCAACTGCGGCTAATGGTACGGCCAGCATAATGACTAACGGATGAACGAAGCTCTCAAACTGAGCAGCTAGAACCAAGTAGGTAACGACCATCGCCATTAACATAACAAATACAATGGAGCTGCCTGACTCTTTGTACAAAGCAGACTGACCTTTGTAGTCAACTTGCACTGCCTCACTGATATTCTCTGCCACAGCTTTATTCAAAAAGTCTAGTGCCTCGCCCAATTTATAACCATCTGCCAAATTAGCTTCAATGGTAATACTACGCATGCGGTTGTATCGATTTAAGGTTCCTGCTGTCGCCTGTTCTTTGATATTAACTAAGTTAGACAGAGGTATTAGCTTTTGAGTTGTCTTTGACCTAACATACAAATCATCCAATGCAGAAGGCGTGGCAAATTCTTCATCGGGTCCTTCAAGCACCACATCATATTCTTGCCCACGCTCTATGTAGGTGGTCGCTCTGCGTTGACCTAAGGTAGCTTCTAAAGTACGACCAATATCCGCTACAGATACGCCTAAATCAGCTGCACGTAAGGTATCAATTTCGACTAATAGCTGTGGTAATGTTTCTTTGTAATCGCTATCGACACGCAATAATTTAGGGTTTTTACGAGCCTCAGCCAATATAATGTCACGCCATTTAGCTAGATTCTCGTATGTGTCTCCCTGTAGAACAAACTGAACCGGACGGCCTAAGCCTCGCCCACCTAATCCACTGCGCATTATGGCGAAAGCACGAATATCGGTCAGCTCAGACATTTCGGCATTGATCTCGTTCATCACTTGACGAGTGTCTTTGTTACGCTTGCCCCAATCTGGCATGCCAATAATGGCAATACCGGCACCTCCACCAAAACCTGGAGTACGAACTATCACTCGGTCTACGTCACCGCGCTCATAATATTTTAATAATCGCTCTTCCACTTCATTCATATTGGCTAGGTTACTCTCGTAACTTGCGCCCTCTGCAGATTGAACAATCATGAAGAAATTACCACGGTCTTCTTGAGGCGCTAATTCTTGAGGGATTGTTTTAAACAGACCATATGCCAGGGCCACAGCCATCAACATTATGACGATGAGACCTGTTCGGTTTGTGACGGTTTTTTCTAATTGGCGTTCATAGCTATTTTCGAGCTTAGCAAAGCTACTGTCTAACCATTTACCGACTTTAGAGCCACGTTCTTTGTGTTCTAAAATTTTTGAACACAACATAGGTGATAATGTCAGGGCCGTGAAACTAGAAAACACAACCGCTGCCGCTACGGCAATAGCAAACTCAACAAATAAACGGCCTACGTTGCCCTCCAAAAAGACCAACGGGATAAATACAGCCACCAGCACAAGCGTTGTCGCAATAACCGCAAAGCCAACTTCTCGAGCACCACGGTAAGCGGCCAACAATGGTGGCTCGCCCTCTTCCATTCGACGATATATGTTTTCGAGCACTACGATGGAGTCATCAACTACTAAACCAATCGCTAGTACCAGTGCTAACAAAGTAAGTAGGTTAATCGAAAAGCCTAAAATCATTAAAACGGTGAAGGTCGAAACCAATGCAACAGGCACGGTAACAGCAGGTACAAACGTTGCCCTGACGTTACCCAAAAATAAATAAATCACCAAAATAACTAAAACAATGGCTATACCTAAGGTGTTATAAACCTCATCAATGGATTTAGCGATAAACACTGAAGAGTCATATGAGTCCTCAATTCGTGTACCTTCTGGCAGACCTTCACGGATCTTATCCATTTCGGCGCGAGCGGCTTGTACTACATCAAGGGT